>NZ_PXZO01000041.1 GCF_003013475.1 Brevibacillus porteri
AATCCCCTACGGGTCACCTAGAAAAATCCCTACATCTTCGTAGGTGATTTGGAGGCTTAGCTCAGCTGGGAGAGCATCTGCCTTACAAGCAGAGGGTCGGCGGTTCGATCCCGTCAGCCTCCACCACTCATATTTAACGGACAAGGAAGGTCAGTTAAAAGCGCCACGTCCTGTGGCAACACTGACACTCAGTCGTCCTGACTATCGCGGGATGGAGCAGCTCGGTAGCTCGTCGGGCTCATAACCCGAAGGTCGCAGGTTCAAATCCTGCTCCCGCAACCAAATTTTCTACTTGCTCTACGTCGAGTAATTTTCTTGATCAAGTAGGATCGGAGTGCCCAGTGGGTGCAACCAAAATTGGAGCTGTGGTGAAGTTGGAGTTCACGCCGGTCTGTCACACCGGAGGTCGCGGGTTCGAGTCCCGTCAGCTCCGCCATCTTTCTTAATAAGATGGCATAGTTCACGAACATGAAAAAGGTTTAACGTAATAAAAAAACGTTGATTTTTCATGAAAGATATGCCATAATTAAAGATATGCCGGTATAGCTCAATTGGTAGAGCACCTGACTTGTAATCAGGGGGTTGTGGGTTCAAGTCCTATTGCCGGCACCATGAATTTGGGGAGATAGTGAAGTGGCTAAACACGGCAGACTGTAAATCTGCTCCCTCCGGGTTCGGCGGTTCGAATCCGTCTCTCCCCACCATTTTCATGAGCCATTAGCTCAGTTGGTAGAGCATCTGACTTTTAATCAGAGGGTCGAAGGTTCGAGTCCTTCATGGCTCACCAGTTTTTATAAACCCAAAAAGTGAAAGTCAGCTTATCAACAGATCTGGCTACTTAGATGGGAAAATGCGGTCGTGGCGGAATTGGCAGACGCGCTAGATTCAGGTTCTAGTGGTGGCAACACCGTGGAGGTTCAAGTCCTCTCGACCGCACCATTCAACTTCTTCTTACAATGCGGACGTAGCTCAATTGGTAGAGCGTCGCCTTGCCAAGGCGAAGGTCGAGGGTTCGAGACCCTTCGTCCGCTCCATAACATGTGCCCTTAGCTCAGCTGGATAGAGCGTTTGACTACGAATCAAAAGGTCGGGAGTTCGAATCTCTCAGGGCACGCTTCTTTACTTCAAAAGTGAAGAGAATATAATGTCGGGAAGTAGCTCAGCTTGGTAGAGTACTTGGCTTGGGACCAAGGGGTCGCAGGTTCGAATCCTGTCTTCCCGACCATGATTTGCCCACGTTTTACAGGTTTGCCGGGGTGGCGGAATGGGCAGACGCAACAGACTTAAAATCTGTCGGGAGTTTCTCCCGTACCGGTTCAAGTCCGGTCCTCGGCACCAGCATTTATTTTTGATGCGGGTGTAGTTCAATGGTAGAACTCCAGCCTTCCAAGCTGGTCGCGTGGGTTCGATTCCCATCACCCGCTCCATACATAAAGCAGAGAGCCAATAGGTTCTCTGTTTTTTTGCGTCTAGGAAAGCAGGACTATTTTTACTTGAGGCAAAAGTATGAAGGCTTATCCAATCGTTGAATAGATAAGCCTTTGTTCAATACAGGTATAAATTTTTGTCGAAAGCTGTCTGACGTTTTCTATGGTAGAAACATATGTTTTCGTGTACAGTAAAACTAAGATCGCTTACCGATGAAATTGGTAACGGATCTCTTGCCTTGCCTCCTGCCTTGTCAGGGGGCTTTTTTGCGTGAGACAAAAGAAAGCGACCTTAGAGAGCTTCCATTCGTGGACCAACTTCCTGAGCATTCGCAATCGGCAGAGAAACGATAAATCGTGTGCGTTTTTCATTGGAATCACAATGGATCGTGCCTTGATGCTTTTCAATAATATTTTTGCAGATGGACAAGCCGATACCTGTCCCATTTTGTTTAGTCGTAAAGAATGGTTGGAAAAGATTTTCCACGATCTCGGGTGGAATCCTTTCGCCGTTGTTTTCCACACTCAAATAGAGCCATCCATCTGAAGAAGTGGAAATGACATGAATATACTTGTCTGTACGATTTTGTACGGCGTCAATGGCATTGTTTAATAGATTGACGACAACTTGCTTCAAGCCTTCTTCATAACATGCGAGTGAGCAGGGGTGGATTTGTTTTTCAAAACGTATGTTTTCTCCCACGAGGCGAGGCGTAATCAGCATCTCTACTTCTTCAAGCAGTTCTTCTACTTGAACGGTTTTAAAAATTTCATCGAGAATTGGTTTTTTGGAAAAGCTGAGGAATCCGGTCAGTTGCCGATGTAAATTCTCAAATTCATGCATGACGACTTGAATGTACGTCTGAAGCTGGGCCTGTTCCTGCGTAGACTCGCCGATCAGCTTCAGGAACCCTTCAATGGCACACAACGGATTACGCAGCTCATGAGCCATATTGGCGGCAATTTTTCCGAGCATGGTCAGTTTGTCGTTATGCAAATAGGAGATCGTTTCTTCCTTCTGGACCAGCTCTTTATTTATCATTTGTTCAAAATGATAAACAGCCCAGAAGACACTTTCATCCATGGCCTTGCCCAGTTGGCTTTCCAAATAGTGCATTTCTTGTGAGGAGAGGGACCATCTCTGTAATTCTGGTTGGAGAACCCGCCAGAATACATTCCGGTACAATTGATATGTGCGCAAAATGGAGGAGAAGGGGAATTCCTGAGAACGAAGCCATTCTCCCATATCTAATGCCCAAGTCTGCATGTCATGATCTACATCCTCAACCAGATAGCGAGCCAAGAGCACTGTTCGTTTTTCTGCAAAATCGCGAGGAATGGTTACAGGAATTTCCATGCTGCGAACAATTTCTTGCAGCCATATTGTGGTGATGCTTGGTGTTAAGTCTAAAATCTTCCTTGAAACGTTATAAAGGTTTAGCGTCACAGTCTCCACCATCTCTTATCCACCCCACTAAAATCGTAAGGGAAAATGCCTAATTTAGACAAGGTATAATTATCCTGATTTCGCAATAAAATGTATTTTTTTCGGAAGTTTTTATCTACAAAATCCGCTGAAAACCGCCTTTTTTCGGAAAAATATTCAATCATGAGTCCGATTCCAGTCGCATAAAGTAGAATGGACGAACTTTATTGGACCAGGGAGGCAGGGATGGGCGAGTATTTTTGGCTGGGTCTTCTACACATCTTTATGATCGATCTCGTATTAAGCAGTGACAATGCTGTGGTCATAGGTATGGCCTGCCGCGGACTCCCTCAAAATGAGAGAAAACGGGCAATTTTATATGGGACATTGGGAGCAATCCTCTTGCGAATTTTGCTAACGGGAATGACTACTTGGATGTTGGATATTCCTCTCGTGAAGGCAATCGGGGGATTATTATTGTTATGGATAGCGTGTAAGCTGATGCTGGGTGAGAATGAAGAGCTCACAGACGTATCGCATAATCAGACAATTGGTCAGGCGGTCAGGACCATTATAGTAGCAGATTTTGTCATGAGTTTAGACAATGTTTTGGCAGTTGGTGGAGCAGCACATGGCGATTTATGGTTAGTTTTGCTGGGGTTAGCGATGAGCATCCCATTATTAATGTGGGGAAGTGTGTGGATTGCCCGCTTGATGAATCGTTTTCCCAGTATGGTCATCATTGGCGGAGGAATTCTTACCTTTACGGCAGTTGATATGTGTCTTCAGGATCCATATGTCTGGAAGTGGGTGAATCCTTTGCTCCTTAATCATATGTGGTTGCCCGTATTTGCTGCCGTAGTGGTCATGTTTTGGGGGCGGCTGAAAAGGACGTGAAAAGGTGATGAGAATTGTACATTGTTGGGCATACTACAACAAAGGTCATGGCCGTTTTGCGAAAATGTAAGTGGTCACATCCAGCGAATGAAAACATAGCGGGAAAGGAACTATTTCGAAATGAATACAAGCCTCTTGATGCTATGGGGATACTGGGATGAAATCTACCAGCGTTGCACCAGACTTACCTATATTGAGAAAGGGAACAATATATTTCGGGTTGTTGTATTACGCTATCGGGGAGAGCCACTCGTAACTACCGATCACTGCATCATTCATGACGGGGATTTGATCCTAAAGCTACATATACACAATTATTACTTTGCTACACTGTGCAAAGGAGTGAAGGATGAACTGCGCTTGGCACTTCTTTTGCGAAGACTTATCCTCCAATCACTGCCAAAGCTAGCCACGTTCCTGGATTCGATGGAAAATAAAGATCAAATAAAAGGGATAGTGGGAACGACCATGCTACATAAAGGGGTAACACCTTTGGGCTTCTCGATTTCTGATGTGCCCATGACTTGGTTTTTTCGGTATAAGCGATGGTACTTGCGCCTCATGCTAAGAATCGTGCATCCCAATGGAAAGCGGCGTTTGCAATCATGGAATCATGAAATGCCCCTAAAGCGTGTTTATATGTCCAAGGAATTTTTACTTAATCGATATGCGGAGGGCAAGCAGCCTCTAGGAGAGTCCTACTAATGGCAAAGCGGTTTCTGTTAGTGACAGAGGAATGGGCAGGGAGTGGTCATCGGATGGCTGCTGAAGCTCTGCAAGAAGTTTTACTGGAAAGTGAGGGGGCACGATCGGCGCGAGTGGTGGGAGGATTGAAAACCGCCAGTCCAGGCTTACGTGTGCTCTCTCATTTTTTTTATCGCAATATGCTGCGCTACGGTCAACCCGTGTGGCAACGCATCTATGAACAGGAAGAAATGCTGGGCAGTGCATTAACCAAAGCACTTGGATGGTGGCTATCCGCAAGATTAACCAATCAACTGTTGCAAGAAGAGAAGCCAGATGTCGTCATCGCTACGCATGCATACTGCTTGTCCGCATTGGCTGAAGCGAAGAAAAGGGTGTCCAAGCCTTTCCAGCTCGTTTGTGTGCCCACGGACTTCCATATTAATCGGTTTTGGGTTCATCCAGCAATTGATGCGTACATGGTGGCACATGAGCAAATTGCGCAAATTCTAATCGAACGCTACGGGATTGGCCCTGAAAAAATCCATGTTTATGGCATTCCAGTTCGGCCTGCTTTTACTACAGCGCAGCATACCGACAAAGCGGCTTGGAAAAAACAACTGGGACTCGTGCCAGATCAATTCACTGTGCTGATTGGTGGGGGAGAAGGCGGTTATGGTGGAGTGGAGCAGGTCGTACGAGAGTTGCTGTTGGAAGAGCAACCATTGCAGATCGTAGTTGTGACAGGGAAGAATACAAGCCTGTACAGACGACTGGCGGGCTTATTAGGTACAAAGAGCACTGACCATCGTTTTATATTGAAAGGGTTTGAGCCGCAAATGTGGCAGTGTATTGGAGCAGCTGACGCCTATATAACGAAGCCAGGTGGTATTTCGTGCGCGGAGTCACTTGCTCTTAAGACACCGCTCATTTTATTCCATCCATTGCCCGGACAAGAAAAGCATAACTGTTCCTTTTTACTCGAGCAACAAGTGGCGATCTTGGCTGAAACGCCGGTCCAAATCAAAGAAATCATCAGGTCATGGCGTCAGCCTGAAAAAAGGGATGCTTTTGTAGGATGTTTGGACAAGCTGGGGCGACCAGAAGCAGCTCATCGAATTGCCCATGCCTTGCTCCACTTAACAGACTAAAATTGGAAGAAAAAAAGAACGAATGAACAAGCAAAACTTCACGCATATTAAACTTACAAACGACGAGGAGGTGATACAAATGGCGAACAACAACAGATCCAGTAACAATCTGGTGGTTCCTCAAGCAAACCAAGCTCTGGACCAACTGAAATACGAAATCGCATCCGAATTCGGTGTTCAGCTTGGACCAGACACCACTTCCCGTCAAAACGGTTCAGTTGGAGGAGAGATTACAAAACGTCTTGTCTCCTTTGCTGAGCAACAACTGGCTGGACGTGGCTAATCTAATAAGCTGGATGAAGGGAGGCACCTATGGTGTCTCTCTTTTTATTTTTCTAAGAATACGGAAATTATTGACAGATGAAAATGGGGAAGACCACCGCATAAATATTGGGTGGAGGCGGATTCTATATGTGTTAGGAGGTGAGTGGATATGACAGTAGGAGCACAAGTAAAACAGACGCTTGCCAGCTTGAAAGGCGCACAAGCAGATTTTGAGACGTTTGCTCTTAGCACGCAAAACAAGAAAGCGAAGCAATTGTATTCGCAAGCAGCAGAGCAAACACAATCCATAGTAGACAACCTCCAGCAGCGTGTAACGGAGCTGGAAAAGGAAGAACCACAGTTTAAGGGATTCTAGTGGAAGTGTAGGGAAAGGGAGAGGGACTTCCTCTCTCTTGGTTTTCCTATCTATAAAAATCACCTCAGGTGATGGAGGTGGCTTATGCCTGATTGGTTAAATATCACGCTGCGTGCCATTGGCGCAGTTGCGTACTTATTTTTATTGACGAAGATCATTGGGAAAAGGCAAATCAAGCAGCTTACATACATCGAATATATCGTCGGCATCAGTATCGGTTCGATTGCGGCCTTCATGGCAACCGAAATGGATGGACCGATCTATCATAGTTTGATCGGCATGGGGGTTTTTGCGCTCTTCCCTGTATTAATGGAGTGGCTTTCACTCAAGAGCAAGTTTCTCCGAGACCTTTTTGAAGGGAAATCAACGGTTCTTATCAAGGAAGGCAAAATTTTGGAGGACAATCTGAAAAAGGAACGCTTGACCGCGGAAGACTTGATGGAACAATTACGCATTAAAAACGTCTTCCGAGTAGCCGATGTAGAGTTTGCGTTAATGGAAACAAGCGGAGAAGTCAGTGTCTTATTAAAATCAGAGAGTCAGCCGGTAACCCCCAAACACCTAGAATTGACAGTGGCTCCTACAGAAGAGAATCAAGTGGTCATTATGGATGGGGTGATCATGGACGAGCCGTTGGCAACAGCAGGTCTGAATCGCAGATGGGTTCGCACGGAGCTGCAAAAAGCGGGAGTGGCTTTGGAAAATGTTTTCCTCGGCCAAGTAGACAAAGGTGGAGAGCTCTATCTCGACCTGTATGACGATAAACTGATGGTTCCAGGTGCCCAAGCGATGAAGCTGGCTTTTGCTACATTGAAAAAATGTCAGGCGGATCTGGAGCTGTATGCACTCAATACAAAAAATGAACAAATGAAGCGTACCTACCAAACCGATTCGGAACAGCTACAACAGATTATCGATCAAGTAAAACCGTTCATGATACGGTAAAAAGGAGTAAGTAACATGGCAGATCAAAAAAAGAAAAAGCTGACTCCCGTCCAGCAAGAATATCAGGAATTGGCAAAGGGACACGAGCCTCCGCGACCGCTTTTGCGCAATTTTACCCGGGCATTTTTAGTGGGTGGCGGCATTTGTATGATCGGACAAGGGATACAAGAAATGTTCATTCACTACTTCCATTTTACGGAGAAAACCGCTGGGAATCCTACAGTAGCTGTCTTGATCATTCTTTCGGCTCTTTTGACCGGTCTAGGACTATATGACCGGATTGCCCAATGGGCTGGGGCAGGAACGAGTGTGCCGGTTACGGGTTTTGCCAACTCGATTGCATCAGCGGCGATCGAGCATCGCAGCGAAGGATTTGTGCTGGGGGTCGGCGGTAACATGTTCAAGCTCGCGGGGTCAGTGATTGTGTTTGGAGTGGCGGCGGCTTTCGTCGTTGGCTTGATCAAAACATTGTTTACGATGGGAGGCTGACGGATGCGCCAAGGTCATCAGTCTTGGGTCTTTCCTTTAAAACCTGTCATTCTCGGGCACGCTGCGATTGGTGGGCCTTTTGAGGCTAAGGGACCGTTAGCCGAAGACTTTGATATCTTGCACGGAGACTTGAATCTCGGACAAGACAGCTGGGAAAAGGCGGAGAAAGTCCTGCTGGAAGAAGCGTGCTCGAAAGCGGTGGAGAAAGCGGGGCTCACGAAAGAGCAAATAAACTTTATGCTTGCCGGGGATTTAATGAACCAGATCATATCTGCCAGCTTTTCGGCCCGGACGCTTTCGATTCCGTTTCTGGGGATTTTCGGAGCGTGTTCAACAGCGATGGAGGGCTTGGCCTTGGCTGCTCTCATGGTGAATAGTCAAGCTGCTGAGTACGTCTTGGCTGCTACCTCCAGTCACAATGGGGCTGCGGAAAAGCAATATCGCTATCCAACGGAGTACGGCTCACAGAAGCCCCCAACGGCACAATGGACCGTGACGGGAGCAGGGGCTGCTGTTGTAGCCAGTCAGGGTAAGGGTTTGCGGATTACGGGAGCCACCATCGGGCATATAGTCGATATGGGATTGACAGATCCATTCAATATGGGAGCAGCGATGGCGCCTGCCGCATTATCCACGATTGATTCGCATTTCCGTGACTTTCAGCTCCCTCACGACCATTATGATTTGATTGTAACAGGCGATTTAGGACGAACGGGCCATGCCATTTTATCTGATCTGTTGCCCAAGCATCACATGCACATTCCATTAGAGCGATACATCGATTGCGGGAAGCTCATTTATGGTGAAAATCCAAATGTATGGTCGGGTGGTAGCGGATGTGGCTGTATCGCTACAGTGACGTACGGGCATCTACTTCGGCGGATGAAGCAAGGAGAATGGAAGCGAATCTTGCTGGTTGCCACAGGAGCCCTCTTATCCCCGTTGACCTTCCAGCAGGGAGAAAGCATTCCTTGCATCGCCCATGCCGTGGCTGTTGAGTCGGAGTAACTTGGAGAGTGATACCATGATGTTTTTGTGGGCGTTTCTCGTAGGAGGAACGATTTGCTTAATCGGTCAATTTCTCATGGATGTCGTCAAGCTCACACCTGCCCATACGATGTCCTCTCTTGTTGTCACTGGAGCAGTGCTGGACGGATTCGGTCTATACGAGCCACTGGTTCATTTTGCTGGAGCAGGAGCGACAGTACCCATCACGAGCTTTGGAAATGCACTGGTGCACGGGGCGATGGCGGAGGCCGAGCAACATGGAGTCATTGGCATTATTACCGGCATTTTTGAAGTGACGAGTGCGGGGATTTCGGCTGCCATCGTCTTCGGATTTATCACAGCAGTCTTGTTCCGGCCAAAAGGATAATGGCAGGTACATGTTGCCACTTGTGCCAAAATACTTGAATTGAACCTACTTTCGCCAACTTGTAGAATGGGTTGGGTAAAGGAGGGAACAATTTATGTGGTGGAGCAAGAAAGCAGTATTAACCTTGCTTGCTGCCTTTATGGCTGTAGCGTTTATTTTTCCGGCCGACTCCCTGGCAGCCACACAGATTCAGCGCGGTAGTGTGAACGGGGATGTATGGGATCTGCAGTATCGTTTGCAGATGCTGGGTTACTACAAAGGCAAATTGGATGGCATTTACGGTGCGAATACAACAAAGGCCGTCAGACAGTTTCAAAAAGCATACGGCTTATCGATTGACGGTATCACTGGACCAAATACATGGCGCGCTCTAAAGAAAGTGTCGGTAAATAAAGCGGAAATGCAGATGCTGGCGCAGCTGGTCTATTCCGAAGCACGAGGAGAACCTTATGAGGGCCAAGTAGCTGTGGCGGCGGTCGCGTTGAACCGTGTCCAGTCTAAAAACTTTCCCAATACACTTGCCGGTGTCATCTTTGAGCCATTAGCGTTTACCGCTGTAGATGATGGACAATTCTGGATGACTCCAAACAAGACTGCTTATCAGGCAGCTTGGGATGCCGTACGAGGATGGGACCCAACCAATCATTCTCTTTACTACTTTAACCCTGTTACGGCGACCTCCAAGTGGATTTGGTCACGTACACAAGTGAAAAAGATCGGCAAACACATTTTTGCCATTTAACCATTGCTCATGCAGCCCTCGAAACAGTATTCGTCATGATGCTGTTCGAGGGCTTTCCTTTTGACTGGAAACTATTGTTCGTTGTTTTTGCAAAATAGTTCGATAAAATGGTACGAAAGGAATCGCATATTTCCCCATGGAGGTTGATGATGAAGAAACGGATGATCCTTGCCTCGCTGGCAGCCTTTTTGCTTATAGGTACACCAGTTGTCGAGGCAGAAACAACGAAAATGAACGAAACACCTTATGTAGACATTAGCGGCCATTGGGCAGAACAAGAAATCAATCAACTTTACATAGCGGACGTAATTGGTCAAAACGAATATTTTCGACCTGATGACAACGTGACATTGGGTGAACTGCTCACGATGTTTGTCAATGCGAAAGGAATCGAACCTCTTGGCAACAAGCAATCATCCTTTGCGGACGTACCGGGAAACAGCTGGCTGTCGCCTTATGCAGAGACGGCCTATCGACTTGGAATTGTCCATGGGCAGAAGCAGGGGAATCACCTGTACTTACATCCGGATGCACCAGTAAAAAGAGCAGAACTCGCCTCTATTCTGGTAAGAACGATGGGGGATAGCGGAGTAGTCAATAATTTGAAGTGGTCTACGACGATCCAGACATTGAACCAATACCCGGATGGGAACAACGTGAAAGAGAAAGAGCAACGCCCACTTGTTTACGCCATGCAAAACGGGTTAATGAGTTCCTATGGGGACGGTACATTAAAGCCGAACAAGTATATGACGAGAGCCGAAGCAGCCACATACGCGGCCCTTCATTTGCTTTCGGATAAGCCGAGAACGACAAAAGCTCTCGCAAACGGAACACCTTTTCGCCAGGAATTAACGGTACAGACGACTGCTTACAGCTACCCGAACGACAAAATCCTGTCATATCTAGAGTATCCACTGCGCGAAGGTGTTGTAGCGGTTGATCCAAATGTCATCCCGCTTGGTACGCACTTGTACATCGATGGCTACGGCTATGCAGTGGCAGCTGATATCGGTGGTGCGGTAAAGCAACGCCATGTGGATCTGTATCTTCCGACGTTGAACGAAGCTGAAAATCATGGCTTGCAAAAAGGCGTCAAAGTATACGTGCTTGATTAATTAAAATGCTGAACATATTTCCTGCTCTTTCCACTCATACTAACGTGGAAGGGGTGGGATTTTTTCATGGTATGGGTGTTGCTAGCATTACTTGGTTTTTTTGTCCTACTAGTGATCACGCCAATACAATTGACGTGTTTTTACAGTCGAGAAGGCGATAATGATCAATTGGACATTACGATTGCAGCTTGGGGTATCATTCGCAGGAAATACGAAATTCCCATTCTCCTCTTGAAAATGACAGAAACTGGGCCTGAGCTTGTCGCAAAGGTGGAAACGATCCAGCGAGGAAGCAAGCTTCGGGAAAAGGTCAAAGATTTTACGGGGAGGCAAGTGAAAATATGGTATCGGAATTATCGTGACGTGCTGGAAAGAGTGCGTGATTTGCTGCCTTTGCTAAAAGACCTGTTCAAACAAATTCGCTGTACGAAGTTAGAATGGCATACGTTGTTGGGCACAGGTCAGGCAGCGGAAACAGGGGCGCTGACAGGACTAATCTGGGGAGTGAAAAGCCTGATTGTCGGGATTCTCTCTCACGCCATCTCTTTACAGACGATGCCTGCCATGAGTGTACAGCCTGTCTGGAATCAAGCCCTTCTACATACGAAAGTTCAAGCGGTGTTACATTTTAGTTTGGGTCACTTCGTTTTCTCTGCGCTAAAAGTATTTCTGCGGATTCGAAAAAGTAAACAACGAAAATGGCAAGCTACGCCTACGCGTGCCTAATCACAAAGGTGGGAGCCCGCATATTTATTCCCTTGTGTAGGGTACATGCTCCGGATTTGTTGGGGGAATGATAAAACATGACACAAACAGGAAGGAGGAGCGACAAATATGGCAGACCACCCGATTCAAGGCCTGATGAGAACAGCGATGGAAAATCTCAAGCAAATGGTGGACGTGAATACAATCATAGGTGATCCGGTTGAGACACCAGACGGTAGTGTCATTCTTCCGATCTCCAAGGTAGGATTTGGTTTCGCAGCAGGGGGTAGTGAGTTCCAATACGATCACCAGCATAATGGGCACCAACACAATCAACAGCATGAACATGCTGGTCACCCGTTTGGCGGGGGTAGTGGGGGCGGTGTCTCCATTACACCTGTAGCTTTTTTGGTCGTTGGCAAACAAGGAATTCGCTCGATTCCGCTTGAAAATACGACCCATCTCTATGACCGGATTTTGGATTCTGTTCCGCAAATCGTGGATAAAGTTCAGGGGATGTTTACCAAATCGGATGAACCCACAGTTTATTCCAATACGATAATTGCCAGAGCAGAAGAACAAGATTTGGAAGACCTGATGGATCGAAAGTAAGGCAAGCACAAAACAGGTATGCTCCACAAAAGGGGCATACCTGTTTTTTCGGTAGTAAGCGTATGGCATTACCAGCGTTCGTTTACATACAAGCCTGTTTTCGCAACATGCTGATAATGAAGGCTCGAGCTGGAGGAGGCGATATAAGGATGGAGAGCCATCGCTTCCTCGTAGTAACGTGAAAAGGAGCCGAGGGGCTTGCTTTGCAATCCCAATGTACCTGCTCTGAATGCTTGAGCTACACGCTCCATTGTATTTGTATAGTCCACATAGTGGGTCTGTACGGCCTCCAACCATTTCTCATCGTCCATTTCCAGTTGTCCATCTGGTAACAGCTTGATTCCAAACGTTTGGAGTTTTTCCTCTGCGTCTTTTGCCACTTGAGCGAACGCATCCAGCTTTTGCGTCGTCAAGGTATCTGCCTTTTCCGCAAGAAATAGCTGCAGGCGATTGTATTTACTTACTAACGAGTGTGTTCGCTCATGGAATAGCTCCATGTCAGGTCCAGCCTCGCTGTCTTTCCCCGCGGCTATCAATTCCCGAGCACTCTTTTCCAAATCGGAGGAAAACCGGTAGAGACGCGTTAAGGAATCGGAAAGCTCTGTTGTCCATTGCTGCTGACGAGTGTAGAACGGCTGCAAATTATAACGGAAGATTGGATTGACCGGCGTGCTTAATTTTGCCTGAAGCATATGGGTATGATAGCGGCCTACCCGCTGCGTAAATGGAACATGGCTGACTCGATTCGTTTTCATGTCGGTCACCTCCTTAAAAGCAAGTGGAATGAATCCCCAGGAACAATTTACTATCTCCTATTATAGACGATGCCTACTCCATTTCAATGAGCAGATCGCCAGTTTGAATGGCTTCGCCTGCTTTCACGTAGACGGCTTTAATTTTTCCGTCGAGTGGGGCTTGAATCGTCGTCTCCATTTTCATCGCTTCACTCACCAAAAGATGCTCGCCTTTACGTACCTTGTCACCTTCTGCTACAAGCACCTTGAGCACTTTTCCTGGCATAGAGGCACCGAGGTGGCCAGGGTTTTGGGCTTCTGCTTTTCGGCGGATCAGTTCAGAGACTTTTGCGGATTGGTCACGGATGAAGATTTCACGTGGCTGTCCGTTCAGTTCAAAATAGATGATGCGTCGGCCATCTGGATGAAGCTCGCCAACTGCGACCAGCTTGATAATCAGCGTTTTACCGCGCTCGATCGTAATGGCGGTTTCCTCACCCGGACGCAATCCGTAGAAAAACGTTCCGGTATTCAATACCGACAGTTCTCCGTATTCCTTCAGGCGTTGTTCAAATTGCAAATAGACTTGCGGATACATGATATAGGACAGGACGTCTAGTTGACTGGGCTCACGTCCGATTTTGGCTTCCAACTCAGCCGTAACTTGCGTAAAGTCAATGGGCGCGAGCAATTCGCCAGGACGTGCAGTAAAGGCATCGCGACCTTTTAGCACGAGCTCCTGCAACTCCTTCGGAAACCCTCCCGGCGGTTGGCCAAGATACCCTTGGAAAAATTGAATGACCGAATCCGGAAAGTCGAGGCGTGTGCCTTTCTCCCAAATGTTTTCTTCATTCAAGTTGTTTTGGACCATGAACAATGCCATATCACCGACGACCTTGGATGACGGGGTCACTTTTACAATGTCGCCACACATTTGATTGACGACAGCATACATGTGTTTCACTTCGTCCCAACGACCTTCCAGACCAACCGCTTTGGCTTGTTGCTCCAGATTGGTATATTGTCCACCAGGCATTTCGTGAACGTACACCTCAGTGTTGCTCGCCTTCATGCCGCTTTCAAAGCCTTGGTAGTACGGACGTACATCCTCCCAGTAATCCGACAGCTTGTTGAACGATTCAAGAGATAAGCCAGTCTCACGCTCCGTATGGGCTAGGCTCGCGATCAACCCGTTCAAGCTTGGCTGGGAAGTGAGTCCAGACATGGAGCTGACGCAAGCATCGACGATATCTACGCCTGCTTCGATTGCTTTTAGAAGCATAGCACCAGCGTTTCCTGACGTATCGTGAGTATGCAAATGGATCGGAATGCTGATTTCTTGTTTTAAAGCAGAGACGAGCGAATAAGCAGCATACGGCTTCAAAAGACCTGCCATATCCTTGATCGCGAGAATATGGGCACCTGCTTTTTCCAATTCTTTAGCCAGATTGACGTAGTAGGCCAAGCTGTATTTGGTCT
Organism: Brevibacillus porteri; assembly: GCF_003013475.1. Taxonomy (GTDB): domain Bacteria; phylum Bacillota; class Bacilli; order Brevibacillales; family Brevibacillaceae; genus Brevibacillus; species Brevibacillus porteri. The sequence goes on from NZ_PXZO01000041.1 coordinate 14,425, forward strand.
TGGTCGGGTCCAGAATATCTCCGGTGTAGCAAATCGCTGCTTCGGCTACCTTGCCAGATTCACGTACGGCTTCAATGGCTGTTTGCATTCCGGGAAGCCAGTTCAGGCTGTCAAAGATCCGAAAGACATCAATGCCATTTTCCGCAGAGGCTTTAACGAAGGCGTGGATCACATTATCCGGGTAATTGGTGTAGCCTACGCCATTTGCTCCGCGCAAAAGCATTTGGAACAGGACATTCGGTATGCGTTGGCGGAGAATTTGCAGTCGTTCCCAGGGAGATTCCTGCAAAAAGCGCATCGTCGTGTCAAAAGTGGCACCGCCCCACATCTCCAGCGAGAAGAGCCCAGAACCGAGCTTGCCTGTCGCTTCTGCAATGGAGGCGAGATCGTAGGTGCGCACACGCGTAGCAAACAAAGACTGGTGGGCATCGCGGAATGTCGTGTCTGTAACAAGCACATGCTTCTGTGCCTGAATCCAGCGTACCAGACCGTCGGCACCTTCGTTATCCAGAATTTGCTTCGTCCCGTCCGGATATGGCTGAGCAAATGGTGTCCGCGGGATGCGAGGTGAGTCGAAGTGCGGCTTTTTCTCCGTTTTCTGGAGACCAGGATATCCGTTGACAATCGTGTCTCCGATATAAGATAGTAATTTGGTACCCCGGTCCTGACGGCCAGGGAAGATGAATAGCTCTGGTTTGGTATCAATAAACGACGTATCGTAGTTGCCACTCAAAAAATCAGGATGTGTCACGACATTTTCCAAAAACGGCAGGTTCGTTTTCACGCCACGAATACGGAACTCACGCAATGTGCGGAGCATTTTGCGAGCGGCTTGGTCAAAGCTCGCGCCATACGTGGAGATTTTGACCAGAAGCGAGTCATAAAACGGTGTAATGATCGCGCCTGGATAACCATTGCCACCGTCCAGCCTTACGCCGAAGCCGCCACCAGAACGCCAGGCGGACAAGCGGCCGGCATCTGGCAGGAAGTTGTTTTCAGCGTCTTCTGTTGTGACACGGCACTGGATGGCAAAACCACTCATCTGGATATCACTTTGCGCACTGATGCCAATCTCCTCATCGGAGAGCGCATGACCCTCAGCTACGCGAATCTGTGACTGAACAATGTCGATTCCAGTGATGAGCTCCGTGATGGTATGCTCTACTTGAATGCGAGGATTGACTTCTATAAAATAAAAACGCTTGTCCGGCGTTAACAAAAACTCGACAGTACCAGCGTTCGAATAACCGGCTTTTTGCATGAGAGTGAGAGCAGCCTGGCAAATTTCTTCACGTAGTTTGTCATCCAACGATAGGCTCGGTGCCACTTCGACCACTTTTTGATGGCGCCGTTGAACAGAGCAATCGCGCTCATACAGATGGACGATGTTTCCGTAGTTGTCACCGAGAATTTGGACCTCGATGTGTTTGGGCTGTTCTAAGTATCGCTCCAGATACACCTTGGCATTGCCAAAGGAAGAGCGGGCCTCGGAACGTGCGCGATCTAACGAATCTTGCAATTCCTCCTGACTGCGGACGATACGCATGCCACGGCCTCCGCCGCCAGATACACCTTTAATAATGATGGGGTAGCCGTATTCTTTGGCAAAGAGAAGTGCCTCTTGAAGTGTTTCGATTGGCTCCGAAGTGCCAGGAATCACTGGGATTTCCGCTTCAATCGCAAGACGACGTGCTTCTACCTTGTCCCCGAATTTGTCGATCAGCTCAGGGGATGGTCCAATGAAAATGATACCTTCCTCTTGGCAACGCTTTGCAAAATCAGCGTTTTCAGCAAGAAATCCATAGCCTGGGTGAATGGCATCGATATCGTTGCGCTTGGCTATTTCGATGATACTTTCGATATCCAGGTAAGCCTCAATAGGCCCTTTACCTGCTCCGACCAAGTAAGACTCGTCAGCCTTGAAGCGATGGATAGAAACGTTGTCTTGCTCGGAGTACACGGCTACCGTTCGTATGCCGAGTTCCGTTGCTGCACGAAAGATCCGAATGGCGATCTCACCGCGGTTTGCTACCAGTAGGCGATTGATTTTTCTCTTTTTCATTATTCTCTCCCCCTTACGTCTCGGAAAAAAAGACGTATTAAAATTATATATAGAACAAATATACAAAATTTTCTCGACACAAGACACCCTTTTTTCGATCACAGGAGGATGGATGAACATGAACAATCAGTACGACAAGCTGCCCGTATTTGTGTACGGGACACTTTTGACGGGGTTTGGTAATTATAGGAATTATGTAAAACCGTATCAGCATGAGGCAACACCTGCGATGATTCAAGGCGAGATCTATCATTTGCCAGCAGGCTATCCGGGATTGCTGAAAGGAGAGCAGGGGATCGTGGGGGAGATCGTCACGTTTGCCCCTGACGTGTACGAGCAAGCACTAGCTGGACTTGACGAGCTGGAGACGTACTATGGCGAGGGTGATTCGCGCAATGAATATGAACGGATCATCGTGCCAGCGACCGTGGAAGGAACAGGTCAGGTCGTGAACGTATACGTATATCGTTATTTGGATCAAGACCTGGTCAAGCAAACAGGAGTGCACATTCGGCATGGGAATTGGCGACGCTACATACAAGAGCAGTCTGAATAGCCAGTGCTAGTTTTGCCAAAACTGGTAGAGAAAAGGAGGGAGCCCTGCCATGGAATTACTCCATAGTGAACCTGCACAAATCTGGCGTTACCTGATTCCGCAAAATCACTGGATGTTTCCCGACGAAGTTCCAGAAGATGAACTGATCTTTCATTATCGCGACCACATTTATTTTGTAAACAATGACGGCTCAGTTTTGTCCATGCCACAGCCTGCTTGCTTCGATACGCTGGATATGGGGACCTTGCTGGAGTATTTGGCAACATCGGACGACACCATTGATTTTGACGATGAGGGAGAATTCGATTACGGCCATGTCTTAAAGCGTATGGGGTATATCGTGCCAGTCAGGGACAAGCGGGGAAAAGCCACGTATCAAATTGAAATTATCAACACAGCATTGCCGAAAGCGCATGGAACGCGGTACGAAATGAAGCAGGTTACCTTCGCTTTTGCCCTCTATCATGCGCTGATGCGCTGTCATGAGCTGAATGCGAAAACGGATTGGGAGTATGAGCATGAAGTGAAGAGAATCGCCGAGGTACAAGCCAAGCGAAGCGGAAAAGTGCAAGTGAATCTGTAATTTCTACTATTGGCATAGTGAAAAAAAGTGAATGATAGGGTATGATATTGAGGTACATATGAAAGATTTGGTGAGGAGGAAGAAATCATGACAACTGCTGTTGAGCGTCAAGGCGCATTTGTATTCAAAGGTGGTCCTGTAACACTGCTCGGTCCTGAAATCAAAGTAGGAGATACTGCTCCTAACTTTACTGTAGTAGGTGGCGATCTGTCCCCTGTAACTTTGGAAGATTCCAAAGGCACTGTTCGCATCATCTCCGTAATCCCTTCTATTGACACTGGCGTGTGCGATGCACAAACTCGCCGTTTCAACGAAGAGGCTGCGAAATTGGAAGGCGTAACTGTGCTGACTGTTTCCGTTGACCTGCCATTCGCGCAAAACCGCTGGTGCGGTGCTGCTGGCATCGACAAAGTGAAAACAGTATCTGACCACAAAGACCTGTCCTTCGGTACAGCTTATGGCGTAGCGATCAAAGAGTTCCGTCTCTTGGCTCGTGCTGTATTCGTAATCGATGCAAACGACAAGGTTGTACACGCTGAGTATGTGGCTGCTGCTGGTGAGCATCCAAACTACGAAGCTGCGATTGCTGCTGCACAAGCTACGAAGTAAGCCATTTTCATAAGTAAGCTCCCTTTTTGTCCATGTGACGGAAAGGGAGTTTTTTTATTTGCAGCGAGTGGAAAAAATCGTCTTGACGAATTTAGTAACCAGTGGTTATATTATAACCAACGGTTACTAACCGATGGTTACTATTTTTTGAGAAGTAAGGAGTTGACTATCAAGCATGGCAAGCAAACAAGAAATACGCTCAGAAGAAACGAAACGGGCGATTTTGACGGCAGCAGCAGACCTTTTCGCTACCCGAGGCTTTGATATGGTATCCATCAGGGAAATCGCCAAAGCAGCCGGCTGTTCCCATACAACCCTCTACATTTATTTCAAGGACAAAGAAGCACTGCTTCATCATCTGTCCAAGGAACCGTTGCAAAGCTTGGCGCTACAAATGGAAGAAACACTGTCCAAACAAGGACGAACACCAGAAGAGATCCTGCGTGAAATCAGTAGTCAGTTTATCCACTTTTGCTTGCGCAATCGAACAATGTATACGTTATTCTTCATGATCAATGCCTCTCGGATCGATGTAGAGGAACCAGAAAAAGAATTGCAATCGCTGCGCAATCAATTGTTTGGTTTGTTGAGGCAGGCTGTGAGACGTTGCTTGCCAACTGAGATAGAGGAAGAAAAAGCGCTTGCCTATGCACGAGTTTATTTCTACACGCTGCATGGCATCGTCGGTACGTATACACATTCCGAAGAACCATTGGACAGCTTGATGGAAAGGCTAGCCCCTACATTTGCTCTATCCGTGGATGTTTTTCTAGCAGGAAGTCAAAAAATAATGAACAGGGAGTGACGATAGAATGATCAGAGTGGAGCAAATCTCGGCGAACATTTGGTGTATCAAAGCGTGGTTGTTGATTCCTTTGCGGGTTTGGATTGTCAGGGAGGATGATGGCGTTACGCTTGTCGATGCGGGGATGCCATTTATGACGAAACGGATTATGGCTTTTATCAAGCAGTTGAATGCAGGACCACTCAAACGAATTTTGCTGACGCATGGTCATTCGGATCATGTGGGGGCCGTTAAAAAAATAGCGGCGGCAGAATCCGTACCAGTCTTTGCCCATCGAATCGAGATTCCGTATATGGAAGGGAAAGAGCTGTATCCTCGTCGTAAAAAGCTGGAAGTAAACGTCCAGCCTGGCCTAGCTCAGTCTTTGCCAGAGGATGCCGAAGGGAATGTAGCTCCAATTGGCGGACTGCAACCTTATCTGACACCTGGTCATTCTCCAGGGCATGTGGTGTATTATCACGAAAAGGACGGAGTGCTTTTGGCGGGAGACTTGTTTACTTCCAAACGCGGCAGATTGCATCGTCCCATGCCGATGTTTACGGCGGATATGGCGCAAGCACTCAAAAGCAGTTTGATCGTCCGCCAATTGCAACCACGCCATTTGGAAGTGTGCCATGGCAAACCGATCTATCATCCGGCAGAACAGCTCGATGACTATCTGAAAGAGGTCTCTACTTCTTTTTCGATCCCAACTAGTGTTTGGCAATCATAGGGCACTTTTCGTTTGAGCTGAATCGTATGAAACGAATCCCTTTTTCTTGCGTCATAGGTTTGAGGTGATTGGATGAAAAAGGTAGGATGGATTGGCCAACTATTTCTGATAGCGACACTGTTACTGACAGGGTGTGGGAACGGATCGTCCGCGCAAGGGACTTCGCAGCTTGCGGAACCACCACAGCCAGTCATTGAATGGAGCGGAAAAACAGCTGTGACGGTGCCTGCATCTTCCTGCTGGAGCTATAATAACGAGTCGATCTGCAAAGATATGGCGGCACCACCGGAACTTGTCGCAGAGCATAAGCCTGCCCCACTGCAAGTAAGGCCAGGGGCCACGATGACCATCACTTTTGCCCAGCAGCCAACTACAAATACGCTCAAGGTCACACAATGGAACGGCATGAAAGAAGTGGAGCAAGTAATAGAGAACGGCAATCAGTGGAAGGCGCCCGAACAGCCAGGCTGGTATTTGTTTGACGTTCGCGGTCAGTGGGCGCAAGGTGATGCAGGGCATGCATTTGTCATCGAAGTAAAGGACAGCATCGGATCAGCATACCAGACGGTTATGGCCAAACAGCCATGATCGTTTTTTGCTATACTGAGGGGGAGGGAAGACTTAAAGGAGAGACAACATGCTAGAAGAATTAATAAGCTTCACGGTTGATGAGGCAGATGCAGGGCAAACTGTGCGAGAAGTACTGCAAAAGCGTTATGGTGTATCACGCCGCTTGCTCATACGTGCCAAGTTTAAAGGCTCCATTACTCGGAATGGCGTCCTCGTTTTTGTGAACGAAAAATTGCAAGCCGGCGACAAAATAGCAGTCATGGTTGTAGAAGAGGCGGAAGAGACCGTTGCCCCAGAGGACATGCCGCTCTCCATCCGTTACGAGGACGAGGATTTGATGGTCATCGCAAAGCCAGCGGGATTGGTCGTTCATCCGACAGGAAATCATCCCAGTGGAACCTTGGCAAATGGGATGATCGCGTATTGGAAAAAACGTGGCGAGCACAGAAAGTTCCGGGCGGTGAACCGTTTGGATAAAGATACATCAGGTTTGATGATCGTGGCGAAAAATCAATGGGCACATGAACAATTTAGTCGTATGCAGCAGATCAGGACGTTGCAGCGGACCTATCGAGCTATCGTTCAAGGGATCGTGGAGTCTGACGAAGGTACGATTGATGCGCCGATTGGTCTTGCGGAAAATTCGTTTATCACCAGACAAGTAAGACCGGATGGGCAGACAGCTGTTACCCATTATCGTGTGCTTGCCCGAGGGGAAGGAATGAGTTTTGTCGAGGTAAAGCTGGAGACGGGGCGAACGCATCAGATTCGCGTACATATGAGCAGTGAAGGGCACCCACTAGCCGGAGATGATCTGTACGGGGGAGAACGAGAGCATATCGGCCGACAAGCTTTGCATGCATGGGGGCTATCCTTTGTTCATCCGCGTAGCGGTCTTGCGATGAGCTGGGAGGAGCCACTGCCAAGTGATATGGAGCAGCTAGCCCAACAATTTTTTCCTGATTATCCGTGCAAGGAAATGACCTAGGCGAAAAATTTCGTCATTTCCCTCTGGAAAGCTGTAAGCGTTTTCGATATGATAGAAGAAATTCGTTACAAACAATTGGAAACACAACAGAGAATAGCTGGCTGTCTGCGGGGGAAAATCTCGCAAAGATTTTTTTCAGTAGCAGACTAGACCCAGCTTGCGCCTGATGCCTGTTTCGGATCGTTTTGACAAAGAGGGTTTCCCTTTTTATTTGTCATGCACCGGAATTGCTTTGGGGGTGAGCTGGGTTTTCTTATTTGCCCAAGAGAAGGAGAGGGTTTCATGAAGCTGGTTTCCTATCGAGAAAGGGAAAGGGATGCTTGGCGAGCAGGGCTTCTGCACGAAGGAAAAGTCAAAGATATTGCACATGCTTGCCCAGGGGCGCCGAGTACAGTGCTTGGATTGCTCGAAGAGTGGGCGAACTGGTTACCCGTTCTCGAAGCAGCATACGAAGCACAGGATGCCTGGGATTTGGAGCAGGTTGAGCTAGGTTCGCCACTTCCACGTCCTGCCAGCTTTCGAGACTTTTACGCCTTCGAGGCCCATGTGATGACAGCGAGAGCCAAACGCGGACTTCCGATGGTGCCCGAATGGTATCACTTTCCCGTCTTTTATTTTTCGAATGCAGCAGCTTTTACAGGGACGCAAGTGAATATTCGCAGACCGAAAGCAACCGAGTGGCTGGACTATGAGCTGGAAATTGCCTGCGTGATTGGAAAAGCAGGCGTAAACATCCCAGTTGAACGAGCGGAAGAGCACATCGCAGGATATTGTATCTTAAACGACTGGAGCGCCCGGGATATACAACGGGAGGAGGTCAAGGTCGGCTTAGGGCCAGCCAAAGGCAAAGACTTCGCAACGTCCATGGGACCGTGGCTGGTTACACCGGAGGAGCTGGCAGATGTACGTATCGCAGGCGAAAAAGGGAGCCGCTATGATCTGGGGATGGTGGCACGCATCAATGGTAAGGAGTATTCAAAAGGAAACTTCAAAGACATTCACTATACATTTGCTGAAATGATTGCCCGCGCCTCAGAGGATTGCTCCTTGTATCCCGGAGATGTTATCGGATCGGGAACAGTAGGGACTGGTTGCATTTTGGAGCTGGGGACAGAGCAGTATGCTTGGCTTGCGCCAGGTGATGTAGTGGAGCTAGAGGTGGAACGCCTCGGTGTGCTTCGCAATACGATTTGTGAATAAGGATGAAAAAAGGAGGAAGGAACGTATGGCTTTTTATCAACGAATGGGGGTAGTTCCACAAAAGCGGCATACGACGTTTTACAAGCCGGATGGGGGACTGTACCGCGAGCAAGTGATGGGAACCAAAGGGTTTTCCGGAATTCAATCCATTCTGTATCACCACAATCCGCCTACTCAAGTGAGGGAGACGCGCAAATACGCAGACGTCCGCTTGGAATATGTGGAGCAGGTTGATTTGAAGCATCAGCATTTTAAAACGTTTGATGTTCACCCGGGAGGGGACCCGATTTTCGGACGTCGATACATGCTAGGAAATAACGACGTCGTCATGGCAGTATGCGCACCAACAGAGCCGATGGATTACTTTTATCGCAATGCGGATGGGGATGAAGTCGTCTTTGTCCATCAAGGAGAGGGAGAGCTGCAAACGATTTTCGGTACACTCACTTACAAGCCGGGCGACTACCTCGTTATTCCGATCGGCACGACCTACCGGATTGTACCTTCTGTGCAGAGTCGTTTCCTCGTCATTGAGTCCCAAAATGAGATCGTACCACCAAAGCGATATCGCAACGAATATGGTCAATTGTTGGAACATTCGCCGTTTTGCGAACGAGATATTCGTTTGCCAGAAAAATTGGTGACACATGTGGAAAGTGGAGACTTCGAGGTGCGCGTCAAACGCCAATCCGTGGTCTACAGCTACTTCTTTGACTTCCATCCGTTTGATGTCGTTGGCTGGGACGGTTATTTGTATCCGTATGCATTGAGTGTTCATGATTTTGAACCGATTACTGGACGCATACATCAACCGCCACCTGTACATCAAACCTTTGCCGGTCAAAACTTTGTCATCTGCTCGTTCGTTCCGCGGATGTACGATTATCATCCGCAAGCGATCCCTGCGCCTTACTACCACAGTAATGTAGAAAGTGATGAGGTGTTATACTACGTAGATGGCAATTTTATGAGTAGAAAAGGTATTTACGAGGGTTCGATCACTCTGCATCCAATGGGGATTCCTCACGGGCCGCATCCAGGCAAGGTAGAGGCGAGCATTGGGAAAAAAGAAACGCAAGAGCTGGCTGTCATGCTGGACACATTCCACCCGCTTCACGTTACAAAGCAAGCGTTGGAAATTGAGGATGAGGCATACATGTCAAGCTGGTTGCCACCGCAGGAATAGGAAGAGGTGTAAAAACGCAATGGAAATCGCCATTCACGAGATTGAACGGCAGGAAAAATACAAGCTCTTGATCGGATGTATCGTCCCGAGGCCGATCGCTTGGGTCACTTCGTTAGGGGAGGGAGGCATCGTCAATGCTGCTCCTTTCAGTTATTTTAATGTCGCTAGTATTGAACCGATGATGGTTTCGGTTGCCGTCATGCGCAAGCCGGGTAGTGTCCCAAAAGATACGGCACGAAACATCATGCAAACGGGAGAATTCGTGGTCAATATGGTGGACGTACACAATGTGGATGCAGTCAATCAGACTTCTGCTGATTATCCGCCAGAGATCAGTGAAGTAGAGGCATTGGGGCTGGAAGTCGCCCCATCTGTTCTCGTCAAGGTGCCGAGACTGCGTGCATCCCGCATCCATTTTGAGTGCAAGCTGCATCAGATTGTGGAATTAGGTAGTCCGACGACTTCGGATTTGATTATCGGGGAAGTGGTGCATGTACATGTAGCGGATGAGCTGTATCATGCAGGAAGGATTGATGCCGCAGCGTTTGCACCCGTTAGCAGATTAGCGGGCCATACGTATGCGACTCTGGGCGAACAGTTTGATCGTCCCCGCCCCATTTATGAGCCGCCTGCCAAATGATTGATCTCCGTCCAGCGACGGAGGACAAATCCCTCTACGGACCATTTTACCGGAATCGCCTATCGGGTATCCTGTAGATACAAGGCAAGCGGATACTGTAGAGAGGGTGGAATGCAATGATGGAAAGACGACTATACCGTTCTCATGATAAACGGTTATTTGGAGTTTGTGGTGGGATTGCGCAATTCTTACGCATTGACTCTACGCTGGTACGTGTAGGAGTTGTCGTTCTCACTGTTTTTACAGGAGTACCGATTTTGCTTTACTTGCTGATGGCGATGATCATGCCAAAGGAACCGCAGTGGTCATACGCTTCTGACGGTTTCCCGATGCATGATGCCCCATATAGTGGACATGCACGTATGAACGATTTGGATCAGGAGATTGACCGTCTGGAGAAGCGTGCTTTGGTACAGGAAGTGTATCGCCTACGCGAAGAATTGGGCAAATACAAAGGACTTTAAAGCAAATAAAGAGACTTCCAGGGCTTTACGCTCATGGGAAGTCTCTTTTCACTTTTTTACCTATTTTGACCCTACAAAAATTGGTCAGCAACTTCTGGCGATTGCTGCATAACATGTAAGGTGGAAAACCTACATAGGGAGGGAAAAGCAGTGTATCTCGGCGTGTTCGATTTGAATCAGCGTTTGGAGCAAACCCGCAAAATCCTGCGGGAAAAGCAACATCTGAAAAAACTGATTGAAGAAGACATCTGTGACTTGGAACAAGACGTCAAAGAATTAGAAGCGATGACGACGAAACAAGAAAAGTATGCGACCAGTACCCAGCGCTAAAACAGCTGTATGAGCGACAAAAAGAGGAAGTGGCAACTGCCCGAAGAAGGCAGGGAGCCACTTTTTTAATTGTGAAGCGCTTGGTCCAAAACTTTTTCTACGATGGCAGGAACCATGCGGATCGCTGCACTGTCGGTTCCGTACGTCTGGCTATCCGCGTAAGTACCTTCCATCAACAAGATAAGTGTATAGGCCAGCTCACATGGATTCGCAGTGCCAAGGGCAGTCGTGCGGTCCAAAAAAGCGTTGCGGATTCGTTTCTGATGGGAGCAGACCAACTCGCGAACAGGATGAACCGGATCAGGAAACTCGACAGCTACATTGATAAAACAACAGCCGCGAAATTGCTCGTTGGTTGCCCGCTCAGCCAGATCAGCAAAAAACTGAATGAGTTGCTCTCGTGGCCGATTGGGATGTTTGGCGATGCTCTCTTCCCACTCTTGCCAAAAAACGTCTTGCTTTCGGGTCATGTAGGCGAGAATCAGGTCCGTTTTCGAGGAAAACTGCCGATAGACGCTCATTTTATTCATTCCGGCACGCTCGACGATGGCGTCTACACTGACGGCATGGATCCCTTCTTGATAAAACAATTCTTCAGCAGCGTTCAATATGATCTCTTGCGCTTTTTCCCGAGGTACGCGAGGCCGTTTTGCTTCCGTCATATTCCATCCCCCATTTAGGACTTCCAGACGTCGGAGACAATTTCAAAAGAGCGCACACGATCGGCATGGTGGTACATTTGCGTCGTAATCATGAGCTCATCTGCGCCTGTAGCATCGAGCAGCTCTTGTAGTTTGCTTTTCACGGTAGCAGGGCTGCCGATGATGGAAGAACGCAGCTGTGCTTGGACAGACAGTTTTTCGAATTCGCTCCATAGCTCATCCATATTGTCCACAGGTGGCTGGATAGGCTTGAGATCGCCGCGGACGAGATTTAGAAATGCCTGGTAATGGGAGGTGGCCAGTCGATTCGCGAGCTCATCGGTATCGGCTGCCATCACATTGACCCCAACCATGGCATATGGCTGATCCAGCACTTCCGATGGACGGAAACAATGGCGATACGTCTGCAATGCAGGCAAGGTGAAGTTCGGCGAAAAATGTCCAGCAAAAGCAAACGGCAATCCGAGCATGCCCGCCAGTCTCGCTGAGAAATCACTGGAACCGAGTAGCCAGATCGGGATGTTCAGACCTTCACCAGGGATAGCGCGGATGGCTGATGCCGACTCGCTAGTTCGTGGACGAAGATATTCACGCAGCTCCTCCAATAACTCCGGGAAATCCTCTCCACCAATCCGCAAATCGCGGCGTAGCGCACGTGATGTTCGTTGGTCCGCCCCGGGCGCGCGTCCAAGACCTAAGTCGATCCGGCCTGGATAGAGGGACTCCAGTGTCCCGAATTGCTCGGCGATTACGAGTGGAGCATGATTGGGCAGCATAATGCCGCCTGAGCCTACACGGATATTGCTGGTGCCACCGGCAATGTAACCGATGAGAACGGAGGTGGCAGAGCTGGCTACGCTAGGCATTGCGTGGTGTTCGGCGAGCCAATAACGAGTAAAGCCCCATTTTTCCACCTGCTGCGCCAAATTGAGACTGTTTTTGTACGATTCAGCAGCGTTGCTGCCTTCTGTAATGGGTGCTAAATGGAGAACGGACAATGGGATATCTCGTAGTTGCTTAGATGAGATTGTATCGGACATGGGATGGAACCCTCCTTGTGCTTAGCAGTTGCTGGTCGGATAAGTTTGTTACTGAGTAGTAACAAAGCGTACTTGCATCATACGGAGCGGCAGAAGGGATGTCAACGCTTGGATGTGCGACCGAGCACATTGGGAGAAAAAGAAAGAGCCCTGACAATGCAAGGGCTCTTCGTACATCCTTATTGTTTTGTTAAGATAACAGGTCCATCCGCGGTAATAGCGAGAGTATGCTCGTATTGAGCGGACAGCTTCCCATCGCGTGTACGTGCTGTCCAACCATCTTCATCGATGGTCGCATGGTACGTCCCGATGTTCAGCATGGGCTCAATGGTAATGACCATGCCTTCTTTAAGGCGTTGTCCTCTGCCAGGAGGGCCAAAGTGAGGAACGAACGGCTCCTCATGCATTTCCTGACCGATTCCATGTCCGGTAAAATCGCGCACGACGGAATAGCCTTGTGCTTGCGCATACGTTTGGATGGCGTGGGAAATGTCGCCGATCCGATTGCCTACAACAGCTTGCTCAATACCGAGATACAGCGATTTTTCAGTGACTTCCAGCAGTCTTTTCGCTTCCGGGGACACTGTCCCCACTTCATAAGACCAAGCGGAGTCTGCCAGCCAACCATTTTTGCGAACAACCATGTCGATTGTTACGATATCGCCATCACGCAGAGGCTCTTTTTTCGGGAAGCCATGGCAGATGACATCATTTACTGAACCGCATGTGGCATATGGATATCCATGAAACCCTTTTTGCTCAGGGGTCGCGCCATTTTTAGCCAAAAATTCTTCTACGAATTGATCAATCTCCCAGGTAGAAATGCCTGGACGAATCATCTTGGCAATCTCACGATGACAAGCAGCCAAAGTCTTGCCTGCTGCATGCATGAGTTCAATTTCTTCAGGTGTCTTGAGGATAATCATCGACTCTCTCCTTCTCCTCGTTAGTCAAGAACTCTCTATAGTATATAGTGTAGTCCCGTTCTGTGCCAATTGCCACACCGAAAACGGCATGGTAGGATGAGGGAGAAATACTCAACCCTGGGGGTAGGTAGCGTGGACAAGTTTCAAGAACATCTGGCGAACTACCAGATTCATGTAAAAGAAGACGTGGAAAAACGTATTGCCTTTATTCTTGAGCAAATTGACGGAAATGGCCTCGGCGGTGCAGTCGTCGGTATTTCTGGTGGGATTGACAGTGCGGTTACGGCAGCGCTGTGTGTTCGTGCATTAGGCTCTGAACGTGTTATTGGCGTTTGGTTGCCTGCTTACTCGCAAACCGTTCATGAAACAGATTCCAAACGACTAGCTGAAGCGATTGGCTTTCATTTGCACAAGGTAGATGTAGGGCCTGCCTACGACGCTTTGGTTCCTGCTATCGAAAGTGTACTTGGGCTTGATGATAAAACAAAGGGAAATACAAAGGCTCGTTTGCGCATGACAGTGTTGTACGCCATCGCTAACCAAAAAGGATACTTGGTAGCGGATACGTGCAACCGCAGCGAGATTCATGTTGGTTATATGACAAAAGGCGGAGACGGTCTTGCCGACTTTAATCCAGTAGCAAGCCTGACGAAGCATGAGATGCGAATACTCGCAGCTGAGCTCGGGGTGCCTGGAGAGATCATTACGAAGCCACCTTCTGCCGATTTGTGGGAAGGGCAGACGGATGAACAAGAGATGGGCTTCACCTATGAGGATCTGGATCGTTTGCTGATTACAGGGGAAACTCGACCAGAAGCCAAAGAACGTATTGATTACCTGCATCGAATCTCTGAGCATAAGCGCAACACCATGCCAGGCATATAGATATGGCACAATCCTACAAGCTGTTTACAAGTTGTCTGTGGCAAACGACCAGTGCAGTTGTATCAACCGAACAACGTCTCTACTTGTTTGATCCGGCCTATTTTCCCCATGAGATAGAGGCGATTGCTGATTATGTGCAGAGTGAGAGGAATGGCAGGGAGCTTATTCTCGTCCTGACTCACGGAGATTGGGATCATGTAGTCGGAGTTGGCAAATTTCCGGATGCCACAGTCATTGCACAAAAAGAAATCCTCACCGCTGGACGGATCGAGAAGAAGCTGAACAAGGCGAAACGGTTTGACGGGTCGTATTACGTGGTCAGATCGTATGAAGTAGGAATGCCGACATTTGCGAAATTAGTAGAGGATGCACAGGATTGGCAGGAAGTCTATTTCTTGCCTGTACCAGGACATACACCCGATCAGATGGCGACCTTGTTCCGGGAGCAGAAGCTGCTGGTTGTCGGTGACATGCTATCCAATTTGGAGTTCCCGTTTATTGATGATAGTAGTGCCTATTTGGAGAGTCTGGAAAAAATCGAGCAGTTGGTCTTACAAGGAGAAGTGGAAGAAGTTATTCCTGGCCACGGAGTACCTGCAAAAGGACGCGAGGAAATCCTGCATCGGATTGAACGGGATCGCCAGTATTTGTTGGATGCACGTGCAGTTGTGTTCGAGGCTATCGCCAATAACGTAGAGGAAGACGTACTCAGAGAGCAGTTTTCCCAACTGACGTTTGATGGTGTATCGATCGATGAACATCTCCGTTCTTCCCATGACCAAAACCGGGATCAACTATACAAGGAAGCTATTTCGCAGAAAGGTTGATTATTCCACGGTTTTATAAGATAATAGGGGTTACGCAAATCTTTCTAGGAAAGAGGTGGAACAGATGTCTACAACTGAATTGATGCTGAGAACAAGTCTGGAAGGACGTGTGAAGCGTACGTTGCAAACGTACTTCCGTCGCCCTAACGACGTGTTGATCAAGGAAAGCCTCGGAGCGAACGGTTTGTCCCCAGAGCAAGTGGAATTAACCGTGGAGCTCTTGAAAGAAGACAAAACTGTTGCCGAAATCATGGAGCACCTGCACGATAAAGGCTACTTTGCATAACATTGCGAGCAAAAAAGACCGGACTGACATTCGATTGTCAGACCGGTCTTTTTCGTTCGAGCGATTAAGGGGTAGGGCTTTCCTCAGGAAATGAGCGCCGCAATTTCTTACGACGATACAATTGAAGGCCAGTTAAAACGAGAATGTAGCTCGCAAAAGCGACAATCAGCCCCATGATGGCACTCCCGGTAAAATAGACAAGTCCTTTTTCTTTCACCCAGACAAGCCATTGCATCCCAGGTTCGTGATGGATCAATTGCCCTTGTAACGGTTTGCCGATCAACACGTATCCAATATTGTAATTGAAAAGAATGAAAAGCGGTAAGATGAGCTTTCCGATGACAAACGCAACCAAAGCAGCGGGCAAGCTGGCGCGAAACAGCTTGCAAAGTGGGAAAAGCAACAAAAACGCAAGGCCAAAAGTAGGTAGGGTAATGAACTCGATGAAGATTCCGAGCGAAAATCCGCGGGCGACAAAAGCTGGAGCCCCTTTCATTCTCAGCACCTTGTAATATTGGAATTTTAGCTTTCGATATGTTTTTTTCCACATCCGTGCTATCCCTCGTTTGTCCCAAGTCATTTGTCTGTAATATCCCCTAAGGGTAAGGCGAATGGTGAAGCTGGATTTGTTTTTTGTTTGATGCTGTAGAGTATCTCCAAGTTGGCAAAAATTAATAGTTGCCATACGAGCTCTGGTTTGTGAATGCGCCTTTCTTTTGGCATAATGGAAGAGGGCAGCTTGCTGGAAAAGTGGTGACATTCGTGGCAGATGTAATGGGAACCTTTAGTGACTATATTACGCAATATGGGTATGGCGCCTTGTTTGGATTGTTCTTTCTAGGAATTTTGGGGATGCCCTTACCTGAAGAAACGCTGCTCGTTTTTTCTGGATTTCTTGTCTCAACGGGAAAATTGCAATTTTGGCCTACTTTTTTCGTCTGCTTTCTCGGCTCCGTTACAGCGATGACGGTGGCATATTGGATCGGCAGAACGTTAGGTTACCCTTTTCTCGAACGATATGGGAAACGACTAGGGATGGGCTATACCGTTTACAAAAAAACGGAAGAGTGGTTTAATCGCGTCGGCAAATGGGCGCTTCCGCTAGGCTATTTCATCCCTGGTGTTCGTCAGTTTACGGCCTATTTTGCGGGGATCACGCGATTGCCATTTCCGACTTTCATGCTTTATACCTATTTGGGTGGGCTGTTTTGGAGCTTGCTTTTTGTGACGCTTGGCTGGCAACTAGGAGAACGCTGGGATGAGCTGTTTGATTTGATTGCTCGTAACCTCGCGATTTTCTTTATCGCTTTGCTCGCATTGATCGCAACCTGGTCGTATTTCAGACACAAGAAGAATGTAAAAAAGCAATTACGGAGGGATCAGAATGAGTGAAGAAAACCGCAACGAAAATCTACTGCCTGTGGTTCAGAAGCCAACCGAACTGGTTCCTGTAGTATTACCGGAAAAACATCAGCGATTTTATGATAAATTGCGTGACAAAATCGAAGCGTTCATTAGAGACAAGGGAGTCAATGATTCAGTAGCCAACTTTATATTGCTTGCACCTGATTTGTTTGTTCTCTTGGCCCGCCTTATGCTGGACAAGCGCGTAGGTGTTCAATCAAAAGCGTTAGCGGGTGTAGCGGTTGCCTACTTCATTACCCCAGTTGATTTTATTCCGGAGGTATTAGTCGGCGGATTCGGGCTTGTGGACGACGTCATTTTGGCCGTTTATGCTTTGCGCAAGATTTTGGTGGACATCGATGAATCGATTGTACGTGAGCATTGGAATGGCGAAGAAGACCTCTTGGCTGTCATTACGAAGGTAGTTCGATCAGCGGATGATTTAGTCGGCAAGAAAATAGTGAAAAAGCTGGAAGAAACCCTGTTCCGAAAAAAATAAGCTAGGATGGGACAAATAGATGAAATATTTATTGGATTATCAAGAGGGAGAGCGTGTTGTCGCTTTTTGCCTGATTAAAAGCAAGGAAGCTGGCGTAGCGAGTAACCAGAGTGAATACTTGAATTTGGAGCTGGGAGATCGCTCCGGAACGATCACGGCAAAGCTATGGGATGTCAATGCAGAAATGAAGGAATGGATCAACGTCAAGGCTGTCGTGAAGATCGACGCTGCCGTCCAAGTGTATCGTGGGAAAAAGCAACTGGTGATTCAGCGGATCAGACCGGCTGCCGCATCAGACGAAGTTCAGATGGAGTCGCTCATTCCGATCTCTCCATTTCCAGTAGATGAACTGTGGACAAAGCTTACCCATGCAGTCGACAGCCTGCAGAGTGCCACGCTCAAGGCCATTATTCAAGAAGCGCTGGCAACAGAGGAGATTCAGGACCGCCTTCGCCATTATCCGGCTGGTGTTCGTATGCACCACAACTATTATCATGGTTTGCTCGAGCATATTGTCTCTCTGTTGACGGCGGCACAGAGCCTCTTGCCACTTTATCCACAAGTAGACAGGGATGTACTGATGGCGACTTGTATTTTGCACGATATTGGAAAACTGTACGAGCTATCTGATCCCATCGCACCGGATTACACCACGCCAGGTCAGTTAATTGGTCACCTGGTCATGGGAGTCGAGATGGTGAGTGGCATTTGCCGCAAGCTAGATATTGCTTTAGGGGACGCGGAGGTTCTGCACTTGAAGCATTGCATTTTGAGTCATCATGGAGAGGTAGAGAACGGCTGGGGCAGTGCTGTATCTGGAAAAACGCCAACAGCTGTCATGTTCCATTACCTGGACCAGATCGACAGCAAAATGAACGCTTTGAGCCAAACACTAGCGGACATGACGGAAGAAGAGGAATGGGCGTACGCTGGCGTGCTTAGACGAAAAGTCTGGCGCGGGTATTAATTCATGGAACAAAAAGCCAACTGCTAAGCAAAACGAAGCAGTTGGCTTTTTTTAGATAAATCAGAAACGTTTTTGAAGGAAGCTCGTCTTAACAGTAATGGCTTGTAAATAGGAGGTATTCTCGTGAAAAAGCGAAACAGAGCTGCCATGTTTGTGTTGGCAGTCAGCATGGTCACGACACCAGTGGCACTTCTGCATCCGTTGTCTTCCTATGCGTATGATGGCAAATCAAGTCTGGAACCCATTCAGTTGCCAGAAGACATCGTCCACTTGTTAACAGAATTGAAAGAGGACTATGTGCCTCTCATGAAAGACCTTCATGTGGACTCATACGGAGGGACAAGCAACTCGGGGTATGTCATTAATCTCTCGGATCGAAAGAGTATCATTACTACGAATACGACGCTCAATATCTCCACGAATGCAGAGGGAGATATAACCAGATTTGTCCTGCATGATGTGAATCGGGACAAAACAACCAAAATCAATAAAAAGGAAGCCTATCAAAAGGCTGTCGATTTTATTCGAAATTACATAGCGGTTAACCATGTTATTTCCCCGCAAGCGACGCTCTCTTTCGATCGTGCGTCAGAGCTGGATCATCTGGCAGTCGTCAGTGTCTACCCACAGTTGAACAATACGTGGGTGGACAAAGAGACAGCGCGGGTCATGGTTGATGCAAAGGGCCAGGTTGTCGTTTTTCAGCAAGATAAGGTAAAGCTTCCTACCCCAGCAGAAGTAGCGGACCCAAGCAAAGCTGTACCACTCGAAAAGGCAACGAAGGAGTGGCAAGACAAGGTATCCATGGAACTGGTCTACGATGAGTCAGCGGGCAAGCTTGTTTACGTGCCCGACCAATTGCCAACGATAGATGCTCTGTCTGGTGAAGAAGTTCCGTCTGTGTATAAAACAACGAATGAGACGATGAAAATCAAAGGAACAGCAGACATGGGCATCTGGCGAGATACGAAAAAAATGGAGCAGATGCTCGAGAAGGATTTTGGACTGAAGCTGAATCAGCGCACGTACAAAAATGTAAAAGAAGACAAAAAGTATAAAAACAGTGACATCGATCGTCATGAATGGAATGCGAGCTCGTATCAAAGTGCGTGGATTACTCTCGACCGTAAAACAAAATCACCCATTGAATTCAAGCTGGACAGTTCCGTAGAAAAGGAGCTTGAGAAGCCGCTCACGCATGATGAGGCAAAAGACATCGCAGTACAATTTGTGGAGAAATACTTATTGTCCAAAGAACAAGCTTTCTCCGTAAAGGAGACGAGTCTTATAGAAAATCTGCCGGGTTGGGCGGATCAAAATTTGGTGCGGCCGATCAGTAGCTTTGCTTTTCATCCTGAGATTGACGGTATCCCTACGAAGAGACCACTGTTTTACATGGAAGTGGACGCAAAGAAGGGTAACGTAGTCCTTGTTCAAGTAAATGACCTGCCGTCCATGCCTGCTACCATCAGTAAAGACGGTATTGTCAAGGATGAGAAAGCAAAGGATGCGTATGTCAAAGAAGCAAATCTACGCTTGGCATACTGGTATCCGAAGGTAGGTACACATTCAGCGAAACTGCCAGAGCTGGCCTATTTACCGACGGCCGATGCCAAGTCTTTGCAGATCGATGCTGCAACGGGTGCAGTGGAAGAAACCTGGCTGGAATGGAAAGCGTCCGACTAAGCATTACCCGACATGGTGTAGAAGCCGTGTCGGGTTTTCCTTTTCATCATTATCGGAATTCATAAACACTTCAAGTCAGGTAGGATTTTTTTTCTTTTTGTAGAATATCTTCTTGATTCCCATTTGATTTGGCAAACAATGCCGAACACGAGAAGGAGAAAGTGCAATGAAACGGCCAACTTATACCCTACCAAGTATTGTAAAAAAGGTATTCCGGCCCGGTGAGCGCTCCCTTCCACGTACGGAGATCTGCTCCCGGATGGAAGCGAATGAGCTGAATGCTTTTTTGGATCTGGACTGCAAGACAATACTGGATAAAGTGTTGAACATGGAGCAGTCTCCAGTGCGAGTTGGAAGTTCAGAGGCGATCGTAGAGGTCACTCACCAGCCGCATCAAGTGTACGACTTGGCTCATCGCTATTTACGCGATAGCCAAACACCAAAAAAGCTTGAGCAAATTGTCGCAGAGCTGCGTCGTCAAACGCAGTTTGGCTGGAATCAGATTCTTCGTATGTTGCAATTGGAACGCGATCCTCGCTTTGTGCAATATCAAGGCGACAGCAGGTGGTTTTTGGCAGAGTGGACATTGGGCAATGACCAAGTGTATGCGTTTTGCCGCGACAATGGCATTACGCAGGTATCTGCTCGCACATTAGTCCATTTTCTGGAGCAGGAAGTAGGAATTGCTGCAGATGCTGCTTTTCTCCCTGCGCAAGATGACCGCTTCCGCATTGACGGTGATACCATGTACATCATTGCTCGTAGCGAAGATTCCAAGGAAGAGCAGGCGGCCCTCGAGGTTGCTGTTGCTGCCCCTTCTGTATCGATAGGAAACAGCGAGTCCGTCTCAGAAGAAATTGCATCGGAAGAACCAGCGAATCCCTTACATCAGGTGGAAGAACAACATGAACTATTAGTTACCAAGGAGGAAGCTACTATGTCTACCATTACCAACCAGCAAGTTCTTGAGGAAGTACAAAAACTGATGCAAGAAGCTATCGACCGCTTGGAGACCAGAAACCAAGAAATGTCCCAAGAAGTTGTCGCTCATTTTCAACAAAGCAATATGCAAGCTATAGAAGTGCTAATGAAAGAGAAACATAAGCATGAGCAGATCGTACTTGGCATTCAACAGGTGCTGGCGACCAGTGAACAACAATGAGTAAACTTGAGGCTACGATCCGGTTAGAGCAGAGATTTGCCATCCTGCGCGAGGTTATCGCGGGCTATCGGATTCGCCTTCAAGAAATGGAGCAGGAAGTGGTAGAGCTTTTTTCCACGAACCAGCTCTCTGCTATTTCAGCATGCATGGGCGAGAAGCAGCGCATCGTCAGGTTGATGAATCGACTGGAACAATTTATTGTTCAATGGGAAAGCAACAACACGGATGTGGGTATCGCACATGAACCAAAGCGAGAACACTTGAACACATGACGAATAATGCGGTAAAATAGGGGGATTGTGCATGATTCCCCGCGCATGCCGCGTGGGCTGGAAAGGAGATCCAAACCCTCTATGTCGGTAGGAAGAAACGAACTGTGCCCTTGTGGGAGCGGAAAAAAATACAAAAAATGCTGTGGGGTTGTCACTCCCATTACGGAGCTGCGTAGCCGCCACGAGCAAAAGCTGCAAAAAGAATACGCTGGCTGGGTCGAAAGACTGAACCATTTTGTCGGCGCAAATGTAACCAGCGAGACGATTCAAGAAGCGCGGAATCGTTTTGCCGAAGAAGTAGGTTTGACTCAAGAGAGTGTCGCACGTCCTGAATGGGCAGCCCATTTCTTCAACTGGTGTGTATTGGACGTCAAAACAGGTGGAAGCACGCTGCTTGAGAACTATATCAAACAGCATGGACGTCGGATGGAGCCTGATCTTCGCCGTGCATTTGCTGGATTGCACCTGAACGTTTATGAAATCGTGGAAGTGGATCGTGATGTCATCACGGTTCAACAACCGATATCGGAAGAAAAGCACTATCTGCTTCGTGCCAATACGTTGAATGTTGTCCCTGGGCAATTGATCGTAGGGCGCCTGCTGAATCTAGGTCTGCGTGATATGCTCTTCTCTGGCAGCATCATCTTGCAGCCACATGTCAAGGAAAGCCTGCTCGAGTGGTTACGCCAGCATCCAGAAGTAGAAGCTGCGAAGGCAGATACGAGCAAGAGAAGCTATACGACAGAGCTGTATCACTTCATCGTTCAATTTGGTGGAGCGACAAGCGAGTCGGAAGCACCGAAGCAAGAATCGCTACTGCGTCGTACCTATGCGATGCCAGATCGTAAACAGCTCCTGAAAGTAATCGAGTCGAATCCTGCATTCGAGCTGAAAAAACGGGATGCTGCTCGTGAGACATGGGTATATGCGACACGCAAGGAAGAGCATTTGTTTCCGAATTTAAAGGATGCCTTGTTGGAGCTATACGAAGTACAGGCAGAAGTGATTTTGCAGGATGACAGCCTGATTCTGGAAGGGTATGCATCGCAGTTAGATGAAGTCGCAGAGCTTTTACTGCTGCTTGCATTTGAGAACGAAGAGGAGATTCGCGTTCTTACTTCAACGGGCTCTCGTTTGTCCAAAGGAACTCTGTTTATCACGAGTCAGCCTACTTTGCCACCAAAAGTGTTGCAGTGGGCAGTCCAAACCTATTTTACCGAAAAATGGCTGGTTACTTCCCATGAACAGCTCGATGATTTGGCTCCGCTCTTGGTTGCGGCTACAGAAAACGAGGAGCTGCATGGGAAACTTCACAAGCTGATGGAACAAATGGAACAGGATCATAAAATCGGACAAGGTTTGGCTCGTTTTATCCGAATGGACATTCTTCGTCCTCGCCTCTCGTTGTCAAATGACAGCCTGCATGTGCATAACCTGCTGCGCCGTCCGTTGATCGAGGGATTGCCGGAGAGTGTGTACACCGTGCATCCTGACAGACTTGCGGACATCAATCGCTTCGTGCAAGAGATGACCGAAGGCAAGTCAGAAGCAACCGTTAAAAAGTACGATGAGGTCATGAACAACTTCCGTTCATTCGTCAGAGGAGCGTTTGGCCCATCTTTCACATGGGAGCAGTTGCGTAGAGAGGACCTGGTATACTTCTTCGTCCACGACATTTTCACGCGCACAGACGCAACGACCAAAACGTTGGCAACGAATCTGATGTCTGTTTTGACGGCGTTCTTCAAGTGGCTGGATAAGCAAGGACCATACGCGCTTTATCCTGTCATGCAGCCATTGTTCGCCGAGTTGAAGGAAACATTGCCGGAATCCTATCGCTTGCGTGGTGTGCTGGAAAAGGAAGCGACTCAAAATCTTTTCAGCAAACCAGTGGCGATCAAAGATGTCACGGAAGAATCCATACTCGTGCAAGAAATCACTTCATCTGGTTGTACGGCAAAACGTGCGAATGGTGAGACAATCAAGCTGTCTATTGGCGCTGAATTGGGTGCTATGCTGGCAGCAGATTGGATGATCCATGGCTTGTTCGGTCAAGGTGAGGACGGTACTTGGAGACTGTTTGGTACGCCAGAAGTGTATCCACCAGTCATTGCCCAAGTGCTGGGCGCACCAACAGGTGTATTAGTCTAGAACCCCTAGCATAAAGAAAAACCCGAGGATTCGTGTCCTCGGGTTTTTTGTTTTGACTTTTCCTTGGAATAGATTAGTGAGCCCATTCGCGGAGTGTCTTGTCTTTCGGCAGCAAAAAGCCCATGCCCCCGATCAACGGGAGGAACGAACATAACAGAATGACAAAGCTCAGACTGTAAAGATCGGCGAGATAGCCGAAAACGAGAGCGCCCATGCCTCCCATTCCAAAGGCAAGCCCGATGATCAGCCCGGATACGGTACCGATTTTGCCAGGCAATAGCTCCTGCGCGTACACGACTGTGACGGAGAAGCTGGAAAGCATGATAAAGCCGCTGATCACCAGTAATGGAAAGGCCCAATAGCCTGAGACGTAAGGCGTCAGCAATGTCAGTGGAAGTGAACCGAGTGTGGAAATGATGAGCAAGTTCCTTTTTCCGAATCGATCAGACAGCGGTCCGCCAAAAAAAGTCCCAATCGCTCCTGCGAAAAGAAAACCAAAAATGACGAGCTGTGCACTGGCATAATCCATATCTTTCACATACATCAAATAAAACTGATAAAAGCTTTGGTAGCCAGCATTCATCCAGGACCGCACACTGACGATGACAATCAGGAGGCCGAGGGCAATCAGCCGCTTGTTCCGATTCGTATACGTGACAGGTGCCGCTGTAGCCTTTTTCAAACGCTGTTGCCCACGATACCAGAGAGCAACATAGAGCAAGATGCCACTAGCTAATAGCGCGGGCAACAGAAACCAGGCAGCCCCTGTCTGTCCCAGATTCGCAAAGACCAGGATGGTCATCAAGGGGGCGAGTGCTTGCCCGGCATTTCCACCTACTTGAAAAATGGATTGTCCCAGCCCTCTGCGAGGACCGGATGCCAAGTGGGCGAAGCGTGAGGCTTCTGGGTGGAAAATGGCTGAGCCAATACCAACACAGGCGACTGCTGCGAGAACGAAATAGTAACTGCCGGAGAATGCGAGTGCCAGCATCCCAAATCCCGATACGATCAAAGCCAGTGGTGGCAATAAAGGAATCGATTTGCGATCGGAGAAGTAACCGACGAATGGTTGCAAAACAGATGAAGTAAGATTCATGACGAGTAAAATCATTCCGACTTGTGTAAACGTTAATGCCAGATTCTTCTCTACAATAGGAAGCAATGCAGGGATGACCGCTTGTAAGCTGTCGTTTAATAGATGCGCAATGCTAATGGCAAATAGCATGCGATAGACAGTTGGTGCCGCAGTCCCTGCCGGTGTAGAGTGAATGGGTGTTGATGAGGCACTCATGTCAGTTCGATCCCAACCTTTCTTAGGTAACTTACTTTTTATTTTTTTTCAATGTAGCATGGATTCTAGAGGACGTCATCCATGAATGATGGGAATATGATGGTCGGAAATAAAGAATTTGATCTGTCAGGAAGTTTTTAAAAAAGTAGGTAAATGGCGAAACGTTGTCGAAAAAGAGAGGAGCACAATGGACTAGACCATGAGCAGAAGGCTAGGGGGAATGCTGGAATGCTGGAAGGTATAACAGAATACTGGCTATGCGTGGGAGGAGCCAATGTTGACGTGCAGGGGGTCACTTCTGCCAGACTGTTGCCTGGAACAAGTAATCCGGGTGAAGTACATCAAGCAGCAGGCGGCGTAGCTCGAAACGTGGCGGAAAATCTGGGATGGCTAGGAGAAGAAGTGCAGCTGTTTGCTCTGGTGGGAGAAGATGCAGATGGCGAGTGGCTAAGGCAAGTCACAGCAAATAGTGGAGTGGCTACTCATGGCATGTTGCGAATCGCAGGGAAATCGACTGGGCGCTACTTGGCTATTCGTGATCGTGACGGTGAATTGTACACGGCTGTTGCAGATATGGAACTAAATGAAGAGTGGCCAGCGGAGATTGTCCAGCAAGGTCTCAAACGCTTGCCTCAGGCCGCAGGCTTGTTTCTGGATGCCAATCTTCCCGTCGAGGTTATGCGGGCATTTTTGGCGGAAGCCAGAAGACTCAACAAAAAGATCATCGTGGACCCTGTTTCTGTGAAAAAAGCAGAAAAATGGAAAGGGTTGCTTGAAGGTGTTCATATACTTGTCGCGAGCATTGATGAACTGGAAGTGCTAGTTGGCCAATCACTTCATTCCTATAATGATGTGGAAATATGCGCGAAAAAATTGGTGGCAGAAGGTATTCATCAGGTCATGGTCATTTGTGGGGAAGCAGGGCTGTGGCTGTGCACCGCACAGGAGGAAAAATGGCTTGCTGCCCCGACTATGCCGATTCGAGAGTCCGCAGGAGATGCGTTTGCCGCAGGTATCATTTATGCGCAAAACAAGGCATTGTCCCTTACAGAACAAGCAGCTTTCGGCGTTGCTTTGGCCGAGATGAGAACAAAGGGAAATGGCCAATACGATATCGATGTCCTTTTGGCACGAAAAGATTACTATGCCGCAAAAGAAAGACAGATCCTCGACAGAGAATGAAAATACATAGCTTGACGTACACTACCCGTTAGTTGGTACAGAGGAGGAGTGTATGTCATGGAAAAGAAATCGAATGATGTGAATGGAAAACAAGAGAGCCATGTTCGGCAGGGTGGGGATTCACACCGCTCCAAAAACAAGCGACCTGAAGGTCCTGTACAAGGATTTAGTCAGGCACCACGCGGCTTGCAATAAGTCGAAATTTATATGTGCAACTAAAGTCCCCTTATCGACAAAAAGATGGGGGACTTTTCGTTTAAAGGAACATTTTTCTACAAATGCAGACAACGATATGGTACAATACCTCAATCAGAGTATTGCCAACTGAAGAAAAAAGTGGTGCATATTGTCGAGTGGCACAATTCAAAATCGTGCCTCCCTTTACTTTGTCAAAAAGCGTGCGCGAACAAGGAGACTGATTCATATGCCAGATACTGTTGTGAAAACACGCGCTTCAGCTTCTCGAAAGAAACAGCCGAGCCGTAATCGAAAAATACGTAAACTCGTTGTATCCTTCACATTGATCACCTTGCTGCTGGTTGGCGGTGTGGCTGGAGCAATTTATTGGAAAATTGAGGACACTCTGACGGAAGTAACGAGCCCTGCAAACAGCGGATTTACTTCGCCAGTATCCCAAAATGTCGATCCTGTTTACTACTCGGATAAGCCAATGTCGTTTGTATTGCTTGGTTCTGATACCCGTCCGGAAACTGGTTCCATGAATACAGACGTAATGATTGTGGCAGTTGCCAACCCAAAGACGAAGAAAGTTACCATGGTATCGATTCCGCGGGACACACGCGTCAAGATCCCAGGCTATCGCGACTACCATAAGATCAATTCTGTCTATGCCAATGGCGAAGCAGAACGCAGGCAAGCAGAGCGCAACAACCAAACGGTTACTGAAGATGGTATTTCCTTAACGAAGAAAACGTTGAATGAAGTACTGGGTATTCCGATTGAGCATTTTGTAGCCATTGATTTCGATGGTTTCAAAGCGGTCATTGACGAATTAGGTGGTGTGGAAGTCAATGTGGATCGCAAACTGGTATACGATGATCCAACTGACGATACTCACATCAATCTCCAGCCAGGACTTCAAAAATTGAATGGTGAGCAAGCACTTGGTTATGTACGACATCGTCATGACAACCGTGGAACGAAGTACTACTCCAGTGACTTCGACCGTAACCGTCGCCAACAAGAGGTCATCAAGGCTGTCGTGGACAAAACGGCTTCTCTTGAAGGCTTAACGAAGATATTTAACGTCATGGACGTAGGTGCCAAGAATATACATACCGATCTTTCCAAGGATCAGATCAAAGGCTTGGCCTACGATTTCAAAGGATTTAATTCTTCTACGGTCACCGCATTGGATAATGGGGCATATTGGCAGGGAGGATACACGTATCTCGAAAAAGAAAAGCTCGAGTCTGTTCGCGATTCCTTGCAATCAGAGATGGGATTGAGCGGGAGCGTCGTAGCGTCCCTCAACAATTCTCCGATACTCGGTTCCGGTGAAGCGGTAGCGACAAGCAATAAGAAGAGCGTCAAGAAGAAAACGACAGAATCAGCTGCGTCAACATCAGCGAAACAAAAAACGGAGGCTCCGAAAGAACAAGAGCCGAATTCAACAGACAATCAAGACGGTACGGCAAATGAAGGTGCAATGCCGCCACCTGATGTCGTAAACTCAGAAGGGCAAGGCCAGTCGACAGATCAAGGTCAGGGAGCACAGACGCCTGCGACTGATGCAACACAATCTCCTGGGACTGTACCAGCAGGTAATAACGGCAACAACTCTACTCCACCGCCGGATATCATCCCGCCGTCCAGTCAGGATGCAGGTCCTGCACCTACACAAGGATCGAACACGAACTCTTAACGAGTACGAAAAACACCCGTTCATCATGAGCGGGTGTTTTTATTTGTCGATTCATTAAAAAATTTTAAAAATTCGTTTATGGAAAAGGTTTAGAAAACACCAATTTCGTGGTACAATAATAATATGCTGATAAGACAGATTAATCAGATAATTATTACTGACTGGAGGGATTTCTATGACGATTTTCTTGGTGAACCTGTTCCTGGTGATTGCTTTTGTGTACCTGATCAGCCGCCAACAAAACGAAGAGTTTGTGTACGATGAAGATTTTTTCCTCCAGAACCCTTCAGCTTTGGAAGAATATCAGCAGATGCCGATTGATTTCCAGCATGCCTTTTTCCGCAAGCATAAAGAGTGGATTAAGGAAAAATATATGCGCGGAGAAAGCTACATTTTAGGTTACTGTCCAAACAAAGAAGTGCGTCGTGCGTGGCTGTCAGAATTCATGAATCAAAAAAATATGAATAATTCACCGACCCCTTCCTCGTGAAGGGGTTTTTCGCATCTGTAGAACTCGTGCTATACTGCTACGAGAGGATATCGTGAAATAGGAGGAAAGAAGTACGTGTTACAATTTATGCTGGAAAAACTAAATCAACAGTTACATACGCATGGAATGATTTCGGATATCGTCTTGCGCTCCGATCATTCGTTGCTGGAAGAAGCGGAAGGGCAAGAGGTTCTGATCACGTTTTCCGAGGCAGAGGACGAAAAGCAACCAACGGCTACCATCCATCTGTTTTCGCTTGCGGAAGAGGACAGCTGTGAAATTGAGGTGGAAATTGACTATCCTTATAGCTTGCAAGATGAGGAGATTCAACAATTATGGACGCAAGCAAAAAGCTTGGTAGCTGAGTGTTCGCTGACAGAAAAGCGCCGCTTTGTAGAGCCTGGCACGCAGGCGGAAGCGAAAGTCGTACTGGATTATCACTTTGTCGTGCAGATGCCGAGAACAGAAGCTGAAGAAATCGCATTTACAGAAACCATCGCAAGATTTTCCGCAGATTTGGGGATGCTCGTCAAACTCGGCACATAAAAATAGGCTGTACATAAGGAAAGCTCAGGGGTATTATCCTGAGCTTTTTGCATGAAATGTGAGGAAGGAGGAATATGAGGAGGAGAGAGAGAATCGTATAGATAATAAAAATGAATGAGCATTCACTCGTCTGGAGGCGTTTAACGTGGAACTTTCAAAAGTATGGGAACCGATTCAAATTGGTTCGATGACGTTGCCAAATCGGATAATGATGGGGTCCATGCACGTTGGATTTGAAAAGCTTGAGAATGGTGTAGCGAGGCTTGCTACCTTTTACGCAGAGCGTGCTAAAGGAGAGGCAGGTCTGATCGTGACAGGAGGGGCTGCTGTACATCCAGAAGGCGGTATGGGCGACGAGTATTGCAATGTATACCAAGACGAGGATATCGAGAAATTGCGTCTGATCACGAAAGAGGTTCATCAAGCCAATGGGAGAATTGCGTTGCAGCTGTTCCATTCCGGGCGTTACGCGTACAAGGAAGCAACAGGATTAGACCCGGTAGCACCATCGCCATTGCAGGCGCCGATTAACCGTTGGAAGCCGAGAGAGTTAAGCGCAGAGGAGATCGAAGTAACGATCCAATGCTTTGCTGATGGCGCCGTCCGTGCTAAAAAAGCTGGCTTTGATGCCGTGGAAATTATGGGTTCGGAAGGATACTTGATCAATCAATTTTTATCCCCTGTGACCAATAAGCGAGAAGATGAGTGGGGTGGGGACTTTTTACGCAGAGCCCGCTTTGGTATCGAGGTGGCTAAGCGTGCCCGCCAAGCAGTGGGACCCGATTATCCGATCATCTACCGGATGTCGGGATTGGACTTAATGCCAGATAGTACGACGATGGAAGAGACATTGCAATTTGCTAAAATGCTTGAGGAAGCAGGAGCGGATGCTCTCAATGTCGGAATTGGCTGGCATGAATCACAAGTGCCGACGATTGGCATGATGGTGCCGCGTGGAGCGTATGTATGGGTGGCCCAGCAAGTCAAGCAGGTCGTGAACATCCCGGTTATTGCCAGCAATCGAATCAGCGACATGCGCCAGGCTGAAAAGATTTTGTATGAAGAATGCAGCGATATGGTTTCGATGGCTCGTCCATTTTTAGCGGACCCGTATATCGTTCAAAAAAGTAAAGAAGGACGCTTTGATGAAGTAAACACATGTATTGCTTGCAACCAAGCCTGTCTCGACCATATCTTTGATGGGAAGGTAGCCTCCTGTCTGGTCAATCCTCTCGTGGGCAGAGAAGCAGAGTGGGAGTTGGTTACGGCGGAAAACCGCAAGAAGGTAGCTGTAATCGGAGCGGGGCCAGCCGGTTTGGAGGCAGCTCGTGTGCTGGCAGAGCGAGGGCATCAGGTGGTTATCATGGAGGCCAAAAGACAGATCGGTGGACAATTAAACTACGCCAGACAGGTGCCGGGTAAAGAGGAATTTAATGAAACGCTTCGCTATTATCGGACAGAGCTTGCGCGTCTTGGTGTCGAAATAAGGCTGGGAACACTGGCAGAGGCAGAAGCCCTGATTGAAGAAGGCTTTGCAGAAGTGGTAGTGGCAACGGGAGTCATTCCTCGGCGTCCAGAGATTCCAGGAGTGGAGCTCGGACATGTAAAGGGATATGATGCGGTATTTGAAAAGCGCGCCAAGGTCGGTAGTCAAGTAGTGATCGTCGGTGCAGGAGGAATCGCATGTGATTTGTCCCATTTGCTGATGCACGACGAAACGATTTCACCGAAGGCAGCGGAATACTTGCAGGAGTATCGGATTCTGGATGGAAGAGCTGTACAGCAACTGCAACAGCGAAAACGCAAGATCAGCATGTTGCGGCGTGGGAAGCATGTCGGATCGGGCTTGGGTAAAACGACGCGCTGGGCAGTTCTCGCCAACCTGAAGCGACGTGGCGTAGAGATGCTGACACAAATTGAATATAGCCGGATTGCAGAAGAAGGGGTATACTTCATTCAGAACGGGGAGGAACGCATGATACCTGCTGATACGGTCATTGTAGCGGCTGGAGCGACCTCCAACAATTCGCTATACCACGCATTGCTTGATCGGCTGCCTGTGCACCTCATAGGCGGGGCTAAAGAAGCGGGAGAGCTCGATGCTAAGCGAGCGATTTTGGAGGGCGCGACGGTAGGAAGAGCGATTTAAGGTGATGAAAAGATTTTCTATTTCGAAAACAATGGGGATCGGATATGATTAAGAAAAGTATGTCGTCTTTTTAGAAGTTTTGTCGAATCACTTTTCAACCTCCGCTAATTCTTGCAAAATGAAGTTATACTGTTCAAATTCATTTGATTGGGGGCTCTCGCCTTGATGAACCATAATGGCATTCTCTTAGGGAAACGTTACTTCCTGTACTCGTTAGCACCGCTAGTAGAGGTGGAGGGATGGACGTTTACGATAGCCCCGGGGTTTAAGATGATCGCAGGCGGGAGTGCCAATCCATTACAGACATTAATCAGCGTTTACCGAGAGAATGAAAAGGTAGCGCAACTCGTGCTTCATCATAGACGAAGTGATTCAGATGTCACTGTGCAGGCTGTATCAAGTGATCTCCTGTTAGAAATCGCCCCGGCGACTAGAACTGTAAGTGTAGCAGAAAAGATGTAAGGCACCCTGAACGGGGTGCTTTTCACTTTCGATCTTCAATCATCATTCCGAGCAATCGAGGAGGCGGCAGGATCATGGTAGGGAACGAATGGCAGGTAGGTCAGTTTCAATTGTCTTGGCTGAGAGGTGGACTCACGAAGCTGGACGGAGGCGCAATGTTTGGAGTCGTGCCCAAGCCGCTCTGGAGCAAAAGATATCCATCGAATGATCTCAATCAAATCCCTTTGCGTGCTGACCCGATCCTGGTACAGGCTCATGGCAAGCGTATTTTGATTGAATCGGGATTGGGAAATGATCGGCTAACGGAAAAACAGAAGCGCAATTTTGGCTTGGAAGAAGAGTCTCAAGTGGTGGACTCCCTTGCTGCAAAAGGATTGACTCCTGCTGATATCGATATCGTCATCATGACACATATGCACTACGATCATGCCAACGGACTTGTCTCTATTCGTGATGGACAACTTATCCCTACATTTCCGCAAGCTGTCATCTACGTGCAGGAGCAGGAATGGGCGGAGATGAGAGAGCCGAATATTCGCTCGAAGAATACATATTGGGAAGAAAACTGGCGTCCGATTGAGAATCAGGTGAAGACGTACGGAGCTTCGCAGGAAGTTGTGCCGGGAATCACGCTTCATCATACAGGCGGTCACAGCCAGGGACATGCTATCGTACGGATGGAGACAGAGGGGCAGCTGCTTTTGCATCTAGCGGACATCATGCCTACACACGCCCATCAAAATCCATTATGGGTGATGGCCTACGATGACTACCCGATGACATCCATATTTGCAAAAGACGAATGGATCAACAACGGGATCAAGCAAGGAGCTTGGTTCACGTTCTACCACGATAGCGTTTACCGTGCGGTGAAATGGAACGAACAGGGAGAAATGATTGATCGGATAGAAGTTATTTTGTAAAAAGGACAAGCAAAGACCGTCAGTGGTTACTGGCGGTCTTTTGCGTTGTTTAAGGTCACCGTGTCCAACCCTATCGAAATTTTGATTACTCTAATAGAAATGTTTCATAATCAAAAAATTTTGAATGCTCATTGACGAACGACCATTGCCTCTCTACAATGGGAACATCACAGAGCATCTGTTCTGGCAAAGATGGAAAGGCATAACAGTGGTGAGGAGAGAGACAATGAGCTGGATCAAGATGCGTTTACAGGAGTTTCACCCGATCGTCTGGTCATTAGTCGTCGGGACCGTGTTCGTCCGGGCCGCCAGCTCGATGAGCATGCCGTTTTTGTTTTTATACTTGTCTAATCAAACAGATATGAGCTTGGCTATGATCGGATTGACTATTGGAGCAGGACCGCTCGCGGGTACAATCGGAGGTTTTATTGCGGGAGCGTGGTCGGACAGAATCGGGCGCAGGCGAGTCATGCTAGGCGCGTTGTACGTGTGGACGCTCGTGTTCGTCGGGTTTGCGCTTAGTAAAGACCCGTGGATTCTGCTTTTTCTCAATATAGCAGGGGGACTCTGTCGATCCTTCTACGAACCGGTCTCCCAGGCGCTGATGGCAGATGTAACGCCACAAGAGAAGCGGCTTCGTGTGTTCGGTATTCGCTACATGGCGATTAACGTGGGGGTAGCGGTAGGGCCTATCGCAGGGGTAGTGCTGGCGAAAAGCTCTGTAGCCTTACCCTTCCTGATGACGGCAGTGATTTATCTCATCTATGTGATTAGCTTGCAAGGATTATTGAACAAGTTTGGCATTAAGCAAATTGAGGGTCAAAAGAAAGAAGTGGTTACATTCGGCCGTGCATTCAGTGTTGTGGTGCACGACAAAGCGTTTCGTTTGTACATGCTCGCCGGTGTTTTGGGAGCGATAGGCTACTCGCAAATGTCATCTACGCTGGCAAAATTCGCAGAAATGACGGTCGTGAAAGGAACAGAGCTGTTTGCCATCCTGATGACAGTCAATGCGATTGTCGTGATTGTGATGCAGCTTCCGTTGACGAACTGGGCAGAAAAAAAGACGCCTCTCACCGCGATTGTGGTGGGAAACGTCATGTATGCAGTTGGTGACGTGGGTTATGCCTTTGCCAACTCATGGCTGATATTCATTGTGGCGATGGTATTTTTCACAATAGGTGAAATCCTTACGTTTACAGCAGGAGACGTCCTGATCGACCGAATGGCGCCAGAGAGTATGCGCGGCAGCTATTACGGTGCGAAAAGCTTCAGCAACCTCGGCCAGTTCATCGGTCCGTGGATGGGTGGATTGCTGTTGGCACACTACGGAGGTACGACCTTGTTCCTGAT
Organism: Brevibacillus porteri; assembly: GCF_003013475.1. Classification (GTDB taxonomy): domain Bacteria; phylum Bacillota; class Bacilli; order Brevibacillales; family Brevibacillaceae; genus Brevibacillus; species Brevibacillus porteri. The sequence continues at coordinate 48,178 of NZ_PXZO01000041.1, forward strand.
TGTAGCAGCTACCTCGATGATGAGCAGTGCGTTCCAATGGGCGGGTGCTCGCGCCTTTGAAGCAACCCGTGGCAAGTCCTTGAATGAAGCGAGGGCTGAATCACTCTAACGCTTGCAAGATACGATCCGCCATCCGTTTATAGCCTTCAGCATTCGGGTGGAAGTGATCTGTATACAAGTAGTTTTGTTCTTTACGCAAGAACAAGTCGTAGGTCGGCACCACGAATACTTGCGGGTATCTTGAGGCGATTTGGGACGCCTGATTGTTCCAGTCGAGCACGGGCCCGATGGTGTCGACGGCTGCTTCGGTATTGCCAAAAGGATTATACAGGGAAGTATAGACGATCGTCGCCGTTTTGTTGACGCTGCGAATCTGTTTGAGAATCTCTTCATAGTTGACCGCAAGCTGATTAAGAGCTGTGGTCACTTTTTCTTTTTCAATGGTATACAGCCCACCTGTCTGCCTGAACAAGTCATTGCCACCGATGGTAAAAAGAATCAGATCGGCTTCAGCGAGCAGCTTCTTCACTTGCTCCTGAGACATTTGTTTGAGCAGTTCAGATGATTCCTGTCCATTAATTGCGAGGTTTGTGAACGTAATAGACTGGCCCGATTTTTTCTCCAATGCTTGGCGAACGAGTCCGACATAGCCTTGGCCATTTGCGTCTCCGGCACCGCGCGTGAGGGAATCCCCTAGTGCGACTACTTTGTGGACACCCTTTTCTGGTAAAGGAGAGGGTGGCTGCTCTTTTTGGGCAGGTGGGGTTGCTGCGGATGGTGCTAACTGCTGCGGGTTCATCGCGAGGACAAACCCTGTCGCAAATAAGAGAAAGGAGAGTAAAGACAAGAGACCTGCCGTGCGCCAAAGAAATTGGCCGGATGTGCGCATCGGGTATCCTCCTATTCGTTTTAAAGTGTATGGTCATGGTATAATGTGGATGGACATCTTATGACAGTGTACCATAAACAGAACGCCATCGTCAGTTGACGAGGCATGACTCAGATAGGAGGGCGCACATTGGCCGAAACGGTCCTCTCAGTAAAAGGATTGCAAAAAGCGATTGGCAAAAAGTCGATCATTCATGATATTACGTTTGATGTTTTCGCCGGAGAGGTATTTGGATTTCTCGGGCCGAATGGCGCAGGCAAAACCACTACGATCCGCATGCTCGTTGGATTGGCAAAATCCGATGGGGGAGATATTCGCATCGGAGGCATCTCCCTTCAGGAACAGTTTCCGCAAGCAATTGCGCAGGTTGGTTGTATCGTCGAAAATCCGGAGCTATACAAGTTTTTGACGGGTAGAGAGAATCTGGAGCAGTTTGCGAGAATGAGCGGTGGTATTACTCCTGAGCGTATTGAGGAAATCGTCCGCTTCGTTGATTTGGAGAGGGCAATTGATGATAAGGTAAAAACGTACTCACTCGGAATGAGGCAGCGTCTGGGGATCGCGCAGGCACTTTTGCATCGTCCGAAAATATTGATCCTGGACGAACCGACGAACGGTTTGGACCCGGCGGGGATTCGTGAGTTGCGCCAGTTTATTCGCAAGCTTGCCGAGGAGGAAGGGCTCGCTGTCTTCATTTCGAGTCATCTTCTCAGTGAAATCGAGATGATGTGTGACCGGGTGGCGATTATCAGCCAAGGGAAGGTCATTTCGGTTGGATTAGTCAAAGAACTGATGGAGCAGTTTGCTGATCAGGTCGATTGGAAAATCCCGTCTTCCCACATACAGAAGGCCGAGGAAGTCCTGCGGAAACTACCAGCAGTGACAGATGTGTGGGTGGTCAGTGAAGAGCGTCTGAAATCACGCATGGACATAGAAAAAGTGAGTGAGGCTAACCAAGCATTGGTCAATGGTGGCATACCTGTGATGGGAATTGCGACAAAGACGGTTACACTGGAAGACCTGTTCCTTACATTGACGGGAGGAGGGGGAAGTCATGGAGCAGAGCATGGTGGGGCTCGTACAGAATGAAACCATAAAATTGCTGCGTCGGCGCCGTTTTCTCGTCGTCGTGCTGATCTTGGCGATTCTGATCCCGATTTTTACATACGCACAGTATCGCTCGGTTGTCACTGCACAAGAACGAATGGGGACGACCGACTGGCGCCCGTTATTAACCCAACAAATCGTCGATATGCAAAACAGGCTGGCATCAAGCCGTCTTCCTGAAGAGTGGCGGGATTTTATCAAGGTCAGGATCGCACAGCAGCAATATTATTTGGATCATGACATTAACCCGATGGCGCCGGGTGGACCTACATTCGCCCGTGGCTTTATGGATCAGGCCATTTCGATGTTTTTGCCGATGATTATCGTCGTACTCGCTGTCGACCTCGTATCTTCAGAGTTTAGCGAGGGGACGGTAAAGCTTCTATTAACGCGACCCGTACGGCGTTGGAAGGTATTGACCAGCAAATACATCACCCTGCTGCTGTTTACCTCTCTCACGGTTCTCACGACACTGATTCTCGCTTATTTACTCTCTGGGGTCGTATTTGGCTATTCGGGATGGGACCTGCCCATTTTGACTGGCTTTGAAGTAGCGGGAGGAGAACTGGAGACATCTGGCGCTTTCATGCTGCCACAATGGCAATTTTTGCTGATGCAATATGGGCTAGGCTGGTTCGTCTGCGTCGTGGTTGCCACGGTCACACTTATGGTCTCTGTTTTGGTTCGGAGTGCGGCTGCTGGGATGGGAATTATGATGGCAGCATTAATTAGCGGAACGATCCTGACGCAGATGGCATCCTCCTGGGAATCGTCCAAATACTTGTTCGTGGTAAATTTGCAGCTTACGGATTACCTAAATGGAACACTACCTCCGATTAAAGGGATGACGTTGCCGTTCTCGCTGACCGTGTTGAGTGTATGGGCGATCGCAGCGCTGATCATTGCGTACGCGACCTTTATCCGTAAGGATGTCACATCCTAATTTAACAAATTCCGTTACTTAATGACATGTTTGCTCGTCTTTACCATGACGAATGAAAAAGACAGCGAGAGGAGAAAGACGAAACAGAATGGACGTATTATGGAAAGCAGGCTCGGTGACACTATCTGGCATGTTTGAGCTGTGGGCAGCGATCCCTGTAGGTTTTATGTTGCAACTACCACCGGTTCTGATCGGAATATTTAGTGCGGTGGGTGCGATTATCAGCGCAGGTGTCGTCATTTTTCTGGGAGGTTCTTTGCGCACCTGGCTGTTAAAGCGTGTAGAGAAACGGAGCAAGCGTCAGGGGCGCATGTGGCAGATATGGGATAAATACGGAGTGGTCGGCCTTGGTCTCGCTTCGCCGCTTTTAACGGGAGCCCCACTGGGAGCTGCTATTGGTATCTCGCTGGGAGCCCCTACGAAAAAGCTCATGCTGTGGATGTCGGTGGGCATCATTATCTGGAGTGTGTTATTGACGGCAGGAGTGGCTTTTGGTCTGTTGCAATTCATGGTACCAGAAACGAAATAGAGCTATATGCATGAAACCGCCAATTTTGAACTGCACCCCAATTGTTAGACACAACTAACGATTGGAGGTGCAGTTTTT
>NZ_PXZO01000042.1 GCF_003013475.1 Brevibacillus porteri
AACCTGGCAAACCGGATCAACCTGGCAAACCGGATCAACCTGGCAACCCAGACCAACCTGGCAACCCAGACCAACCTGGTAACCCGGATCAACCTGGAAATCCAGACCAACCTGGCGATCCAGACCAACCTGGTACTCCTGATGCAAACAACAACACTACGAACCCCAACACTTCGGGAGAGTTGAATCAAACAGGAAATACAACCAAACCGAACGATTCGGGAGCTGCCAATAACTCCAACGTCTTAGAGACTAACAACGAATCTCCAGCTACAGGCAAAGTATTGCCTCAGACGGGAGAACAGGCTAACCCACTCCCTCTCGTTGCAGGTATCGTTTCGATCTTGATCGGTATTTCGATCATGTATCGTAGAAACAAGAAAGCGTAGATCATCTAAAGGACCAAGTCCAGGGATTTTCCCGGCTTGGTCCTCTTTTTTCCCCTACTCTAGCAATTGCCGGAGAAGCGGTTCACTTTTATACAAAATCTCCAGATGTGTCGCCTCTACGTAATATCGCTCACCTTCGAGTGCGAATACACTGTTTGCCATGACACTCCCATCCCCAGCGTCACTATTGATCGAGCCCACTACTCTTCCATCGACCCATTTATCGGGAGACAGCGAAGGGACTGTTCGCAGGTAATGAATCGTTTCTTGTCCGATACCAGCTACCAGCGTGACGCGAATATTGCGGGCTGCGATAATCCCCATCGTTGCGTTCAAGTAGTCCATGTATTGATTTTTCACGACAATCTGTTCATAAGGTACGAAGGCTTCGACCCCCTGTGTTTTCTCCAGCAAATAATCGCCATATGCTGCTGACGGGGTAAGATCAAGGAGACTGGGAAAATGTCTGTGAATAGCTTGTATACGATGAAAAGGGATGCTTTGCTCCAAATAGGCTAGATAAACATTCATATATAGCTCCACGACATTTCTTTTGGCAGAAACGGAGCGCGGCAGCTTCCCTCCTGCCCAATAGCTGTAGGCGACAGGCGATCCGGCGTTGGGAGTCGCAAAAATGAGCAGCTGATCCACATCGTTTTGGTAAAATTCGCTCTGGACATAGGCTCTAGCAACAAGGCCCCCCATGCTATGGCAAATGAGATTGACATAAGGGGAACCTGTCGTTTGCTTCGCTCGCTCGATGACAGGCAGCAAAAAGCGTTCTGCTGAAATATCGATCTGCCTTCGCCAATCATAAAAAGCTACAAACAATTGTTCATTGAGGGCGTATCCCATTTTTCCAAGCAAACGGATAAATGGCTCGTAAGCCGTTCGGGCAAACCCGAAGCCCCAGTCACCAGTACCCGGAATAATTTGATCACTCATCGACCCAAACAGCCCCGGAACAAAAACAATCGGTGCCTTTTGCGCAAGAAAAAAACTCATGCTTGCACTCCTTTCCCTCTCTTTTGTCCCATGACCAGAAGGAAAACAACATATGCTTCTGCCTATGCCAGAGCAGCTTGGGTGGTTCCCTTGTTTCGATGAGTGTCGTCATTTTTTGCCGAAACTTCCCACTGGAGCGTAACAAAGCGATATAATAAAGCGTCAAACGTATTGGCTAATGTTTTAAGCAAATCTATCTTGTCGGAGGATTGGCAAAAATGAAGGTACGCAAGTGGTTTATGCTTTTGCTAATGTTCGTACTATGTATTCCAACGATGGGGATATCCGTGCAGGCCGCGCAGACATCCTCTGGCATCAGCATCTATTTGGACGGGCAACAAATCAAAAGTGACGTCGCTCCGTACATTATTCCAAAAGCAAACGTAACGATGGTCCCTATGCGAGTGATCGGTGAAAATCTGGGAGCCGAAGTAAATTGGGAGCCAAATTCTCAGACCGCAACGATCAGCAAGCAAGATACCTTGTTGTCCATGACGGTTAATCAGAAGAACGCTCTCGTGAACAACAACAGCGTCCCACTTGATTCTTCTGTTCAGAACAAGCAAGGAAGAATCATGGTTCCGCTGCGTTTTGTATCCGAGCAGTTGGGCCTAACGGTAAACTGGGAAGACAAAACCAAAACGATTCGCCTACAAAGCGGCAACGTCGCTACCATGACTCCGCCACCACAGGATGTTCTGAGTGAAACTGGCGGGATGGAACCAAGCACACCTGTCGTGACAAACGGAGATTTGCGCGGGGTATGGATATCGACAGTCTACAACTTGGACTGGCCATCTTCCGGTTCTAACGGAAACCCAGCGAAACAGCAACAAGAATACATACAGCTGCTCGATGAGCTGCAAGCCATGGGAATGAACGCTGTTTTCGTGCAAGTGCGTCCATCTGGAGACGCTCTGTACCCTTCTACACTCACTCCATGGTCGAGATTTTTGACGGGAACCCCAGGGAAAGATCCTGGCTACGACCCGCTTGCCTTTATGGTAGAAGAAACGCATAGACGCGGGATGCAATTCCATGCTTGGTTCAACCCGTTCCGTGCCACTACGGATGCAAAAACAGACCAATTGCCAGCGAATCACGTGATCAAGCAGCACCCTGACTGGATTGTGAATGCCAACAAAAAGTTGTACATCAATCCGGGTATTCCGGCAGCACGTCAGCAAATTATCAATGAAGTAATGGAAGTCGTGCAGCGCTATGAAATCGATGGTGTCCATCTGGATGATTATTTCTATCCTTCCAATGTCGCCTTTGCAGACGATGCAGCATTCAAGGCTTACAACAACAAGAAAATCGTATCCAAAGCAGACTGGCGCCGTGATAATATCAATCAATTTGTTCAACAATTGAATCAGTCCATCAAGAGCGTCAAGCCTCACGTTCAATTCGGGATCAGTCCATTCGGTGTATGGCGCAACAGCAATGTCGATCCGACCGGCTCCGATACAAAAGCTGGCGTGACTGCTTATGACCACATGTTTGCCGATGTGCGCACATGGATTCAACAAGGCTGGATCGATTATGTGACTCCGCAAATTTATTGGAGCTTTTCCTTCGCCCCTGCCCAATACGACAAGCTCGTTACTTGGTGGGCAAACGAAGTACAAGGGACGAACGTCAAGCTCTACATCGGTCATTCCCCTTACAAGCTGGGAACGGCTGAAGCTGGCTGGCAGAGCGCCCAGGAGATTATCAACCAATTGAATTACAACGCGATGGTTCCTCAGGTTCAGGGCAGCATTTTCTTTAGTGCCAAGGACTTGCGGAAAAATCCATTAGGTCTGCTCCCAGCTCTTAGCAGTTATTACAACCGCTAAATAAATAGCAAAAACCCCCGAATACTCGTAGCAAAACATACTTGCTACCTATGTTTCGGGGTTTTTTTCTTCTACGTTAATTTTTCTACAATGAACGTGAGTTGCGCTTCCAATGAGATCGGGTCATTAAAATAGGAGCCTTTCTGATCAATCTGAAAAACCTGATTATTTTTCACTGCTGACAGGCCCTTCCAAACGTTTGTACCGTATACACTCTCCGGATTGGTATCATCTCCGGACCATGCACTGGTAAAAATGTAGTCTCCCGCAAAGTCCGGCATTGTTTCAAGCGAGACCTCCGCCCAGCCGGTATTGCTATCAATGGCTTCTTTTTGTACGGCATTCGGAGCCTTCAACTGGAATTCTCCGTAAAGGATGTCTCCGCCCCTTCCGAAGTTGTGCCCAAACGCATAGATCCCCTTGGCGTATGGCTGCAAAATCGAAACGGTTTTATCTCCTACCGCTGCTTGCACCTTTGGTTTTGCCTCAGCAATTTTCTTGTCCCATTCGGCAATCCACTCATTCGCCTTGTCTTCTCTTCCTGTCATTTTGCCAAACTCCCGCAGTTCTTCGCGGATTGGCTTCTTACCGTATGGAATCACTACCGTTGGAGCTATTTTGGTGAACTCCTCGATATTCTTATCCCCTTCAAACACGATAAGTAAATCAGGATTCATCGCCAGTACTTTTTCTAGCGATGTTCCGTTGCCCACGCTTTCGATACCATCCAGCTTCCCTTTAAAATACGGGTTTTCCATAGCATGGTCCGTGATACCGATAGGCTTGATCCCCAGTGTCAGAAAATGTCCAGCATAGCTGTCCGCAAGAACCACAACCCGTTTTGGGTCCTTCGGAATTTTTACTGTGCCATTAAACGCTTGGTAGTTGATATATTCATTGTTACTCTCGTTAACTGAACTTTCCTGCGCAGGTTGAGCAGTTGGATTGGCTGGTGTCTGTCCGCAGGCTGATAACATGCTGATCATGACCATAATAAGGGCTACCATTATGATCTTATCTAAGCCTGATTTTCTCCTTCTCAAAAAGAACCTCTCCTTCAACGAAACTTGAAATTGATAATCATTCTCGTGAATTTTAGCATAAGGAGCTTGCTCTGCCCATCTTTTTCGTTATCCGAGATACCATTTTTAATCCGTCACAAAAAAATGCCGCGAAGCATGTTCGCGACATTGGTAGCTTTATTTTTTGGCTTATTTCGTTACTTTGTGAAGACCGAACAGCATGAGGACATCATTATCGTTGGTCTCATACTCTTTCACTTCACCTTTAAAGGAAGTTTCTTTGACAATAATCTTGCTGCCTGTCGCATTTGGTTTCATTTCAATCATATGTGAAGATAGATTAAGATCATCTGCCGTTATACCTAACTTCTCGGAGAGATCTTTAACCGTAGCCTTGTGCTCACCTAGTTGACTGTCTTTAATGGTTACTGCCTGGCCATCCTTAGAAAAAACGAATGCAATCGTCAGGTCTAGGTTACTTTTTTCCGCAACGTTTGCTTTTGCATCTGCTGTAGTGGTTGCATACGGTATAACAGTACCAATCACCCCAGTTAGTAACAAAGCTGATGCAGTTGTCATCCATTTCTTTTTCATTTGTCTCGCTCCTTTTCATTTCTTTTTTTGTGTGCAAGTAAATCTCTTACTCTCTTACTTGCTAAATCTAGGGTAAGATGAAAAGTTAAACAAAATTGTGGGGTAAAACTAAAATTTTCCTTAACTCATCGCGCATCCTTGGTTCTCAGAGATACTATTTTCAATCTGTCACAAAAAAATGCCGCGAAGCATGTTCGCGACATTGATAGTTTTATTTTTTCGGCATCATAGCATTTACAAACTCGCTGATGTTGCCTTTGGTCAATACATCCCCAGTCGCAACTACTTCATACTGCATCTTCTTACCAGCGTATTCCATCACCCAGACGATGTTCTTGTCAACCCCTTCTTTACTAGCTTCTTCTGTATACAGCACTTCGATTTGCCCTACTTTCATTACCTCTTTTTGCTGTTCATCCTGATTTATTACATAAGTTGTACTACCTTCTACATCTTCATAATTGGAAATGTTCAAATTTATATAGCTTTCCCCAGACTTATATGTCGCATATAGCGTGTCCAGCTCATTTGTCCATTCCAACGGCTGAATGACGTATTCTTTTTTCTCTTGCTCTGCCTTTTTGTATAAAGCTTCCTTGTCATACTCTCTCTTGATGTCAAATGTGAGGCTGGCATCTTCAAAGGAATAACCCCCTGGCAATGTCTCAGGCACCAATATCTGATCTCCCACTTTCTTGTGTAGATCGGCCAAATTGGCAAATTCAAATGCTTTATAGAGCGTTGCAACCGCTTTTTTTGGATTGTGGACGGCGATATAAACGGCTGCGGCAGTTCCAGGCTCCATGCTTCTAGTAATTTCCGAACGTTTATCTTGATATTTCTTTGTTTCAGGATCTAACTCCTTGACAACTTTTGGTTTTTCCTGAATTTGGGAGATGTCTTTCTGCTGATAAATAACTTCGCCTTTTTCATCCTTCAACTGATAGTACTGGACAGCAGCATACCCCGACGAAATGCTTGCGATTAATCCGATCGCGACCAAAATACTCACCTTGTACTTCACAAAAAATCTCTCCTTCTCTCGTTTGATTTTTGTCATCACTTGATGGCTAATGTCAATCTCCTGCGGGATACGCGGGTCATTGAACAGGTCCTTAATACTCTCGTGCGATTTGTTTGGACTCATCGTGAGCTGACCCTCCCTTCCCTAAAGGAGAATAAGCGGATCGGAACTTCGAGGCCGTACGCTCGAATTTTTTGCGCAGACTCGCAGCGTTTTTGTTCATGATCAAGGAAATTTCCTCGTACGTCTTTTCTTCCACGCCTCGCAGCAAGAGAAGCGTTCTTTCCTCTACTGAGAGTGTCTGCATGGCAAGAAATACATCCTCACTGAAATAAACATTTTCAATATGCCACTCGATGTCTGATTGAGACTCTTTGTCCTGCATCAAAAATGGCAACAGCTTTGTCCATTTCCTTTTTCTGATGAGATCGATGCAATGGTGATAGGCTATTTTATAAAGCCAAGCTGCGAACGGAATGGTTGGACTGTATTTTTTCAAGTTGCGATAAGCCTTGAAGAAGACCTCCTGTGTGGCATCTTCCGCTTCGCATCGATTCCCCAGGATGTGATAGCAGTAGTGAAATATGGGGGTTTGGTAGCTTTTCATGATAGCAGCGTAGCGGTCATCCCCGCCCTGAATGATCTCATTCACGAGTTCTTCTATCTGTTTCGTGTCCACTCTCTCCCTCCTTCCAACTGGTATAACGCACCATACCACCCTGTATGTGACATCGCATGCAAAAAAAATGCCGCGAAGTATATTCGCGACATTGGAAAGCCTTAATTTTTGCCGAGCTCCGGCTTGTCCTGGTAAAAGAAATTCGGCGTATGGATGGTGTTGTCGTATAGACTGTGGAAAATGTGTGTGGCTGTTCCGGAGATCGGCGGAACCAGCCATGTCCAGTCACCCGTAACGGCTCGACTACATTTCTCTTCTCTTTCCTCAAATCGCTTGAATTGCTGGCTCGCCGTATGGTGATCGACAATCGATACTCCTTTTTCCTTGAAGGAATGCAGGACAGCTACGTTCAGCTCGATGAGCGCTTTGTCTCTCCACAGTGTCGCTTCCCTGCTCGTATCGAGCCCCATGACCTCTGCCACCTTTGGCAGCATGTTATATCGCTCTTGGTCAGCGAAATTGCGCGCACCGATCTCCGTTCCCATGTACCACCCGTTAAAAGGCGCGGCCAAATAGTGGATACCGCCAATCTCCATGCGCATATTCGAAACAATAGGAACCCCATACCATTGCAATGCCAAATCAGCAAAGCCCGGCAAATCGGGATGCACGATCGGCACCTCCAAGACCAGCTCCTGTGGAATCTCAAAAAACTGCGGCGTCCGATCTCCAATCTGCACGACAAGCGGCAAAACGTCGTAGTTTGTGCCTTTCCCTTGCCAGCCCAAGCTCTCGCATAGCTTTGTCAACGAAAGCGAGACCGGATCACCCAACACGCCGTACTCCGTTTCATATCCGGCGTAACGAATCAATTGGTCGTTCCAGATTCGCATAGGAGCTCTGCCTGCTACAGCAGGTGCAAAAACGGTGATGGTCGGGCGAATTTTCCCGCCATTGGTGGCAAAGTCGATGTGTCGGAGCATGGCCTGCGCCATCTCTTCTTCTGTTTCGACGTGCCGCTCATCTATCACAAGTAACGATTCCCAAAAGAATCGCCCAATACATCGATTGCTATTGCGCCAGGCCATTTTTGCTCCGTGACGCAGCTCCTCGGTCGTATGCTCATAGTATCCCTGCTGTTCGATCATCTGTCGGACTTCCTGTACTCGTCGCTCGGTTTCGTCCGTTGTCTTGTCCAGTTCGCGATAGCATGTCCGAATAAATTGCTCTGCCGCTTCCATTAGTTGAATTGGTTCCATATTACCCTCTTTTCACGCTGAAGGGTGTCTCTTCGCTGTTACTTTCTTCATCGTAGAATTTTGTTACCTACATTATAAATTTACTCGTGCTTGATTACCAATCATGTAGGCATATGGACACATATCTGTAAGAAACATGGGCTGACGTGTTTACTACACACGATGAATAAGCAGCTTGAGTAAAGAAACCGGTGTTTCTGGATGAAACATTTCCAAATACCTATGTATATTTAAGTGTATTCACAACTTTATATCTATTGTTAGTGACCGCTCTACACCCAACATTTCATTAAATGGGTATAATTTCCTTTTCATATAGATTGGATATCCAGCGAATCGATCAACATAAAAGATGGAATCAAAAGACTAAGAAACGCAAATTTGAAGATTAAAGATGTCAGGCATTTGCTAGATATTATTGAAAGATAAGGAGAAATATAAATGATGTATGAACATATCATGCGGGTGGGAATGACCATTAATGATAAAAAAAGAGGGTGTATTATTGTAGGAGGAGTTGATCCTATGTTCTCCTCAAACAATACAAAAGTACCAAATATTGTTGATAAATATATTATGGTTAAAACCACAACATCACAGGAAATCTAAGTATTGGAATTAGCACTTATGATTCAGATAATTTTAGTAAGGTAAAATCAGGTGATGAAGTGTTGTTAGTATTGGATTGAGCAATACATTCGGGTCTGTCAAAATTTTTGTGTTATAACAATCTTGGCGTGTAACTGTCATACTTTAGTCAAGGAAAAAGACACGTATGAAGGCAAAAAAGCTAACTTTAAGCAACCTCCGTCATAAAACGAAAAACTATGGTTGGACTGGATAACACACAAAAAAGGACAGGTGCTTACACCCACCCGCCCTTTCTCCTAAACAGTCATATGGTTCCACATCTCCGACTTACTCAACGAAACAGCATCTGCTCCACCCTTCAACGCTTCGTTGACCTGCTCCATATTCCAAATCAACCCGCCCAAAATAATCGGCTGCGGCAAATGCTCCTTTATATACGAAATAATAGACGGCGCTATCCCCGGCATGATTTCAATCGCATCCGGCTGGTTTTCCAAGACGTTTTTGATGGTCGTCGAAAGAGAGGTCGAATCGATCAAAAAGACTCGCTGGATCGTCAGCATCCCTTCCTTTTTGGCCGCGCGAATCATCGGTCCTTTGGTAGTGACAATGCCCGTTGGTTGGATATAGGTGGACAAGAAACGAAAAGCCTCTTTGTCATTGGACAAGCCATTCATGAGGTCTGTGTGCAAAAAAATCGGCTTGCTCGACTGACGGATGGTTTCGGCTTCCTCCATCAGCTTGGTCAGCTTTCCGTACATCAAAAGGATCGCGCAAGCTCGGGACGCCATCGCCTCTCCCAAGCGATCCTGTTCGGTTGCCGCAATAACCGGATTCGTTTTCAAAATCGTTTTCATGTCCATGTTATTTGCCTCCTTCCCTCAGTAGCCGTTCCACACTAACCTCAGCGCAGCCAAGCTGCTTTGTCTCTACAACCCAATGACCCGCGAATCCGTTGTCTTTCAAAAGTGACAGGATAGATTCGAAAGGGATCGTTCCATCGCCTATCGCCAGATGATCGTCGAGCTTGCCAAAGTTATCACTCAGGTGAAGAGCGGACAAATGAGGGAGCACCTCCTGCAATGCATCGATTGCATATCCCGGACGAATCAAATGGGCATGACCTACGTCGTACACGATCCCTACGCGAGAGGACTTTACGTAACGGCATATACGCACGAGATCCTCGACGTTCCACCCCAGCACTTTTGGATAAGGGGGAACATTCTCGACCGTCAGTATGGTTCTACTCTCTGCGGACAGCTCGGTGGTCAACACGTGGAGTGCCTGACTCACATTTTCCACACCTCTGGCACGCTCTGTGTCCGCGAGTCGGTCTTCTACTTCCCCCGCATGCATCACAACATGGGTGCAGTCGAGAAAGCTAGCAATCTCCAGGCAGCGCTTCATCGTGTCCATTGTTTGCTCCCGAGTTGGTCCTGAGTCAGCCGCCAGATTGCAGCCGCTGATTGGCGCATGAATGGACCAGGCAATCCCTCTCTCGTTTCCCTGCTGCTTCAACTCTTTCAGCTGTTCCCAGGACCAGTCCAATAGGTCGGCATGATTCTCTTCACACATAATCTCGATGCCCTTCCAATCATGGTGCAAAAGCTGAACAATAGCTTCACGTAAGGACAGATCAAATAACGCATAGGTGGATACGGCAAACGAGCTTTTGTCTCTCATCATTCATGACCCTCCCTCTTATTTCACGCCGGAGTGGATGAAGCTGTTGATAAACTGCCGCTGGAACAGCAAAAATGCCAGCAACAACGGAAAAATTACCATGACAGTCGCTGCACTTACCTCGGCCCACTGCGCCCCTGTCTCAAACGATTGGGCAAAAATCGCCAGACCGACCGTCAACGGGCGATTTTCCACGGAATTCGTAATAATCAGCGGCCACATGAAGTTGTTCCAATGGTAGCTGACCGAGACCAAGCCAAACGCAATGTAGGTCGGCTTTGCTAACGGAACGTACACCCGCCACAAAATCTGGAACCAGGAGCAGCCCTCCATCCGTGCCGCCTCCTCCAGCTCGTGCGGGATTGTCTTGAAGGTTTGTCTCAACAGAAAAACCCCGAAGGCAGAAGCGAAGTACGGCAGCATAATGCCGATTTTGGTATCCAGCAAAGACAAGTCACGCAGGACATTATAGTTGGGGAAAATCAAGATATCTGCCGGGACCATGAGCTGGACCAGGAACAGGACAAACAGCACATCCTTTCCCCAAAATTGCAGCTTCGCAAAGGCATAGGCCGCCAGTGTAGCTGTGATCATTTGTGCCACCAAAATACCCGTCACGATCAAAAAGGTATTGATGTAGTACTGGTCAAAGGGCGCTGCATCCCACACCTTCGCAAAGTTATCGAGTGTAAAATCTGCACGGAGCGACCACGAAGTCGCCAGCTCCCTCGGGCGAAAGGAAGTCCAGACCGCCCAGAGCAAAGGAAACAACCAGAGAACGGCCAAGCCGTACATTCCAACTGTTGTGATTTTGCGAAGCATCTGCCATCCCCCCTTAGTTGTAATGAATCTTTTTATCCATACCAAAAAACTGAAAAGCAGCGACTAACAGCAGCAGCACGACCATGACAATCGTCAATGCCGAAGCCATTCCTTGATCCCAGAAAGAAAACGCCGTCTCGTATATGTAGTACAGCAAGAGATTGCTGGCATTATCCGGCCCGCCTTTGGTCATGATCACCAAATGGTCTACCAGCTTGAAAGAGTTAGTGAAGGCGATAATACTGACAAACATTGTCGTTGGCATAAGCAGTGGAAAGGTGATGCGGCGAAAAACCGTCCACGACGATGCCCCTTCCATGGAGGCGGATTCGTATAGCTCCTGTGAAATGTTTTGCAGCCCCGCCAAATAAAAGATCATGAAATAGCCCGCTTCCTTCCAAATGACCATGAAGATCATCGCCCACATCACATTTTTCTGATCGCCGAGCCAGTTCATGTCGCCTTTTCCGAACCACTCCATCACATGACTAAGCGCTCCGTACTCCGGTGTGTAAATAAACAGCCAGATGTTCGCCACTGCAATCATCGGAACAACTGTCGGGTAAAAATAAGCCGTGCGGATAAAGCTCTTCCCTCGTATTGCCTTGTTGGCGAACAGAGCCATAGCTAGCGCGAGAGCCACACTCGTCGGCACCGTTCCGATGGCAAACCAGATATTATTGGTCAGCACCTTCCAAAACACTTCATCTTCCACCATTTGTTTATAATTATCTATCCCGTTAAAAAACGGCTCTGGAGAACCCAGATCCGCTTGATGAAAACTGAGTATGAACGTTTGTATAACTGGATAGAAGGTAAACAGTAGCAGGAAGATGAGGGAGGGAAGGAGCAAGAGCCAGGCGTACATGTTCACTTTCCATTTTGCGCGTAGTTCCCCCATTGTCGCTCCCCCATTGCCTTGCTTGATTTATTTGTTGAACGGCGCCAGCATCTTGTCCGCTTCTTCCTGCGCTTTTTTCAATGCTTCCGCAGGCTCGGATTGACCAGTGATCACAGATTGCAGCGTGTCGTTCAAGAGCTTTGTCACTTTGCCGTTATTGTGCGTAGACAGCTCAGCATGTCCGTATTCCAGCTGGTCGCGAGCCACTGCTGCCGCCGGGAAGTCCTTGACGTACTGCTTCATACTCTCTTCTGCGTAAGCAGATTTGCGTGTAGCAACATAACCCGTATCGACGCTCCACTGAGCAGCACGCTTAGGCTCGGTCATAAAGCGAATGAACTTCCATGCCGCTTCCTGTTTCTTTGCATCCGTTCCCTTGAACATGTAGAAGTTGCCGCCCCCTGTCGGGCTGCCGTAGTTCTTTTTCGCTGGCAAAAATGCTACGCCAAAATCAAACTTCGCGCTTTTCTTCACGTTCGTCAGGTTCCCTGTCGTATGGAACATCATCGCCGTTTTGCCTTCCAAGAAATCAGAAGGTACAGTCGCCCACTCGTTGACACCTTCAGGCATCACTTGATGCTTTTTGGATAAATCTACCCAAAATTGCAGGGCTTCTACATTTTCTGGCGTATCAAAAAACACTTTTTTCCCATCTTCGGACATCAAGTTCTTGCCGTTTTGCAGGGCCAGCGCTTGGAACATCCAATACGTAAAGCTCGAGGAAGGAATCTCGACGCCGTAGCGTCCGTCCTTTTTCAATTTGGCAGCGTACTGAACCAGCTCGTCCCAGGATGTCGGCGGTTTTTCTGGATCAAGTCCGACTTCCTTGAACGCGTCCTTGTTGTAATAGAGCACGATGGTGCTGCGTTGGAATGGAATGCTGTATGTCTTGCCGTCTACTTGGGAATTCGCCAAGAAGCCCGGGAAGAAATCATTTACGTATTCGCTGCCGCCATCCTTGGCAATGAAGTCGTCCAACGGCAGGATTGCATCCATGTCCATCATCGTATGCAGCTCCGTTGAGAGCATCACCGCTACGTCTGGAGGAGTCTTGCCCTGTACAGCTGCCTGTACCTTTGTCGTCGTATCTTGATAGCTGCCCGTATAGACTGGCTTGACTGTGATATCTGGATTTTCTTTGTTAAACTCCTCTGCCATACCGTCCACGATCTTGGTCAAAGGACCGCCAACCGCAACCGGATAATAGAAGGACAGCTCTGTTTTGCCTGACGAATTGGCTCCTTGCGCCGCATTGGTTGTGGACGAAGAATTGCCACTGGAGCAACCCGTGATCAGACTCATACTCATGACGACCGCAAACAAGCTTTTGACGACTTTACGCATCGCAATACCTCTCCCTTTTCTTTTCTTAATTGGTCGTAACCGCTAGATTTTTTCCGGTTTCTCCATCAAACACGTTCAGCTGAGCTGGATCAAAACGAACATGCATGGTTTCGCCTCTTTTACAGTGCCATTGCCCGTTCCATTTGGCCTTCCACAGCTTGTCTCCCACGGTGAATTCCACAATGGTCTCAGAACCGAGAATCTCTACTCCCTGCACGGTGACAGGAAGCTGGCAGGAAGCATCCATAGATTGCCCTTCAAGGGCGGGCTGCAGTGACTCTGGACGCAGACCAAGAACGACCGGGGTCTGGTCCTTGATACCGTGAAACATAGGAAGCGGCAAAAAGCGCTGGCCTGCTAGCTCAATTCCTGCTTGATCTGCCAGCCAAATGGCAGGTACCGTATTCATCGGGGGTGCCCCCGTAAACTCCGCCACGAACAAATTCGCTGGATGGTTGTAGACGTCGAGCGGTTTTCCGACTTGCTGAACCTCGCCGTCACGCAGGACCATCATGCGGTCTGCCATCGTCATCGCTTCCACCTGATCGTGCGTAACGTAAATCATCGTGATGCCCAGCTCTTGCTGCAAGCGACGGATTTCCGTGCGCATGTGTCCGCGCAGTTTGGCATCCAGATTGGACAACGGCTCGTCCATCAGGCAGATAGGGTGCTGACTGACGATGGCCCGTCCGAGTGCTACGCGTTGTCTTTGTCCCCCGGATAATTCCTTTGGCTTGCGCTGCAAAAGATGCGCGATGCCCAACATCTCCGCTACACGCTCTAACCGCTTGCCCTGCTCCGCTTTGTCTACTTTTCGAACCTGTAAACCAAACAAAATATTATCTTTTACCGTCAAATGCGGATAAAGTGCGTAATTTTGAAAGACCATGGAGATGTTTCGCCCGCTCGGAGGGACTTGATTCATCGGCTTGCCGCCAATCAACAACTCTCCCGTGCTGATCTCCTCCAGCCCGGCAATCATGCGCAATGTGGTTGATTTCCCACAACCAGAAGGCCCTACCAGTACGAAAAATTCTCCTGGCAGAATACGAGTGCTCACTTCATTGACTACCTTCTGACTCCCATACATCTTGGAAATGCGCCGCAATTCCACTTCAGCCACGACTTTCCCCCCTGAACCTCTCGCTGTTTTTTACGTATCACTCGACTATAACAATTGCTTACTAAGGTAATATTTGGGTATTGTAAAGTTTTTGCGCATAATCCGTAATAATTCCCCCGACTCCCGCCTCGGTTGCCCGCTTCATATCTGCTTCCTCGTTAACGGTATACACGGTCAAAATGATTCCCCGATGCTTGGCGAATCGGATCAGCTCTGGCGTGACAATCTGATAGTTGATATAGTATTGGGCATTCAATTGAACCGCATCTGTTATCTGCTTTTCGGCATACTGTTCCAGCTGTTCCTTTGGCTTGGTCCCGCTCAAGGTAAAGCCTAGTCCCAATTCCGGATTGAGCTTGGCGAAACGCTCCAATACTTCTGAGCTGAAGCTGCTGACAATCACATCTTCAACCATGTCGTGCTCCTTGATGGCCTTTGCCATTTCTTTTTCGTACCCAATCCCCTTTGCTTCCAGAATGACCACCGCTTTGCCCTTGGCCGCTTCCAGCAATTCATCCATGGTAGGAATGACAGCATCGGTAATCTCAGGCTGGTACCAGGAAGGATTGGCTGGATCGAGCTTGTTAGCGTTCAATTCACGCAGTTCCTTCAGCGTGAAATCCTTTACCTTCCCTGTCCCGTTGGTGGTACGCTCCAGATCAAAATCGTGGATCAGGACAAGGTGGCCATCCTTTGTTTTGTGGACGTCTGTCTCGATAATCTCCACACCCAGCTCCATCGCTTCTTCAAAGGCGTACATCGTGTTTTCCGGCTTTAAGGAAGGGATACCTCGATGTGCCATGACCATTGGAGGTTGCGTGATGCTTTTCTCTGGGTATGCAGCAAGCAGCTCATGCACCTCATTTGGATCGTGTGAGACAACCCCCGCCACACCCATCTCGATCATTTCACTCGCTTGGCTATTGTTGGCCCGATCGATTCCCCACACAGACAACCCGCGATTGCGGAAGTAGCGAATGACATCCTCCGTCATCGCCGTTTGCGAGAGAACGATCACATTGGAACGACTGCTTCTGGCTGAGCGTACGAGCTCCTTTTGCTTCTTTTCGTTCAGCTTGCCGTCGATATACACGAGGGCACCACGGTATTCATTGTTTTTCTCCCGCATCTCTTGGACGATTTCCGGTCGGGAAGACACAATGTGCACATCAGAGAGGTCCTCTTTCTGGAGCAGGCGATCGACCTCCCCTACTAATTTCTTGTCCTCGATATGAATCACCGGGATCGCCTTGCCCTCGATCTGGTCCAGTACCTCGTCCAGCGATGTGCCGTCCTGGGTGACGACTCCGTTCTTCCCGGATTTTTTCACCGGAATAAAAATGGAAGACGCTTCGGCATCCAGAATCGTATCGATCTCGGACTTCTTGTCGTACATGGCAATCACAGTTGGCGGAAGGACAATTCCCGTCTTAGGCTCAGGGACAATCAGCACGTCGTCTTTCAGATCAGAGACCGGAATCTTGTCTTTTTGGGCATTCGGTCCGAACAACAACTCACCAGGGGTCGGCTTGGGTTGATCGACAAAATCTCTGGACGCATCATTCGTATCCTTTTCCGTCAGGCGTTCCATCGAGTGCCCACCAGCGACTCCCGGATGAGAGGTGACTCCCGGAACCTTCGCATCCATATAAGCCATCGAATCCACCGTATTGTACTCAGGGTCCATCAGAATGACATGGTCGCCGCCATTCGCCAAATAAATGCTGCCTGTCGCCCAATCCGTCGGCAATAGCTCAGGGACGTCCTCCATGGAGTCGAACAATTCAAAATCAGGCGTGACGCCATGGCGTTCCACGATTCCGTCTGCATAGCGGGAAATGACAATCGTCTGGTAAGGCTCAATCATGGTGCCTTCCGGAAACGCATGCATGCCTTCGTTTCCTCCACGCTTTTCCTCGTCGCCTATCATGTATCCACTCAAATCAATCGGATCGTTGGAGATATTGGTGATTTCGATAAACTCGCCTGTGCTTTCATCAAAAAGGGGATCATTAACAACCTCTGTGATGAGCAAGGTTTTGCTCACCGCACTTTGCGCCATCGCGGGCATACTGCCTGTCACCAGACTTGCTGCCATTAGTGACCACAACCACTTTTTGCTGCTCTTTCCCAACTCCATCTCCCTTGCCTCCTCGTTTTCCTACTCGACTTGCCCCATGGCTTCCATCGTCGGAAGGATGTAATCTGGCTGAATCTCTGTGGCTTCTAGTTCGCGACTGGTCGTCACACCTGTCATAACGAGCGCTGTTTTCATACCGCTGTTTTTCCCGAGTAAAATGTCTGTTTCCAAACGGTCGCCCACCATGACGCATCTTTCTGGCTGCACTTGAAGCTGTTGAAAAACCTGCTCGGCGTAGTACCGGGACGGCTTTCCAGTCATCGCCCAGACAGAGGCTCCACCTGCCGTTTCAATCGCTCTCGCCAACGGCCATGTATCAGGAATGGCACCCCCTGGAACCGGACATAACGGATCGGGGTTCGCTACGATCAGGTGGGCTCCATTTCGCACAGCGTCAGCAGCTTGTTGCAGCTTTTCATACGTAAATGCACGGTCCATTCCGACCAATACATGCGTAGCTTCCTCCGCATCTTGCACCTGCTTTATATGAAAGCTCGCAATCTCTTCCTCCAAGGCAGGCTCCCCAACGATCAGGACACGCGCTTGCTCCGCATTTTCTTGAAGATACAATCCCGCCGCATAGGCAGCCGTCATGATTTCTTCCCGCCGGGCAACCAATCCGAGCTTCTGGAGGCGAGTCTGACAAGCTGTTCTTGTCTGTACCGTCGTATTGGTCAAAAACATGATTTTTTTCTGCTTCTCCCGCAGCGCGGCAAGTGTCTTTTCCACCCCAGGAAGCAATTCATTCCCGAGAAAAATCGTTCCATCCAAATCAAAAAAATACGCATCGTACCTATCTGTATCTAGCAAATCCTCTGCTCGCTCCTTTCATTCGAAAACACAAAAAGCCCTCATACACGGCAATAGCACAAAGAAACAAACCGAACGAACGGTCTTTTTCGAATCTATTGCTGTATGAGGGCTTTCTCCACGTCTCGACCCACTTACAGACGTTATTTATTTGGTTGATAGCTCGATCATAACAAGTCTTTGTTAAGGGATTGTTGAGCTACTTTTGGTTTTATGTGAACAACGCCAAAACTAACCAGTGATCGTTAGCCAAAAAAAGATTGCAAACTGTCTAAGAAAGAGTAAAATTCTTTGTGGATGATAATGATATTCATTATCGACATATAATCATATAATTATGCACTCATATTAGATGAAGGGATGTCTTTTCATGATTCAAAAATGGAGTTATCCACTCGCTGCAGTTGTTCTCGGCTCCGCCTTGCTCGCTGCTTGTGGAAACGCACAAACACAAACCGAAGAGAAAAAACCAGAAACCACTCAGCCTGATAAGCCTGCCGCTGCTGATCAGTCCGCGACAGCGAGTACTGCTTCTGCTCCTTCTCCTGAGCTGCAAGCCTCTATTGATCAATACCGTAAATGGGTCGTTGACCAAACCGACCAATTCGTAAAAGCAACAGAGAGCTTCACCACCGCCGTTAAAGCAGGCGATATGGAAAAAGCGAAAAAGGAATACGCTCCAGCCCGTGCTTACTTTGAGAAAATCGAACCGATTGCTGAATCTCTCGGCGATTTTGACCCGTGGATCGATGCCCGCGAAGGCGATGTGCCTGATAACGAATGGCGCGGCTATCACAAATTGGAGAAAGCACTCTGGGAAACCAAATCGGTCGCTGACCAAGGAAAAGTGGCGGATCAACTGCTACAAGATGTGAAGCAGCTCCGCGTGAAGGTAGAGAGCGTCGAAATCGATGTGCCTATGCTGGTAACGGGTGCGGTTGAGCTCTTGAACGAGGTATCGACGAGCAAGGTGACTGGTGAGGAAGAACGCTATTCCCATACGGACTTGTACGATTTCGCTGCGAACGTGGAAGGCGCTCACGAAATTTACAAAGTATTGAAGCCTGCTGTTACGGCTAAAGACTCTGCTCTTGCAAATGAAATTGAAGCCCGCTTCGCTGATTTGGATAAAGCACTCGCACCATACCGCAAAGGCGACGGCTATGTGCTGTACACCGAGTTGAAGCCAGACCAGGTGAAAAAGCTGAGTCAGTCCCTCGATGCATTGGCTGAACCATTGTCCAAAATGGGTACGATCGTAGGAGGCTAACAAGATGAATGACAAGCATCTCGCAAACACCACAGCGAACAAATTCACACGTCGAGAAGCTTTGAAGTTGGCTGGTGTCGGAGGGATTGGACTGCTGTTGGGGGCGACTGGGGTCAATAGCCTTTTGCCCTCTACTCCTAAAAATGAGCAGACAAGTGCCACTCCGACCGGTGCAGATGAGGTCATTCCCTTTTATGGCAAGCATCAGTCCGGGATCATTACACCTATGCAGGATTTTATCTGCATGGGTGCTTTTGATTTGACGACGACCTCGCTAGGGGATGTCCGCAAGCTGTTTCAAAGCTGGACGCAGGCAGCAGCACACATGACTGCCGGCAAAAACGTCGATGAGGAGAGCGATAACGCCCTTCTTCCTCCTGTCGACACGGGAGAAGCCATGGGCCTGCGCCCAATGAAATTGACGATCACATTTGGGCTTGGCGCTTCTTTCTTTGACGAGCGCTTTGGTCTTGCAGCCAAACGCCCAGCTCCCTTGGTCGATTTGCCTCGCTTCAACAGCGATGAAATGCGAAAAGAATGGTCGGGTGGCGATATTGTCGTGCAGGTCTGTGCCAACGATCCACAGGTCGCCTTCCATGCCCTGCGGAACTTGGCCCGGATCGCTCGAGGCAAAGCTGTCCTCCATTGGCTACAAGAAGGCTTCCAGCGTACCAGCGCATCCGACCCGACTGGCTCTACACCACGAAATCTGATGGGCTTCAGGGATGGCACGAACAATCCGCAGGTGAACGATCCCGCTAACGCAAATGAAATCGTCTGGGCTCACACTGCTGAAAGTCCCGCGTGGATGGCAGGCGGAAGCTACATGGTCATGCGTCGAATCCGCATGCGGATCGAAGTGTGGGATCGCTCTTCCCTCACCGATCAGGAGAATACATTTGGTCGCCACCGTTTAACCGGAGCTCCTCTTGGCAAAGCAAATGAGTTCGACGAGCTGGATCTCGATCGCAAGGATGCCAAGGGCAAACCCGTTGTTCCTGTGGATTCCCACGTCGCGTTGGCCCATATGGAGGGCAAGGTGAAAATTCTCCGGCGCGGTTACTCTTATTCGAGTGGAATGGATCTCAAGACAGGTCAGCTCGATGCTGGGCTTTTGTTCATTTGCTTCAATCGTGATCCGCGCAAGCAATTCATACCGATGCAAAAAAAGCTCGCATCCGTCGATCTGCTCAATGAATATATCACCCATGTCGGCAGTGGTTTGTACGCCTGTCTACCTGGTGCAAGTGAGGGCGGATACATCGGGGACACGCTTTTTTAACCAACTATCTGGGATGGAGTGAACACCTTGAAACGCTATCTGTTTATCATTTGTACCTGCATGCTGCTATGGACATCTGCTCTGTCAGCCGCTGTAGCCGCGCCCCTGGTGCCAGAGCAGCTCAAGCAAATGATCGCCCTTTCCAGCGATGCCTTGATTAGCAGTGGCGATAATAATTGGGAAGAAGTAACCAAAGCGATCAGCAGTATGAAGAGCATCTGGGAGGGCAATTCGGAAGAAACCTCGTCAGATGCACAAGCATTGACGCAAGCAATCGCGGAAGCAGAGCAAGCCCTTGCCCAAGCGAAGGCGAATCCTGACACTGCAAAAGCAGCCATCTCCAATCTGGCAAAAGCAACAGATCGATACGTCTCGTCCCGAGAAGAAGGCGGTCAGCCAAAAGAACGCGCACATAAGCAAATTGCAGCATTGCTACCGCTCTTGCAAAACAGCATGACAGCCATCACGGAAGGCGATCTGACGAAAGCCAAGCAATCGTACAACAGCTTCGTCACCGGATGGTACAAGGCAGAGGGTCTTGTTCGAGCGGAAAATGCCGCAGTCTACGGGGATATGGAAATCAAAATCAGCGGTGCGCGCATTGCCCTGAACACAGAACCACCCGATCCGAAAAAGAGCGCAGAGAAAGTACAGGCACTCATTACTACGGTGGACAATTATTTGTCAGGAAAGGCAGTCCAACAGGCGGCTGCGAATCCTTCTTCTGAGCAGCCGTCCATCTCGTCTCTACTGGAACTCCTTGCATCGGTAGAAACAGATATCGCCAATCAGGATGCAACCGCTGCTTCGGACAAAATGGAGACCTTTATCACCTCTTGGCCCTCTGTTGAAGGCGTAGTCATGACCAAATCGCCTGCTACCTACAGCAGCATCGAAGCCAAGATGGTCGCCATCCCGACACTCATCCTGTCCAATCCCCCGCAATGGGAAAAGGCGACGGCTCATCTTGCAGAAATGAAGACAGAGCTTGCGCCATTTGCGACAGCATCCTCGTACACGGCTTGGGATGCGGGACTCATCTTGTTCCGCGAAGGACTGGAGGCTATCTTAATCATCGTCTCTCTGCTTACGGTCCTGAACAAGTCAGGCAATGCTGACAAGCACAAATGGATCTGGTCTGGGTCCATTGCCGGGATCGTAGTTTCCGCCATTCTTGCCGTCATCCTCAGTTTCGTTTTCTCCACCCTCTCCACAGGCAACTCGCGAGAAACGATTGAGGGAGTAACCGGACTGATTGCCGTCTTCTTTATGGTGACGATCGGTGCCTGGTTGCATAAGAAGTCCAATTTGCAGGCATGGAATCAATTTGTCGAGAAATCTATCGGCTCTTCTTTGGCAAAAGGAGCTCTGTGGTCACTCTCATTCACGGCCTTTCTCGCTGTTGCCCGCGAAGGAGCTGAAACGATTATCTTTTATATGGGGATGGCCGCTACGATCTCCATGACAGACCTGGCGATCGGTATTTTGAGCGCGCTTGTCGTCTTGGCCGTGATTGGCTTTGCCATCATCAAGCTCAGTGCACGCATTCCGGTTCGTCCGTTCTTTTTTGTAGCCAGCCTATTACTCTACTACATGGCGTTTAAATTCGTCGGCGTCAGCATCCACGCTTTGCAGGTGACGGGAAGCTTATCTGCACACAGCAGCGATTACTTGTTGTACGCGCCGACTCTCGGCATTTACGCGAGCTGGGAAACGACGATCCCGCAATTGATCATACTCGTGATCGTCCTTTTCAACTTATTCCTGTATTCGCGGAAAAAAGCAGCCACTCCTATTCCACGGGTGAACTAAAAGAGAGAAAACCTGAAAAACGCAGCTCCTTCATGAGAGCTGCGTTTTCTTGTAAACCCTGATATTATTTTTGGCAATCATTCTTTTATCGCAAGTTCACACTTTTTCTGTTATCGTTAAATTTTTATGGGACAAGTTATGTTACCATATTACAGGTGTAACCTTCTTTTTACATTTTTCGTCATTAGAAGGTACGATTCGATATTAGGATAGGAGTTAGATATGGGGGCAACATCAAATTCTGTTAAAGTTGACGTCAAAACAACGCCACGCGTTCGACAAAATATGGTCTACCTGTTAGTGAAGCAGCTTCGTCCACATCAATGGACAAAAAACCTGCTTGTCTTTGCTGCCTTGCTATTTTCTTTGCACAAAGTAAGTCCGGATGTCATTGGAAAATCCGTGCTGGCTTTCCTGCTGTTTTGTTTTGTATCCGGCTGTGTCTACATCCTCAATGATTTTGTCGATATCAAAAATGACCGAAATCACCCGGAAAAACAGTTCCGGCCCATGGCTTCTGGTGCATTGCCGCCAGCGCTCGCATTAGCATTCGGTGCGTTTTTGCTTCTGGGTTCCCTTTTTAGTGCTTATTACTTTGACCGACTATTCGCGCTCGTACTGTTTGTTTACTTTGTGCTCAACGTCGCTTACTCACTGAAGCTGAAGCATGTAGTCATTCTGGACGTCATGATTATCTCAGCCGGTTTTGTTTTGCGTGCCATCGGTGGAAGTCTCATGATCCAAACTCCTTTCACCCCGTGGTTTTTGCTCTGTACGATGCTGCTCGCTCTGTTTTTGGCCATCAGCAAACGTCGCCACGAGTTGATTTTGTTGCAGCAGGATAAAGGGACGCATCGCAAAGTGCTCGACAGTTATTCCTCCGAATTGTTGAATCAGTTGAACACGATTGTTACAACCATGACAATCATCAGCTATTCCTTGTTCACTTTTACATCAGGACGCACGATTCACTTGATGTGGACCATTCCACTCGTGATCTTTGGTATTTTCCGTTACCTGTATTTGATCACCGTCGCGGGCCAGGGCGGCAGTCCGGAAAAAGTTTTGTTGCAGGACAAGCCGATTCTCATTACGGTGTTCCTGTATGTCGTCATGGTAGCCGGGATTATTTACGTATTTGAATTTAAATAAGGTTATAAGGAAGTTCAAAAAGTTGTCTTTTGATCACGAAGTAGTCTAGAAAGCTATTTCGACATCGAATATGGCGTTCACCTCCGAAGTCCGGTACTCATGTAGTTTACCTACACTGCGCTCCTCCTTCGTTCGGTTCTCGCCATCTTCTCGGTGCTGAAAAGCCAACTTTTTGAACGTGTTTTTAATAGGAAGTTACTTGCTCAGATAGGTTGTGGATTAAGCTATGCCATCCATTGTTCTAATCATCATTTCCGTGGTCCTCAGTGCGTGTGGACAAGTTGCAATGAAGATGGGCGCATCCTCGCTCACCAGCAACAATGACATGCTGCTACTGAAGTTCCTCCACTATTTCACGAACCTGCCGATTATGGTGGGACTTACGCTTTACGGACTTTCTGCGTTTATCTGGATTGCTGCGCTGGAAAAGGTGCAGCTCTCCTATGCTTATCCCATGGCAGCACTCGGATACGTGTTGGTAGCTGTAATGTCCTTCTTGATCTTCAACGAACCGTTGTCCCTTACACGTATTGTCGGTCTGGCGATTATCGTCGTGGGCGTCGTCGTCATTTCTCAGTCATAATCTTCACGTAGAGGAGTTTTATCATGTTTTATGCGGTAGCGCCGTTTATCGGCTGGCTTGTGTCCGGAATAACCAAATTTTTGATTAATTACCTCCGTTTTGGGTCCCGGGCCAAAGAAATGGTCGGGAACGGCGGGTTTCCCAGCACGCACACAACCGTTATGGTCACGACTGTGTTTTTGATTGGCTTGCAGGAGGGCTTTACTCATCCTGCATTCGGGCTGGGTGTGGCTGTGACGTTTATTGTGATCATCGATGCGACTGGATTGCGCAGAGCGGTAGGAAAACATGCAGAGGCACTCAACAAGCTCGCAAAGGAACATCCGGACGTGTTTCCCGCCAAACCTTTGCGCGAAAGCATGGGACATACCAGATGGGAAATTGCCGGGGGTCTGGTGCTCGGGGTACTGCTTGCGACCGTATTGCATCTGCTGGCAGCGAACCTCCCTACCCTCATTGGCTAGTAGATTCGTAGACAGGAGATTATGTTCATGAATAACCGTACAGCTACGTACTCGTTCCTGCTTGGGACGGCTTTGCTATTGTTTATGGCTACGATTATGCTTAGCACATCCGTTTTATTTTTGTTCGGCGTATCCGTGACGGCCGCCAGCTTTTGGATTGGCCTCGTTGCGGCTTTGGCTGCGATGGGCGGGATGGTGTCGGTCTTCGTAAGTTCACGTCGACGGGCCTGGTTTTTCTCCCTGTTGGCTGGATTGCTGATTGTTTCAGGCATCAGCTACTCCATCAGTGCCAATACGTTTGATCTTTCTTTTGACGGGCAAACGTATCATCAAGAAGCAATCGTGAAATTAACCAACGGCTGGAACCCGGTTCATGACCAGCCCATCGTCAAGCCTTCTGGTTCAAAAGAAGTGGGAGAGATGGATAATAGAGAGGTTCTCTCGGCCTTTCACCTGTGGATCAATCATTACGCCAAAGGGCCTTGGATGCTCGATGCAGTCATGTATAAACTGACTGGTCAGATCGAGGTTAGCAAAATATTTAACCTGTTGTTGATTGCATCGTCCTTTTTCCTGACACTCGCTGCGATCCGAACCGCTTTTCCAGAGAAAAAAGGGGCGGCGATTGCCTTCGCGCTGCTCGCAGCGTTCAATCCCGCGGTGATTACGCAATCGACTTCCTTCTATATTGACGGACAGCTCGGCTCACTCGTGCTCATCATTTGCGCTCTCGGCTATCTGCTGTATAAGCGCTACCATGTTTGGACGCTACTAGCGCTATGCGCAACGCTCATGCTGCTGGCGCAGATCAAATTCACGGCATTGGGGTATGCCGGATTGCTCGGCTTGGCTATTCTCGTGCTCTTCTTTTTCTACGATCGCCGACAGCACATCAAGAGCATGCTCGTGTGGCTCTCGGTCAGTCTGGTTATCACTGTAGGGGTTGTTGGGTACAATCCGTATGTCACCAACACGCTAACGAAGGGACATCCGTTTTATCCGTTAGCGGGCAAAGGTGCCGTTGATATCATGACCTCGAACAGCCCGCATGGCTTCAAGGAGAATACGAGCATTGAGAACCTGGCCTTGTCTCTTTTCTCCAAATCGGAGAATATTGCAACACCCAATAGTCCTACACTGAAAGTACCGTTTACGGTCACCCTGAAGGAGCTCGCTGTGTTCTACTCTCCTGACGTGCGGGTAGCCGGATTCGGACCGCTTTTCGGCGGGGCTGTCATTGTCACATGTCTGATTCTCGCCGCATTATTGTTGGGGACCAATCGTAAAAAAGTGGCCCCTTTCTTGTGGATCAGTTTCGCACTCTTCGTAACGATGCTCATTAATCCAGAAAGCTGGTGGGCGCGCTATGTCCCGCAGCTTTGGCTGATTCCGCTCTTGATTGCTCTGGCCATCTGGGATGTACAGAAGGGCTTTATCCGCCATGCAGGCAAGGTCCTGATTGTCGTTTTACTCGCCAACATGGTGATGGTAAATGCTTCTCATATCATTGGACAGTCTGGTGCCAATGCATTAGTGAAAAAGCAGTTGGAAGAGATTAAGGCAAGCAACAAAACGCTGGTCGTAGACTTCCACCATTTCAACGCGGTGAAAGTACGTTTGCAAGAAGCTGGTATTCCTTTCGTCGAGCAAAAGCTGGATAAAGGCGAAGAGGTCAAAGGATTTATGACTACGCGTGCAGTTTATCTCTTAAAGTAATGAGTAATCCCCTTCACAACCAAATGGAAGGGGATTTTTGTTTTTACTATGATCGCTGGCCAAAATGTTGACCACTTTGCTCACCAAAAAGTTACCCACCTGACAGACTGAAGGTAAATCGGAATTGACTCCAATTCAGTTCCTCCACCTACTTCTTAATTGATTTTAGCTCATTAGACAATTTTTGTTGACTTATGAATACCTGGACCAAAGCAGCACTCGATACAAGTAATAACATCGTAGCCAAGAGGCATCCTCCTATTCACAGTAAGATAGAAGTAGAGGGAAAAGCCCCTTTCACTTCTACAATTTATAGAGAGAAGGAATAACCACCTTACGGTGATTCTTCTTTTTCGTCATTCTTAGTGGCACGTAATGTTACATTAATCAAATCACGAATTTGTACTTGCAACTCAACATGCTTATGGATCACCGACAAAGTCAAAATTGCGATAAGTATTGCAATTTTGACTGTTACTGTATCATTCATTCAATAGCCTCCTTTTATGTAGGAGTGGCCGTTGATTTTATCAGCTCCACCAACATTAGCTTTAGAGATTGCATGCTATCCTCATGTGGCATACGAATAAACCAAGTCATTTTTTTCATATCGGGTTCGTAGTGCTGGATTAAAGCCTCAATTGCAAGCGGATTTCCTTTTTGAGCATCATCAACTAATTTATAAAAGTCTATTTCGGATAATGTCTCAGCTATTACCACACTACTCCCCCTTTTAAGCATATACGAGTTTATTTCGCAACCGTTGTAGAGCCTGTACTTTACATGCGTGTAGTCGAGAGGGAGAAAGTTCTAACCTCTTTGCGACTTCTCTTTCAGATCTACCTTCAATGACCACCTGTTGAATGATGAAACGTTCTCGTTCAGGTAGACTGTTAAGCAATTCCTCAACAAACATCTGGGAATCAACTTCTTGCGTATGACCGATGTCCCACTTTTCGTTGGTAAACTGAATTTCCATACGATATTTTTTCTTTGCCTCGTATTGCAACTTCCAAGCTGATCGTTTCAACTGCTGCCTTATCTTCTCCTCAAGTGATTGTTCTGTCATATAATCCCCCCTACCTACTAGGTAAAATAAATGGGTATTTGCTCACAGATTTTTGAGAAAAAAGGAGATCATACGTTCTGTTATACCACAAAAACTGGCAATTTTCGCCATGAATTTCAATATTTTGATACGTTATTGCATCATAGTTCCATGAGTATTTAGGATCATTTTCAAGCAGAATTCTTTATAACACTTTGATAAACGGAACTTTTTCCCAGTTGGGGCGTCTAACAAGTAAAGCGGGAAATTAACTTAGGGAAGGTATTAGCCGTGGTAAAAACTTCGCTTCTCACTTCATTGGCCTTGGCCATTTCAATTGGAATTTCAGGAATTATTGCTCCGTCAGTTTCTGCGAATACTCCTATACCAATTCAAAACGTTCAGTCCCAGCCTTTGATTGAACATGTAAAATCCATAAAAACAGAACATAAAGGTATTTTCTCAACTGCAATTACTGAAGAATGGTTTAACCCACAAAATGGTTTTCTACGAGAGGACAATTTTGTAAAAGAACAAGAAAAAATCACTTTAAAATCCAAAGTACATCAATACCCTAACCAAAAATCACTGTTTAAAGAAACAATTGACCGGTATCAAGACAAGGATATTTGGACGTATTTAGGTGTTGAGACTTTAAATGGGCAGCAAGTTAAAAAGATGAAAACCATTATTGAGCCGAAAAGTGGTATTTATCACATCGTGTATGTGAGTTCATCTACGGGGTTACCCATAAAAGAGGATAAATTTGATAACAAGAACGATTTATTGGCTACTTATGTCTACTTTTATGATCAAGTAACCGATCCGAATGGTGAGATCTTTAAGGTTAAGGAGAAAAATTTAGAGATCGATCTGCAAAAAACGAAGTGATTATCACTTCGTTTTTTGCATTTTCAACTATGCGATTACACTTCGTAGAAATTGTTGATTGCATCAAAAAGTGAGTTATTATTTAGAAGGTTATGCGTCGATCCAGCGTAGAAAACCATTGGCGCTTCTTTGACAATTCCAGAGAATGTATCAACATAGTAATCGAACCTGTCAGATCGGCTCTTGCGATAATTATCATCACCTTCCATGGTTACCCCAATTAATGCTGTGGCCGAAGTCTTTCTTCCACCTCCAACAACGTCTCCATCTAAATCATAGACCTTTTGACGATTGGCACTATCAAACACTTTATCCACGTTATCTTGGTAAGGATCGCCTTGAAAATAGTATTGTGGTTGGATGCAAATGATATCAAAAATGTCTGTTCTGTTTGCGATTACCCCTAGATTATGAGTGATATTCTCTGCGTACGTTCCGAAGCCATAGTATGGCGCCCACATAAACTCTTTTTTATGTGTATTACGTACTCTGTAAGCAAGATCATTCAACAATTTAACCATTTTGTTCGAGGTCGGATTTGAACTGCTGATTTTCTGATCAATTGGGAAAATCGTTTCTGTTCGGAAGTAAAATCCTTCGATACGGTGCTTCCATTCCTTTTCACCTAAAATTTCGATACATGTGTCTTCTACTTTTCGCATAAAGGATCGATAGTCGGAATAAAAATCATCGATATTTTTAATTGTAGTAATATCATTACTAAGTGCTGGCAACGAAATATACAAGTCTTTATGGTCTACATCCGATGCTTTGTATTCAGGTAAAAAATTAGCAAGATCATCAATCATTTGATCAATTACAGCATTACGGTCTGACTTGCCCTTTCGATAGTCAAAAAACACTCTATCCATGTTTCCCAGGTGGACTACGAAATCATGAATGTTGGTACCGGCAAATTTATTTAACATTTTAGTTGTTACTGTGCCATAACCTTCGCCTGTATAAAGATGAATCCCACGCATTCCTTTAGACATATTTACAACACTCCTATTTTAGATTCGGCGTAATTTTGACCGGTCATCATTTCGCCTTCACTATCTAGGTAAAAAAAAGAAGGGTTTGCTCACCCTTCTGAAAAGATTTTTGGAATCAAATTTGTTGTTGAACGTGGCGTGTATCCGCCTAGCCACTTTTCTCAAATCAATAGGAACAAAAAGGAAAACGAAACGGTTTCCCCCAGCTTGTTGGTGCTTTTTAAACAGCCCCACTTCTGTCACCAAAATTTAGTCCTCGACACTATTCCAACCTTTCGGATGCAAAATGTATCTGTACCATTTTATCTCCAATATGATACGAATATAAGTATGAATTTTCCATAATTTCGCCGTGGGATGCGTGTTTAGTGGACAAGGTGCCAGCTTATATAAAAGTAAAAATTTTCATAATGATCATTGGAAAACTATGGTAAAGTTTACTTGTATTGATTATCCAGAAGGGAGTGTGCATCATGCCTGTTGAGACATTCAAAGCAACTGCACATCTACAGAAGGGAATGGTTGTGAAAGCCAGTTCCAGAAATTTCGAGATAACCATCGATGAACCGAAAAGCCTGGGAGGAACGGATACTGGGATGAACCCTGTTGAACTGGTTCTCTCCGCACTAGGCGCATGCCAATCTATCGTTGCCAGAGTATATGCCAGAAAGTTTCATATTCAACTCGACGATTTTTGGGTGGAAGTCGAAGGCGATCTCGATACGGATGGCTTCATGAACAAATCTGATGTTCGACGTGGGTATTCTGAAATCCGATACACCTTTCATATCAAAACCGATGCTCCTAGAGAGCAGGTAGAGTCTTTTGTGGAATTTTTGGAACAGACATGCCCGGTTGGAGATACGATTGCCAATCCTGTTACGCTGAAATTAAACGGGATTGTTATTGAAAAACCGGGCGAGATAAAGGCGAATGATTAAAATAAGGCTCCCAACTGCAACTGGGAGCCTTATCGTCTTTTTGAGTTTTACATAAACACAAAGTAAATGACCGCTGCCAGCACCAAACGATAAATCGCAAAAGGTGTCAGCTTGATGCGATTGATCAGCTTCAAGAAGAAACGGATCGACAGAAGCGCAAACACAAACGCGCTAATAAAACCGACGACGAAAAATGGAATGCTGTCCATCGTAATCGCATCCCAGCGCTTCAACAGCGACAAAAAGCTTGCGCCCGCCATGATCGGCACAGCCATAATAAACGTGAAGTCTGCCGCCGCCCGATGGCTCATGCCCAACAGTACGCCCCCCGAGATCGTGGAACCCGAACGGGAAAAGCCAGGCCACAGGGAGAAGCATTGAATGAGTCCGACCAGCAACGCTTGCTTGTACGTAATTTGGTCAACCGATTCGATCTTGGGACGTCTTGGTCGGAGCCAATCCGCAGCCAGCATGAGCAAAGCGCCCAGCACCAGACCAATTACAACGGTCTTTGTCGAGAACAAATACTCATCGATGTAGTCGTCAAACAGAACACCCAGAATCCCCGCTGGAATCAAACCGACAATGACCGTTGCCAAATTCAGTCGAGGTCCTGCCGGAATCTCACTCTTACCCGCCAGCTTTTTCAAGCCGAGCAAGCTCATGAACCGATCCCACATCAAAACGACAACAGCCAAAATCGAACCGAGCTGAATGACAATCTTGAAGGTGTTCGCCACTTCTGGTGAAAACATCTCCTTCGTTTGGAACAAAAAGTCATCCACGATAATCATGTGACCCGTAGAGGAAACCGGGGCAAACTCAGTCAACCCTTCTACTAGCCCCAGCACAATCGCGACAAAAGCTTCCCAGAGACCCAAAAATTCCACGCTCCTATGAATGATGTCCAAAATCAATAGGTAGTAGCCGCCCTGTAAAAGAGCAGACTACCGCTTCTAGCATTATAACGTTCATCTCCGGTACAAAGTTACATTGTGATAGAAAAACATTCTAGCAATTTATTGATGGTTTCCCATAGTAAAAGCCCTCATGTTTTTCTTGATTCATTTTTACTCTGCAAGATGTGAATCGAAAAGCCGCGTAGGCCGAAGCGCAGACTGGAAATTCGCTTCTTCCCCCACCACTAGCCCCTACCGATTCACATATTGCAATGTCCCTTCCCCCATGTCACCTAGTCGCCAGAGCGCCATTTTCTCGATGCCCGCTTTCTTCGCAACTGCGACCCATTGAGACAGTGTCTCTTCATCCGCATACCAAACCGTGTGCTTTTGTCCGTCTTCACCCATGTAGTCGAAGTACAAACTGCCACTCGCTTTATCCCGCTTTGGCGGCTCGATACTGGAGATAGCAAGGTCTGCTGCCTGTTTTTCCGTCACAGCCGTCACTTTTCCATCAGAAGCCCAATCAAATCCGCCTACAGAGAGGGCCATGACTTTGTCACCCGGTACTTTTTTCATTCGAGTGGCGAGTTGTTCAATAAATGCATGATCGGCTTTGGGACCTGGCTCTGTATTCGTTCCGTACAAATTATAAGCCATCATGACGTAAGTAGGACCCTTTGGTAATGCCAAGTCTTCAATCGGCGCGCGCGGCTCCAATACGATGCGAAGTGACTTCCCCTCCTGCTCCATATGCTGATACAAGGTATGGATAAAAGTAAGGAAGTTGTCCCAGTCTTTCTCGCCAATTCTCTCATAATCGATTTCTAAACCATGAAAGCCATTCTGGATCACAGCATTCTTGATCTCCATAATGTGCTTGGTACGGCTTGCATCTGTCGCCATGAGCCGGCTGACAATCGACGGGTCCTTTTGAACCTGCGTACCATCACTGTTAAGACGATCATTCACAATGGTCAAATCGAGATCGACATAGCTGCCCTGCTTCGAGGCTTCCTTGATCTCAGGCATCGCCTTGGTCATTCGGTCAGTAAAGTGCAGCTTGTCGTTTTCATCAAAATACGCCGCGAAGACTTGCACACTGGACAGGCCATCCGTCATCCTGCGGAAATCCTCCAAACCGGATTCCCACTGCCAGTCTACCACCCAAGCAGACAATTCCGTCGTGTTGTTGGCTGCATCTACACTCTCCAAGCTTTCCGTATCATTCCATTTCGTCATGTACCACACGAGGGTGATACACACTCCTATCAGAAGAACAGTCAAAATGATCGATCGTTTCTTGATGTTTGACACCTTACACTGATCCCCCTTGTTTCGGATTTAAAAGGTGTCGATGACCCAGTCCATTGTGGCAGAAAAAGCTTTCTTGATCGAGCTGACGACTCCTGCTAACCCTGTCTGCACATTACTGAACAGCATCTGCTGCTCACCACTCGGTTGCGCCAAGGACTCTATTTTTACGTCCGCAAACACCCCGTCATAAATGTCGTCCTTTTTGTTCTCTTCACTATAGGCCGCTTCCAATGCAACGCCACCGCTGCTCATACTCGGGTCGATCTGTTGCTGATCCAAAAGCGGTATCTTGTCCACGGAAACACTGAGACGGTCGCCTTGAACAGTGACTTCGAGTGGACGCGTATTTTTAATGTTAATCGGGTATTTCTCCAGCTCCGGAGCACCAGACTCGCCTTGCTCCCTCGTATAGACCGAAGCACGGTCGAAGGTCAAATCCTCAGGATTCCAAATCACTTGGCTCAATTCCGTCTTGAAAAGCTCCTGAACTTCGCCTTTTTCCTTCTTCTGCTCGACGCGCAGCTCATTATCATGCAGGACAACCCGTACAAAGCTGTCTTTTTCCCGATCATAACGCAAATAAATGGACTGCTTGCCGATTACATTCCCTTCCAGCTTGGCAGAAAGCTTGATATCCTTCTGGCTGTCGCTGTTTTTTAAATATAACATGCCAAAGCCAGCAGCTGGAGAGGTCAGGACGATCTGATCCTCCATAAATTGCGCGGCACCACCGAGACGATCCCACTCTTTGGCCTGCTCTTCATCGCCGCGAACAAAGCGAATCTTCTCGTCGGTGTCTTTTTGGATACGCATCAACAAATGATTCGTGTACCAGTAAGGCTCTGGCTGCACACGGGTCAGGTTGTACAGATCCCCCTCGCTGTCGTTGTAGGCGGTTCCTCCCCGGTTAACGTGCATCGTAAAATACTTTTTGATATTCGCGTCGTTCGCATCCGCTACCAAGCGATTCATGCCACCATACAGGGTGTTTGCATGCATGATCATATAGGCACCTGGGACAAAGCCCAATTGATCCATATACGTATCATTCATCAGCTTGTAGTCTTCGTTTATTCTCGCTTCCATCTTGCTTCTGTCTTCAATCGGGATCATATTGCTGTCACGGATAAAGTCCATCAAGTAGTGGTTATAGTAACCCACCTTTGTTTTATTCGTTAATTCACCCTCATCCTTCACACCGATGAAATTGCCCTGATCATCAAACACATTGATATACGTCAACCGATAGCCGTTGGAACCAAGCTCCCAGAAGCCAGTTTCCATCATTTTTTTCATGTCTTCCGGTTGCAGGAATTTATTCTCGCTGTTCCCCATCTTGTTGCCGTATGACAATGCTGTTGCTTTGAAGTTGTACTTCTCCAAAAGCGGCTGGGCAAACAAGCTCGAATCGTTGCGGCCATCTTCAAAGGCTAAAAACAGTGCCTTGTCAGGAAGTGGCTTCTTTTTCTTGTAAAAGTCCAAGATATCTTGTTGCGAGATCGTTTGATAGCCCTGGTCATACAACGCTTGAAGCTGTTCATCCAATTGCTTCTTGGCTACCAGCTTCGGTGTACCCGAACGACCCACGCCAAAATAGGAGATGGCGATAAAGCCTTTTTCATTCGTCCAGCTCGCTCTATTCGGTTCCTCGTACTTCTTCCAATCAAATACAGCATTGAATAACATGACGCCCAAGACGACTAAGATAGCGATCTGGATCAGCGTCTTGATGAATTTATTGCGATCTTTTTTCCGATAGTCCAAGACATCGCTCATCGTTTTCCCCATAACTCCTGACACCCTCACTCCCTTTGTCTTTCCCACTTAAAATGGCAGCCCAAAGCCTTTTTTGTTCTTCTTTCGGGCTTCTTTTTTCAATCTCGCTTCGACGTCCTGCGGCGTTTCTCGCGTACCCCAAGTAGATTTCCAGAATGTCACCCATGCCACAGGCATCTGCCATAATAGCACCAGCTCATAAAACACACAAAAGACAATCCCGAAAACCCACAGCTTGCTTCTACGGAAAAACAGATGGGCCAAGCTCATTAAGAGCGCCATCAGCAGCAAGCCCATTAAAAACGTACCTGGGAAAATATGATGAACGAGCGGAACGTATACGAGGTTGTACAGTACAATGACGGGAGCAGCAATAGGAACAATCAGACCAATGTAAAAGAAGATCGCCATAAATGGCTCCTTGCGCCAAATAAAGCCGCTGGCACGCAAAGATTCCCTCAACCACGAACGCTTCCAGCGCATCTGCTGCTTCAAAAATATGTTCATATCTGACGGCACAATCGTCGAGCAAATCGCAGAATCCTGATAGCCAGTCCGATGTGTTCGCAAAATAAAGTTGGTCATGCTTCGGTCATCGCCAAAAGTGGCGGGCTGCCCGAGAAACTTCTGATTCAGCCATGCTTCCGAATGCTGCAAAATCAATTCCTTGCGATAGCAAGACAACGGTCCAGACAAGCAAGTGACACTGTCAAACCACGATTCAGCCGCCTTCATGATGCGAAAAGCAATGTAGTAACGAACCGTTTGCAGCTTGGTGATCGCGTTGGTGAACTTGTTTTCCACATCCGTACGCCCTGCGACACCCCCCATTTTCGGATCTTGGAAGGGCTGTACGAGGTTGCGAATCGCAGTCGGTTCCAAAAAGCTGTCTGAATCAACGAAGACAACCAAATCGTGCTTGGCCATTTCCACACCTTTTACCAAAGCGACCCGTTTCCCGCCGTTTTCAGGAAGAATGTACATCTTCACGCGTTCGCGGGTCATATAGCGCTCGGCCTCGTTATGAATCATATCGATGACCTTTTGAATCTCTTCTGCTGATCGGTCCGTCGAGCGGTCGTCTACCACGATGACCTCCAGCTTATCAATCGGGTAGTTCTGATTCACACAACTCAAAATCGTTCGGTGTATCCACTGCTCTTCGTTGAAGCACGGAATAATGATGCTCACGCCCGGTGTATAGTCCGGATTGACGGGAACCTCCCGATAAAGAGCACCGAATAAATACCGTGTCAGCAAAAAGGCAGCGGCAATCAAGCTGTACAAATACAAGTAAATGTTGTATTTGAAATAAATCACGCTCTCCGCGCGCATGAGCACGATAAACGCCGCAGCGAAAAACAGGGAAGCACTTGCGATATAAATGGCGTATCCCCAGCGCTTTTTGCGAAAATACTCGGTCAGCGGTTTGGAAAACTCGAAGGCGAGCATGAACTTCTGACACCCGTCCTCTTCCTCCGTAAACCGGCGAACGACAGTTGCATCCAGCTTCACCGTTGACTCATAGCCTTCTGGCATTGTGCCTGGCGGGATTGTGCAATGGATCATAAACACTTGTCCCACCTGGATGTCTTCCCTCTCCGAATCTAGTTCAACTAATAGGCCAGTCGAAGAAATGTCGACGGCTCTTGCCTTCATTCCATCCTTGACCCGCTGTTTCTTGGTTAATAGCGTCACCGGGAAATCTGCCATATAGCGCAGACTCAGCATCCGAATTCGATTCAGGTATTCCGGGTCCTCCAGCTTTCCTGGCTCATTCGTATCTTTCGTACCGCGGCGATCCACTTGGACACGAATTTTCTCCGGGTCTGGCACATTCGATAGCACGCGCCTCTCCGTTTTGGAAACCGTCAGTACTTCTTCGATTTTCTCTTTCTTTTTAGGCTTTACTTTCTCTATCAACTGTTTCATCACTGTCGCTCTCTCCCCTCCACTGCCTACAAGCTCCAGTAATGAAATCCACTGTTTTCAAAGTCAGCTTTGGAATAAGTCTCTTTTATATCAATCATGATTTTTGCTTCATTCTTGCCGTACATCGCGGCATAATCAGCGACTTCCATCTGGGCAAAGGGAGCATGCGGTACCGCTACAACCACAATGTCCAAGTCGTGGAGAGCCTTCATCTCTGACAGCTCGATGCCGTATTCCGCGTATGCCTCCCGAGGATTCACCATCGGGTCTACAACCAGTGGGTTGATCCCGTACTCCCTCAGTTCCTCAATGATATCCGTCACCTTGGTATTTCTGATATCCGCACAATCCTCTTTGTAGGACAGTCCGAGTATACCAATCCGTACATCCTTGAGGTCAAGCTTCGAGCGAACAGCCATTTTAATGATTTGTTGGGCGACATATTTCCCCATGCCATCGTTAATGTGTCTGGCCGCCAAAATAATGCGGGAGCGGTAGCCGCTGTCTTCTGCT
Organism: Brevibacillus porteri; assembly: GCF_003013475.1. Lineage (GTDB taxonomy): Bacteria > Bacillota > Bacilli > Brevibacillales > Brevibacillaceae > Brevibacillus > Brevibacillus porteri. The sequence goes on from NZ_PXZO01000042.1 coordinate 35,762, forward strand.
TTGTACGTTAAATAGTAAGGATCGATACCGATGCAATGCCCGCCGACCAAGCCCGGTGAAAAAGGGAGGAAGTTCCACTTGGTTCCTGCCGCTTGCAATACTGCTTTTGTCGGAATATCCATCTGATTGAACAGCATCGCCAGCTCATTCATAAACGCAATATTGACATCCCGCTGCGCATTTTCAATGACTTTTGCCGCTTCCGCTACCTTGATGCTTTCTGCTCGATAAACGCCTGCCTTGATCACGAGCTCGTAGACGCTTGCTACGATTCCCAGTGTTTCTTCATCCATCCCCGATACGATCTTGACGATGTTTTCCAAGCGATTTACCTTGTCTCCCGGGTTGATGCGTTCAGGTGAATAGCCGATCTTGAAGTCTATGCCACAAAGCAAGCCGGATTCCGCCTCCAGGATTGGCACGCAAACCTCTTCGGTTGCCCCAGGATAAACAGTCGATTCAAATACGACGATTGCCCCTTTTCGCAACTGTCTGCCCACCATGCGGGATGCGCTTTCTACATATTTCAGGTCGGGGACATTCCCACTTTTGACCGGGGTAGGCACTGCCACGATAAAAAATCGTGCTTCCTGCAATCTATTTTCATCTAAAGTGAATTCAATAGTAGCGTCACTCGTCAGCTCCTGATCCACGTCAGCATCATGAAAGTTTCCCTTTTGATAGGCTACTACTTTCTCTTGGTTTACATCGAATCCAATCACAGAAGTACGTTTGGACAGTGCCATCGCAATCGGCAAGCCTACGTACCCAAGACCGACGACAGCAATTTTTTCTTCCCTCTCCACAATCCCTTCGTACAAATTCATAAGCCGGCTCCCTCTCCCTGTTCTATTTTGGCTTTATTGGCCAAACATCTCTGTCATGGGTACAAGCGTGTATCCTTTGGTTCTAAGCTGATCAATTACGGTTGGTAGCGCCTCGATTGTGTGAATGTCATCGAGCATGTGCAGCAGAATCACGCTTCCGCTCCGCGTCTGCTCCATAATTGCTTTGACGATATCGTCCGCACTCCGTTTCTTGTCGTAATCGGACGGCGTCACATCATAAATCGTAATGTCCTCGTAGCCCGTCGCTGCAATCGCCTTGAGTGTCTGTTCGTCAAACGCCCCAGTTGGTGGTCTGAAATACATCGTCGGCTTCTGCTGAATCGCTTCGGTAATAATCTGATGGGCTTTGACAATCTCTTTTTGCAATTCTTCCGGCGCAATTTTGGTATTCACCGGATGAGAATAGGTGTGGTTGGCTACATCATGTCCCGCTTCCGCAATCGCTCTCGCCAAGTTTGGATTTCGCTCTACACCATCTGCGCGAAGGAAAAATGAAGCCTTTACTCCTTTTTTGTCCAGGATATCGAGAATCTTCGTAACTGTTTGATCCGTACCCCAATCATCGAAGGACAGGGCGACCATCTTCTTGTCCGTTTCTTTTCGATAGATGAGATTTGGCTTGGACTCGTGATAGGCCGCATTCATTTTTGCTGCATCAAAACCCGGTATTTCTTGCAGCGGCTTTCGCTCCCCGCCTTGTGCAATCAACTCGTGCAATGGGACGAATCTGTAACCGACATCAGTAGCAGCCTCTGCCAGTAGCCGGATGTTTTCTACGACAGACTTGTTCTCCTCCGTGTCCATCGCGATGATGCCGCCGCGATTCATGTATTTTCTTAAGTAATGATTTTTTTGCTCCTCCGTCTCTTTTTGCCAATTGTGCAGAAATAAACTGGAGGACACGACCGCTTCTTGTCCATTGTGAGCAGCTACCAATCGAAGATCGTCGGAGTAATCGCCCGACTTCGTTCTGATATATCGCGGTGTCTTGTCGGTCTCTCTTTTGATGACCTCATTAGCCAATTTGATATCTTCGTACATTTTCTCGTAAGATTGACCCTGCAAATCTGACTGGTTCAACGTGTTGTTTTCAATATCGTGACCTCTGGCGACAATTTGTCGCGCAATGTCCGGCTCTTCCGCTACCCTCATGCCTGGCAAGAAAAAAGCTGCTTTGATGTGATACTTGTCCAGTTCATCCAGCAGTTTTTTCATCGTGTCTTTATCTGCCATCCCATTAAAAGTAAGAGCAAGCTGTCTTTGCGTCGTGTAGACCATGGACACGCCCTTGCTCTTCTCCCCTTGGTAACGCTCGATTTTTTCAGGTTTGACTGGCTGTAAGTTGTTATCTGTGCTGCTGTCACTCCCCTGAAACGGTGAACAGCCTGCCAACAATGCCAATATCGCGACAAGGGAGATCCAGTGAAAGAATCGGAACTCACTGACCCCTTTCTTATAACTAATCATGATTGTCCCCTTTTCGTGTAAGAAATGCCCTTTACGCATAAAAAAACGACTATTTCATCTGCGTAACAAGTAAGTGTAATCAAACACTTTTTGCACAGAAATGAACATAGTCTGCCTCTATACGCTAGACTAACATAACTACTTATGCCAAACAACTATATGAAACGGTTTCAATTATGACAGTTTATGGAAATATTTTGAATTTCCTACAGGACGCCATTAACGAAAAAAGACGAGCCTCATCAGGCCCGCCATTCGCTGTTACAGTTTGATCGCGATTAATTTTAGTTCCGTTAATTCCTCGACCGCATACTTGATCCCCTCGCGGCCAAAGCCACTGTCTTTTACCCCGCCATACGGCATGTTGTCCACGCGGAACGTCGGAATGTCGTTGATCATCACGCCCCCGACCTCCAGCTCTTCCGCTGCGCGCATAGCCGCGTGAATGTCACTCGTATAGATGCCTGCCTGCAAGCCGAATCGGGAGTCATTTACCGCCTCAATCGCTTCGTCCATCGTCTCAAACGGTGTAACGACTACGATTGGACCGAATACCTCTTGGCAGGAGACGGCAACATGTGCGCCTACATTGGTCAGAATCGTAGGGGCAAAGAGGTTGTCACTGACAGGCTTTCCACCAGTAACTACATGTGCGCCTGCTTCTACTGCTTCCTCTACCCATGCTCCCATGCGTTCATGATCCTTGGTGGAGATCACAGAGGACATGTCTGTCTCTTCGTTCAGCGGATCACCCAGCACGAGCTTTTCTGTGCCAGCCTTAAACTTCTCCAGGAACTCTTCGTACTTGCTCTGGTGAATATAAACGCGTTGCAGCGAGATACACACTTGACCACTAAAGGAGAAGGCACCCGTCACGCAACGATCAATCAACGCTTGCGTGATTTCCACGTTGTGGTCGATGATTACTGCGGAGTTGGAGCCAAGCTCCAAGGTTACGCGCTTGAGTCCCGCTTTGTTTTTCATCGCGATTCCAACCGCAGGACTTCCGGTAAATGTAATCGCGGCAATTCGACTGTCACTGACCAGCTTTTCGCCTACGACCGCGCCTTTTCCAGGCAAAATATTGAGCGCTCCTGCAGGCAAGCCCGCCTCCGCGAAAATATCGGCCAGGATCAGCGAGCTAAGCGGCGTCTGACTTGCTGGCTTCAGTACGACGGTATTTCCTGCGGCAATGGCAGGCCCGACCTTGTGTGCTACGAGATTGAATGGAAAGTTAAAAGGCGTGATCGCGCCGACTACGCCGATCGGCTTGCGTACCGTAAAAGCAAGACGTCCTTCACCACCCGGTGCTGCATCGAGCGGCACCGTCTCTCCGTGGATACGCTTCGCTTCTTCTGCTGCGAACTTGTAGGTCTGAATCGTCCGAGCAATTTCTACACGACCTGTGCGAAGTGGCTTGGCGGCTTCTTGTGCGAGGATGACCGCCAGTTCCTCCTTGCGTGCTTCCATAATCGCAGCGGCACCCTCCAGTATCAAAGCACGCTGATTGGCTGGCATTTTTGCCATGACTTTGGTTGTTGCTTTGGCCGCCTTAATTGCCTCGTCGACGTCATGATCGTCTGCCTGAGCGATTTCAGCCACCAGTTCCCCAGAATACGGGGAGTAGAGTGGTGCGTATTCTTTTGCTTCTTTCCATTGTCCGTTGATGTAGAGATGCTTTTTCATGAGTATGGAGAACCCCCTCGGGCGTTTTAGTTCGTCACGTATTGGCTTTTCAGAACATCCGTCATAATGTCCAGTGCCTCTTCCAGTTGCTCATCTGTAATAACCAGTGGAGACAGGAAGCGCAGTACGTTGCTGTGGACGCCAGCAGAAAGCATGATGACGCCAGACTCGTAGCAGCCTTTGGTCAAGCCAGCAACGAGCTCTTTCGCTGGTTGTTTGGTTGTTGGATCGATAAATTCTACAGCGCACATCGCACCCAATCCGCGCACCTCTGCGATCACAGGGAACTCTTTTTGCAACGCGTGGAAATGCGCCTTGATTTTGTCCCCGATCACCTGCGCACGACCAGACAGGTCTTCGCGCTCCATTTTCTCAATGACTGCCAATGCCGCTACGCAGCCAAGCGGACTTCCCCCATAGGTACCGCCGATCTCACCTGGGTTTGGCGCGTCCATGATTTCGGCGCGTCCCGTAACCGCAGAAATAGGCAAGCCTGCCGCGATTGATTTGGACATGGTGATGATATCTGGCTCGATACCGAAATGGGTAGAGGCAAACATGGCGCCAGTGCGACCGAAGCCTGTTTGAATCTCATCAGAAATAAATAGGATTTGATGCTTTTTACAAATGTGATAGACACCTTGAACGAAGGACACAGGCGGGACGATAAAGCCGCCTTCTCCCTGAATCGGTTCCATAATCACGGCAGCTACTTCTTCCGGTGCAACCTCAGTCAAGAGGAAGTCCTCGAACTGACGCACGCAGAATTGCGCGTATTCATCATCTGTCATGGATTCCGGCTTGTTCAATGGATACGGGAATTGCGCTTTATACGTAGCTGGAGCGAATGGACCCATCTGGAATTTGTACGGCTTCACCTTGGATGTCAGTGACATGCCCAGAAGCGTACGACCATGGAAGCCGCGGCTAAAGGAAATGATGCCTGGGCGTCCTGTGTATTTGCGGGCGATTTTCACCGCGTTCTCTACTGCCTCTGCCCCGCTGTTTGCGAGCATCGTCTTCTTTTCAAAGCTGCCTGGCGTGATTTCCGTCAGCTTCTCAGCCAAGGCCACATATGGCTCATACATCCCTACATGGAAGCAAGGATGAATGTATTTGTCCAGCTGCGCTTTTAGTGCCTCAACTACTTCCGGTGGGCAGTGTCCGGCATTCAAAGTACCGATCGCTCCGGCAAAATCGATGTACGTATTGCCATCTACATCCGTAACCAATGCACCTGAAGCTGACTCTACAAAAACAGGGGTATTGTTGCCGACACCTTTTGGAACGAACTGCTTTCTTTTTTCAATCAAGGCCGCTCCCTTTGGACCTGGCACACCAGCAGCTACGTTTACAAATTGACGTTGTTTGGACATATCGTTTCCTCTCCTCGTTCGAGATGGTATTAGTTGGATGGCTTGCTTGTAAACTCAACCACGATATGTAGCAATACCTATGCCAAACGCCAGAGCTTGATGAAATCGTGTTTCCGGCACTATGGTCACATCAAATTATTCAAAAATGAATCGAAAACACCAGAATGTTCGATTCATTTTTGAATAAACTATTCATTTTTGAATCAACTGGAACGAATCCGATATTTTTGCAGCTTCCGCACGACAGAGGGCTGGCTAATTCCGAGAAACTCCGCGATTTCCCCCGTGGTCCGGCAGTGCTCGGATGCATAGCGCAGCCATTTTTCCTCTACCTGCTCTAGTGCTTCCCGAAGCGACATCTTGGAAGTGGCCAGACTCGGCTCCATGGCTGCCTGCTCTTCCCCTGCCAACCTGATTTCCGCGGGCAGATGCTGGGAAGTGATCACATCTTCGTCCGCAGTGACCACCATTCTCTCCAAGACGTTCTCCAGCTCTCGCACATTGCCCGGCCACTCGTACTGCATCAAGGCATGTGTCACCGCAGGTTCCAGACGCTTGTCCATTCCGTATCGTTCATTGAGCGAGCGCACGACGCGCTTCAGGAGAGCCGCGATATCCTCTGGCCGATTTCGTAACGGCGGGACTTGGATCGGGACAACATTCAGGCGAAAATACAGGTCTTGCCGGAACTTCCCTTCCTTCACCATCTTTTCTAAATCGCGATTGGTAGCGGCAATCAAACGAAAATCCACGTCGCGGTACTGTGTGCTCCCAACGCGTTGCAACCGTTTTTCCTGAATCACCTTCAACAGCTTGGCCTGCAAAGTCAGCGGCAGTTCCCCCAGCTCGTCCAAGAGGAGGGTCCCTTGATTCGCCATCTCGATAATCCCTTGCTTGCCCTGCTTGGCGGCCCCTGTAAACGAACCAGCCTCATAACCAAACAGCTCCGATTCCAGCAAGCCCTCCGGGATCGAGCCACAGTTGATCTCCACGAACTGCCCACCCGCACGACGACTATTGCGATGAATTTCTTTCGCGATCACGTTTTTCCCAACACCCGATTCCCCGAGTATCAGGACAGTTGAATCAACAGCCGCGACTTTCTTGATGAGACGCTCAATGGCTTGCATCGGCTGACTCACTGCCACGAAGCCCTCCTGGTGCTTTTCGCGCAGCTCCTCAATCTCGGTTTCAAACTGCTTGAGCTGCTCTGTCAGACCCTCGTAGCGCCGTTTCAATTCCATAATTTCAGTCAGGTCATGGGAATAGCTGATGATCGAATGCATGCTGCCATCCTCGTTCCAGACGGGAAACGCCGTCACCATCAGCTTTCGACCCCCGGGTATTTCCTGCATGATCGTCTGCGGCGTCTTGGCATCCATGACTTTTCGCGTGACAGATGGAGAAAAAACCTTCCTTTTTTCCAGCTCGATGACGTTTTTGCCCAAGAGCTCTTCTTTCCCGATGCCATATATTTCATACGACGAATCGCCAACCAGCCGGATGTAGCCCTCATGATCCGTGATTAACAAATGATCGCGAGACGTTTCAACAATGGCCTCCAATACACGGCTCATCCACTTCTGTGTGCTCTCTTCTCTCATCATCTCTTCGCCGCCTCTCACACGCCGTTGTGTCCGATCTATGTTTATTTTTTCATTATAGAAAACAGCAAGAACAACGACAACCTATGAAAAATATGTAAAAATAGCGATAATAACAAGCCCTGCGAGATGGAAAGGATGGTAGGAATGACACCCACAGTCGGAGACATCTACTGTGTTTTTGTCGAGAAGCTGCAAAAGTACACAGCTTGCCAGGTCACATCGATAAAAGAGCCTGACACGAGTAAATCCAACCTCATCAGTATCCTCGAGCTGGACTGGAGCAGCGATACACTGCCTGATGAATCAGAGCTGCACCAGATGAAGCCCTTATATTGCGACTACTTCTTCTGGAACAACAAGCTCGATCACATCTATGTTGATCCAGCGGTGCCCAAAGGCTACATAAAAGTAGGGAATGTACCACCTCTCGTGACAGAAGAGACAAGGAGTTACGGCAGTTGGGATGTCGGAGGGAGCCTGTACCGTCAACACAAGTGGAATCAAATTCCCGAGGAACGTCGCAAGCAGTTTAAACAGGCCGCAAATGATGACAAAATGATTTGGCTGGGCGGGAAGAGCCTGCGTAGATCTAACAACGTCATTCATGCTGACATCCTGCGAAGCCTGACGGACATCTCTGAATTGGAAAAGCTCCCTTGCCTGACAAGAATCTACGCAGAGGAGCCCACCGATTCCTTGCTTGCCTTTGTCAAAAGCAATCCGTTTATTCTGGAGCTTCACCTGGAAAAAGCCAACGGCTCCTCTCTAGATCTGATAGGAAGCCATCTCAGTAAACTCTCTCTCCAAAACGCGGACGGGCTGGAGTCACTGCATCTGAACGATTGTCTACGAGAGCTCATACTGGACAAGGCCATTTCATCAAACCTGTTCATAGAAGCCGAACAAGATGGATATTGGCTGACCGCCTCATTCTCAGATTCGCTACCGCTTCACCGCGGACTCGACCAGCTAGGAGGACTCAATCTGCGCGATGTGACGGAGCTGGACTTACAGCCACTCGTCCAACGCTATCCCTCGCTTCAGAACCTCCGTCTGTGGGGCAAGCCTGGTACCCTCAGTAATCTGGGCAGTATCAAGCACTTGAAGGAGCTACTGACGTTTACGACCTACGATCTGTTTGGCTTCACAGGGGACGAGTTCCCTTCGCCAGATCAATGTCCCAAGCTCTCCAGTCTCTGGATGACAAGCCTCCCAGCAGAAGCGGCCAAGACCATTAAAGCCGCCTACAAAAAAGAAGTAAAAAATGGGCTGGATTTGTCCATCACCAAGCCGCGCAAGCCCGAATGGCTGGCCAATAATTTGACCAATCCGTTTCGCGATTGGGATGGCAGGGAGCACATCTCAACAACCCACGCCAACAAGGCCGCCAGTCTCTATAAAAAAATGAACACCGCGATCAGTGCGCTTGAAAAACAGAGCAACGAAGACGCGACGACTGCGGAAGAAATACAAACTGCTTTGCGTGCATGGGTCAAAGAGTACACAGAGACTTTCAACAAAATGGATCGCCGGACTGGCTTTATCGAAACAGTTGAGCGAGAAGAAATTTTCGTTGTGCTCGATGAGCTGCTTCAGTCGGCAAAACAGAATTTATCTACTACGGGTGTGGAAGTAGATGTGGACGAGCTTTTTGCTATTTTTGATCAGACACGTGATTTTTGAGTGAGAAAAAAGACGCCGCCTCTCCTATAGGAAGGCGGCTTTTCGTGCTTAGGCATTCTTTTTGATGACCCACGTACTCATGCAACGCTGTCCAGCTACGTTCACCGTTTTGATTGGCTCCAGGAACACACCTTGCCGTTTTTCCGTCATGCCCACCATCGTCCGTTCATTTACGAGAAAACGGGTGCTTCCGTCCGGCAACAAATAACGCTCGTTCCCTAGTGGCTGTACCGCATCCTCAATCCCGATCGAGGAAGCAAGACGCATAAATAGAATGCCTCCTGGCTTCAGTACCCGCCACAGCTCCTCTAGCATCTGATGAAAATGCTCTTCGTTTTCAGCAAAATGGAGAACGGCATTACTGATGATGAAATCGAAGCTTTCGTTTTCAAAGCTCATGCTCTCAATCGGTTCCACACGAGCACGCTCCGCTGACCAGTTCGGCGCCAGTTGCGATGCCATTTGCTGTACAGCCTCGATAGCTTTTGCCGATTGGTCAACCGCATACACCGTATAGCCATTTTGCAAAAAGTAGACCAAATTCCGCCCCGAGCCGCAGCCAGCATCGAGTATCTGCATTTCCTTCGTAACCCGTCCCTTTAACAGCTGGTCAAACAAGTAGATATCGATATCGCCAAATTGCTCGTAAAGATTCATCGTTTTTCTCAGCCCTCCGTCCGTTATGACCGTTTTTTCTTACGCTCATTCTACCATCTCAATCGGGAAGATTCCCGTGTCCAGCCGTCTGTGAGTGAGCTGCCTCTTTCCCCCTGCACAATGAAAAAGCTGTGCTATACTAATGGCACCAAGCTGCAACGGGGAGGGAAATCCGCATGTTTGCGCCAAAAAGCCTGGACAGCTTCCTGGACCTGTTCTTCGATGGCGTCATTATCACGGATCGAGACGGGTTGATCATCAAAGTAAACTCTGCGTATCAGCGTATGACCGGAAAAACCGCCGAGGAGCTAGTCGGAAAAGACATACGCACGACTGTCGGAATCAAGCTCCATTCAAATGAATCCAGTACAATCCGGGTACTGGAGGAAAAACGCCCAGTGACGATTATCCAGCGGGCACCCATGGGCAATGGGTACAAGGAATACATGACAACCGGAATGCCCATGTTCAACGATCAAAATGAGATCGAGTACGTGGTGAACTGTGTGCGTGATATGACGGAGTTGAATGAACTAAAGCAGCACTTGAGCCGTGCCAGACAAATGAATCAGAATTATCTGGAAGAGATTGAAACTCTCAGACAGCAGGTTCACAAGTACGATTTCGTTGCACATAGCAAAGTAATGCTGGATGTCAGGGATGCGGCCGACAAAGTAGCTTCTGTTGATTCTCCGGTCATGCTTCGCGGGGAATCCGGCGTAGGCAAGGAAGTGATCGCTAAATACATCCACCACCAGAGCAAACGGTCAAAAGGGGCGTTTATCAAAGTAAATTGTGGCGCCATCCCTGCTTCCTTGATGGAAAGTGAGTTCTTTGGATATGAATCAGGTGCTTTCACGGGAGCGAGCAAAGAAGGAAAGCCCGGCTATTTTGAAATGGCCGACAAAGGAACCCTCTTTTTGGACGAGATCGGCGACATGCCTCTTGATCTACAGGTAAAATTGTTACGGGCTCTCGAAGAACAGGAATTCCGTCGCGTGGGTGGAGTCAAGACCATTCGTTCGGATGTACGGATTATCGCCGCTACGAATCAAGATCTGGAAGAGATGGTAGCGCAGAAAGAATTTCGCAAAGATTTGTATTATCGCCTGCAAGTATATCCCATCCACATACCTCCTCTGCGAGAGCGAAAAGAGGAGATTCCGTTCTTTATCGAACACTTTTTGCAGCAGTACCAGGAAAAAAATGCGATCCAAATTCAACTCACCCGAGAAGCCACCCAATTGCTGTATCAATATGATTGGCCTGGCAACATCAGAGAGTTGATCAACGTAATGGAACGCATGGCGATCTCCTGTGCCAACGGTGAAATCCGGCCCGAACATTTGCCAAGAGAGATGTTTGGAAATCTGGGAAAAATCATTCCCAAGACCTTTCAAGAAGAAGTTGAGCTATTTGAATTTCAAGGTATGAAACGCGCGCTGACCTTGCACAAATCAACACGCAAAGCAGCCAAAGCCCTGCAAATGAGCCAGCCCACTTTTGTACGAAAAATGAAACAGTATGAAGAAAAATACAAGTGCGATCCAAAAGTGAATCACCAATGACCCAGAGTGATTTATTAATGAATCGTTTTCGATCGATGCCAACGTGGATGGTGCCAGTATAGTGCCATTTTTGACGTTGGCATTCTTTTTGCTTTTAACCAAATAACAGAGAAAGGAGTGCTGATCATGAAATGGATTCATGTATGGGGGCTGATTCCCTTTATCGGGATGTTGGGGGGGCTTCCTTTTGCGAACAAGGCGACTCCCTATGTGCTGGGAATGCCTTTTCTACTTTTTTGGATCGTGCTGTGGGTCGTTCTGACTTCCGTCGTGATGGCAATTATTAATAGCATCGATCCTGCCAATCGAGAGGGGGATCATGCATGAACATCTCCATACTGATTACCTTCGCCTTTTTACTGGCAGCTATTCTGCTTGCCATTCGCTCCAGTCGGGGGAAAAAGATGAGTCTGGAGCAATGGTCAGTTGGCGGACGCGGTTTTGGAACCGTTTTCGTTTTCCTGTTGCTCGCGGGTGAATTCTTTACGAGCTTCACCTTTTTAGGCGGTAGCGGAATGATTTATCAGGTCGGTTCACCAGCCTACTACGTGCTGGCATACATGACACTGGCCTATGTTTTTTCTTATTATCTCTTACCTCCTGTATGGCGTTATGCCAAAGAGCATGGGATCGTCTCCATCTCTGATTTTTTTCGCAGTAAATATCAGAGCCCTTTTCTAGGCGTGCTGGTTTCCATCGTCGGGATTATTGCTTCTGTGCCTGTCGTCGTCCTGCAATTGAAAGGGCTTGGGATCATCGTATCGGAAACCTCCTACGGGATGATTTCGCCCACGCTCGCTGTATGGATCGGGACCATCGCCGTGACGGTGTATGTCATGATTTCCGGGATTCACGGAGCTGCGTGGACTGCGGCCATCAAGGATATTTCCATCGTGCTGGTCGTGGTGTTCCTTGGCTTGTACTTGCCGTATCATTACTTAGGCGGCTTACAGCCGATGTTTGAGGCAGTGCAAGCAGCCAAGCCGGATCATCTGACTCTCCCTGAACAGGGACAAAGCGTCAGCTGGGTCATCTCTACTGTGTTGTTGACAGCGTTTGGTTTTTACATGCAACCAGGTTTGTTTGCAGCGGCTTTGTCAGCAAAAAGCGAGAAAGTATTCCGTCGCAATACGATTATCATGCCGCTTTATACCTTGTTGCTGCTATTCGTCTTCTTTGTCGGCTATACCGCTATTTTACAGGTTCCCGGCTTGAAGGGAGCCGACGGAGACTTGGCCCTGTTGCGCCTTTCCCTCCAGACCTTTGACCCTTGGTTCATTGGAATTATTGGCGGGGTAGGGGTATTGACTGCCCTGGTACCGACCTCCGTCATTTTGCTTACCATCGGGACATTGTTCGCGACGAACATCTACAAGCCTTTGACCAAAACCAAAGAGGAAGGGCATATAGCGAAAGTAGCCAAAGTAACTGTTCCCGTCACCGCGTTCATTTCACTCTACTTTGTCATGAACGGCGGAAATGCACTGTACGCTTTATTATTGATGTCCTTTAGTCTGATTACCCAACTGTTCCCGTCACTCTTGCTGAGCCTCCTACCGAATAACCAGATCAACAAATACGGAGCATTCTGGGGAATTCTCGTCGGAGTCATTACTGTTGCCTATTTGACACTCTCCAAGACGACAATAGGTACGTTGTTTCCCGATTTACCGCAAGTCATTAAGGACTTTAACCCCGGGTTTATCGCCCTCTTCGTAAATGTGTTGGTCGCTTTCCTTGTCAGCAGGCTTAAACCATTTTGAGCAATTTGGAGGTTGTAATCATGTCGTTTCCATATTTTCATGTACGTGGTTCTGCATTTGAGCGCGGTAAACAACTGGGCGAATTGGCTCAACAGCAGATCATGCACAACATCGATACTTACAAATCCTTATTTTGGGAAATGTCCCAAGTGAAATGGGCATCGGCCCGGGCACATGCTGTCCAGTACATTTCCTGGATCGAGCGCTATGATGCCGAGATTTTAGAAGAAATCAAAGGCATGAGTGAAGGCTCAGGACAAGATCTGCTCGACTTGATCGTCCTGAATGCCCGCAGTGAAATCATCACCAATCTCGCAGGCAGCCACGCACCCTCAGACGGTTGCACCACGATGACAGCTGTCCCTGAGATCACGAAAAATCAGGAGATGCTACTCGGTCAAAACTGGGACTGGAACAATAAGGTCAAGCCAGGACTGATCATTCTGGAAATCAATCAAGCTCCCCGACCAACCATTCTGATGGTGACAGAGGCCGGAATAGTGGGGAAAATCGGTATGAACAGCGCAGGGGTAGGCGTCTGCCTGAACTTCCTCGGAACATCGGAGCGCGGTATGGGCGTACCTATTCATGTCGTCCTGCGCGGAATCCTCAACAGCCGCACACTTCCACAGGCAGTAGGTCAGGTAGCTCGATTCCCACGCGGCACCTCTGCCAATTACTTGATCGCCCATAAGGAAGGGGAAGCACTCAACGTCGAGACGACCCCGACCAACTACGATGTTCTCTATCCGACAGCTGGATGGATGGCTCATGCCAATCATTTCATCAGTCCACGAATGCTCATGATTGAGGATACAGCACGGATCATGTCCCCTGACACACACCTCAGATTGGGACGGGCCAGCAAACAACTAGCTCACTATGGGAAAAACATCGATGTCGATGCCCTCAAGCAGATTATGCAGGATCACTGTGGCAGCCCAGATGGCATTTGCAGGCATGGCGAGCTCTTTCCACCTGATCTGGGACGTCCGATGATCTCAAGCACCGTGTTCTCTATCATCATGAACCTGTCGCAGGGAACATTTGAATTGGCTGCTGGTCAGCCTTGCTCTGAGCCATATAAAGCGTACCAATTTACTAACCAGTAACTGACACGCCTCTCTTCTTTCTTTGTAAAGGTGAGGGGTTTTTTTCTATATGTTGACAATTAATGATTACAATTGTAATCTATAAAAAGCAATAGACTACAAATGTAATCAACGGAGGTGTCTTACTTGGACGAGCAACCGCGAATCTCGGATGCCGAGTGGGAGATTATGAAGGTCATCTGGGCAAAGTCCCCCGCTACAGCAGCCGATGTCATCCACACCCTGCGAGACAACAAGACGTGGAAAGACAACACAATCAAAACCTTGCTCAGCCGCTTGTTGCAAAAGGGTATTCTCACCTATGAGCAGGTCAATCGCCTCTACTATTACTCTCCTGTGCTCACTGAGGAAGAATGCAAGCGCCAAGAGCGCCAATCCTTTTTGCAGCGCGTGTACGGCGGAGCCTTAAAGCCCATGCTGGTTCACTTTTTAAAAGAAGAAAAGCTCTCCTCCCAAGAGATCGACGAGCTAAAAAAAATCCTTTCCGAAAAGGAGAAATAAGCTGGTGGATTGGCAATGGCTCACACTCACCCTCAATCAAGCATTTACGTGGACACTGTCTAACTCCATCGAAGCCAGTCTACTCGTGCTCTTGATCTTGCTCTGCCAGCAGCTCGGCAAAAAGCATTTCCCCATCCGCTGGCACCATGCCGTATGGTTCCTGCTTCTCTGGAAGCTCGCGATTCCTTGGTCCATAGACAGCACGATCAGTTTGTATAACTGGCTGCCTACTTCCCCGTGGACATCCATACAGGAAACGCACCCGCCTACGGAACCGATTGTTCTCACTACAGAGGCTTTGCATCCGCATGAATTTGCCCTCCAGCCAGATGCCTCTCTAGCAAACGAAGCGAGCTTTTCCTGGATCAGCCTGCTTTCCCTCATCTGGATCGGCGGTGTCGCCATTTTCGCTATCACCATGACTCGCAGTGCATACCGATTGCTCTCTCAGCTAAAAAACGATGTGTTCGTACAGGATGAAGCTATTTTGCGCGTCTTTTCCCAATGCCAAAAACAGATGGGCATCACCAAATCCATTCCCCTGCGCATGAGTCCTCAGATGACAAGCCCTGCCTTGATGGGAATCTGGCGACCGCAAATCTGGCTGCCGGAAAATCTTTTGGACAAGCTCAACGAGCATGAGCTGCGCCACATCTTTTTGCATGAGCTGGCGCATTGGAAAAGACGAGATATTCCTGTGAACAGCATCATGAGCGTGCTTCTGATCCTCAACTGGTTCAACCCGCTGTTATGGTATGCTGCTTCCCGCATGCGTCAGGATCAGGAAATGGCTTGTGATGCCTTGGCTTTGACTTATTTGCAGGAGACAGAGGTACCTCGCTACGGATACACCATGATCAAAATGCTCGAGCTGTATGCCTGTCCCAAACAGATTCGCTTCACAGCCGGGTTCTCCAGCTCCAAAAAACAGGTGAAAAGGAGAATAGAAATGATTCGTCACTTTCAAAAACGAGCGTATACGTGGACTCTATCTGGTATCGTGGTCGTCTTGGCTTTAGGCGTCTTCACTTTGACCGATGCAAAAAAAGTGCTCGGGAACGAGGTCCCCTTCTCTGTACCAGCAGAAGGGGAAACGAGAAGCGCACCCGATCAAACCAGCCTCTCCATCATCAACAACCTGAACACTCCAGTAAAAGCAGCCGCGGCAGGTAAGGTGCTCAAAGCTGAATACGATACAAAAACAGGGAAAGGCAACCAGGTCATTCTGGAGCATGAAGACGGGTATCAAACGGTTTACTCTCATTTGGAAAAGCTGGAGGTCACCGCTGGAGCTACTGTAACCCAAGGCCAGCTCATTGGTCTGTTAGGAAGTACGGGACGTAGCACGGGACCGCATCTTGCTTTCCAGATTCTCGAAAATGGTACACCCGTTGATCCGACGAAGCTGTTGGAGAATGGGAAAACACAAGAGTAACCTCATGCAAAAACCCATCAGGACAAGAGCGTCTGATGGGTTTTCAACGAAATATAGAATTCGAATTCAAACCATGTTGAATATTTTCACGTTTCTACTAGAGTGGTCTTTATCCTTGTTTTCATAGCCTTTCTCGCAATCGTTTCCGCTTTCTTCTTATAACCGAAAATGCTGTTTCGCCAGCTCTTTGAACCGCTCGCTGTCAATCTCTTCTTTCGTCATAACGCCATCCACCCATTGCGTAAAAGAACTGTTCGTCAACGTAACATTGCCGCTCTCCGTCAGTTGCGTAAGCAAAGGGCTTTTATTGAAGGGAGACTGTTCATGATCGGCGATAATCGTCTGAATCTCGTTTAATTCCGTTTCATCCGCCACCAGCTTCTGCGAATCAAACGTATAGCCGATCCTCCAGTCCGTATCCTTGTGCCGCAGCTTCATTTCGAGTACATAATCGCCATACTCCGTCTGCTCTTTCTTGATCCGAAACTCACCATTGCGCGAAGAGACGGTCTCCCCGGTAAACGGAACAGGCTTCAACGGCAGGTTCGAACCAAAACCCGTGTCGAGCAAATACGTTTGCCCCTCATAGGTAAGCAAAATCGTGGCATGCGTCCGACCAATCGTGTAATACTCGCCAACGTTCTGTCTGTATACAACTCCACGAATCAGATGGGCATCAAATCCATTTTCCAGCAAGAAGAAATACAGCATCGGATTGAGTTCGTAGCAAAGACCGCCTTCGTTTCTGACCAATATCTTCTCCATGATGGACTGTCTAGAGATTACCCTTGTTCGCTCATCCACAATGCACAGGTTTTCAAAAGGAATCGCCAATGCTGTCAGATCAAGGAGGCGATCCAATGTATCGAAGGTAATCGTTTCATTTTCTGGCATGCCGATTCTTTTCCGAAATAAGGCATTTAGCTCACTCATGCTTCTTCCCCCTAAATAGGCTCTCCCTCAAGTATACGCCAGGTTCCAGCTCGATTTCCTTATATGCCGAGCAGCTTTAGCTTCCGATACAAGGTGCGTAGCCCAATCCCGAGTTCTTCAGCCACCCGCTGCTTTCCTTTCAAATCACTGCCGTGCTTTTGCAACGAAGCGCGAATTGCCTCCGCTTGTGCATCGGCGACTCTTGCTTTGATAGCTGGACCTGAAGGTGAAGGAGCCATTAGAGGACGAGCACGAAGGCGCGGAGGCAAGCTGTCGACAGTCAGTACCGTGTCTTGCTCCATGTTCATGGCGTACTCGATGGCGTTTTCCAGTTCCCGCACATTGCCCGGCCAGTGATAGTGCGTGAGCAGGTTGATCGCCTCTCGTGCTATTCCGAAGAAGGTGCGTCCTGCTTGCTCTCCGTACTTCTCCATAAATGAAACGGCCAAGAGCTCGATGTCTTCCTTACGCTCTGCGAGTGACGGGACGTGAATGGGAATGACGTTCAACCGATAGTACAAGTCGGCACGAAACGCTTTTTTCTCCACGAGCTCCTCCAGATTCTGGTTCGTTGCCGCGATGATTCGTACATTGATAGGAAACGATCGCGTGCTGCCGATGCGTTCCACGACCTTTTCCTGCAAGACGCGCAGCAGCTTTGCTTGCAACGAGAGCGGCATATCGCCGATTTCATCCAGAAAAAGCGTACCTCCCTCTGCCATTTCGAACCGCCCTGGCTTTCCTCCCTTTTTGGCTCCGGTAAAAGCACCATCCTCGTAACCAAACAATTCGCTTTCGAACAAATTTTCCGGAATGCTGGCACAATTGATCGCGACAAACGGGTAGTAAGCGCGTGTGCTTGCCTCGTGAATCGCTTTTGCCAGATGTCCTTTGCCTGTCCCTGTTTCGCCGGTAATTAGTACCGTAGAGCTGCTGTTACCGATTTTCATCGCCATTTCTTTGACCTGTTTGATGGCTGCGCTGTTTCCTACGATTTGAGCCAAGCTATCCACTTTGCCAGACGATCGGCTCCCTTGATGATCCAGCAAACGCGGAACGGTAAGCGGTCCCCTCTGCACGCGAAGCACGCCGCCAATGAGCTGATTGTTGACGATGATCGGCGTGGCCTCGGTGGGAGCATCCAGCTTGTCAACGAGACAATTGGCGATCGGCAAGGAATGTGCGGCCATCCCGGATAATGACGGCAGCAGCATCCGTGAAACCTCCGCTGGCAGCAGTTCATGCTGAGACAGCAGTCTACGCGCGCTGGCATTCGTATGAATGACATTGCCACTTCGGTCAAAGGTGAAATACGCATCGGCAACGGTATCCAGCGCTCCTTCCAACAGTCGCATGGAGTCATCAGACGATTCGATCTGTCTCGTCGCATGAGACTGTACAATCGCCGTAATCATCTCGCTGACTTGTGTCAGGATTTGCTGGTATCTCTCTGTATGCTTGGATAGGCGATTTTGACCTTCCTTCGTAAAGGATGTGAGGGAAACGACCCCGATTGCATGATTGGCTACCTTAATAGAAGAGAGCAGCTCTACTTTGGCGGGACAGCTGTCGAGAAAACGGCATCCTTTGCACATTTCCATAGAGCCGGGTTTGTCTACCACATACTGACCTTTTGCCAACACGAATTCAATCGAGGGCACATGCACATTTTCACCTTTTTGTTTCAAGTAGCGCTCCGTACTCACGACCAAGAGGCCGCGCTCGTTAATCACCGCAGCATCCACGTTCAATATATCTGAAATACTAGTAATGACCTTTTCGATGGCTGGTTTGCACAGATCCAACGAAACCATGGATATCCTCCCTGTTGATTGTCCTTGCTCTCTATTTTATGAAATATTTAGATAGTTCACAAACATTTTACCACTGATGTTTGCCAATAATGACAACTCATTGCCACTTTTGTCACCGCCAGGACGGTACGAAACACAGTCGGAGCCTCGTAAAATCAGCTGTTTTGGCGATCAAGCAAGGAGCATGTTACTCGGCAGAGTCCATTCCATACTTGGCACAGTGATTGCATTATTAACTTTTCATCTAAGGGGAGTGATCAACCATGGTAAACACGAACGAGGTATTCCATTTGCATGGAAAGGTGGCCTTGGTAACTGGCGCTGCTTCCGGTATCGGACTTGCAACAGCGAAACGACTGGCTCAATTCGGAGTAAACGTCATGCTGCTTGATATCAACGAGGAGCTCGGGGAAAAGGCGGCACAGGAAATCGTAGCGGAGGGCGGGTCAGCCCGTTATTTTACATGCAATGTCGTTTCCCAACAGGATTGTCGCGAAGTAACGCAAGCGATCGAGGAAGCGTACGGTCGCATCGATATTTTGTTCAACAACGCAGGCGTGATTAGAAGAAAGACGGTCGTCGAGCTGGAAGAAGATGATTGGGATCTGGTCGTCGATGTCTCCTTGAAGGGGGCTTACAACCTCTCGAAATTCGTCATACCGGTCATGGCAAAAACAGGCGGAGGCAGCATCATTAACACTGGCTCTGGCTGGGGCATCAAGGGCGGTGACAAGGCTGCGGCCTACTGCGCGGCAAAAGCAGGCGTCGTCAACCTGACGCGGGCAATGGCGATTGACCACGGTCCGGAAAATATCCGTGTAAATTGCGTGTCACCCGGCGATACCGACACACCTCTGTTGCGTGAAGAAGCGCGCCAGCTGGAAAAGGAAGAAGGAGCATTCCTCGTCTCCTCCGCCCAAGGACGTCCGCTGGAGCGTCTCGGTTCTCCGCAAGATATTGCCAATGCTGTCCTGTTCTTTGCCAGCGACCTGTCATCCTGGGTGACGGGTTCCGTACTGGTCGTCGACGGCGGCGGTTTGGCTTAATTGATCGTTATTTCGACTGAATATTCCAACGAAGAGATGGAGGAACCATGAGATGAGCGTACAGCGTTATGCCCACCCGTATATTCCGAATTCTGCACCTGAAGTCAAAGAGAAAATGCTTACCGAAATCGGCTTTTCCAGCATCGAAGATATCTATGCGGACATTCCCGGGGAGCTGCGCCTACAAGAAAAAATGAACATCCCAAAAGCTTTGACCGAGTACGAGCTGGAGCGCCACGTCAACCAGCTGATGAACAAAAACCAAACCACAAAAGAAAATATCAGCTTCCTCGGCGCAGGCTGCTGGCCGCATTTTGTTCCGGCTGTCTGTGATGAAATCAACTCCCGCGCGGAGTTTCTGACGGCGTATGCTGGAGAGCCTTACGAAGACAAGGGGCGCTTTCAGGCGTTGTTCGAATACCAAAGCCTCGTAGCTGAACTGGTCGATATGGATGTCGTAAACGTTCCGACCTTTGACTGGGCACAGGCTGCTTCCACTGCTCTGCGCATGGCAGCACGTATCACCAAACGCACAGAGCTACTGGTCTCGAAAAATATCCATCCCGACAAGCTCTTGATCATCAAAAACTATACGTCTCCTGATCTTACTGTCACCTCGATCGATTTTGAGAACGAAACAGGCAGTCTTGACCTAAATGATTTAAAAGCAAAGCTCAGTGTGGATACAGCAGCGGTTTACTTCGAAAACCCGACCTTCCTCGGCTCCGTGGAAGTAAACGGACAGATGATTGCGGACTTGGCTCATGCTGCTGGTGCCATTTGCGTAGTCGGTGTCGATCCCATCTCTCTCGGCGTGATGGAATCTCCGGCGAATTACGGCGCGGACATTGTGTGCGGAGATTTGCAGCCGCTTGGCGTACACATGCATTACGGCGGTGGGCAATCCGGCTTTATCGCGACGCATGACGATCCGACCTACGTCATGGAATATCCGTCCCGCTTGTTCGGAATCGCTCCGACAGAGGTCGAAGGCGAATACGGCTTCGGGGACGTCGCGTACGACCGCACCTCTTTTGCCAAGCGTGAAAAAGGCAAAGAGTCCGTTGGAACACAAACCGCGCTATGGGGCATTACCGCAGGCGTGTACTTGGCGACGATGGGACCTGTAGGCATGGAAGAAGTCGGGCAAGGCATCATGCAGCGCTCCCAATACGCCGCCAAACAGCTCTCTTCCATTCCCGGAGTCGAGGCCAAATTCGCCGCTCCCTTCTTCAAAGAGTTCGTGATCGACTTTTCGCAAACAGGCAAAACCGTCAAAGACATCAACGCTGCTCTTCTCGCCAAAGGAATTTTCGGCGGAGTTGATTTGACTGAACACTACCCGGAATTGGGTCAATGTGCGCTCTACTGCGTCACGGAGGTTCATACCCAGGAGGATATCGATACACTCGTCGCTGCCATCACAAGCATTTTGTAAAAACGAAAAAGGAGGAAACCGACCATGAAAACATCCGAAGGAACAATCGACAAAATGAAACCGATTCCGAGAGATCATAAGGTACGCCGCTTCCACCAAGCAAAATGGGATGAGCCTGTCATTTTCGAGCTGAGCCAGCCCGGTGAGCGTGGCGTCGAAGTACCACCCGTCGAGCCACAAATCGTGGAGACCGTAGGCGATGGCATCTCTTCGCTGCCAGATAGCCTACTCCGGAAAAAACGGCCGAATCTTCCCGAGATTAGTCAGTACCGCGTGATCCGTCATTACTCCCGCATTTCGCAGGAGGTTCTGGGGTCAGATTTCAACGTAGAGATCGGGCAAGGCACCTGCACGATGAAATACTCCCCGAAAATCAATGAACGCTTCGTACGCTCGCCGAAAATGGCGGAGCTGCATCCGCTGCAAGACGAGTCCACTGTCCAGGGGATGCTGGAGATGACGTATCAGCTCGATCTATACTTGCGCGAGATTTCAGGAATGGACAAATTCTCGTTCCAACCGGGCAGCGGCACACAGGCGTTGTTTACCCAAGCCTCTATCGTGCGCAAATACCACGAAGCTCGCGGCGAAGGAGAACAGCGCAACGAGTTTATTACCACCCATTTTTCCCACCCATCCCAAGCAGCGACGGCCGCAGTCAAAGGCTTCAAAATCATATATGTACCAGCCGACGAAAACGGCTACCCTGATCTGGAAGCGCTAAAAGGTCTCGTATCCGAGCGAACCGCTGCCTTTGCCGTAGCGAATCCAGAGGATACAGGCATTTACAACTCCCGCATCAAGGAGTTCACAGATGTCGTTCACGCCGCAGGGGGGCTGTGCTGCTACGACCAAGCAAACGCCAACGGTTTGCTCGGCATTACCCGCGCGCTGGAAGCAGGCTTTGACATGTGCTTCTTCAACCTGCACAAAACCTTCTCCGTTCCTCACGCTTGCGGCGGACCTGCAACAGGTGCCATTGGGGTCACTGCCGAGCTTGCGCCATTCCTGCCAGGACCGATCGTAGACTTCGACGGAGAGCGTTACTTCTATAAGCGTGATTTGAAAAACAGCATCGGGAAAGTCCGCAGCTTTTACGGTGTACCACCTGCTGTCCTGCGCTCCTACGCTTGGGTCCGTGCACTTGGTGCTGACGGCTTGAGGGAAGTTGCCGAAATCGCTTGCCTTAACAACAACTATCTCTATCACAAAATCCTGCAAATCCGCGGTGCAAGCGCGCCCTATATACAAGGTCGACGCCTGGAGCAGGTTCGTTATAGCTGGCAGCAGCTAAAAGAAGACACGGGCGTCACGACGTATGATGTTCAACGCCGCATGATCGACTTTGCCCACCATTACTGGACCAGTCACCACCCGTACGTCGTACCAGAGCCGTTTACACTGGAACCGACGGAGTCCTATTCCATGGCAGAGCTCGACGAATACGTCGCGGCACTGACCCATATTTCACAGGAAGCCTATGAGAATCCGGAGATCGTCAAAACCGCGCCGCACAATAGTACAGGTCACCGTGTCCTAGAGTCCGTACTCGATGATCCTGATCAATGGTGCATCACATGGAGAGCTTATTTGAAAAAGACGGCACAAGGATAAAAAGAAAGAAACGCCAGCACAGATACGACAAGTGCTGGCGTTCTTTTCGTTGGGGAGGTTTCTTTTAGAACTGATTCGGGAACTGCTTAATGATGCCTGCTGTCAGGACATCCGCCAATGAGATGATGTGATCCTCACCTTGATCAAATGCAGCAATATCCGCTTCCCAGTCTTTTTTCAATCTCGCCTGGAGATTATCCGTGAGCAGCTTCAGATGCACGTACATCATCTCTTTTAGTTCCTTCTCAGTCCAATTAGGGTTGGCGCTGCTTAAGAACTTGGCGATCTCATCCGCATTACGGTGCCACTCCTTATCAAGCTTTGCTACAGTAGCCTGATCGCCTTTTTTGGCTGCGTCAATGATTTTGCCGCCTATCGTAATATGCTCGGTCAGCAATTCGGTAAGCTTTTTACCTGCTTCCTCTCCGTAATACGGCTTCATTGCGTTCCCGATATCGACCTGGTTTTTCAAGAGACGTGCCTGTACGGCGTCTTTGTCTTCCAGCCCTGCCAAGGCGCTTACCATATAGGTGTGGTCCCACAGCAAATGGTCAATCCAGAGCCTACGCATATCGCCCTGCAGCTTTACTTCTTTCGGCTTTATACATTCTGCCTGCTGTACATTTCCTTTCGATTCCTTGGCTGCTGCCATACTCGGCACACCAAGTAATGCCACGCAAATCATCAGCAATGTTACTTTCCTGAACACTGGAGTCATTTATTCCTTCTCCTTTTTTGATAAGTAGTGAAGCCCGCTGTTATTTTGAACAAAATTGGCTTTTTCATGCGTCTAACACATGAGTCCTGCAAATTGACACTTGTCCGAGGCATCCTTATAGTTGTCATTAGCAACAATTGCACGGACTACCTAACCTAGGAGGTTTCGCAATGAAATTAGATGAGTATATCGGCGTCATCGTGAAACGAACGGATTTAAAACTGAACAACTATTATCAAAAAGTATGCAATCCGTATAACATCACCATCGATCAGTGGATGATTTTTGTCGTGTTATGGGAAGAAGAAGGTTTGACCCAGAACGAGTTGGCAGAGCGCACCTACAAGGATAAAACGAATATCGCGCGGATGCTCTTTCTCATGGAAGAAAGAGGGTTCATTCATCGCGAAACAGATAAGAAGGATCGCCGCTCCCTTCGTGTCTATCTGACGGAAAAAGGGCGACTTTTAAAAGACGAGGTCCTTCCTCCCTCCATTGAAGCGTACGAGAAAACCATTGCAGGATTGACCGAAGAAGAAGTGAACCAATTTCGAAGAACACTCAATATCATTTATGAGAACGTGAAAAACTTGTAAAAACAAAACATATTGCAGGATGCCATTTTTTGTATATAATTAGTTGTTATAACAACAGTTTTTATAACAACTTTAAGGACGGAATATATACAAAAAAGGAGTGAACATGATGAGCACAGAAGGGATTTGGAGCACACATTACCGAGCGTTGACGATTGGTATTATTCTTGTAGTGACTGCTACAGCATTTGAAGGCTTGGCTGTCACGACAATCGCCCCCGGTCTTTCCCGAGAGCTGCAGGGAGAGGATCTTTATGGGTGGGTATTCAGTGCTTATTTGTTGGCTCAGCTGATTGGAACCGTAGTCACAGGTCAATTCGTCGATAGAAAAGGGCCTGCCCAGCCTTTTATTGTCACGATCTTGCTCTTTGCTGTTGGAATTATAGTTGCTGCAATTGCGCCAGATATGCTTACTTTACTGCTCGGGCGAGTCATGCAAGGATTCGGAGCCGGTGCCTTGGTCAATTGCGTGTATACCATGATTACTTTGCGTTACCCTGATTCCCTTCGCCCTCAGATTCTCGCTGTCTTCTCCAGCGCTTATATTCTTCCTGGCCTGTTCGGACCCTATGTCGCCGGCATTATTGCTGAACAGTTGTCGTGGAGATATGTCTTCTGGTTGATCCTTCCCTTTATCTTTCTGTCTGCACTCTTAACTACTCCCTCTTTCCGAGGCTTACAGCCGCCAAATGCAGGTGCGGCAAACAATCGTAGTCTTCTTCTGCCTTTTTTCTTGGCTCTAGGGACTGGTGCCTTGCTTTTTGGACTCGGCAAAATTCCCTCCATCTACGGTTTCCTGCTATCCATCGCGGGTTTGCTCACCCTCAGTGTCCCATTATATAAGCTGATGCCGAAAGGAACGCTCGTCGCACGCTCAGGCTTACCTGCTGTCATTGCGTCTCGGGGTCTTTTTGTCGCTGCCTATTACGGCACACAAACGTATCTTGTCCTTGGACTCACCTCGATTTTAGGATTAACCGCCGACAAAGCTGGTTTAGCTGTTGCCTCCGCAGCAATCAGTTGGTCGCTGGCAGCCAATGTACAAGCAAAGCTGGACAAGAAAGACCAAGGGGCCGGTCGAAAAAAACGAATTATCATCGGTCTCGTCATTATGCTCATCGGGGTCGCTTGCACCGTACCGCTGACGTTGATTCAACAAGACCTTTTCGGTATCGTGGTCGCAATTTTTAGCCAGATCATTATGGGATTCGGAATCGGTTTGGCTCACCCGACAAGCGGTGCGATTGCGTTTTCTCTTGCAAAACCTGGTGAAGAAGGAAAAGTATCTGCTGAAATTTCTATCGCGGATACGTTCACACCTGCGATTGTCATTGGGATGGGGGGTGCCATCGTGTCTGTGATGACTGCCTTTGAGTTTTCACTTTCTGTTGGGATTACCGTTTCCCTGCTCCTTCAGACGTTCATCGTCCTACTGGGGCTGGCATCTGCTGCCCGACTGGCGACAAGTTCCGTATCTGTTCAAGAAAAAAGGACACCTTGAAAGGTGTCCTTTACCCAATAATCTTGGTCTTTTTCGCATTCTCCATCGACTTTTCAATAAGTCCGCTCAACGGACGCTTCAGCGCGAGCGCCACAAACAGGCTGATCCCGATAAAGCCGAATAATACGAGAATATCCCGAATCGCCGTTTCCCAGAGGATGCCGCCCACACCTTCACGCAACAGGCTGATCGCATACGTGAAGGGCATGTATGGGTTCAGCGCTTGGAAAAACGGTGAAGTCATGCTGATCGGGAACGTACCGCCCGAGCTGGAAAATTGAAATACCATGAAGATGATCGCTATGCCTTTGCCCACGTTGCCGAAAACGGACACCAGCGTGTACGTAATCGTAACGAACACTAGGCTGATCAGCATACCGAATAACACAAACGGCGCTTTATCCGCCACATAGGCCCCGAGGATGTAAATATCACCGAGCGTGACGAACAACGCCTGAAGTAGTCCGATGGTCGCGAACGTTCCCAAGCGGCCCAGATACAGTTGATACGGCTTGTACACTCCTCCCGGATTTTCCGCATTCGGCTTCAGCAGAGAAATCAACAAGGTCGCACCTACCCAAAGAGACAGCACACCGTAAAAAGGTGACATGGCCGAACCGTAATTCGGAATCGGATATAGGCGGTTTTCCTTGATCTGCACGGGACTTGCGAGGAATTCGCTCTCTTTTTTAATGTCGCCGCGCAATAGCTTGGCAAGATCGGCGAAGTTGTTGTTCGCCTCGACTTCTCTCAGCTTGTCAGCTGCCTGCCCAATGGCACTCTCCAGCTTTGGCAGATCATCGCGAACCAATGCGGCAACTCTGTGGACTCCTGCCTCCACCTCCGGGAGCTTGTAGCGCACAAAATCAGCCAGCTTGGTCAAATTCGCCTCCGCTTTAGGCAGATCGTTCTGGACGAATGCCGCTGCCTCGTCGAGCTTCTTCCCGATAGTAGGAAGATTCCCCTTCAAGAATGGAGCTGCTACGCGAATGGCA
This sequence comes from Brevibacillus porteri, assembly GCF_003013475.1. Taxonomy (GTDB): domain Bacteria; phylum Bacillota; class Bacilli; order Brevibacillales; family Brevibacillaceae; genus Brevibacillus; species Brevibacillus porteri. The sequence continues at coordinate 62,120 of NZ_PXZO01000042.1, forward strand.
TTTGCAAAAGCATCCGACTTGCTTCTGAGCGTTTGTGCGAGCTCGTGGACCTGCGCCTGTATTTGCGGCATCTCCTGCTGGATTCGTTTCAGTTCTGCCAATCCCAGCTCCAAGCCCGTCTTTGTCTCTTGGAGAATCGCTTCGATATCCGGAAGTTTTTCTTGGGCCTTATGCAGTAGATCGGCAGATTCTCCTGTGATCACCTTCAGCCTTTCAATACCCTCGGATATTTTCGGGACGATTTCGCTATCGTAACGGGACAGGATGTCTCCCAATTCCGCGCTGGTGTTTTTCGAAAGCTGATTCAGACTTTCGACTAAGTCTTTCGCAGGCTGCTTGCCTCTTTCCAGCGCGCTTGCAATCATGCCGAGAATCTCGATTTGCCGGTTCATTCTGTTCTCAATCGTGCGCAGCCTCTCTGCGAAATGACTCAATGGCTGTCCAGGAATATAACTGTTTACTTTCTCTACAAGCGATGCCGTATGCCCCAAAACATTCACGGCTCTGGCTAATCTGTCTTTCACGGCATTTACCTCACTCGCAGTAGGCAGGCGATCCGGATTGATTTGCAACAGTCTGTCTGTGAGTTGTGTGAGTGCATCCGAGGCTTGCTGGGCTAAGATGAGATTTTGCTTGATCAGCGGTGCAATCGTTTCGAAGGCACCATCATGCCTCGCAAAAAAGTCATTGAGCTGATCGGCAACAGCCGCGCCCTTATCAGTCAGATCAGCGATACGCGGCAACGCATCTTGAGCAGCCGAAACGATCTCAATGGCCTGACTCGCTTTTTCTGTGGCCGTAGTCACTGCGTTTGCGACTTTATCAAAATTTTGATCCAGCTCTTCAATTCGTCCGACGGCTTGCTCAATCACCGGCAGCTTGTCTTCCATCGCGATAATGACAGACGCCGCCTCATTGATTTTCGGCCAGTTTTGCTGAATCTTGAGCACGGCCTGCCCTGCTTGATTGATTTCGGGGATTCTTTTTTCCACTTCCAAAATGATCTGCGCTTTCTCGTGAATCTCGGGAAGTTTCTTCTCAATCTCCAACACTTTTTGCCCAGCGGCACGAATCTCGGGCAGGCTTTTTTCTAGTTGGAAAACGCCACTCTCGATTTTGCGGATGGTCGGCAATTGCTCTTCAATTTTAATGCCGATCTCTGTAAGCTTCGTCAGCAAGGCTTCACTGACGCTTTCCGTAAAGCTCTCGTTGATCTGCTTGGCAATCGCTGAAACACCTGACGAGGTGATTTTGGGTGCGACCGCGTTCACCTTTTCATTGACCGTATAGATCACTTCAGGCTTGTTCAGATTGCCATGGACAATTCCCGTAATTTTTGTGGAAAAGTCAGCTGGGATCAGAATGCTGGCATAGTAATCGCCCCGCTCCACGCCCCGCCTGGCCTCTTCTTTGTCCACAAAGGTCCACCCTAGTTTCTGGTTGTTGTGCAAGCTCTTTATGAGCTCGTCTCCGATGTTGACCTTTTGGTCACCAACCGTGGCTCCCTGATCCTCGCTCGTCACCGCCACCTTGACACCTTGCGTATTGGCGTAAGGGTCCCAGACCGATTTGATGTTGATCCAATCGTATAAACAAGGAAGGAAAATGATGGCGATGATCAGAAAAATCCCAGTCGGAACCTTGAAAATGTTAATCCAGTCCGTTTTGTAAATCTTCCATATAGACCGCATGTATGTACCACCTAGTAAGAAAGAATGGATGAATCGTTACACTCACATGACAGTTTACCATGGAAGGAAATGATCGGGAATGAGCTGTCAGTAGTATCATGAGCTGCTGCACGTCAATTTATAAAGGACAATCTTCAACGCGCTGGACTCACCATGTCAAAGCTCCAATTCACATTTTCATACCTTTTTACTAGCTGACTGGCCGTGATCGTTACCGGTTGATTTTCCCTTCCTTTCGGGAAATCGCGGATCGTGATCGTTCTTGCTTGGGGACGATCTTTTTTCGTAGAAGGATCTTCCATCTCCATTTTGACGATGCCCAATCCAATCGCATCGATTCCACGGTATTCATAGGTGTCCTGGTGGTAGGTGAACTCTGCCTCTACGATACCGACGTATCCGGATGTGCCGGGAGCTGGATTAATCTCGGGAGCAATGTGAAACGACTTTAAGACAAACGTATTCCCCTCGTTGGTAAAGGTTAGAGGTTGTTTGTTGAGTTCAGCAGGCGTAAATGTCAGTAGCAGATCGGATGGTTCTGCCTTCTCGATGTAGACAGTACGATACGTCAGCTTTTTGTTTGGTCCAATCGGTCCATAAAACTCCCCATCTGCCCCGTTCGTATCCATCACAACCTTGCCTTTCTCATCGACGATTTCCCACATGACTGCCGCATTCATCCCAAAGAAATCCCATATCTCCTTGGCTGTGACCTTGTCCGGGTAAAGCGAATTATAGACCTTCACTCCTGCTTGCACTCTTGATTCCATACGGGCAAGCTCTTGCTCATTCATTTTGGAGGAGAGAATCAACTTCGATTCCATTGGCGTCAGAATCAGTCGGTCAGCCTCTAGGAGAAATCCTTGCGGCGAGGTATACGTTTTCTTGATCGGAATCGTTTGGGTTGCCGACTTGCTTTTTTCCAGCGAGACAGGAATCTTCAAGTGCCACCTTCCGTAAGTCCGATTAACCTTCTCTTCTTTCTCTTTTGAGGCTTCATCGTGCAGATCCACTCTGTTTACTTTCAGATTGAGAATCAAATCGTTCGGTATATTTTCAGGGAGATACAAGGTCTCGAAGCCGTAGGAATGCTGTACCTCGGTTCCGATGTACTTCCCATTTTGGTCTGACAGGAAAATCCGGTTATCCTTGTTTTCAAATTCAATTGAAGCTTCTAGCTCTTGATTTTTCTCTGTGAAAAACCGAATCGACACGTACATTTTTAATGGATCGACCAAAATCTCATCTACCATCATAGTAATGCCTTGATCGGTTACCTTTTGATTCACTTTCTGGGAAAAGCCCAGATCGCCTCCACGCTGCATTTCCACGATAAACGACTCAGAAAAAATCGACTGGACATAGTGAGCGAGCGTCGGAGATGAGACGACACCCACTGTCAGGGCAAGCAGCAGTATGGCTGCAGTGAGACCTACCTTTTGCCATAGACGACTACTTGACCATTTTTTTAGGCGTTTCGGTCCTTGTTGTTGCTCTTCTACCTGTAAAATTTCCGCCATGACTTTTTCGGTGAATTGATCAGAGGCGGACACGATCGGCCAAGGTTTACTCAAGTCGGCATCTACTTCGTCGACTTCCTGAAGCAGCATGGACTGACAATGCTCACAAACAGCGATATGGTCCTGAAGCTGTCTTCCCTCTACAACTGAAAGCTCTCGGTCGACCTGATTGATCAGCCTGACACAATCAGCACATTTCATGAAGCTCCCCCCTTTTTCCCATGAGCTCACGCAGCTTTTTCTTTGCACGGTACAAGTGAACCTGCACGGTTGTCACCGGTACTTGCATCGTCTCAGCAATTTCTTGATAACTCAGCTCTTCAAAATAACGCAGCGTAAGTACAATCCGGTAATGGGAAGCGAGCTCTTCCATGACAGCGAATAGCTCGGTTTGTTTTTCAATCGCCAAGTAAAACGACTCCGGATTTTCTTCGCAGGTATGTGCCATTTTGGACTCTTGTAAAGGTACGCTCGGATGCTTCTCGGTCCTCCGCCAAGCTTGCAGACAACAATTGATTGCGATTTTGTTTAACCAAGCTGAAAACGGACGGCTAACATCGTATTGCTGCAAACTTTTATACGCATTGACGAAAGCTGACTGTGCGAAATCTTCTGCATCCTCTGGGGAATTGCCCATCCGCACGAGTAAAGAGCAAACCCTGTTTTTGTACTTGTTCACAAGGTGGGAAAAGGCATGCGGGTCGCCTCCCAAGACTTGTTTCACCCACTCTTGATCCTCCTCCATAAACTGTCTCTCCCTTCTATTTCTATCACCAGACATTCCGTTCACTTCTACTGTCCAGCAATCATTCTACCTTTACTATGAAAAGATCGGTTTTTTTCTTACAAGGACTGGATAAATATTTTTCAGGACAGAAAAAAAGCCCAACCATCACTGGTCAGGCTCTTCCTAGTCAATCAGTAACTCTATTTTCTCACTTTCAACGTGTACTCGCTTGTATGACCATCGTTTTCGGCAACAATCGTCACTGTGGTTTTGTCCCGTGTATCCTCATGGATGGTTACCAGGCCATCCTCGCTAACCTCGGCATCTTCCGTTTCCACGACACTGTAAGTGGTTCCTGTGCTTTCTTTGGTCATATCGCGTCGGCTGCGGTCCGTCATGATAGCCGATACGCTCATTTGAACCGTACTACCAGGCTTTACTGTACTCTTTTTGGCGGACAGATTGATACTCTTAACCTCTGCAATCGTGAACGTCACTTTGGTCGATTTTTCTCCGTTGCTCACCTTGATGGTAACTTTTTTGCCAGGTCGCGCATCCTCGGAAATCACGATCAAGCCGTTTTCATCCACGGTGACGCTGCTGTTGTCAGATTCATAGACGGTTCCGCTCTCTACATCAGTCAAATCCTGCTCGGTACGGTTCGAGAACCATCCGGTTACCTGGAGCTGGAGACTCTCACCCGGCAACAAGGATGCCCGGCCTGGTGTCACGTCCACTCTTTGCAGACCTGTATTTGCTACCATGTAGATTCCCAGCTTCTCGATTTCAAAGCTTGCGCGATCACCTGTTTTGATCACATCTACTGTTTTGCCTTTGGAGGTCTTGAGGACGTTCCATACTCGCTTCGATTCATCATAGTACTGAGCCGTTAAATATTTTTCCTTCTGCTCGTACGGCAGAATCATGCGGACAGTCTCGCTGTCAAAGCGCTTCATTTCCTTGTTATCTGCTTCTAGGCGAACTTCGTACATATCGCTGGCATTGCCCGATTTCGAAGGCTTTTTGATATCGTCCGGCTTCGAGAGCTCGACGTGGATATCCGCACCGTCATGCTCTTTGAGAAGCTCGCTGGACAGCCACACACCTGCTTCTTCCTTGTTCACCAGGGCTACATTGATTTGTTTTTGTGCCAATGCATCGACGATATCACCACTTAGTGTCATCGAAGAATTTTCTTCTTCCTTCGATTTTTTCGCTGCACGCACTTCATGACGAGCGCCGTCCATGCGAATCTCGATTGTCTTCTCCAATCCAAACAGCGATGCTTGCTTGTCCATTGCTGTCTCGATGGACTCTACTGCTTGGGCAAAACGTTCGATCTGAGCGACTACCTTCTCCGTATTTTCGCTATCGTCTGCTTCGATCGTGCTGACCTGTGTCAAAAGTTCAGCGATTGGTTCTTTCAGCTTTTTCACCCATTTTTCAGAGAGATCGTCTTTATCCAGCTTGGCAATCGTCGTCTCTGCTACATGAGCCATGACTTTTACTGCTTGCTCCCATTGTTCTTGATCGTTTTTCTCGATCTCACCTACAACAGGCAAGAAAGCATCCTTCAACAGGGAATAGGTCTGTTCTAACACTTGATCCTCATCGACGATATCCTCTTTCCACTTGGAAACCATCGCGGCCAACACGGTATCCGTTGCATCGGAGACCAAAGCAAGATGCGTAGAGTCACTGAGCTTGTCGTCCTTGATCAGCTTGGACAATTGCTTGATCGCATTCTCGGCTTGCTTCTCTACTACATCCTCATCTGTAGCGTTCTTAATGGCATTAGCAGCAGCACGATTGGCTTGGCGCAACTGCTCATCTGGCGTGAGTACAGGTGGATCTACCGGTGGTGTGACTGGCGGTACTTCGGTAAACGCGTCCTTCAGTGCTGTTTGCGCAAAGTCCACTGACTCTGTGTCCTCTTGCTTGGAGAAAGCGAGAATTTTCGTCGTGCCATTCGGGATCGCCGTACCATTCGGCATCACGTAGATGACCTTATCGCCTGTCTTGGCTACAGATGCGATCGCTGACTGATCGGACAGCTTGCCCTCGCCGTTCCCCCAGTAGAGTACATACTCGTCAATGTTCGCTTCATTTGCCGCAGGAGTGATCGTGACGTCCCCGCCAATCACACCCTTATTTGTGTCGGCATCGGTAAAGGATACTGCCTGTGGTGCCTGTGCCTGCGTTTCATCGACAATCGTAAAGGTCACGCGGCCAAGCTCCAAATTATCGTTATCTGTGCGATACTCCGCTTCCCCGACATAAATCGCATCGTATTTGCCCGGAGCGAGCTTCAAATCCTTGAATGAGACCGTTCCATTTGGTTGCTTCACGCCGCTCGTTTTTTGCTGAGCGATTGCTTTTACATTTTTGCCCAACTTCGTGCCTGTAGGGAAAATACCGATCCAGTCTTCTCTTACCGAACTCGTGTAGGCCACTTCAATCGCTTCTGACGACAGGTACTTCTCCTTCACCATCTGAACCGTAGGATTGCTCAAGGTCAAATCTGGATCGGTAGAAGGGTCTACCACTGGAATTTTCTTGGATAGATCAATTTCATATTGTGCATTGGCGATCCACATGTCGTTTTTAAAATCTCTGCCTTTTACCAGGACTTTATCCTTGTAAACTTCCACGAAAAAGCCTTGGCTTCCGTCCTTGCCTGTATTGGCGTCTGTCCACAGATAAGAGGTAGCACCCGCATTAAACATCGTGGCGTATTTGGCGTTGTACATCGTATCCTTCGCACCCAACTCCCAGTGTGTATGTCCACTGAACAGGAAAGCTCCAGGATGCTTCGCCAGGATCGTTTTCAATTCTGTATCTTGTCTGACACCGTACCAGTAATTGCTTTTGAGATAGCCATCATTGGCACCGGCTACCGTGTTCTTCAACGGTTGGTGATGGAAAATGAACGTCGGCTTGCCCCCAGACTCAGCCAGCTTCTCATCCAGCCATTTCAACTGCGTTTCAGACAGGTAGGAATAGTCTTTCAGCCCTTTTTCCGTGCCAAGGAAAATGAACTGGTAGCCGTTGATCCACTCATTGTAGTAGCTGGACTTCATGTTGGTGTACTTGTGGAACAGCTCGGAAAACTGCGTCCAGTCCCCCCAGCGAACGTCGTGGTTCCCTTGCACAAAATACGTTTCCGGGAGTTGGTCCTTGTACATGTTAAAAATCCGGGCCAGCTCCATGTATTGCGCTTCGGTTCCGTTCTCGGTATTGTCCCCGATGGTCATGAGTCCGTCACTGTCCGGATTCAGCGCAACCATATCTTTGAAAGCATCTTCGAGGTTTTTATTATGAACGTGATCCTTGCTGGTTTGCACATGCATGTCGGTGATGACTTCAAAGCTGACCAATGGCTTCTCTTTCACCATTCCTGGGATCGTAAACTCTGCGCTCGCAATCGTTTCACCCGCAGCTGAATCCGAGTAAGCGAGGAGTTTCGTCGCACCTTTTGGAATGACCGTGTTAGCTGGGATTGTATAGGTCGCATACGTTTCACCTGGCGTAGTTGGAGGCTGCACTTGTGCGATGATCGGCTCTCCAGGCAGTTTTCCGACATCATTTCCCCAGTACAGATTGTAATGAGCCACATTCGCAGTATCGGCAGGGATTTTGATTTTCACATCGCCTGCGATCTGGTCTGCATCGTCATCCGTATCGACAAAAGTAATACCCGCAGGAGGATTCAAGGTAATGATCGAAAAAGGAGCCCGCTGAAAAATGTTGTAGCCGTCATTTTGCATGTACAGTGCCTCGTACTCACCTGCTGGCAATGACTTCGTAAAGCTCATCGCACCATTCGGCTGACCGTTTGCACTCGTATATTGCCAAGCGAGAGAAGGATTGCTGCCCTGTGGAATGGCACCTGCTTTATACAGTCCGATCCAATCCTTCAGGGAAGCTCCTGTATACGACAAGGACATCGGTTGACCATACAAATAGGTTTGCTTGTCCATCGTGACGGTCTGCTCTCCTGCTGCCTGAACGCCTTGGATCATAAAAGGTTGAGTCATTCCCATGAAGGCAACCGTAACACCCAGTACCATCGACATCGTTTTGTTTATCACTTTCATAATAAACGCGCACCTCATTTCGATCAGATTGATAGAGTCCGACTGATGATTTTTACACGACCTTGCTGCTGACTTTCAGACCAATGACACCAATCACAATGAGTGACATCCAGAGCATTTGCTGTAGATTGATCATTTCTTTGAATAAGAAAATACCGACGAATGTAATGAGAACAATCCCGACACCAGACCAGATCGCATAAGCGACACCAACCTGTATATAGCTGAGTGCGAAATTAAGCAGAGTAAAGCTGGCACCGTACAACAGAAACATCAGAATGGATGGCCACAGCTTGGTAAAGCCCGCAGATAGTTTCATCGAAGTCGTACCTGCTAGCTCCAACAGAATAGCGAATGCGAGGAGAACCCACCCCCACCCGATCCCCTCATTCATGCCGTGATGCCTCCACCTTCAGCTGCGCATAGGAGGAAATCACCGCTTCTGCTTCCTCCAGGATTTGAATCCGGTCAGAAGAGTCTTCCTTGCTCACAATGCCAATGGTCACCGAGACACCTGCACTTTTCCCCATGCGTATGTCGCCGCTCGTATCGCCGATGACAGCGACTTCTCTCGGCTTCAAGCCCAATTGGGTACAAGCTTTTACCACCATGTCGGGATAAGGCTTGCCACGCTCTACCTGATCATTCCCGATAATGACTGGAAAATAAGAGCGAATGCCCATCCATTCCATGTGCTTGATCGCTTCCTCTGTTTCGTCTGCGGTTACAATCCCCATAAACATTCCGTGGTCGCGACATTGTTCGAGGAACGGAATCAGCCCCGGGATGGGATAAGCAGGACGAGTCTGATCCATATCCTGATAAGCTCGCTCCTTGCACTCTCTAGCGAGTCGCATTGATTCTCCCCACGATAGTCCCTGACGATAACCTTGCCATGCCAGGATCGCAAGCAAATCACCAGTCGAGCCCATCGCTAACGGACCATTGATGCTGTAGTCGCATACGTGCCCGTCTTCGTCGTGAACAGTCCCCCACAGCTCTGCGAGAGGAGCGATCTGGGCCGGCTGTGGAAGCTGTTTGGCAAAATGACGATGTACGGATTCGCTCCAGTACCCCCAGAGCCGCACAAACTCCAGCAAAGTACCATCCTTATCGAACAAAATCGCTTTGACCGTATATCTCTTGTTGTTAACAAGTAAGTCGGGCATCTTTTTCCCACCTGCATTCCATTTTGAATCGGATTTGACTTTACTCTTTCGTCCTGACGAGAAGCGCATCCGTTCTTTTCTGAATCTTGCCTGCCATCCACATGATCGCGGTACGTACCAACAGATTCGCTACAATGATTAACGTAGACATCGCAGCAGCTTGCGCGATATCACCTGAGTCCTCCTTATTCACAATCGCAACCGCAGCCGGTTTCAGGTCTGGTGCATACAAGAAAATAATGGCCGAGACCGTCACCATGCTGTTGATGAAATAGTAGAGGAACACTTCCAGAATCGTCGGCAATGACAGCGGAACTGTCACCCGCAGCAATGTCCGATACCAGGGCACGTTCATCGATTCCGATGCAGCCTCGAACTCGCTATCCAGCTTCTTCAGACCGGACGTCATCGTCAGGAAAGAAACCGAGTAGAAGTGAACGATGTTACACAAAATGACGATCCAAATCGTGCCGTAAATGCCGTGCAGCGGTTGATTCGGATTGTTGAAAAAGAATACGTAGATCAAACCGAGCACGAGTCCTGGCAATGCAAGCGGCAGCATGGACAGAAAATACGCTGACTGACGTAGCAGACGATGCCCGCGTGACTTCTCGATGAGATACGCGAACAAAAAAGTAGCGACTGTGCCAATCAATGCCGTCGCAAACGCGATAAGCAAGCTCGTTACAAACGGTCCTTCCTCATCCAAAAAGTCTTCGTAGTGCGTAAAGGAAATGGACAGATTGTACGGCCACACTTTTACAAGAGAGCCGTAAATAGCAACCAGGATGATGCTAATAATCACAGCGGACACGGCGGAGCAAAGCACGTAGAACAACCCATCCCGCAGTTTGTTGCGTTCAATTCGGTAAGGGGTGGACTTCGCACTCAACCAACCGCTCTGTTTACGCTGGGAGATGCGATCGATCACAAATGAGATGACGGCTGGTATCAACAGCAGCACCCCAACGGCCGCACCCATTTGCATGTTCTGTTGCCCAATAACCTGCTTGTACAAATCTGTCGCCAGCACGTTGTACTGCCCGCCGACCACTTTGGGAGCCCCGAAGTCGGTAAAGGTCAAAACGAAGCAGACAAAAATGGCACTGATCAGCGCAAATCTCGTACCTGGTACCGTGACCGTCCAAAATATGCGCCACTTGGACGCCCCGAGCGTCTCTGCCGCTTCATACATACGGTAATCTGCACTTGCGAGTGCCACCGACAGCATCAGAAACGCCTGCGGAAACGTATAGAGTACCTCCGCCATCACAATCCCGATAGGCCCGTAGAGCTCCATACGGAATTCCGGCAACAGCCCAAAAAATCCGGTAGAAATCAGCCCTTGATTGCCAAACAGGTAGGTCAGCGCCAAGCCGTGCAGCATAGAGGGTGCGAATAGCGGCAAGAGTGCAACAGACCGATAAAACCATTTGCTACGAATCGCGCTTCTCTCCAGTGCGTAAGCAAATCCGAAGCCCAGCGTAACGGCAATGATCGTCGTGACCGTCGACACCTTAATGGAGTTCCACAATGACATCACGAGAGCTGGCGTCGAGAAGTAATTGGCAAAGTGCATAAGCCCAATAAAGTTCCCGTCCTGATCCGTAACGGCCTTGATCACCAGCTCACCAAGCGGCAGCAGGATGGCAAACAACAGCGCGATGGTCATGCAGACGATGATCGCGTTTTGGCTCCATTGGTTAGCATCTGGGCGTATTCGTTTTAACCAGGTGTCCATATCGTATGCGCTCCTTAGCCAACAGCCAGGTCTGCCGTATCATCAAAACGGATGACATGCTCTGGCGGCAGAGTGAAGGCAATTTTTTGATCCGGCCAAACATGATGAGACACCATAGCATGTGCCGGGACATCAATCGTGACAAACTGTTGCAACAAAGTACCTTGTCGACCGATTAACTCTGCGACAATCCGATAATGCGTACCGCGATATTCCAGCTCGCGCACGATTCCTTGTCTGCCTTTTTCATGCCCGTCACGCAGCAACTGAACATGCTCCGGACGGATGGCGAGCATAGCCTGTTCCGAGTGCTTATCCGACTGGATAAAGCTGATGGCTCCGATAAAATCAGCGACAAATGGCGTTTTAGGACGCTCGTACACTTCTTTTGGCGTACCGACCTGAATGATGCGCGACTGGTTCATAACCACGATGCGGTCCGCCATCGTCAACGCTTCCTCCTGATCGTGCGTTACCATAATCGTCGTCATCCCGAATTGATGATGGAGCCGACGAATTTCGTTTCGGAGTTTGGCACGAACCTTGGCGTCCAGCGCAGATAATGGCTCGTCCAAGAGCAAGCAGTCCGGCGAAAACGCCAAGGCCCTCGCCAGTGCTACCCGCTGCTGCTGCCCTCCTGATAATTGGGCCGGGACTTTGTTGCGGTGTTCTCCCAGCTCAACCAGATGAAGCATTTCCTCTACCCGATCAGCAATTTGTGCCTTGGAGAAGCGATTACGCAATCCGTAAGCAATGTTTTCACTGACCGTCAAATTCGGAAACAAAGCGTACGATTGAAACATCATGCCAAAATTCCGTTTCCCTGCTGGCAACGAGGTAATGTCTTTCCCGGCAATGACGACGCTCCCTTGATCCGCTTTTTCCAGTCCTGCGAGGATGCGCAACAACGTTGTTTTACCGCAGCCGCTCGGTCCGAGCAGACAGATGAATTCATTCTTGGCAATGTCCAGTTGAATGTCCTGAAGCGCTGTGTGCTTCCCAAATCGCTTGGCGAGATTGCATAATGACAAATAGCCTTGCTCCATCACAAATGCCCCTTTATTCTTTACTTTTTCGGTTCAGCCTTGGAGCCGTACTTCTGCTCCCACTCTTTCAGAATGCCTTCGCGGTCTCTTGCTGCTTGATACAAGTCCAGCTTGGTCAGCTGCGATACCGGATCTTGTTTGTAGCCTTTTGGAATTTGACTTCCTTCTTGCTTGATGCTCAAAATCGCGTAGTTTTTGTTGTATTCCTTCATCGGCTCATCACTGATCGCCCAGTCGAGGAACAATTTTGCTTCTGGCTTGATGTCCTTTTTCTTTACGAGCGCGCTCGCTTCCATATCCCAGCCCGAGCCTTCTTTCGGGAACACGACTTCGACTGGAGCTCCTTTTTTCTGTTCCTGAATGCCGCTGTATCCATAAGAGATACCGATTGGCGCTTCACCAGCGGACGCCATCTTCGCCGGCTTGGAGCCAGAGTGCGTGTAGACCATCATGTTTTCATGCAGCTTGTCCATGTATGCCCAAGCCTTGTCTTTGCCGTACAACTGATGCAGGGCGTTGACGGTCAAGTAGCCTGTTCCAGAAGAAGCAGGGTGAGGCATCGCGATTAAGCCTTTGTATTCTGGTTTGACCAAATCTTCGTACGACTGTGGGATGGGTAGATTGCGCTTTTCCATCTCTGCTTTGTTAACAATAATGGCTGTCTCCCAAATATCCATGCCTACCCATTTCGGCGGGTTGGCCTTGTCCTTGAATTCAGGCAGTACACGATCTACGCCCTTGGGAGCATATGACTCCAACATTTCCATATCGTCCATCACCAAAAGACTGGTGGCAGCCAGACCCCAGATTACGTCGGCTTGCGGATTGTCCTTCTCGGCAATCAGCTTGGCTGTCATGATACCAGTGGAGTCACGAACGATGTTTACTTTGATATCCGGATACTGCTCTTTGAAAGAAGTCAGATACGTCTTGATCTGTTCATCTTCAATGGCCGTGTACACATTGATTTCTCCAGATGCGTTAGACACAGCAGCCGTCGAACCGGTTTGCCCACTGCTCGATGCTGTTCCCTCTGTCTTCGGTGCTCCGCAGCCTGCCAACAAACTCGTAACGACCAACGTTGCTACCATCACATTCCACTTGATTTTCACTGTGATTCTCCTTTTCTGAAAGAAAGTATCGGATAACAACCATCTGTGTTCAAAAATTATTGTACATTCGCTTTGTGTTTCGCCCATGAAACCACTGTTAATGGAGCATTAAGATTACGTAAATGCTCATAACAATAGCTTTATCACTGTGTAGAAAAACTTTTTGCTATAATGGAAGTATCATACAAAAAGAATTGAACGAAATAATGATGACGGTGGCACGAGAGGGAAGTGAATATTCGTATGTCTTTGAACGAGGAAAATGTACCAGAAGAAAAACGCCTCCATATTCGTAAACAAATGATCGAAGCCATAGCAGAAACGATGGACTTGTATGGCGCTACTCATTCCTCGGGTCAGCTTTACGGTGTCATGTTCTTCGAGAATCGCCCGATGACGCTCGACGAGATGAAAACACAGATGAACATGAGCAAAAGCAACATGAGCTATGCAGTGAGATCCTTAATGGAATCCCGCATGGTCAAAAAACTCGAGGAAAAGCAGGAACGAAAAGAGCTGTATGCGGCGGAGACCAACTTCTTCACAGCGTTCCAAAACTTTTTCACATACAAGCTGCAGCGTGAAATCGATGTGATGACCGGTGCCATCGACCAGGCAATGCCTGAATTAACCGAGCTGATCCTTCAGGAAAGTACCTCTGATGAGGAACGAAAGCTCGCCCTCCAAGATTTGCACAAGCTCAGACATGCAAAAAAGTATTACGAATGGTTACAAAATTTTGTGTATACCTTGGAACAAGGTGATTTTTTCGAAGAAGAGCCCGAATAGAAAAAAGCCATCTTTCTCTCCAAAGCTAGAGGAAAAGATGGCTTTACTTTTTACTTTTTACTTTTTCTTCTCTTGACGCACCAAATACAAGAAGTACGGAACACCGATGACCGCCGTCACAATACCCGCGGGAATCTCGATCGGAGGATTCAGTCCTCTCCCTAATGCATCTGCAATGACGAGAATCAACGCGCCCAAAACCGCCGCACCTGGCAACAGATAACGATGCTGATGACCGAATAGCTTTCTCGCCATATGTGGAGCAATCAATCCCACAAAGCCGATCGAGCCAATCGCCGCTACACATGCGCCTGCCAATGCAACCGCGAGCAGCAAAAGCATATAGCGCGTTCGCACGACATTCAGTCCGAGCCCGGTAGAGCTACCTTCATCTAGACTGATAATGTCCAGCTTTCGGTGCAGGGCAAGGCTAATGGGAATGAATACGAGCAACCACGGCAGCAAAGCGTAAATTTCATCCCAGCCTTTCCCCCACAAGCTCCCTGCCAGCCAGACAAGTGAATCATTGGCTTGCATCGGATACTTCACCATGATGAATTCCGTCAACGCTTGACAGCTCGCCCCTACTCCCATACCGACCAAGGCAAATGTAGTTGGCTGTGCACCGCTTTTCCGAGTGAAATAAATGAGGGCAATCGCTACCGCCAGTGCTCCCAAAAACGCGACAATCGGGAGAAGAAGTGGTGAAGCGGTCGGAAACAGAATGATGACAACTACCGCGAACAAGCCCGCGCCTTTGGTTACACCTACGACATCCGGTGATGCCAGAGGGTTACGGATCATTCCTTGCAAAATCACACCAGAGATCGCGAAGCCCGCTCCAGCAAGAATCGCGAGCAACGCCCGTGGCAATCGATAGTTTTCAATCATAAACGTAAGCGACGAAGATTCGCCCATGATCACCCGAATGATTTGATCAGGGCCGATAAAGATCGGACCGATCCCCATGCTAAGCAATGCTGCCACTAAGATTAAGACAACGAGGCCACTCAGGAGCAGGGTGTTTTTCCGCGACGTCATACCATTTCCCTCCCCTTTTTTCTCGCCAAGTAAAGAAAGAACGGGGTTCCCAGGAGAGCCGTTACAATTCCTACAGGAGACTCAAACGGATAGGAAATCAAGCGAGCCAGTACATCGGAGATTGTCACCAGGACAGCACCACCAAGCGCAGACACAGGGATAACGACCCGATAGTCAGTACCCACGAGCCTCCTTGCGATATGCGGAACCATCAGTCCGACGAATCCGACAGCTCCGGCGACAGCAACAGAGGCGCCTGCCAAAATAACGACCACAACATAAGATAGCAGTCGGACGCGGGCGATTTTTTGTCCCAACCCCATCGCGACTTCCTCCCCCAGTCGAAACACAGACAAAGAGCCGGACAGCCAGATCGCCAGCAGGAGTCCCGCCATCGACCACGGCAAAATCAATTGCACATCCGTCCAAGCCGCTCCGCTAATGGAGCCAGACAACCAGTACAATACATTCGATATGTGTTCGTTAAAGATGATGATTCCCTTCGTAATGGAGGTGAGCAGCAGGTGGATGGCCATTCCTACCAAAGCGATCTTGAGATTGGTCATCCCACGGGAAGCTGCGAATCCAAAGACAACAAGTCCCCCGACAATCGCTCCAGCAAATGCAAAATAGATGAGATTGGCTTTCCCGATATCCGGTAAAAACACAATCGCGAGTACGACCACCAAACAAGCCCCCGCATTCACGCCAAATACTTGCGGAGATGCGAGCGGATTGCGGGTAACGGCCTGCATCACTGCTCCTGCCACAGCCAAATTCGCCCCAATGATGGCTCCCAGTATGGCTCTCGGAACCCGGATGGTTTGGAAAATCAAGAGCTCCTTGGAGTATTCACCCGATATCCAATGCGTCACTAACGATCGAATTTGCAGCGAAGCTACTCCGGTAAACAAGCTCAGCAACAAACCAATGAGCAAGAGGATTGCCAAGCCGATCGCAATGAGGACAAAGGTACCTTTTCGTTGTCGTGTCGTTGTTTTCTGCAATACAAGCCACCTCGATCAATTACCACGTGCAAGAACACCGAAAAGACCAGATCAGCGATCGGTCTTTCCAGATTTTGCATCGTATGTGTTCTTATTTATCCTTACTGTACAAAAGGTTCACTGCCTCTTCGACAATGCGTTCCGCAGATTTCAGTCCGCGATAGCGCGTCCAGAGGTCACGATTTACTTTGTGTACTTCCTGATTTTTGACGGCGGTGATATTGTTCCAGAGCGGATTTTGCTTCCACTCGTTCAACAACGCGTCGTCTGCTTCCGCGAGGAAAATCACATCTGGGTCCCACTGCACCATTTGCTCCAAACTGATTTTTACCGTTGGTTCTGGCGCATCCTGAATCGCATTTTTGATTCCAATCATTTCGAGCAATTCACCATCAAACGATTTCGAACCATGTGCAGACAGCGAATCTGCGCGGAATACACCCAGCATGACATTGCGAGAATCCCCAGCCGGTATCTTCTTCTTAAACTCTGCGATGATCTCTTTGTGCTTGATCAGGCGTTGTTCTGCTTCTTGTTGCTTGTTCAGCGCTTCCCCAATCGTGGCAAACGAGCTCAAGTTTTCCTGATACGTCGAGTTGCGGCTTTTCAAAATGATCGTCGGTGCGATTTTTTGCAAATCCTTGTAAATGTCCTTGTGGCGATTCAAATCACCGATAATCAGATCTGGCTGCAACGAGCTAATGACTTCCAGACTCGGCTGCTGGCGAGTCCCCACAGGAGTATACTCGATTTTTTTGCCGATCAGTCCTTCTACGTCCTTATCCTTCTCTTGCGCGATTCCTACAGGCGTCACTCCCAGCTCCCATAGTCCGTCTACAAAGGAGTACTCCAACGCGACGACTCTTTTCGGGTCTCCGGTAATTTCCGTTTCGCCCAACTCATGTTTCACGATGCGCTTTTGTGCGGTTTGCGCACTATCTGTACCTGCTGCTGGCTGTTTTTGCTCTGCGCTGCCGCACCCGGTCAGTAATACCGTACCTGCCAGTGCAAGCGTCCAAAGCATATGACCGAGACGTTTCATTCCGTTTGTTCGCCTCATCTTTTGTCCCTCACTTGATGTAATTGATAATGATTATTATTACCGTTGAAATGCGTTTTTTATTGTAACAATCTGCTGCCGCAAATGAAACATTGTGTTTATTAAACCTTTTACCGTAATAAAGGTGATTAACGTCATTTTGTTCACGCTCTGCCATTACGAAAAAAAGCCGTTACGTCTGAACCATCGACGTAAACGGCTTTTCGCTACGATGCTATTTGTTGTATGGCGAATGACTTACTCCAGTCATCGAGCTCAGCTTCTCTAATGCTTCCTTGGCAGGCGCATGATTCTCCGCCATCGCCAACGCCGTCTGATAAGCTGCCACAGCCTCCTCCACTTGACCCAATCCTTCGTAGCATAGCCCTTTGTAATACCAGGCGTGAAAACTTCCCGATCCCTTCAAGGTCAGATGACGAATGTTGCTCTCCCCTAGCTCCAAGCAGTGATCGAACGTCATCAAGGCTCGTTTATAGTCCTTTTTCAAATACTGAATGATCCCTTTGTACAAATGCAAATCAACGTAGTCAGGATACATCTCGATTGCCTTTTCAATTCCTGGCCACGCTCCCTCAGCACTGCCGATCGAGATCAACGTAGAGTATTTGAGCTTATAAAGAAGCGAAGGAGGCATCATATGGTTTTCGAGAAACCCGATAATAGACAGATTCACGAACTTGAACGTTTTCTCATGCTCCTGGATACGTGAGAATTCACTGGCAAGATGATACTCAATCCACGGAGAGTGGTCCTCTTTTTCTAATTCCCTCATGAGTAGCCCAATATTACGCTCGAATTTGTTCTTTCTGCCAGTAAATTCATTCATGTAGCCGTAATGGTATATCCGTACAGGCAAGATTTGAATATGGAGATCTTCGGTCAGATTGGGAAGCACCTCTTCTACGTTGAGCGTTTCATGAATGGGAAAATGGAAGCGAAAACCGATGCCATTGCGAAACAAACGTGAGTGAGCGATATGAAAAGCATCGTCTTCATTTATTTCATCTCCAATGTAATTTATTAGATGGATATAAAAAAGAGAATCCTCTTGACCGCGAAGCAACTCTTTCAATTTCTTGCTGTCTTCCTGATTCATTTCCTCATCGGCATCCATCCACAAAATCCAGTCGCCCGTTGCTTTTTCCAGTCCAAAGTTTCGCGCTTCTGCGAAGTTATCCTGCCACTCATAAGAGTGTACGACCGCTCCGAATGACTTGCCTATCTCTACCGTTTTGTCGGTACTCCCCGTGTCTACGATAATCATTTCATCCACAAGGTCTTTCACGCTTTCCAAGCACTTGTGAAGGCACTCTTCTTCGTTTTTTACAATCATACATAAGGAAATTTTGGGCGCCTCCGACATGCTGCTCCTCTCCTTTTACACACATCACTGAGATCGTAGTCTATCCCCCCTTTACTCTATGAACGGACTGCTCCTTTCAGAACGGCGCCATTTCCTTGGTTTTCGAACCTTTTCCTGAAGCAGCGCATAGGTAGTGGTAGGCAGATATCACAAAGAAAGCAGGGATCGTATCCATGCATGACTCATGTCCCTTGTGCAACAGCGCTCAGGTTGCGCTTTTCCACCAGTACGCTACCTTTTCGCTCCTAACGTGCAAAGATTGTGATCTCGTTTTTCAACCTCACCTCGATCAAGTCAACGTGCCACAGCTGGTTGCAGACATTTATGATGCGAGTTGGGTTTCCATGCGGGATCAATATGCCAAAAATACATTTACGGAGCATGCGATCTTCCATACATTGCTGCTCGATATGTGGTTTTCGGAAAAAGGAAAGCTGCTCGAAATTGGTCCAGGAACAGGAGAGTTGTTATTCCTTGCTCGTGAGGCTGGGTGGGAAGTTGTTGGGGTAGAGCCGTCGCATCAATCATGCGCATACGCCCAAGACCGGTATGGGCTACAACTGGTTCATTCGTTATGGAACTCCTCCGTTCTCGCCCCCGAACACATTGGTACTTTTGATGCCATCGTTTTTTGTCACGTCTTTGAGCATATTTCGCATCCGAAGCAATACCTTGAAGAATTGAAGGGGTTTCTTAAACCAGGAGGAAAAGTCATTTTTAGCGTGCCGAACAAAAACTCGTTCACCAATACACTGTTTGGGGTGTATTCCCCGTTGTATACCGAGAATGACCACCTCTTTCATTACTCCCGTGACAATCTGATCTCACTGCTTCATCAAGGTGGCTGGGAGGTCCTCTCTATCTTTTCTCGAGAAGAAACGAACCGCTTGGAAAACCATCTGCGCAAGACCACGCAAACACCTTTCCCGATCCAAGACATCATGAAGCTAGCCGTGAACCTCCAGTCGACCTTCCAAGGCCATGAAATCTTCTGCATTGCAACACGACAAGCGCAGGAGGTGCAGCACATAGATGACCAGAGCCAAGCTGACTCTTTCCATGATTGTAAAAAATGAAGGCAATCGGTATTTGAGACAAGCGTTGGAAGCACATAAAGACTTTATTGACGCAGCCGTCATCATCGACGATGGCAGTATCGATCATACCGTGGATCTCTGTAGAGAGGTTCTCAAGGGCATTCCTCTTCATCTGGTCCAAAACGCTACCTCTCAGTTTTCCAACGAGGTCGCCTTGCGCAAACAACAATGGCAAGAAACAATCCAGACTGAGCCGGGATGGATTTTGAATCTGGACGCCGATGAAATCATGGATAGCACCTTCCCCTCAAACGTTTCCGATATTTTGGAACAGCAGACATACGAGGCGATCTACTTTCGTTTGTACGATATGTGGAGCGAGACGCATTATCGCGAAGATGTGTATTGGAAAGCCCATCATTACTACCGTCCTTTTATGATCAAATATCGCCCTGACTTCCCATATATATGGAGAGAAACCCCTCAGCATTGCGGCAGATTCCCTCTCTCGATCAACCAGTTCCCTTACCTGTGCCATCCATCACGCGTGAAACATTTTGGCTGGGCACGACTCGAAGATAGACAAAGCAAATACAACCGCTATCAGCTCCTCGACCCCGAAGCCAGATATGGCTGGAAGGAACAGTATGAATCCATCTTGGATCAACATCCCAATCTGTTGGAATGGGTGGAATGAAGATGATCATTCGCGATATCGAAAAGGCTTTGCAGCAGTCCAATTGTAATCACTGGCGATACAACTCACTCTCGTTGAGCAAACAGGCCCTTGTACATGCATGTCGTCATATCAACACAGAAAAGGAGACGTGCCAGGTGCTTCAGTTGGGTGGAGGTGACTCCGCTCTGTTTTGGAAATCACTGGGCGATCTTGAGCTGCTCCCGGTTCAAGCAACTATTGTGGAGCATCATCCGATTCGTGCAAAGGAAATCAAGGAGAGCCTAGGGGATGTACCACATGTCGCTTTCGTGACCAGTTCTTTGAAGCAACTATCCGAAGAGGAATGGAACAAGGTCTTCGACAATCCAGCAGAGAGCAGGAGCTTGTGGTCTGCCATCGGACAGCATGTTCCCGAGAATCAATTTGATCATTATTGCATTCAAAATGCCTTTTACGCGGATTTGGGCCAACTTTCGCTTTCCCGTCATTCAGTAGATGTCATGGTTGTGGACGGTCCGCATGGTAACGGCCGCTCTCTTGCCTATCCACTATTTATTGACACACTCAAACCAGATGCACTTATTCTCGTAGATGATTTTGATCACTATCCCTTTCTGGCTCATCTCGGAAAAATCTATCACTACGAAGAACTTTTTCGAGAGATAGCCGGAAATCGTCGCTGGGTATTGGTAAGGCTCCGGGGCTTACATACGCATAAATCTATGAGGTGATGATCATGTCCCAAGCATCGATCCCTACTATTACGCCTGTTATCTCGATTACTCTTGGCCAAACCACTTCGCTCTTGCTTGCATCCATCGCGTTAGAAGAACTGGCTTTGGCTCACATTCTGAACGCAGAGGCTGAAAAGCTCCAATTTATTTTAGGCACCCTTGTTCCAGGGCTTGAACCACCCGCTACACTCTCCGACATCCTGCTCGTCCATTCAAGCGTTCGTCAAACGATACAAGATGTCATCAAAAAAGAAATACTTCTCCAATTCAAATTGGAAAATATCGTGGATAATCTTCTTCCACAGATTCCTTCGAGTTAATAGGCCTCATTCGTATGGAAACTACCACAATACCACTGGTCCGGGTCAATCGATCCGGGCTTTTCCTTTTCCTTGCTTCCTTGCGCATGGTGTACAAATTAACAGTTCAGTGGGACACACACCTATGCATACACTTACCGTAGTTAAAACGAAGGGGGAGTTTGCTATCGATCACGCGTTTAGAAGTAAGCGATAGGCTTACATGAGTAAAATAGTTACCCATTACTTCAAAGAGGTGATCTCATGTCTCAATCTACCATCCCTAACATTACCCCAACGATTTCCGTTACGATTGAGCAATCCGTATCTTTACTGCTGGCATCCATTGCTCTGGAAGAATTGTCTTTGGTGCATATTATGAATGCAGAGGCAGAAAAACTCCAGTTTGTGGTAGGTACATTGGGGGTTACGCCTGAGGTCGTCCCCACCATCTCTGACATTCTCGCCGTTAACAACAGTGTTCGCAAAACGCTACAAGATGTCATCAAAAAAGAAATGCTCTTGCAATTCAAGCTGGAAAATGTGGTTAGCATTATCCCGGGCGCCTCTACTTCCTTATCGAATGAATACGATTAAGTTGTCATATTAAGATCGCGGTTACATAACATGTACTGCGAGGAAGTTTCCATTTATTCACTATCAATTACGCGATCCTATGACGATCCTATCGTTTTTAAGTACGTTGTAAGAAACTTGCCCGAAGGAGTTCTGTGCAAATAAAGGGAAGCAGATCTCCTTCTATTTCGGGCAAGTCTTATTTTGTATACAAAATCATACAAACAAAGGATGTAGATAACGATGTCAATGCCCACGGTCCCCAATATAACACCGGAAATCATATTGAAACGCAACGAAGTATTAAATCTGCTTCTCACCTCCATTGCGCTGGAGGAAATCGGACTTTCTCACATTATTAATGCAGAGGGGCAAAAGATCCAAAAAATCGTGAAGGAGCAATCCCTCTCGCTCAATGATGCACTTGCCCTAAACAATAGCGTGGAACGAATGCTGCGCAATGTCATCAAGACAGAGATGCTCTTGCAATTCAAGCTGGAGGACATTATTAAGCTGGAGCAGATGCATGATCATCATAACCACGATGACTTACCTGACTTGCCCGACCTGACTTGCTTCAAAGAATAACCCTCACTACTCACACTGCTTCTCATGGGATCATAATTTTATTGAAGAGGGATGATGATGACCTTACAAGATAAAGTTCAATCAAATGATTTGCCGACGCGCGAAGAAGCTTTGAGTCATTTGCTGCAATCGATTGCCCTAGAGGAAGAAGCCTTGTCTAGATTGCTAACTGCTGAAGCTGACAAAGCCCTTGCTTTCGTTGGCAAAAATCTGGACTTCCCCAACAACCCGTCCAATGATGAGATCATCACCTTTAATCGTACAGTCATTTCGATTCTGGATTCGGTGCTGATGGCTGAGTGGCTTTTGTTAAAAAAGCTGGATGCAGCCATTCACATGTACCCTGTGGCGCATAAATCAAATTTTGAGATGGAAGAATCCGATTTCGGGGATGAATTGGATGACATCACCATCGACTATTAAGGATTGTTCATTTCAGGAATTCGAGGTCAATTGCCATGAAGAACAGAGGTATCGATGACACCGTTCTAAAACTGACCTATTCCATCGTCCAGTTGGTCAAAGGATTGGAATCACGCTTTCATCATGCCAAAGATTACGAGCTTATGCTGCTTGGCTACCAACTATCAACGATGATCAATCTGCTCGTCAGACTGCATACCCACACACATAATAAGCAGATTACTCACAGCTTCCTTTTTGAATCGCGTATCCCTCTCCATCCCACAAGCGAAACATACACACATGTCCTTGCTTCAATTGCCCAGTTATCGGAGTTGGTAAAGTCGTGGAGCTTTCCACATAAACAAATCGCGACATTCATTGAAGATCATTTGCGGCAATTACAAGCTTTTTACTTGATAGAAGACCATCCCCATCATCAAGCAAAGTCTATGGAACCGGAAGAGGATTCCCCCTACGAAGAGCCGATGCAATTAGAGCTGGAAGGAGTTTTTCCAGATGACGAACCGATGCAATTAGAGCTGGAAGGAGTTTTTCCAGATGACGAACCGATACAGTTGGATCTGGGTGAGCAAACGAAAGCCACTGACGTTCCACCTATGCCTCCCCCAACCCCTCCATTGCTCGCAAATGACGCACGCATCGATACAGCCAACAACCGGAAATCACTACGTCCAAAACCCCCATTATTAGCACAAACTGCGTCCATCCCTACTCCCGATAAAAACAGAAACAAATCCGTGCGTTCCAAGCCTGTAGCGAACGTGGAAAAAGTGCGTGGCAAGAAAAAAATGCTCGCGAAGCGAGTGTCTGCACCTGCACGGCCTCCCTATGTACCGAACTCCGTAAAGGTACGTATCGGCAATGTCACCAAGATCATCCACATATGAACCTGAATCTAATGAAGGAGTAAGGTATATGGATCGTTTGGAATTGATCGAAGTGGCCGGCAACAGTTATGTGGTCTCCGGTAAATACGGGATCGGGGTCTATTTGGATAGGTCCAGCAAAACCGCTGTTTGCATTGATAGCGGCCCAAATGCCGCTGTCATCGAGAAAGTATGCAGTAGAATCAGCGATCGAGGGTATCAAATCCTTGCCGTTGTTCATACACATGGTCACGCTGTTAACCACGGTGGCAATCTTTATTTGAAAAAGAGGTTCCCCAACCTTCGCATCTATGCGACACATTTGGCATCCTATATCATCGAAAATCCACATCTCGAGCCTTTGGTTTTCGACGCAGGTGGAGGGTCTGATGCGAAGCCTGATCAAAACAAAGAGAATGCACGTGCGCTCGTAACGGATTATCTTCCATCCACCGATGGTATCTTTCACGTCGATACCATTCCATTCAAAATCGTCTCCTTACCTGGACATTCGCCGGGAATGGTCGGCATTATTACCCCTGATCATGTTCTTTACTGCGGCGATGCCTTGTTTGGCCCCAAAACGTTGAACAAGCAGGATCTCCTTTTTTTTAACGATCTGAAGGCTGCCAAAAGAAGCTTCAAGAAGCTCTCGATGATGAAATTGAACGCTTATGTGCTGTACCATGGTGGACCCTTTAAAACAGTAACGGGTTTAATTAACAAGCATCTCAGCCTTATGAAAGACACCTCTGCTTTTCTTGAAGCATGGATTCATGAGCAGCCAAGCACTCTCGAACAAGTAGTCCAAAAAGTCATGAAAAAATATGAGTTTGAAGATGACTTGCACCGCTACGGTTTGACTACTTCGATTATCCGCTCTTATGTAAAAGAGCTACAGCAAGAAAACCGAATTGTCGCAAAAGTGGACAATGGTTTACTGATATTCAGTAAACCTGCGGCAACTACTTGAACAAAGGCTATATATGGGGGTGTACCATGGGGAAAAAACGTATTTTAATCGGTAGTCCCGTTCAACAATTCCCGATTATTTTGGAGGAATTCCTTCAATCCCTCACGGAGCTGACTACCAAAAACGAACTGATTCATTACATGTTCATTGACGATAACAAAGACCCACTATCCAGTACACTCTTGGCTGATTTCGAGCAGGAGAACAAACGAACCGTCATCCTCAAAAACACAGACGATGACACGTATGTCCGAAATGAAATGACTCATTATTGGACGGAACGAAATATTTGGAAAGTAGCGCAAATGAAAGATACGATTATCTCCTATGCGCTTAAAGAAGGTTTCGATTACTTGTTTTTGATCGATTCCGATCTCGTTTTACACCCTCACACCCTGCAACAATTGCTTCGAGCCAATAAAGATATTATTTCCAACATTTACTGGACACGTTGGCAGCCTGATTCGATTGAGCTTCCTCAAGTTTGGCTGATGGATCAATACACATTGACACGCGAAGGCGCGTCCGAATCTGCGGAGAACCAAAACTTTTTAGAGATGCTGCGTAAACCGGGTGTGTATGAGGTAGGCGGCCTCGGTGCATGCACGTTCATCCATCGAAAGGTATTGGAGGCAGGCGTCAGCTTTAAACGAATAGCTAACTTGTCGTTCTGGGGAGAAGATCGGCATTTTTGCGTTCGGGCTGTAGCTATGGGATTTTCTTTGCATGTGGATACGCACCTTCCTGGGTACCACATCTACCGTCAGTCGGATCTGGCTGGAGTGAGCGAGTATCGCAAAAAAAATGGCATGACAGCAGGGAAAGCGAATCAGATTTCAATCAGTTTATGCATGATCGTCAAAAATGAAGAAGACGCTCTGGAGCGATGCCTCTCCACCGTTGCGGACCTCGTCGATGAAATCATTATCGTCGACACGGGTTCAACAGACCGCACAAAAGAACTTGCGTCCAACTATGGCTGCACCATTTATGATTTTGAGTGGATTGATGATTTTTCAGCTGCACGAAACTATGCGTTCAGCAAGGCAACATGCCCCTATATTTTGTGGCTGGATGCAGACGATATCCTTCTGGAGAAAGACCGTCAGCTCTTCCGCGAGTTAAAGCTTACGTTAAATTACAGCATCGACAGTGTCACGATGAACTACAACCTTTCAGTGGACAGCAATGGGAATGTGGCATACAGCATTCGCCGCAATCGCCTGGTAAAACGCGACCGTGGTTTTCGCTGGATCGGACCCGTCCATGAATATTTGGAAGTCAGCGGAAACGTCATCAACAGTGACATATCCATCACGCATAACAAGCAGAAGGAATACACGGACCGCAATCTGCAAATCTACCGACGCAGGGATGCTAACGGGGAAGAATTCTCTCCACGGGACTTGTACTATTATGCGAATGAATTGCGTGACAATCAGTATCATGAAGAGGCCATTATTTTTTACACGAAGTTCTTGAACACCCAGCAAGGCTGGGTAGAAGACAACATTAACGCTTGCTTGAAGCTGGCGAATTGCTATTCCCATCTATACGAGAGACAAAATGTCCTATCGTCGCTATATCGTACGTTCAACTACGATCGCCCACGGGCGGAAGCGTGCTGCCAGATTGGAGCCTTTCATGTCGAAGATAAAAATTGGCTGCTCGCCATTTTTTGGTATGATCTCGCAACACAAGTGGAGCGACCTGCTGAAAAGCTCGCACACATCGACCACGTATCCTGGACGTGGCTACCTCATCTTCAACTTTGCTTATGCTATTCTCAAATGGGGGATAACGAGAAATCACGCCACCACAATGATATTGCCTACTTATACAACCCGACCCACCCTAGCATTCTCTACAACAAAAGGTATTTTGAGTCTCTGACCTGACTCCCCTCGTGATCATGAAAAAGTTACCCACCCTGTGGGTGAATGTATAAATGCCATAAGCAATGGTGGTCTATTTTTTGATGAGCACGGCGCTTACCGGTTAACACAAAAGCCAATCTGGAAATCAGATTGGCTTTTTTCTGTTTCTATACAGTCAGGCACCTGCACAGATAACGCCTCATAGCATAGTGAGAAGTTTTTGAATGTAACAGGAAGGATGAATGCCATGTCGCAAGCCAATATTCCCAATATTACTCCCACCATTACTATAACGAGAGACGATGCTATCAATCTTCTCCTTACTTCCATCGCCATCGAAGAGCTCAGCCTCGGGCATATTATTAATGCAGAAGCAGAAAAATTGCAATATGCCATTGGTACATTACCAGGTCTGACTGTTCCTGCTTCGTTAAGCGATCTCCTTTTGGTGAATGCAAGCGTACGCCAAACCTTGCAAGACGTTGCGAAAAAAGAAATGCTATTGCAATCGAAACTGGACAACATCCTGTCTGTTCCATCCTACAGCACAGGTGGTATAACGGGGGCGACGGGCGTTGGTGCTACCGGACCTACCGGAGACACTGGCGCTACCGGACCTACTGGGGCCACCGGGACTACCGGGGCAACAGGCGCGACTGGACCTGCTTTCACCGCTGAAAACTTCTCTGGCTTCTTATCAACTGTGACCCTTTGCGCATCTTCCCAATTAATTAACTGGTCAACGGCCAGCCCCTACTATGGCAGCCCAAGTTTCAACCCTCTAACTGGCACTTACACAGTACCAGCGAATGGAACTTACTCCATAAAGGCAACCATTAACTATGAAACGACCGCAGCCATTACCGTTAACTTAGACGCTGGAATTACTCCCGCATTTGTCGTGCAAAGAATAACTCCGACCGCAACGGATTTGATTATTGCCGATTTCCCTGTTCTCAACGTAAACGTTGCGCTCGTACTCACATTAAGAGCCATTCTGGGGGCAGGAACCGTCACACTCGCGGGTGACGTTCAACTCAATGCAGGTGATACACTCGGTTTGTTCTATGTTGCCAATGGATTGACCATCAACCTCAACTTAGGTGGAGGAGGCGAGGGCATCGTCTGGTCCATTCACCGTCTCACCTAACAAGACTTTGCCTTTACGAAAACAGCTGACTGCATCTAACATGCAGTCAGCTGTTTCTTGTCCGTTACATTCCCAGCTTACACCTTTTTCACAAATTCTGATTTCAATTTCATTGGACCAAAACCATCGATTTTGCAGTCGATATCATGGTCTCCGTCAATCAAACGGATATTTTTTACTTTTGTCCCGATTTTCACAACCAATGAAGTACCTTTTACTTTGAGGTCTTTAATGACGGTTACGGTGTCGCCATCATTCAAGACGTTTCCATTTGCATCCTTGATGACCTTGTTATCTTCACCGTTGTCGCTGTCTGCTTGCAACGTCCACTCATGGCTGCATTCCGGGCATACCAGGGAGCTTCCATCTTCGTACGTGTATTCTGAATGACATTTTGGGCAATTTGGCAATTGACTCATCTTTGATATAACCTCCATTCGATACTGTCCATTCTACCATATCTAACCTGAAAACCTGGCCACCTAACCAGCAAGACCTTCGTCCCGTGCTTTTTTAACGGCCTCTTCGCGATTCTTTACACCCAGTTTTGCATAAATCACTGTGGTGCAATTGCGTACCGTTCCTTCAGAAAGAAAGATTTTCTCCGCGATTGTTTTCATGCGAAGTCCCTCTACCAACGAGGCCAATATGCCTCTTTCTCGTTCCGTCAACCCATAGGGACACTCGCGTCCTTGCTTTTGGCGAAGTCCATTCAGCTCTTCTTGCTGCAAGCGCATTTCTTTAAAGAGGACATCCGCAATCTTATGGTTAATCAACGCTTCACCCTGATGAACAACTCGTATCGCCTCTACGAGCTCAACCGGACTAACCGATTTTAACAAGTAGCCATTCGCGCCTCTCCCTAGCGTTTCTGTCGCAAGGGCTGTTTCTTCGAAGGTCGTCAACATAATGACACGCATATCCGGCCACCGCTCACGTATCGCTTGTAGTGTCTTCGCCCCGTCCATGACAGGCATTTGAACGTCCAAAAGAACGACGTCGGGCATTTCTTTTGGAATCATGTCCAGTGCTATCAAGCCGTTCTCTGCGACCCCGACCACCTGCAAATCTTGCTGATTCTGTAAAACGAGTTGCAAGCTTTCCCTCACAATGGGCTGATCATCGACGATTAGGATACGTATGCCTGCACTTGGTACAGCCTGCATAGCTGGCAGACTACAAATGACCGTCACACCTCCTTCGTCCATACAATGGATCGATAATCGTCCCTGAAGTGCTTCCAGCCTTTCCTTCATCGATTGCAAACCAAATCCGAATTCGATCGTCCCATTTCCTTCCCCATTATCTTCGACCTGCAACCGAATCTGAACTTCTTCAAAGTAAAGTCCCACTTGAATTTGTGTTGCTTTTCCGTGGCGCACAGCATTGGTCAGTGTTTCTTGCAAGCAGCGGTACAAAGTCAGCTTCAAGGAACGGCTCAACGCATACTCATCGCCGTACATACGTAGCTTGACGGACACCCCTGTAGCCACCTGAAATTGCCCGATCAATTCAACGAAGGCGGACTCCATCGTCGTAGCAGATTCATAGCCATTATGAGCCCATTTGTGGAAAATCCCTCTGGACTCATCCAAACCTTGTCGAGCCATTTGCAAAAGCATGTCCAGCCGACTAGCCTCCGCATCTGGTATTTTAGACCGAAGCATCTCCATCCCCATAATGAGCGATGTCATCGTATGTCCGATCGTGTCATGCAACTCTTTGGACATTTTGTTTCGTTCTTCCAGCAGCGTGATTTCCTCCACCCGGGAAGTGTATTGCTCCAATATCTGGTTCTGGTGTTGAATAACTAGGCTCTGTTTGTGCATACGACTAAGCAATTGAAAGGCAAAACCAAGCGCATATGCCGCAAAATGATACACAATTAGATCGCTTACGACTATAGGCTCGAAATCAAACCCAATTGCTTCCCTCACAAGAAACGGGATCGCCAAAATCGCCAATGGTCCCGTCCAGCGATAAGATCGATCCACACTGTGATATCCGATGAGAAAAGCGATAGGGATAAACTGCCACCTTACTCCTTCAAAAAAGAAATTCAAGGCAATGCACAAGCCTCCACTCAAAATAATCTCAGCGAGCAAATATAGGTTACGAGAGTATCGACGCAAACAACTGGGGACGAAAAGCACCAAGAGCGAAACAATCAATGTAATCACTAGCGGATAAGGCAATTGATCTTGATTGCGGACAAGGCCGAGAAAAATCGTCAGCCCCCACATAAAGTGGATGGTGAAGATCATCCAGTCAACCCATAACCATCGTTTAACAAATGCAAGCAATTGGCACACCTCATCTACACCCAAACTTTCCCCCCATTATATTATCAGATGACGCCCAGCTACTATCACGATAAACAATGACATTCTGTTACTTCTCACCGTGACATTCATCGTCCTATACTCATCCCTGTCGCTGGCCTTACAACAATTGACTGACGCTAAACGCGAAAGGTGATGAACATGACATTATTTGCTCTACGAAAATGGTTTGCCGTTCTGCTCGTATCCTGCCTCATGCTGATACAGCCTCTATCGGTGGCCAATGCTCGCTCGCCGCTTACTACTCCTTCCATCGAACAAGTAGTTGATCCCCTCATGAAAAATGAAATGAACAACTTGCATATCCCAGGCGCAGCCATTGTCATTACCCAGGGAGATCGCATCATTTATAGAAAGGGCTATGGTTTTGCCGACGTCGAACAGCAAATCCCCGTTGATCCTGAGCGTACGGTGTTTCGAATCGGTTCCGTGACCAAGTCGTTTACCGCTACTGCAGCGATGCAGCTCGTGGAAAAAGGCAAACTTTCCTTACGCGAAGATTTGAATACCGTCCTAAAAGACTACAAAATTACCAATAATCGTTACGGCCCAATCACACTCCACCACCTGCTCACACATACAGCCGGTATAGATGAAAAAATTTATAAAAGAGACAACCGTCAGAGTGTGATACCGGAATTCTCGACCGAGACCGTAAATGAAACACTTCAGATGCAGGAGACGATTTTCACGCCAGGCAGCAAATTTCAATACAGTAATGCGGGCACCGGATTGTTAGGAAGTGTAATCGAACAAGCTTCCGGTCAATCTTTGCATGACTATATGCGGGAGAATATCTTCCGCCCGCTAGGTATGGATTCCGCCGAATTGTATCTCCCGCAGGACAGGAGCAATCTAGCTAAAAGCTATTATTACGACGGAAACGGCTATCAAACGATTCCTTACTCGGGGATTATTTTCCCAGGGAGTGGTGCTGCTAATATGACACCCGTCGACTTCGCCCCCTATATGATCGCCCATCTTTCTGGCGGCAGCTATAACGGCACATCTCTGCTCAAACCAGAAACTGCCCAGCTTATGCATGCCCAACAATTCGCGGCCCATAAACGCATGTACGGGATCGGCTACGGCTTTTTTAAAGGAGAGACGAAAAACGGCATTCCTACCCTATGGGCAAACGGTGGGATTGATGGCTTTACCTCGAAAATGGTGCTGATTCCCTCAGAATCACTCGGCATCTTTGTTACGGTGAACGCCACGCATGCTGGCTTGGAGCTGCACGGCAAGGTCGTGAATGCGTTTACCGACAAGCTACTGACAGAGCAAGTCCGCAAGACCCTAACTCCTGTTGATGGAACCATAGACGAATTAAAAAAGCTGGAAGGTCAATATCTGCTTACCCTGACGCCCGAGAATGGCTGGGGCAAAGGGCTTCGGCTACTCAGTAGCTACACCTACACAGTGAAGGCATTGGACGCGCAGACGATATCCGTGACTGGTTTGTTCCAAAATGAAGGACAGCAATCCCTTGAGAAAAAGTTTGTGCAGGTAGACGATTATTTCTTTCAAGAGATCGGCGGTGAGGAACAGCTATATTTTCACGAGGAACAAGGAAAATTTTATATGACAGGACCGATGAACTTTTCGCTCCCTCGTATCTCCTTCATCGAAAGTCCCTCTGTTCTACTGGCTCTGTATGTGATTCCCGGAATCGTGTTCATCCTTCTTTCGCTCATCTGGATCGCTCGTTTCGGGCTACGCAAATGGCGCAATCAATCGCACGCTATTTCGAAGATCGTTCCGATTATGGCTCTGCTTCATAGCTTATTTTTTATCATTCAATTCACTTATGCAAACGCAGAGCTTGTCTATGGCTACCCGGCCTTCTACCAAGTGGTTGTCGCATCCCTGCCGATTGTTTCGTTGGCCATTGCCGCTTATTTGCTCCTGCGAATCGGAACAGCCAAGGAGCACGATCACTGGAAGGTAGCGAATGGCGCAGCAGCGGTACTCTCCATCCTGTATACTGGCTATTTATTTTACTGGAACTTTCTTTCGATTCATTACTCCTAAGACTCCGATGCCGCAACTGAGCTTTACAGTTACGGCATTTTTTTAAGCATAATGTTTGATCCAAGGAACTACCATTAAACTAAGCCGCATAAGGAGGAACGAACCATGAGTACTTCAAGCTTAAAAATCGGGATTATTCTGGGCAGCTCTCGCCCAGGTCGAGTCAGTCCCCAAGTAGGTGCGTGGCTCAAAGGAGTTGCCGATCAACGAGGAGATGCAGCCTATGAAATCGTTGATATTGCGGACTTTCACTTACCGTTCTTTGGCGATCCGAGTGGTGAGCAACAAGTAGCCGCATGGGCGGCAAAGCTATCCAGCCTGGATGGATTCGTATTCGTTACCGCCGAATACAACCACAGCATCACAGGGGTATTAAAAAACGCACTCGACCTCGCCCGCAAGGAATGGTACAACAAAGCGGCTGGTATCGTCAGCTATGGTTCGTCAGGCGGAACTCGTGCAGCAGAGCACTTACGTGGAATCCTGGGGGAATTGCAGGTGGCCGACGTTCGTACACAACCTGCCTTCAATCTATTTACTGATTTTGAAAATTACACAGTCTTTACACCATCCGAATTGCATATCCCACATGTAAACGACATGTTAAATCAAGTGATTAGTTGGTCAACGGCATTACAATCGGTTCGAGACTAATAAGAAAACCTCTATCGAGGCCTTTTCAAGGAGGAGCGACCGCGTTTTAGCGGAAAGTTTCCATGCGCTCCGGAATTTATTTTATAAATTCCTATACGTTAGAAAAATGACTAGCAGCGATATCTGCTAGTCATTTCTTTTTCATTCCTCACTCATATCGCAACGCATCAATCGGATTGAGTCTGGCTGCCTTGTGAGCCGGGTAGAGCCCAAAGAAAATACCGATGGCACTGGAAAACCCGAAGGCGATTACGATACTTTCCCACGATAATAGCGGCGGCACATCGACATATTGCGAGGCAAACATGGCTGTCCCGATGCCGAGCAGAACACCAATCGTTCCACCAATCAAGCAGACGATCATCGATTCGATCAAAAACTGCAGCATAATATCTCCGTAACGCGCCCCTAACGCTTTGCGAATGCCAATTTCCCGCGTCCGCTCCGTGACAGATACGAGCATGATGTTCATGACGCCAATCCCACCGACAAACAGCGCAATCCCAGCTGCGACACCAAAAATCGTGGTGAGCGTGCCGGAAAAGGAATCCATCTCACCTAGTGCGTTCTCGATACTATCGATTTGGTAGTAGTTTTCGCGATCGTGCCTGCGGTTTAAGTACTTCTCTGTATGCCTCTTGGCTGCTTCCAGCGTTTCCTTCGACTTGGCTTTTACGGTTATCGTATGAACCATCTTCAAGCCGTCCAAATTGTGTAGATAGGTAATCGGCAAATAGGCACCCTCGGATCGACCATTGTCAATCATCAGCTTGGCTTCCCTTACCACGCCAATAACGACGGCCGATGCTGTATTGTAAGTCAAACGCTTGCCAATCGGGTCTTCACCTCCGAAAAGCCCTGCCGCTAACTTTTCGGTCAAAACGATAACGGGCTTCCCCTCTCTTACTTCCTTCGTCGTAAAATATCGGCCTGCAACTATTTTCAAGTTTGGTTGAACCTTTAACAAATCCTCATTTGTTCCTTGTATACTTACGTCCTTCCCCTTTTTCGGGCCACGAATCGTTCCAAAATAAGAGGCGAATGGCACAGCCTCTTCAATGTAGGGCGATTGTTGGGGAAGTGCATAAGCATCCTCCACTGTCAAATCAGTAAGCTTGCTTCCTTGCCCAGGGTCCCACCCAAAATAAACGCTGAAATTAGTAGCACCCAGCTTCTCCAACTGATCGGTATAGGCCTGTTGACTGCCGTTTCCTAGTGTAATTACAGCAATAACAGACATGATTCCGATGATGATCCCAGACATCGTCAAGGTAGCACGTAGCTTATTTGTCCCAATCCCTTCCAGAGCCGTACGAAAGCTTTCGAGTAAATTCACGTGAGGATCACCTCCTCGGACGAAGTAGCAAACAAGCGCTTCTCCACTCGCTCATCTCGGATGATATGACCATCTCGAAACGTAATGACGCGTTCGGCATGCTGGGCGATATCAGCCTCGTGCGTGACGAGTAGAATCGTTACCCCTTGCGCATGCAGCTCCTGAAAAATTGCCATGATCTCGATGCTGGAACGACTGTCCAGATTCCCCGTCGGCTCGTCAGCAAGTAAAATCGCAGGCTGGTTGACCAGCGCTCTGGCAATGGCGACACGCTGTCTTTGACCGCCGGACAGCTGCGTCGGTTTATGTTCCATCCGCTGGCCGAGTCCGACACGCTGCAACGCCGCTTTCGCTCTTTTTTTGCGTTCTGTCATGCCGACGCCCGCATACATCATCGGCAGCTCTACATTTCGCAGCGAAGTAGCACGTGGCAACAGATGAAACGATTGAAAGACAAAGCCGATTTTTTGATTGCGTACCTGCGCCAGCCCACTATCCTTCAACTGCGTAACATCAATTCCATCCAAGACATAAGAGCCGGAGGTTGGCCGATCCAGACAACCCAGCATGTTCATAAACGTCGATTTTCCAGAACCAGAAGGTCCCACGATCGCCACGAATTCACCTTGAGCTACGTGGATATTGACATTTTGCAAAGCGAACAATTCCAGCTCATCCGTCTTGTACTGTTTGGTTAACCCCTCAATGGTCAGCATATGTATCCTCCTTTACCCCGCAAACTCTTCGGGAGATGCTTGGAAGACCACTTCATTTTCTCGCAAGGTTTCCGGCGGATTCGCTATCAATTCTTCACTGCCATCCAATCCGCTTTCAATTTGGATAAACAATTCACTTTCAATCCCAGTCGTCACTTTTTTCTTCCTGGCCTTGCCATTTTCCGCTACCCAGACAAAGGAAGATCCATCTTGGTCCGTCACGACTGCCTCAACGGGGACTTGCATGGCGTTTGCTGCTTTTTGCAGGACGATGTTCACATCCACGTGAAAACCTGGCTTCAAATACTCCCTCGTCTCATTCAGATTGACAGCGACTGGCACTCTCGTACTCTCTCCATCCCGCTCTTTGCTGGTTACAGCCATAGGAGATATGCGCGACACCTTACCTTGCAACTGTTCTCCGCCTAAGGAAATGCCTGAGACCACCGCATCCTGTCCGATTTTAATTTTACGCAAATCAGATTCTCCGACTCCTGCTTCGACCATAACATCATTGGTATCTCCAACCGTGAGAATTTCCTCGCCCTTACTCAGGTACTTCCCTTTTTTCACCTTCATCGAGAGCACCGTCCCGTCAATCGGTGAAACAATGCTGCTTTGCACACGTTGCTTTTCATATTTCGCTTTTTCCAGATTCAGCTTTTGAATTTGCGCCTCGTAGGAGCGAATCTCTGACTTGTCTGGCCCTTTTTGCTTCAAGAGTAAATCTTGCTTTGCGACCTTTACGCTTGATTCCGCTGTTTGCAGCTTTTGCTTCGCCTGCTCTACAGCCTGTTGAGTAGACACGCCAGCAGTGAACAGCGATTGTGTTCGTTGGTAATCTTTTAATGCCGTTTGGTACTCGCGTTCATTCTGGGCAAGCTGCTCCTGCATTTTCGTGACTTCCTCAGGCTCCACACCTTTGGAGAGCCTTGCGATATTCGCTTCCTGAATGGTGATTTGCGCCTCGATATCCATGATTTCATTGCTGACATCGGACATGTCGATATTGCCGATCACCTGCCCTTTCGTCACTTTGTCTCCCTCTTTGATCGAGAAATTCCGCAGATCGCCTGCATAGTTGGCGAACAAGGTATGTTCATTTCGTACCATGACCATGCCCGACGTCAAAATGGTGCTTTCCAAATCGGCTGTTATCACCGTTGATAACGTGACAGGAACGCCATTCTTCTTCTCTCCCGAAGAAGCCGCATAGCCGCCGAACCCAGCCACAAGCACGCCTACCCCCAGCCAGATCCACAAACGCTTTTTCATTCCCTTACCTCCCCCAATACTTTTACGCTCCGATCACCCTTGGCCAATAAAAAAAACCCACTTTCTCCGTTGCAGGTTCCACCCTGGCTCGTCACCCGATCAGGATAAGGAAAACTGTTAAAAGAAAAAGTGGGGTAAAACTTAAATTTTTTTAAAGTGAGGTCGTTTATTCGTGAGGTAAGCGTATTTCAAAAACGGTGCGGATCAAATTGCTCTGAGCAGAAATCGTCCCTTCATGGCGCTCGACAATATTTTTGGCGATAAATAACCCAAGACCTGTGCCTCCGTTTTGATGAGTGCGTGCCTTGTCACCCGTGTAAAACATCTCAAAAAGATGCGGCAGATCTTCCGGGGGAATCTCGTTGCCATAATTAATCACCTGCACAACGACCTCGTCGCGATCCAAAAAACCGTTGATATCAACAAACTGGCCATCTTGTCCATACCGGATGGCATTGGTCATGATATTCTCGAAAACGCGTGCCAGAAGTTCTCCGTCTCCGAGAATCGTCAAACGTGAGGCCACATTCATTCTGGTTTCCAACTGATTTTTCTCCAAGGAAGGATATAGCTCCTCGTTTAACTGCATGAGTAATTCACTCAGGTCAATCAGATTCTGTTGGATGGTGAGCATGCCATAGTTCATCCTCGTAATTTCGAAGAGCTCATCGATCAGCTTTTCCAAACGCTGCGATTTGGTAAAAGCAATATTCGTGTAATGTCGGGCCTGTTCCACCGTCAACTGCTCGTCCCGCAAAATGATGTCCAAATACCCTAAAACAGAAGTCAGCGGCGTCCGCAGGTCATGCGCCAGGTTCAAAACCAACTGATCCTTGCTGCTTTCGGCAAAGTCTCCTCTTTGTACAGCTTCCTGCAATTTTTCACCCGCCAGATTGATGTCCTTGGCAATATCTCCAAACTCATCGTTCGACGGTATTTGAACATGATTGGTAAAGTCACCATTCGCAAGATGATGAATCCCTCTAGAAATCTCTTGAAAATAGGTGGCATACCGTTTAGTTAGCAAGAAGAAAAACAGTATGGCTAGTGGAACAAAAATAATCAGAAAGAAGTAAATGTCCCCTATTTCTCGCATAAAATAGCGAATCGGCGTTAACAAGCTTTCAAACCTTACCTGTGTTCGATAGTAAAGCTGTAGCGTTTTAAAGATCACATAGGTAACCGCACCGGCTAGAAGCAGACTTAGGCCCAGAAGCTTGACTATTTGAAACCGAAAGCTCCGTATCATCTTAGCCATTAAAGGAATACCCTACTCCCCAGACTGTCTTGATCCACTTGTTCTTGGTTTTTTCTTCTCCCAGTTTCTTTCGCAAGGTGCGAATGTGCACCATGACTGTATTGCAGCCTTCATAGTACGCCTCGCCCCACACCTGCTGGAAAATATTATCCGCACTAAACACCTTCTTTGGATAGCTGGCCAGCAGGTAGAGAATATCAAACTCTTTCGGCGTTAACTCAATCGTTTCTCCGTACAGGTTCACGGTTCGCTGCTCAGGGTAAATGACAAGTCCACCTGCCTCTAAGACCTTGTTACTCGCTACTGCTACTGTTGGTTGATTCAGCTGCTTAAAGCGTCGCAGCTGGGCATTCACACGGGCGACCAATTCCATTGGATTGAATGGCTTGGTCATATAATCATCTGCGCCCATCACCAATCCTGAAATTTTATCCAGATCGGACGTCTTGGCACTCAAAAAGATAATCGGCATATTGTGCTGTTCACGTATGAGACGGGTTACCTCATAGCCGTCCAGCCCAGGCATCATAATATCGAGGATCGCCAAATCAATCGAATGCGTCTGCACAGCTTGGAGTGCTTCCCTTCCATCCGCTGCGATAATTGTGTGGTAACCTTCTTTTTTCACATGCAAGGCAACGAGCTCAGCAATCTCCGCTTCATCGTCGGCGATCAATATGGTGACCTGCTTCATCGTTTTTCCCATCCCTTTTATACATTTGCTACCATTATAGCAGGTATGAAAAAACATTTCTGTTATCTCACCATGATATCGTTCATACAATTATGGATAATAATTACTTTCAGTTTGTTTTGACTTTACCGACTTTTCTATATTACTATATTCATGTCCATATCATATCTGTCATAAATATACTTGGGGGTAATTTATGAAAAAACTAATGTTTGCTGTTGTTTCTGGTTTGTTGGCACTCACGGTAAGTGCATGTGGCAGTGGGACTGATCAGGCTGCCACAACATCTGGGCAGTCGGGTGCCAAGAAGTACGTTATTGGTACAGATGCAACATACCCACCCTTTGAGTTTGTAAAAGACGGAAAATACGTGGGAATTGACATCGACCTGATCAATGCCATCGCCAAAGAAGAGGGCTTTGAGGTAGAAATTAAGCCAATGGACTTCAAAGGAATCATTCCGGCTGTTCAAGCGAAGCAATTGGACGGAGCCATTGCAGGAATCAGCATCACAGATAAGCGCAAAGAAATTTTAGATTTCTCTGAACCTTACTATCAAGCAGGTCTTTCTCTGGTCGTACGTGAGGACAACACAACGATCAATGGAGAGGCAGATTTGGCTGGCAAAACAATCGCCATCAAAAAAGGCACGACTGGTGCGACCTTTGCTGATGAGCTCGGGAAAAAATACGGAGCGACTGTCAAATACTTCGACGATAGCCCTTCCATGTTCCAAGAAGTTCAGAACGGCAACGCTGATGTGACCATCGAAGACTATCCGGTTATCTCGTATAAAATTACGGTAGACCCTGCTTCCAAGCTAAAAATTGTAGGCGACCGTCTCAATGGTGACCACTACGGCATCGCGGTATTAAAAGGCAACAAAGAGCTGCAAGACAAACTCAACTCCGGTCTGAAGAAGCTGAAAGAGAACGGGAAATACGATGAAATCATCAACACCTACTTGAGCACCAAAAAATAAAGGCGCGAGACGCGCCTTTTTTTCACCTTAGAAAGAATGGAGTTGTCCAAATGAGCAGTAGTTGGGATGTCATTGTCGATGCGCTTCCTGTCTTGGCCCAAGGCTCTGTAGTCACGCTAAAAATAACGGTCATTTCCCTGTTTTTTGCTCTCTTAATCGGATTGCTTTTTGGCTTGATGAGTACAAGCCGGTCCAAAGTGCTTCGCGGCATTGCAACCGCTTACGTTGACTTTCTCCGCGGCACACCGCTGTTGGTTCAAATCTTCTTTATTTATTTTGGATTGCCGCCTGTCCTTGATATCAAAATTCCAGAGACAACTGCGGGTATTCTTGCGCTCAGCCTCAATGCCGGAGCCTACTTGGCGGAAATTTTTCGTGGTGGAATACTCTCGATCGATAAAGGACAGATGGAAGCAGCCCGTTCCCTGGGACTCACGCACGGAAAAGCTATGCGCCTAGTTATCTTGCCCCAGGCTGTTCGCCGCATGATTCCTGCTTTCGTCAACCAATTTATCGTGACGTTAAAAGACACCTCGCTCTTAACGGTCATTGGTATCCGTGAACTGATGAACAGTGGTGAAATTATCATCTCTGGCAACTTCCGCTCGTTTGAAATTTGGGCAGTAGTAGCGGTCTTCTATTTCCTGATGATTTACATCCTCAGTCTGCTATCTCGTTCCCTTGAGAGGAGGTTCGCGAAATGATTCATGTAGAGAATTTGAAAAAGAGCTTTGGCTCGTTGGAAGTCTTAAAAGACATCTCGACTACCATTGAAGAGCGCGAAGTTGTCTGTGTCATCGGTCCCTCCGGCTCGGGAAAAAGTACGTTTCTGCGTTGCCTGAACCAGTTGGAAGAGGTGACATCGGGCAAAATCACCATTGAGGGTGTGGAGGTTACTTCCCCCAAAGTGGACATTAACAAGCTGCGAGAGCGTGTCGGCATGGTGTTTCAACGGTTCAATCTATTCCCGCATCTCACTGTATTGGAAAACATTATGCTCGCACCCAAGCACATCAAAAATTCAGAGCGTCAGCAAAATGAACAAAAGGCGCTGGAATTGCTGAAAAAAGTAGATTTGGCGGACAAGCGAGACGTGTATCCAGATCGGCTGTCAGGCGGTCAGCAACAGCGCGTAGCCATTACCCGTGCGCTCGCCATGGACCCTCATATCATGCTGTTTGACGAGCCTACCTCTGCACTCGACCCGGAAATGGTAGGGGAAGTTCTTCAGGTGATGAAAGATTTGGCCAAAGAAGGAATGACGATGGTCGTGGTCACGCATGAGATGGGATTTGCTCGTGAAGTAGCCGATCGCGTGATTTTCATGGATGGCGGATATATTGTAGAGGAAGGCAAGCCTGCCGAGATTTTTGACAATCCTCAGCATGAGAGAACCAAGGCGTTTCTCAGTAAAGTGCTGTAGACAAGTAACGGGCATGATGCGATTTTTCATCCATCATGCCCGCTTGTTTTTTCTATGAAACTACCTTACACATACTCATGCCCCAGCATCAAAAACACGCTGGACGTCCACGTAAAGGCCCGGTCCCTCAGTCCATCACCTGTCAGTGCATCGAAATTTTCCGCCATGCCACTGCGGGCTGCCATTCGGCAAAAACGTCTGGCAATCTCCTGAGAAAATGCAACTTCGCCTGCTCTCCGTAATCCATCTACCAACAACATCGTCACCGGTGCCCAGATCGGGCCTAGCCAATAGCCATCGGCGCGGTAGAACGAGCTGGTTGGACTCTCTGTAGCCAGTCCATTCTCGGTCAAAAACCGCTCC
Organism: Brevibacillus porteri; assembly: GCF_003013475.1. GTDB lineage: Bacteria > Bacillota > Bacilli > Brevibacillales > Brevibacillaceae > Brevibacillus > Brevibacillus porteri. The sequence goes on from NZ_PXZO01000042.1 coordinate 102,765, forward strand.
TGCAAGCCCGCAATCAGCTTGGCCCGGATGTCCTGCGGCAGCTTTTCGCCAAGCACCAGAGGCATATAGCGAATCAAGCTGTCTCCTTGGGTAGGCTGATCGCTTCCAGAGTGGGTCGCGAAAAAGTTTTCTCCGTTCCAATGCTTCTCCATGAGCCGTTGCAGCGTCATTTCGGCCTTTTCCAGCCACCTCGCTGCCTCTTCATGACGTCCCAGTCTCTTCGCCAAATCCGCCAGCACATCCATTTGCAGAATCAAATACGCAGGCAGGTCCGGGCTTTCGATTGGCGCCCCATCGAGGAAAATTGTGCTGTTGTCCCAGCCGCAGTCATAGCCGTGATTATACTGCGGAATCCCGTCTTGATCATCATCGCGGTAACGGAACCACCAATTGGTCCAGCGACAAAGCGGCTCGTACACCTCTTCTAGCATCTCGTTTGTAATCGCGTCGTTCCGATCCAGCATCCAGCGCAGCGTCCAGCCGTGAATCGGAGGCTTGCAGCAATTCCACAACGCATACCGATCATTGATAAAATCGGGGAAGACACCACTTTCGTCCTGCCTGTCGATAAAGATCATGAGCTGATCCCACGCCAGCGGCAGGTTTGCTCGCGTCAGTGCCATCGCATTGAAGCAATGATCCCAGCTCCAGATATTCGTCATCCAATTTTTGGACATGTACATCGCAGACCGTGGCAGATAGCCTTCTGGTCTCACCACACAAGACCAGGTGATGTACGCCGCGAGTTCTCGTGCTTCGTTCAAGTTTTCGCGATGCTCCTCAGACACGGAGAGTGTCTTTTCCAGCCAATCGTCGTACTCTTTTTTCACCTGCTCCCAACCATCGGCAAAGGCAGGGTAGCTGCGCTCCTTCCAGACGGTGTGGAACTCTTCCAGTACGCCTTCCAGCACACCTGTTTCCTCATCGGGATGAAAGGTTACGCTTACTTGCTGTTCACGCGATGCCTTCGTAGGGTTGACCACCAGCGCTCCAGCAAGCGGAGTCACTCGCAAGCGAATTTCCGTGGAAAAGTGATTGATTTCCCAGCATCCGGCTCCTGCTTGAATCGCATAATCAGCTGCCGTCGATTCCAGCACCAGTCGCAATCCAACACCTTGACCACGTACCTGCACCAGCTGCGGCTCGCTCATGCATAGCTTCACTTCGCCTTTATCTCCGTAAAGACGCAGCAAGGTTGGCGTAGCCTCCATCTCAAATGGAATCGCCACACCATCCGCTACCATTTCGATTCGAAAAATCGCGCCATCGTGGTTGTCACCTCCACGAATATTGCGTAAATACAGCCCTTCTGCTCGCTTGGCGTTACCCAGTCGCGAGAGTACGAGATACGACCCGTATCGGCTAAAAGGAACGATTCCTAAATCAAACTGCATATGTCTCACCTCGAGGTTGCTTAGTCGATCGTTTACGATCACGCTTTTCCATCAGACGACTGATTCTGGCGTTCATCCACCAGACGGGCAGACTCGCTCCCAACAAGATCGGCAAAACAGGAATCGCCAGCAAGAGAATCATGAGAAGGAGCAAGCCTCCCATCGTGACGAGCGAATGCAACGGAAAGGCCGCGACCAGCCAAAACGATTGCTTGAGCGTCCTCTTTACGTCTGCATCCTCCCGAACAAGCAGGGAAAAGGCGTGGCAAGAGGTAGCCGCATGCAAGAATCCGATCCCCGCAAAAACGGCCGCAATCGAGAGCCCCCACAGGGAGCCCAAGCGCAGGAAGAACACCACATCGACCCACAGAATTGCCCCTGTTAGCACCGTCCCTGCGCCAAGCCATTGGCTCCTCCAGAAGTAGTGGCGAAAAGCATGCCAGAAGGCGGACGGAAGCCCACGGTCACTCCACTTGCCGCTAAGTACGTCGTGCAGAGCAGCTGTCGCTGGATAGATTCCAAAGACGATGCCTCCCATGAGCGTGCACACCACCCACATGAGATGCGCTGCCGCCATCCGCAACAGTCGCTCACCAAATTGATGAAATGACCATGCCCAGCCTTCCCACTTCGCCCGATTCCCCACTTCTGCTCCCTCCTTACTTGATAGCCTCTTACTTAATAGCAACGCCAGCTGAATTGTCTACGATATATCGTTGTGCGAGGAAAAAGAGGAGTAACGGCGGAAGCGAAATCAGGAACGTTACCGCCATCAGCCCGGTAGCCTCTACTTCATACATCCCTTTAAATTGCGCCAGTCCCAGCGTCAGCGTGTACTGACTTTGGTCATTCAAGAAAATGAGTGGACCCAAATAATCGTTCCATGTGCCCAAGATGTTGAATACACTCACCAAAATCAGAGCAGGCATCATCAACGGCATAATAATCCGTGCGTAAATCTGAAACGAACCCGCACCATCAATACGCGCTGCCTCATCCAGCTCACGAGGAATGGTCAAAATAAACTGTCGCATGAGGAAAATATAAAACGCTGACCCAAAAAACGAAGGAACAATCAACGGCTTGAGCGTATTGATCCAGCCAAGGTAATTGAATTCCATGTACAGCGGGATCATCGTTACTTCCCACGGAATCATCATCGTGGCCAGAACGACCATGAACAGAAAGTCTCTCCCTTTAAACGTAAACCGAGCAAAGCCGTATGCGACCAGCGAAGACGAAATCAACTGACCAATCGTGGTCAGGATCGTCACCGTCAACGAGTTTTCCAAATAGAGGTTAAACGGCTGCGACATCCACGCATTCCCGAAGTTCTCCCAATGCAGCACATCCGGAATCCATTTTGGTGGATACTGCAAAATCTCATCGTCCGACTTGAGCGCAGTAGAGATCATCCAGTAAAACGGTGCGAGAAACAGGAAAGAGAAAAAGATCAAGCTCGCATAAGCGATCGTTTTGCGTATCACGCTTCTTCCCCTCCCCTGCGGTTGTCGCCCTCGTAGTACACCCATTTGCCGGACGTTTTAAACACGATGAAGGTCAATACCAGTATGATCGCAAACATAAACCAGGAGTTCGCCGAAGCATATCCCATCTTGAAGTATTTGAAGGCGTTGTCGTACGCGTACATGGCATAGAAATACGTAGACTGCAACGGTCCGCCTCCTGTGAGCAGGAGTGCTAGACTCAACTGCTGGAACGCACTAATGATCGTCATAATCAGGTTAAACAAAATCGTTGGGCTCACCATCGGCAGTGTAATGCGGAAAAACTTTTGCACTGCCCCTGCCCCATCAATCGAGGCCGCTTCATACAAGCTCTCCGGAATGCTTTTGAGCCCCGCCAGGAAAATCAATACCATGGAGCCTTGCCCCCACAAACTGGCGATTACCATGGCAATGAGCGCCCACGTCGTATCGTTTAGCCAATCTGGACCTGTAATCCCAACCAGACTGAGCAAATAGTTGAAAATACCGTATTCCCCGTCGTACACCCACGCCCAAATCATCGCCAGCGCCACACCGGAAATCACGCTCGGCAAGTAAAATACGGTGCGGAAAAAGCCGCTGCCTTTTACCTTCTGATTCAGCATCATGGCCAAAAACAACGCGATGAACAAATTCAACGGTACAAACAACAACGCAAATTTAATCGTGATCCAGAGCGATTGCCAAAACAATGGATCGTCCGTAAACATATTGACGTAGTTGTCCAAGCCGACAAACGTAACCTCACCAACGACAGGCCAATCAAAAAAGCTCATGACGAGCGAAAACAGCATCGGTCCCAGCGTAAAAGCGAGAAAGCCGAGAATCCAAGGCAAGATAAAAAGATAGGGCGTAAGAAACGCCCTTCCCTTGAGTTTTTTCGGTTGAACGGTCATGGCAGGCTGTTTATGTGTCACAACACTCTCTGTATTCAATTCCCTGACCCCTTCCCGTTATTTTTCTAAAAACTTCTGGGAGTCTTTGACTGCCTTGTTCAGTAATTCCTCGGCATTTTGTCCCATCATGATCGCATTGACCGCTGCGGAAAGGTTCCGGTTGATTTCGTTCCAGTGCGGATTCAACAGGAAGGCAGGCGTGTCAGTCGATTGTTCCAATGTCTTATAGAACGGCGCGTAGAGTGGGTCCTGATCGAGCTTCTTTTCTTGTACGACACTAATACGCACAGGCAAGTCAGATGTACGCATTTTGATCGCATCACTGGAAACGAAGAACTTCAAAAACTCCCAAGCCAGTTCTTTGTTTTTGGAATCCTTGGCGATCGATACAGAGGAGGTTCCAATGACACCCTTACTAGGCTTGCCAGGGAATTGCGGCATCACGACCGTACCAAAATCGACATTCGCCTTCTTGTACGACTCGAGCGACCATACGCCGTTGTCATACATCGCGAGCTTACCCGCTTTGAACAAGTCGTTCCCGCTCTGCTGGTTTTTTCCACCGACAAGCAAAGCGCTCTTGTCTTTCGTCAAATCACTGAAAATTTGCAGGGCTTCTGCCGTTTCCTTGCTGTTCATGTAGCCTTCGATGGCTTTTCCATCAGGGCTAATAAAGCTGCTGCCGTTGCTCCACACGAACTGCTGCAAATCGTACGTATCCGGCTCCGAACGAACAGCGAAGCCGTACTGCTTCTTGTCGCGAACGGTCAGCTGTTTGGCAGCCGATTTGAAATCATCCCACGTCCAGTCGTCTGTCGGAAGTGGTACATTTGCTTCGTTAAACAGCTTTTTGTTGTAGAATACGACCCGGGTCGAGAAGCCCGCTGGGAGACCGAACAATTTTCCATCGAATCGATTATAGTTTAAGAGGCCTTGGTAAAAGTCGTCGATTGCCACTGATGGGTCCTTCTTTACGTACTCATCCAATGGCTCGAGTGAGGCGTTGTACGTTGGGAAATCCCACATGTACATGACATCCGGCGGGTTTTTCGCTCCGAATGCCGCTACCAGCTTCTGATCAAAACCATCTGCATATGCCTCGACTTGTACCTTCACACCCGGATTTTTCTGTTCGAATTGTTTCGCGATATCTTGTTGGATCTTCAGCATTTGGTCCGTGTCCCAAGTCGCGAAACGCAATGTAACCGTTTCCTTTTTATCAGACGATGCTGGCGTTGTCGTACCTGTGTTACTAGACGTGCCGTCTGTTCCTGTTGGCTGGGCTTGTGAACAACCAGCTACGACGGCCAAAAGAAGTGCCATACCAGCTGCCATCCATTTTGACGCAACCTTTTTCATCTGTGATCCCCCCTAGATTTACCCCTCATTTTCTTTATTTTAATGAAGAGAAAAAAACGGTGAAACCGCCAACTGTTCGCAATAGTGCGTCAATTTGTTTCCTTTTTTTCGCTTTGTTCAGGTTTGCGCGGTGGAGTGGACGATTGTTCGACTGGAACCCTCCTTTTGTTTGAAACGGTAGTGGCTCGGGGTCATCCCTGTACATTTTTTAAACCATTTACTGAAGTATTTCGCGTCAGGAAGACCGACTCGCTCCGCTACCTCTTGAATGGACAGAGCTGTTTCATCCAGCATCGCTCGGGCCATTTTTACCCTGCGCTTATCGAGAAACTCGCTGAAGCTCTCGCCCACTCCCTTTTTAAACATCACACTAAAATGACTACGGCTCAGTCCCACCTGTGAAGCTACCTCACTGACCGTCAATGGCGTATCCAGACGATCGAGCGCGTAATAAACAGCCTGCTTGATTGGCTCCTGCCACGGGTCTTGAATGACGCCGTACTTGCGCGCCCGCTCCGTGCGCTGATAGAGCATTCGTACCGTCTGAATCCACGGTTCGAGTCCAGCAAACGGGCCGGTTGTCTCCCAGCTCGTCACCTTTCCAGCCAGCTTCCATTCCACGAGCAAGGATTCTACCTGTCTGCTAATACTTGCGGGAGTCAGTAAAAAACGGATATCGCCACATGCGATCCACTCCCATTGGCTGTCCAGCTCCCGTGAAATCCATGCCCGCTCCTGTTCCTCGCCATTTGCACTGCTGCCCATCCCTTCCAAGAGCCATACACGCACGGAATCGTTCATCCACGACCAGTGTGATTGCAGGAGGGAGGACAAGCTTTGCTCGAAATCCCGGCTCAAACCAGTCAACCACGCACCGAATTCCCGCTTCCATTCATCAGGGCGTTCCCTACTTTTTTCGGGTCGCGCGCTCTCGCCTGCCAGCTCAGACCGCAGCTTTTCCAACAACGTCCCCCATTCCTCATCCTGAAACTCGGTCTTCAACAAATATCCGGACACCCCGAGAGAAATTCCTTGCTGGGCAAAAGCAAAATCGCGGTGACAGCTGAGCAAAAGCATCTTTGTTTGGGGAGCGTGCTCCTTCACTCGCCTGCACAGCTCCAACCCATCCATTTCCGGCATGACGATGTCCGTAATCACCAACTCGGGCTGTATTTGCAGGAAAGCCTCCCAGCCTTTCCGACCATTCGGTGCATCCGCTACCACTTCCATCCCGTAGCGACTCCACGGCACCATTGCCTTCAGTCCTCTTCGCACCAGCACTTCGTCATCCACAATCATTACCTTGATGTTCATCAGGAATTTCCTCCCTTTTCGGCCATGTGATTTGAATTGTGGTTCCTTCTCCTCTGACAGATGAAATTTTCATGCCGTGCTCCATACGGAAATGAAGCTTGAACTTCTGATCGACGTTGTACACACCGAGCCCTCGTTTGCTAGAACGCTCTAGATCAGGATCGAGAAGTTTGGCCAATCGCTCCGGCACAATTCCTGCACCGTCATCTTGCAACAGCAGCGTCACAAGCCCTTCTTTTTCACTGACACGGATCCGGATCGTTCCGTGCCCGTCTTCGAATGCGTGGAAAAAGATATTTTCCAAAAGCGGCTGGAGAGTCATTCGCGGGATCAAATAGCGACGGCAAGCCTCTACTCCCGTCTGTTCAAATTGAAAAACGGGCCCATACCGCAGCTCTTGGATTTGCAGAAAATGCTCGACGGTTTGCAGTTCCTTTTCCAACGGGACGAGCTCCTGCGTGATGTCGAGGTTGCCCTCTAGCACTTTGATGAGATGATAAAGCATATTGCCGATTTCATTGGCGCCAGATAATCTTGCCTTCCACTGGATGGAATTGAGTGTATTGAACAACAGATGCGGATTGATCTGGTAGTGAACGGCTCGCAGCTCTGCTTCCTTTTTCAACTGCTCGGTGCGACTCACCTCGGCGATTAGCGTCTGAATCCGCCTCACCATCTGGTTGAAGCTCACCCCTAACCGCCCCAGCTCGTCTTCTGTATCGACCTCAGCTCGTGTTTGCAGCTCGCCTGTTCCTACCAGCCGCATCGTTTCTTGAAGTCGTTTGATTTTGCCTGTAATCCGTTTGGAAAATAAATACGCCAAAAGAAGTGCCAGCACGGCCGAAAGAATCAGCGCCGCGATAAAAAAGGATTGAATCACTTCCGCAGAGCGGTTCATTTGCTCGTAAGGCAAGCGCACCTGAATCATCCAGTTGTTGGACTCCAGTGGCTTGTTCCAGACGATATCGCTCTCTTGCTGGACGAACGTACCCGCAGTCTGGTAAATCAGCTCGCCATTGTTGGCTGTAATCGTCACATACGCACTCATGTCCTCTTCCAGCTGTTCAAACAACTGAAACAGCTTGCCTGCTTTCATCTCGATCAAAATCCGGCTATCCTTCAATACGCCATAACCGCTGAGAACGGGAACGACCAGACCGAGTACCTTTTCCTGATTTCGCAGCTCCGCCTCATCCTGAAATCCGACATAATGCCGTGGTGTGTAAAAACCGATCCATCGCTCCTCATCCAGCTTGGCGGGCAGCCCCTTCCACCACCATTCCCGCATCAGATCCTTTCCATTGATCACATTTTCCCCGAAAAAGTAACCGGAGGGCGTCACGATAAAAATGCCTTTTGTATCAAGGTTGCAGTGCGCCCCCAGGTATCGCTCGAAGTTTTTTTGTTCCAGGAAGCCTGTGTACGTCTTCGGCTGTTCCTCCCGCATGACGACCAACGTCGGGTCTGACACGTACGTATTGATGTCATAAGCCATGTATCTCATTTGACTCAGGTAGTTGTCGATCTGGATTTGCAGCTGCGTAGCGATATACTCGCCTGACTTGCTAAATTGCTCGCGAACGACCATCGACGATTTCCAATACGCCATACTCCCTAGCGTAATCAGCGGAATAATGGCTGCAATCAGCATAAAAGCGAGCAGCTTGGCATGAATGCTTCTGCGCGGAAAGAGCGACCATGACTTCATGTGACAGAACCACCACCGGATTTTGATTAGTTGCACTATTCAATCTTTAATTAGATTGTACAACGTTTCGGCGATGCCTTCGAGAACAATCAGCGGTTAGTCACACAAATTCCGCTTAGACAACTGAACCGGAGAAATCGTATCCTTCGAAAAAGGCGTTAGCCTCATCTGGAAGAAAAACTCCTCTGGACGCAAGGCATGCTGCTCCGATTGCTTAGGTCCGCAGCTATTGCTACCCAGCCCGTTTTGTCGATAATCGAGATGCAGTGTGACATACTCTCTTTTTACGAGATCTGTCGTGTGTTTCGCTTGCTCCAGATCGTCCGTATCATAGCGAAGTGCGCTAAATTCCAAGGTCGGTTGACCCATCGCGAAAAGCCCAATGCCTCGCTGATCCGTGATCGACATCCATTTGACGTCCGTGCGATTGCCATTTTCCTGCGGGAACACGTACGGCGTGTACAGCTCATCCACGCTCGCGTGATACACCCCGATGCGATTGGCTTCCTTGCTGTCGATGTACGCCTCTCCCGGACCACGACCATACCACGAAACACGCTCCATATCTTTGGCGACCAATAGCTTCAAGCCGATTCGTGGCAGCATTGCTGGCGGGGTGCCTTTGGGTGTGCCTTGAACATCTACTTGCACCTCGCCATTTCCGAACACGGTATACGTATAGCGGCATGCAAATCCCCAGTCGAATACAGGCGGAGCAATCCGTACATCGCAGGTAATGACCACACGATCTGCTCGATCCTGCTGGATGCTTACATCCTCCACTCGATTTTGCAAACGATCGAGGTACACCTTGCGCCACTCTTCCACTACGTACATGTCATTGTCAATCGGAGCACGCCAAAACGTGAGTCGAGGTCCTGCCACCAACAGCTCCTTGCCTGCAAACACCCAGCTCGCCGGCACACCGCTCACTTTGTCAAAAACGAACTGAAAATCTGCTCCTGTAAGGGTGATGTCCGTTTTTGTTTCTTTCGTATCTACTCTGCCTAACACAGCCTGATAGGGAGCGACCGTAACCTGTTGGGCAGCGGTCACTGGCAAGGCAAATTGTGCCCACGCCAGCTCATGTCCTGCCTGTACCCAGCTCTCATCTTGGACCAGCACAAAGGAGAGAGTCAGCCAGTAGTCGGTCCGATCCTGTACCTGCGCGGGCAAGGTATAGGGAACAGCTACAATGGTGCGAGTTCCTGCTTCTGTATGTGACAGCGACAGCGTTCCGCTCTGCACCACTTGTCCGTCTGCTGTCACACTCCAAACCATTCTCACGTGCGCAAGCGTGCGGAAATCATAGCGATTCGTAATGGTGACGAGCCCGCTTTCCAAATCATTCGCTTCGACGACGATCGGCTCAATCACTTTTTTGTATTCGAGTAATCCAGGGGATGGGGTGCGATCCGGACGAATCAGTCCGTCGATGACGAAGTTGCCATTCGTCGGGTAGTCCCCGAAGTCTCCTCCGTAGGCATAATACGCTCGCCCATCCGGCGTATATTGACGCAAGCCGTGATCAATCCATTCCCACACAAAACCGCCCTGCAAGCGTTGATATTTGTCAAACACATTGGCGTAGTCGCGCAAGCCACCGGGTCCATTTCCCATGGCATGAGCATACTCGCACATGATATGCGGCTTTTGCAAATGTTCATTTTCACCGTGCTGGATCATTTTTTCTACCGAGGAGTACATGGTGGAAAATACATCGCACACTTCTGCTTCGCGATCCTCCTCGTAGTGAATGAGGCGAGTCGGGTCCGCTTGTCGGCACCAAGCGGCCATTGCCCGGAAATTGCAGCCGAAGCCGGATTCGTTACCAAGCGACCACATGATGATCGACGGATGGTTTTTGTCCCGCTCCACCATGCGCTCCATGCGCTCCACGTATGTCTGCTCCCACTCTGGATCATCGCTCAGCTGACTAATGTTGCCCGTTAACTGAAAGCCATGCGTCTCCAAATCGGTTTCGTCCATGACATACAATCCGTACTGGTCGCACAAATCGTAAAAACGCGGATCGTTCGGGTAATGCGCGGTACGAACGGCGTTGATGTTGTATCGCTTCATCATGAGCACATCTTCACGCATCGTTTCATACGGGACTGCACGCCCGAGATCGGGATGATGATCATGGCGGTTCACGCCGTTGAGGCGAATCGCTTTACCGTTTACGAAGAAGTTGTTTCCTTTTACTTCGATCCGTCGGAAGCCCACGCGAATCGGGATGACTTCTGTCTTTTCGCCCGACTCCTGCTCAATCGCAAGCAGCAGATGATACAGGTTTGGCTCCTCCGCCGACCATTTTTTCGGCTCCTGCACCGGAAGCTCCAAAGTCACGACCTTTTCTTGGCCGGCTGCCAGCTCGCCTGCCCCAGTGTCCGTCAGCGAAGCGATAGGCATGTAGGATGAATCCAACAGCTTTGCGGTCACGTTCACCCCATCATAGGAAGCTGCCGAACTGTTTTCTACATGGACACGTACCCGCAGCACACCATGGCGGCATTCATCATCCAGATCAGTCACGACTGCCAGATCTCTCACATGCAGCTTCGGTCTGCCAATCAGGGAAACATCCCGGAAAATCCCGCTCAAGTACCACATATCCTGATCCTCAACATACGTACCGTCCGACCACTGGTACACTTGAACAGCCAAGCGATTACTGCCTTCCTGCAACAGCTCCGTCACATCAAACTCAGATGGCAAGCGGCTTCCTTGGCTATAGCCGACTTCCTTCCCGTTCAGCCACACATGAAAAGCGCTGTCGACCCCTTCAAACCGCAGGATCACCTGCTGATTTTGCCACGCAGACGCTACGGTAAACTCTCGTAAATAGCAGCCTGTCGGGTTATCTGACGGGACATGCGGCGGATCGACCGGAAACGGATAATACAAGTCCGTGTAATGTGGTTTTCCGTACCCTTGCAGCTGCCAATGCCCCGGCACCTGAATCCGGGCCCACTCCGTTGCGTCATAATCGGCGGCAAAAAAGTTTTCCGGTACACGCAGCGGTGATTCTGCGTATGCAAACTGCCAATGCCCATTCAACAATTGAAACCACGGTGTCGCGCCTCTTTCATATGTCAGTGCTCCCGATTCTTCCGGGTAAGACAAAAAGTAAGCCCGCGCCGCCAAGCGATTTCGCTCAAGCAGCTGATGATTTGCCCAGTCATACCGTTGTTTCATCGATGTACACTCCTCTTTTTACAATTTCACGGTTCCTTGTTCCCTGTTCATTGCTTGCAGGGCCAAGGCGCCAGCACCGAGCATTCCTGCATCTGCACCGAGCTCGGCCAAAACGATCTTTGTCTGTTGATGAACGACTTCCATGGCGTACCGTTGTACACTCGCTTGTACCGGGGCCAGCAATAGCTCCCCAGCCCGACAAACCCCACCGCCGATCACTACGAGCTGCGGGTTGCATACGTTCACCAACACAGACAAAGCCCAGCCCGTTACTTCACACACTTCGTTCCATGCGCAGATCGCCACCGCATCACCTTGTTCCACTGCCGTAGCCACCTGCTCAGCCGTAATCCGCTCAATCTGTCCATCGCACAGAGTAAACAGAGGAGAGGCTTTTGCTTGCCGCGGATTAGCATCGAGCTCCTTTTCTAAGCGTTCACGGGCCAGTCTCGCAATACCTGTGGCAGATGCGACCGTCTCTACACAGCCGAGCTTGCCGCAATTGCATGGAGCAGTAAGCCCTGGATAGCGCACATGACCAATCTCTCCCGCGAATCCGTGACTGCCCCGAACGAGCTTTCCTTCGTTTACAATCCCTGCTCCCACCCCTGTACCAAGCGGCACGAAAACGAGGTGACTTACCTCACGACCCGCACCGAAAATGGCTTCTCCGAGTGCAGCTGTCCGTAAATCGTTTTCAAAAAAAAGCGGCAGTTTCACCAACTTCGCGAGTGGTGTCCGCAAGTCTGCCTGGTGCAATTGAAAGTTAGGCGAGTGAACCGATATCCCATTTTCCGCATCAAAAGGACCAGGAAATCCGATCCCTACTGCCTCTATTTGAACGGGTGATTGATCCCGCAGTTCGTTAATCAAGGCAGCCATTCGCTCGATCAAGATGGGCAAGTTGTTATGAACTTTTGTCTCCTTGGCAGCCCGGAGGAGAATTCGCCCATTCTCGTCCATGACCGCCCCTTTCATTGTCGTACCGCCGACATCGAGGCCAATTACATGGCGCATGCTACTCCTCCCTTCTGAACCAGTCATTCTACTCGACTCGCTCCACATGCATCGGTTGACTCCTCAACCTCTGCACATCGTCGGGCACGATCATGCCCGCTCCTAACGACCGTGTATTCGCGGCGCCGCATGCCATCCCCAGCCAAATCGCATCTGGCCAAGCCAAGCCTCGCAGCCTTCCGACAAGGACACCCGCAAGCATCGAATCACCGCAGCCCACTGTATTTTTCACTTCGGTATCCGCTAACCGAATCGCGGAAATACGCCACGTCTCCTTGCCATCGCCAAACCACGCGCCCTCCTCTCCTAACGAGAGAAGGACTCGCTGGGCACCGTGCTCACGCAGTTCGCGTATGGCTCTGCATCTGGCATCGTCGCTATCCAGCGAAAATCCGAGAATCGCTTCCGCTTCCGGTCGATTGGGCTTGATGAGTGAGGGTGTTGCTTTGATTCCTTCCAGCAGGGCCTGGCCGCTCGTATCGAGCACGCATGCGGTTCCTTTCCCAGCGACACCTCGGATGAGCGCAGCGTATGTTTCGGTTGGAACGCCACCTGGCAAGCTTCCGGAAAAAACCATGTACTGTGCCTGGTCCGCCAGCTCGATCAAACGCGTTTGCAAGCGACTGATCTCTTCTTCACTGGGCGCAGGACCTTGCTCTAGCACTTCTGTCACCTTCTTTTCCTGTTCGTCGAGAAAAGCGAGACACAGTCGGGATTCTCCGCTCGTTTCGATAAAGGAGGACGTAATCCCCTCACACTCGCAGCCTTCCGCGATGAATCTCCCGTTGTGACCAGCGACAAAACCGCTTGCGACTACATCCTGCCCCAATGCTTTCACTACACGCGCTACATTTAGCCCTTTTCCGCCGGGCAAGCTCAGTACATCAGTCGTGCGATGCAGCTCTCCAGAACGAAAATGCGAGAGGCGATACGTCTTATCGATGGCCGCGTTCAGTGTGACCGTTACGAGCATGCTATCTCACCTGCACAGTAACGAGCGGCTGGCCCATTTTTTGTTTGAACAAATTGATCACTTCTACAGGGGTTGGATCGACGCCGCGAATCAGAGCAGCGTACAGCGACACGAAGTCAGCCAAGTACACGATGGAAAACAAACGAGCCATTCGGGACACGCCGTGGGAGTGAACCACCCTTACCCCACCAGCGCGCTCACGCAAAATGTCAGCGCTGATCTCTACACGTTGGGTCGTCTTCTCACTATCCTCCTGATCGCGGATGAGTGTAAAATGAACGCCCTTCAGCAGTGCAGACGGCGAATCCCAGCCCACAGCTTCGTCGTGGTGAAGACTCGGAATGGCGTTCCAAAATGCCATCAGCTTGCTGTTTTCCCCGAGCTGGTTTTTCCAACGCCATGCAGGAGCATCGAAAAACGGTAGCGTTCCGTACACAACAGGTATCAGTCCATCCATCTCGATGGCGATTTGCTTGGCTTCATTATTCTCGATCGGAGAGTCCGTTCCGTAGACGTGCTTCCACTTTTCGAACAGGGCAATCGTCTCCTCGACCTCCGTACGCTTGTCGGAAATCAGCCCGAGCTTCGTCAAGATGGCGAGAATCGGCAGGAAAATGTAGCCGAGTACGATCCGAGGCATCATTCCGCCAGGTACAATCAAGCACGCATGATTGTGTTCACGAGCCAGCCCCAATACTTTTCCGCCCGCCGTAATGACGGCTATCTGTGCTCCTTTGGCGATGGCCGCTTCGTAGCCGCTGACGACCTCTTCTGTATTGCCGGAGTGGCTAACGACGATGACGAGCGTCTTCGCATCTACAAAAGCCGGGAGGGTGTAGCCTTGATTTAATTGAAGCGGCACTTGCAACTCGTCAAACAAATACGACTTGATCAAATTGACGCTCGCAGCCGAACCGCCACCAGTGCCAAGCACCACAATATTTTCAATTTTAACAGAAATATTCGACACATCTAAAGAATCAGATAATTGTAAGCCTGTTTTAAACTGCTCATCATAGCTTTCCGTATCTTGCAGTGCCCGAATCGTATCCAGTTCACGCAGTGCTTTTGTATCATCGAGATTCATACGCATGTAAAATCGTCCCTTTCCCTTTTTTTGATTAACGTCCACTAGCTTTCCCGATACAACCACACATCTCCATCTTGGCGAGAGCCACTTCTTTGACCGCCTGCTTGGCCTGCTTCATATAGGTGCGTGGGTCGTTTTCCTGTGGGTTGTCGTCAAATACGCCCTTGATCGCTTGTGAAAACGCGATACGCAGCTCTGTCGCTACGTTCATTTTTGCCATGCCGAGCTGAACCGCCCGCTTCACCTGCTCCTCGGGAATTCCCGAACCGCCGTGCAATACAAGCGGCACAGAAACACGACGAGCAATCTCTTCGATACGAGCAAAATCAATGCGCGGCTCCCCCTTGTAAATCCCGTGAGCCGTACCAATGGCCGGAGCCAACGTATCTACGCCAGTCAACTCGATAAATCTCTCGCACTCAATCGGGTCAGCCAGTGCAGCATCTGCATCGTCCACGACGAGATCGTCCTCCACGCCCCCGACCTTGCCGAGCTCTGCCTCCACATTGACACCGCGCTCCCTAGCCAGCTCCACTACACGCCGCGTCATCTCCGCATTTTCCGCAAAAGGATGCATCGACGCATCGATCATGACCGATGTATAACCCGCTTCGATACATCGCACGATCAGCTCCTCTTCATGACAATGATCCAAATGCAGGGCAATCGGCACCCGGGCCTCTTCTGAGGCTACCCGGGCAATTGCTGCTATATACTCAGGTCCGAGATGCCGAACCGTTCCGACTGTGGTCTGTAAAATGAGCGGTGCGTTTGCTTCGCAAGCCGCCTCCACTACTGCTTGGAGCATTTCCATCGTGTGTACGTTGAATGCCCCCACACAATATCCTTGCTCCCTTGCTGTGCGCAGCATCTGTGTCGATGATACCAACGCCATATCGATCCCTCCGTTTCCTTTCTGATCTGGTAGTTTACCTGGTCACGCCCTGCAAGCTCGCCAGCTCCAGGTTGATGCCCAGCTCCGCGTACTTACTGACAAGATGCTGTGCCGCCGCATCCGTAATAATCCGATCGACATCGGACAACCCGGCGAACTTCGCCAAATGCGTCTCTCCGAACTTGCTGTGGTCGGCCAGCACATAGACTTTTCTGGCGCGTTCCATCATGACTTGGTTGATTTGCGCTTCTGCCAGATTGAGTGTCGTCAGCCCATTTTCCGGATGAACCCCATCTGCCCCGATAAAGCATTTGAAAACAGAAAGTCCTCGCAAATTGTCCGCTGCGACAGAACCAACGAGCGCAAAGGATTTGTGGCGCATCTCTCCACCGATCAAGATAACGTGATGCTTGCCTTGACTGTTCAGCTCCATGGCGATGTTGACCGCATTCGTCACGACAGTCAGATCATTCAAGCCGCGCAGCAGCTTGGCGAGCTCCATCATCGTTGTCCCTGCCCCGAGAATAACCGTGTCCCCCGGCTGGATGTGCGACAGCGCTTGATGAGCGATCGCTTGCTTCTCTTCGCTTTTCTCTTCCAGCTTCTCTGTAAAACTGCGCTCCAATGGCAAGAAATTCGTAATCGTCGCTCCCCCGTGAATGCGCGTCAAGAGACCATCGTTTTCGAGCTTGATCAAATCTTTTCGGATTGTTACTTCAGACACATCCAGCGCCAGACTCAATTGGCTGACGGTTACGCTCTGTTCTGCTTTCAATTGTTCGAGGATCTTGCTGTGCCGTTCGGCTGCCAGCATAGGACTTCACTTCCTTACGATCATGAATTATCTTGTTTCGTTTTATTTCCATTTTCCTTTCGTTTACTTTCATTTCGATCTTAGCATTGTAGAAAAACGGATGTCAAACAAGTTATGAAATTTTCCGAAAATAAAACCAGCCTGCTCTGGTTCTAGACCAAAACAGACTGGTTGGTTGTTGGTTGCCGCTTTACCCGATATCCCGACTTTCCAGCATGAAATCAATAAACTTCTTATGTGCCCGTGAAAGCCACTTGTTTTTATGGTAGGCAATTTGCGCATAGAACAACAGCTCTTCCTCGCACGCTATTATTTTCACTTTTTGCTCATTCAACAAGGCTTCGACGCTAATATACGGCATCAAGCTCACGCCTAGCCCGTTCGCCACACTCTGCTTGATCGCTTCCATACTGGAGAACTCCAGGTGGTGCTTCGGCTTGATCTCTCTTTTTTCCAGGAAGCGTTGAAAAAACCGCCGCAGAGCACAATGCTCCCCGCTAAAAATCATACATTCCTCGCCAGCATCCTCTATTTTTTCAAACGAATGATCGCGCCCCCCGATAAAAACCAAACGTTCCGTAGAGAACGGCTCCACGACCAGATTCGGATCATCGAGCTTTGGCTCCAACGTGATCACGATATCCAATAGACCATCATGCAGCTTTTCCCGCAGTCGACTGCAGTCGTCCATTACAAATGAAATATTCACACCCGGGTAGCTCGCTCTGTACTTAGACAAAATGTCACCCAGCCGATAGATCGTAATCGTCTCCGAGGCTCCGATGCGCAGCTCTCCTTGCAGTGATTGCTCATTCGCCGATATATCCTTGATCTTCGCATACGAAACCAGCAGCTCCTCGACATACGTGTACAGCTCGCGGCCATAAGCGGTCAACTGAATTTTCTTTCCCAATCGATCAAACAGAGGGACACCCATTCCTTCTTCCAACTGCTGAATATGGGAGGTAATCGTCGCCTGTGAATATTGCAGAGCTTGTGCCGCCTTCGTAAAGCTGTTGAAATCGACGACTGCCTTAAAGGTTTGAAATTGGCGAATCTCCATGCCCGCTCCCCCTTGCCCGCATATTTATTATCAGAAATCCTGAAGATCATCTTCAGAACTTTCATTTTTACTAATAATCAATGATAGCATATGATTCTTGGTAAGTACCGGTACGGCTTGAAGGATTCGAACACAGGAGCTGATTTTCGATGAAAAAAGTGTGCTTGTTATTACCGAATGGTTTTGAAGCAGTAGAGGCTAGCGTATTTACAGATGTGATCGGCTGGAACAAGGAAGAGGGCGACGGAACAACGGAGCTGGTGACGGTGGGAACGCGCAAAGAGCTGAAATGCACGTGGAATTTTACTGTGATCCCCGAAATGGTGATCGACGATGCGGATGTAAATGACTTCGATGCATTGGCACTGCCTGGCGGTTTTGAGCAGGCGGGGTTTTATGAGGATGCTTATCGCGAGGACGTTCTCGCTTTCATACGTGAATTTGAAAAGCAAGGCAAAGTGATCGCTTCCATCTGTGTTGGCGCACTTCCCCTTGGGAAAAGCGGGATTTTGCAAGGACGAAAAGCAACGACCTACAACCTGAACAACCAGTTGCGGCAAAAGCAACTAGCTGCGATGGGCGCAGATGTCATCCCTGACCAATCCATCGTGATCGACAACAATGTCATCACCTCGTACAACCCTTCGACCGCTTTTGATGTGGCATTCACCTTGCTGGAGTCGCTGACATCCCGCGAAAACACCGACAATGTGAAACGCTTGATGGGGTTTCTTATATAATAAAACCGGCATTCTGCCCATTGCTCTTGGGTAAATGCCGGTTTCTTTCTGCTATTTAACGAACAAGCTTGCCAGCGCTCACTGTGTCTATATGAATGAGAATATCAAATGCTTGCCCAAGCGAAGTTGTTATAGAGTTTGGTTTGCTTGGATCAGCAGAACCGAATCCAATCAAAAACGGCCGTTCTTCCTCTAACCATTTTTGGGTGAGACCTGTAGCATTCCGTAAATCAACAAAGTATTGATCCTTTGAGACTTGATCCAGAGTATGATTGAATGTTTTTGGATCATTCGATTGAATGGTAGCTGGAACAATTTTATTTTCAATGTTAAACGCGTTATAATCGCCTTTCCCGAATGAAGTTCCAATCGTTACATATTCCTTTCCATAATGCTCCAGTAAATACTGACCGGCGAGCTTCGGGTATACCTCTTGCAACATATTGTTCTTTGCGATGTGCCCATTGTGACCCCATACGATTGTTTTTCCCAGCTGTTCATGAGCCCACTTCGCATTCTCAAACATCGCGATATCATGCTTCAAAAATAAATCAGATGGATTCTCCGAGAAGTTGAAATACATGCCAGTAAATTGCTCAATGACCTTGGCGTGTTGCTTAATCCTTGCGAACTCCTTGGATTGGCCGTTCAGACTGCTTTTGTTTTGTTCCAATATTTCCGTGATTTCTTTCGCTTGCTCCTGATGTTTTTTCTGAATGGCCACTGGCAAAGCTGAATAGGTTTCCAGGTCCTTCGTAACTTCGGCAAGTTCCTTCATTTTATTATTCACACGGGGCAGCAGGTCAGGCTTATATTTTTTTATATACTGTCTGATCTCATCGTATACATTTTCGCTGACATTTTGTACATCCATTCCGACCACCCGCAGTTTCGTTTCGTTCTCGGGATCGGCATTGTACTCACGCATCCATTCCAGCATGTCTACGATTTCTTTTGTTTGAAATATAGGCATTAGGAATTTACTCGGATTCCCTTCTCCTGTGAGAACGTAATGATCAAGTTTCAATGCGTTGCCCCAGTTTTCTTCTAATACAAGGGTGGTAAAGCCCATTTCCATGACGAGAAATTCAACAAACCGGTGTTTCATCGTATAAATTTCACGACTTCCATGATTTGCCTCACCTAAACCTACGATTGAAGCAGAACCGATCATTTGGCGCAGCGGTTCAATATCTTTAAGATCAGTCCCAGGCTCAGCGCTATTCAATTGAAAAGAGTTCAGCTCTAACCATTCTTTTGGACTTAGATTTTCTGCCTTCTTCCCTTGTTGTTGTTCGCTGTCCGTCTCGGTTAATGGAGCTGTATTCGTGCATCCTGTTATGAGTAAACCACAAATCGATACCGCGACGATGCTACTTCTGTAAAAGGCCGTCAAGTTCATTTCTCTTTCCTCCAAACAACTTTGTATGCTCAAAGTATGGCCCGGGCACTGCCTGTACAACAAGTAACGTTTTGTCATAAGGTTCAGACGCCCTGTTACCAACGTTTTCTCCTTACCCTATATGACAATTTGTCATCAAAAAAAGCACCGGATCTTGAAGATCGGTACTTTTGAAATAGCATTTCCAATGTCATATGCTGCAATCGGGGATAAGAATAAGCCATCCATCACACCCTACTGGCAAAAGGAGTGGTGAATCATGGAGAAAAAGCGAGGTTCTGGCGAGCACGAGCCCACAGTAGCGCCAAGCATGTACGGTCATGATCCTTTGGAAGAAAAGGCGACGGAAAAAGAAGTGGAAAAAGGGGATTACACAAAGGTAACGCGGCTGTTCCTCGACCGAACGCCGGAAGAGTAAAGACGGGATTTCTCCCGTCTTTTTGTCATCTATAGGATACTCTCAGTTCGTGCCAGTTCAATTGCTTCTTCCCGGTTGCTGACACCGAGCTTCGAGTAAAGAGTGGAACAGTAATTCCGTACCGTTCCCTCCGATAAATATAGTTTGGTGGCAATCGACTTGTAACGAAGCCCATCCGATAAAAGCTGTAAAATCTCCCTTTCCCGTTTCGTTAATCCATAGGGATCATTCGGGCTGTACTTCTCTAATTGCTCACGTTGGCGCTTCATCTCTTCAAATACGCGTGTAGCGATCGACTGATCAAGCCACGTTCCCCCGCTATAGATGAGCTTCAGCGCTTCCATCATCTCTTTTGGACGAGTAGACTTCAGCATATATCCTTCCGCCCCGTGCTCCAACGCTGATGCTGCCTGTACCGAATCCTCGAACGTTGTCATGACCACAATCTTCATGTTCGGCCAACGTTCTTTCATTTGAAGGAAGGTCTCCAGTCCGTTCATCCCTTGCATGTGCACGTCCATTAACACGATATCCGGCTGGTGTCGCTCACACTGTTCTAAAGCTTCTTGCCCATCACTCGCTGTACCCACAACGATAAAGTTGTCCTGCTGGCTTAAAATTTGCTGTAAGCTGTCGGCAATCATCACCTGATCATCAACAATAAGCAGGCGGATACTTCCCTGTCCAGCTTCTGCCTGTATGGGAACATTACAAATGACAACGGTCCCTTGCCCTGATTGTGAATGAACGGACAGCGTACCTTGCTGTTGCTCAAGCCGTTCTTTTATTCCCTTTAGTCCTAAGCCGAATTCGATGGACTCTAGTCCGTTTCCATTATCTTCAATTTGTAAACGGAGTTGCTGACTTTCGAAATACAGATCAACAGCTATCACACTTGCTTGGCCGTGACGAACCGCATTTGTGAGCAATTCTTGCAGGCAACGATATAAAGAAATGCTCATTTTTTGCATAACGAGCGTCTCACTTCCGATCACACGGAAGTTGACCGTTACACCTGTTGACTTCATAAATTCTTCCGTCAGTTCCAGGAGCGACTCACTTAACGACTGGTTGAACCGGGCATGAGCATGAGAGAGCTGATGCAGATGCTTTCTGATATCATCCAGGCTGCCCTGTGCTATGGAGACAAGTTTATCAACTCGTTCGACCTGTGAATCAGGAACCGAGGATCGGAGCGATTCCACGCCAACAATCAAAGAGGTTAACGCATGTCCAATCGTGTCATGCAACTCATGTGACAGCCGATTACGTTCTTCGATCAGTGTCAGCTCCTCGATTTGCTTAATATGCTGCTCCAATAATTGCTTCTGTTCTTGAATAATGCGGCCTTGCTTATGAGACTCGATTAATATGCTAAATGCCATACCAATCGCAAAACCAAAGCTGCAACTAAACATGAACTCGTACGGGAGACGATTGGTAATCAACCCGTTCAGAGCCGGAAAAATAATCCCACTAGAGATTCCCGTCCACATATACGTTCTGCGACTACTGGCCACACCAATAATGATTACTAGTAAAACGAAAGGCCAAGTCAATCCAGGCGCTACAAAGGCCACAAATAGATAAAAAAAGCCTGTCATTACGACTTCGACTGCCAGATACCAATCTTTTTTTCTATATTGAACGATCAATGGAATGGCATAAACCAAAAGGGCACTAAGGATGATGACTCCGAACGGAACGGCTATCATTGCCGGATACATAACATCTGCGATGACGATGATGCCTAGCCAGATCGTTCGCAAGGCAAAAATCACCCAATTGTACCAGAACCATTTTTTTATGTTGAATATCATTTTTCATGTACTCCTGCTCGTTTGAATGGTAAGGAATTTCCCGAATGTTTCTGACTCATCATGCCTCACCAATTCCCGATTCGTCAAGCAGAATGCGCCGTGTCATATAGCCTTTATGACATTCTATCATGCCGGAAATATGATGGGTTAGCACGTTGTCATATATAGATAGAACGGTATTGTCACTATGTGATTTTACAGCCCTGAGAATAAGGTGGATGTGTGAAACAACACATTTCAACTTACAGGAGCGATGCGAAATGAAACCATTCCACATGCAAAAAGGAGCGTCCCTTACGTTATCTGCATTATTGATAGGAACGCTGATACTTCCTACTTACGGTTGTGCGGAAGCAAGTGTGGACCAAGCAATCACGCAACAACAAAATACGGATCATGCCAAAATAAAAGAAGCGATTGATAAAGCTGCTGCCAGCGAAAACATTCCAGGTGTCCTCTTTGCAGTAAAGAAGGGAAATGATTTCTGGTCGTATGCTTCCGGCGAAGCGAATATAGAAAGTAAGAAACCGATGGAAGCTGACTATTCCTTTCGAATCGGGAGTATAACGAAATCGTTCGTCGGTGTAGTTGCCCTGCAACTAGCTGGGGAAAAGAAGCTAAGCCTCGATGACTCGGTGGAGAAATGGCTGCCAGGTGTTGTCCATGGAAACGGATATGACGGTAACAAAATTACGATTCGTCAGTTATTAAATCATACGAGTGGAGTTACCGACTACTTAGATGGTGAACTCAAGGAAAGTTTACTTTCGAACTCTACTCAAACGCTGACAGTTGAACAGCTAATTTCTCGTGCATTGAAGCATAAACCGACCACAGGCGGCTATTCGAATACGAATACTGTGCTTATGAAACTCATTATCCAAAAGGTCACTGGAGAAACGTATGCAGAGCAAATTCAGAAACGAATTATTGAGCCGCTTCAATTAAAAAACACACTATTGCCTGGGGGCTCTACTTCCTTGCCTGAAAAGAGTCCGAATGGCTACTTTAACAATGCCGGTACATTAATGGATATGACTGACCTTAACCCTTCGTTTGCTGACGCGGCAGGGGGTATGATCTCGACTGCACAAGATTTGACTACGTTCTTCAGTGCTTTATTAGGTGGAAAACTGTTACCACCTGAAATGCAGAAAGAAATGGTGACCACTGTTGATACTCCACACGGGAAATTCGGACTCGGTATTCAGGAAGTAATCTTGCCGAATGGCACTACTATATGGGGTCATCAAGGCGGCATTCCTGGATTCACCAACTTCGCAGGTGGAACAAAAGACGGCGAGCATGTGATCGCGATGAGTATCAACGTATTAGAAGGTGCTGTTCCTCATATGGAGAGCATCCAGATGACTGAATTCTCGGGACAAGCCAAGCAACCATCCACCCCGGATCAAGCTGCTCAAAAACATGGGGAAGAAGTGACACACTTCATTGATGAGAAAGCAAAAAGCGAGGAAATCCCTGGCATAGTTGCTGCTGGGTTAAGAGACGGAGAATACTGGTCTTATGCAGCGGGTGTTGCCAACCTCGATCATAAAAATCCGATGGAACCAGACTTTACTTTCCGTATTGGCAGTGTCACAAAGGCGTTTGTTGCTACCCTTGTCTTACAGTTGGCTCAGGAGAAAAAGCTGAATCTGGAAGACTCGGTAGAAAAATGGCTCCCAGGTGTGGTAAAGGGTAATGGGTATGACGGCAACAAAATCACGATTCGTCAGTTATTGAACCAAACGAGCGGGATTGCAAGCTATACGAGTACAGACATGCGGTACGCTACCTCATTCCCTCAATATACCGTTAATGACCTTGTACGTATGGGACTGGCTAAGCCGCCAGTATTTCAACCAGGGGCAGGCTTTGACTATTCGAATACAAATACCGTACTGGCTGGTCTTGTTATTCAAAAGGTGACAGGAGAAACGTACGATGTGCAGATGAAGAAACGGATCCTCGACCCGCTTCAGATGACAAATACATCCTTTAGTGGTAGTAATCCAAAAATCCCGGGCCAGCATGCCACAGGCTATAGCATGAATCGGGCAGGGAAACTGTTTGATTTCACAGAGTATAATCCTTCATGGGCGAATGCTGCGGGGGAAATGATCTCGACTGGCAAAGATTTGACCACCTTTTTTAGTGCGCTTTTGGGTGGGAAATTATTAAATGACGAGATGTTGAAACAGATGACAACAGGTGTGGACTCACCTTTTGGCAAATATGGACTGGGACTTTATGAAGTAACACTGCCGAACGGAAAGACCTATTGGGGACATGGAGGCGGCATTCATGGATTTGAAACGTTAGCGGGTGGTACCTTAGGCGGGAAGAATATTTTGGTGACGAACATCAATGCGGTCGGTCAAGAACCTGTCATCGCTAATCAAGCCATGTTCGAAAAGGAATTTAGCCGTTAAGTTAAGAAGGCTTTTGCCTTGGGAACTCCAAGAGCAATAAGCCTTTTTCCTTTTCAATTATATCTATTAATTTATTTATGGATATGCTATTAAAACATAATTTGTTTTATCGATAACTCGACCTTAGAATAGCAACTGTATCCCAATCAAAAAATACAGGAGGCAATATAGTATGACCCCATCAATTAAATAGGTACTGACATTGCTCCTTCATGTGGCTGCGGAATGTTTATTGATTCAGAATGTCACGTATGGCTGCATCGATCTTCTGGGCAGTTATTGCACCCGTATCCATCGGTAATCCGATCAGGAAAATGTCCCATGCGTTCGCGCAGGTGTGAGTTATAACGTAAATTAGACTGTTTATAAGATAGTTTGAGACTGTTTATCTCGGACATTCCGTCGCGGGCAGAGGAAACGGTCGGGGCCGAGATGGCAGCAAGCTAGCACCGGAATAGGAAATTTCCAGTGCCAGCTTGCTGGTGTTCTTAATGTGATGAAGAGCCAATGAGTTGCTCGGCAATGCTTTTGGAAAGAGTCAACGTATTAATTTCAGAAGGCATCGCATTGATATTAAGGGTTTGTACATAATCCCCGCCGCGAGTTCCACCTGTGAACGTTGCGAATCCTGGAACGTTGCCGCCATGCCCCCAAATCGTAATACCATTCGTCAGCTTTGTTCCAACGATCCCCAAGCCGTATTCACCTGCTGGAGTTTCAACCCCAGTTAACATCTGATCTAAAGTAGCTGGTTTTAATAGCTTGCCACTAAGTATAGCACTGAAGAATGTATTCATATCATCCGCTGTGGAGATCATAGATCCCGCAGCATCTGCCCAAGAGGGATTCATTTCGGTTCTGTCTATGAATTGACCGTCGAGTACGAAGTATCCTCGTGCATGTTCACCTGGAATAAACGAGTAGTCGTCGGGTACATACGTGCTCGTTAGGTTAAGGGGAGCTATGAAACGTTTCCTAATATGTTCCCCGTATGTTTCTCCAGTAGCCTTCTTAATAATCATCCCTGCCAGTACCGTATTCGTATTGGAATAAACCCATTTCTCTCCAGGCTTAGAGATTGCCTTCATGTTCAGTCCAGTACGAACTAATTCGTCAGCAGTAAAGGAATGTAACGGGTTTGGGAGAAATTTATCGAGAAAATCCTTGTGGTCTGAATAGTCAGGAATACCGCTTGTTTGGTTTAATAGTTGCCGAATCGTGATATGATCCCCTTCATATTCAGTACCCTTAACAACATCAGGCAGCCATTTTTCTATCGTGTCATCCAGGTTCAGTTTTTGTTCATCAACAAGCTGAAGAACGACCATTGCAGTAAACGTCTTTGTTAGACTACCGATCCGGAAAGTAAAGTTCGTCTTAACCGGGTCAGTACCGTAAATGCTTGCTTCACCGGAAGCATATGCCCATTTTGATCCTTTGTTTGAGGAAGCTACAATTATGCCCGGTATATTTTGATGGTTAGCAGCTTCATCGATAAGTTGCTTGGCTTTGGTCTGCGAAGCTTGACTGTAAGTAGTAACGAGGGGATCCGCCTGCTTTGCAAAACCAGTTCCTTGTAATGACAGTAATAGAGTCGCGGTAATCATTGTCGATACAGTGAGCATAGAAATTTTGTTCATTTCGTTTCTCCTTTTGATTAAAGAATCGTATTATTCATTCGTTGCGAAGCGATTTGTCTCCCCGAGTATTGCAAAGTAATTGTCATACTGCCAAGATGCCATTATGTCACCATGATGCGTTTTTACTGTCATATGACAGCTTATCGCCCGATTAGGACGAGATTATGATGGTATCATTAGAGAATGGAAGAAAATCACAGGAAGTTAATGGAGGATCAATTTTTAAGCCTTCTTTCCTACGTAGCTGATTATCCGGATAATGGTCAAGTAATCATTAATGAAAAAGGGGAACCTACCCTCAAACGTATATCGAAAAAGGAAGGTTCTCCAACTCTAAAAGCGCTGGAATCTACGATTACTCAACGATTACAAGAAAGAAATATTCTTGACATCCTCTGTAATGTTGAACACTGGACTCAATGGACGAGGCATTTTGGACCTTTATCTGGCTCGACTGTATCCCATATAGATGGCAAAACAAATCTTGATGGTAGTCACTAATCATACAGACATGCAGGAAGGCAAAAAGACAGGAATCTGGCTGTCCGTGTTTGCGGAGGCTTATCTGGCCTTCGAAAACAAAGGCTATGAAATCACCGTAGCAAGTCTATTGGGCGGAGTTGGTCCGGTTGACCCTGGTAGCGTGGACGACCAAACAGCGCAAGAAATCTTGGAAGCCGCCAAGCATCTGGAAAACACCAAAAAGCTGGATGATGTAACATCAGACGGCTTCGAGGCCATTTTCCTTCCTGGTGGTCATGGTACGATGTTTGACCTGCCAGATAACAAAAGGCTGCAACAATTACTGCGAGATTTTTATGAAGCAGGAAAAATCGTAGCCGCTGTTTGCCACGGTCCTGCCGGGCTCGTGGTGCGACCTTGTCAAATGGTCAGCCGCTGGTCGCAGGCAAGCGCGTGAATGCTTTCACAGACAGAGAAGAAGCAGCGACGGGCTTGGGGTCCTACCGGACAAAATCCGCAATCTACGCTCGCCGTTACAGAAGCAGTACTAAGCAAATTAGGTGAATAATACACGTGAGGCTGATAGACGAAAATATCAGCCTCCTTCCTATTCATCTTGTTCATTTTCTTGAAACTAAAGGAGGGCTACTCACTACCATGGCAACAGAAAATATGGCCCGTCACTTTGAACAGGCACAGGCCTCTCGCAAAGGATCGACTCTGGCTTTGTACGCTCTGACACTCGGAGCATTTGCGATCGGGATGACAGAGTTCATCATTATGGGGCTGCTTTCCGAGGTAGCCACCAGTCTGAACGTTTCCATCCCGATGGCTGGATTCCTTATTACCGGCTATGCATTGGGTGTCGCTATCGGCGCTCCCATCATTACGATGGCTACCCACAGAATGCCGCGCAAAGCACTTCTGCTGTTTCTTATGATTCTATTTATCGCGGGAAATGCACTAGCCGCCCTCGCACCGAACTATATGGTTCTGATGCTGGCTCGCATCCTGGCTGCTCTTACCCACGGATCGTTCTTCGGTGTGGGTTCGGTCATTGCCGCTGAGCTGGTTCCCAAGGAAAAACGCGCGGGTGCCATCGCGATTATGTTTACCGGACTGACACTGGCCAATATTTTGGGTGTACCGATTGGAACGTTTCTGGGGCAAGCGTACGGGTGGCGCTCTACTTTCTGGGCAATCACGATTATTGGGATCATTGCATTGATCGGAATTGTCATGCTCGTTCCGAAGGTCGCCAACGCAGCGTCCAGTCTGCGACAAGAGCTCGGCGTGCTCAAACGCCCAGCGGTTCATATCGCGCTTTTGATGACTGTATTCGGATTTGGTGGCGTATTTACCGCGTTTACGTACATTTCGCCAATCCTGGTGGACATCACGGGCTTCTCACCCAGCTCTGTTTCGTACATCCTCGTCTTGTTCGGCGTAGGGATTACAATCGGGAATATTTACGGTGGAAAATTGGCAGACCGCAAGCTGTTTCCTTCCCTGCTCGGGATACTTGTCGCACTGGCGCTCATTCTCGCTGTGTTCAGCTTTACCGATCAAAATAAGCTTCTCACCTTGATTACCGTATTCATTTTGGGGATTGCCGCATTTGGTACCGTTCCTGGCTTGCAGCTCCACATGCTCAACACAGCCAAGGAAGCACCTACGCTCGCCTCGACCCTGAACATCGCGGCCTTCAACCTGGGAAATGCACTTGGTGCCTATATCGGGGGCGTTGTTATCGATTTTAACTTTGCAGGCGGTCTTACTGCTGTTCCTTGGGTCGCTTCGCTCGTGACGGTCATCGGAATTTTGTTTACGATATGGGGAGCACAGCACCAGAAACGTCTCAGTTAAGAAAGGATAGCCAACATGGTGGACTTTGAATGGTACCGAAGCTTTATCAGCATTTATAAGCATAGCTCCGTATCGGAAGCTGCCAGGACGAGAATGATGACCCAACCAGCCATGAGCCAGCATTTGGCCTCCCTGGAAGCAGAGGTGGGTGAGCCGTTATTTACACGAGCTCCCCGAAAAATGATTCCTACCGAGAGAGGCAAAGCGCTCTATACACAGGTGGTTCCGCTCATCGAAGCTTTGGAAGAAACCACTCAGACCCTCAAGACGAACGCGGCCACGTCTTTACCCGTGATTCGAATCGGGTCAGCACATGAGTTTTTCCGTGAAAAATTAGCTCCGCATATTGGAAGCTACCAAATGCGCGTCATCGCCTATCTCGGAGTCGCTTCCAAGGTACTCGAATTATTACTGGAGGAAAAAGTAGATCTCATCGTCATGTCGCAAAAGCTTTCCGCGCCAGGCGTCGAATATATTCCGTACATGCAAGAGGAATTTGCTTTGGTGGCACCTCCCGATTACAGTGAACCAACGTTTGACGACAAGGAGTCTTTTGAATCGTGGCTATGCTCCCAGCCGTGGATCAGCTATGATTTGGATTTGCCGATCATCCGCCGCTTTTGGCGTGAGCATTTTCAGAAGCGTCCACAAACGCATCCGACACACGTCGTACCGGATTTGCACAGTGTGCTGAAGGCTATCGAGCATGGCGCTGGCATCAGCCTGTTGCCCACGTTCATGTTGGATGACCATTTGTCCAGAAACAAAATAAAGATCATGTATCCGTCCTGTACTGTTTTTAATGATTTGTACTTGGCATATCATATGAAGAACCGAAATTTGCCCCTCTTGAAAGCATTAATTGAAACGATGAAGAAGACGGTTGAAAAAAAACAATAGATAAAAATAATGCCGCTCCTAATAATGGAGCGGCACATTCTTACAAACAGTTTAAAGTTTTAACATCTCGTTTATCCAAGATCTAAAGTTTTCTTGCATATTTGGGTATGTTCCATCAATATTTTTCCTCAATGTCACCCACTGTAAATGCTGAGGGAGATTGCATATTTTTAATCTGAGATCATTCAACTCTCCCGTATAATCTTCTAATAGAAGCAACCGTTCACCATCTAGCGTTTCCTTTCCATATGCTTCATATTTTACTTCATTGATTACTGCAGTCGTATGCCAGTGTTTGTATGTGCACCAACGGAAGTTCCCTGGTAGACCTTTTAATTTTAAATTCAATTCTTCTATGTCTTCTTTTCTTACATAAGACCCAATTATTTCAGCATCTATTTCAATTCTTGGATCGAACTCTTTACAATCAATGGTAAGCTCATAATCTGCATTTTCTTCAGTATGATAGTGAAATAGGATATCTCTCAAGTTGTTTAAGGCAATTTCTTTGCCAAAGTATACTCCTGATTTTTTCTCCATAAATGATCCCCTGTTATTTCATAAATAGTGTGCATTACCTTTTAATCCGTACCCCACTTGGGCAAAGTTCCATTCCGAGTAATTGTATATATCTCATAGTGTTCTTTTATAAAAATACCAAATAATCGACACAACATCATACTTGGATGAATAAATGGGTGTGGAAGGAGATTAAAAAACGCTTGCCCTTTTATCAGTTGAGTAGTAAAGTGATATTAAGCTCAGCGAAGGGAGGCAAACTAACATGCGTAATAACACGATAGGTTCATTAATCTGGTTACGCTTGATGCGGTTTACCACCCAAAGCAACCAGCTGTCAAATGAGTTCCTAAATAGATTCGATTTAACAACAGCTCAATTCGATGTCCTGATGCAAATTAGCGTCTATCAGCCTCTTACCCAATCGGAGTTAGCTGAGAGGGTAACCGTTACCCAAGGTGGTATTTCTCGAATGCTCGTACGTCTTGAAAAAGAAGGCTACATTGTACGCAAGCAGGATTGGAAAACAAAAACGATCAGCCTTACCGAAAAAGGGGAAGCAGTACTGGAACAAGCCTTTCCTGAACAACTGGCTTTCCAATCGTCTTTCTTTGACGAAGTACTCAGCGAAGAAGAGCAAAAAACGCTATACACCCTCATGACACGCGTTCATAAGAATAGCCAAAAAAAGGAATTACCACCTGTGTAATTTTTTTTACACCATCACTTGATTAGTCAAGTTAAATAAGGAGGGCTACCATGTACACCATTCCAGGCCATCACCATGTATCTATGTTAACCAAACACGCTCCATCGAATAATCAGTTTTATCAAAACGTATTGGGACTGCGCAGAGTGAAAAAAACCGTCAACCAAGACGATCCGTCTATGTATCACCTGTTTTACGGAGATTTGACAGGCAGTGCCGGAACCGAGTTGTCATTTTTTGAAATGCCGATGGTAGGAAAAACCGTACGCGGCACGAACGCCATCACTCGAATCGGACTGCTCGTTCCGTCACTGGAGAGCCTGACCTTTTGGAAAAAGCGCTTTGAACAACTGAATGTTCACCATGGCGAGATTACCAAGTACGCTGGCCGCGATGCCTTGCATTTCGAAGACCCAGAAGGCCTGCGAATGATCCTGATCAATAACAACGGCGAAGGAGTTCCATCGAGTTGGGCTCCATGGGACGAATCCGTGGTCGAAGAAAAGCATCGCATTTTGGGAATCGGCACGGTTGAGATTACCGTCCGCTCCTTGGACAAAATAGCCAGTCTGTTAACAGACACATTCGGTTATACCGAAGTATCACGCTCAGAACAAGAAGCCATTTATCAATCCATCCCAGGGAAATCCTTCGGAGAAATTGTCATCAAGCAGGAAGAGGGTACACCTGAAAAACCAGGACGAGGGAGTGTCCATCACTTGGCGATCCGCGTGAACAACGATGAGGAGCTGCAATACTGGGATGACGCCGTTCGAAAACGCGGCTTCCGTTCAACAGGAGTGATCGATCGATTCTACTTCAAAAGCTTGTATTTCCGTGAATCAAATGGAATTTTATTCGAAATCGCAACAGACGGTCCTGGCTTCACAGCAGATTCAACCGTCGAGGAGCTCGGGAAAGCGTTGGATTTACCTCCATTCCTCGAAGGCCGTCGTGCAGAGATTGAAGAAAAATTGACACCTATAGACTAAAAGGAGTGAATGAACATGGAACAATATCGTATCGACACCAAAAAGGGACTGGAATTCGGCTTGTATTCAATTGGCGACCATACCCCGAACCCCCACACAGGCTCAAAGATTTCTGCTGAACAACGTATCAAGGAATTAATCGAGGCAAGTAAGCTGGCAGATGAAGCAGGTATTGATGTATTCGCTGTTGGCGAAAGCCACCAGACGTATTTTACGACGCAAGCGCATACCGTCATTCTGGGCGCGATCGCACAAGCTACGAAAAACATTAAAATTGCCAGCTCTGCTACGGTATTGAGCACATCCGACCCAGTCCGCGTGTATGAAGACTTTGCTACGTTGGATTTGATCTCCAATGGTCGGGCTGAAATTGTTGCGGGACGCGGTTCCCGTGTAGGGGCTTATAGCCTCCTCGGCTACGATGTACGCGACTATGAAGAATTGTTTGAAGAGAAAATGGATTTGCTTTTGAAGCTGAATAACGAGGAACGCATTACGTGGGAAGGGCAATTCCGTGCACCGCTACAAAATGCTACGATCCTGCCGCAGCCATTAGACGGACGCCTGCCTATCTGGCGAGCAGTAGGGGGACCACCTGCGAGTGCGATCAAAGCCGGTCAAGCAGGAGTACCCATGATGCTGACAACACTCGGAGGTCCTGCCATCAACTTTAAAGGCTCCGTCGATGCCTATCGGGAGGCTGCGAAGCAAAATGGCTTTGACCCAGCTACCTTGCCAGTAGCGACAACAAGCTTGTTTTATACAGCTGACAAAACTTCTGATACGCTTCGCGAGTACTATCCGCATCTAAACGGTGGTTTTATCGCTTTGCGTGGTAGTGGATATCCGAAGCAACAGTTTGCGCAAGCTGTCGATTATCGAGATGCGTTAATGATTGGTAGCCCAGATGTCATCGTCGAAAAAATGCTCTACCAATACGAAATGTATGGGCAACAGCGCTTCATGGCGCAAATCGATTTTGGCGGCGTTCCGTTTGATAAGATTGCCAAAAATATTGAGCTGATCGCAACGAAAATCTTGCCAGAAATTAAAAAGCATACAGCAAAATAAGAACAAAAAAAGGAGTGACACCTATGAAAATCGTCGGAATTGCAGGCTCTAACGTAGGCTCGAAAACATGAACAGCCATGGATTGGACACTCAAAAAAGCACGGGAAAAATACCCGGATGCAGAAATTACGCTGCTTGACCTAGCCGAGTACAATCTCGTCTTCAGCGACGGTCGGAATTACACGGATTACGAAGGCGACACCAAGTTCGTGACCGAAACCATCATGGGGGCCGATGCGCTTATCATTGGAACACCTACATTCCAAGCATCTATCCCAGCCACATTGAAGAACATTTTTGACCTGTTGCCCGTCAACGCTTTCAGGGATAAAGTGGTCAGCGTATTGGTCACGGCAGGAACATCCAAGCATTATCTCATGGCGGAACAACAGTTGAAGCCGATCCTCTCTTATATGAAGGCACATATCGTACCCACTTATGTCTTTATCGAAGAGAAGGACTTCAACCGCAAAGAAATCATCAATGATGATATTCATTTTCGTCTGGAGCGTCTCGTCGAGGATACGGTACTACTCGTCGATGCCTATGCACGGATTCGGGAGCAAAAAGATGCGGAGTACGATTTTTAATCGAATCAAATTTATCTTAAATTAAAGAAACTCCATGCAAAGACATTTGGGCCGAAACGTGATTGCCCTTGCAAAAGCTAAGTAACCTGCCGTCCAACTACCTTAACAATGAAAAGACACGGATCTTCTTCTCACAAGGAAAGAAGGTCTGCGTCTTTTTTATTTTTCCATGATAGTTAAAATTATCCTTAGTGGATTATAATCATGAAACAACAGATGAATCACATGAAAAAGGTGGCGTGACGACTTGTGAATATTTGGAGGATACTGGACATTGATCCTACCGAAGATATTTCGACGATTAAGAAAGCCTATGCGAAAAAGCTGAAGATGCATCACCCGGAAGATGATCCGGAGGGCTATCAGCAACTGAGAGAAACATACGATCGGGCCATCAAAATGGCGAAGCAGCGTGAGAAAATACCAAAAGCAGAAGTGACATTCACAGCCGATACAGAAGCTCCTGTACAAACGGAAGAGGATACCCCCGTTCTCACTGTTCAACGTCGGTTGTCCTTTCAACATATTGACGCCACACTGGATCGCAATAATCCGGTTGAACAGATAGACACTTTTATGGAGCAAGTAAAAGCTTTGTACGACGATTTCCCTTCCAGAATCAATCCGGAAAATTGGACAAAACTGCTCCGTTCTGACTTAGTGTGGAATATACATCAGAGCAGAATCGTCAGTGATCGCCTGTTTCACTTTCTGCACGAGCACCACCATTTGCCCAAAAGCGTCTGGTTAATACTAGAGGATGGCTTTCAATGGCGGGAGCTTATTCAAAAGCCTTTTTATATGGACAAGCACTCGAAAAAATTTTGCCAATACTATCTGAAGCAGCTAGACGAGCCAGGATTGCGTTTTGATACTTTGCTTGCGGCGACCCATCTCGATCGTGATAAATTTTTGTCTTACCGCGATGCAGCTTATCAAGCCTTGAAAGAAAATCAACTGGAGCAAGCAAGCAACTCACTTAACGCGGCTATTGCCTTATTTGCCGATGACCCCGAATTGCTTCGCCTTCAGGGAGAGTATTGCCAACGCATCGGTGACCCGGATGGTGCACTTGACGCTTATTCCCGTATCATCAGCATTCAGCCAGACGATATCGACAGCTACCTGGCTCGAGCCTACATATGGTACCACAAACAACATGTCACCGAAGCTCAGAAGGAATGCGAGTACATCTTGTCTCAACTCCCAAACCATCCGGAAGCACTGAGCCTGCTCGGAAAGTGTGAGCTGAAGCTGGGTAAGGCGGCTCAGGCAAAAGTCACATTTGAAAAGCTGCTCGCAGCCAGTCCACACGATTACGAGGCACTCATTTTGCTCACCCAGATTCGTGGAAACATGCTGAAACAAGTCAAGAAGCTACCAGCCAAAGATCGAAAGCATGCCTTGCAGCAATTGACTTCGGAGCTGGGAGAACGGAAAGGCTTGAATAAACAAATAAAGCCGGCCATTCATTTTCAAGTAGCCGTAGCTACGGTTGCCCTTGCTCTCATCATGCTTTTTCAATCTCTTCTATACAACGTATATGTAGATCATACGAAGTCCACTCCCATTTCTAATGTAGAGCTTCATCAGAATGGACTGGTCAAATTATCATCGCCAGAGGCTTTGAAACAGATTGGACCCAACCAATTCGTTCAGGCCAAGTTAACGAATCTCCGTAATCTGAACATCTATCAATATACGAAAACAGATAAAGACGGAAATAGCTACACGACATACGAAAATTATTTGACGCTTAATGAAACCGGAGACATAAGAAAAATTACTCCTTCAGGCTACGTAAAAATCGGCTACTTGGGCGATACACCCATCCTCGTCATTACGAAGTATAGTACGATCGAGATTGAAAAAACCGGAATCTTAGAATTTGAAATGGGCCAGATAATAGATATACCGCCTAAGGTACTGGTGGACACAAAGAACATGTTACAGCATTTGGAACTGACTCCTTTGTTCGATTTCAACAAGCTCAATCAGAATCAAATGATCGAGGTAAAGTATTTAACGATCCCGACGGTCCCGAGCCCGAGCCCGCCGTTAGCGATTTATTTCTATGGACTGATTCTTTTGGTCTTGTGTCGTTTCTTCTTTGGTTCACTGTACAAGCTGTATATCATCACTCGATTCTATTAACAAGGAGTGAACTTTTCATACATGTTCACATTCAAGCGTAAAAAGGAAAAACAATTTCACTTCTTTACCCACAGTATGCATTCAGCTATTATGATCGGGGCAGATACGCTCTTCATCGAAACAAAAGATAACTTTAGCAAACGGGGAATAAGAGACGCAGCGAGTCAGAAAGAGAGAGTATCGTGGATGCTTAAAGAAGGCGAGCGGAAAGAATTTGCCCGGCTTCACCATTTCTTATCAGCATTATCAGAATCAGGACGAGCAGAATATATCGACTCTCTGGAACCAGATCAGCATCGCCTCGGCAAGGCAAAGGTCGTTCATTACTATCTGAAAAGACTCCCTGCTGAAGGAATTGCCGCCTATGATTTTGCCTGGGCCTCGTACTTGAGTGGTACGAGATGGGAAAATGGCGGCTATATCAGAAAAGAGGAAGCTCGGCAGTTTAAGCTACAGGCTGTGAGACAAGCGCAACAAGCCTATAACAGCTGGAGCGAGTTTATCACGGGATATATCGCCGGCTATCAATTTATGACTGCGCAAACATCGCTGGATCACCTGCGCCAAAATGATTGGAATTTTTCACGCTCCTTTGTTTCCAAACACGGCAGCCTATCGAAATCTAACTGGCATACAGACTTTTCAAATTTTAGCTAATAAAGAAAAGCTCTCCCCATTTTGGGTGAAGAGCTTTTTTACTTTCGTGCTACTTCTGCTTCTGTCCAACCAAACCAAAGAAAAACATATCCACCCATTGTTCCATACTCAACGTGACTCGCTCACGATTCGATGCTTCCCAATGCCGTCCCAGCTCATTTTTGTACATCGTGAAGTACATCATCATCATTTCTTCTGTCAGATCACGCTGAATATAACCTTCCTGCTTCCCAAGCGCGACGAACTTCGTAAAAAAGCGCCTGGTTTTTTGCTCGTATTCGCTTTCGATTCGTTGCAGCAAACGACTTAGTTCAGAAAAGGGGGCGTTCTGAAACTCGTCCGTGAGGGTATGCAAATTCTTGGCTTCCATCAGCATGATGTCCTTTGTCTTTTCAGGAAAAGAACTCCCCGAATCGAGAATCCTCTCATACTGCTCCAACTGCTTGTCCATCCAGTTCATTAGCATGTCCGCGTAGAGCTGTTCTTTTGTCCCAAAGTAGTTATAAATGGTCGCCGGAGAAACCTTCGCGTTCTGCGCAATTTCATTTACGCTGACTTTTTGAAAGCCATGCTTGGAGAACAATGGAAAGGCGGCGCTGTATATCTGATCGATTTTGTTCTGTTTTCGTCGTTCGAATCCGTTCATCTTCTCCACCTCTTTCTGTAGTGTAGCTCAGGTTTTAGAGTAATTCAACGAATACACTACAAAATTATTGAAATGGACGGACCTCGATAGTTATAATTATTTTGTAGTAAATGAGTATATTTACTACAAATTTCTTCGAGAGACGGGAGTGTATTTATCATGAAACAATTACGGATTCCTGCTTTTTTGCATGACGTCTTCGGTGAAAAGCAGAGCATTGGCTCGATCGCAGTTATCTTGCTGTTCGGTGGAGTGCTCACAACTGCTCTCTATTTGCGATTCCCTGAACTCACGGAGAGCTTGCCCATTTGGCGCAGTACATTGGCATTGTTGCTTGTATTCGATATATTTTCTGGCTGCCTAGCGAATTTTACGATCTCAACTAGCAATTTTTATGCAGCACGTAAAAAAAATCGCATCGTCTTCATCGCGATTCACGTCCATATCATCCTGGGTGCATTTCTCTTACAGCAAAACCTCGCGTATTCCATAGGGGTATGGGCTTATACGATTGTAGGGGCTTTTGTTGTGAATGCTCTTATTGGGCATCGTTCACAGCTGTTTGTCGCAGGCATTCTCCTGTCTGTTGGCCTTGGCTGGATACCATTGCTCCCGGGTATGCATCCGTTTCTGTTGATCATCTGCTTATTCTTTATGGTAAAAGTGTTGTTTAGCTTTGCTGTCAATCATTATGGGAAAGTAATCGACGACACAGGTACAGAAAAATGAAGACTTCCTACCGCATATCCAAACTCACAAAGTCGGATAAACCCGCATTCGTCTCACTCATGAGCAGGGCATTTTCGCGTGATCCACTCTTTCTTCACGTATTTGGGGATTCAGAGCTCGACCATACAGCAAGAAACAGCGTGACAGCTTTTCTGTCTTTTCTGTTTGATAAGAGCTTTCTATTTTATGAGGAAGTATGGGGTATTTTTGACGAAGACAGCTTACTCGGCACATACGTCGTCGAGAAGCCACAAACCAGCAAGCTTCCGAATATAAAAGGGGGCTTGCTGTTAATCGGTATGCTAATTCCTTTAGTATTTCAACTGTCTGGAAAAACGCTGATGCTCCTTAATTCTTATATGCGCATCACACGTTCTGCCGCTCCTCCATGGAAGCATCACTACCTCATTATGATTGGTGTAAAACCGGAGGCTCAAGGCAAGGGAGTCGGCAAAACCCTGATGCAACACCTGTTTCAAACCATAGAGGATGACCACGAATCGCAGGGAATCGCGCTGGATACGGAAAAGGAAGAGAATGTCGGTTTGTATCGCAAACTAGGATTTACGTTACGAGAACAAACCAAAATCGATGATGTACCTGTATTTTGTATGGTCTATCAAAAAAATCGCTAGAATGACGGATACATGCTGCCGCCACTTCGCATTATGTTACAATTATTGTAAGAAATACGCATACAGAAGGAAGCGAGTTGATCTTATGAAAAAGAAAGTCATCCTGGCCGGCGGCACTGGCTTTATCGGCAAGTATCTGGCAGACAAATTCAATCAACTTGGCTACGAAGTCATGATCATCGCAAGAACTTTCCCTCATATAACGTGGGACAATCATGCAAAGATCGTGGAAGCTTTGGAAGATTCCGAGCTGCTCATCAATCTGGCGGGCAAATCCGTCAATTGCCGTTACCATGACAAGAACAAGGAGGAAATCCTGAAATCTCGAACAGAGACCACTCACATACTCGGCAATGCTGTTTTGGCTTGCAAAAACCCGCCACCGCTTTGGATCAACTCGAGCACAGCCACCATCTATAGGCATGCGGAGGATCGCCCCATGACAGAAGGAAGCGGGGAGCTTGGAACAGGCTTTTCCGTTGATGTCGCCAAGGAGTGGGAGTCTGCCTTCTTTTCCTTTGATTTGCCTCATACGAGACAAGTTGCCTTGCGCATGGCAATCGTGCTGGGGGAAAACGGCGGTGTGATCGAGCCTTACAAGAATCTGGTTCGCTTTGGTCTTGGCGGTGTCCAAGGATCGGGCAATCAGCGTTTTAGCTGGATCCATGTTGAAGATGTGTATCAAATTATTCTCTTTTTGAAAGAACGGGGAGATTTAAGCGGCGTATTTAATTGCTCTTCTCCACATCCCGTCACAAACCGTGAGTTCATGCAGCATTTTCGGAACGTCATGAATCGAAGCTTCGGACTACCTTCTCCCAAATGGATGCTGGAAATGGGAGCGGTCATGATCGGAACAGAAACAGAGCTGGTCTTGAAAAGTCGCTGGGTCATTCCAGAAAGGCTTGAGCGTGAAGGGTACCAGTTTCGCTTTGCCCATATCGATAAGACGTTGCAGGATATCTTGAAATGACCGGCAAAGCCTCAACCAACTATGTTCTGCATGCAAAAAGCAAGCAATTTTACTGGGAAGGGGAGGGGCAACTCTCTATCAAGACATTCCGGAAAGGAAGGGCACATTACAAGACGAGCAAAGGCTTTTTTGCTGTGGAAGAAAATCGTTATCTGCTGCTGAACGAAGGGGATTACACCATTTCGATTGATGATTCCGAGGAAGTTGAATCGTTTTGTATTTTCTTCAAGCATGGTTTTGCAGAGAATATTTTCCAATCGCTCAAGGAATCGACGGATAGACTACTTAGCGATCCTTATAAAGACACAGCTTCTATTGGTTTCTTTGAAAAAACCTATGCTACGAGCCATACACTCGCTTCCCAGTTAACGACTCTGAAAGATGGTCTCACCTTCCTTGATCGGGAATCCATCGGTTATGAAGAACAATTTCACCAAATTATGCGGACCATATTGCTCGGACACCTCGATGTAAGAAAAGAAATAGACGCGTTGCACGCGCTTCGACAATCGACGCGCGAAGAACTCTATCGAAGAGTCAGTACCGCCCATGATTATATACGAGCTTTTTATGATCAACCAATTAGGCTCGATGAGATCGCAAAGATTGCTTGTCTGTCCCCCAACCATTTATTGCGAGCGTACGCCCAAGTGTATGGAAAAACGCCCCACCAGCATATTTCGGAATACCGAATACAACGAGCCAAGCTACTGTTAGCTAAACTGGACTTCAGTATGACAGACATCGCCTTTGAGCTTGGATTCCATAACTCCGTTTCCTTTAGCAAAATGTTTAAACAGCATGTCGGCATTTCTCCTCTGTCATTCAGAAAAAAAGTGATTTTGGATAAGAATTAATCAATGAATTCGTTTATGCTGATGAGGAGACGCGAACAAAAGGGGGATTTTATCATGAAAACGAACCTGATTCAAAAAGTAGGGCAAATCGGCATCCCTGTCAAAAACATGGAAAAAGCCGTCCATTTTTACAAAGAGCAGCTCGGGCTCCCTCTTTTGTTTCAGACAGACAATATGGCGTTCTTTGAATGTAACGGACTTCGTCTCATGCTGAGCTTACCGGAAAAAGAGCAATTTGCACATGCCAGCTCCGTCCTTTACTTTCAAGTGGATGACATTCAAACTGCTTTTGAAGATTTGAAAAAAAGAGACGTTACGTTTATCGACGAGCCACATCTCGTAGCCAAAATGGGGCAAACGGAAACCTGGATGACCTTTTTTAAAGACACAGAAGAGAATACACATGCCTTCGTGAGTGAAGTACAAGGGGAGACCGTTTAAGTTTGAACGGTCTCTTTTTTTATTCCTAACAAGAAGAAAATCCTCCGAATACTCGGAGGTTCCTATCTAGCCTTTCACGGTAGCAATCGGTGCCACCTCAGCCACAATCTCAGCCATACCATGATCGACATGCGACTGAATCACCGGTGTAATATCTTTATAGGCATACGGCGCCTCTTTTTTCAGCTCTTCTTCCCATTTCTTCAAAATATCGCTCCGTCCACGCAAGTCCGCCCGTTTCGGGTCAATCGGATTGATCACGCGGAAGTTGGCAAGAAACTCGCGAAATCGGTCATCGTCCACTTTCACAGCATCGCCGCGAGAAAGCGCACGACCTGCGCCATGGCTTGCGCTAAACAAGCTTTCTCGATTGCCTAGTCCCGCCAAAATAAAGCTGTGCGAGCCCATGGAACCAGGGATAAACACAGGTTCGCCCGTATACTGAAACGGCGTGCCCATCATTTGCTCGGCCGACTTCGCCGTACACGACCCTTTCCGATGCAAAAATCCGCCCACCTGCTCCAGCTGCTCTTCCCACAAATAATTATGAGGCGCATCGTACAACAGCCGGTGTTCAAAATCGCCCAACACATCGGAAATCGATTTGTACATCATCAGGCCCAGCATCAATCGATTGGCAAACGCAAAGTTCGCCGCATTGTGCAGGAGACTCCAAAACATTTTCCACTGCGGCAGGGAACGCTCCGAAAGAGGCAGTGGATACATCCCATTATCCGGATGCTTCAAGGAAGTCGGGTACATCTTTTTCAGCATCTCTTTGATCCATGCCCCACTGTTATACCCAATAGAAACGGAGCCCGTATGAATCATGAGGACGACTTGCCCTTCCTTCAGCCCCCACTGACTGGCGATAGCACCCTGATGCACTTTTTTGACCACCTGAATCTCAAAAAAATGATTCCCTCCGCCAAGCGAGCCGATTTGTGCATCCCGGGAAAGCTCAGCAGGACCGAGAAAGTCATCGAGACCAATCGTCGATTCTGCGATAAAAGAACCCATTTTATTCACATGGCTCAAATCGAGCCCCTGCTGCTCCTCGTTGTAATAACGCCAAATTCCCTCGCCATTCGCTTCCTTGTGGCTGTCCAGTATGCCGATCAAGCCTTCCTTGAACATTTTTTCCCGCATATGCCGCGTCATGGGGATATTGCGGCCCCCTTCGAAAAAAACATGGCGCACATTCCGTTCAATGGCATCCAGATTTGTGCGAATCTGTTCCTCGTGCAAATCCGTGACATACAGACGCATCCCGCAGTTAATGTCGTTGCCAATCGCTTGCGGCAGTACAAACCCACGTGTAAACAGCGTCGTGCCTACAGGAATGCCGCTTCCTTTGTGAAAATCGGGCGTAATGGCTACTTCCAAAACCCCTGTATTGGGATCGTCAAAATAATCGGGTGAATGCTTTTGCAGCGTTGCAATCGTTTCATTCACCTCTAAAAGTCGATGAAGCTCCTCTACCGCATTGTTTTCCACTTTTACTTCCGGATTGATGAAATATTTGATCGGAGTGTTGCTCAATAGAAGACCACCTTTATTTGTTTTACAAGAACGTATGTTCTTTGTTTTCCAATAGAAAAAGCCGCTTTTCATGCTCATTTCTTCATTCCTGGATGAAAAAATGCAGCATGGAATCGCAGCCTTTACGCTTAGAGCTATTGTGTTACCACAAGGGCGTTATCCGCAATCTATGGGAAACGGAATTGGCTCACCCTTAAACAACTCGATTGCGTAAAAGGCATACCTATGGAGTTGGATCTTATCGCTGCATTGTTTTGTTTCATGCTTAGTTACGTATGCGAACATGTTTCAATCCTCCTCCTTTCGTTTCTTGCTCACGATCTTACCATTGGATATTTTTTACTGTCAAGCCCCCGAATTATCGAGGGCCCGTGTGATATTTCCCTTTACATCGAGTCTAATTCGCCTTCCATAAACTTGATCAGATACACTTCCGGCTGCGCGTGGAACTCCGCAAAGCTGCACAAATCCGCATACTCCTTATGCTCCTCATCATACAAGCCTATGCTACCTTTTTTCTTCGGATTCCACACAAGATGCAGATGGGAGTAGTTGTCGATTTCGGCAGACAAACGCAGTAGCTTTTGCCGACCGACCTTCATCTCAATCGTATCGGTCAATGTGAAAAAATCGATGTACCCGATAGCATACTCATTTTCCGCCAGCTCAAGACGCAGCTCTTCTCCGGTAAGGAAGCCAATCAGTTCTTCGGTCAGTTTATATTTTTGCAGCTCGTACTTTCTGTTCTCTACATCATGCAGCTCGGCAGGTTCCAGCGATTTCAAATACGCAGCCAACACCGTATCTTTATTGCTGACCGCGATGGTGTACGGCCGCTCACCACCCTTTTCCGCTACCATAACGTCCGCACCGCGTTCAACCAAATACTTGACCATGGCGACATTCCCCATGCGCGTGGCTACTGTTAATGGGGTCGCTTGATACGGATACACCATATTTGGTTTGTTGTAATTGATGTCCACACCATGATCGAGCAAGTAGGCCGTGGTCGTAAGGTCATGATCCGACACAGCTTTACGCAATACATCGCCCCCATGCAGTCTTATATCTAGTCCCAGCTCTTGAATGAGCGGGATGTTCTTTTTGTTGCCATAGTAAGCCTGTGAATAAGCGCCTGAGCGCACCTGATTGAGCATGTCCAGCTTGGCGCCTTGAGCTGCAACATAACGAACGATCTCTTCCTTGCAATAGCGTACTGCCATCAAAAAAGCTGGATTATTTTTCACATTCAAATTGATACCATGCTCTACCAGCAGCTTTATAACCTCCAACTTCTCCGATACGAGAGCCAGATCCAACGGGCTTATCGTCGTATATTCGCTAAGCACGAAGCCCTTTTCTATATCCCAGCTGGCTGCAATAGCATCTTGCAAAGCCGGAACATTTCCTTGATAAATATGCATCGCGATTTCTGGCAGCTCTTCAAATCCCCCGATACCTTTCAACGTGATCATTGATTACCCTCTCCTAACCTATGTCTTATGAAAAATATAGAAAATAAATTGGCAAAAAACAACAAATTATTACCTTATTCTCCTTTATTCGATTGAAAATACAGTCAATTATGTCTATTTTTGACGAATCTGCTCGATAAAAAGTTTTTTCCCAATAAAAGGAGTAGTCTTACGGGAAGAGAAATACTTATGCAAAACGTCTTATACATAATTTTTAAGGAGAGTGGACTGATGAAGAAGATGCGTACTCTCGCTTCTCTTACGCTTGCAGCATCACTTATGCTGAGTGGCCTTCCTTACAATGCACTGGCAGCGGCGGAGTTTAGCGAACAGGATTGGGAGAAAGTAAACGAATATACCAATGCGGAAGTAGAGCTTGGCTCCGAAATCTCGAAAATCTCCCCTCTGCTGAACACCAGTTCCAGCAAAAACGTCAGTGTCATTATTGAGCTGAACAGCGAGCCTTCGATCACAGCTAAACACGAAGAAGGTTCAGAATCTTCCGTTAGATCGTTGCGAGCAAAAGTAGAGGAGGAGCAAGAATCTTTCCTCGATGAGGCAAAAGACAACAAGGTCAAACTGAAGGTAAAGCGCAAGTTTGAGCATGTATTCAACGGGATGGAAGTAACGGTATCAGCCGACGAGTTGGAAGAACTGGCTGGACTGCCGCAGGTGAAACGCATTTATCAGAATACGTATTATGAGCTTCCTGAGATTGATGCCGTCAGCGAGAAAGCATCGTCTACC
Source organism: Brevibacillus porteri (assembly GCF_003013475.1). Lineage (GTDB taxonomy): Bacteria > Bacillota > Bacilli > Brevibacillales > Brevibacillaceae > Brevibacillus > Brevibacillus porteri. The sequence goes on from NZ_PXZO01000042.1 coordinate 146,417, forward strand.
AAATGGGATCAGGCCCCTCTCCAACAAATCGGCGTTCTCGATATGTGGAAAGAAGGTTTGACAGGGAAAGGATTGAAGGTCGGCGTCATCGATACGGGTGTCGATTACAAGCACCCTGATCTCAAAGATGCCTATAAAGGCGGATATGACTCCTTCGACAATGACAAAGACCCTTATGAACAAGCACCAATCCCTGTAGAAGAGGATCGCGATGGAAAAGGATATGAAGGCTCCAGCCATGGCACTCACGTCTCCGGCACCATCGTAGGACGCGCCAAAAACAGGACCTCAGATGTACAGGTAAAAGGGGTTGCCTACGGTGCAGACCTCTACGTCTACCGCGTATTGGGCCGAGGCGGCGGTAGCTCCGCTCAGGTCATCGACGGTATCGAAAAAGCGGTGAAAGACGGCATGGATGTCATTAACCTGTCGCTTGGCTCCGCTATGGAGAAGGACTCTGACTCCCCAGATGCCATCGCTGTGAATAACGCGGTGCTGTCTGGTGTGATCACGGTCGTATCGGGTGGGAATTCAGCCGATGATGAACGCGGCAGACATTTCTATACGGCAGGATCACCTTCTGGAGCGAGGCTGCCGATCACAGTTGCAGCGGTAGACTCCCCTACCGTGCAATATGACGGCTCAGCAACCTCATCCTTTGGAGCCAATTACGAGTTCCCTGTAATGGCATGGCAGGTCAGAAAGGATAACTTCTCCTCCATTATCGGAACCAAAGCGCTGCCAGTCGCCTATGCCAACCTTGGCTCTCGCAGCGATTTTGAAAAGGCAAATGTAAAAGGCAAAGTCGCTCTCGTTTCCCGTGGTTCTCTCGGCTTCACGGAAAAAATCGAAAACGCCCGAAAAGCTGGTGCTGTCGCTATCGTGGTCTTTAACGGTAACGACGTCGACGGGGATGGCCAAGCCGACCTAGATATCCGTGATCGCGAAGGCTATGTCAACACGATCCTGGGTGACCAGATCGAAGCGATCCCTACCTTTGACATGAAGGGTCTGGAAGGCCGAACACTGGCAAAAGAGCTGCTGGCTGATCCTGAAAAAGCAAAAACACTGACGTTTACGTTCTCAGGAAACTACCCTAGCACAAATGATCCGGGCGACCGCATCGCCGGATTTAGCTCTCGTGGTCCAATCATGGGCGACGATTACAGCATTAAGCCGAATCTAGCTGCGCCAGGTGTAGCCGTTCTGTCCAGCTATCCATCTTGGAGCAAGCTTATCCCTGACGCCAAGTACGACAAGGCATACGCCCGTCTAAACGGTACAAGTATGGCAGCTCCGCACGTTTCCGGTCTAGCCCTGCTGTTGAAACAGGCACATCCGGACTGGACACCTGCCGATATCAAGGCAGCGCTCGCGAACACTTCAAAACCGCTGTATAGCCCAGACGGCTTACTGTACGATGTGTACTCCCAAGGTGCTGGCCGTGTGAACGGCTACGCCGCATCGAAAACACCTGCTGTTCTGACAACGGTCGAGCAGCTCACCATTTTGGGCGAAGATTTTGAGCCGAAGACCATTCCGTACTATGCGGATAACGTTTCCTTTGGCTTGCTGAAGGCTGGCAGCAATACCGTCACGAAAACACTCCAGCTGAAAAACCTGTCCAAGAAAGAAGTTTCTTACGAAGCAGAAGTAATCATGCATCCATCCGTCACGACAGATCCGTACAAGCCTGGCTCCAAATCGCCAGATGTCGATGACATCGATGTGGAAATCTCCGATGATTCCATCTCCGCTAAAAAAGGCGATGCTACCACATTTGAGCTCAACCTGTCCGTTGACTCCGATGCAAAAGACGGCGTGTATGAAGGAGAAGTCCTGCTGAAAGCGAAAGGCAACCCTGACCTGCGCCTGCCGTTTGCTGTACACGTGGGAGACAAGCGTGAGGATACCAACTTCGGTTTCGACAACCTGAAGCTGTCCGATACGACGATCACGCCTGATGGCGATGGCAATGAGGATTCGTTCACACTCGAGGCTGAGCTGCAAGCAAAAGACGTGAACCAGATCTCTGTTGAAGCATGGAACATGGACGATAAATACATCGGTACCCTCGCATCCGTGTTCAACAATTACGCACTGATTGCACCAGGCCCTATCACCTTCTCTAATCTCGATGGTACCTACTACGATGGTGGCCAAGTAGCGAAGAAGCTCGATCCAGGAAAATACAAGCTGAAGCTCGTCGGTCGAAGCGTTGACCAAAACCAGCCGAAGGGTGAGCAGATTGTAAAAGAATACGAGGCTTGGAAATCCTTCATGATTAAGGCATCGAATAAAAACGCGGTCTTGTCTAAGGTGGTTGAAGAAGCCGTAGATCAATTCGAGATTGAGATTGCGAACACCACAGAGCTGGATCAGCCAGTGCTTGCCCTGCCGGAAGAAAGCGATGATGTGACTTATCAGGTGACAAAGAGCTCAGATGAGGCGTTTATCGATGGCGAGGGGATTTTGAAGGAGCTGCCTGCCGAAGGGGAAGAGACCGTTACGCTGTACGTGACGATTACTTCTAAGGAAGATGAGTCGGTTACGCAGACTGTGAAGGTGAAAGTGACGTTGGAGGCGGTAGTAGAGTAGTGTTGGTTTGACGCTTTTAGTTGAATGAAGGCTCCGCCACACATCATGGCGGAGCCTTATCATTTTGCCAACTATACCGGCCATTACAGCTTATTCAAAATTTCCTCTTTGATAAAGGCTCTGATCTCTTCGCCGCTCTCCAGGGTGAGGACGTGTTGTGCTGTTTCCTGTAGCGACTTGTAATCCAGTTTTCTCAGCAAATGGCGGGCCCGGAGAACGGAAGTGGCACTCATGCTGAATTCATCCAGTCCCAACCCGAGCAGAATCGGGATCGCCAATGACTCCCCAGCCATTTCTCCGCACATGCCGACCCATTTGCCTTCCTGATGGGCCGCCTTGATTACCTGATTCACCAGCCGTAAAATGGCGGGATGGTACGGATCGTACAAGTAGGCGACCTGCTCGTTCATTCTGTCCGCTGCCATCACATATTGAATCAAATCATTCGTCCCGATGCTGAAGAAATCGGCTTCCTTGGCGAGCTGGTCTGCGATCATCGCGGCAGCTGGCACCTCGATCATGATTCCTACTTCCAAATGATCGTTAAACAAAATGCTTTGGCTGCGCAGCTCTGCCTTCACTTCGTCCAGGATCTGGTTCGCTCGACGCAGCTCGGCTATAGTGGCGATCATTGGATACATGATCTTGATATTGCCGTATATACTTGCCCGGAGCAAAGCGCGTAACTGCGTCTTAAACAGTTCCACGCGGTCCAGGCAAAGCCGGATGGCTCGATAGCCTAGAAACGGATTCAATTCTTTCGGCAGATCGAGGTAGGAAAGCTCCTTGTCCCCGCCGATGTCCAATGTACGAATGACAACTGGTCGATCCTTGCCCATGGTCTCTGCAACCGCTTTATAAGCCTCAAACTGCTCTTCTTCCGTGGGGAACTGCTCCCGCCCCATATAGAGAAATTCGGTACGAAACAGTCCGATCCCCTCGGCGCCGTTTTCAACGGCCTGCACAGCGTCCTGCGGATTCCCGATGTTGGCTGCCAATTCCACGCGGTGCCCATCAGCGGTAACACTTTCTTCATGAACCAGACGAGCCCAGTCTTCTTTTTGTTTCCAGTAGGCCTGCTGTTTGGCTTCATAGGCTGCAACGACAGCTTCGTCCGGTCGAATGTGTACCTCGCCCTCAAGGCCGTCGACGATGACCAGATCCCCGGTTTGCAGTTGCTCTGTAATGTCCGACATGCCTACCACCGCCGGGATTTCCATGGTACGTGCCATGATGGCGGAGTGAGACGTGCGGCCGCCTATATTCGTTGCAAATCCTTTTACCTTTTCCCTGTCCAACTGTGCCGTATCGGATGGCGTCAGATCGTGTACTACCAGTACCACCGGCTCTGCGAAATCCGCTTGTAACTGATCGTGTATGCCGAGCAGATTCTTCAGCAGACGCTGGCTGACATCGCGCAAATCCGCCGCCCGCTCCCGCATGTACTCGTCGTCCAAGCTTTCAAAAATGGCGACAAAGCTGTCACGAACCTCCTCCAGAGCTGCTTCCGCATTTACTCTTTCGCTTTCCAGCTTCTCCTCAATGGCACCAATAAACTCCGGGTCCTGCAAAAAAAGCTGGTGGGCTTCAAAGATTCTCGCTTCTTCTTCGCCTATCTCGTGGCGGACCTTCTCCTTGACCTGCTCGAGCTCTAGATCTGCCGCTCTCACACTTTCCCGAAATCGCCCAAGCTCTGGGGCCACCTCGTCTTGGTCGAGGATGCGTCGTTCATACCGAACCATCTCGTCCTTTTGTACAACAGCTCGTCCAATCACGATTCCGGGAGCTGCCGCGATCCCTTTTTGCAGCATTACAATCGCTCCTTATCGAAGCCGCACCCCTGGTGAACAGAGGGGGCTTCCTGTCATGTTACCCGTGAACCGACATGAGCAATTTGCCAAGCTCCTCCATTGCTTGCTCTGCCTGTTCCCCAGTGATTTCAAGGGTGATTTGCTCCCCCATCTTCGCACCCAGTGTCATCAAGCCCATGATGCTTTTGCCATTGATCTTTTTCGTGCCCTTGATCACGTTTACCTCACAAGGAAACGAAGTAGCCTTTTGTACGAATAACGTTGCCGGACGGGCGTGCAGTCCAGTCGGATTTTGAATGGTGAAAGTATTGGTCAACATCTGGTTCCAGCTCCTTTTACTCTACCGCGTCTTTTTTCAGAATTTTTAGCATGAGTGCAGTAACTATTGTTCCGGCAAGAATGGAAACAAGGTAAAGCGGCCAGTTGCCGATTACCGGCAAAACAAATATTCCGCCATGAGGGGCTGGCAGTGTGCACCCAAACAGCATCGACAACCCGCCAGCTACGGCAGAGCCAACTACGAGCGAAGGAATGACGCGTGTAGGATCAGCCGCCGCAAACGGGATTGCCCCCTCCGTAATGAAGGATGCCCCCAGAACGTAAGCGGTTTTACCCGCCTGCCGCTCTTCCGTGGTAAATTTCTTTTTGAACAGCGTAGTCGCCAAAGCGATTCCGAGCGGCGGAGTCATCCCTGCCGCCATAATGGCTGCGTGAGGGGTATAGTTGCCCTCGGCAATCATTGCAATTCCAAACGTAAATGCTGCTTTGTTGACAGGGCCACCCATGTCAAAGGCCATCATTGCACCCAAAATCACACCAAGGATGACGGCGTTACCAGTACCCATATTTTTCAGCCAGTCACCTAGCGCCGTATTGGCGGCAGCGATCGGTTCAGATACTACGTACACCATGACAAAGCCTGTAAGCAAAATCCCAAGCAGCGGATACAACAGCATCGGCTTGATGCCTTCTAACGATTCGGGCAGTCCAGCCAACACTTTTTTCAATCCGACCACAATATATCCGGCCAGGAACCCTGCGATGATTCCTCCGAGGAAGCCCGAGCCGGAAGTAGCCGCCAGCAAGCCTCCCACCATACCGGGAGCAAAACCAGGGCGGTCAGCGATGCTCTTGGCGATAAACCCGGCCAATACCGGGATCATCAGCTGGAACGCAGTCCCTCCGCCGATGTCCATCAGGACTTTGGCCAACGGATGGAAGGACGGATCGTTTGGATCAACTGCCTTGATCCCAAACATAAAGCTCAGCGCAATGATAATCCCGCCGCCCACGACAAACGGAAGCATGTTGGACACGCCGTTCATCAGATGCTTGTAAAAAGCGGGCTGCTTCGCTTTTTTCTCCGCCTTTGCTTCTTGGACATGGTCCTGATAGCTGGTCCCGCCTCCGCGGTAGATGCTACCCTTTTGCTCTACTGCGCGCTGAAGCAGTTCTTCGGTATTGCGAATCCCTTCCGCAACCGGCACTTCAATGACGATCTTGCCAGCAAATCGCTCCATCTCCACTTGCTTGTCAGCAGCTACAATCACCGCTGTCGCTTCCTCAATATCCTGCGTGGAAAGCTTGTTTTTCACACCGCCAGAACCGTTTGTCTCCACCTTGATGATAATCCCCAGCTCTGCTGCTTTTTTCTTCAGCGCATCGGCCGCCATGTACGTATGGGCGATCCCGGTCGGGCAAGCGGTTACCGCGACTACTTTTGTCGCCTGTTTCTCTGAGGTCTCTTGTCTCTTCTGTTGCTCTTCTAGCTCCTTGTTCTCTACAGCGCTTTCATTTTCGCCCTGGATTTCTTTTTCTTTGCGCGTGATAATCTCCAGCACCTGTTCCTTCGTTTCTGCACCCGTCAGCTCCTGACGAAATGCTTCATCCATGAGCATCTGAGAAAGCAACGCCAGTGTTTCGAGATGGGCCTGATTGGCGTTCTCGGTAGCCGCAATCATGAAGAAAAGATGTGCTTTTTGGTTATCCAACGAGTCAAAATCAACGCCCTCTTTGGAAAAGCCGTATGCAATGCTGGGAGTTTTGACTGCTGCTGTCTTGGCATGCGGGATGGCGATTCCTTCTCCAATTCCAGTGGAGCCTTGTGACTCGCGCGCGAGAATGGCCTGCTTCATCTCTTCCTTGCTGTTGAGCCGTCCAGCTTCGTCCAATTTTTCAATCAACTCATCTAATACCGCTTCCTTGGAGGAAGCAGACAGAGGGAAAAGAATCGTGTCAGCTTTTAACAAATCGGCAATGCGAATCTCGTTATTCATCGTTGAACCCCCTTTATTAAATGGCGGTTATTGTGATTTCCGGAAGAAATGCTTGTATCTTTTCATGTGTGCAGAAGCCTTCCGACAGGGCAGTCGTGCTCCCCGCGGCGACGGCAAAGCGAAACGCCGCTTCCGTATCCATTCCCTGCCTATAGCCATAAAGGAAACCGGCAACCATCGAGTCTCCGGCACCGATCGAATTGACTGGTTTGCGCTGCGGAATCTGGGCGACATAGGCTGCTTGCCGATTGACAAATACAGCACCCTGACCAGCCATCGACACGATGACGTTCTGTGCGCCCATTTGCAAAGACTTACGCGCCATATCGATCGCCTCTGCTGGTGTGGCAATCGTCACCCCAAACAGTTCCCCCAGCTCATGATGATTGGGCTTGATGAGAAACGGCTCTTCCGACAAACCGGTTTCAAGCGCTTTCCCTTTTGCGTCGAGGAAGATACGGACGCCCTTGCCACACAGCCGCTTCATGATCGTCTGGTACATATCAGACGGCAAGCTTTTCGGCACGCTTCCCGCGAGTACCAGATAATCGCCGCTCTGCAAGCTGTCGATCTTTTGCATCAGCCTTTGGAGCGCTTCTTCCGGGATGTCCGGTGAGACTCCGCTGATATCCGTTTCGGTTTGCGCCTTTATTTTTAAATTGATTCTGGAATCCTGTTCGATTTGTATCAAGTCATGAGAGATGCCGGCTTGCTCGATCTGCTGTTGAATAAACGCTCCCGTAAATCCACCGACAAACCCCAGCGCCGTGCTGTTTTCCCCGAGTATGCGGAGAACCTTTGATACATTTATGCCTTTTCCGCCTGCGACCTTCCACTCTTTTTGCGCCTCGTGAATGGTTCCTTGCGACAGAGCAGTAATCCACAGGTGGTAGTCAATCGATGGGTTCAGGGTTACTGTGTAAATCATGCTTTCACCACTTTAAGAGTTGATAATCTGCCGTAAACTTGTTGTTCCTCTTGGCTCAAACCGTCATCTGTGATTACCGTGATGCCTTCCAGGTCTCCCACTTTGGCAAAGGTGACCCTGGAAAACTTGTCAGAGTCGGTCAAGACAAATCGCTCGTCGGAAAACTGCAAGGCCAGCTGCTTGACGTATGCCTCATCCGGGTCAGGTGTGGTCAGACCGTGATGCTGGTCAATGCCGTTGATTCCGAGAAAGCATTTGTCGAATCGGTATTGACTGAGCGCAGTGATCGCATCACGCCCCACCATCGACAGTGTAGCCGCTTTCAATTCTCCGCCCAGCAGGATCGTCCTGATGTTTCGCTTGATAAGCTGAAGGGCAATGTCCACACCGTTGGTAACGACCATGATGTTGTCGTAAGGTAAATAGGGCAGCATCTGATACGTCGTGGTTCCCGCATCGATGAAAATCGAGTCGTGTGGTTTTATCAAGCTGGAGGCATATTTGGCGATCGCCAGTTTCTCCCGCTCATGTTTGACCGATTTTTCCAGAATCGTCGGCTCTTCGATTTTGCTCTGCAGCACAGACGCCCCGCCGTGCACGCGTTTAACCAAGCGCTGTTCTTCCAATTCGCTTAAATCTCGCCGGATCGTCGATTCCGATGCCCCAGTCGCTTCCACAAGCTCATGAATGCGCACAATATCTTTTTCTTTCACTAAAGCTACTATCAGTTGATGACGTTCAGGGGTTAGCATCGTATCCTCCCTTCTCCTAGTTGCACCAGGATTGATTTTAATTATACATTCAAATTCACTCAAAAACAATCATTAATAGTCATAATCAGTCAGGGATCGCTCACTCCTTCGGACAACAGACAAAGCCACCCCAAATCATCGGAGTGGCTTCCATATGAATCTATGCATGAACTTAGCTTGCCGAATGAACGCAGCCCTGACCTACTCTGCTTTCATTTTTTCAAGGACAAGCTCTATCGATTTCTCCTTGATGTGGGGGAAATCACTGATGATCCAGTGAGGAACGGCATATACCTGATTGTTTTTGACTGCTTTTAACTGCTGCCATAAAGCGCTGTTAGTCAACTCTTGGAATTTCTTATCAGATTCTTTGTCTGGACCCTTGGCTGGATTTCCGACCTGAATGAAAATATGATCTGGATTCAGCTCCGGCAATTTTTCCATAGAAATAACTTCAAATTTTTTGATAGCTTCAACTTGTGGGAGCGGCTTTAATCCCAAATCGCGGGCAATCGTCGCGCCAAACAGTTGCTTCGGGCCGTGAATCCGATATTCTTTTGCCATGACCCGCATGTAGAGCACAGTTTCATCTTTACCAACCTTTTTCGCCAGCTTTTTCCTGGCTTCCTCGGCTTTTTGATCATAGCTTGCCAACCATGTGTCAGCTTCCTTTTCCTTGCCAAGCATGCTTGCTAATTCACGGAAAGCAAGTCGCCAGTCATCTTGGTCTTTTAAAATGATTGTGGGAGCTATTTTCGATGCGTCGTCATAAATTTTAGCATGGACTTCCCTGCCTATGATCAAATCAGGTTCTGCCTCCAGAATCGCTTCCAGATTCGGGTCATCTCCCAGATTTTTCACGCCTTCAAACGGGTTCCCCTCCATGTATTCCAGGTTCGTTTCTCCCTGGTAGGATGTCATGGCATAGGGCTTTATGCCAAGAGCGTAAAGAGAGTCAGCCAGCCGATAATCAAGCACTGAAATTTTCTTCGGCTCCCCTTTTATGGTCGTTTTACCGGAATAGTGTTCAATGACCCGCTGTACGGATGATTGATTGTCACTGGCAGTAGACATTTGTTCCTGGCTAGCACCGCAGCCGGAGAGAAACAAGCAGCTTGCCAGAATGAAAGAAAGTGCTGCGAACGAATAAGTGCTATTCTTTTTCATAAATCAGTGTCTCCCATTCCTATCCTCTTGTTTTTGCTAATGATAATCATTTTCAGTATATCGTAGCACAGTATAGTATATTTATTTCCTTTTATTTTTTCAAGCTTTTCACCCTTCACTCTACTTTCCTTTTGAATTTTGTCCTTTAGCCTCCTATGAAAAAAAGAACCTCCCATCCAAAAACGGATCGAAGGTTCACTGTAAGATTGCCATTAACTAATTAACTATAAGCCAGTTCTTTTTCGGCGAGACCAAGCACCTCGTCTGTCGAACGTTGAATCTCTTGAAGAAGCTCTTGGTTTTGCAAGAGTGACACGCCATAAGAAGGAATCATTTCTTTGATTTTCGGTTCCCACTCAGCCATACGTTGTGGGAAGCATTTTTCTAATACCTCTAGCATAACCTGAACAGCTGTAGAAGCACCCGGAGATGCGCCGAGCAATGCAGCTACGGAGCCATCAGCGGCACTAACCACTTCTGTACCAAATTGAAGGGTACCTTTTCCAGCTGGTGTATCCTTGATAACTTGCACGCGTTGGCCCGCTACCACGATACCCCAATCCTCGCTTTTCGCGTTCGGAATGAACTCCCGTAGTTCTTCCATGCGCTTTTCATGCGATAACATAACTTGCTCGATCAGGTATTTGGTCAATGCCATTTCTTTTACGCCTGCCGCCAACATCGTGATGACGTTGTTCGGTTTTACAGAAGTGATCAAATCCATATTGGAACCTGTTTTTAAGAACTTTGGCGAGAATCCCGCAAAAGGTCCAAACAGCAAGGATTTTTTGTTGTCGATGTATCTGGTATCCAGATGCGGTACCGACATTGGAGGAGCTCCAACCTTTGCTTTACCGTACACTTTTGCATGGTGCTGCTCTACCACTTCTTGATTTTTACAAACCATGAACAATCCGCTTACCGGGAAACCACCGATATGTTTGGACTCTGGAATACCGGTTTTTTGGAGCAGATGCAAGCTTCCGCCGCCACCGCCGATAAAGACGAATTTGGCAATATGGTCTTCGATGTTACCGGTACCCATATTGTACACTTTCATTTTCCACATGCCGTCGCTCGTACGTTTGATATCCTCAACAGCATGGTTGTAGTTAATCTCGACGTCTTTCGTCTTCAGGTAATCGAACAACATACGTGTCAAAGCACCAAAATTGACATCGGTACCAGAGTCGATTTTGGTTGCAGCTATTGGTTCATTCGATGCGCGGCCTTCCATGATGAGTGGAATCCATTCCTTCAGTTTTTCAGGGTCATCGGAGTATTCCATCCCTTGAAATAGAGGATTGTTTGCCAGCGCTTCAAAACGTTTTTTCAAAAAGCTTACATTCTTTTCGCCTTGTACCATACTCATATGAGGTATTGGCATGATAAAGTCTTGCGGATTTTGGATGAGATTGTTTTTTACAAGGTAAGCCCAGAATTGTCTGGACAGCTGAAAATGTTCATTGATTTTAATCGCTTTGCTAATATCTATAGACCCGTCAGCTTTCTCGGATGTATAGTTCAGCTCACAGAGTGCCGCGTGGCCAGTACCCGCATTATTCCATTCGTTAGAGCTTTCTTCGCCTGCTTTTGCGAGTTTCTCAAAAACTTTGATTTCCAACTCCGGTGCCAATTCTTTCAGTAATGCTCCCAGAGTTGCGCTCATGACCCCTGCACCAATCAAAATAACGTCTGTTTTTTGCTGTATGGAGCTCATATTACCCTTCCTTATCTACTGTTTTTGTAAAAAAGAAGTAGTAGCTCCTTGCCCCGTTGCAAGACGCTACGAAAACATCTTACCTTTCACAACTATAACTATATCATAGAAATTATTTATTGATTCAATTATCTATTATAATTAGAGGATTAATAACTATTTAATGTTGGTAAAAAAGAGAGGATTGTCTAGAAAAGGTTATAGGAACATATAAAAACCAAGACCTTACCTTAGCTTCTTGCAGGGGTGAAGGATTTGGTTTGTTGTAACCAGCGAGGCGCTTACCATATAAATTTTTAAGTTGCATATAGCAAAACTTAGTAAAATATATAGACCTTAATCTCATGTCTAAGGAGAGATGGAGATGAACTCTTTGACCCACCTGACAAACAACATTCCGTGGCAGCGTTTGACGACAGCCTATGGGAGAGGAACGGACATTCCGCGGCTTATTGAAACCGGGCAATATGAGGAATTAGCCAGTCTAATCGAGCACCAAAGCACCTTGTGGCAGACGACTCCGTGGGTGTTGCTCATTCTCCTGAAGGAGCTTGCCAAACAAAAACCAGAGCAGGTCTCTTCGCAGGAAATTCAGTTGTACTTGGCTGTAGCTTCGGCTATAAACGTGGACGAAATGGATTCCCAAAATGCGGTTGAGTCCATGAACGAGCTATTGGACGAAAAGTACTTATGGCCAGAGGACGAGGAAGACGATGAATTATGGTGGGAAGAAGAGGAGCCCCGGGGTTATGAGCAGGAAGCATTTTTCAGCTATTTTTCTTTCAGTTATTCGCTGCTAAAGGATTCCATTCCCGTTTTCACCGCAATTATGGAAGGGAATGATAAGCTCGCTCCCGATATTGGGGAGCTGCTGCTTATGCTTCAGTCAGAAGAGGCCAGTGCTGACGAATAGGTGTCGGATTCTCCTTGATAGTCCCCACCCCCGTCACCTTATGATGGGGTGGGTATTCCCAACTGCTGTACGTAATATCGATGTGCAACTTCTGCAATGCGATCTTGGTCTTCCCAGAAGCTCTGATCAAGCTTATCCAGCCGCTCTTCCTCTTCCTCAGTACGGAACTGTGGAATATCCCAGAGTTGGGTGAGGCGGTTGTCTTCCGATAAATGCTCGATGCAGGCATATCCCGACTGGACGATTTCGAGTGCATGGACTGCCCCGATGGCTTGTAAAGCCCGTACCGCGTAGATATATGCCTCTTCTCCCCAGTTGCAAAAAAACTGCAAAAACCCGCCGTTATATACATCAGCTTCCAACAACCATAAGGCGGCAATCTCTTGTTCCTGTGAGGTCAGTGTGTTCCAGCCCGAAGCATTCTTTTTCTGCACAAAGGCTGCGGCATAATCGAACCATACGTCATGGATATCCATCTTACTCAACTTGTACGCCCCCTTAATATTTAACCCCTTCTAGATCAGCAGTGCACAAACGACACGAAATAAATTAATCTTATATGAATACATAATCGTTTGGTAGATGGGAGTAGCTTCGCGTGGCTGGCGTCGAAATAACCCTTAAGCACCGGAAATTTTTTAAGAAAAAGAATCGTTTAGGAGGCTACCATGGACCAGGCACTTATCGAACAATTGGACCGCTGGCATGAAGAAGACGAACACCAGCAAATTGTGGACTCGCTGTTACGCCTCCCCGAGGAGGAACGAGACTATGAGGCAATCAGCCGACTGGGCAGAGCTTATAACAACTTGGGGCATTATGAAGAAGCGCTCAACCAATTGGAGAATATTGCTGAAGCAGGTCAGCAAGACCCAGTCTGGCACTTTCGGGTAGGTTTTGCCCTCTATCATTTGAAAAGATATGAAGAGGCGGCACAATCATTCCGTACCTCAGACAAGTTAGAAACCGGTAATCAGAATACCGAATCATGGTTAAAATGGAGCTTGCAAAAAGCGGAAAAGCAGCAAAGACAAGAGCTTCGGATGGCTGCCAAAAGAGCTGCTGCTGTTGAGGGTTCAGGATCGGAGGAAGTTCCTTTTTCGAACATGTCGCTTGAAGACTTTTGGGACGACAGCGAGTACGCGAAAAAGTCCTATCTATCCGAGCCACCCACGGATGAACTGATCGCATCGATCGAGGAAGAGCTGGGATACAAGCTCCCTGCCTCCTATCTTGCACTAATGAAGCAGCAGAATGGCGGAATTCCAAAGAACACCTGCTTTCCAACAGAGGACCCTACCTCCTGGGCTGAGGATCACATTGCCATTAGTGGTATTCTCGGCATTGGCCGTGAGAAAAGTTATTCGCTCTGCGGGGATCTTGGCAGTCAATTTATGATTGAGGATTGGGGATATCCCGACATTGGAGTCGTCATCTGCGATTGTCCTTCAGCAGGTCACGACGTAGTCATGCTGGATTACCGGGCATGCGGGAGAGATGGTGAACCCGAAGTCATTCACGTCGATCAGGAAAGCGATTATGAAATTACGTTCCTGGCTGAAAATTTCGAGGCGTTTATCAAGGGCTTGGTGAGCGAAGAAGAATACGATACCTCCGAGGAGGATAAGGAAGCCGCTCTCTATAAAGTGGCCCACGGGAAGTTTTCTCCCTTGCTAGAGGAGCTGTGCACGCCAGTATCGGAAGTGGAACAAATCGATCAAAAAATACGCAGCATTTGTACACGGATTGTAGAGGAAAAAGGCTATTTTTCTTTTCATGCGGATGAACTCTCGTATCTGATGTATGATGTGCAATTTTGGCTATACATAAAGTCATATCCCGATACCACTCGCGAACAGTACCTGGCTGTCTATGAGAAAATGATCGCCTTTGGTGGAGAATTCGGTCAAGGCGGCTATGCCCCGGGATGGATTAGCGAATGGCTGGACCGTCGCAAGAAGGAAGGGCAGATTGTACAGGAAAATGGGCATATCCGGTTTACAGATCAGTTCGCAGCGGAAGTGATTCAGCAGCTGCGAGAAGCCTAAAAGAAAAAGGTAAAGACCATCCTTAACGGGATGGTCTTCTCTTCGCAGCCACACTACTCATGAAAATCGAGTCCCGATCTGACTTCTTTCACATACCCTGCCCGAATAACGAAATCTCCGAAGTGCTCGCCTTCCTCACGTTCCTTCGCATACCGATTTAAAATTGGCCGCAGTTCATTCAATATTTCTGCTTCTCCGATGTTTTCACGATACAGCTTGTTCAATCGATTGCCGGAGAAACCACCGCCCAAATACATGTTGTATTTACCTACAGCCTTCCCAATAAAAGAGATTTCTGCGAGTGCAGGTCTTGCGCATCCATTAGGGCATCCTGTCATGCGAATGACGATTTCCTCATCGCGCAAACCCGCCTCATCCAAGATCAGCTCGACCTCATCCAGCAGTGTAGGCAAATAACGCTCCGCTTCAGCCATCGCGAGTCCGCAAGTCGGCAACGAAACACAAGCCATGGAGTTTCTCCGCAGTGCAGAATAGGAAGTTCCATCGGTGAGCCCGTATGCTTGAATGATCTGTTCGATTTCCGGCTTCTTTTCACTGGTGACATTTCCAATGAGGAGATTTTGATTCGGCGTCAGGCGGAAATCCCCTGTATGCACCTTGGCAATCTCCCGCAGACCGGACTTCAGGAGATAGTTGTCCTCGTCTTTTACACGGCCATTCTGAATGAAAAGGGTAAAATGCCAGTTATCGTCACTCCCTTTCACCCAGCCATAGCGATCGCCATTATGCTCGAAGTGATAGGAGCGTGCCTTCTCCAGCTCCCAGCCCAGTCGTTGCTCCAGTTCATGGATAAACCATTCGATACCTCGGTCGTCGATTGTATATTTGAATCGAGCGTGCTTCCGCACCGCGCGATCTCCGTAGTCTCTCTGGATCATGACCGTTTTCTCGGCGACATCCAAGACTTGTTCCGGTGTGACGAAGCCGATCACCCGCGCCACCTGCGGATACGTTTTTGGATCGCCGTGGGTCATTCCCATTCCGCCTCCGACCGCAACGTTGAAGCCCAGCAGTCGACCGTCCTCATGAATGGCGATAAAGCCCAAGTCCTGAGAAAAAACGTCAACATCGTTGGCAGGCGGTACGGCGATGCCGATCTTAAACTTGCGTGGTAAATAAACAGGCCCATAGATCGGTTCTTGCTCTTCCCCATCCCGACTGTCGACAACCTTTTCTTCATCCAGCCAGATTTCATGATAGGCGCGGGTACGGGGATCGAGATGATTGCTTATTTTTTTTGCCCATTCGTAAACCTCTTGATGCACTTCCGACTGGTACGGATTCGGGTTGCACATGACGTTGCGGTTGACGTCCCCACAAGCAGCCAGTGTACTAAGCAAGGCTTCGTTTACTTCTTGAATCACCTGCTTCATATTCCACTTGATCACGCCATGCAGTTGGAAAGACTGACGAGTCGTCAGGCGAATCGTTCCATTGGCAAACTGCTGGGCGATATCGTCCATCATGAGCCATTGCTCTGGTGTGACAACGCCACCAGCGGCACGCACGCGCACCATGAATTGATAGGCCGGCTCCAGCTTCTGTTTGCTCCGTTCGTTACGAAGATCCCTGTCATCCTGCATGTAGCTGCCATGAAATTTCATCAGGCGGTTATCATCCTCAGGGATGGACCCTGTAATTTTGTCTTCCAGTGTTTCCACCAGGCTCCCCCGCAAGTAATCGCTTTTGCGTTTAATGTCTTCTACATCGCTGTGAGGAGCACTGTTTGGCGAAAGTAAATGATTTTCTGACATGGTTTCATCTCCCCTCTCATTCTTTCTCAAAAATCAGTAGACATCTCGCTGATAGCGTTTTTCCTGCTGCATCCGCTTCAAATACGCCACAGCTTCCTCTGAATCGAGTCCGCCCTCTTGTTGGAGAATGGTGACCATTGCTGCGTGAACATCGTGCGCCATCTTTTTCTCGTCTCCGCATACGTATACGTGCGCCCCATCTTGTAGCCATTGATAGAGCTCCTTGCTCTTCTCAAGCATCCGGTGCTGAACATACACTTTTTCGCTTGTATCTCGAGAGAACGCGACATCCATGTGCGTTAGTACGCCTTTTTTGAGCCAACGCTGCCATTCGAGTTGATAGAGAAAATCTGTGGAGAAATGCTGGTCACCAAAGAAAAGCCATGTCTTGCCCGTCGCCCCAAGCTCCTCCCGTTCTCCCAGGAAGGCACGGAACGGAGCGACACCCGTGCCGGGACCAATCATGATCAGCGAGGCGTCCGGGTTAACCGGGAGCTTAAAGTTGGGGTTATGCTGTACAAATACTGGCAGCGTATCACCCGTCTCCAAACGATCCGCGATATAGCTCGAACAAACGCCGTAACGATCTCGGCCATGAGCTTGATAGTGAACATTGCGAATTGTCAGATGAACTTCGTCTGGGTAGGACTTTAAGCTGCTTGAGATCGAATAGAGTCGCGGCGGCAGCTTTCTAAGTATGGAGACAAATTCTTTGGAAGGCACGCCTTTAAAATCGTAATCCTCCACCAGGTCCAGCAAATCCCGATTTCGAACATAATCGCGAAGCTCTTGCTCTCGCCCTTCCGCAAGCAGTTCCTGCAACCCGTTTCCTGATGATAGCTTTACTGCTTGTTCCAAGAGAGGCTTGGTGAGAACCGTGATTTCAAAATGACTGGACAAGGCCTCTTCCAACGTGCGCTCTTCCCCGTTTTTATGAATGGGAACGAGCTCTTCCGCCTTCCAACCCATCGTGTCAATCAGCTCACGGACAAGGGCAGGATGATTTTTGGGATAGATCCCCAAACAGTCACCCGGTTCATACTCGAGATTGGAACCCTCAAGGGAGATTTCCAAGTGGCGAGTTTCCTTATCTGATCCGCGTCCGTTCAGATTCAAGCTCTCCAAGACCACAGCCTGAAACGGATTCGACCGTGAATAATCGGTTTGTGACCCTGTCCCGATCACTGCACCGCCGACGATCGCGCTTGCAGCAGCAACCTGGGTTGCCGAAGTTTCACTGAGAGAAGCCAGGATCTGATTCATCCATTCAGAGGCTTGCTCGTCGTAATCTACATCGCAATCCACCCGGGGAGTAAGACGCTTGCCTCCTAGCTCTTCTAACCGCTTATCGAACTCTTTGCCAGTTTGGCAGAATAATTCATAAGAGGTGTCGCCTAATGCCAGCACGGAAAACCGCAGGCCCACCAATTGCGGCGCTCTTTTGCTGTGCAGGAATTCATGGAAGGAGATAGCATTGTCCGGTGGTTCACCATCCCCGTGTGTGCTTACCACAATAAGCAGGTTTTCAACCTTTTTCAACGCATTCGTCTTGAAGTCGCTCATGGAGGAAAGCGTTACGTGGAAGCCGTGCTCCTGAAGCTTTCCGGTCAGCACCTTGGCCAACTTCTGGCTGTTCCCGGACTGAGATCCGAAAAGCACTGTCACTTCTTTCGAAATGACTGCCCCATTGGCAGCTGAAGCGGCTTGAAACCCAGCGGTCATCGGTGCCTCCACTTTGTGAAGAGCTGCAAGATACCCGCTCAGCCAAACCTTTTGCACCTCCGAAAGCGTGGGCAGCAACCGATTTAGGAGCTCTACTTGTTCCTGACTGAAAGGACTATCTGTCACCTTAAGTACCAACGATATGCACCTCACAAGAGAAAAAATTAATTCCGAGTATTCTTATATGATTATTTACTTTAAGCTACCACAGTGAGTAGTACCCGAGCAATTGGAATTCGTTATTATGATCATAAGCTTTACTAATCATTGGAAAACAGCTTAAAGAACCCCGATCCTAAGATAAGGACCCGGGGTTTTCTTCACTCAAATTCTTATGAGTCTCGACTCTATGTAGTGGCTACCAGGAATTCCTCGCCGCTTGGCAGCGAAAGACCATCGGTACGTTCGGTGAAGTAGCGCTGGTTAAGTTCTGCCGAGGATACATGCTGGAATTCTGAAAGAAAAGAAGGCGCCGCAGCACCTTTCTCGCATACTTCCAATAAATAGGGAGCAAATCTAGTATGCGATTCGTGAACAGAATAGCCCTCACAAAATGTGTTACACTACTATAAGCAACCAATTATATGAATATCCATGAATGGCTTCTTGGGGGCAAGTGATGAAACCATTGATAGTACGGACGATTCCCGGTGGAATCATAACCATCCTGATCTTTTATCTGGATTACTTCCCATTTAACCTTGTTGAAAAATTTCTCATGTTTGCGGCTTTCGTCATTGTGCCTCTTGTGATTGGAGTTTTGCGCTATGACGAAAAGAATAAACATCAACGGAGTATTTTTGCTGCTATCAAGCTACTTCAATTTCCGGCAGCGCTTCTCGCCTTAGCCTCTGTAATGGGCAGCAAGACGTGTGGGCTGGGAAGCACAGCAATACCAGGGACCCTCTCGCTCGGGTGGCTACTGTTCACATTCCTGCTCGGCATCTATGGCCTGACCATTATTGTGAATCGCAAGGGAAGAACAGAGGAAATCGCGATTGGCGCGGGACTCGTTTACTTTTTTATCGGGGGCATTTGGTTCACCCTCTATCAGTATCAGTTTGACCTCTTCCAGGCTAAGCCCGCAACTCACGCCCTGAGTTCGCTCCACTTTCATTTCTCATCTGCAATCGTTCCGATTTTTATCGGTCTACTCGGACGGGTTATGACGAAGAAAAGCTGGTATCCTTGGGTCGTTGCTGTCGATATCATTGGACCTATTCTGATCGCTATCGGTATTATTTTCTCGAAGCCGATTGAGTATATTGGCGTCACCTTGTTCGCATGTAATATTGCGATTTACACGACTTATCTGCTTGGTTACTTGAAAAGAGGTTCTTTGCTCAATAAGTCCAACTTCTTTTTAGTCCTTTCTTGCATTTCCTTTTACACGATTGTTGTAGTTTCCATTTGCTATCCGTTATTGAAGAACATGTTTTCTTTAACCATACACGATTTCATTCCGATTTACGGATCTCTGCATGCGTTTGGGTTTGTTTTATGTGGCCTGATTGGATGGGTGTACATAATAGACTCTCTTAAGAAACTAACAAAAAAGGGTGTCTCCTAATTTGAGAGACAACTCAACGGAAAGAACTCTGCCGAAAAGTGTAGACCATTTCCGAAAATGAAAAAAGGTCATTCCCCCGACCGTTTAGGCCGATGGGGAATAACCTTCTTAGATAAACCTATTCGTCACAACCAACTGTACCTGCAGGAGGAATTGTAATTTGTTGTGTAGCATTAACTAATAACTGTTGTGTCTGCAACACTTTTACAGTAAGGTCTAGGACAATTTTTTCAGTCAGGCTACTAAATGTTCCCTCCGGTGTTGCGGCAACCGGTGAAAAATCAAGTTCATAGAAGTTGGCAGCTACCAACTCACCAAATGGTTGTTCGTTGTATTTAACGAGATTTTGGAAGAAATTTTTATCCAAACGTGGAATCTGGCCATCCGTCTCATTGAGGAAAAATGCTTTACTCGCCTCAGAGACACCAATAATTGGCCTTGTTAAAAATGTTCTGATGTCAGCAAAACCTGTAAAAGAAACATCCGCAATTGTATCTTGAAGTGCTCCACTACATCCAGCAGCAGCATATTCAATGTTTTTACGAATGAATCCTGCTACAAATAACTTGGCTCTTGTAACATTGAAAAAGTCAGTAGTACCAATACGCTGAAATGCGACAGGAACAAGTTTAACCTGATTGAGAAATACATGTTTTACCACTCTCTTAATCTCGGTTGCTGGTGGGTTAAGTGGAATATTTGCTTCTACAACGATTTGAAGTGTTGGCTCCACAAGTACAACTGGAACCTTAATGGTTGGTATAGCTGCTTGAGAAATGATCGTGGTTGGTTCGACGGTTAATGGAATTTGTTCTGTCGAAAATACTGGACATGCGGGGGTCACTTGATTTGGATTGACATTGCTCATAATTGGAAATCAACTCCAATTTTCAATTTGAGTTTTTTAAACTCGATATCACTATATTCCGCATTCCTTTTTAAGTAAGGGCAATTCTCTTAGACAACATACCCATTTTACTTGAGTCGGTGTTTGATTCCGTTATTGCCTAAATTTTAGTGCCATCACAACTGATTCGAACCGGTTGAATTTGTAGTATGTGAACAATTAATTCTACTGCAATTTTTTGATGTAATTGATAAAAATTCAATACTGACTCTTTTTGAATTGTAGTATCATTTGTTTTGTCCGCGACAGAATACTCGATATTTTGATGTATATATCCCTCCAGGAATAAATCTCCTTCCCGGGCTTTCCTTGTTCCTTCCCCTAATGATGGATAAAATTGAGTAGGAACCAATCTACACTCCTTAAGGATTACCTCATTTGAGATTCCTTTAATACCCAGTACCTCTTCTTCAAATATAATATCCTCATCTAGAGGTATTTCAACCTTATATTCTCCAACTATAACTGGTACCCTGATATTTATGAAATGATGAGTAGGACAGGATATATGATTTGTTTCTGCTGAAATTGTATCAGGCGAGTCATGAATGGGAGCTGCAAAAGTGTGATAAAGATTATCTTGTTTATTCATATTACACGCATGAACAGTAGTAGTTAAAAATATACTTCCAGCAATTGTAGAATGAATTAAACGACCAAAAATCTCCTCCTGATAATGAGCTGTACTATTGACTAGCTTTGTATCTAATTGAGGTTGTTGTTTATTATTTAGGTCTATAAATTCAATTGTATTTTGATCTATACCGCCAAAAATGGGGGGATGAAGAAAATCCTTAATTTTTACAATAGTCGAGAATGGGCTTTTGTTTGTTAGCGAATAGATTCTTCCACGTTTAGGCGATTCGATTTGCGGATCATTAGTCGGTTCATCGACTTGCTCAATCTGAGAAACTTGCTCAATCTCTTTGGAATCGTTCACTTCCATAACATTATCAGAAACAGAAAACTCATCGTCTTGAGAGTTGTGGTTACAATCAAAATTCTCAGCTATATGACAATAATGATAGTTTCCAGCTCTGCGATTTTTCGCCTTTTTTAGCTGTTTGCCATCATTCTTTTTATTTTTTTTGAGACGGATTTCTTTTTTTGGCGGTACCTTAGTGTTTTTACTATTCTTTTGTTTTAAACTGATCTGCCCCATCTTCGCATAATTTATCCATGGAGTTTTCACAATATTTCACTCCCAAATAAAGAAAATCATCGTTATATTAATATATGCTGTAATAGTGTTTTTGCCCTTAGGCTAATATATACATTGAAGATGTATTCTTATATAAGAGCTCTCCGATCAACCGTTTTAAAGGCTGACTCCTAAAGCCTTTTAAGTGGCACGAGATTCGCTTGGAGGACATCCCCCTGTATGCTGGAGACCGTATTTTCCTCGCCCTGTCTGCGGTTCGGGAAGGCAAGAGCTGTGGCGGCTGCTTCCCCGGTAAGGTCTCCTCGGTTCATTCAAACAACAAAGAGCCCACGCACGACGCGGGCTCTTCTTGTATTTCATTCTATGGAGGTCTCCTCACAACTTCAAACAGCGCCTCATATACTCCGGCGATAGAGATCGATGCTTTTAAAGCCTTCAGCCAAGACTGCCATCATTTCAGCTCGGCGCTTTGCCCGTGTCCCCTCTTGTGCGGCACTATATACATACCGAGCCCAATCCTTTTGGTACCCGGGCGTGAGAGATTGGTAAAAAGCGAGCTCTTTTGGCGCATGACGCAAATCCTCTTCTATTTTCGGCACAAAGTCTATATAATCATCTACGCATTGACTCGGCTTAGATGAAGCTTTTGCCGCCTTCTTTTTCTCATTTTTAAACCCGACAACCGTAAATACTTCATTCATGCCGACCATTCGATTAAATTTGATCGTGCTTGTCCCGATATAGCCATCTTCGTCGGCTCCTAATCCATCGAATAATTCATCCCGATGGATATAAGTCGGATAGACTTTATTCCCTTTCTTGGGATAAGCAACATATAGAAGCCCTCCCTCCAATAAATAGCTATGGTCGATTACCTTCTTCATCAGCTCCTACAAGGACTTCATATCCAGTACGAAGGCAAAAATCATGTCATATTGCACGTCTTTCAACTCATGGTCCGCTTCTTTAAGTACGGCTAAGCTCCCCTCACCCTCCGGTGTGTGTAAGACAGCCGTTTTTTGATATTTTTGCAGGTTCAGCTTCTCAACGATTGTTTTCGACATGATGCATCTTCCCCTTTCATTTCGGGTGATACGGCTCGGAGCCAAGCCTATCTTACTTTCCACATATGTAAAGCTTTCGCAGAATTTCTCTTCATGTGTTCTATGTTTCCGTTCTATTATACCGTTAACGTTACAAATTTTTGTTAGGATACGGACACTCGGCAAATTTGGTGACGAAGACCGAAATAATTTTTATTCCTTGTTAGAAAGTGATGGTGTAGGATAAACTGCACGAAAGGCTGACGGTTCCGGTGCCGAGGCACTGCGAAACGTCAGCCTTTTTGAATTTATTTTGCCTTGTAGAGTTGAGCGGAGAAGATACAAAGCATGGAAGAAGAAAGGGAATGTCTGATTTGCAAAAACTGAGGCATATCCCATTGTGCTACAAAGTGATCCCCATTAGTATATTATGGAAGGGGGCTGGTTCCGTTGAAAACAGCAAGTGAGATACTTTCGATAATCAGTAATGACAGTTTTTTAGAGAATGTCTTCAATAAAGATGTTGATTGGGACGCTGAATTAGACGCTAGGGATGCTGATGAATTTGATACGGCATGGAGTTCTAGTTACAAAAAAGTTGAGGAAATTGCCCCCTCTGAAAATACTGTGATTAGAGAAATTAGGGAGTTTGTGTTTAAGCAAACTTTTCGGATCACACAGAAATCAGAGCTGGCAGGGTATGCGTCCGACGACTTTGGTCTAATTTCCAAGGCGTTTGAAAATAAGATCAATATTGAATTTATCAATAGCCTGTGGGATTCCTATCTGCAAGGAAAATTCCCGAATTCCAGTATATGTGAATGAAAATGCAAAAATAAGGAAGGGGCTGTGGCGGTCAGCTCCTTCCTTTAATATTCAATCATTATTTCGTTACCCCAAGCAATGATAAATTCATATGCTTTCCATGAAGCCTCTTTCACGCTCTCATCTTACTACTCTATCGTTTCATAACGATTATTCTCCATCGCTTGCTTGATCCATCCATCGATCCGATCCTTAGGCAGCAGGATGTTTCCTCCATAAGCATTATTCTTATGAAAGCCCCAATCTCCATATACGAGCATATGGTACTGACTATTTAATTGTTTTACGAGTCCCCATTCGCCGAGATCTCCCTGTGCACCAGCACTGATAAATAGCCAGTTCCGGTAGTTGAATATGTAAGGATCTCCGAACATCTCAAAACCTTCTAAATAACCTGTGCTCCCATCTCTTTCTGGAAATCTCTCGTTGTAATCCTTAATCATCCATACATCTAAAATCTTTACGCACAACCAAGCTGTAAACTCATTCCGCTCAATAACACGCTCAAGAGAACACCGAACAAATGAAGATTGTTCAATCTCTTCGGGATGCGAATCCCATCCATTAAAACTGGAGAGTACCGGAGTGTACATGATCCAAAAGGGTTCTCCAATCCTCATATGGAAAGGATGGGAAACCTTCACCGTTCTAACCTGACCTTGCTCAGGCGGGCGATCAGAACGTAGCCAATGTCGCTCATCCAACGGAGGAACTTCGTTTTCAAAATCTGACCATTCCATAATATCATTTTCGAAGCCAGCAATATCAAACAGCTCACTTTCCATCCTTATGCGCTCTGATACGCCTTTGCATACCCCGCATGTTAAAGCAACGAGCTCTTGTTCCATTTGCTTCAACTCCACTTGTCACCTTCTGTTTATTTTTCTTACGTGAACCATTTTCTCATACATTGAGTTCGTACTAGTAACAAACACTGGATCGATCCAAGTATTATTGACTGCTGTTATTCAGACTCAGTACCGCCAGTGTTTACTACGCCTCTTGGCTCTACCAACATAATATGGCATTCCTTTTCGGCGAAGGGCTTCTGCTCGGCTCCCCCCGGGACAATAAACATCTCACCCTTGGAAATTTTCACCCGACCATCACGAAAATCAATGAACATCTCTCCTTCGAGTACCATAAATACCTTATCCGTACCTTGATGCTCGTGCCATATAAAATCCCCAGCAATCTTAACGAGCTTAAATTGATAGTCATTCATTTCAGCAATGACTTTCGGAGACCACAGATCGGTGAATGTAGATAGCTCCTCATTCAGATTGATAGCTTGGTAATGCATAGTAATCCCTCCTTATTTTTTAACCTGCATGATTTAGAGCTTACGCAAGGCATTTGTTATATTTTGCAAAGCGTATTCGATAGCTAATGGGCCACCAGTAATAGCGGAAGTATCCATTAAATAGACATTGCCTTTCTTCACGGCATTCAGATTATTCCATACCTTACTTTGCTTTAAGTCATTCATTAATATTTCCTTTTTTGTAATGTCACCTATAAGGAAAATGTGGTCTGCTTGAACAGTTGAAATTCCTTCAAACGTCGTAAATTTATTATTTGTACCTTTAAATGTATCATCTGGTGTAAGCCCCAGTCCCTTTTCTTTATCAAACGCAAGTGTATAGACAGGATTTCCTTCACCTAGAACATTAAAAGTTTTACCATCCCAAGACAAAATAAGAGCTACTGACTCTCCTTGAATCGACTTTAATGCTTCACGCCCAGTTGTAATTTCTTTCATCATTTTATCAATGACCTTTTCCGCTTCGTCTTCTTTCCCAATAATCTCGGCTACTGTACGAAGTCCATATTGCCAATTTTCATAGATGTCCTTGGACTTTAACGTAATGACTGGCGCAACTTTTTCTAGTGAATCATACATTTTTTCATGTTGTTCTGTTGCTAAAATATAATCAGGCTCAATAGATAAAATTTTCTCGATACTAGGGGACAATTTGTCTCCTAATTCTTCAGCTGAATCCAGCTTTCCACTTAAATAAGATAAAGAAGATAGATACTCTTTATCAGTAGAAGCAGCAGGAGGCTCACCTAATGCAACTAATATTTCAGGATAAAAATACCATAATGCAGCCAATTTTTCTGGTTTGTGCTTGATAACAATTTCTTTACCTAACGCATCCTTAACTGTTCTTGGCCAATCAGGTGCATCTGCCTTAACTGCTGATGTACTTTCTGTAGTTGATCCTTTATTTTCAGGTGTTTCATTACAACCTGCTAGTATGCCTGCTAATAATAGCATGGAGATTAGCAAGCCTTTCATCTTGTGCATACGCAATTCCTCCGACATGATGTTTTCTTAGGCTTGCCATCAGTATAGTTAAGTCATTATTCGTTTAAAATGGATGCCTGTTGAAATTAGCATGGATTATTGATGAACTTCTCTCGATATTCAGTAGGAGAAATACCAAATTGTTTCTTGAACACTCTACTAAAATAAAAGGGGTCAGCAATTCCAACAGTTTGCGCAATTTGCTGTACGGGCACATCACTTGTAAATAGCATGTTTTGCGCCATCTTTATACGATATTTCAATAAATATTCTGCTGGTCCCATGCCTGCATGTCTTCTAAATACGTAAGAAAGTCGATTTCGATTAACGTTATATTGTTCTGCAAGCGATGCTATTGTAAGGCTTTGATAATAGTATTCATGAATATAAGTAGATACCCGTTCGAATAAAGCATGTGATTCACAGCTATTTTGCCTATTAACAACACATAATAAGGCTTCATTCAGTACATCTCGAAACAGCATTTCGGTCTGAAACATCGAAAGGCCACCACGCTGATTATACACATGCCAAAGACGCATGATTAATTCAATCAGACGAGGGGATTGTCCCGTTGATAATTCAAAATGCTGATGAGAAAAGCTTGACCCTTCTAGTTCTGAATTACATATCCGGTATAAAACAAGAATATACTCCCAGTTGGTGTTACCAAACATTTTTTGAGCTAGTTTCATTTTTGCACCGCCATGCACAACTTTTCCTGGCGAAAGGATATAAGGCGTGCCATTAAATTGAAATTGTACCTTCCCTGTAAGTGGAAAAACAAATCCAGGAAAAGAATCTGTATAGTCAGCGTAAGGCACACCTGGATTTCTAGCATATCGATATATTCCTTCTACTTGGAAAGGAATGTGTGCAAAATGCTCTGCTAACTGATCAACGTCGATTTTCACATTGCATACCTCATTTCAATAGTAGTTTGTGGGGAATTCTGAGATTGATCGTCGTATATCCTATCTTCACATTATTGATAACGATTATCACTGTCAATCTATATGAATAATAAAAATGCCGCTACCCGGCTTATGTTCAAAGCACCGGGTAGCGGCATCAGATCAGGATGTTTTCAAAAATAGGGGAGTGAGGATCAAAAGAAGTAACAAGATCTTCCTTGGTCTGTGTTGTGGTTTCGTCATCGGACGACACCCGTCCAGATCGTAAGCCTATTTCTATAGCACCTTCCTCCATCACTCCTCCACACCTCTACACCCTTCTTCTCACAAATTTTTCGCCATCACTTATAATAAGGCTCTCCGCGCTGTCCGTAACAGCAAGTTTTTAAGGCCATCCTTTGCGGAATGTAGCTATGGCCCTGTACCTGCCGCCTTGTTACCCAACTTTCCTTTAACTCTCCTCCTCTTGTATCGTTGGATTTTCATTAAGCCGCACTTTATAAGACTCGCCCCATGCTTTCATTGACATAATGACCGGTTCCAGAGTCCTTCCGAAATCAGTAAGGGAGTATTCCACTCTTGGAGGAACCTCTTTATATATTTCGCGATGAATGATGCCATCCCGTTCAAGCTCTCTTAACTGCAATGTGAGCATAAACTGCGTTATTCCTGGATTGAGCCGCCTGAATTCATTGAATCTTTTCGTTCCATTCAGGAGCTGATAGAGAATGATCCCCTTCCACTTTCCACCAATAACATCCAGCGTTGTTTCAACCGGACATGCTTGCATATCTGGACTTACTCCATATTTCTTTCTTCGGTCTCCCATCAGCTTATCCCCCAATGGTTTGATTTTTAATACTATACCATAAAAATATGCGTACTTACTTAAAGTAATTGAATCGATTTACAATGCAAATGTACAACATTTCCTATTTGAGAGGATGAATACCCATGAATACTCACCAAAAGATGAAAGCTGTCGGTGCTTACCGATACCTCCCCATATCGAATCCGGAAAGCCTTATTGATCTGCACTTGGATAAACCGGAACCTACTGGCCGCGATTTGCTTGTACGTGTAAAAGCAATCTCTGTCAACCCTGCAGACGTAGGCGTCCGCGAAAGTCATAACTACGAAGCCGATTCACCGAAAATTCTTGGTTGGGATGCCGCTGGAATCGTAGAACAAGTCGGTCCTGACTGCCAAATGTTTAAACCTGGGGACAAGGTCTATTATGCGGGCAGTGTGTCTCGACCTGGTAGTAACAGTGAATTTCACTTAGTTGATGAACGAATTGTGGGAAATATGCCGAGAAGTTTGGATTTCGCTGCCGCCGCCGCATTACCGCTTACCTCGATAACTGCATGGGAGGGCCTATTTGATCGTTTAGGAATTAGCGTAAATACAGGTGAAAACAAAAACATACTGATTATCGGTGCAGCTGGAGGAGTAGGATCGATTGCTATTCAACTTGCAAAATTAGCAGGGTTGACTGTCATCGGTACTGCTTCACGTCCAGAGTCAATTCAATGGGTCAACAGTCTCGGTGCAGATTTTATCATAAACCACAACGAACCTTTTCACCCTCAACTCAAGGAAGTTGGTATTGACACCGTAGATTATATCCTTTGCTTGAATGATACTGTTCAACATCTTGAAAATATGGCGGAAGTCATTGTCCCCCAAGGTAAAATTTGCTCTATCGTTCCTACAAATAAAGCAACCTGGACAGGGAGCTTGAAAATGGACTTGCTGTTTTCTAAAAGTGTTACGTTTGTATGGGAGTTCATGTTTACACGGTCCTTGTTTCATACCAATGACATGATCAAACAACACGAATTGTTGAATGAACTGGCGGACTTAATCGATGATGGAAAAATAAAAACTACGCTGACTGAACGACTAGAGCACATCAATGCAGCAAACCTACGTTTCGCGCATGAGAAGCTGGAATCTGGACGGACCATTGGAAAAATTGTTTTAGAAAACTTCTGATACTATGAAGGCGAAGTAAGCGCGTTTGGTTCCAAGAAGCGGTAATGTGAATAAACAACTCTAAGGCCCCCTGCTAATACGGGGCCTTTTTGAGTACAACGGTATGTGCTAGCGAGACAATTTCTCCCCAGACTTCTGTAAAAGCTTGCCTTTACTTGTGATAAGGCTCAGCTTAACGGTGCCAGCTCATCTGCGATCATTTTTGCCTTTTCCGCAAGCTCTCTCATATCATCGGCCGGAACAAGCTCGGCTAATTTGTAAGCCAGCGGATTACGGGAAAACTTGTACAATTCATCCCGAAGCAGGTTCCTTTTTTCTTCGGAGGTGTACTTCTAGCTCGATCCGCTGTTTTACCACTATTTGTGGTAAGGCTCTCCCCGACTAATCCGAAACGCCCGATAAACCTGCTCCAACAACACCAACCGCACCAACTGATGTGGAAACGTCATCTTCGAAAACGACAGCAACGCATCCGCCCGCTTCAATACCTGATCGGACATCCCCAACGAGCCCCCAATCACGAACGCCACCTGACTGCGCCCATGCAAAGCCAGCTTGTCCATCTCCGCAGACAGCTTCTCCGATGACCACATTTGCCCATCAATCGCCAGCGCAATCACATACTGATCCTGCTTGATCTGCGCCAGTATGCGCTCGCCTTCCTTGCGCTTTACCTGCTCCATCTCCGCCGCACTCATCTCTTCCGGCGCCTTTTCATCATTGACCTCGATCACTTGCAGCTTGCAGTAAGCAGACAGACGCTTGCTGTATTCATCAATGCCCTCACGCAAATATTTCTCCTTCAGCTTCCCTACCGTGATAATCGAAATTTGCATGATCCTACATTCCCTTCTCTTTCAAAAGCGCGATCTGCCCAGGCTCTCCACATTCCCTACAACGCTTGTCTACTCCATCGCCCTCAATCGCCTGTGCTGCATACGTATCCGGCGCCGCCTCAAAATCATTTACGTAATCATCCAACTCCTGCTCCAAATGCTCCATGCAAGCAAACCGCACCGGATATTCCGCCAACAGCTCAACTTCCTTGCCTTCTATCTGAATGCTCTTCATCTTCATGTCCATATCGATTGCCTCTTTTCCGTACGAATAATGTCGCTTCCTATTCTACCCCAGAACCGCAACAAAACAAATGAATCCAGTAAAATGACATAGCCTCTGCATTTTATAGCTTTTGTTTTTTAACTCTCAATCGACAGTTAAAGCTGTAGAGAGAAAAAAGAAGAAAACGGCGAAAGTCTTTGGGATACCATCCGAAGCGCAATGGAAAAAGGGAAACCTGCCTTTAGCGTCCACCTCTGAGACACTGCATAGCTGCGCGACTTTGGACGCGGGTTTCACTTTTTCCATGAAGCTGGGCAGAACCACCTCACAGCAGGTAGCCCAAGAACTTGAGCGTTTTCTTCTTTTTTCTCTCCTCCACCGAAAGTCTGATCAACAACAAAAAAAGAGAGCGCCGTATCAGCTCGGCGCTCTTAAGTAGGGATCTATTTAAAAATAGATAGAGGGGGGAACTTCAGATGCTGCATATATGCAAACGGGATAAAATGCATCCCGGAATTGCCCGTCAAAGTTTGTTTCCTTGAACATGCCTGCCCGCAAAATGGCTTGGTCAGTACCTCTTACTGCTGTGGCGGAGCGGTCAGCTTCACTTTGGCAGTCTTCTGGATACCGTCACGATAGTACGTAACCTCCATTGTATCGCCCGGCTTTTTGCTCATCGTCAAGTACTTGCGCAGCTGAGCGCTATTGAAAATGTTCTTGTCATCTAGCTTGACGATGACATCGAATTGTCTCAAGCCTGCTTCACCCGCAGGAGAGAATTTGCCTACCTCTGTTTGCACAACGACACCAGCATTCACATTGTCAGGCAGATTCAAGGTTTCTTTCCATTCGTAGCGCGGCACATTTGCCAAGTCGAGCGGCTGCACACCGAGGTAAGAACGTGCCAGCGTGCCTTTTTCCATCAGCTGGTCCACGATCACTTTGACATCATTGATCGGGAGGGCAAAACCTAACCCTTCGACACCGGCTTTGGAAATTTTCAAGGTGTTAATCCCGATGACCTGACCCTCGATGTTTACGAGAGCACCACCGCTGTTACCAGGGTTGATCGCTGCGTCTGTTTGAATGACATCCAGCTCCCAGTCGTCCTGACCATCTTCGTTAAAGTCCATTGGCATAGAGCGTTCTTTGGAACTGATAATGCCTTGTGTGACGGTCCGGGAGAACTGCATGCCCAGCGGATTCCCGATGGCAATGGCCGGTTCGCCCACCTGTAAGGTAGAGGAATCACCAAACTCAGCAACGTCCGTAACCTTGGAGCCGTCGATTTCCAGTACAGCCAGATCGGTGTAACCATCGGCACCGACCACTTTTGCCGCTACTTTTTCACCGGTTGGCAAAGCGACCTCTAGTTTTTGCGCCTTGTCGATTACGTGGTAGTTGGTAACGATGTAGGCTTTTCCGCCTTTTTTCTCAAAGATGACACCAGAGCCTTGGCCTTGCTCTACATCCATCGAGTTCTGCATCCAGCTGTTTCTGCGCTGACCGATGTTGATTACACCAACGATCGCATTCTCCACTTTTTTCACCGCATCTACTGTACCAGAGCCCACACTTACAGATACTGGCTTGGCAAACGGGTTAGAAGAAGAAGCATTGCTGCTTAGCGCATTTTCTGTTCCAGGCTTAACCATATTGATATATCCGGCATTGGAGAGAGTCGGCAGCGTGAGCAGGACGACCATCCCCCCAATTACAGCGGACGTTACCGATGTCACAACCATTCGTCCAATACTAGAACCGCGTTGTTTTTTCCGCTCTACATGAGTTAAATCATCATAGAAACCCATGATTCATACTCCCCTTTCTACTTTCTACCATTACTAGCTTTACAGGTTTTTGATGCTCGTATACACAATGACATGCGCCATAATTGGTTTGCAAGATTGATTTCGTTGATGTCTGTTTCCTTTTGACACCCTTAGTATACGACCCGCTTTCGGCAAAATGGCGTGAGAATTATGGAAAGGTTGTGGAATAGAAAAAAGCTCCCGGAATATTTCTCCGAGAGCACGGATATGATAGATTAAAAGCTTTTAGCTGCCAGACCAAATAGAAAGGATTGATAGACTTGAAAGAAGTCCACCTCATCGCCAAGCTGGCCGACCTTCAGGAAGTAGACTACCACAATACGCTTGTCCTGCATGCCTTGATCGAGCTGCTAGTAGCCAAAGGACTGCTGACACATGACGAGCTGACTGCCAAAATGAACGAGCTCGATACACAATTGACCTTTCAGCTCGATACGTACTCTAAGCTCACAGAGCGCATCGCCAGTCGTCAAGCGGGGATCAAACCAATCTTATAGCTCTTCCAGCTTGGTAGGTCGATCCGGGTACGTATCGCGCAGATGCACATCGTTACCAACAGATAGCCCCCGCTCCTCCAAGATGTTTTTGACCGTCAGTCGGGCCAAATCAATCATGTTGTTTTCCTTACTCAAGTGGGCGAGGTATACACGTTCTGCCCCACCTGTTAGACAATCGAGCAAAGCATCGCCCGCCGCTTCATTGGACAAGTGCCCGACATCGCTCAAGATACGTCGCTTGATGCTCCAGGGATACTGGGACATACGCAACAGCTCGACGTCGTGATTGGACTCGAACACATATGCATCTGCTCCACGTATCGTCTCTTTAATCCGATCACTAACATACCCCAGGTCTGTCGCGACACTGAGCTTTTTCTTTCCATCATAAAAGCAAAAGCCCATCGGTTCGGCGGCATCGTGCGAGATTCCGAATGACTCGATGCCCAAATCCTCCAACTCTTTCTTTTCCCCCACAGAAAAGAAGCGTCGCTGATCTTCCTTGATCGTCCCGATCTGCCCATCGAGCTCCGACCATGTCTTTTCATTGGCGTAAATCGGCAATCCATATCGCCGCGCCATGACGCCGACTCCTTTAATATGGTCGACGTGCTCGTGAGTGACGAGAATGGCGCTCAGATCGGCTGGATTGACACCAATAGTCTCCAGTGCCGCTTCTGCCTGCTTTCCTGTAATGCCTACATCGATCAATACGGAGACACGGTCTGTCGCCACATAAATGGCGTTGCCCGTACTCCCGCTTGCCAACACACTAAATCTCACCGAACATCCCTCTTCCCGTATCTTTCCCAGGCTGTCTATCTATTCAGCGCTGCGTTACCATCGGACGCTCCAGCGCTCCTGTAATCGCGTTGACAAAATGCCATTTGCCATCGTGAACCACGCGCCATACAGGCACCAGCGTCTGAATATCCGCATCGTAAGAACCGTAATAACCCAGGCTCACATTCTCAATCCGTTCTCCTGGCGAAATGATTTGCTTGTCCACCAGAGAGCGTAGTGCCGCATAACCAGAGATCACCTGTCGTTCTCCCTGCTGCTTACGAAGGTGGAAAAAGGTCTGCCTGTATCCGAGTATCGTTCCGTTGTCCAAATACATTTCCAATGGCGCGACGAATACTGGCATTTTATCATAGACCTGCCAATACAAGAGCCGCGCTTGATTCGATTGATACGGATCGGCTACGTACTGATCGGAATAAATCAGCCTCGGACCAATTTGACGCAAGAGCTCCTGCGGATTCAGTTGACCACGAATCTGCATCGGTGGTTCCAGCTTGGCAGCCAGCGCCATCTTTTCTACCGTCGCCTCAAGTCCTGTTATCTCATGCAAGGAAATCGGATTAATTCCGATATACTCCGCATCCAAATTGGACATTTCCGGTGTATCCTGCGGTACTTCTGTATCCAATGTGATATTTTGCTGATTCAAGTACAGCTCTGTATTCCATTTCTCGCTCTGCGCGACTTCCTTGTCATTCCACAGGCTAATGCGCGTCACATACACCTGATACAGGAGAAACAAATCGAGGAGAAGAAAGGCCCAGATCAGAATCGTCTTGGTCCTACTCCAATCCATGCGCCTTCCCTCCTCCCTTTTTGGTGTGCGCAGAAATATACAGGTTCGCCTGATTCGTCAATTCCACAACCCAGATTGGCATCAGGTCTACGTATCCTTCGCCTACTTTGGTCTGATAAGCCAAATAAGCGTTCGTGATTTTTTCCGTGTCCGCCAGCTTTTTGTCGCGGATATATTGATACAGCTCCGGACCAGACATAACCGTCCACTCTTTGTTATCGATATACTTGTCCAAATCCAGCAGCGATCGGCTCATCGTCACAACCTGGCCTGCCTCTGAAGTGATTTGGATGGTATCGATCTGCTTGGCCTCCCCTTCGCTGATCAAGGGATACGCCCCCAAGTACTGGCGGAACGTGATCAAGTCCTTTTCATTGTAGCTCTTCTTGATTCGTTCAAAATGATAGTCATCAAGCCAGCCCAAGTGCTTATTCATGAAGGTAACGGCACTCTGCACTTTTTCTTCATCAGACAGCTCCTGATCCCGCTGTTGGTATGCCGGATCAGTAAACGTGAACGCCTGCTGCTCCGATCTCAATTGAATCGATCTGCTGCCATCTGTAAAAATAACCGTTTTGTCCCGCTCCATAATCTGTCTGACGAGCGACTGATCGATAAAGTAGGACTCGATCAATCTATCATTCGTAACAGGTACGTAGCTGTAGCGGAATTGCTGCATGCGCATCTGATTCTTGGGCAAATAGTAAGTGCTCCACATCAGGGCAGGTCCTTCCAAATCTACGAAGCTTCGCTCTGGTTTGACGATTTTCATGATTTGCTCAGGCATTAAATCACCGGAAGCCAAATACGATTCTCGCAAATCCTTAGGGCTGATCGATGTTCGAGAACGCATCATTCGACCTTCCTCAGTCGACAAAAATAACGCGTAGACGACATCCTCGTCCTTCTCGTAGTACAACCACAATCGGTCAATCCCTTTCATTCGGTTGTCAAACTCATCCCGAAAGGTTACCAGCCGACCTACAATTGACAAGGGAACCGTGCTCCGAAAGCGCACTTCCAAACCCATCTTTTCCCGGGCAATATCTTCCCATTTCTCATTGGAGATGGTGAGCGGAGAAAAATCGAGGAAGATCCATTTCGACATTTCTCGCACGATCAAACTGTAAGGAGCATCGGTCGCGGATGCTTTTGTGTGGCGATCTTCCCCATAGTGAAAAACAACGGATTCCGGCGTAACGAGCTGTTCGAGTTGTTTTTCCTGAACTGGCTTTGACTGCGTGTACTCTGCCGGCTCAATAAATTGAAGGTTAGGTTGATTCGACCACAACATCGCTGTCAAAACAAAGCTGGCTAGCACTAGCAGATTGAGTAAGACGGTCTTGGCAGGCTCTAGCATCCGCTTCATCCCGTTTTTCCTCCTTGGGCAAGTGGCACCCAGAACGTGACTGTCGTTCCTACGTTCCATTCGCTCGTAATCTCGATATCTGCACCGTGTGCCTGTACTAATTCACGGGCAATCGCCAATCCCAGGCCTGTTCCACCCTGACCGCGCGAACGCGCCTTGTCTACGCGGTAGAAGCGCTCAAAGATTCGCTTCAAATCGCGACTGGGAATACCGATTCCTGTGTCGGTGATGGAGATTTGGACCCGCTTTTGCTTGTGGTTCTCTTTTGTCATGAGAACCACAGTGCCTCCTTGAGGCGTATACTTGATCGCATTGGACAAAAGATTATCCAATACTTGATTGATCGCATCCAAATCAATATAAACCAGCGGAAGCTTGCTCGGCATATCCAAGCTGAGCTGAACCTCCTGTTGCTCACTGAACATGGAAAAACGATCGGCAGCATAGCGAAGCAATCGATTGATGTCCGCTTCCTTACAATGCAGACGAACCCCCTGCGAATCAAAACGCGATAGCTGCAACAAATCGTTTACCAAGCGAATCATGCGCTCTGTCTCTGACGAAGTAACCTTCAAGAACCGTTGGGACAGCTCTGGATCTTCCACTGCACCATCCAGCAGCGCTTCCACATAGCTTTTAATGGTCGTCAGTGGTGTCCGCAGCTCATGCGACACATTCGCCACGAATTCGCGGCGCTGCTGCTCCAGTCGTTGCTGCTCCGTCACATCAGCTACGACAGCGATGATCCCACCCATTTTTTTGCTATCGTGCTGCAAGGGCGTAAACGTCACACGCAGGATCACTTCTTCCTTATTCGGAAGCGTCATCTCAATGATAAGCGGTTCTTCCTGCGCATAGAGTGACATCTCATCCTCTGGTGGCAGACCCAGCAGATCGTACAAGGTGCGTCTCTTGAGAAGGACGTCAGCCATCGTCACCTGCAACATATCTTCGGCAGCCCGATTAAACAGGATGATCTGTCCATTCCGGTTAGCAGCAATGACACCGTCCGTCATGTTGCTCAAAATTCCCGCGAGCTTCTCACGCTCTTCTTCTTGCTGCAAAATCGCTTCCTGCAAGCGCAAGGTCATATGATTAAAGGCCATACCGAGTTGGCCAATTTCATCATCGCTATAGACTCGTACACTACTGTTAAAGTCCCCGTCTGCCACCAATCGTGCCTGACGGGTCATCTCCTTCACAGGCTTGGTGATGGTGCGGGCCAACACAACCCCGAGCACCGCCGTAATGACCATGGCGATCATCGTACCTGTTCCCAAGATGCCGTTCATTTTACCAATCGTCGCATAAGTGCCTTCCATCGAAGCGATCATGTAGACCGCACCGTATACAATCTGATCACCCTTAACAGGTAGAGCCAATACTTTCACCCGCGCCCCCGTCTTCGGATCGATCCGCATCGATTCACTGCGTGTCCCGAGCAAGGCAACAGTCACTTCTGGCTGCGAGGTCCGCTGTCCAATTGTGCTTTTGTCCTCTGTCGTCGCAACCACCGTTCTTGTCTGATCGATGACCTGCACATTCGCTCCATTGATTTTGACCAGGTTGTTGATCAGGTTGTCGATGTACTGACGGTTTTGTTCGGCGTTGGATTCCTTCCCGTCGTGCGGGCGCAAATCGCTTTCCAGCAAACTCGCTAACAAACTAGCTTGTCCATTCAATGCCTCGGAAAAGTTGTTGATGTAGTAGCTCTCGACTTCCCGGGCAAAATAAGCGCTAATAAATTGCATCGCAAGCAAAATCAACAGCATGTAAATGATGACCATTTTCCATTGAACGGTTTTGAACAGCCGCCTCATCCAGGCTGGCCTCCCATGCCGGGATTGCGTAATGTATAGCCCAAACCACGCCGCGTGATAATGTACTTCGGCTGGCTCGGATCATCCTCGATTTTTTCCCGCAAACGACGGATCGTCACATCTACCGTCCGCACATCGCCAAAATAGTCGAATCCCCAGACCGACTGCAGGAGATGCTCTCGCGTCAATACTTGTCCCTGATGGCGAGTGAGGTACACCAGCAGCTCAAGCTCACGATGGGTCAGCTCTAATGCTTCTCCCACCTTTTCGACGGTATACGAGTTCAAATCGATTTCCAGCTCATGCACGCGCAGTACATGCTGGCTATCCTTTTCCTCCACTTTCGAGCGGTTACGGCGCAAATGGGCCTTTACACGGGCTACCAGCTCACGCGTACTGAATGGCTTCGTCACGTAATCGTCCGCGCCCAATTCCAGCCCGAGTACTTTATCCAGTTCAGAGTCTTTGGCAGTCAGCATGATGATCGGAATATCATACGTTTGACGAACGGTTCGGCACACATCCATTCCGTCTCTGCCTGGAAGCATAACATCTAGTAAAATCAGATCTGGTCGCTCATCCTTGACCACGACAAGTGCCTCATCACCATCGTAGGCGCATACGACCTGATATCCTTCTTTTTCAAACGTGAATTTCAAAATATCTGCAATCGGTTTTTCGTCGTCAACTACGAGGAGTTTTGCCATCCTGCGCCCTCCTTTTTCTGTAAGTACGTGTTCCAACAGTCGCCTGTTTCCTCTCAAACTGCCTCTTCAAGGATTCCACTTCGACCCTCACTATTCCTCTACAATACACCATGTACGCCATGTAAAGAAGGGCTTGGCATTCAATCCCTGCCAACAAAAAAAGGGCCCCTCCTAAGAGTTGCCCTTTTTTATCCAGAAATTACATGTCTATTTTAAGTAACGAATCGGGTTCTGGTTTCGTCCATTTTGTAGAACCTCAAAATGCAGGTGGACGCCGGTCGATTGTCCAGTAGAACCCTTTACGCCGATTTTCTTTCCTTGGCTAACAACATCGCCGACTTTCACATTAATGCTGCTCATGTGACCGTACAATGTCTTCATTCCATTGCCGTGATCGATGATAACCGATTTTCCATAGTCACCATTCCAACCAGCGAAGGTGACACGTCCATTGTCTGCCGCCATGACAGAACCAGAACCGGCAATATCAATTCCTTTATGCATGCTGCCCCAGCGTTTGCCGAAGCCGCTGCTGATATATCCGCTAGCAGGCCAGCTCAAACGGCCTGTCCCGCGCGATGGAATTACTTTTGTACCGCGCTCCATAATTTTGGTTACAGGCTGCACAGTTACATCTTGTTTAATGACTTTGCGATCGACTACTTGTCCATTTTCTTTCAAGACTTCGTACTTAACTGTTTTAGTGCCGTTTTTACCTTCTTGTACGACTTTTGTTTCGCCTTTAGGGACCTTGTCATTGTTATTAATTTGAGTATTAAAAGCAATGACTTCTTGCTGATCTACTTCTTCTTTGACTTGTACAGTAACCAGTGGACGTACTGCGGTTACATTGATTTCTTGTCCCAATTTAAGGACCGTATTTTCCGTGATGCCTGGGTTGTTCGCGTAAATATCTTTTGATGTAATGCCGTATTTCTTCGCGATGCAACCGATGCAATCGCCTTCTACGACCGTGTGCTTCATATCCTTGAAGGTGCCTTTTACCAGCAACTCCTCAAGTTTATCGGCAGACAAAATTTGAGATGCATCGACTGTTTCGGTTTGCATCTCTACGTTTTCTTTAAATGCGACTTCTTTTACCGGATTTGGTTTGACTGGGACTGCTGATGCTGCTGCTACAATAGCCTTTTTCCCTGTCGTTGCAGGAACTCCGGAATATTTTTGCTTCACTTCAGCCAGTACTTCATCAGCTGATTGCTGGTCTGGCAGGTAACCTACCACTTTGCCATCAATCGTCAGCTTAACGCTCTGAACCTTGAGATCCGCTACGGATGCCAGAGCTTGTACAGCGGCATCATTATTGAACGGTGCCTTGAATTCACGCTCTTCTTCAAATGCGATATAGTTAGCCAATTGCAAGTTAAGGCCTGTTTTTGCCTTTTCCTCTTCCAGCTTGGCTGCTGTCCAGTTATGTATCACATTTGGATCGTTTACCACGCCAATCTCTTTGCCGTTCACACTGACATGGTAGACAGAATTGACATTGCTTGTGTAATAGTATTGTGCAGATGCTCCACCAGCAATCGTCAATACTAGACCCGCCGCAATTGAAAGCGATTGTTTTTTATGCGACTGGATGTAAGAGCTTGTACGTTTCATTGTACGTTTCGCCAGATCACTGCAATCCCGAACGATTCGTGATGACCGTTCCTGCAGCTTGGCCTTCCATTCCGACCAATGCATAACTTGTCCCTCCTGAAAACAGATACAACTTGCTCGTTCTATTTCCTGAAAATTTTTAATTTATTGATTAGGTCGTATATCCCAAAATTTAGTTTCCATTTATCTGCCAAATTGCCTAAAGAAACCAACTATGTCGACTTTACCATAAGATAAACGACAACATCAAGTGTAAATTGCTGTCGAATAAAAAAATAGCCGTAGAGTCACTATATGTACAAATAATTGGTAGCATTTATCATAAATGGGAGCTGATATACGTGAAGGAACGTAACATTCTTGCAGGATTTCAAACCGAGGACGATGCCCAAGAGGCAGAAAAAGCACTTCGACAAGCTGGTTTTTCCATCATTCAGATCGACAGAATTGGACAATTCCCTGGTGATGGGAATGAACAGATCATGAATCCTATTTCCGGAGATTTTCCCAGCTTGGGCAGCCTTACATTGGCAGGTGACTTCCCAAGCGGCAGGGATGCAAGCATCATGGCAGCAGTAGATCCTGACGCCAGCGGCATGGCAGACCGGGGCGACGATAATTTATATCGGAGTGTCTTATTAACGGCAGTCGTACCAGAAGAACAGGGTGATCTTGCAATCGAGATCATCCGATCGTATGGAGGCATGATCTAAAATAAATATAGCCATCTTCCCTTAACTAACTAGGAAAGATGGCTTATTTCGTTATGGACATCTGTGAACTCACACCTCTTGCATCGAGGTAACGTCTTTTAACGCAAGTCTGCGTATTTTCGTTTTCTCGGCGTCATTTTGTTGTTTGTATGTGGTGATAAAGCATAAGTAGCCATTGTTAAAATGAGTCATGGTTCCCTTGATGACGACGCCATTGATCATCTTTACCTGTACATTTTTGCCTAGCAGCTTCATGGCCTTTTGGTCAAATCCAAAACCCATCATCACTTTTCACCTCTCCATTTCTCCCTATGTCTATCCATATGCCCAGAGGGTGTCGTTTCGTGTCTGTCCGTTGCAAAAAAAAGAAAGCTGCCGATTGATCGACAGCTTTCCTCTATTATATAGTCTATTGCTTATCCGTAAATGCCACGAACAATGACAGTTTGTTCACGATCCGGTCCTACGGAGAAGATCGACATTGGAATACCAGTCAGTTGCGTGATGCGCTCAATGTAGTGACGAGCGTTTTCTGGCAAGTCGTTCAGATTGCGAACGCCTGTGATATCCTCAGTCCAACCTGGCAACTCCTCATAAACTGGCTCACATTTCGCCAGCAGGTTGAGGTTCGCTGGGAACGCTTCGATAACTTCTCCATTGTATTTGTACGCTGTGCAAATACGCAGGGTCTCGATTCCAGACAGGGTATCCAGCTTGGTGATCGCCAAACCAGTGAGACCACTGACACGACGAGCATGACGAACAACAACACTGTCAAACCAGCCTACGCGGCGTGGGCGACCTGTTGTCGTACCATATTCGAATCCAACCTCACGAATATGGTCGCCTGTTGCATCAGTCAGCTCAGTCAGGAACGGACCATCACCTACACGCGTCGTGTAAGCTTTTGCAACCCCGATTACTTGGTGAATCTTAGTTGGTCCTACACCAGAACCGATAGTCACGCCACCCGCAATTGGGTTGGATGACGTTACGTAAGGATACGTACCTTGGTCAATATCGAGCAATACGCCTTGTGCACCTTCAAACAATACGCGGTTGCCGCTATCAATGGAATCATTGAGGACAACAGATGTATCAGTTACGTAAGGACGAATGATTTCTGCCAGAGCCAAGTATTCATCCAGAATTTCTTGAAGCTCAAAGCCAGTTGTGTTGTACATTTTCTCCAGCAGCATGTTTTTCTCTGCCAGGTTGCGCTCGAGCTTGCGAGCAAACTCTTCGCTATCCAACAAGTCAGCGATACGAATACCGATACGGGCTGCTTTATCCATGTAAGCAGGTCCGATACCTTTACGGGTTGTACCGATTTTGTTAGCACCGCGGCTATCTTCCTCTACGCCATCCAGCTTGATGTGGTACGGCAGAATCACATGCGCGCGATCACTGATTTTCAAATTGCTTGTAGAAAAACCGAAGCTATGAATGTACTCCAGCTCTTTTACCAATGCTTTCGGATCGATTACCATACCGTTTCCGATTACGCAGGTCTTGTCACTATAAAAAATTCCGGATGGAATCAAATGCAGCTTATACTTGTTACCATCAAAAATAATGGTATGGCCTGCGTTGTTACCGCCTTGGTAACGAGCCACTACCTCTGCACTTTCAGCTAGATAGTCTGTAATTTTACCTTTACCTTCATCGCCCCACTGGGTTCCGACGACAACAACTGTTGACATCGAAAAACACCTCCTGATATTATCATGTCTTTTCGGGCCTGAAACAATCTAAGTTTACTAAACGAGACTCCCCATGTCAACGCTAAATACGAACATTCATATAGTTAGTTCTTAATATGTTCGGCAATTCAATATAGAAAAAAAAGCCGGAATTTCTCCGGCTTTTTTTCCATTCCAACTATTAACCTGCTTGATTTCGAAAGCGATGATCCAAGTTAACGAACTTGTTGAATTCTTTCA
This sequence comes from Brevibacillus porteri, assembly GCF_003013475.1. Classification (GTDB taxonomy): domain Bacteria; phylum Bacillota; class Bacilli; order Brevibacillales; family Brevibacillaceae; genus Brevibacillus; species Brevibacillus porteri. The sequence goes on from NZ_PXZO01000042.1 coordinate 188,020, forward strand.
AGAACGCCAACTCCACCGTCCCGGTCGGGCCGTTACGCTGTTTGGCGATAATGACTTCGATGACATTCTTGTTTTCTGATTCCTTGTCATAGTAGTCATCACGGTACAAGAAGGCAACGATATCGGCGTCCTGCTCAATTGACCCCGACTCACGGATATCAGACATCATCGGTCGCTTGTCCTGCCGTTGCTCTACACCACGGCTCAACTGCGACAGGGCGATAACTGGCACGTTCAGCTCACGCGCGATCCCTTTTAGCGTACGAGAGATCTCAGATACTTCCTGCTGACGGTTATCTCCTTTGCCTCGTCCATGAATCAGCTGAAGGTAGTCGATCAGGATCAAGCCCAAGCCCTTCTCTGTTTGAAGGCGACGGCATTTCGCCCGGATATCCTGTACAGTAACCCCGGGTGAATCGTCGATGTAAATCGGCGCTTTCGCCAGCGTACCAATTGCCATCGTTAGCTTTTGCCAATCATCTTCCTCCAGTGACCCTGAACGCATCCGGGACGCATCCAGATTGCCCTCCGCACAAATCATACGCTGTACCAACTGAGGAGCCCCCATCTCCAAGGAGAAGATGGCTACGGTCTCACCTGCACGTGCTGCTACATTTTGCGCGAGATTCAAGGCAAAAGCCGTCTTCCCTACAGAAGGACGGGCTGCCAAGATAATCAGGTCACTCCGCTGCAATCCTGCTGTCATCTTGTCCAAATCCGTATATCCCGTAGAAATCCCCGTAATATCACCGCGACGCTGACTCAAAAACTCAATCCGCTCATACGTTTCCAGAAGGGCATCACGAATCGGTGTAAAACCGCCACTGTTGCGATTTTGACCGATCTCCATGATGTACTTCTCCGCATCCGCGATGATCTGCGTGACATCATCTTCACGGGAATATCCGTCATTGGCAATCTTGGTAGCTGTATGAATCAATCGCCGAAGCAGCGATTTTTCTTCTACAATTTTTGCGTAGTATTCGATATTGGCAGCCGTTGGAACTGAGCTGGCGATTTCCGTGATATACGTAACGCCACCGACTTCATCCAACAGCTTGTGGTCCTGTAGATCCGCTGTAACAGTAACCAGATCGACAGGTTCGCCTTTTTCATACAGGTCCACCATCGTTTGAAAGATGCGCTGATGCGCTGTCTTGTAAAAATCCTCCGGACGGAGAATCTCAATGGCCGTGATTAAAGCTTCCTTAGACAAGAACACGGCACCCAGTACCGATTGTTCCGCTTCCTTGTTCTGTGGCGGCACACGATCCAAAAACAGGTCGCTCACGTCACACCCCCCACAATTGAGACATTATTCTTCCACAACGTGTACTTTCAGAGTCACAGTTACTTCGTTGTGCAGTTTTACTTTGATTTGCGTCACGCCCAAAGCACGGATGGCATCCATTTCGAGCTTACGCTTGTCTACTTTGATTTTATACTGATCTTCCAGCGCTTGCGCTACTTGTTTGCTGGAAATTGCACCGAACAAGCGACCACCTTCGCCTGCTTTTCCTACTACTTTCACTGTCAGCTCTTCCAGCTTTTTGCCCAGCTCCTGAGCATCCAGCTTTTCTTGCTCCTTGCGCTTATCTTCGCTGCGCTTTTGAGCGTCGAGCGTTTTCACGTTGCTATCTGTCGCTTCTTTTACCAGCTTCTTTGGCAACAAGAAGTTGCGTACATAGCCCTCTGACAAATCCTTAACTTCGCCTTTTTTCCCTTGGCCTTTTACATCTTGAAGAAAAATGACTTTCATCATCGTTTCCCCCTTTATATTTTGGCCTATACGACCGAGTCAATCGCTTCTTTCAAACGACGTGTAGCTTCTTTAATTGATATGCCTTGAATTTGTGTCGCAGCACCAGTGAGGTGACCGCCTCCACCCAGCAGTTCCATGATGGACTGAACATTGATGTCGCCCAGAGAACGTCCACTGATCAAGATCGTATCGTCGGATCGCTCTGCAACAACAAACGACGCCTGGATACCTGACAAAGTGAGTAGCTGCTCAGCAGCTTGCGCCACCTGTACCTGCGTGTAATCCTCGGACGGATCTCCTATGGCAATTGCCATGTTGTCACGGTACGTTTCCGTGTTCATGATGATTTTTGCCCGCTTCACATACTGTCCCAGATCTTCCTTCAACAGACGCTGGACAGCCGCGGTATCGGCCCCGTTACGACGAAGGAAAGACGCCGCTTCAAAGGTCCGTGAACCTGTGCGGAAGGCAAAGCTTTTGGTATCCACCACAATCCCTGCTAACAGTGCCGTTGCTATCAGATTGTCGATATTCAATCGCTCGCTCTGATATTGCAAGAGCTCCGTGACGAGCTCGGCTGTAGAAGAAGCATATGGTTCCAGATACAAGAGTACTGGCTCAATGAACTCCTCTGAACGTCGATGGTGGTCAATCACTACAATTCGGCTCGTTTCCGTCAACAGCTTCGGCTCAATCACCAGCGATGGTCGATGCGTATCAACAACTACCAGCAATGTGCGGCCAGAAATGAGTCGGATCGCCTGTTCTGGCGTGATAAAGGTCTCAGCCAACTCTTCATTGGCATAAATCTCTTTCATCAGACGCTCGACAGAATGATTGCCTTCGTCCATGACGATATAAGCCGTTTTGTTGTGCAGCTGCACAGCCTTCAATACACCAAGTGATGCCCCGATGGAATCCATGTCAGGCTGTTTATGCCCCATGACAATGACGTGCTCCGCCTCATGAATGAGATCACGCAAAGCATGTGCAATAACACGAGCCCGGACACGTGTCCGCTTTTCCACCGCATTCGATTTCCCACCGTAGAAAGTGAGCTTGTTGCCAATCTTGACAGCGCACTGGTCGCCACCGCGCCCCAATGCGATATCCAAGCTTGATTGCGCCATTTGTCCCAGCTCAATGTAAGTGGTAGCAGCCGCTCCAACCCCGATACTAAGCGTAATCGGAATTTTGTTGTCAGCCGTCATCTCCCGTACTACATCGAGAATGTCAAATCGCGATTCTTCCAATTTATCAAGTGCTTCCCGTTCCATCAGAGCCAAAAACTTGTCGGCCGTGATTCGGCGAAGATATATGCCATGTTTGTTGGCCCACTCTGTAATCACACCAGCCACGCTTGTAGAGAGCAGCGTACGGCTCTGATCATCCATGACTTGTCCAACCTCATCCAAATTGTCGAGGTGAATGATGGCAAGTGCAGCCTTTTCTCGATGGTAACGAGTCGTCAGTTCTTTGAAGTCCGTAATGTCCTTGAAATACAAAAGGCGCTCATCGGACCGCACAATGACCTCGTATACCCGCTCGTTATAAGTAAACTCCAGCCGTTTTTGCTCCGGCTTCCAAACCAGTTGGGGGAATACCTCTTGGAGGCTTTTCCCGATCATGGATTCATCCCCGGACATATGCGTCATATACGGGTTTACCCACTCAATTGCCTTTTCCTCGTTGTATAAAAGAATTCCGATCGGCAGTTCCTGGATAACGCCTTCTCCCGCCTTCTTCACGCGATGGGTGACCGTCGCCAAATACAGGCGCAAGTCTCGTTGGAACCCCTTTTCTGCTTGAAGAGCGTAAAGAACCAAGCCAATCAAGCAAATCATGCCGATCGCCCCGTACATCCAATGGAACAAGGTCAAAATCCCCAACAACAGCAAGCTAAAGCTGAGTGCCAGGACCATGTGCATCCCGTACCAACGCTTTAACAGGAACTTGGGCATTTCCTCAGCCCCTCTTCACTCTTGTTTCCAGTTTTTCACGCAAACGAATTCCTAGGTCAAATATCCCTACTAGACTAAGTATAGTACTTAGGGGTGGAAAAATAAATAGACAGACAATAAGCACGGGAGTCAATCTCTTCCAGCCGTACAAATAGGCAGCAAATAGACAAAAACTCAAGCCCTGCAAAACAAAAATAACATCCAGCATGACTTTCAGGTTCATCAGGGCGATTTCCCAAAACGTTCCCTGCATGCTTTCAGCAAACAACAATAGACTGATCATCGCAATGAAGTAGTAATAAATCAACGAACGCGGGAAGTTCCATTCCCGAATTGGCTTCAATGCTGGAATTGGTCTGCGCAGACGCCTTCCAAACAGACTCGCCAATCCATGATTAATGGCGCTAGATAAAAAGCTGAACAGAACGAGACTCGTAGGCAATACCATTTTACCCAGTGCAATGAGCTGATCAAACTGTTCTTTTGGCATCATCGCAGGACGTATTTTAGAAACCTCTTGCAAGGCCGCATTAAAATCCACGTTCATTCCGAATGCCAAGAATCCAAGATAAGAAACCACACCCAGAAAAGAGACACCAGCACCCGCCACAATGGCTGGTAAGGCCGCCTTCTTTTTCGCGTAAACAATCCCCATTACTGAACCCCAAGCGGCACTGTAAAAAGCGAGTGTGGCTTCGAGTGGACCGGTAATGATCCATCCTAGAAACGTAAAGGCCAACGTGACCCACACCATGTTAGGTACTGTTCGATTTACAGCCAAAAGAATAAACGGCAGAGGTATCAAGAAGCTGACGAACAATCCCAGTATGGTATATGTGGTGAGAAACAGCAGCACCAGTGCGATACCCAGCATAAGGGCATTTTCAGCCAAGTGTTTCGTTTTGGACGGCATGTCAGCACCTCATTATTCATGTCTCATGTACACTTTCCATAGAAAACTATGGAAAAAAGAGGGCCACGCAATTGTGCCCCTCTTTGTATAGCTTTTGAAAATTATTCAGCAGTGTAAGGCAACAGTGCTACTTGACGGGATCGCTTGATTGCGATTGTCAGTGCACGTTGATACTTCGCAGAAGTACCAGTTACACGACGTGGCAAGATTTTGCCGCGTTCGCTGATGAACTTTTTCAGCAAATCAATATCTTTATAATCGATGTGCTTGATTTTGTTCACTTTAAAGAAGCATACTTTACGACGCTTATTAGGACGTCCTTTGCGTGCCATGATAGTCCCTCCCTCTTAGGAATGTGAAAGTTATACGATACTAGAACGGCAAGTCATCATCTGAAATGTTGATCGGCTTGCCTGCACTCGCGAAAGGATCACCAAACGGATCATAGTCATTATTTCGTTGACCGGATGGTTTGTTACCGCCACCCATGCCTGGTCCTGGATCGTATCCTGAATTGTCTCCGCCGGATTCATTGCCTCGACCGCCCAAAAATTGAACGTTCTCCGCAACGACTTCCGTCACGTATACCTTTTTACCTTCTTTATTATCATAGGAGCGTGTTTGCATACGTCCCTCGATGGCTGCTTGTCTACCTTTACGCAAATAGCTTGCGCACAGGTCGGCAAGTTTTTGCCAAGCGACAATGTTAATGAAGTCCGTTTCTCTCTCTCCCGCTTGATTGGTGCGGGGACGATTAACGGCCACAGTAAAAGTAGCAACGGCAACGCCATTTGGCGTGTAGCGAAGTTCAGGATCTTTCGTCAGGTTGCCGATGAGAATGACTTTATTCATCTTGGTTCCCCCTCTGATCGCGACAATGATTACTTCTCATCACGAACAAACATAAAGCGGATTACGTCGTCATTGATTTTCATCAGACGCTCAGCTTCCGCAACAGCATCGGAGTTCGCTTTGAAGTTCATCAAAACGTAGTAACCTTCACGGAACTTGTTGATCTCGTACGCAAGACGACGTTTACCCATTTCTTGAAGCTTAGAGATTTCGCCACCATAGTTAGTTACAACATCGCTGTAACGAGCTACATTGGATTTTACTTTCTCTTCTTCAAGGTCTGGACGCAATACATACATTACTTCGTATTGGCGCATACCTTTTCACCTCCTTATGGACTTTAGCGGCCCTGTTCGGGCAAGGAGCGAGTGCTAAAACGAAACGCACAAAACATGCACTCCATAAATACTCGCATTATCGTATTATAGCAAACCGCCTAGTTCGAATCAAGAATTTCGTACTAAACATTGAAACGGAAATGCATAACATCTCCATCTGCCACTACGTACTCTTTCCCTTCAAGACGGTACTTCCCACGTTCTCTGGCTACTGCTACGGAGCCAGCATCTACCAGATGATCATAAGCAATCACTTCGGCACGAATGAAGCCGCGCTCGAAATCAGTATGAATCACGCCTGCTGCTCCTGGAGCCTTTGTACCTTGACGGATGGTCCAAGCGCGTACTTCTTGTACACCTGCTGTGAAGTATGTTACCAATCCCAGCAGCTTGTAAGCAGCACGAATCAAGCGGTCGAGACCAGACTCAGAAAGTCCCAACTCTTCCAAGAACATTTCTTTGTCTTCGCCCTCGAGCTCAGCAATTTCTGCTTCCACCTTCGCGCTGATGACAACCACTTCTGCGCCTTCACCCGCTGCATGCTGACGAACTGTCTGCACATGCGGGTTGTTGTCTGCATCGTTAATGCCGTCTTCTGCTACGTTGCACACATAAAGCATCGGCTTGATTGTCAGAAGATGCAAATCACGAATCCATTTGCGCTCTTCGTCATCGAGTTCAACACTGCGAGCAGATTGACCCTCTTCAAATGCTGCTTTCAATTTCTCCAGCACGTCCAGCTCTTGCTTGGATTCCTTGTCGCCGGATTTCACTTTGCGTGCAATTCGGTCAATACGACGATCAACAGAGTCCAGATCAGCAAAAATCAGCTCCAGGTTGATTGTCTCGATATCGCTCAAAGGATCGACACGACCTGATACGTGAGTGATGTTCTCATCTTCAAAGCACCGTACAACATGAGCAATCGCGTCCACTTCACGGATGTGTCCAAGGAACTGGTTGCCAAGTCCTTCGCCTCTGCTCGCGCCTTTTACCAAACCTGCAATGTCTACGAACTCAAACGCAGTTGGAACTACCTTGTTTGGTACAACGATCTGTGTCAGCTTTTCCAGACGCTCGTCTGGTACCTCTACGATCCCTACGTTCGGGTCAATCGTACAGAATGGGTAGTTAGCCGATTCAGCGCCCGCTTGTGTAATGGCATTAAACAATGTCGATTTTCCTACGTTAGGAAGACCTACAATCCCGCATGATGCACCCATCTATATACACCTCGTTCATTTATTATCCAACTCAAATAGTCTATCACATTCTGTCATTGCGTCCAATCAGCCATTAACTTGGAAGCAATGATATGAATTAATATAGTAAACGTCCCGTCTCCTAAAATAAAGTCGGGTTAAATAAGTTATCACACGCTCTTCGGTCAGTTAAGCTTACTGCGCTTTAGTTTGGAGTTCTACATACTTAGCAAGATTCCTCGTAATTGGTTAATCCATTTAGGTTACGCATACAAGTCAATTTGTTTGAGCATTTCCTTTTTTTCATTATCATGAGTCGATAGATATAGGTAGTAAATACCTTTTTTAACAGTAAATGGATTCCTAATGTTGATACGAGGTATAATAAATTAAATGCACCTTTAACAGAGAGCGGAGGGCAACTAGATTGGACTAATGCTACGTACCATGTTCAATGGGGAGTCGAGCAGAGAAATGAGGAGGAGTAAAATGTTACTTAAAAAGATCAGGTTTTTTATTACTTTATCGCTTTTGCCAATAATTTTCTTTGGTTTTTGGATTAATGATAGTTATGCCGTACAACAAAAAATATCTATTTATCTTAATGGTGAACAAAAGACTGGTTTGGATCCCCAATTCATTAATGGGCGTGTCTATGTGCCAGTAAAGTTAATTGCGGACTCTTTAGGTTCTAAAGTAAGTTGGGATAATAGCAAAAAGGTAGTTGATATTAACTCTGATATCAAAATGATTGCTTCCCTTCCAGAAGAAGAAATTTACTTATATGCTTTAAATAAAGATAAAGATACAAACATGTATAAGGATTTAATTGTAAGCATCAATGGGGTTAAAAAAGTTTTTGATTGGGAAACCATTGCAATGATTACAGATTTACCCGAATTGTTTTATTTAGATTTAAATAATGATCAAAAAAAGAATTGGCTATTCTTTTAAGTAAAGGTCATGGGACAGGTTTTTCTAGCGAAACCATTCATATTGTAAATCCTGAAAACTTTACTGAGTATCCTATAGAAAAACCATTAGATATCATTAAAAACAACGTTACAACAAAAATAATATCTGATACTGAAGTGGACATAAAAATAGGTGAAACGATTTCAAATATCAAGTTAGAGAATATCCCTTTTAAAGAGTCCAAACTTCTTCCCGATAAAATTTCTGAAATCAGTTATGAAAATTTCATTTACTATGGGATCTCAGATAATACAATAACGACCACTGTTGGTGTGGAAGGTGATTATTTGAAATATATTGAGTATATAGCGATTGAATATTATTTTAAAGATGGCAAATACAAAATGAAGAATATTTCAATTTCACAAAATTAACATGGCGAACGAATTAAACAACTGTATATGAACCAATAAGGGAGTGCCATTTTTCATTTCTCCTTTTTAATGTGATAAGCAACAGTTTTTGACCGGTCATCGTCGCTTTCACCTATCTAGGTAAAAAACAGGGACAAAACGGAACAGCTTTTCTAAAAAATTTTAAAAAAGATTTTCAACCCCTGATTTTCTCAATAAACTGCGTCGTAATTTCTTGAATTCCCTCTTCTTTCGGTAGCTTGAGAAAACCAGCTAGGGAGTCAATTTCAGGTTGCATTTCCTCCAAGACTTTGAGTAACGCCTCGTTATCACCATTTTTTGCTTGCTCAGCTATTAGACTGAATGCGTGGTTAGATAATTGTGCAGTTTCTTCAGGCTCCGATTTTTGCATTGATTCACTCCTCTTTCTCCCATGTGTAGGTCTTCTCCGACTTCTCTTGCTGTGAAGCCTTCCAATACGATCTTGCGAATGACGTGCCTTTCCTTTTCATTAGGGAGTTGCTGTAATAGCTCTTCAACAAAAAGGTTATCGTCGCTTCCGATCGTACTCTGCTGCCTGCCAAAGTCGTCCAGGATCGGGCATTATTCACACTGGCACGCCTCAACCCCCAATTGCTTGTATCCATTTTACCAAATATTACAATTTGATTACTGAAAACGCCCGTTGTGTAAACTTTTGTAAATAAATGTATTTGCCCTATTGAGACAAACCTACGCTCTATGGAAGTACCTATTCAATCGCTTTTAGAATCTGCGTTTGTGCTTCCTCATCAATACCGATATAAGCGCCCGCGATAGCCAGCGCGCCCGTGACAATGAGCAACACTGATTTCTTGTGCTTTTTCAAAAAGTCTTTCATGAATTAACACTCCCTTTCAGCTTTACAATTTTATTTGATCCGTCCCATTCCACTTGTAAGCCGAGTACCGCAGCCAACTCCCGAGCAGGAGCATAAGCCGATCCATCAATCACCTTTTTCAGATCCTTCCCGTTCACGCGAACATCCTTCGTCTGTTCGATCCACTCCACTTTTCCACCAGCAGCATTGGCTACCGATCGGACTGGCAGCATAGAAACACCATCCTGCAAAAAGCCCGTTACAGCTAGCAATGCCTCGTTCAACTTAATTGCAACCGGAATCTGCTTGGGCTTATCCACTATACCCACAGCTTTTTGCAAGAATTGTGAGTAATTTGTTCGGAACGCGCCCATTGGGAATGCAGGGCAATTTTTCCACGCGTAGCCGGGGTACTTCAAGTCGCTCAGGCGTCGGTTGCTGTGTCCGGAAGTCCCCGACAAGGCAAATGCCTAGTGCATGTCGGTTGCTATTGCCTACGTGGTAGAAAATTGTTTCTGGATCATTACACCAGTAAATCGTTCCGTCCTTTTGGATTACAAAATGAAAAATATTTCATTTTAAAAAACAAGCGTGACGAACTAAGTAATATTTCACAATCCCTGAAAGGAGTAAATTTCTGTAATGGAATGTAATATTACACACTACCTTATACTCCATATACTTGTTCCATAACATAGAAAATACCTTCAGGTGGTGGGACAGAAAAAGAAATGCTAGACTGGAAAAAACTTGTTCTTTGAATTATCTCGACATTTTCATAAATGAGGTGACTACAAAAATGAAGCTCTTACTTCTCGGTGCCACTGGTCGCGTAGGAAGCCATATCCTCGACTATGCATTAAAAGATGGGCATGAAATAACCGTGCTCGTTCGCTCAGCAGACAACCTTGCTCACCTAGCTGCTGAAAACCTGCGTGTCCTGACGGGAAATGTCCTCGATCAAAAGGATGTTGCATCAGCCATGCGTGGAGTTGACGCGGTCATTAGCGCACTCGGGACAGACAAGGCAACGACGTTATCCGAGGGAACTCCTTATATAATTGAAGCAATGAAACGAGAAGACGTTTCACGCATTATTACGGTGGGCACCGCCGGCATCTTGCAAAGCAGAGTTTCTCCTGACCTGCTCCGCTATCAATCCAGTGAGTCCAGACAAAAATTGACGCGTGCTGCCGAGGAACATCACAAGGCATACTCGCTCTTGGAACAGTCCGAGCTCGATTGGACCATTGTATGTCCGACATATTTGCCTGATGGAGAGTATACTGGCAGTTACCGGGCCGAGGCTCACCAGCTGCCTGTAGATGGGATGCAAATCTCCGTGCCGGATACGGCGGAGTTTACGTATCAGCAGCTTTCTACTTCCGAATACATACGAGCGCGAGTCGGCATTGCCTATTGATACATACAGGGAAAAAAACAGGCTCCTATCCATAATGGAAGGGAGCCTGTTTTGCTTCTGCCGTTTCTTTACTTCTCGTTTACCAGCTTTTCCAGCTCATTCAATGTCTCTTCAAAGATTTCCATTGCTTGCTCGATTGGCTGGGACGTGGACATGTCCACACCTGCTGCTTTCAGTACCTCGATAGGCGGAGCAGAGTTACCCGCTTCGAGGAAGTTTTTGCGAACTCGATCCACTGCTGGCTGACCTTCATCCATGATTTGCTTCGCTAATGCTTGTGCAGCGGCAAAGCTCGTCGAGTATTGATAGACGTAGTATTTATAGTTATAGAAATGGCTCACACGTGCCCATTCCATACCGATTTCCTCATCGGAAACCATGTCTTTTCCGTAGTACTTTTTGTTGATGTCGAGGTAGATCTTCTTGATCGCTTCCGCATTCAGAGATTCCCCAGCTTGCTCCTTCTCGTGAATCGCTCTCTCGAACTCCGCGAACTGCGTCTGACGGAACAGCGTAGAACGGAAGTTTTCCAGATAGTGATTCAAGAGATACATCTTCTCTTCTTTCGTCTTCGCCTTCGCGTACATGCTCTTGAACAGCAGGGTTTCATTCATGGTTGAAGCCACTTCTGCCGTAAAGATTGGATAGTTGGACGAAATGTACGGCTGGTTTTTGTTCGTGTAATACGACTGCATGGCATGTCCCATCTCATGGGCGATGGTATACACATCATCGAGCGTACCTTGGTGATTCAACAGTACGAATGGATGTGTGTCATATGCCCCCCATTGGTAAGCACCGGTGCGCTTGTCATCCGTGGAATAGACATCTACCCAGCCGCCATCCAGGCCGTCAGACATTGCCTTCACATAGTCATCACCCATTACCTGTAACCCATTAACGACAATTTTCTTTCCTTCGTCGAAGGAAATATATTTGTCATCAGATGGAACGATTGGCACGTAAATGTCGTACATGTGCAATTCCTTCACGCCAAGCATTTTCTTTTTCAAAGAAATGTAGCGATGCAGCAATGGTAGATTGTCATTCACCGTGTCAATCAGCTCATCATACACCTTCGTCGGTACGTTGTTCGGTGTCAGGCTTGCTTCCAGCGCAGAATCGTAATTGCGTACAGCTGCGTAAAAATTATCGCCCTTTACTTTGGCAGCCAACGTCGATGCAAACGAGTCTTGGAAATTGATCAGTGCACCATAGTACGCCTTAAACGCTTCTCTGCGCACATTTTGATCCTTGCTTTCCAGATAGGAAATGAAATTGGCACGCGTCAACTGAACTTCCTTGCCTGTCTCATCCTTGATTTTAGGGAACCTCACGTCTTTGGACAGCATGCTGTAAATGTTTGTCGGTGCACCGCCCAACGGAGACGATTTTGCCAAGAGCTGCTCCATATCCGCAGAGAGTGAGTACGGCTTCGTTCTCAGCATGTCTTCGATAAACAGCTTGTAAGGCTCAAGCTCCTTTTCGGACAGCAAGCTCTTTATTTTGTCATCGGGAATCGCAACGATTTCAGGCTGTACCCACGAGGTTTTTTCTGTGACAAGCGTGGACATTTTCTCACCACGGTCTCCCAGCTTTTGCAGATCAGGATTCGCGGAGTTTACATCGAGAGACATGTTTGCGTACACGTATGCTTTGTCATTTAAACGCATCAATTCAACATAGTCATCGAATGCCGCCTGCATCGCAGCAGATGATGTACCCAGCTTGCCTTGGTGCTTTGTGAAAGCGTTTGCCAAAGATTCAACCTTAGCAACATCCTTTTCCCATTCCTTAACAGTCGGATAAATATGATCCAGCTTCCACTTGTACGCATCTGGGATCTCAGCGCGAGTTTGATAAGAAGGCTTCTCAGCAGCAAGAGCTACCGCCTTCGTGCTGTAAGGAATGAATGGTACGGATACTGTCGACAATGCAATGGCCAAAGCCGTAACTGATGCAAATACTTGCTTCTTCAAATCTCAATCGCCCCTTTTCTTCTATCTATTTTTGCCAAATTTATAAGTGTGTAATTATATTTTCACCTGCCAAATTCCTTCTTACTAATAAAAATTTTTCAAATATTCAATAACAACCGTCAATTTATCCAGAGAAAATCCCCTTTTGTGGATAAGTCTGTGGATAAGTATTTACTAACAACTTTTTATCCCCCACAACGATTGCAGACACTCCTTTTTCCCGCAAAAAGTTGTCCACATTTTCTGTGGATATGCTGTGAATAACTTATTTTCTTTGGAACTAGGGCATCCGCCTATACCTCGTATTGGGTTCCTACATAGCATGAGTATTGAAACTACGGTAGGAGGTGTTAGCAAGTGGGTATCTTTAACGGCTTCGACGATTTCGCGCTGATCTTGGTTCTGTTCATCCTTCTCGTTATCGTAGGTTGCGACTGCGACTAACCTACTCCGCTGCCATCCAGCCTATATGAAGGTAAGCTTGTATCCTCAGCAGCCTTACCTTCTCCATTGCACATAGATCATAACCAGGCGATGCAGCCCAGGGATAATGATCAGTCATAACCTAAGTACCACCACCGGGAGATACATGTAATCGTACAAAAGGAAAAAGGATGCGCCTCTATTGGCTGCATCCTTTTTTTTACCCACATGCTTGAATTATTTAGATCCTGTCTGAAAAGTTATCCACTGCACTTGATTTACATTACCTGCTGTGTCCTTTACCAAACCCATAATGAGACTTACCTGATATCTCGTATGTGGCTGCCATTTTCCTTTTGGCTTCACAGACAACATCCGCTTGCTTTTGTTCCACGTAATGGTATGCGGAACGATAGCCCCTTTTTCATCTGTCACGCGAACTAATGGACCGGCCGTTTTGCTGGAGAGGACTCCACCACCAACCAAAGCAATCTCTTCTGCAAACTGGAGTGTCACTTTATTCTGGAGCCCTACATTTTTAGCTCCATGACCAGGCAATATGACTGCTTGTGGAGCGATATTATCCACAGGTTTTTTCGTTTGAAACGTGCTGGTCAGCTCTGGATTCAAATTACCGCGCTGATCCTTCACTTTTTTGGCCAGCAAGCTTATTCGATAAGACGCCCCTGCTTCCAGATTTCCTATCGGATCAATCGTCATGCTTCGATCTGTTTTGTTCCATTTTGCCGTAAAACGAACCTTCTTTTTTTTCGCATCCGTGAGCGAAATGATCGAGAGACCAGATTTGTCAGTGAGCTCTTGACCATTTTTCAACGATACTGTTCCCGAAAATGTCAGTGTAATGATTTCATCCGGGTCTATTTCCGCCGATTTGTCAGCCAGGGATATTCTCACTCCCCATTCGTTTGCTGACTTTGCCCACACTCCCTGTGATGGAAGTAGGAAAATCGCAAGCACTACTACCCACTGCAACCACCGAACACTCATCTTTTCCATCGAACCCCTCCCGTCTATAACGACAAAGCCGCTCCCTGAAGCATATAAACGCGTCTCTTCATCGTTTACAGGCATTGTAGAAAAAGACAGATGGGTTGATCAAAGAAATATGGTCTATGCTTGCGGTTCTTCCTCTGCGCGAATCAGTATCTTTTTCAGCTTGCGTTCAAACTCTAGTCGTCCAATCATCACACTATGATCGCAACCCGTACATTTGATTCGCACATCCATGCCCATGCGTATTACCTTCCACGCATTCGTGCCACATGGATGTGGCTTTTTCATCTGTACGACATCCCCCAGTCCAAATTGCTTGCGTTCCATTTCTCTTTCTCCTCTCTACACTGTTCCCTTTCCAGACACCGCGACAATTTTGGGATACGGAATTTGAATGCCTCGGTTTGTTAATTCCGTTCTGATCTTCGCACGCAAATTTCGATTGACCCCGTGATGCGTGTTCGGCTTGCACTCAGCCGTAACCCGGATGATGACTTCGGAAGGTCCCAGTGCATGTACTCCCAAAATTTGCGGCTCAGCTACGATATCCGTCAATTCCGTCTGAGCCGATGCCAACACTTCTTTGAGCACAGACTCCACTTGGTTCAGATCTTCTTCATACGCTACAGATACGTCGACAACCGCTAACGTATTTTGCAAAGAAAAGTTGGTCACTTGATTAATCGTGCCGTTTGGAAAGATGTGTACCTCACCCGTCCAGCTTCGCACCTTTGTAATGCGCAGACCAATCTCCTGCACCGTGCCCGTCAAATTGTTGATCGTTACGACGTCTCCAACAGCAAATTGGTCCTCAAAAATAATGAAGAATCCCGTAATGATATCACGAACGAGACTCTGCGCCCCAAAACCAACTGCCAGCCCAAGTACCCCTGCGCTTACCAAAACAGGACGCAAATCAATGCCCAACAGCTGCAAAATCATGAGAATTGCCAAAAAGTAAATGCCATACTGCACGACATTGTTGACAAGAACCCGCATCGTGTCTACTCGACGTTGATCCATTTGAATCTTGCTTCCATGCCGGTGCTGGAACACTTTATTTACGCCTGATTGCACAACCGACACGACGATTCGCGATAACAGGATAATCGCTGCGATTTTCAGTACAGCCATCCCTATATTTACCCACATATCTGCATCGGTCACATACGCATATACTTGGGCATAAATTCTCTCAAAAAAACCAGCCTGATTCATTCCTCCCGCTCCTTCTGCTCCCCGTTTTCGTCGACCTCGCTATACTGGCCAAAAAACTGACGGAAGTATCCTCGTATTACCACTTGTTGTTCCATCATGATCGCTTTCGCTCGTGAGTAATCCGACAGTGGTAACTCAATGGAAAGGGCACAGCCTGCCGTTATTTCTTTCGGCGTTGGTCTTGTATCGATCTCAATATCTTCGTACTCCAGCAGCATTTCTGCCCGCAAGGCTTGCTGCGTGGAATCAAACGCGATCAGCACGGTCTCTCCTCCCATTTCACTCCCCCTCATCTATTTCACACAAACTGCTATAGGCTCCTCTTATTTTACCTGTTCGTTTTCATGCATGCCAGCCTCACTGAGTTTTCAAAACCTACGTAACTTTCCCATTAGCAGGTATAAAAATGTCATATCGGTACGATACTGTGAATACTTTTATATAACCTTTTACAGGTTGGTTTAAGCCAAGTCGGCAAGAGTGGGGGTTTCCATGAGCACATCCGATAATCGCAAGGATTATTCTTTGCCACCTTTTAAAGTGGAATACCGCAGTGAAAACGCAGACGAGCATCTCGCCGGTCACCTTGCACAGCGCTTTCGCTTAAATCGGTTCGATGACGACCTTGTCATTGTATGTATTGGGACAGACCGTTCTACTGGTGATGCTCTAGGCCCATTAGTAGGAACCAAGCTCATCGCACAGTCAACTCGTTTTTTGCAAGTGTACGGAACGCTTGAGGATCCTGTACACGCCATGAATCTTAAGGAAAAATTAGAGCTCATCCAAGCGAATCATCCGACAGCTACACTCATTGCAGTCGATGCCTGTTTAGGTCAATTTAGCCACGTCGGAAACATCAATGTGATTAATGGTCCACTAAAACCAGGGGCTGGTGTTAAAAAAGAGCTGCCTCCTGTTGGTTCCTTTCACATTACCGGGATTGTCAACGTAGGAGGATTCATGGAGTATTTTGTCCTTCAAAATACCCGCCTCTCCATCGTCATGAACATGGCAGATATCATAGCTTCCGGACTGGCAAAAGCCGTAACACTGGCTTCTACGCCGAGTCGATTCGATAGTGTCTTATATGATTGACCGTTTCTTTTTGCAAAAGGTTCCATCCCTCTTTAGAAAACTTGCTTTACGATCTGTTCTCTCCCTCAACGGATGACAGGTCTATTTTTTTTACACAAAAATCGTCAGACGCTTTTCAATCACTTGAGCACTGATCGTCGTTGGCGCTACGCTTTCTCCATCTGCATGGACGGGCAGTTGTCCTGCTGCTTGTATCGTTACCTGCTTGCCCCTATAAAAACGGACACCCGGATGATGACGGTGAGCTCCTGTGAATATTTTCGGGAAAGCTGCTAACAATCCGAGTCGACTCATACCACTTACTACGCAAATATCCGCAATCCCATCGTCCGGTATAGCATCGGGGCAAATCAGCATTCCGCCTCCGTAATTCGGAATATTGGCAGCGACAACTAGCCAGACAGCCTTTGAACGAACCTCAAGACCATCAACGTTCAGTACGATGTCACGTGGCTGATACGTAAATACGACGCGAATCACCGATATAATGTAGGCGAGTGCTCCTAGCTTGTACTGATTCAGCCAAGCTTTGTACACAGCTTGATCCGTTATCTTTGCTACCTGTGCATCGAATCCGGCCCCGATTGAATTCGCAGCCACTTCTCCATTCAATAAAATCAGATCGATTCGCTTTTCCCCTTTTTCCGACAGAATTCGTTCTAATGCCTGTAACGGTTTCATCGGAATTCCATGTCCGCGAGCGAAATCATTCCCGGAACCAGCTGGTACCAATCCAAATCGGCAATCTTGATTCGACTCGTATATTCCGTTTATCACGCCTCGGACCGTTCCATCGCCTCCGACAGCAATGATTTTATTTACTCCCTCTTTTTGAATCAGCTCTTTTGATAATTTTTCTGCCTCCCCCTCTCCTGATGTCATCCTGACATGAAAAGGCGCTCCTAGACGTCGTAGCGTTGGCTCAATTTTCCTCCATACTTTCAACCCTGTGCCATTGCCCGATACAGGATTGACGATTACACCCAACATAGTAATTCTCTCCCCAACATGCTGTCATACCGTACTGTTTCGTCCCACTTATCCATACTTGCTCGCAAATCAAGTTTTTGTATCATATTATCGCATGCTATTTTTATCGATGATAGTTGATTTTTCATTAAAGAAGACTCCTCCCGAAGGAAGAGCCTCTGTGCCATCTATGAAAACAGCTTTGAAATCCAATCTATAAAGGGAACTCCGACTGCTGCGATCACTAATGCTGGCATCATGTTCGCTACCCTTATCTGTTTGATCTCCAAGACGTTTAATCCAATGGCAATGATCATCAAGCCACCTACCGCCGTTACTTCTACCAGGATCGCATCCAGCATCGTTTCGCTTACCACACTGTAAATGCGTGTAGATAATAACGCAATCATGCCTTGATATAAAAACACGGGCACAGCCGAAAAGATAACACCGATTCCTAGCGTTGATGTGAAAATGATCGCAGAGAATCCGTCTAGCAATGCTTTCATAAACAATACATCATGGTTGTTACGCAAACCACTGTCCAATGCACCCAGTACAGCCATGGCTCCAATACAGTACACCAGCGTCGTCGTGATAAAACCAGTGGCGATACTGCCTTGGCTTCCCCCAACTTTCCTCTCCAGCCAATGCCCCAGATTGTTTAAGCCTTTTTCTATCCCAATCCATTCACCTAGTACTGTTCCTAGCACAATACTGATAATCACGAGTAAAAAATTATCCGAACCCAGGCACATTTTAATGCCCAATATGAATACGGCCAGAGCAATTCCTTGCATGACGGTTTGTCGCATCGACTCCGGAATTCGCTTCAACATTCTGCCTAACAATGCTCCTAAGATGATTGCTCCGGCGTTGACCAATGTTCCAAGCAAGATCACTTGCGCTGTCCCCCTACAGATGCCTTACCCTTACACAAACGCTGCTGCTATTTCTCGAACAGCGTTATGAAGCGCTTCTACATCTTTCTCTGAGTTGAAAATTCCAAAGCTGGCGCGAACCGCTCCACGTTGTTCGGTACCGGCAGTCTGGTGACCCAGTGGCGTGCAATGAAAACCCGATCTGGTCGCAATCCCGTATTGTTGATCCAGGATAAACGATACCTCTGCTGCATCCACCTCTCCGATATTAAAAGCAACCACACCTACACGTTCCGTCTCAATCCCCGGTCCGTAGACATGTACACCCTCGATCTGCTGCAATCCAAGGATCGTTTGTTTCACTAACTCCCATTCGTGCTGACGAATGTTGTCCACACCTTTTTCCATGACAAAATCAACGCCTGCTTGCAGCCCTGCCAAACCAACCGTATTGAGTGTTCCGCTTTCGTATCGATCTGGACGAGTTGTTGGTTGATCGATCGCTTCAGACTGACTACCTGTCCCCCCATGAATCAAGGGCTCTAGATCAATATCATTGCTCACATACAAACCACCTGTACCTTGTGGACCATACAGTCCCTTGTGCCCAGGAAAAGCAAGCATGTCGATATTCATTGCCTCTACATCGATAGGCAAAACACCAGCAGATTGAGAAGCATCCACCAAAAACGTAATTCCGTGCTCTTTTGCCAGTTTCCCCAGTTCGGCTACAGGCAGGATGACACCTGTCAAATTGGAGGCATGACTCACAACGATTAACCGCGTCGCGGGCGTAATTGCCTTGGCAAAATCCTCTACATAGAATTGATGGTCTTCTCTCGGCTCGACAAAAGTAGCTTCTACCTGGTTGTTTTTGCGCATGTACTCGATGGGACGTCTTACCGAATTATGCTCAACAGACGAAGAAATAACATGATCGCCTGCTTGTAAGAATCCTTTTATCGCCTGATTAAGTGCTTGAGTAGCATTGAGATAAAAAAAGAGGTTATTCGGGTTTTGAATCCCAAACAACCGCGACACTTGCACCCGTGTCCGAAACACAGCTTTACTCGCTTTCATCGCCAGTGCATGTCCACCTCGGCCAGGATTTGCAGCAAAATCTTCGATGACTTCCGCCATCATTTCTTTGACTGCTGGTGGCTTCGGCCATGTAGAAGCTGCGTTATCCAAATAGATGATCGCCATGACTACCTCCTGGACTTACTTCTCTATATTCAACATATCGATGATTCGCTCCAAGTCTTCCTGTGAATAGAAGTCAATTTCGATCTTGCCGCGCTTCGATCCTTTTTTAATCTTGACCGATGTTCCAAAACGACTGCGTAGCCGTTCCTCCATCTCGATCAATACTGGCTCGTTTTTCGCTGGCTTTTTCTTTTTTGTTTCACGTGAAACATTGAGCTGCTTCACAAGCTCCTCCAGCTGACGAACACTCAATCCTTTTTCCACCACGTCATTTGCGAGCTGTTGTTGTAATTTCTTATCCGTTACCCCAAGCAAAGCACGCGAATGTCCCATGGATAGTTCGGATGCCGAGACCATTTTTCGGATCTTCTCTGGCAGTTGCAGCAAACGCAGCATGTTGGCTACATGCGGTCGACTCTTCCCTATCTTTTGTGCAAGCTGTTCTTGCGTATAATCGTGGTGAGAAATCAGCTTGTCATAAGCCTCTGCCTCTTCGAGTGGATTCAAATTTTCCCGTTGCAAGTTCTCAATCAGGGCAATCTCCATTAATTGCTGATCTGTGTACGCCTTTACTACTACCGGAACCTCTTTTAACCCCGCTACTTTTGCAGCACGCAATCGTCTTTCCCCAGCTACCAGCTCGTAACCTTTGATGCTTTTCCGAACTATCAGCGGCTGGATGATCCCATGCTCTTTGATCGATTGTGCTAGTTCCTCGATAGCAGATTGCTCGAATTCTTTCCGGGGCTGATAAGGGTTAGGACGAATCTCATTGATGGAAACTTCTTTTACCTGTTCCCCTTCTTCGATGAGATTGGAAGTAATAAGCGCATTCAGCCCTTTTCCCAATCCTCTACTCATACCCCTACCACTTCCTTCGCCAAATCAGTATAGACTTCCGCTCCTCTTGAGCGTGGATCGTACGTAATGATGGCTTGTCCGTGTGACGGCGCTTCACTCAAGCGAACATTTCGAGGAATAATTGTCTTGTATACTTTGTCCTGAAAATACTTTTTCACTTCTTCAATCACTTGCAAACCGAGATTCGTACGTGCATCGAGCATTGTCAGCACGACACCCTCGATAGCAAGCTGTGAATTCAAGTGTTTTTGGACCAAACGAATGGTGTTCAACAGTTGGCTTAATCCCTCTAGCGCATAGTATTCACACTGGATTGGAATTAAGACGGAATCAGATGCTGTCAAAGAATTAACGGTCAAAATCCCTAAGGATGGCGGGCAATCGATGATGACGTAATCGTACTTGTCCTTGACAACTTCCAGTGCCTTTTTCAGACGAACCTCACGAGAAATCGTAGGAACCAGCTCGATTTCCGCACCTGCCAATTGAATGGTGGCAGGAATGATCATTAATCCTTCAATTTCAGTTGGCAAAGTCGCATCGACGGGGTTGATATCATTGATCAGGACATCATAAATGCAGTACTTAACATCTGCCTTATTTACCCCGATCCCACTGGTTGCATTTCCTTGCGGATCAATATCAACCAGCAGCACCTTTTTCCCCAATGCGGCCAAACAAGCACTTAGATTGACGGACGTAGTCGTTTTCCCGACGCCGCCTTTCTGGTTCGCAACCGCAATGATTTTTCCCAACTTCTCCACCTCTTTTTTGTCGTGTAGGAAAGCTTGTGGTTTGACCAGTACACTCTCCAGTACGTCTTTCAAAGTCATCTTCTGTATCCTCATCTAGTTAGTCATTCGAGTCTATTTACGATTTGCTCGTATTCTTGTAAAACGATAGTTTTTTATACATTTTCCTTCGTTCGTTGCCATTCAGTAACCTTACATGGCCTGTACATGATAAGACGAAAAAAGTCTCTGCAAAGTTATCCTCATTTATTATTGAGTAAACCTGCTAGTATGCACAGGTTGGTACTCTCCATGTTATCAGATTTACAGCTTGGTCGTACGCTGTTTTTTTTAGATAGTGAGACAAAAAAGCCTGATTTTTGTCCCAAAAATGCAAATTTCCCTAGCTTTTTTATACGAAATGCTTTTTTCTGGAAATTAAACATTACCGAACGTCTCTTTTTCCTCTAAATAATCAGCATTTGCCCAAAAAGAAAGGCGACCTTGTCGCCTTTTTTGTTACCATCTCATTTATTTCCCTGTTTCCTTGTTTTTCGGAATACGAATGGTGAATTGATAGAATTCATCATGATCTTCTTCCGCCGTCTCTACAGGTAGGCCCGTCTGGATCACCATATCGATCGATTGTCGAACAGTATTAATCGCAATCCGCGTATCTCTTGAAAATGCTTTCCAGCGAGGCTTCGCATCTTTTTCCGATTTTGGGTTCTCAGCCAATTCTAGAAGCTGCTTCACGCGCACTTCCGTCTGTTTCACATTCCATTCCCGCTCCAAAATCTCCAACAAGACCTTATTTTGTAATTCTGGATCTTTTAACGGAATCAGAGCCCTTGCATGACGCTCTGTTACTTTTCTGGACAACAATGCATCTTGAATTTCTTGCGGTAAATGGAGCAAGCGCAGTTTGTTTGCGATTGTCGATTGTCCTTTGCCTAAACGTTGAGCAAGACTCTCTTGCGTCAAATTGTGCAAATCAATCAGCTTTTGATATGCGACTGCCTCTTCAATGGCTGTCAAACCTTCTCGTTGCAAATTCTCAATCAAAGCGATAGAGGCTGTTTGCGAGTCATTAAACTCTTTGACAATCGCAGGAATCCTCTCCATGCCCAATTTTCTAGTTGCGCGCAAACGTCGTTCTCCAGCAATCAATTCATAACGACCATCGCGAACCCGCACGACAATCGGTTGAATGAGCCCATGAGTACGTATCGTTTGACACAACTCATCAATTTTCTCGTCATCAAATACAGTACGAGGTTGATATGGATTCGGTACAATCTCCTCAACTGGTATTTGTTTGATTTCTTCGTTATCTGTCTTGTCCGTCAAGCCAAAAATCCGAGAAAATGAATCTTTAACTGCCATAGAAAAATCCCCCACTTCTACCCGTTCCATCCGTACTATTTTAAAGTCTTTGAAGAGGTGTTCAAAAAGTCATTTTTGATCACGAAGTAATCCTGAAAGATTGCGCAACAACGAAACAAGCGTTCACCTTCGAAATCCTGGTGCTCATGTAGCTCCCCTACATTCCGCCCCTCTATCTTCAGCTTCTCGCCACTTTCTTGGTGCTGAAAAGACGACTTTTTGAATACGTCCTTGAAACTGAAAAAGGTCCTGTCCAATCAACGACAGAATCTCCCTCGAAACATTTTGTATCCCTCGCCCATCCATTGTCTGGATATGACAGATTGAATATGTTCTTTGATTGTTGCTGCTAAGGAAAAATGGCATATTGGCGTCGTAAGTGAGTGCAGTCCTACTCTTTTTACATAGGTCCTCCTCTTACATCGTTAGAGACAGCATGCATTTATTTGAAAAAAGCTTCACAAGCCCTATCGTACACACTGCTTAACAGACTCTTCCTGCCCATCCGGTCGGTTTGTAAAATTGCCTTTGACCTAATCTTCTTTCCCTATACGCTTTCTTCAGGTTCATTTATATATATGTAATTCTGCAAGATTCGTCCAATTCCTGCTAACGAAAAACGTTTCACGTGAAACATCAATCGTGATCTTCGTCATAAAAATCGCGATCGTCACGGTGCTTTGGCCTCTCTTCACTTCCAATGCTCTCATCAGTAGGATGTGAAATCTTGGTGACAGAAAACAATCTAGGGAAAAGTCTATGAAAGTCTAACGTCAGGTACGAAAAAATCGCGGCAACGATCGCAGCGACATACATTCCTGCACTGAACATTAGACCAATGGCTGAAGCAACCCACATCCTTGCTGCCGTCGTCAGGCCTTTCACCGTACCATTGAATTTAATAATAGCTCCGGCTCCCAAAAATCCCATGCCCGTCACGACTTGTGCAGCTACCCTCCCTGGATCTTGATTTACGCCACTCGAAGAAAAGCCATAAATAGAAGCTAGTCCAAAAAGACACGAACCAAAGCAAACGAGACTATACGTTCGAAACCCAGCGCCTCTTTGCCTACTCACATCCTTTATGAATCTCTCTCGCTCCCATCCCATGATGGCACCTGCTAGAAAAGCAAGAAAGAGCCGAAGCAATATGGTCGGGAGTTCTGGCGGAAAAAAGGAGGAAAGTACTGCTGCTTGCATAGTCTAATCACCCTCTCATACGATGTCATTCCTTCGAAGGAGCTAGTACTATGTATATGCCGAGCTGTAGACTCCATGATCCAAGAAGCAAACCTGAGAGACTACTTCTGAGGCATACTTTCCATTTCATCAGGAATGGACAATTTCACTTAAACTTTCCATACGAAAAAAGGCCGCAGCACGTGGCTACGACCCTCTCATATGACTGACTCCTACACTAACGGCTTTTTCGCAGGAACTCCTGCCTTGCGCGGATAGCTTTTCGGTGTCGCTTCTATTTTTTCCATGATGACGATGTTACGCTCTCCCGCTTCCTCTAGAAGCTGGAATGTCTCGACCTTTCTCGTCTTTCCACCGAGCGTCTTGATTGCCTTTTTCGCTTCAGCAAGCTCTGGAGTAATCTCCGCTCCCTTGAGAGCGACGAAGTGTCCTCCGACTTTGGCAAAAGGAAGGCAGAACTCCGATAACAGATTGAGTCTCGCAACAGCACGTGCCACTACGAGATCAAACTTTTCCCGATAAATCGCTTCTTGCCCTCGATCCTCAGCACGCCCATGTACGGGATTTACGTTCTCCAGGCCCAGTTCCTTAGCTACATGCTGCAAAAAACTCATTCGCTTATTCAAGGAATCAATGATCGTCATTTTCAGATGTGGGAAGCAAATTTTCAAAGGAATGCTCGGAAAGCCTGCGCCCCCACCGATATCTACAACCGATTGCACCTGGTCAAATGGGAAGTAAAAAGCCGGCGTGATCGAATCATAAAAATGCTTGTTGTACACTTGCCCCTCTTCGGTAATCCCGGTCAGGTTCATCTTCTCATTCCATTCCACCAGCAGGCGGTAAAAATGATCAAACTGCTCCTTCTGACGATCCGTCAAAGAAATCCCCTGGGCTGCTAGTACCTCGGCAAACTGTTCTTTCGTCATAGCTTTTCTCCTTATTCGGCTACTCCCACGCGTTTGTACTCCAGATATACCATCAACACGGAAATGTCTGCTGGAGTAACCCCTGCAATACGAGCCGCCTGCCCGATGTTCAATGGACGAATTTTGGTCATATTGTCGCGGGATTCCTTGGACAAACCAGAGATTTGGTGGTAGTCAATATCCGTTGGGATGCGGCGCTCCTCCATTTTTTTCATCCGCTCAACCTGTTGCAAAGACTTTTTGATGTAGCCATCGTATTTAATCTGGATTTCAACCTGTTCGGTCACATCCTCTGGCAGTGCTTCTGGTGCAGGGACCATTTGAGCAATGTGGCTGTAGTTGATTTCCGGACGACGCAGCAATTGAGCCAGCTCGATGACATCTGTCAGTTCAGGAGAGCCTGCGTTGCGCAAAACCTCTTGGACATGTGCCATTTCAGGGCGTACACGCGTGTTTGCCACACGTTCTTTTTCTTGCTCGATCAGCTCGCGTTTTTGGATAAATCGATTATAGCGCTCTTCGCTAATCAGACCAATTTCACGGCCGATATCCGTCAGGCGCAAGTCCGCATTGTCATGACGCAGCAGCAAGCGATATTCTGCACGAGAAGTAAGCAAACGATAAGGCTCATGCGTTCCTTTCGTAACAAGGTCGTCAATCAAGACACCGATGTACGCCTCTTCTCGTCCCAAAATAACTGGTGGTTTCTCTTGAACGCGACGTGCTGCGTTAATTCCTGCCATGAGACCTTGACCCGCTGCTTCTTCATAGCCAGAGGTACCATTGATTTGTCCTGCTGTGAACAAGCCAGGCAAGATTTTGGTTTCCAAAGAAGGCCAGAGCTGCGTCGGCACGACCGAATCATACTCAATCGCATAGCCAGGGCGCATCATTTTGACTTCTTCCATTCCAGCCATGGAGCGCAGCATGGAAAGCTGAACATCCTCCGGCAAGCTGGTCGACAAGCCTTGTACATACATTTCTTCGGTATTGCGTCCTTCTGGCTCCAAGAAAATTTGGTGACGCGGCTTATCGTTAAAACGAACTACTTTATCTTCAATCGAAGGGCAATAACGCGGGCCTGTTCCTTCGATCATCCCCGAGTACATTGGAGCACGATGCAGATTGCTATTGATGAGTCCATGTGTTTCTTCATTCGTATATGTCAGCCAGCAAGGAAGCTGATCCATAATAAACTCCGTTGTTTCATAAGAAAAAGCGCGCGGTACCGGATCACCAGGCTGAATCTCCATTTTAGAGAAATCCACACTGCTGCTATGAACACGTGGTGGCGTCCCCGTCTTGAAACGTGTCATTTCAAAACCGAGTTCCTTCAAATGATGGGCCAGACGAATGGACGGACGCATGTTGTTCGGTCCACTTTCGTATTGGAGATCTCCAAGGATGATCTTTCCGCGCAAATAAGTTCCGGTCGTCAATACAACAGATTTGGCCATGTATCGAGCCCCAGTTTGCGTAATAACCCCTTCACAGACACCGTCGTTCACGATCAGCTCTTCCACCATCGCTTGACGCAGGATCAGATTCGGAGTATTTTCAATCGTTTTCTTCATTTCATGCTGATACGCAAATTTGTCTGCTTGTGCGCGCAAGGCATGCACAGCAGGTCCTTTCCCTGTATTCAGCATACGCATTTGGATATGGGTTTTGTCAGTATTGCGTCCCATCTCTCCACCAAGCGCGTCTAATTCGCGTACGACGTGGCCTTTTGCCGGACCACCTACGGAAGGATTACATGGCATGTACGCCACAGCATCCAGGTTGATCGTCAACAGCAATGTACTGCAACCCATACGTGCAGCCGCCAATGCAGCTTCCGCACCGGCATGACCCGCACCAATGACAATGACGTCAAACGAGCCCGCTTCATATGCAGGTACAACGTTCATTTTTTGTCCTCCTCTATCACTTACCCAGACAGAACTGGGAGAAAATCTGGTCAATCAAATCCTCGCCGACGCTTTCCCCGATGACTTCCCCAAGCAGCTCCCACGACTTTTTAATGTCTATCTGAATCATGTCTACTGGCATCAAGTCGTCGATTCCACCCAGTGCTTCATCTATGGCTCGCTCTGCCTGACGAAGCAGTTGAATATGTCTGGCGTTACTCACGTAGGTCAAGTCATCCTGCTGCACACGGCCACTGAAGAAAATCTCCCCAATTGCCTGCTCCAGAAGATCGATCCCCGTCTCCTCACGCGCAGACGTCATAATCAACGGCTGCTGAGGGAAATGACACTTGATCTCTTCCAAATCCACTTTTTGCGGCAGGTCGAATTTATTAACAATCACAATCACATGGAACCCTTTTGCCGCTTCAAAAATCGCGTAATCATCGGCGGAGAGAGGCTCGTTGTAGTTGATCACGAGCAACACGAGGTCAGCCTTTTGCAGCAGCTGTCTGGACTTCTCTACCCCGATTTTCTCCACGATGTCCTCTGTATCACGAATTCCTGCGGTATCGATGAGTCGCAAAGGAACCCCACGCACATTGACATACTCTTCGATAACATCGCGTGTCGTTCCCGCAACGTCAGTCACAATCGCCTTTTCCTCTTGGACCAGACTATTTAATAGAGAGGATTTTCCTACATTCGGACGTCCAATAATCGCGGTCGACAAGCCTTCACGCAAAATTTTTCCTTGCTGTGCGGTCTGCAACAGTCGTTGGATTTCACCTTTAACCTCCAGGCACTTTCCTCGCAAGAAATTTTGTGTAAACTCCTCAACGTCATGCTCTGGATAGTCCAGTGTTACTTCTATATGGGCCATCGCTTCAATCAAGTTTTGGCGCAGCTGCCGAATGAGCCTGGACAGCTTCCCTTCTACTTGATTCAATGCGACCTTCATCGCTCTGTCTGTTTTCGCCCGGATCAAATCAATGACGGCCTCAGCCTGAGACAAATCGACACGTCCATTTAAGAACGCACGCTTTGTGAACTCGCCCGGCTCCGCCAATCTTGCACCATTATCCAAGATTAACTCCAGAACCTTTTCAACGGAAACAATTCCTCCATGACAGTTGACCTCAACTACATCCTCCCTCGTAAATGTACGGGGAGCCTTCATTACGGAAACCAGTACCTCTTCCACTCGTTCACCTGTGTTTGGCTCATACAAGTGCCCATAATGGATCGTATGGCTGTCCACAGTGGACAACCGCTGCTTTCCTTTATATATCTTATCCACAACTTCGATCGCTTCCGTACCGCTTACCCGGATCACGGCAATACCGCCTTCACCCATCGGTGTTGCGACCGCCGCTATTGTATCGAATTTCATGCTGTTCACCTCAAGCTTTCCACTCTTACAAGTCAGCCACTAACTTACTAGCATAACAGATCGTCTAGAAAAATTCCAAAAGAAAGTGCAGCCAATCCATATGGCTAAACATCTAATAGGAAAAAGCAACCCTATCCGCCAAGGTTGCTGTCCATTTTGGTTATCCACAGTATAATCATTTTCGCAAATCCTCAACCATTTGGTCAATTATCCACAGTGGACAACTTTTTGAAGAGATTGTTCAAAATGTCGACGCTTGCTCACTTAATTTCAGCCAAAAAAAAGAAGCCTAGCGAGAGGCTTCTTTCGGTGCAATCACGATATAACGATTTGGCTCGTCTCCCTCACTGAAGGTAACCACATCCGCTCTCTTTTGCAAGAAGGCATGGATTACTTTCCGTTCAGCAGCAGACATTGGTTCCAGACGCACATCCCGTTTGGTCGATAACGCTTTTTTCGCCACACGATCTGCGAGCTGCTCCAATG
The DNA here is from genome assembly GCF_003013475.1 of Brevibacillus porteri. GTDB lineage: Bacteria > Bacillota > Bacilli > Brevibacillales > Brevibacillaceae > Brevibacillus > Brevibacillus porteri. Next base: position 216,342 of record NZ_PXZO01000042.1, read on the forward strand.
TTTCCTTGCGACGCAGCCTGTAATTTTCGGCATCCAAAGTGATACGTACATGTTTGTCCGCATGACGGTTAGCTACGACGTTTACGAGATACTGTAATGAATCAAGAGTTTGTCCCCTGCGGCCAATAATGATTCCCAGATTGGTTCCCTGGATGTCAAACAGCATACCCTCTTCATTTGTACGCGTCTCCACTTTGGCATTCACCTTCATGTTCGACAAAACGTCTTGAAGAAAGTCACGTCCCTGTGCAACCGGATCAAAGTGAAATTCTACTTGCACTTTAGCGTCCTTTGCCCCAATCAGTCCAAACAATCCTCTGCTTGGTTCTTCTAGAACTTGGATCGTTGCCCGCTCACGCGGCACTCCCAATTCCAGCAAAGCTTTTTGCACAGCATCGTCGATCGTTTTTGCCGTAGCTACCACCTTTTTCACTTGGAGGCTCCCCCTTTAGGAGTAGGCATATTTCCTTTATCACGATACAGGAAGTAGGTTTGTACAATGGTAAACAGGTTACCGTATACCCAGTATAGAGACAGCGCTGATGGCAATGTGACGGCAATCGCCAAAATCATCAGCGGCATCATGATGATCATCATTTGCATTTGTGGATTTCCTTGTGTTGCTTGACCCATCATCTTGGATTGCAGGTACGTCGTAATCGCCGCAACAATCGGCAAAATGTAGTACGGGTCTTTTTCTCCCAACGTTAACCACATGAACGTTTGCGAGTTAATCTCCGTGGTACGGATGATCGCATGGTAGAACGCGATCAAAATCGGCATTTGTACCAACATTGGCAAGCATCCAGCCAACGGATTGACACCGCTCTTCTGGAACAAAGCCATTGTTTCCGCTTGCGCTTTTTGTGGATCATTCTTGTGCTTCTCACGGATTTTTTGCATCTCCGGTTGAATCTCTTGCATTTTCTTGGAGCTCTTGATTTGCTTGACCATCAATGGAAGCACAATGATTCGAATGATGATCGTTGCAATCAGGATACCCAGACCGTAGTTGTTTCCGAGTATCAATGCGCTCTCTTTAATTAGCCAGGACAGTGGATAAACAAAATACTTGTCCCAAATGCCGGTTGCGTCAGGGCCAATTGGTGCAGCAGCTTGGGGGTTACAGCCCGACAAAACTAGAACCAGCATAGTCAGCATAAGAATGCTGAGTGTACGTCTACTCAAGGGTGATCCTCCTTTTCCCCGCTTCAATTGAGGTAATCTTATTTGTGCTGATCCGGGACTGGATCATACCCGCCCGGGTGGAACGGATGGCATTTCAAGATGCGACGAAGGGCCAACCAGCCTCCCCTCCACGCCCCAAATCGACGAATCGACTCGATTGCGTAGTGAGAACAGGTGGGCGCGAATCTGCATGAAGGTGGTTTATACGGAGAAATCATCAGTTGGTATCCCCGAATCAACCAAACCATGATCTTCACCATCATCGTTTCACCCTCTTTTTCCATCTCTTTTTCCATTATGTACGGGTGCCTGTTTGATCACTTTGGCTCGCTTCATCACATGTAACAGAGATTGCTCAATGGCTTCAAGCGTCATCGCTTCCACACCCGGACGGGCGATGATGACGAGATCGAGACTGACCGGAATATCAGACTCCATTCGAGCTACTGCTTCGCGTATAAGCCGCTTGACTCTATTGCGGACAACAGCATTGCCAATTTTTTTACTGACGGAAATTCCCGCGCGAAAAGCCGCTTGTCCTTCTTGCTTTGCTGAATACAAGACAAACTGCTTATTAGCAGCAGAACTTCCTCGTTGAAACACAGCTTGGAATTGCTCATTTTTTTTGAGCCGGTGTGAACGATGCAAAGGTAAACAACCCCTAACATCACAATTATAGTAGAAAACGTACACAGCATCTACCAGTATATCCTTGTTTCGTCCACTTTTTTCCCTAAGTATACTCGGTTTAGAACAAAATCAAAAATTCAGTGGAAAAAATGAATGCTATCAGCCAATTTCCGCGATGATTTCTGCACTGGCATAGCGCAAGTCAGAGAGCAATTGCTCATCCGCTTGGAAAAAGCCCAATTTTTGAAGGGACAAGGAAAGCTTAGCAGGCAGATCCGCCCAATGATTCTCCAGCCATTCATCAGAATCCACGCTATGATATAACCAGATCGCCTCTGAAAATAATAAAAACCCGGCCATATCAAGCTTATTTCTCTCCTGCAATCTCTGAACCTTCTTCTTTACTAACCAATCATTTTCAACCGCCAGCGCAAACTGGGTCCCCTCATATTTTGATCGTAGATGAGCTCGATAGTCCGCCAATAGCATGAGTGCATCCTGTACCTCTTCATTACGCTGGTATGTCTCCTGAAAAAAGCCTTCCATACCGTCGGAACGTCCTGCTTTCTGTACCAACTGATACAACTGTGCATCACTCAATGAATGCCCCTGGAAAAAGGCACTCATTTGATGCGCACCGATCCATCCTGCCCATGCAGCCAAATAAGCAGAGTAAGGGAAGCCTTCCATTAAGGCAGCCTGCGCCTCTTCGTGGAATGAATCTACCACCGCTTTTGCCTGTGCGAACATTTTCTCTTTTCCCGCCAGAGAATCCATGTAGGCACACATGTCATTCATCCAGGAAGTGAAACGATCCTCTGGGTCCAGAACAACCTTTGCTTCCTTTAAGTAACGCCATGCCCACGGATTCTCGTATACTTCTTCATCTGTAGGAGCAGCTTGGACCTGTAGCTGTATCACATGCCCTCTAAACAGACGATTTTCACAGGAAGGATCACCTTCTCCCTCCACAAAGATGTGTAAATCGAGGTCGCTGTATGCGTCCGCTTCTCCCCTCCCGACAGATCCACCAGCATAGGCACATACCAAGCTAGCTAGAGGCCATTCGTCAAGAAACTCTCGCGCCAATGATACAAAAAACTCGGTTACGTCCTTGCTTTGCTCCATCGGCCTCCTCCTGTCCCTTCAATAAATAGTAGGATTTTCGGTAGCTAGGTAACGATTATCCCTCAAAAGGTTTCCACATCGGAGAGAGCCTTCCTCTTTTTATAAGAACAAAGAATTTTCAGACATATGTAAGCAAACAAAAAGGCCACTGAAAGTGTGGCCTAAGCGGAAAGAACTTTTCTACCTCTTTGACGACGAGCAGCCAAAATTTTGCGGCCATTCTTTGTGCTCATGCGCTTACGGAATCCATGATCCTTTTTGCGCTTGCGGTTGTTAGGATTGAAAGATGGTTTCATTACGTATACACCTCCGTCTTGCAAAGACATTCTTTTGCATTATAAGAACATATGCCTAAAAAGTCAAGTGACAGTGGAATTTCATTACCAAGGCAAATATCCCCATAAAACTATTTCCCGAACCTGTGGATATCATTTTATCCACAAAAACAGGTTTCGACAAGTTTATCTACAGCTTGTACACAAAATATAGGGATGTGAATATGTGGGGGGTACCAGAAGTTGTGTTTGTGGATAAGTATGAAAAAACCATTGATACCATGCCTTATATCTGTTATTATGTTTTTGTTTTGAAGCGTGAATAACTCCGATACGTAAATCGGTTTTTCCACAGGGTGTGGATAAGTTTGTGGACAGATTCTTTCCTATGTGTATGTCGTTACTCACAGGATTGAGGATAACCGTCTGCTTTTTTTCACTTCTACGAGCGGAATCCCTATATTTCGACTTTTTTTATCCACAGTCGCTACATTCGACTGTGTTGACAATTAGGTCACAACATAGCAGGTTTTTGCACTTTTTCTCGATCATTATGGATCGGTGCTTCATCAATTTTTCGGATGGTCCAGAGGGAGGGATTCTGGTTGGATGCAGCGATTAGCGAACTATGGCGCAAAGTACTCGCCAAGATAGAAAAATCGCTAAGCAAACCCAGTTTTGATACCTGGCTGAAGGCGACAAAGGCAACTACATTAGAAGAAGATGCACTGATCGTCGTCGCACCAAACGACTTTGCTCGTGATTGGCTAGAAACCAGGTACGCACAACTGATTACCGATACACTATATGAAGTGACGGGTATCAATATGAAAGTAAAGTTCGTCGCGATGCAAAATCCTGATGCGGCTTTTGCCGACGAACAACCTGCCCCACGGGTGAAAATGAGCGTGCCGCCAACAGTCGCGGATGACCAGCCACCCAGTATCTTAAATCCCAAATACACCTTTGACACGTTTGTCATCGGCTCAGGGAATCGATTCGCTCACGCCGCATCGCTTGCGGTTGCTGAAGCTCCTGCAAAAGCTTACAATCCCCTCTTCATATACGGAGGAGTCGGACTTGGCAAAACCCACTTAATGCATGCAATTGGCCATTATGTCATTCAGCACAACCCATCGGCGAAAGTGGTCTATTTGTCGTCTGAGAAATTCACCAATGAATTCATCAACTCTATTCGTGACAACAAAGCCGTCGAATTCCGCAATAAATACCGGAGTGTTGACGTTCTTTTAATTGATGACATTCAGTTTTTAGCGGGCAAAGAATCGACACAAGAAGAGTTTTTCCATACGTTCAATGCCTTACATGAAGAAAGCAAACAAATCATCATCTCCTCCGATCGGCCTCCCAAGGAGATCCCGACACTGGAGGATCGCCTCCGCTCACGCTTCGAATGGGGACTGATTACGGATATTCAGCCGCCAGACCTCGAAACGCGGATTGCGATTTTGCGCAAAAAGGCGAAAGCGGAAAATCTCGATATCCCTAATGAGGTAATGGCGTACATCGCCAACCAGATCGACAGCAACATCCGCGAGCTGGAAGGCGCACTGATTCGTGTCGTTGCCTACTCTTCCTTGATTAATCGCGATATCGACACGCAGCTGGCAGCGGAAGCACTGAAAGACATTATTCCTTCCTCCCGCCCACGCGTGATTACCATTATGGACATCCAACGAACAGTCGGAGAAGCGTTCAGCCTGAAACTAGAAGATTTCAAGGCGAAAAAACGGACAAAAACCGTCGCTTTCCCACGTCAGATTGCGATGTATCTCTCTAGAGAGCTGACGGATGCCTCCTTGCCGAAAATCGGTGATGAATTTGGCGGCCGTGACCATACGACAGTCATCCATGCCCATGAGAAAATCTCTCGTGCGCTGGCAAATGACCCTCATATGCAAACAACAATTCAGTCGCTCATTGAAAAGTTAAAAGCAAACCATTAAACCTGTGCATAACGCAAAAAGCCTATACACAACTTACCCACATGTGTATAGGCTCTCTTTTACGTATTGAACCCACATATCCACAAATCCACAGGCCCTATTACTACTTCTGTTAAAAAGATCTATCCTAATAAGTTATGATAAAGGCGCAGCCATTATGCAGATTCCAATCAAAAATAATGGCGCCGGAGAGGGAGGCTCACGTCGATGCATATTACCGTTCAGCGTGAAAAGCTATCGAACGCCGTATCGCATGTTAGCAAAGCAGTTTCTAGCAGAACTACGATTCCAATTTTGACCGGGATTAAAATCAAAACGGATGATGAAGGTTTGACACTGACAGCAAGCGATTCTGATGTGTCTATTGAAGTTCAGATCCCGCTGAAAGAAGCCGGAGAATGGGGAGTAACCGTACATCAACCTGGTAGCATTGTGTTGACTGCACGTATTTTCAGCGAAATCGTGCGTAAGTTGCCAAGCAATGAAATCGATATTCAAGTTGATGATCGTCTCGTAACCCAAATTCGTTCCGGACAAGCGGAGTTCACCATTAACGGAATGGATGCCAACGAATATCCACAGCTGCCGCATCTGGAAGAAGATAAAGTCTTCAGTGTTCCCTGTGATTTACTGAAGGCAATGATTCGCCAGACTGTATTTGGTGTCTCTACTTCCGAAATGCGTCCGATCTTGACTGGTTTGATGTGGTCGCTTGATCAAGGCAAATTGCGTTTTGTGGCAACCGACAGCCATCGCTTGGCTAGTCGTACTGCTATGGTCGAATGCCCAGAGGATCTTTCTTTCCATAACGTGGTTGTTCCGGGTAAAAGCTGCAATGAATTGGTAAAAATATTAGATGACGACCAAAATCTCGCGGATATCGTTGTTGCTGACAATCAAATTTTGGTGAAGTCCAAGCATATCTTGTTCTATTCCCGTCTCTTGGAAGGAACATATCCAGACACAACCAGAATTATTCCACAAGGAAGTAAAACGGAAATCACCGTCAGCACCAAGGAGTTTTTGCAATCCATTGAGCGTGCTTCCTTGCTGAGCCGCGAAGGCAAATCGAACGTAGTCAAGCTCGTTACGATGCCTGATGGAACCGTCGAAATTACGTCCAATGCACCTGAGATCGGGAAGGTAACGGACATTTTGACGCCAAAAGCAATGAATGGCGAAGAATTGAAAATTTCCTTCAACGCCAAATACATGATCGATGCGCTGCGTGCAATCGATAGCGCGGAAATCAAAGCGAGCTTTAGCGGCCCGATGAGTCCATTTGTGATTCGTCCGACCGATCACGACTGGATGCTCCATTTGATTTTGCCGGTTCGTACGTACTAATTTGTTTTTACGTAAAAGAAAGGAGCCAAGCCATGCGTGAGGTTTCCATTAGCACAGACTATATTGCTCTCGGCCAATTTTTAAAGCTGGCTGAAATCATTGACACGGGGGGAATGGCCAAAGCTTTTTTGGCTGAGGTTCCGATCCAAGTCAATGGAGAGTTGGACAACAGACGTGGACGCAAGCTATATCCTGGCGATGAAGTGGCGATTGAAGGCTATGGTCGCTATCAAGTGGTACGCCCCTGAGAGGAGAGCGTGATTCTTGTTTCTCAAGAACCTGTCTCTAACCAATTATCGCAACTACGAAACGATGTCCCTGTCGTTTGACGGTCCCATCCAGTTGTTTATTGGCAACAACGCTCAAGGGAAAACGAATGCTCTCGAATCGATCTATGTTTTGGCACTCGCCAAATCCCACCGAACGCCCCGTGACAAGGAGCTAATTTCCTGGGATGCCGATTATGCCACGATCCGTAGCGATGTTCTTCGTCGCTACGGTTCTGTTCGTTTAGAGCTACAGTTGACAACCAAGGGAAAGCGGGCCAAAATCAACGGAATGGAACAGCAGAAGCTGAGCGCCTATGTGGGGGCATTGAATGTCGTCATGTTTGCACCGGAGGATCTTTCCATTGTCAAAGGCGCACCTGCCCAGCGCAGACGCTTCATCGATATGGAAATCGGTCAGGTTTCACCTACGTATCTTTATTATTTGAGCAATTACAACAAAGTGCTGGCCCAGCGAAATCAGCTTTTAAAGGATTTGGCCATGAAAAAAAGTAACTCGCTGGAAATGCTGGCAATTTGGAATACCCAATTAGCCGATTTAGCGGTAAAATTGTTACGGAAGCGTTTTGAGTTCCTTCGGAAGTTGGAGACGTGGGCACAGGAAATCCACACCGGCATTACCGATGGCAGGGAAAGACTTTCTTTGCATTACGTAAACTCATCGCCCGTTACAGAAGAAATGACGATAGATCAGGCTGTAGATAAAATGCTTGCTGCCTACGAAGAGGTTCGCGACCGGGAAATCATGCGGGGGAGCACCCTTATTGGGCCACACCGTGATGATTTTTCACTTAAAGTGAACAACATGGATGTGCAAACGTATGGTTCCCAGGGACAGCAACGCACTAGTGCGCTGTCTATTAAATTAGCCGAAATTGAGCTGATTAAAGAAGAAGTGGGAGAATACCCCGTTTTGTTGTTGGATGATGTCTTGTCAGAGTTGGATGAACATCGGCAAACATTGCTGCTCGAAACCATTCAGGATCGAGTACAGACGTTTGTAAGTACCACAGGTGTGGAAGGCTTAAAGCATCAGGTTCTCCAGCAAGCCTCTCGTTTTTACGTGAGGGAAGGGAAAATCTCCGGAGAAAGGTAGGGGGTACAGGGATGTTTATTCACATTGGTGGAGATACTGTGGTGAGCACGAAGGAAGTCATTTCCATTCTTGATCATCAGACTGTGAAATCCTCAAAAATCAACAAAGCGTTTTTACTCGAAAAAAGTAAGACAATTGTTGATCATAGCGAGGAAGAAACGAAGTCTTATGTAATCACCCAGAACGCCATTTACTGTTCACCTATTTCTTCTCTGACGCTGAAGCGACGCGCTCAGTTCGTGGACAGCTTGGATCAGTTTCCCTTTGTACAAGCTGAAGTGGAGGAGTTGACAGAGTAGTGGATCAAGTGACGACGAAAGATACAAACTACGATGCGAGTCAGATTCAGGTACTGGAAGGGTTAGAGGCAGTTCGGAAACGTCCCGGCATGTACATCGGTTCGACCAGCAGCCGAGGTTTGCATCACCTGGTATGGGAGATTGTCGACAATGCCATTGACGAGGCGTTAGCCGGTTATTGCGACGAGATCTTGGTGGTCATTCATCCAGACAACTCCGTATCTGTAACCGATAACGGTCGAGGAATCCCGACTGGCATTCATGAAAAGACCGGAAAATCTACTGTTGAAACCGTTTTGACTGTATTGCACGCCGGCGGTAAATTCGGTGGTGGCGGATACAAAGTGTCCGGCGGTCTTCACGGGGTAGGCAGCTCGGTAGTGAACGCGCTATCCGAATGGATGGAAGTCGAGGTTAAACAAAATAACCAGGTATACTACATGCGCTTTAAAGTAGGCGCACCGGATGCCGATCTTGCTGTAGTGGGCGAGACCGAAGAGACGGGAACAAAAGTTACCTTCAAGCCAGACCCGACTATTTTTACCGAAACAACGGTATTTGAATACGAGATTTTGCAAAAACGTATTCGCGAGCTGGCGTTCCTTAACAAAGGCTTGCGTATCACGCTGAAAGATACACGTCCAGATCAGCAGAAGGAAGAGTCCTTCCACTACGAGGGCGGTATCATCCAGTTCGTAGAATACTTGAATAAAAACCGGGAAGCCTTGCATGATGATGTGATTTATTGCGAAGGGGAAAAAGAAGGTCTTGTCGTAGAGGTTGCCCTTCAGTACAACGACAGCTATGTGAGCAACATCTACTCTTTTGCCAATAACATCAACACGCATGAGGGTGGTACGCACGAAACCGGATTTAAAACGGCTCTTACCCGTGTTATCAACGACTATAGCCGCAAGTTTAATTTCCTGAAGGAAAAGGATCCCAATCTTTCCGGGGACGATGTGCGTGAAGGCATTACCGCGATTATCTCCGTAAAAATTCAGGAGCCTCAGTTCGAAGGACAAACAAAAACGAAGCTGGGCAACTCGGAAGCGCGTAGCATTACCGAGTCTGTCTTCGGTGACCGTTTTAACACCTTCATGGAAGAAAACCCGGGTGTAGCCAAAAAAGTTGTGGAAAAAGCGCTTATGGCTTCTCGTGCCCGTGAGGCAGCTCGTAAAGCACGTGAAATGACTCGTCGCAAGAGTGCGCTGGAAGTAAGTGCTTTGCCGGGTAAACTGGCGGACTGCTCTTCCAAGGATGCATCCGAATCTGAACTGTTCATTGTAGAGGGTGACTCTGCGGGTGGTTCTGCGAAGATGGGACGCGACCGTCATTTCCAAGCCATTCTTCCTCTTCGCGGGAAGGTATTGAACGTAGAAAAAGCACGTCTGGACAAAATTCTCGGGAATAACGAGATCCGTGCCATTATTACGGCTTTGGGAACGGGTGTTGGCGAAGACTTTGATATTTCAAAGGCACGTTACCACAAAGTCGTCATTATGACGGACGCCGACGTCGACGGGTCGCATATTCGTACGCTTCTGCTGACGTTCTTCTTCCGCTACATGAAACAGTTGATTGAAGCGGGGTATATTTATATTGCGCAGCCGCCTCTTTACAGCATCAAGCAAGGGAAGACGTTGCATTATGCTTATACCGACAAGCAGCGTGATCAGGTACTCGCTACCTTGAAGGCTCAACCAAAGCCTAACGTCCAACGCTATAAAGGACTAGGTGAGATGAACGCGGATCAATTGTGGGAGACTACGATGGACCCAGAAGCTCGTACACTGCTTCAAGTAGATCTCGAGGATGCTATGGATGCCGATATGGTGTTTGAGACACTGATGGGAGACGAAGTAGAGCCTCGCAGGGAGTTTATTGAGCAATACGCGGCAAACGTACGCGATCTTGATATTTAAGTTGGAACGAAGAAAAGCTTGTCCTTTACCGGGCAAGCTTTTTCTTTATGAAAATATCAAAACATATTTGAAATATAGTATGAACATGACTTATAATAGATTGTGCTTTTTGTTAAGTTCCATTCACAAAAAAAAGTTCACCCACGCAATAAAAAAAATCAAAAATTCTATTGCAATGAATTAAAAAGTATGCTAGATTTAAGTTCCGGAAGTAATTATGGGCCTATAGCTCAGTTGGTTAGAGCGCACGCCTGATAAGCGTGAGGTCGGCTGTTCGAGTCAGCCTAGGCCCACCACTTACATAGCTGACATGGCAATTGCGTCATTAAAGCGTTAGGATGGGGCTGTAGCTCAGTTGGGAGAGCGCCTGCCTTGCAAGCAGGAGGTCATCGGTTCGATCCCGTTCAGCTCCACCATTCTAAAATATGATTATTCCTCGGTAGCTCAGTTGGTAGAGCAATCGGCTGTTAACCGATCGGTCGGCGGTTCGAGTCCGTCCCGAGGAGCCATTGAAACGGCCCGTTGGTGAAGCGGTTTAACACAGCAGCCTTTCACGCTGTCATACAGGGGTTCGAATCCCCTACGGGTCACCTAGCAAAACGCCCTGCAAACGCAGGGGTCCTGGAGGCTTAGCTCAGCTGGGAGAGCATCTGCCTTACAAGCAGAGGGTCGGCGGTTCGATCCCGTCAGCCTCCACCACTTTTAACAACTGAATGTTTTACATGGAGCTGTGGTGAAGTTGGAGTTCACGCCGGTCTGTCACACCGGAGGTCGCGGGTTCGAGTCCCGTCAGCTCCGCCATTTTTCTCAAGCGATGGCGAAATAATTACGCTTGAGGCTCGGTAGCTCAGTCGGTAGAGCAGAGGACTGAAAATCCTCGTGTCGGCGGTTCGATTCCGTCCCGAGCCACCATTTATACAAAGCACGCCGGTATAGCTCAATTGGTAGAGCACCTGACTTGTAATCAGGGGGTTGTGGGTTCAAGTCCTATTGCCGGCACCACTTTTTCTTTGAAAGTTGAATAAGGTTTACTTTTGAAGGACAAGCTTGGGGAGATAGTGAAGTGGCTAAACACGGCAGACTGTAAATCTGCTCCCTCCGGGTTCGGCGGTTCGAATCCGTCTCTCCCCACCATCTTTACTTCATGGCTATTGGGGTATAGCCAAGCGGTAAGGCAACGGACTTTGACTCCGTCATTCCTAGGTTCAAATCCTAGTACCCCAGCCATTTTTCGAGAGCCATTAGCTCAGTTGGTAGAGCATCTGACTTTTAATCAGAGGGTCGAAGGTTCGAGTCCTTCATGGCTCACCAGTTTTTAAAACGAGAGATAGATCTTCATATGCGGTCGTGGCGGAATGGCAGACGCGCTGGCTTCAGGTGCCAGTGGTGGCAACACCGTGGAGGTTCAAGTCCTCTCGACCGCACCAAGAAATTCCTTCTTATGCGGACGTAGCTCAATTGGTAGAGCGTCGCCTTGCCAAGGCGAAGGTCGAGGGTTCGAGACCCTTCGTCCGCTCCATAACATGTGCCCTTAGCTCAGCTGGATAGAGCGTTTGACTACGAATCAAAAGGTCGGGAGTTCGAATCTCTCAGGGCACGCATCTTCATCTTAAAAAGTGAAGAAGTTTCTATAGTCGGGAAGTAGCTCAGCTTGGTAGAGTACTTGGCTTGGGACCAAGGGGTCGCAGGTTCGAATCCTGTCTTCCCGACCATGTTTCAAATGAATATGCCGGTGTGGCGGAATGGCAGACGCGCGCGACTCAAAATCGTGAGGGAAACCGTGGGGGTTCAAGTCCCTTCACCGGCACCATATTCAAGCGGGTGTAGTTCAATGGTAGAACTCCAGCCTTCCAAGCTGGTCGCGTGGGTTCGATTCCCATCACCCGCTCCATATTTTGCGGAGGGATACCGAAGTGGTCATAACGGGGCGGTCTTGAAAACCGTTAGAGTGCAAGCTCACGGGGGTTCGAATCCCTCTCCCTCCGCCACTTCTTTTTATTACGAAATAATTATGGCGGCGTAGCTCAGATGGCTAGAGCGTTCGGTTCATACCCGAAAGGTCGGGGGTTCGATCCCCTCCACCGCTACCATAGGGGCATAGTTTAACGGTAGAACGAAGGTCTCCAAAACCTTTGGTGTGGGTTCGATTCCTACTGCCCCTGCCAAGGAACATTTTTAAAACCTATACATTATGGCGGTCGTGGCGAAGGGGTTAACGCACCGGATTGTGGCTCCGGCACTCGTGGGTTCAAGTCCCATCGATCGCCCCATTTTTTTATAACTACAATATGTCTCAGTAGCTCAGCTGGATAGAGCATCCGCCTTCTAAGCGGACGGTCGGGAGTTCGAACCTCTCCTGAGACGTTTTACATGCGGTCGTGGTGGAATTGGCAGACACACCATCTTGAGGGGGTGGCGGGGCGACCCGTGCGAGTTCGAGTCTCGCCGACCGCACCATTAATTTAAATGAGGTTAAAAAAACCTCTTGATTAATGAAAAGTAATGTGTTATATTAAAAATCTACTCACGAAACATACAAGTTTAACTGAGTAGAACAAATCACATAAAACTAAAAAAGTTGTTGACTTTCAAAATTAGATGTGATAAATTAAAGATCTGCTCCGGAAACGGCGCAAAATGCTCTTTGAAAACT
>NZ_PXZO01000043.1 GCF_003013475.1 Brevibacillus porteri
ACTAAATGGGGTCTTGACCATGTGCTTGCAGGAGGGCTTTTTCTTATCATGATGAATGTCGTTGGAGAGAGGGACTGTCTTCCGCTCTGAAAAATTTGATCGCTTGCTCCAGATCCTCAACGATATCTGCCAAACGCAGGGAGTCATCGAGAAATTGCTCCGATAAAGATAAACTTTCTTGATTGGCGGCTACGGCTTGCTGTGTGCCTGATACGACTTGCTGTGCAGACGCAGACAGATTGTCTACCCGCTGTGAAATGGCTTGGCTCTGTGTCGAGATTTTTCCTGTGAGCGTTCTGATCGATTCAAATTGCGCAGTCAACGCTTCACTGAGCTGGATCGTATTGTGAAAGATAGAAGCAGCCTGGTGTAAGGTTTGAATGCCATTTACAGTAGCGTGATCGGTCGTTTGCAAGCAGGCGGCTACATGCTCCATTCGTTCTTCCCCTGATTCAATTACCTTTTGAATGCGGGCCGATGCTTCTTCGGTCTGGTCGGACAGCAAGCGAATCTCGTCTGCTACGACGCTGAAGCCGATTCCGGCTTGTCCAGCCCTGGAAGCTTCGATTCGAGCATTGAAGGACAAAAGTTTGGTTCGCTTGGAGATGGCGGAAATCAGACCGAGCATTTCGTTGATGTCGCTCATGCTTTCTCTCATGGAGGACATGGCATGCATAGAAGCTTTCATATCCTCTGAGATACTGTGCATATTTTCTTTTAGCAAATCAATGGAGGTTGCTGCTTTCGCATTTTGCTGACGTGATTCCTGGCTCTGTACGATTGCTTTTTCCATGGAGTCTGTGATTCGAGACATTTCTTGCGTGATGCCGGCCATCGTGGCGTGGATATCATCGATCTGCTCCTGCTGGTTGTCCATTTCTTGGGCAAGTCGCTCTGTTACGGATACGACTTCTGACTGCATGGCGTGAGAATGGCGAGAGCCTTTTCCCACATGATCGGCTACTTGTTTGACGTCTGAGATGACATACTGGATTTTACCGATGATCGTCCGGATTTGTTCACTCATTCGATTGAAGCTGTCGGCCAACTGGCGAATTTCATCATTGCTTTGTACGTGCATGGTTTGCAGGAGATCACCCTCGCTAAAGGCGGACATTTTTTGTTGTGCTTCCTTAATCGGCTTGATGATTCGACGTACGTACACATACAGCATGAGTGCAAGTGCAGCGAGTCCGACGAGTGAGACGGCCAAAATGGTTAGCTGAAGGCGACGGACCTCTTGCTTTACCTCGGATACCGACTGTGCGACGATCACTCCCCATTTTAGGGAGGGGTCAAATTGATAGGAGGCAAAAGAGTCCACTCCATTAATCCTGCTCGGTTCGTAGCCAGATTGACCAGCGATGACGTTTTGCACGATCGCAAGCTCTGAGAGAAGAGGGCGCTGCAACGCGTAGGACTGATCGGGATGAGCGACCAGCTTGCCTTGTTGATCAACAATCATGGCATATCCAGTTTCCCCTAGTTTAATCTGCCCGATGGATTCGCTCAGCTTCGGGACAGAGACAAATGCCACGACGACGCCTACGGGCTCCTCGTCTTCATTGCGCAAAGGGAGTGAGACGGCGATCTTGGGAAACTCCGTCTCGGAAAACTGGAAGACATCTGAGACAAAAATCCCCTGGTGTGGTTGATTCAATGCGCCCTCATACCAGTCCATTTTTCGCGGATCGTAGGAACTGTCGAGGGGTGATCCTGGAAAGGTTAAATACCGTCCGTCTGTGGTGACGATCTGTAACTCAGAAATCGTAGGATTGCTGGCAGACATATCTGTAAAAATGCCAAAGATCTGACTGTTGGTAACCGTGCTGTTTTTATAAGTGGAAGCAAATGATTGCAAGGCGGTTACGATGTCATAGACCCTGCTATGTACTTTCTGTAGAGCTGCACCTGATGCCTCGTGTAATTGCTGCTTTGTTTTTTCATTAAGCGTGGCTTCGGATTGATAGCTGATGAAGAAAGCGGCGATTGCCATCATGCAGACTACCATCCCCATAATGCCTGCGAACAGCCTGGTGAAAATTGAACGATAATGAAATGACGAGTGACCCCATAGTTTTCTTATGTCTGGCATTCATTGTTCTCCCCTTATTCTTCAAAACGTTCAGCTTCATTGTAGGGGGTACTTAGGGGGGCGTATATGCTTTACCAGCAAGATTTACCATAACTTAATGTAAAATGACCTATGTAAAAAGTCCCAAAACAAAAACTTTATCGAAACTTAATAAACATCACACGGAACCCTAACATTGGTGCGCTATAGTGGGGAAGTAAAAGGACGTAACAATCACGAAGGAGCGAAGACCGTATGAGCGTTATTTCGGTGAGAGAGTTGAATCTCTTCTACGGTAATAAGCAAGCCCTCTATCATATAAATCTGGATGTAGAGCCTGATTCCATTACAGCATTAATTGGTCCGTCCGGCTGCGGTAAGTCTACATTTTTACGGACGTTGAATCGAATGAACGATTCAGTACCGAACACCAAAATTACGGGAACGGTAAAAGTGTTCGATGAGGATATTTATAGCTCTCGCGTAGAGGTTGAGCGACTTCGCAAAAATATCGGCATGGTGTTTCAGCATCCGAATCCTTTTCCGAAGAGCATCTATGACAACATCACGTACGGGCCGAGACTCCATGGCATGAACGATCGTAACAAGCTGGACGAGTTGGTAGAGACAAGCCTCAAGGCAGCAGCCCTTTGGGATGAAGTGAAGGATGTACTGAAAAAGCCAGCAACAGGGCTTTCGGGTGGGCAGCAGCAACGCCTCTGTATCGCACGGGCACTCGCTGTTCAGCCACAGATCATTTTGATGGATGAGCCAACCTCTGCCCTTGACCCGATTTCTACTGCGAAAATCGAAGAGCTGTTGGAAGAGCTGAAGAGCCGTTATACGATTGTAATCGTGACGCACAACATGCAGCAGGCAGCTCGTATTTCGGATAAGACTGCGTTTTTCTTGAATGGAGAGCTAGTCGAGTTTGACAGTACCCCGACGATCTTCCAAAATCCTCGTGACAAAAGAACAGAAGATTACATTACCGGACGTTTCGGATAATTCAATAAGCATGAAGGTAGGAGAGCGGACTTTTCGAGGTCCGCTCTTTTTGATTTTAAAAGCGTTTATAAATGTAACCCAAATCTCTTTAATTCAATGAAAATACCTTCCAATCGTTTCCCTTTCTCCGTTAACGTATATTCCACGCGCGGAGGAACCTCTGGAAACACCTTCCTCTCCAATATGCCGTGCTCCTCCAATTCCTTCAGTCTGAGCGACAGTGTTTTGGGACTAATCCCATCCATGGATTTCAGCAGGTCGCTGAAACGCAGCGTTCCTTCGATAAGCAGGTCCCGAATGATTAAAAAGGTCCATTTGGTCCCGATTACGTCAAGCGTCTTGGCAATGGGGCAAGGCTGGCCCGGGGTTCCTTTGTTCAGTTCGATTGGCTCAAGAACATTCATCGGAATATCCTCCAAATATTTTTTAGGATTCTTTGGCCTAGTATAGCGCAATACTATCTTTTCGGAAACTATATGAATTAAATATCACTACTTCCACAAATGAAGTTAGTGTATTTACAATATAAATGTGAACCGATACTTCCACTCTAAATAAGGAGTTGATCCGAACAACATGATTCCACGCACCAAAAAAATGAGTTCGATAGCTGGTATTGCTGTCATCTTAGGGACGATGCTGTTCACAACAGCATGCGCTACTGATTCGAAAACGTCTGCTTATGATAAACAAACGCCTGTGTTGTCCGCCAAGACAGACGTCCAACTATTGAAGGATCTTCCTCAACCCGTTTCGATGACGATTGATTCCTCATTGGATTCAACGAAAGCTACCGAAATGGTACAGGCTGCTCAACGTTTCTACGGATTCTGGAACACTGGGAATGAGGAGCTCGTTGCACAAACCGTTTCCCCAAGCTTCATTGATAACACATTGCCGAAAGGAAGACCTCAAGGCCCCGATGGCTTGTTATTCGCTTCCCGCAACTTCCGTAAAGCAGTTCCCGACTTGCAATGCAAGATTGAGGATTTACTGGTAGTGGGGGACAAGGTGACAGCTCGTCTTTCCTTTACGGGTACGAGCAAAGGCGAGTTTATGGGAAAACCTTTGACCGGGAAGCCCATTCAATTTATGGCGATCGATGTTTTGCGCATCAAGGATGGGAAGCTCGTTGAGGACTGGCACCTGGAAGACAATTTGACTTTTATGCAACAAATTGGCGTCGTAAAGGAGATGTAAAAAATGAAAAAAATCCTAATCATCAATGGTCACCAAAAATATGGCTCATCAGAGGGGAAACTGAACCAAACGTTTACGGATCATATGGTGAGTCTGCTCGAAAAAGAGAACCATGTACGAACTACCATTATTCAAAACGGATACCAAATCGAAGAAGAGCACGAGAAATTTCTCTGGGCAGATATGGTCATTTATCAAACACCCATCTACTGGTTCAGTGTCCCTGGGTTAATGAAAACATATATGGATGAAGTATATGCCTACGGCTTGTTTTTCAAGGGGGCTAATCAGTACGGAAGAGGCGGTTTATTAACCGGCAAAAAATATATGTTCTCAACGACTTGGAATGCTCCAGAAAAAGCATTTAACGATCCAACCCAATTTTTTAAAGGGGAAAGCTTGGAAGATGCAATCAGCCATTTGCACCGCGTACAGGAATTTTTGGGCATGCAACCTGTAAAGAGCTTTGCTTGCTATGACGTCATCAAAAACCCGCAGATCGAGCGATTTGTATCCGAACTCGAGGCGCATCTCAAACAAGTATTGAGTTTTTAAATGAATATCTCAAAGTAAGGGGAGAGATTCTATCATGTTGCACAATCAAAAGATAGTCATCATCGGCGGAAGCTCCGGAATTGGTTTGGAGACAGCCAAACAGGCAGTAGCGCTAGGAGCAGAAGTGATCATTGCCAGCCGTTCCGAAGATAAATTGCAAAAGGCAAAAGAGAGTCTGGGCTCCAAAGCCTCGGCGTATACGCTGGATACCACCGATGAGCAGCAAGTTCAGGCCTTTTTTGAAAAAGTAGGCGCATTTGATCATCTGGTCGTCAGTGCGGCTGAAACATCTGGCGGTTCATTCCTTCAAACGGATACAGCCCAAGCACGGAAGCTGTTTGACAACAAATTTTGGGGCCAATACTACGCGGCGAAGTACGGAGCGCCGAAGATTTCAACAAACGGTTCCATCACCTTATTCTCCGGAGTCGTCGCCTACAAAGCGATGATTGGTTCGTCTGCGCTCGGCGCAGTCAATGCGGCCGTTTCGAATCTGGGGCAAACCCTCGCCTTGGAACTAGCACCAATCCGAGTGAATATCGTTTCACCTGGCATTATTGATACGCCATCACGCAGTAAAATGCCTGAAGATGTGCGCGATAATTTCTATGCAACATTGGCAGACAAGCTCCCTGTGAAACGAGTTGGACAAGCACAAGACGTCGCACAAAGCGTACTATACCTGCTCCAAAATAGTTTTGTAACCGGCACTGTTCTTCATGTAGAAGGTGGCCACATTTTACTTTAAAGGATTCCATTACCGGACGTTTCGGATCATTTTAATTTGTAGTATGGTAGGAGAGCGGACTTTTCGAGGTCCGTTCTTTTTGGTTTTTGGAAAGGAGATACATGCAATGGTTTGGATTTCATTTTTTCTTTTTCTGATCACGTTGACATTGGTCATCTGGCAACCGCGGGGGCTGTCGATTGGGTATCCGGCTGTCGGAGGAGCACTGTTGGCTTTGGCGATCGGGGTAGTCACAATAGCGGATGTCGCAGAGGTCACCTCGATTGTCTGGAATGCAACGCTCGCCTTAATCGGAATTATCATCATTTCACTTGTATTGGACGAAATCGGTTTTTTTGAATGGGCTGCGCTCCATATGGCTCGATTTGCAAAAGGGAATGGGCGGCTTATGTTCGTTTATGTCATCCTGCTTGGTTCACTCGTATCTGCCTTGTTTACGAATGATGGGGCAGCCTTGATCCTGACACCGATTGTATTGGCACAGGTGCGGGCACTAAAGCTGGATGGGAAAACGGTTTTGGCATTTGTCATGGCGAGCGGATTCATTGCTGATACGAGTTCTTTGCCCTTTGTGATTAGCAATCTGGTGAATATTGTTTCAGCTGACTATTTTGATATTGGCTTTGCTGCGTATGCGGCCAAAATGATCATTCCGACTTTGTTTTCGATTGGTGGAAGTCTGCTGGTTTTGTACCTATATTTTCGCAAAAGCATCCCGGCGCAGATTGATCTTTCCCATCTGAAAAATCCGGAGGAAGCGATTCGCGACCACAGAATGTTTCGCTTGGCGTGGCCGATTCTTGCGGTCTTGTTGATTGGTTTTTTTATGAGCGAGTCCATCCATACGCCCGTTTCTATCATTATTGCGGGGGCAGCTATCATTTTTTGCCTGGCTGCAAGAAAAAGTGAAGCGATCGCTATGCGGCGGATTATGAAAGAAGCGCCGTGGGTAGTCGTTGTTTTCTCGATCGGCATGTATGTCGTGGTGTGGGGGCTGCACAACGCGAGATTGACTGACTTGGTCAAGGACACCTTGGATTGGTTTATGGCGCATGGGTTATTGGCAACGACCTTGGGAACAGGCTTTCTCGCTGCTGTTCTTTCCTCTGTCATGAACAACCTTCCGACAGTGATGTTCAACGCACTCGCGATTGCCGGGACACAGGCAGACGGATTGTTGCGGGAAGCCATGATCTACGCGAATGTGATCGGGAGCGATTTGGGGCCGAAAATGACTCCGATTGGATCACTGGCGACCTTACTCTGGTTGCATGTTTTGGGACGTAAAGACGTGACAATTACGTGGGGACAGTACTTTCGGACGGGGGTTATTTTGACCGTACCGACATTGACGGTAACCTTGCTTGGATTGTATTTGACGTTAGTTTATTTTTCATAGGGAATGAAAAGCCTGCTGGTTAATAGTCAGCAGGTTTTTTCTATTCATCACGCTGCTTGAGTGAAATAGGCAGAATAGGACCTGGCACGGACGGAAAAAATAGGCACAACGTACGTAAAAAGGAGGATGTTTCCATGTGGCATGGCTGGCCGATCGAACGCGTACTGATACTTTTTGCTGGATTGGCGTTTGCCCTGATTGCGGTTCAGGTCACGCTTTTTCACTCCAGACAAAACTTCCGACATTGGGCAATGTGGATTCCCGTGCTTGAGCTCCCTGTATTTGCGGTTACTGCTATTGTTTTATCGTTTGTGAATGCGGGTTGGCTGCGTTGGGTGTTTGCTTTGATGATGGTGGTCGGTATGGCTGGTGGTTTGTACGGGGCCTATTTGCATACGGTCGGGGTTGGGCAGCGTGTGGGAGGTTATTCGCAAGGTCAAAATTTTCTCGTCGGTCCTCCTGTGATTCTTCCATTACTGATCACCGCAATGTCAGCATTAGGGCTTCTTGCGCTGTTTTGGTAAAAATCGTTTTCGAAGGGGTGAGAGGACATGGAGAAGCCTGGACGTTACCCATCCTATGATGTTTGGGACCAGCATACAGAGTGGGATGCTCACACAAGGAAAGTAGTAGGGGCCAGACGAATGCCCGCGATTGCCAATCAATTTTTTACGAAGCCTGAATCCTTGCTCTTACAGACAGTTGTAGGCGTATTGGTCCATGATCACCGTTTGGAGGTGCTGACCTTTGTGGTCGAGCATCTGGATAATACGACGGCTAGTAATATTGGCGAGTCGCAACGAAAGGTCGGAGTTCCACCCCAAAAAGAGCTCTATCGCTCGGGCTTGAAAGGGATTGATGCGGAGAGTCATGCCGCTTATGGAACTGATTTTGTTGCGTTGAAGCTAGACCAGCAGGAAGCCGTTCTTCAGCACGTCGCGAATGGGGGTATCCAAAACCAGGAGGCGTGGACAAACATGGCTCCCGCAGATTTTTTCAAGCGATTGCTGCATGACACAGTCAGTGCGTACTATTCACATCCGTTGGTTTGGTCGGATATCGGCTACGGCGGACCTGCTTATCCGCGCGGCTATGTACGGGTGGAAAAAGGATTGACGGACCCATGGGAGGCAAAAGCAAATGACGAGTCATGACCATCGTACGATTACTCATCGCCCCACTCCTGTTGATCAAAGAAAATACGCCGATGACGCAGATGTATGCATCGTAGGTGCTGGAGCGGCAGGAGGCGTACTGGCTTATGAGCTGGCAAAGGCCGGGTTGCGTGTAGTCGTACTGGAAGCAGGGCCGTTTTGGGACCCTCAACATGATTTTGCCAGTGATGAGCTGTCGATGCGGAGATTGGCCTGGCAGGAAACGAGGCTGGTAGCAGGCAATGATCCACTGCGTTTGGGACATAACAACTCAGGACGGGGAATTGGGGGAGGCACCGTGCATTTTACGGGGGTGTTCCTGCGTTTCCACGAGAGTGATTTTAAGACGAAGACCGTAGACGGCGTAGGGGAAGACTGGCCGATTACGTATCAGGACCTTGCTCCGTATTACGACAAGATTGAACGGGAGATTGCGGTCTCAGGTCCCAATCATTTTCCGTGGGGTTCCTTTCAAGGACCGTATCCGTACCCCGTTCGGGAGCCAATCAGTGCCAATGCCCAACTGTTCCGGGAAGGGTGCGAGAAGCTGGGGATCGAGAGTGTGGTCGCCCCTCTGGCGATTTTATCGGCCCCCTTTGATGGACGTCCTCCCTGTATCAATCGTGGCTTTTGCAATCAAGGGTGCATGCCGAATGCCAAGTACAGCGGGTTGATTCATCATATCCCCAAAGCGATAGCGGAGGGGGCAGAGGTGCTGTCCGACTGCATGGTGACGGAAATTTTGATGGCTGGAGACCGGGTCAGTGGCGTGTTGTTCAATCATAATGGTTTGACGCACAGGCAAATGGCTCGTGTGGTCATTTTGGCCGGGTTTGTGGTGGAGACTCCCAGATTGCTACTCAGTTCGGCGAATGCTCAGTTTCCGCAAGGGTTGGCGAATTCGAGTGGATGGGTAGGAAAAGCTATTATGCCTCACTCCAGTCATGATGTATACGGACGACTCCCGGAGGAAGTGAGATTGTATAAAGGAACACCTGTCCTTGCTTTGACCCAGCATTTTTATGAGACGGAACGGGAACGAGGATTTGCCCGCGGATATACATTGAGTGCACACGGGGCACGTCCAGTCGGGATGGCGGCTGCTATTGCTGCCGAGAGGGAAGACGGCTCGTATTTATGGGGAAAACAGCTTCGAGAAACCATGCTGGATTACAATATGTATGCGCGGATCACCTTGGTCGGGGAAGTGTTGCCTCATCCCGATAACAGAGTGACGCTCTCTGGGGAAAAAGATGAATACGGAATGCCGATCCCTACGGTAACGTTTAGTTATCAGGAGAACGACAAACAACTGTACAAGCATGCTATTGGGCAAATGAACAGGATTATAGAGGCGATGGGTGGGCAGCCAGAGCATGTGGTATCGGATACCGCTCATCTCATGGGGGGATGCCGAATGGGCAATGACAGGGAAACCTCTGTTGTGAATGAATATGGGCAGTCACATGACATACCCAATCTTTTCATAACGGGTGCTTCTACGTTCGTTACCTCGAGTGGCAGCAACCCGACAAATACAGTCATGGCGCTGGCTGCGCGCACTGCAGACAAGATCATTGAGGCGATGAAAAAGCAAGATGTATAAGTAGGGTTCACATAACTTTTGCGTTCCATCTTCCCCATCATATAAGCCATATAGTATACTGATAAACAGATATGTAAGGCAAAGGTGGGTATCCTTATGGAAATGGATTTGATGCAGGTTCTGTTTTTGTCAGAGACTTATAAGCTACTTGGTGACAAGACGCGCTTGACGATCATGGCTCTCCTGCAAGTACAGTCCTTATGTGTCCGTGATCTCGTGGAAATTTTGCAAACTTCCCAGCCCTCTGTTTCCCAACACTTGGCTAAGCTCAAAACTCATGGTTTGGTCAAAGAGCGTCGGAAGGGACCGTGGGTATATTACTCCGTTAATACAGAATGCGGTCCTGAAGTTAAGCAAATTTTGTCTAACTTGCCGGATATGTCGCCAATCGTCAAACAAAAATCAGTTGCAAGTGAACCTTCATTTGGCTGATCAGTCGTAAAAAGCGTTGGATCAATTGAGATCCAACGCTTTTTTTAGTTCTTCCTTGTCAAATCCATGAATGACCATTTGCTCGCCGTTTTCCTTTTCAATGTAGGTAACAGGTGTCATGCTGGCGCCTAATTGAATGGCTTCCTGGAAGTAAGCCTCGTTTTGTCGGATGTCTCTGTCTTCAAAAGCAATGTTGTTTGAAGTCAGCCACATTTTTTCTTCCTGACAAGGACCGCAAGTGACTTGGGTATAGATAATAACCTTGTGAGCCATACAGAATTGCTCCTTTCAAAAGCAGAGTAGAAGCCTTGCTCTTTCCAATATGAATGATCGTTCGCGACAAAGCAAGTCAACAACAACACAATTTGGAAAAATAAGGATGGATACGCACGTAGGGGGCTGTACAAATTATATTCAGTGACGTCGAGGAGGTGAAAGTAACGATGCCTAAACAAAACAAACAAGCGGGTATGGGCAAAGCGAACCAAGCTAGCCAAGCAGCAAACACTGCGACTGAATTCGCAAGTGAAACAAATGCAGCAGAGGTTCGTAGTCAGAACCAACAATCCGCACAACGCGCTGCTTCCCAAGGCGCTGCGACTGAGTTCGCAAGTGAGACAAATGTTGCGGAGGTTCGCCGTCAAAACCAACAATCGGCTGCACAACAATCTTCTGGCCAAGCTACTGAGTAGGAGCCAGCGGAAAAAGGCCCTCGCAATTTGCGGGGGTTTTCTTATTTTTACGGAAAGTCTATGCGTGGAATGTGGTTTCTATCCTCGCACTTGCAAAAGCGTGGAAGTGGATGATACTGTGATTCGTAAATCCGCCCACTAGGAGGCAATTGCTCATGATCATTGGAACAGGCGTAGACATAGTGGAAATAGAGCGCATCGCTACTTTGATAAAAAGACAAGAGAGTGCAATCAAACGCTTTTTGACCACAGATGAACAACAGCTCCTGCATGGAAAGACAGAGACGAGACAGGCGGAAATGGTTGCAGGCAGATTTGCTGCCAAGGAAGCGGGAGCAAAAGCTCTTGGCACAGGCATTGGAGCCGTACTCAGCTTTTTGGATATGGAAATCCTCCCGAATGATTCGGGCAAGCCGATCATGACCATAAAGCACGAGGTGTACAGCAAACTCGATCTGGACCCCGCTCGCGTCCATATTCATGTGAGCATTTCGCATAGCCAAACGCATGCGATTGCGCAAGTCATTGTAGAACAACGATAGATGTTTTGAACAACCTCGATAAACTTGTCTGCATATTGGGACGAGGATGGACATACATTTATATCGCGTAGATCAGGAGGGACTACCTGCTCTTACACAGGAAGGCTAAGTCTGTAGCCGATCCAAGCGATATATCGCCAACTTCGTATCCATTTGCAACCATTGACACGATGTGCGCTGCATGGGCGAGAGACTGACAGATTTCCCAGGAAATAGACAGGGATGCCCTTCTTTGTCGAAAATATTGACAAGGAGGAGTTCATTGAATGAAACGGGTAGCTTTACCACTGGTGTTATTGTTGGTTTTCACCCTGTTCCTTGGCGGTTGTTTCGGTCAGAAAACACCAGAAGATGTGGTGAGCGACCTGAACGGTACGCTGGGAAAAATGTCTGGGTACAAGTCTCAGGCTATTTTGACCATGCAGACAGGCTCTACCCCCATGGAGTACGATGTTCAGGTCTGGTATGAAAAGCCAACCAACTATCGGGTAGCTCTCACCTCGAAGCAGCGTGGCATTACACAAATCATCTTGCGAAACAATGAAGGAGTCTTTGTACTGACCCCGCATCTGAACAAGAGCTTCCGCTTCCAAAGTGGCTGGCCTGAGAACAACGGACCGTTGTATCTATACGAAACACTGGCCAAGAGCATTATCGATGACACTGAGCGCCAAATGAAGATGGAAGAAAAACAGTATGTATTCGAAGTGAAAGCGAACTACAGCGGCAATCGTTCTTTGACCAAGCAAAAAATTTGGCTGACAGAAGATTTCAAACCGACGCACGCCGAAATTATGGATGCTAGCATGAATCCGCTCGTACGGATTGATTTCACTGATTTTTCGTTCAACCCTATGTTTGACAAAGACGCCTTTGACAAAGAGCGCAACATGACAACGAGCTCGTTGACAACGATCCCAACAATGGCGAAAACAAATGGACAGGTCATGAAACAGCCGAACAGCCAATTCGGTGTCATCGTCCCTACGTATACGCCAGAAGGGGTTAAGCAAGGAGATATTGAGCCAGTTACCCGTGATGGGGAGAGGAAAGTCATCTTGACCTACAAAGGGGCCTACAATTACAAGGTAATCGAAGGACGCCCGACAGCAGCATCTGTGTCGTATGAGCAAGGTATGCCTGTGAACCTCGGCTTTACGGTGGGTGTGCTTGCGCAGACAGGTGAAAATCAGCGACTGCTGACGTGGGAGCTCGACGGCATCGAGTATACAATCGCGGGGGATCTTCCTGAGGAAGAAATGGTGAATGTCGCACAGTCGACATATGGTCTCAGCGCAAAATAAAAGTGTGGGAGAGGGGACGGTGAATGCCGTCCTCTTTTGTTTTTGCTTTAGAAAGTGGCTGTAGCGGAGGGGAAGAAGTGCATTTCCTCTACGCTTCGGCCTACGCCCTGCAAGGGGTTAGACTGTCCGCTCCAGAGGCGCTTGGACTGGAAATGCACTTCTTCCCAAGTGACTTTGTCCCACTATTTGAGAAAAATACCCCCTGTTGATACTCAAAGAATGATCTTCCTAAGTTTTTAAAGAAGCGATGAATCAAAAAAGCTGGCGAAAAGAAAAAGCACAGGGCTCGCAGACCTTGACAACGCCTACCCAGTCAGAACTTCAAAAAGAGGACCACGCTTGTCGAACACTTATTCCTTGAGAAACTTCCGCCCGTAGGGTGGCTTTGGCTCGACGGTCCTCTTTTTGGAGTGGAGACGGTCAGTGAATCCCCCACGCTGGCGTGTCAGAGTCGAAGAGAACTGTGCTTTTTCTTTTCCTCCACCATGTTGACTCAAACTAAAATGCCTTTCATAGTTTTTTACGATTTTTCCTCAAGTTTTCCTTTTTTCTCAAACGGGAATCTAAAAATACCCATGTACACTTGGTCTTGTACCAAAGAGGCAGCACACTTCACGAGAAAAGACGAAAGGGTTGAGTGTATATGTTTAGCAAAGCGAAAATGGGAATGCTGATGGGAACGATGGCAGTGGTTCTGAGTCTGGGTAGCATAGGCGGAGCAATGGCAGCCGATTCAGCAAAACCAACCTCATTAAATAAACCGGCAGAAGTAAAATTCAAAACAGGCAAGATGGGCCACCACGGTGGAGTGGGCTTCAAAGAAAACTTCAAAGAAAATACAGAGCTGCTCTCGCTGTTGAAGCTGGATGCTGACAAGCTGAAAGAAGAGCTTGCGGCAGGGAAAACAATCGCAGCGATTGCACAAGCCCAAGGAGTCGACACTGCCGATGTAGTAGCACTTCTGGTTGAACAGCAAGAGGCCAAACTGAAGGAAGCAGTAGCAGCAGGCAAGCTGAAGCAGGAGCAGGCAGATAAGCTGTCTGAAAATCTGAGCGATCGCGTAAAAGAACAGGTAGAAAACACGAAACCGGATAAAGGCTTCGGCAAAGGTGGCTCAGGCAAAGGTGGCTTCATCGGTGGCTTCGAGAAAAACGAAGAACTGCTGTCCCTTTTGAAACTGGATGCCGCTAAATTCCAAGAACAACTGAAAGCGGACAAATCGCTGGCTGCTATCGCAGAAGCTCAAGGCGTATCTGTGGATGATCTGGTGGCTTTGCTGGTAAAACAACAGGAAACCAAGCTGAAAGAGGCGGTAGCGGTAGGCAAGCTCACGCAGGAGCAAGCTGACAAGATGAATGAAAATGCGAGCGAGCGGGTAAAAGAAATGGTGCAAAACACGCATCAAGGACGTGGACCGGGTAAAGGAATGGGCTTCGAGAAAAATAATGAAGAACTGCTGTCCCTCCTCAAGCTGGATGCAGACAAACTGAAGGAAGAGCAAAAAGCAGGAAAATCGTTGGCAACCATCGCCAAGGAGCAGGGCGTAGAAGTGGATGACGTCATCGAGCTCTTGGTAGGTCAGCACGAAGCCAAGCTAAAAGAAGCAGTAAAGGCAGGCAAGCTCACACAGGAGCAAGCAGACAAGCGCAGCGAGGAATTGACAGCGATGGTGCAAAAAATGGTGGATGGTAGCTTTGAAAAAGTCGTTTTCCCAAGACATGAAAAAGAGGGAAAAGACCAGGAGAAAACCATGTAGAAAAGTCAGCAGGTGGGAGCTAATCCCATCTGCTTTTCTATTTTCTCGGGATTGGTCGATGAGGGTCGATTTGTACATAAAAACCAACGTGCGAATGAGGTGAAAGGACAATCCGCGAATTGACACACAGCGGGAAAACACGATACATTCAGAGTAACTTATTGAATGAGGTGGCATGCTTTACATGAAGAAACCGTCTAACGAAGTTTTGTACGAGGAAGCATCGACCTACAAAGACATGCTCCTGCGAAAAAGCTGGAAAATGCGCATTAACGAGACTGTCATGTTTGTGCTGGGGATGATGATTCTCGCTCAATTTTTCCCGACCAATGACACGAGATTCAAGGTGCTTGTTTTCGCCATTGCCATTGCTGTTGTTGGATTGTCTCCGTTTCTGTACAAATCGGTATTTCGTCCGGTGTACAAGCTGACCAAGACCCACCTGATTATATCCATGTCAGGACAGGAAAAGAGCTACCCGCTGTCTGAAGTCGAGCAAATTTATGAAGGCCGTCATTTTTATCGTGTAGGCGGCAAAAAGGAATCACTGATGGTTTCCAGGCAATTTCTCAGTCATTTAAATGAACGCTTGTTTTACTATAAAAAAGGGAACAAGAGGAGATAGGAATGAAATCGTTTTGTCGTGACACTTGGGTAGAGGTTGATTTGGATGCCATCCGGGCGAACCTCGAGACATTCAAACGCCATTTGCCAGAAAAAACGGGTATTATGGCTGTTGTGAAAGCAGACGGGTATGGTCATGGCGCTGTCCATGTTGGCAAAGAAGCGTTGGCGGGCGGTGCAGATTCACTTGCAGTCGCATTGCTCGATGAAGCGCTTATTTTGCGGAGGGCAGGGATCACAGCGCCGATTTTAGTGTTGGGATACACACCTGTCGAATCCATTGTCACTGCAAGCGAGCTGGAAGTGGAGTTAACCGCTTACAGCGTCGAATGGATCACGGAAGCGAACGACATTCTTCAGAAAAATGATCACAAGCCTATCGGGATTCATGTAAAGACCGATACGGGCATGGGACGTTTGGGCGTTCGGACAAAGGAAGATTTACTTGCGGTTGTAGATGCCCTTGAAGAATGCTCTAAGCTGAAGTGGACAGGTATTTTTACGCATTTTGCCTGCGCGGATGAACCAGATACAACCCATGTGCGACGACAACACGACTTGTTTCAATCCTTTTTGCAAGCGCTGCGTGAAGCAAATAAAACATTGCCGTCCGTCCATTGCTGCAATACGGCGGCGGCAATCGCATTTCCCGATTGGGGGTATGATACGATTCGTTTAGGCATAGGTTTATACGGATTGTATCCTTCTTTGTACATGAAAGAACGTGCGGAAGTCATTCTTGCCCCTGCCCTGGCACTCAAGACCAGAATTGCCCACGTAAAGAAGGCAGATGAGCCATTCACGGTCAGCTATGGTGCTACGTATGCAGCAAAGCCTGACGAATGGATTGCAACGCTGCCGATCGGATACGCAGATGGCTATTCTCGCCTTTTGTCCAAACGTGGTGAGGTGTTGTACAATGGATCGCGCTACCCGATTGCAGGCAGAGTTTGCATGGACCAAATCATGGTCAGCCTGAATTCGACAGAAGCAGCGGTCAATGATGAGGTCGTCTTGTATGGCAAGCAGGGGGACGAGGAAATCTCCTTGGATGAAATTGCCGATTTGCTGGGAACAATTAATTACGAGGTTCCTTGTATGCTGAATTACCGAATCCCGCGCCTCTATTTGCGCGACCAGAAAGTAACGGACGTATTTCACCCATTGACGATGAAGCACTCGTCCCGTGAAAATGTAAATAACTAACAAGGAAAATCAGCAGGAATTTTCCCTTGGAACACGAATACTAGTTAAGCGAAAAAGCTGGCTTTTTTGGGTAAACGAAGTCTTCACCTGCACCTTTGGATTGTTTACACTCACGTTTTCTCACCGAAAAAGCGCACAGTAGGTATATTTTTGCAATGGATTCGACATAATGGTATTGTTCATATTGGCTGTTCTTTCTAGAACCAGCATAGCGGATGGAAGTTACGGTCATGGTTGGAGGTGGATTTGTCTTGTCGAAGTCAAACACGAAACGCATCATGATCAGTTTGCCACAACACTTGCTTCAGGAAGTGGATGGCGTTATTCAAAAGGAAAAATCCAATCGCAGCGAGTTTATTCGTCAAGCGATGCATTTGTATTTGAAAGAGCGAAAAAAGCGCACAATCCGTGAGACCATGCAAAAAGGGTACATGGAGATGGCGAAGATCAATCTGAATATGGCATCGGAGGCTTTTGGCGCTGAAGAAGAGGCTGACCATACTCTTGTCCGCTTAGTTAGCGGGGTGTGACTGGTGATTGTCAAACGTGGCGATGTGTTTTTCGCGGACCTGTCCCCGGTCGTTGGCTCTGAGCAAGGAGGCGTACGGCCTGTTTTAGTCATTCAAAACGACATTGGAAATCGATTTAGTCCGACGGTCATCGTCGCAGCCATTACAGCGCAGATTCAAAAGGCGAAGCTGCCTACGCATGTGGAAATTGACGCAAAAACTTATGGATTTGATCGTGACTCCGTCATTCTGTTGGAACAAATACGAACCATTGACAAACAACGTCTAACTGATAAAATAACGCATCTCGATGACGAGATGATGGATCGGGTTAATGAATCCTTGCAAATCAGTTTAGGACTCATTGATTTTTAACGTGTGAAAAAAGATCAGACTATTGGATAGGAAAAGCCACTTGAGTGAAGCAAGTGGTTTTTTGCTGTCAGATTTGCAGGGATTTTATAGGTGAACAGCGAACTGTTCGAAAAGAGAATATAAGACAAAATGTGACACAATATGATTTATTTTTCGAGGTAGAGAAAAAACTCATTTCTACCTACCAAGCGAGGCGGAAGGGGTTTTTTTGGTTGTGGCAGACAATTCTCCTGAGACAATCAATATAGAACAAGAATCAGACATCGTGACGGCGCGGCAAGTGGGGCGAAATATGTCGAAGTTGTTTGGCTTTGGCACGATCACGCAGTCCCGCATCGCCACGTCAATCTCTGAATTGGCTCGCAATATTTATTTGTATGCGGGTACGGGGACGATCACCATTTCGCCGCTTGAGCGCGAAGGAGTGATCGGCTTGCAAATAACAGCGAATGACAGTGGGCCAGGGATTCCTGATATTCGCCAGGCGTTAGATGATGGCTATTCGACTTCGGGTGCCCTCGGGGCTGGATTACCAGGTGTCAGGCGCATGATGGATGAATTTGAGATCCACAGTACCCTGGGAGAAGGGACTCGTGTCGTTGTTGTGAAGTGGAGCGATCAAGCAAAGGAGGAATGAGATAAATGGTAACCCGGAGCTTCCAGGAAGAGTATGTAAAAATTCTTCGGGATTACCTGAGTGCTCAAGGGGAGGACCAGCTTTACGGAGCCCAGCAGTTGGGCAAATGGATGCTTTCTCAAGATATTTCGCCAGAAGAAATAACTGATTTGCATGCGCGAGCGCTTGAGCAGCTCGGGGAAGTGCCAGAGTTTGTGCGCTCCTCCTTCTCCATTTTGACAGAGATCATGATTGAATATGGGAACGAGCATCGATCCGTAAACAGCTGGCGCAATAGGCATCAGCAGATGGAATCAGAAATAGCGGTGGCGAAAGCGATGCAGCAATCCCTTTTGCCAAGTGAGGTTCCAGTCTATCCAGAACTGGAGATTGGCGTAGTGAGTATTGCTGCGAAACAAATCTCGGGCGACTATTACGACTTCATTGAGCAAAGTGAAGGGCGTTTTGGCCTCGCCATAGCAGACATTACCGGAAAAGGAATGCCTGCTGCGATGTGTATGTCGATGGTGAAATATGCGATAGACAGCCTTGGACAAATGGAGCTGGGTCCCGATGAAATGCTGCACCATTTAAACCGGATCGTGGGAAGAAATATTGATCCGAGCATGTTTGTGACGATGATGTTTGGCAGTTACGACTCGAAGGAACACTGTTTCCGTTATGCGATGGCAGGACACGAGCCAGGATTTTTGTACAGGTCGGCCGAAGGGGAGTTCTACGATCTCGAAGGGCGAGGGAATGCACTCGGGTTACACCCAAACAGTGCATACGAGGTTCAGGAGATTCATTTAGAGATAAATGATGTTCTGATTCTTCTGACGGATGGTGTAACAGAATGCAAAAATAACCGATACTATTTGCAAAGGGAAGAGCTTGTACACCATTTGCAAAAAGAGGTGGGCGAATCTGCCCAAAAGATGGCAAACGGCCTGTACAATAGACTGCTTCTGCTCTCCCAATTTGACCTGCTGGATGATTACACCATGATTGTACTTCGAAGAACCTAAGCAACGTACGGGGGGTAGACGCAGATGGACCTGCTAATTAAGACAACGAGCCTTGAAACTGAGCACCGAGTGGTCCTTGGTGGAGATATTGATGCTTTTACAGCGCCGAAAGTAAAGGAAACACTGATGTCACTCGTCACCAAGCCGGATATCAATCACATTACGGTTGATTTGGAAGCCGTAGAATACATGGACAGTACCGGAATCGGAATTTTCATCGGGATTATGAAAGAGTGCATCCAACGAAATCGTACATTTGAGGTGCACAAATTGTCTCCGCGTGTGGAAAGGCTATTTCGCATCACTGGCTTATACGATCATATTGCCATCCGCAAAGGAGAGAGCGAGTAATGGGTCCAAATCGACCTCAGGCAGACGTGATTCAATTGACTTTGCCAAGCAAGGCGGAGTATTTGGGAGTAGCGCGTCTGACTGTATCCGGTATAGCCAACCGTATGGGCTTTTCTTATGAAGAGATTGAGGATATCAAGCTTGCCGTCGGAGAAGCATGCACGAATGTAGTAAGACATGCATACAAGGAAACAGAGAATCCAGGCTCTATTCATATCCAATGCCACGTTTATGAAGATCGGTTGGTGATCGAAGTAAGCGATCAGGGGGTAGGATTTTCAAATGAGCTCATTGCTGAGCAACTGACGCCGATTTTTGCAGGGAAAAGCCTAGAGGATTTGGATGAGGGCGGCCTCGGGCTCTATCTCATTCACACGCTTATGGATGAGGTGGAGACTCGCTCTGAATCAGGGGTGGTAGTCTCCATGACCAAGTATGTTCGGCAGGATGGGGTGGCTGGCAATGACTGGACAATCTCGGAAGCAGAAATATAGTCCAGAGGAGTTAAAGGAGCTCATCCACCTGTATGGTGAAACAAAAGATCCAGCGATACAGGAACAACTGGTGAGGGCCTATACTCCTCTTGTGGAATCGTTAGCGAAGAAGTTTGTTCGCGGACAAGTCATGTATGAAGACCTCGTGCAAGTCGGATTAATCGGCCTGCTTGCTTCCTTTCGTCGGTTCGACCCTAGTTTTGAGCGGACATTTGAGAGCTTTGCGATCCCGACCATTGTAGGAGAGATAAAGCGCTATATTCGGGACAAGACATGGAGTGTCTATGTTCCGCGCAGAGTAAAGGAACTGAGCCCGAAGATCAAACGGGTGGTCGACGAGCTCACGATCAAGCTGCAGCGATCTCCCCAAATTGCGGACATTGCCAACAGCCTCGGCGTTACAGAGGAAGCGATCCTGGAAACCTTAGAGATGGGCCGCAGCTACCATTCTCTCTCTATGGACAGCGAGCTCGAAGCGGATCTGGACGGCAATACGATTTCTTTACTCGACCTAGTGGGGACGACGGAAGAAGGGTACGGAGCAGTCGAGCAGAATCTGATGCTGGAGCGAGCCCTGCAAATTTTGGATCACCGTGAAAAAGAAATCATTCAATTAACTTTTTATCAAAATTTGAGTCAGAAGCAAGCTGGGGACATCATGGGGATGTCGCAGATGCATATTTCCCGCCTTCAGCGCAGGGCGTTGGGCAAGCTGAGAGAAGCATTGAAAGTGGAACAGCTGGAAACCGCGACGTAGAGGGGCCAAGTGGCTCCTCTTTTTTCTTCCCTTTTTCCAGTCCTTGTTAGCAAATGTGATACAATAAACGACGAAGAATGAGCGCAGGAGGACAGGTATGGAGCTTACGTTGATGATCCAGACAATCGCCCAAGATACGGGTGTCAAACCTCACCAGGTGGAGCGCACAGTTGCTCTTCTGGATGAAGGAAACACGGTTCCTTTTATTGCCCGCTACCGCAAAGAAATGACGGGGCAGCTAGATGAAACGCAAATTCGAGCGATTGAGGAACGCGTTCGCTATTTACGCAACCTGTCAGTGCGGAAGGAAGAAGTCGTTCGGCTCATCGATGAGCAAGGCAAGCTGACGGACGAGCTGCGCGCAGCTATTGAGCGTGCGACAAAGCTGCAAGAGGTAGAAGACCTGTACCGCCCTTACCGCCAAAAACGCCGCACGCGTGCAACCATGGCCAAGGAGAAGGGACTAGAGCCACTTGCCAACTACCTCATGAGTTTACCGAAAACTGGGAATCCGGAAGAAGAAGCAAAACCATATATCAACCCGGAAAAAGGCGTAGAGACGACTGAACAAGCTCTGCAAGGAGCAATGGACATCGTGGCGGAACTTCTGTCTGATGACCCAGAAATTCGCCAGTGGGTTCGTCAACGCTCGGTGCAAAAAGGATTGCTTTTGACTGAGCAGAAAGCCGAAGAAGCAGACGAGAAAAATGTATACCAAATGTATTACGCATATAGTGAGCCTCTGAAAAAGGTCGTTCCACATCGGGTGCTGGCCATCAATCGGGGAGAAAACGAAGGCATTTTGAAGGTTTCCATTGAAGCGCCTGTCGCAGAGATTTTGGCTTGGATGCAAAAACGCACCCTTCCTCGTGATACAGTTGCCCGCGATCTGCTGACATTGACAGTCGAGGACGCGTATAAACGTCTGATTGCTCCTTCTATTGAACGAGAGGTGCGCGCGGAGCTGACAGAGGCAGCCGAGGAACGTGCTATTCACATCTTTGCAGAAAACCTGCGCAATTTGCTGCTTCAACCGCCTGTAAAAGGCAAAGTCGTACTTGGGGTCGATCCGGCGTTTCGGACAGGCTGTAAGCTCGCCGTTGTAGACGAAACTGGCAAACTGCTGGAGGTTGCCGTCGTTTATCCGACCCCTCCGGCGAATAAAGTGGCAGAAGCTACAGTGAAAGTGAAACAGTTGATCGAAACCTATGGGGTTACGGTTGTGGCGATTGGGAACGGTACTGCTTCGCGCGAAACAGAACAGTTCATTGCCACGCTGCTGAAAGAGCTGAAGCGAGAGGTAATGTACATCATCGTGAACGAGGCAGGTGCATCCGTGTATTCTGCTTCCCCCCTGGCCAAGGAAGAATTCCCGGACTTGGATGTAGCAGAGCGAAGTGCGGCTTCGATCGCGCGTCGTTTGCAGGACCCGCTTGCTGAGTTGGTCAAAATCGATCCGAAGTCCGTCGGGGTTGGTCAGTACCAGCACGATGTTTCCCAATCGCGGCTGGCAGACAGCCTACAGTTTGTGGTTGAGTCTGCGGTAAACCATGTCGGAGTAGATGTGAATACTGCGTCTCCTTCTCTATTGCAGTATGTATCAGGGATCAGCCGTCAAGTAGCGGGGAATATCGTGAAAAAACGGGACGAGATCGGGAAGTTCACGGAGCGCTCCCAACTGAAGGCTGTTCCGCGCTTGGGTGCTAAAACGTACGAGCAGTGCATCGGGTTTCTCCGTGTGATGGAGGGAGCGAATCCGTTGGACAAAACACCGATCCACCCGGAATCGTACGATGCGACCCACCAGCTATTGTCGATGCTGGGCATTAGCGCTCAAGAGATCGGCAGTGAGAACTGCAAGGAACGCGTACAGTCTTTGGATGTAAAAGAGACCGCTGCGAAGCTTGGGATTGGCGAGCCAACGCTGCAAGACATTGTGGACAGCCTCTTGCGTCCTGGTCGCGACCCGCGTGACGAGCTGCCAAAACCACTCTTGCGAAGTGATGTTCTCCAGCTGTCTGATCTAAGTGTGGGCATGAAGCTGCAAGGTACTGTGCGCAACGTGGTCGACTTCGGAGCGTTTGTGGATATCGGTCTGAAAAACGACGGACTCGTGCACATTTCCCGTTTGAAGAAGGGCTTTGTGAAACATCCGCTTGAAGTGGTGACGGTTGGCGATATCGTAGATGTATGGGTAGTAGAAATTGACGAGAAACGTCAGCGTGTAGGGATGACCATGATCGCACCAACGGAAGGATAAAGTTCTCGCCACTTTCTCGGTGCTGAAAAGACGACTTTTTGAACATGAACTAAAAGGCGGCCTCCTGTCAGTCAGGGCGGCCGCCATTTTTTTCTAAATATAAGAACCAGCAACTGTTGAGCACACGAATTTGGCGAACGTCCTTCCCATTAAAGGCACGTTGCAACTGCCTGCGCATCCATTGTGGCATGAAAGTACCTCCTGGAGATATTCGTCTATAGGCAATGTATGCGCCGAGACGAGCAGGAGGTGCCTAGAATTTTCATTTACTCTTCTTCTTCGTGCAAATACTCCAATTGGGCTTGCAGGGCACGGATCTCTGTCAATAAAGAGATGAGTGGATACTCGGTCTCTTGTAGGGCAGCAAAGCGGCGTTCCAGACCACTGACGTACTCCAAACCATCCACGATCGAAAGCCCGCTCTCTAACCGTTCCACATCCGCACAGTCTGCCAGAACAGTAGGCAATTCCGGGCGCTCTGTGATCGTCAATTTGTCAATTTCCTTGTAAAGTCGTTTCAATAGAGCGATTAATTGGTACATATGCGATTCGGGCAACGAGACAAACTGTAGTCCGTCACTGGACTGCAACAACAAATAGCGCATGAGCTCCTCCACCATTCTGTCTACCGTTTATTTGTGAAAAACGTTTAGACGTTTTTCATTAAACAGGATATGACCGCATGCGGTCAGCAAATAAACGGTCACAACCGTATATTTGCACTCAGTGTAGCCTATCTGTCTGGCACTTTTCAACTGGAACTGCTATGGTGAAAGGAAGGAAGCGGAGGAGATGAGATGACCGATTCGGAACTGCAAATGCTGGTAGAGCAGATATCCAGCGAATTTTTTGCCAAGCCCTTTCGCCATCAGGCCCGCTTTAACAGCAGATTGCGCACGACTGGCGGAAGGTACTTGCTGCGCTCGCATGATATTGAACTGAATCCGAAGCATTTGCAGGAGCATGGTGTGGAGGAATTGATTGCGATCATAAAGCATGAACTTTGCCATTATCATTTGCACATAGAAAAGCGCGGGTATCGTCACGTTGATCGGGATTTTCAACTGCTTCTGCGTCAAGTGGGGGGAAGCCGATACTGCCAACAGGTTGGAAACGGTCGGACGACCCTGCCTTATCGCTACGAGCTGGTTTGCAAGGCATGTGGCATGAGCTACAAACGCAAACGAAAGATGAACCCAAGCCGCTATCGTTGCGGACGCTGCAAAGGAAAGCTGCTGTTGCGCGAGCTTGTGACGTAAAGAGTCAGAGGGGTTGGGCTTTCTTGCGCGTCTTTTGACAGCAGGGGTATAATGAACAGACGAAAAATGTTTTCCGCGAAGGAAAAGGAGCGTTTGAAGTGGCACACGACGAATTTTCCCTGATCCGGCAATGGACGAGTCGTTCTGCGGGGCAGGAAGGGAACGGTTTGACCGTCGGGATAGGGGATGATGCCGCTGTCTTCTCCCCAGCGCCAGAAATGGAAGTCGTGGCTTGTTGCGATGCGATGGTGGAGACGGTTCATTTTTTGAAGAAAACGATGAATCCTAGTGATATCGGATATAAGGCTGTTATCAGCAATGTGAGCGATGTTGCAGCGATGGGCGGGGTTGCCCGGTATGCGCTTGTCAGTATCGCGGTAAGTCCGCAATGGACGCCTGACGAATGCCAGCAAATCTATGAAGGTATTTACGAGGCTTGTCAGGCATATGGAGTTCGTGTCATTGGTGGCGATACCGTTTCTGCACCTGATGCCCTACACCTGAGTGTCACCGTACTGGGAGAGGTAGAAAAAGGGCGTGCCATTCGTCGTTCACAAGCAAAGCCTGGGCAGCTTGTTTTTGTTACAGGGCATGTCGGAACTTCAGCAGCAGGACTACATCTTCTCCTGCAAGGCGAGACTGCTGAAAGAGGCGTCTCTTTACCTTGGGAGACATTAATGGATGCCCATCAGCGTCCCGTTGCCCAAATAAAGGCGGGCAGACTGCTCCTGGAATCAGGGGCATGCAGTGCGCTGAATGATGTCAGTGATGGACTTGCATCAGAGCTGTGGGAGATTGCCGAGGCGAGCGGCGTATCGATTTTGGTCGATGCTGCAACAGTACCGATCCATGACGAAGTTCGGGAGTATGCACAGCACGTAGAAAAAGATCCGCTGGAATGGGCTTTTTATGGCGGTGAAGATTATCAATTGGTCGGAACGCTTGCGAAAAGTCACTACGAAGCCGTAAGCAAGCAATTTGCCGCTAGTGGTGTCCCGTTTACTGTCATCGGTGAGGTGGTAGGAAAAACGCATGAGCCAGAATTGATGCTTCGGCGCGATGATCAACAGCTCCCGTTACCCAAAGCGGGATTCAACCATTTTAGGAGTGGATGAAAGAGATGAGCTATACATGGAGGCTCACGGGAGCGCAGGAGACGAAGCGCTTTGCCGAGCAACTGGCAGGTCTGCTTGAGCCAGGTGACTTCCTCGCGATGGAGGGAGATCTGGGGGCGGGCAAGACAACCTTTACCCAGGGGTTGGCTAAAGGACTAGGAGTCCGACAAGTAGTGAACAGTCCGACCTTTACTATCATAAAAGAATATCAGGGGCGCTTGCCGCTTTATCATATGGATGTCTACCGGGTAGGCGATGATCCAGACTCTCTTGGTCTGGACGATTACTTTTTTGGAGAAGGTGTCTGTGTCGTAGAGTGGGCGTCTTTAATCGAGGATGTCCTGCCGACAGATCGGATGACCGTCTTCCTGCGTAGAGATGGGGAGGAACAGCGGATGATCGAGCTGGTTCCTCAAGGGAATCGTTATGTGAAATTGTGTGAGGAGTTTGATTTTGATGCGCGTACTAGCGATTGATACATCGAATCTGGTGCTAAGTGTAGCTGTGGTAGAGGAAGAGCGGGTCTTGGCAGAAATGACGACGAACCAGCAAAAAAATCATTCCGTGCGTCTGATGGACTGCGTCAGTGAACTGCTCGATGCAACAGGAACAGCACCAGAGGAACTCAGCGGCTTCGGGGTGGCAAACGGACCGGGCTCCTACACGGGCGTGAGAATCGGCGTTGCCTCTGCGAAAAGCATGGCTTGGTCACTGAATGTGCCAGTCATCGGTGTATCCAGTCTGGAGGTAATCGCCATGAATGCCACAGGCTTCTCTGGATTGATTGTGCCGCTGTTCGATGCGCGTAGAGGTCAAGTGTATACCGGCTGTTATCGTTCCCATGGCATGGAGGCGGTGCGAGCGCAGTCCACAGAACAAATCATCCTGTTGCGAGAATGGCTGCCACTGTTGCGAGACCTGGCGCAAGGAGAACCGATCTTGTTCTTGGGTGAAGATGTAAGGCTGCATCGGGAGACGATTGTGCAAGAGCTCGGGAATCAGGCGCAATTTGCTTCCCCAGCGTTCAATCATCCGCGGGCTGCCCATATCGGCTATGTGGCACTGCGCAAGCTTCAAGACGGCGGTAATGCGCATGAACTGGTTCCAGAGTATTTGCAACTGGCAGAAGCAGAAGCGAAGTGGCTTGCCCAAAAGCAGGCGGGGGCCGTAAAGGAGTAAAAGCATGAGTCAACCAATCGATTTGGAATATCGTTATATGACGATGCAGGACGTTGGGGCTGTAGCAGAGCTGGAGCGCTTGGCTTTTACAACTCCATGGCCGCATGATGCATTTGTTAACGAGCTGACGAGAAATCCAAATGCACGCTATGTAGTCGTCGCTCACCAAAACAGGGTTATCGCTTACTGCGGCATGTGGATCGTGATCGATGAGGCACATATTACAAATATCGCCGTCCATCCACTGTATCGTGGAAAGAAGGTTGGATTGGCGCTGATGATCAAAATGATGGGTGTTGCCAAGATGCAGGGTGCCCATAGCATGACGCTGGAAGTTCGACCTTCGAACACAGTCGCGCGGAATATGTATATCAAGCTCGGCTTTAAAGAGCATGGGCGGCGCAAGGGATATTATTCGGATAACAATGAGGACGCAATCATTATGTGGGTGACATTGTAATGAACAAGACGTATACGTCGCGCTACGAGAAGCGCATACAGCAAAAATACGAAGCACATAGGGAATCAGGTGCTCCTACTTATATTTTAGGAATTGAAACAAGCTGCGACGAGACATCGGCTGCTGTCATCCGTGATGGCCGAGAGGTGCTGTCGAACGTCATTGCTTCCCAAGCTGATATCCATAAAAGGTTTGGCGGAGTCGTGCCAGAGGTGGCTTCTCGCAGACATGTAGAGAATATTACGCTTACCATCGAAGAGGCACTGACTGAGGCTGGGAAAACGTTGGATGACATCCAGGCAATTGCGGTGACGTACGGGCCTGGGCTTGTCGGAGCCCTGTTAGTTGGCGTGGCAGCAGCAAAAGCTATTTCCATGGCCAGAGGCATCCCGCTGATTGGCGTGCATCATATCGCGGGTCATATTTACGCGAATCGTCTGGTG
The DNA here is from genome assembly GCF_003013475.1 of Brevibacillus porteri. Lineage (GTDB taxonomy): Bacteria > Bacillota > Bacilli > Brevibacillales > Brevibacillaceae > Brevibacillus > Brevibacillus porteri. Next base: position 27,147 of record NZ_PXZO01000043.1, read on the forward strand.
CAAGAAATGGAGTTTCCGCTGATCGCACTCGTCGTATCGGGCGGACATACAGAGCTTGTCTGGATGAAGGCGCACGGTCAGTTCGAGATTTTAGGGGAAACGCGAGATGACGCTGCAGGGGAAGCGTATGACAAGGTAGCACGAGCACTGAATATGCCGTATCCAGGAGGACCTCATATTGATCGCCTCGCACATGAAGGGGAGGCAAATGTACCGCTCCCTCGTTCATGGCTGGAGCCAGACTCCTACGATTTCAGCTTCAGTGGCTTGAAGTCAGCTGTGCTCAATACCTTGCACAATGCAGCTCAGCGAGGAGAGACGATCGAACCGGCGAATCTGGCTGCGAGCTTCCAAGATTCTGTAACAGAAGTGCTCGTAGAAAAGACGATTCGGGCAGCTCGTTCTCATGGAGCGAAGCAGGTATTGCTGGCGGGCGGCGTTGCGGCGAATCGCGGATTACGTGAGCGATTGCAAGCAAGGTGTGAGGCAGATGGAATTCCGTTGGTGATTCCACCGTTCACGCTATGTACGGATAACGCGGCGATGATTGCGGCGGCAGGCTTTATCAAGTATGAAAAAGGACAGTTTGAGGGGCTTGATTTGAACGGGGTCCCAAGCTTGTCGCTTTCTGAGCAATAGAGTGAATGGATGAAAAGCATCTCTGAAGTTGAATCAGAGATGCTTTTTTGTTTGATGAGTAACTGCAGTGGGAGGAAGAAGCGCATTTCCAGTTTACGCTTCGGCCTACGCCCCGCAAGAGGTTAGACTGTTCGCTCCAGATTGAATGTCGGGAGCGCTTCAAGCGTAGAAGTTTCGATGAAGTAGTTCATAAGCGAAGCTGAAATTCCCCGACATTCAATCCTACACTCAGGTGGGCTTCAGAGGCGTTTGGACTGGAAATGCGCTTCTTCCTACGCGGCTTTTTTCAACATATCAAAACAAGAAAAAGAGGGACCACCCAAGACGGATAGTCCCTCTTTTTTATTTGCCACCACGTATCTTTTCGAAATAGGGTGCGGCTTTTTGGGGGAGTATCTCTTCAAACTGCTTCCGTTCCTTAGCAGTCAATTGATCTTCATGCATAACCCCGTTCTGATCCGTAATCTTTATTTTTAAATCCATGAGTTGTTTCATAACCGCCGAAAACTCCGCGTACTCTTCTTCCGTCAGCTTGCTTTTCGCTTCCTGAAACAATTTCTCGATTTCCTGATAATCCTCCTGTGTGCCACCACGCTCGATGATAGTTTGCGATGACCCGAAGATTTGATCAGCCAAATAAGGTGTAGCTAAGGCTGCCGTTGGAATTAGGATAGCCACAGCTATGATTCCACTTACCAAACGTTTTTTCATCGATAATCTCCCTTTCTTTTGCAAGAAGTCATTTTGATAGGAGAGGTACACACGACTCTCGATCTCGGGTGGGGTTTTCAACGATTTAGCATGTTGAAGAAGCTCATCGCGTAGTTGTTTGTCTATGGACATAAGAGTCTCCTCCCGTTAATTCGCAATGCTTGCGTAGTGCCTTCAGTGCCAGATGATGCCTGGATTTCACGGTACCCAGCGGGATTTGCAGCAACTCGGAGATTTCATCCAGCGCATAATCGTGAAAATAGCGCAGAATGACCACTACGCGTAACTTGTACGAAAGTGTACGAACCACTCCGAGCAATTCGAGCTGTGTCTCTGATTTGATTACTTCGGAATCTGTCCAATCAAATTGCTCATCGTGCATGAGGCGGTTTCGTTCAAAGAGCCGTATTCTTCGCCAAGCCTTCCTTTTCCAGTCCTGCACCTGACGAACAGTGATCCCGTGAAGCCAAGATCGAAACGGCCGATTCTGGTCATAGGTGTGAAAAGAACGCCACATACGAGTATAGGTCTCGTTCGCAATGTCTTCGATGTCTTGCTTATTGTAGACAAGAAAAGCGATCGTACGATGAACATCGGTGTGCGTGGCTTGATAAACGACGCGAAAAGCTGCTTCGTCTCCCGTCAGCATCTTTTCCAGCCAAGGGAGTAACTCTTTATCATTCATGGGGGGCCCTCCAGAACGTATTACACCCCTATATTCGCTAACAGAGGCAAAAAGGTTCAGTTGTTTTTCGTCCATCTGTATATGATTTATCCACATCATAGGATAACTTTCTGGATTGTTCACATATACTCCTGTGAATACTGGTGATAACACGAGAAAATGACCGGGAAAACCGCATGTACTCTGTGGATTGTTCTGTGGAAAATGTGGATAAAAAAGTCGAGTTATCAACAGGAGGGAGACTCGTGAGAAAGAAACTCGCGCTGATTTGCTTGTCATTCCTGATATTGTTTCTAGCTACAAATATAGGAAAACCATTGATAGCAAAGGAAAAACAACAGGTCATCTTGCTGTTTGTGGAGGGGATGTCGTTTCATGATCTGGAGCAGCTCAAAAAGTTATCTACTGTGGATAAATGGTTGGGTGATGCAGGAGCTGGGGCTCTGTCCATAAGAACACCCGGATCGCGCACAGCCGCAAACGGCTACCTGCTCATGGGGAGCGGCGGTCAAGCGCTTTACTCTGAAAAGAGCGGGACAGGCTATCATCCGTATGAATCGCTCTCTACCAGGGAAACAGCCGGTGAACGGGCGCAAGAGCTGGGCGGTGATCAGGCGCAGGAGGTGGCGCGCTCCTCGATTATTTTTCCGGGTATTTTCCGGCTCTTGGCAGATAATCGGGAGAAACCTTATTCCGCGCAAATCGGGCTCCTTGGGACCGTGCTTGCTGCAAACAACATTCAGGTCGCTTTATATGGAAACGGTGACTATGAGGATACCCGTCAGAGACATGCCGTTTTGTTTGCGATGGATCAGCAAGGCAGGGTTCCGACAGGGGACATTTCTACAAAAAGTATGGAGCTCCTTCGTGGCTATCCGTACGGGATCAAGACAAACTACACTTACCTGCTTGAGAAAATCCACAGCGAGCGTCAAGCGGGCTTGATCATTGCTCAACTCTCAGATTTATCCCGGTTATACCAGTTGAGTGCGGATATGGACCCAGGTCAGTTTACCCGGCAGTATCAGCGCGTTTTGCGCGACTTGTCCCTTTTCCTTGACCAGCTCCTTGTGGAACGTAAACCACACCAACGCATTGTATTGGCATCACCAGCTGTCAAACATGTGGCGACAAAAGAAAAGGCTCTCTTAACTCCAGTGTTCATTTGGGGAGAGAAAGCGAGTGGAGTTTTGACATCAGCTACCACGAGGCAGTCGGGATTGGTCAGTGGACTCGATATGGTACCAACCATACTGTCTTGGCTGGACGTACCCGTACCAAAAGGGTTGGCTGGTCATGTCATACGTATCGAAAAAGGGAATGGTCTCACTGCCTTTCAGAATCAGGTAGGTGAGATTCATCATACGTATGCGACAAGGCCAGCAGTGCTCTATACCTACGTCATGCTGCAGATTGTCATTGTTGGGTGTGCGGTCGTTCTTTGGTGGTTTGGGAGGGAGAGAGAAGGGGCAGGACTTTTGCGACTTCGTAGAGGAATACGTCTGGCGCTGCTGGCTTTATTATGGTTTCCCGCAATGCTTTTGGCAGAGAGCCTGCTCGACTGGCAGGTTTCTGGCGCGGTTGTCTTGGGGGGGCTCATCATGACTGCCCTGATTGCGGCCTTTTGGCAGGAAGCCCATGCTCTCCCGCGAATCGTGATGACGGTTAGCGGAGTGACGACAGCCATTCTGCTCGTGGACGGATGGACTGGCGCTCATTTGATGCGGCAATCGTACCTCGGGTATGATCCAGTAATCGGAGCGAGATTTTACGGGCTAGGAAATGAATACGAAGGGGTCCTGATCGGCAGCACGATCATGCTTGTGGCTTCGCTGTACGAGAGAATTCGTGGGGGACAAAAGGAGCTAAGTCGGGAAAATAAATGGTTGCCTGCTGTTTCCACAGCCATATACAGTGTCGTGCTTTATTACATGGTGGCACCGAACCTGGGAACAGACGCAGGCGGTTTTCTTGCTGGGCTGATCGGATTTACCGTGGCATTGTCACGTCTTGAGGGCTGGCGAATCGGAAAAAAAGGCCTCCTGCTGTTGGCAGGCGGCCTGGTTATGGGTGTATGCAGTTTGATGGCGATCAGTCTCATGTCAGATCAGCCCTTGACCCATGTTGGACGGCTTTCTCAGCAGATTGTACATGGTGAATGGTCCGAGGTAGGGCAGATGATTGAACGCAAACTGGCGATGAATCTCCGCTTGATTCGCGTTTCCATTTGGAGCAAAGCATTTGTCGTCTCCCTGATTGCTCTAGGCGTTCTCACCTTGAAAAACGACCGCTTTTTGCACCATCTAGCGAAGGACACGCCTTACTTGGTCAAAGGTTTTGCTGGTGTCATTGTAGGTGCACTGGCTGGGCTGATCCTCAATGACTCAGGCATCGTCACTGCAGCTACCTGTATTACCTTTCTGGTGGTTCCTGCTCTCTATGCCGCCTTGGAGGAGCCTGCACAGGAGCGCTGTTCTACGTGAAGAGGGGACTACTCTTCTGATAGCGCGCTCCACTCGTCATACAACTGCTCCAGTTCTTCTTTGGCGGCATGGATTTGCTCGTTGCGTTCTTTTGCCTGCACATGATCACTATAAATTTCCGGGAGACAGAGCTCTTCTTCCCATTTGAGAATGTCAGCCTCTCGTTTTTGGATCGTGACCTCAATCTCTTCCAAACGGCGCTGACGTTGACGTTCGCGACGTTTCGCTTCCTTATCTAGCTCATAAGAGGATTTCTCAGGCTGTGCCGCCATGGTACCGCCTTGTTTTTTTGCGGGCTGCGCTGCTTGTTCGGCTGCGAGCTCTTCCAGTTCCTGCTTTTTCTCCACGAAGTAATCATAGTTACCCAAATAGCTGGTCACGCCATCACCTGTCAGCTCTAGGACGCGGGTGGCAATCTTGTTTAAGAAGTAACGGTCATGGGAGACGAACAGGATCGTACCCGGATAATCGTAGAGGGCGTTCTCAAGCACTTCCTTGCTGAAAATATCCAAGTGGTTCGTCGGCTCGTCGAAGATCAGGAAGTTTGCTTGCTTCAGCATGAGCTTTGCCAGAGAGACGCGTGCGCGCTCCCCTCCAGACAGGTCGCTGATCTTCTTTTGTACATCATCACCGCTAAACAAGAAGTTGCCGAGCAAGGTGCGGACGTCCTTTTCCAGCATGTTCGGGTACTCATCCCAAATTTCGCCGAGCACTGTATTCCGTTCGTTCAGGTTACGATGCTCCTGGTCGTAGTACCCGATTGTTACATTGCTTCCGAAATGAATATCGCCCCGCAGCTTAGGCAACTGTTCTACAATCGTTTTTAACAGTGTCGATTTTCCGATACCATTGGGACCGACCAAGGCCACACGTTCTTCACGCTCGATTTCAAACGTAAGGCCCTGAGAAAGGACAGCATCCGGGTAGCCAATTGCGACATTGTTTGCTTTCATCACAATAGTGCCGCTCATTTTTGCCACATCAAAGGAGAAGTGGACGGATTTGTTGTTCATAATCGGCTTGTCCAAGCGGTCTATCTTTTCCAAGGTCTTGCGTCGGCTCTGCGCTCGTTTAGTTGTTGTAGCCCTTGCAATGTTTCGCGCGATGAAATCCTCTAGCTTGGCGATCTCTTCCTGCTGCTTTTCGAATCGCTTCAAATCCTGTTCGAGCCGAGCCGCCTTTTCATCGAGGAAGCGGCTGTAGTTACCGACATAGCGGGTAGCGCGTGTCCGTTCGATTTCATAGACAACGGTCACGAGCTTGTCCAGGAAGTAACGGTCATGGGAAACTACGAGAATGGCGCCCTGATAGTTTTGCAAATACGTCTCCAGCCAGGTCAGCGTCTCGATGTCCAGGTAGTTCGTCGGCTCATCGAGCAGGAGAATGGTGGGAGATTGGAGCAGCAGCTTGGCTAGTGCCAGACGAGTCTTTTGTCCGCCGCTCAATGTGCGGATCGGAGTCGTGTAATCGAAGTCCGCAAAGCGCAGGCCGTGCAAAACCCCACGAATCGCACCTTCGTAGCTGTAACCGCCCTTTTCCTTAAAGGTTTCCGAGCGGTGAGAGTAATTTTCCAACAGTTGCTGGTAACGCTTCTCATCAGCGAGAATAGTCGGATCGCCCATTTTGGCCTCGAGCTCACGAAGCTCCAGCTCTTCTTTTTGTAGATGGGAAAATACAGAGAGCAACTCATCCCAAATCGATCGTTCCGATTCAAGGCCACTGTTTTGTGCCAAATAGCCAAGTGTAACATCCTTTGGAATGCGGATAATTCCTTTGTCGTAGCTTAGCTCGCCGGCGAGGATCTTCATCAGAGTCGATTTTCCTGCACCGTTTACGCCAACCAGACCAACCCGTTCCCCGGTTTGAATTTGCAGGGAGATGTCTTGTAGAATGGTTTCGATACCATACGTTTTTTCTATATGTTCAGCTTGTAGCAAAATCATCGGATTCACCTCTTTATATACTAATGCCAGTGTAGCCTAGAGAGAGCGCATGGGACAAGCCTCGTCGGAATGTCCATGCACGTGACGAAAGAGGGAAGAGGTTGTCATGGGCCAAAAAACGAATAAAAAACAGCTGCGAAGCCATATTTTGGAGAGACGCAAGTCCATGTCTGCAAAGGAACGGGAGCAGCTTTCCAGAGAAGTATGCGATCATTTGCTGTCTCATGAAAGGCTGGCTGATGCCAAAGCAATCATGGCTTTCCATCCTTTTGGCGATGAACTGGATATTTTGCCCTTTCTGTATGAGGCAAAAAAGCGGGGCCAAGACATATGGCTACCTCTCACAAACGTTGCCGAGAGACGTCTCATTCCCTATCGGTATACGGGACCGCACATGCTAAAGCAAGGAGTATACGGGATTTGGGAGCCAGACCCTGCTCTGGCAGAGGAAGCGGACGTATCACACTTGGATGCGATCATTGTTCCTGGTGTTGCTTTTGATAGCAAGGGCGGGCGAATGGGGTATGGCGGTGGTTATTATGACCGCTTTCTGGCAACGCTGAAAAAGCTCCCGTTCTTGGTTGGAGTCGGCTTCTCTATACAGGTTGTGGAGCATGTACCCCTAGAGTCTCATGATGTTTTGCTAGATGCAGTTGTCACCGAAAAAGGTCTTCTGCATTTTTGAATGTTTTGTGTCGGTAGCTTTGTCATGCCTTCTACTGTAGCGAATGGTGCTATCCGCCAAGGAAAAACGACGAGACGTTTTTGACAGAAAAGTGTACAATACTATCGAATGAGAAACCGGAGGAATGTATCGTGAGCAAATGGAAGGTAGGCGTTATTTCTGCAAGTGATTCGATTGCCAGAGGAGATCGTGTGGACGATCGTATGCCAATCGTTCGTCATCTGACAAGGGAATGGCTTCAAGTAGATGTCGCTGTATACCGTGCCGTTAGTGATGATATGGAAGATTTGCAAGAACATATGATTGAGCTCGTAGACCGCGAAAAATGCGATCTGTTGATTGTTACGGGGGGCACAGGACTTAGCCCGCGAGACGTAACGCCAGAAGTGACCGCGTGGGTTATTGACAGACCAGTCCCAGGCTTGGCCGAAGAAATGCGCCGTGCTGGTTTGAAGCAATCCCGACGGGCGATGTTGACCCGTGCAGTTGCGGGAACCAGGGGTAATTCGTTGATTATCAACCTCCCTGGTAATCCGAAAGGCGTAGAAATCTGTTTCAATGCGATTGGCGATATGCTGTCCGACGCTTTGCACATTTTGCAAGGAACGGGAGAAGCAAACGAAGATTGGGGAGGATTGCATTGGTAGAAAAACCTCAGATGCGGGAAGTGCCAGTGCGTGAAGCGATCGGCATGATGCTTCCTCACGATATGACACAAATTTTACCTGGAGAATTCAAAGGACGCTTGTTCAAAAAAGGACATGTTGTCACCGAGGCGGATATTGAGCCGTTGTTGTCCATTGGCAAAGAGCATATTTACGTGCTGGAGATGCCAGAAGGCTACATCCATGAGGAAGAAGCGGGCATTCGTATTGCAAAGGCTGTTTCCGGACAAGGCTTGACCTTGACGCCTCCTTATGAGGGCAAGGTGTCGATGAAGGCCGCGAGAACAGGTTTAGCTAAAATCAATGAGGAAGCTGTCCATGCGTTGAACAAGCTCGAAGGAATTGCGTTCTCCACGATTTACGGCGATCAGGTCGTGCATCCGGGACATACATTGGCGGCTACGAGAATCATCCCGTTAATTATGGAAGAGTCTCGAATCATCGAGCTGGAGCAACTGACCAAACAGTTTGACGAACCGATTGTACAAGTAAAAACGTTTCAGGATAAAAGAGTGGGACTTGTTACAACAGGGGGAGAAGTTTTCTCTGGCAGAATTGCAGACAAGTTCGGTCCTGTCATTCGAAACAAGGTAGAAGCTCTCGGCTCTACTTTAGTAGACCAGCGCTTTGCGCCAGATGACAAGGAAGCGATCGAACAGCAGATTCATTCGTTCCTCGATGAAGGGGTCGATCTGATCTTGGTCACGGGGGGCATGTCTGTCGATCCAGATGACCGCACGCCGGGAGCGATTGCAGGAGTAGGAGCGGAAGTAGTGCGCTACGGTACGCCGATGCTGCCGGGTTCCATGTTGATGGTTGCTTACAAAGGTGAAGTGCCGATTCTCGGATTGCCGGGAGCGGTCATGCATGAAACGTTTACTTCCTTTGATGTATTTTTGCCGCGTATTCTGGTTGGGGAGCGAATTGTGGCATCTGATATGACAAGACTCGGATATGGTGGTTTACGAAAGTGCTAGCTGGTTAGACTGGCAAATAACGAAAAGCAAACGACTTCACAAGAAAAAGGAGTGAACACGTATGAGCTCAATTGGGATTCCTGGATTAATCTTAATTTTAGTTTTAGCCTTGGTGCTTTTCGGTCCGAAAAAGCTTCCAGAATTGGGGCGTGCGGTAGGTCATACTTTGAAAGAATTCAAAAATGCTACGCGTAGTCTGACAAGCGACGATGAAGACGACGATGAGGAAAAAAAGCGCAAGGAGCTAGCCTCCAAAGAAGCGTCTGCCAAAACAACGCCTGTTGTCGCTGAGAAGGAAGCAGCGGAGCGGGAGCGAATTGAACGCGAAGTTCGTGAAAAAATGGAACGCGAGCGCTTGGAAAAAGAAATCCGCGAAAAGCTGGAGCTAGAGCGCCTGCAAATGGAAAAAGAGCAGAAGAACGCGTAACAGGTAAGGTTGGTGGTTACCATGAAGGATCAGGAAATGACAGTGGTAGAACACCTGACGGAACTGCGCAAGCGCATCATATGGGTGCTGGCCGTGTTTATTGTCGCATTGATCGTCGGTTTTTTCCTCGCCGGTCCACTCGTGGATTATTTAAAGCAAGAACCGATTGCGGATGGCGTGCCCATTGTCTCGTTGCATCCGTCAGACGCACTTCGTGTTTACATGCAGGTTGCCTTCATAGTCGGCGCTGTCATTACACTGCCTGTAGCACTTTATCACGTTTGGCGTTTTGTTTCTCCAGGGATGGAAGTACAGGAAAAGCGCGGGACGCTTTATTTCATCCCGGCGGCTTGTTTTCTGTTTATCGTTGGTATCCTGTTTGGCTACTACGTCGTTTTCCCGATGGTCATGCAGTTTATGACCAGTATTACAGCATCGATGGGTGCAGACCCGAACTACGGAATCGCGCAATACTTTGGCTTCATGTTTAATATGGTCATTCCGTTCGGGATACTGTTCCAGTTGCCGATTATCGTCATGTTCCTGACGAGACTGCGCATCCTCAATCCAATGAGGCTGGCAAAGGCACGACGCTACGCTTACTTTGCACTGGCTGTCGTCGGGATTACCTTGACGCCTCCTGAGATTGTCAGCGATATTCTTGTGATCATTCCTTTGCTGCTTTTGTACGAGCTGAGTATTTGGCTATCCCGTGTTGTTTATCGCAGGCAATTGAAAGAACAAGAAGCGTGGGAACAAGAATACGGTAGTCTGGAAACAAACGAACCCATTCAATAACGAGCATGAGAAAAGTCTTCTGTCCCGAGTGGCAGAGGACTTTTTTGTATTTCAGCAGAAATTTGGAAATACTACGGACGTTATGATCCGGGAGGTGCTGAATATGTGGCTGATCGTATGCTTGGCGTTACTCTTTTCAGGGAGTACTGCTCATGCCGCCGGGCTGGGAGAGCCTATCGAACTGTTTGATACGGACAAGCAGCGTGTTGTGGCTAGCTTTGAAAATACAGCTGGATTTCAGGAGGAAGCCCAGCAGATTTTGCAGAGTGTGAGTGGGCGGGTCTTAGAGTTTAATCCATCGTTGAATTCTGCCATGATCGTGAAAATTCCGCTAGTCCCCCCAAAGTCGATGAAACTAAAATCCGCTAATCTCGATGCGATGATTGCAGAGATGTTTGTCATCATGCCCAAAAAAGGGGAGCGTCGTCCGTGGCTGATTCTGCACACGAAAGAATATGAGACGGTCGTTGTGGAGTTTACCGAAAAAGTTGACCATCTGAGGGAGCAAGTGAAATTGCCGTAAAGTGGCGCTTCTTCTTGCAAAAATAAGCCCGGTCGTCCATAAAAAGCGACGAACTGGGCTTTTCGATTATTTCGTGGGAGTGAGGAAGGTTTGAGTGAAGTAGTCTGTATATACGCCTACTCCTAACTGGGTAAAGCCTTTTTCGAGTACGTTTTTGCGATGGCCTGGACTGTTCATCCAGCTTTCATGAGCTTCGATGGCATCCGTGTAGCCTGCTGCAATATTCTCACCGGCCATGCTGTAAGCGAGAGAGGCACTTTTCATGCGGTCAAATGGATTACTCCCAGTAGTTGCAGAGATGTGATCGAAGAAATTGTTGCCCTCCATGTCCATGCTGTGTTTTCGTGCCACATCTGCAGCTTTTTCGTTCCATTGAAGGGGCGGGAGCTTGTATCGGTAGCGGGAGATATTGACCAGATCGAGGATTTGCCTCTCTGATGCAGCATTGACCTGTTCTCGTTCACCAACACGAAGCGGCGGGGGATCAAAATTGGGCGCCTGACCTTGATAGGACCATTTCGTTTCGTAAAAACTACCGCGCAATAGCATTTGCGTATCCATCATACGTACAGCGGTGACCTTGTTGCCATTCTGCTTGTCCAAGTAATAAATGTAGGGGGTACCGTCTTTCATGACGAGAGGGCGTTGCTGCTTTTGATTGGTAATTTGGATTTGTGCCCCCTGAAAAGAGAAAGAAACAATGTTTTGTACAGCCAACTGACGCTCGAGTGAGTGCTGGCTGGTGCCGACTCCGATGTTTCCGAGCTTTGCTGTCGGAGCGAGTGAGTACACATCGACGACTTTGTCATTTGCGATGCCGACTTGCATGTATCGGGCAGGCTCGCGATTGTACACCCACCATTGATAGCCGAGACTGCTTGGCTCTTTGCGGGCGGGCTCACCTAATCGCTTGTGTACTTCCTCAGAAGACATGCCGAGAGCTATGTCAAAAATCGTGTTATGCTTCTCCACTCGAATGGGTGCTGCAGGTGGTTTGGTTGTTGCAGCCTTTTGGGGAAGCGGCAGAGAGGCAGGAACCGCATCGGGTGTAGTCTGTTTTTCAGGCTGTCCGATAGTGAATACAGGAGTATGACCGACCCAAGCAGTTTGGGAAGTTTCATCCCAACCGATAGGTTTATTCAAGTGGCGACTGATCATGGACAGAGGTACATATAATGTTCCTTCGTATTCGAAGGAAGCTGGTATTTCCTTGCCTTCCTCCGTGTAGTACCCGGGCTTTTCGCTTGCGACAATTTCACGGCCATCCCAATAGATGGAGGCGGGGTTAAGGTTGACCCGTATAAAGGAAGTAGTATCCGAAGTGAAGAGACGGCTGATTCCCAAGACTCCCAGGGCAATTAAGCCAATCCAGAGCCATTTGTGCATGGAACAATTCCCTCCTTAGCGAGCTTGCCAGATTCTATGTCTCATTTATATGAGCGTGTCCGAATACTAGAACCTTTTTGCTAGAGAGTGCAATTTGATAGGAGGAAGAGTGGCCAAGCAGTTGCAGATGGAAAAAAGTGAGGGAAACTACTTGCAAAGTACATAGTGATTCATTATTATAGGAATTGGGTGTTAGCACTCATAACAGTCGAGTGCTAACAACAGAAATATTGTTTACCTACATTTTTTGAGGAGGGTGTTTTTAGTGCTTAAGCCATTGGGTGACCGTGTGGTAATCGAAGCTATCTCCAAAGACGAAACGACTGCAAGCGGTATCGTTTTGCCTGATTCTGCAAAGGAAAAACCGCAAGAAGGCCGCGTCATCGCAGTAGGTTCTGGCCGTGTTGCTGACAACGGCGAGCGCATCGCTTTGGAAGTAAAAGAAGGCGATAAAGTAATCTTCTCCAAATACGCTGGTACTGAAGTAAAGGTAGACAACAAGGAATACCTCGTGCTGCGCGAATCCGATATCCTCGCGATCATCGGTTAAGGCTCTTAACATAGGAAGTCGAACGAATAAACACATAACAGGAGGTTGAGTTTAGATGGCTAAACAAGTCAAATTCTCTGAAGACGCTCGCCGCTCCATGCTCCGCGGTGTTGAAACTTTGGCAAATGCGGTTAAAGTAACCCTCGGTCCAAAAGGCCGTAACGTGGTTCTTGAGAAAAAATTCGGTTCTCCGTTGATCACGAACGACGGTGTTACCATTGCGAAAGAAATCGAGCTGGAAGACGCTTACGAAAACATGGGTGCGCAACTGGTTAAAGAAGTTGCTACCAAAACCAACGACATCGCTGGTGACGGTACAACAACTGCAACTGTACTTGCTGCAGCTATGATCCGTGAAGGTCTGAAAAACGTAACTGCTGGCGCTAACCCAATGGTTATCCGTCGTGGTATGGAAAAAGCAGTTCGTGCAGCTGTAGAAGAAATCAAATCCATCGCGAAGCCGGTTGAGAACAAATCCTCTATCGCGCAAGTAGCTGCTATTTCCGCTGATGATCCTGAAGTAGGAAACCTGATCGCTGAAGCAATGGAAAAAGTGGGCAAAGATGGCGTAATCACTGTTGAAGAATCCAAAGGATTCGTAACAGAACTGGAAGTAGTAGAAGGTATGCAATTTGACCGTGGCTACGCTTCCCCTTACATGATCACTGACACTGACAAGATGGAAGCGGTTCTGAACAACCCTTACATCCTGATCACTGACAAAAAAATCTCCAACATCCAGGAAGTTCTGCCTGTACTCGAGCAAGTAGTACAAAGCGGCAAACCTCTCTTGATCATCGCTGAAGATGTTGAAGGCGAAGCGCTCGCTACTCTCGTAGTGAACAAACTGCGTGGTACCTTCACAGCTGTAGCGGTTAAAGCTCCTGGCTTCGGCGACCGCCGCAAAGCTATGCTGCAAGACATCGCTGCTCTCACTGGCGGCGAAGTGATCACGGAAGAGCTGGGTCTGGATCTGAAATCCACTAAGCTGGAGCAATTGGGTCGCGCTGGTAAAATCGTGGTTACAAAAGAAAACACAACTGTTGTTGAAGGTGCTGGCGACAAGGCTTCCATCGAGGGCCGCGTAACCCAAATCCGTCAACAAATCGAAGATACGACTTCCGATTTCGATCGTGAAAAACTGCAAGAGCGTCTGGCTAAATTGGCTGGCGGCGTAGCAGTAATCAAAGTCGGTGCAGCTACTGAAACCGAATTGAAAGAGAAAAAACTCCGCATCGAGGACGCTCTGAACTCTACTCGCGCAGCAGTAGAAGAAGGTATCGTACCTGGTGGTGGTACTACTTTGATCAACGCAATCAAAGCGGTTGAAGCGATCAATGTAGGTGGCGAAGAGGCTGTAGGTGTACAAATCGTACTCCGTTCCCTGGAAGAGCCAGTTCGTCAAATCGCTGCGAACGCAGGACTCGAAGGTTCTGTAATCGTAGAGCGTCTGAAAAAAGAAGCAGTGGGCATTGGTTTCAACGCAGCTACTGAAGAGTATGTAAACATGCTCGAAGCTGGTATCGTTGATGCGGCGAAAGTTACTCGCTCCGCACTGTCCAACGCTGCATCTGTAGCGGCTATGTTCCTGACTACAGAAGCAGTAATTGCTGACAAACCAGAAGAAAACAAAGCTCCTATGGGCATGCCAGATATGGGTGGCATGGGCGGTATGGGCATGATGTAAGAAAGCGGCGCGCCGTTTTCTTCAAAGAGAGGCAGACAAATCGTCTGTCTCTTTTTTATGTGAAACTGGCGATCGTGAGGATAGTTCATCTGATCGGAGTGTGGGATGACTTCTTTTAGCACCATTCCGTTAAGTGTGCTTACACTATTCATTGCCGATGATTTGCTTCCAAGCAATTTATCGAAGGACTTACGTCGGGGGCGATAAAATGAGCAAACGCTGGCTTAGCTTTGATCTGGATGGAACTTTGATGCAAAACCCGTTTGGAGCGTGGGTATTTCCGGAGATTGCGCGTGTAATCTCCGGTCAATTGGGGAGAGAGCACGACATTGTTTCAGAAATGGTAACAGAGCATGAGCGGCGTATGTCCCAAGAACGCTACGTAGAAGCGTATGATTGGGATGATATTCTTGTTAGTAGATGTGATGCATTGAGTATAGAAAAAAAGATTGATATTGAATCGCTGGTTCGGAAACACTCTGTAATGCCCAAGGTTAATTTGCTCGAGGATGGGATTCTCCAGATGCTCGAGGAGACAAAGAAGCGGGGCTTTTCGCTGGCAGTGGTCACAAATGGATTCCACAAGTTTCAGGCACCAGTAATGGAGGCATTAGGCTTGCTGGAGTACTTTGATGAGATCATTACGCCAGAACGAGCTGGTACTGGCAAGCCAGACCCAGTTATTTTGCAAAAACTGCAGGGAAAAGTAATTGCTCATGTAGGAGATCGTTTGGATCATGACATTCAACTTGCTAACCGCAGTCATGTGACCTCTATATTAATAGAGCGAAAATTGCCAGAGGAATTGTTGATGTTCCAACCGCAGATGCGTGCAAATGATCACAGAATGCGTTTGTTCTGTTTGGAGAAGTGGAGGAGGGAGTGCAAGAATCCATTATTGTCAGAGCTTCCGGAGCTTTTCATGCCGCGAATTGTGATTGGTTCTATGGGAGAATTGCTGTCTGTTCTGGATGAACAGGGGGTGGGATAAAATTCTAGGTAATAATGCTTGCGTTTTTGCTTCCGGCTTGGTATGATAACTCTTGTCGCTTTTGAAGGGAATTTTAGAGAGAATGAAAAAAACTTCGAACTTCTAAAAATAACTCTTGATTTTCAAAAGAAGACCTGATATAGTTTAAAAGGTCGGCGCCACAAGCGCTAACGACGAAAGAAAAGAACGATATGCTCTTTGAAAACTGAACAGCGAAAGCGTTAATGAGTCTATCATTAAATGATTTGCCAGCTTTGAACCAGTAACAAACTTTATTGGAGAGTTTGATCCTGGCTCAGGACGAACGCTGGCGGCGTGCCTAATACATGCAAGTCGAGCGAGTCTCTTCGGAGGCTAGCGGCGGACGGGTGAGTAACACGTAGGCAACCTGCCTCTCAGACTGGGATAACATAGGGAAACTTATGCTAATACTGGATAGGTTTTTGGATCGCAT
>NZ_PXZO01000044.1 GCF_003013475.1 Brevibacillus porteri
AGATGTGTATAAGAGACCAGGGTGGCTTTGGCTCGACGGTCCCTTTTTTTAGTGGAGACGGCCAGTGAATCCCCCATGCTGGCGTGTCAGAGTCGAAGAGAACTGTGCTTTTTCTTCTCCTCCACTATGCTGACTCCACTCATAAAGGAGTTTTTTTTATGTAAATTTTGTGAATTGTATTGTTCAACACTTTGTTCATTTTTGTCTACAAAGAAAAAGGGA
This sequence comes from Brevibacillus porteri, assembly GCF_003013475.1. Lineage (GTDB taxonomy): Bacteria > Bacillota > Bacilli > Brevibacillales > Brevibacillaceae > Brevibacillus > Brevibacillus porteri. Next base: position 223 of record NZ_PXZO01000044.1, read on the forward strand.
ATCAACGGTATAATGGAGATTGGATCAAGGGCAACATTTAATAGATAAAAATTGGTATTTCATATTGACACAAAACGTACATATGACGACGCCCAGCGAGTGTGGTATCGTCCAAGATTTTACATTTTGGAAGGGAGGATATAAACATGGGAAATGAACATCAAATGCACGAGATGTCACCGGCTGCCGGAACCGCAACCTTTTCAGATTTATGGAGTCCGGATGTGATGCTTTTGTCGTTACTCGTGACTACTGTCTATTTTCTCATAACCGGTCCTATGCATAAACGTTTTGAAAACGCTACACCGGCGACTAGCAAGCAAAGATTACTTTTTGTGTTGGCAATCGTGTTGTTTTACACCGCACAAGGAAGCCCTATCAGTTATTACGGCCATCATTACATGTTTAGTTTGCACATGCTGCAACAATCGATCTTGTACTTTGCCCTGCCACCGCTTATGCTTCTCGCAATGCCTGAATGGCTTTTGGCCAAGATTTTCCGTCCGAAAGCGATGAAGTTCATACTAAACTCTTTGACACACCCGTTAGTGGCAGCGCTGTTGTTCAACTCACTGTTTTCGTTTTACCATGTTCCATTTATTTTTGATGCCGTCGCGATTAACCATGAGTGGATGACGTTTTATCATGTCATTCTCGTGATTGCCGCATTTGCGATGTGGTGGCCGATTGTGAGTCCGTTGTCTGATAACAAGCGACAACTGGCTGGATTGAAAAAACTGTCGTACGTTTTTGCAAACGGTGTCTTGATTACGCCCGCCTGTGCGCTGATTATTTTTGCTTCGGAACCGCTGTACGCTACGTATATAGCTGCGCCACAGCTATTCCAAAGCCTCGACGCGTTTAACGATCAGCGTCTTGGCGGAATCATTATGAAGTTGGTACAGGAGCTTGTTTACGGCTGTGTGCTGGCCTATGTCTTCTACCATTGGTACAAGGCAGAGAAGCAGGACGACATGCCGATGGATCAATCTTTCGGTGCTGAAAAGCCGACTTTTTAAATATGCGCGAACAGCAGAAACGTTTGTTGAATGAGGTGAAAAAATGGGGCTCATATTGCCTACGGTAAGTACGGCTTTTATCGTCATTAGCGGAATTCTCGTTGCGATTGGCTGGTACGCCATTGCGAAAAAGCAAGTAGAAAAGCATATGAAGATTATGAAATGGGCTGCGATCTGTGCCACGATTTTCTTTATCACTTATGTATCCAGAACGGCCTTTGTCGGAAATACGCATTTTGGCGGACCAGACAGCATCAAGCCAATCTATCAGACGTTCTTGTTCTTCCACATCATCCTGGCAACAGTCGGTGGTGTGATGGGTCTGATTACACTCAGATACGCTTACACGAAAAACTATGCTTCTCATCGTAAAATCGGTCCTTGGACGTCCATTGTGTGGTTTGTCACTTCCATTACAGGAGCGGCGGTTTATTTGCTGCTGTACTGGATTTATCCAGGTGGCGAGACGTCTGGCGTACTGGATGTAATTTTTGGTAAGTAATCGTTTTAGTAGTTTTTTGGGCATTGGATACAATGTAGTTAGTTTATCCAGTCATGATTCGGATGTTCAGATAGAAGGAAACAGGAGGTACAAAACGTGGACCAGCAAATGCCGATGCAGGAATCGCTTGATGCCGATGCTGCTTTGCAGACACAGCCGGTAGGGCCAGCTACCTTTCAGGATTACGTACAACTGACGAAGCCTGGTATTACCCTGTCAAACTTGATGACCACTTTTGCTGCTTTATGGTTAGCGTCCTACGGTTATCCGAACTGGAAACTGGCTTTATTCACCATGCTAGGAACCGCTTTGGTCATTATGTCGGGTGCGGCTTTAAATAATTTCTACGACCGTGATCTGGACAAAAAAATGAAGCGGACGCAAAATCGTGCGGTAGCGACGGGAAGAATTTCTGCTCGTAACGCGATCCTCTTAGGGATTGGCCTGCTGTTGGCAGGGGTTACTGTGTTGGCTGTATATGCGAATCCCTTGGCGGCGGTTTGGGGATTAATCGGTCACATTTTTTACGTGTTGATTTACACGCCGCTGAAAAGAGTAACAACTCTCAATACGGTGATTGGTGGTATTTCAGGTGCAGCTCCTCCAGTGATTGGGTGGGTAGCAGTAACAGGCACCATGGACATGACTGCTTGGCTGTTGTTCCTGGTCTTGTTCTTGTGGCAGCCTCCCCATTTTTTGGCGTTGGCCATGCTGAAAACAGAAGAATACCGTGCAGGTAATCTGCCGATGCTACCGGTAGTAAAAGGCTTTGCCGAGACGAAGCGACAAATGGTGCTGTGGGGTTCGGTGTTGTTCCCGGCTTCTTTGCTGCTGTTCGTCCACGCTAGCCTAGGCTATGTGTATTTGCTCGTCATGGGCGTGATGGGGATTGTGTACATGGTTCTGCTTTTACAGGGGTTTAAAACCAAGGATGATCTTACTTGGGCACGCAAACTGTTCGGCTATTCTATCCTTTATTTGACCGTGTTTTGTGCAGCGATCGTCATTAGTACCATGGTCAACTATTATTGACACGAAACACTCACTAAATGTTCACGGAACATCCCTTGCTTAGCAGGGGATGTTTCATTATCGTAAAAGAGGACATAGAACGAGGTGTTGTTTGATCCTCACAAGAAACAGGGTGAATTACTATGGAAAAATGGCTGAAGCCGTTAGCTTTTCTTGCTACCGTGATCATGTTTATCGTGATGGTAGCCGGTTCGCTTGTTACCAAGACAGATTCAGCACTCGGCTGTGGAAATGACTGGCCGCTGTGCAACGGTAAATGGGTTCCGGAATATACGTTGGCATCCATTATTGAATATTCTCATCGCCTGATTACAGGTGTTGCCGGTATTGTTGTTGCGATTTTCTCTGTACTTTGCTGGCGCTATTACAAAGGCAACCAAGAAGTTCGCAATCTCGCTATTTTTGGTTTGTTTTTCATCGTAGTGGAGTCCATTCTCGGCGCTTCTGCCGTCATTTGGCCACAGTCCTCATCTGTTTTGGCTCTGCACTTCGGATTCTCCTTGCTTGCTTATTCAGGCGTGTTCTTGTTGAGTGTGTTCGTTTATCAGCGGGAAAAAACGCAAAGCTTGGTGAAAACGACCGTCTCAAAAGGCTTCCGCAACTGGATGTGGTTCGTCGCTACTTATACGTACGCTGTCGTTTATCTCGGAGCGTATGTCAGACATACGGGTTCAAGTATGGCATGCAGTGACTGGCCGCTGTGTCAGGGACAGATTATCCCAGAGTTGTACGGACAGACTGGTATTCATTTTGCTCACAGAATCGCTGCGATGGTGTTGGGATTCTTGTTGTTGGGGACAATGATTTACTGCATACGTCATTTCAAGGAAAAACGGCGTGACTTGTACGGTGCGAGTATCCTGAGCTTTATTCTTTGCATCGCGCAGGTGTTCAGCGGTGGCTTCGTCATTATTTACAAGCTTCACCTGTACGCTACGCTGACTCATTCCATGATTATCACCATTTTGTTCGGGATCATCTGCTACATGTGCTTGCAGACGTTGAAGTCACCGACAAATGAAAAGCTGAGAAGATAAGAGGAAAGCTGCGCTCCTGATTCGTGGAGGGTAGCTTTTTTTATATGATGTGGCTGTGGTGGGGAAGAAGTGCATTTCCAGTCTACGCTTCGGCCTACGCCCTGCAAGGGGGATTCATTGTCCGCTAAGACGCCATTTATTTCTTAGCTGGGTGGAGCTCCAGAGGCGCTTGGACTGGAAATGCACTTCTTCCAACGCTACTTTCGATAAAACCAATTGCGAGTGGATTCAAAGATGCTTCATGTCCTACTTTCACGATGGTGTAAACGTAGCGGAGTAGGTACACAGCTGTTGGAAAGTCCTGTCACATGTTCGGAAGGAGACCGCCCGAACGAAGAGAGGAAAAAGGCGACTGGAGAACATGTGACAGGGCCTCGCCCCCACCCCAACCGATTGAGGACATCGAATTACAGACCGTCAGGCTATTGCCCAGACGGTTTTTCAACATTCATCGGAACAAAAACACCATTTTCCCAACGATACATTTGCAAAGCAGTCTCAGGCTTGCCCGGCAGCAGTTCACCTGTATCCGGGTTTAGCTCCTGCTTCGTTTGCCAGTGGTAGAGCAGTGGTTTTGCTTCGTCATCATGTACGACTTGATAACTGCCGACCGTCCGGAAAAGTTGACCACCTGGCACCGAAACCGTTTCCTGCAGCAGTCCTTCCCATGCTTTGACCAAACGACCTTTGTCCAAATACCACAGATTCGCCTCGTAGACCGATATGCCTGATCCGCCAGTATGCTGGACGGTTTCAAATACTCGTTTTTCTGCGAGTAGACGCGGTTCAACTTCAGTGTTCTTATCAATCTCGGAGTAATTCACTTCACGCGTATAGTCCCAATGATCCAATTGCAGGCGCGGTGGATTCCATTCCTCTTCCGCGATGAGGGCATACGTACGATCAGGCTTTTGATCCAAAACGTAAAAATTCCCGATATGTACGCTGCCGTTATGCTTGGCGACAATTTCTGGTTCCGGGTCATCATCGAGATTGACGAGTTGAAAATCAAAGTTGTCGGAAACAACTGGATCTTTGGCTTGCTTGTTAATCCAATCCATTATTTGGGTCTTGGTAGGCTCTCTGGAGGCAAGGGAAGAGGGGGCAGTGAGGACGAGACTGGAGACGGCAAGTCCTACTGTCAGGGTGAGCAACAGGCGGGAATTACGCAACGGTAACGAGCTCCTTTCCGGGATGAGATCGATGAATCGTGACCTTTTCAGTTGGAAGACGAGCAGTCAGGAGCAAAAGTAACGGGGAAGTGGAGTAAATTTCAACCGCGAACCGGGCTGTCTTTTGTTACAATGAAAAGCAAACACATGATCGTGGAGAGTGATAGTAGACATGCGGATATTACATACAGCCGACTGGCATTTCGGGCGGCAGCTGGAAGGGCGGGACCGACGGATAGAACAAACAGCTTTTGTGGACGAGCTCTGTCACATCGCTGATGAGCGGGAAGTGGATTTGGTGCTCATTGCTGGGGATGTGTACGATTCGGTCAATCCGCCTGCTTGGGCGGAAGAGCTTTTTTATGATGCATTGGAGCGCTTGTCTTCGGAAGGCAGGCGAGGGGTTGTCGTGATCGCGGGGAACCATGACCAGCCTGAGCGAGTGCGGGCAGCAGCGCCGCTTGCCACAAAGCACGGAATTGTTTTGTTGGGGTTGCCGAAGGAAGCGCCACTGCTGACGCAGGAAGCATCGACTGATCGCGTGCAACTTGTGCAGGGAGGCCCTTCTTGGCTAGAAATGAAGATTCCTGGCTGCGCAGCGAATGCGGTCATTTTGGCTTTGCCGTATCCTTCTGAATCGCGATTAAAGGAGCTGTTGAGCGAAAGCTTTACCCAGGAGCAGATGCAGCTTGCTTTTTCCGAGCGCATTGCACAATTGCTTGCTGATCTGTCTGTTCATTTTCGTGAGGATACGGTCAACCTGGTCACGAGCCACTTGTTTGTCATGGGCGGTAAGGAAACAGATTCCGAGCGACCGATTCAAATTGGGGGAGCGTTGACTGTATCACCGCAGGCTTTTCCGAAGAACGCTGATTATGTGGCGCTCGGCCATCTCCATCGACTGCAAAAGCTCAGTGACAAGCCGTTGGTGCGTTACAGCGGTTCACCGATTTCGTACAGCTTTTCCGAAGCAGGTCAGAGCAAGGCAGTCGTACTGGTCGAGGTGGAGCCAGGGCAAGAAGTGCGTGAGGAGATCATTTATTTGACGAGCGCACGGCCATTGGCACGTTGGAGGGCGACGGAGGGAATCGAGCAAGTCGAGCGCTGGTTGGAAGAGGGACGAGATGCAGGGGCGTGGATTGACTTGGAGCTGCATGTATCTGGCGTGATCGACCCGGCAGAATTTCAGCGTGTCCGCAAGCTTTCGGATGATTTCTTGAAAATACAACGTGTTGTCGTGAGAGAAGAGCGTGAGGAGGAAGAGGAACAGCGAGTCGAGCTGACAGAGCTGACGTCCGATCAATTGTTCAAACGCTTCTATGAACGGAGACGGGGAGCAGATCCGGATGAGCAGCTGGTGGCCTTGTTCCAGCGTCTATTGGCAGAAACCGGAGGAGAGGGGGAAGAAGAGTGAGACCGATACGATTGAAGCTGGCAGGGATGCACAGCTACAGAGAAATGCAAGAGGTCGATTTCGAAGTGCTATGTCAGGCGGGACTGTTTGGGATATTCGGTCCGACTGGAAGCGGGAAATCGACAATCTTGGACGCGATCACGCTAGCGTTGTACGGGCAGGTCGTCCGGTTGGGCGGGGGAAACCATCCGAAAGAAGTGCTGAACCAGCTGGAGCAGCGCGTATTTGTGTCCTTTACCTTTGAGCTGGGGACTGGCGATGAGCGCAAGCAATATACGGTGGAACGGGAATTTGGCCTGGATAAAAAGGGAAACAAGAGACAACCGGAAGTAAGGCTGATTCAGTCGGGAGCCTTGACCGGAGAGCCGGATGTCGTATTGGAATCCAAAGCCACGTCCGCGACTGCCGCGATTGAGGCGCTGATTGGTCTCACTTTGCAGGACTTTACCCGGGCGGTCGTTTTGCCACAGGGGCAATTTTCCCGTTTCTTGACGCTGAAGGGCAGTGAGCGCAATGAAATGCTGCAGCGAATGTTCCGCCTACATATTTATGGGGAAAAGCTGAGCGAGCGCGTACGGCACGCGTTGGAGCAGGTCAAGGAACAGATGCATCGCTTGCAACTGGCGAGTGCAGCTCTGGGTGACGCAGGTCCGGAAGCCTTGGAGCTGGCGAGACATACATGGGAGGAAGCTGCGCAAAAAGAGCAGGAATTCACCCAGCAAAAGCAGGAGCTGGCCGGGAAGCTAAAGGAGCTGGAGCAGCTGAACCAGTGGCATCAGGAGCTATTGCAAGTCCAGGTGCAACTACAGCAGCAGGAAGCAAATGAAGCGGAAATGGCATCCCTAACCGCGAAGATTCGCGAATGGGAATCGAGTATTCGATTGTGGCCATTACTCCAGCAATATGAGCGTTTGGATCAGGAATGGCATGCGACCGGTACGGCATTGGAACGCAGCCGCGAACAACAGGAGAGTGCTCGTTTGGCCGTAGATGAGGCAGAGCAAGCATATCAGAAGGTTCATGCCGAATTGGCTGTACAGGAGCCGTTACTGATTCAGCAAAAGGGCAGGCTGGTACAGGCACAGGAGTGGGAAGAGGAGCTAAAGGCGATCCGGGAAGAGTGGACAGGTCTGGAGCGAGAGTGGAATGAAGTGTCAGTCGCCTTGACCAACATAGAACAACAGTTGGAAAAGGATGAAGCCGAATTAAAAAACTGGGAGCTAGCGTGGGCGGATCTGCAAGAACAGATGAAGCAGGTCACGATCTCTCCTGAATGGCGAGCACAAATAGCGGCAGCCAGAGAAGCGAAGCAGCAGTGGGAACGAGACTATGCCAAGGTACGTGAGCTGGAAAAAGAACAACTCGCAGCAGAGGAGCACATCCAGGCGGCAACCCATACGGCCGATGAGAACAAGCGCAGCTGGGAAGTGTGTGCGAATCGGTTGGCACAAAAAAGAGAAGAGCTGGCAGCACCTACCGACTCGGCTTTGATGAGCGAAGCAGAATGGGAGAAAGCAAGAAATGTACTGGCAGACATGAAGCAGGTAGGTCGCCAGTGGCGGGAAGTATTGCAGGCTTTCTCATCATGGCAGGAGAAGTCGCAACACATCGTCCAGGAGCGTAAGCAGTTGGATGAGCGCAATCAAGAGCTGACTGGGGCAGTAGAGACAAGCGAAGCACTTGTGAAGAGTCAACTGGTCCAACGAGATGAGCTGCGCCAAGAATGGGAACGCTGGCAGCAGGAAAACATGGCGCGATTTTTGCGCGAACGTTTAGAGGAAGGCAAGGAGTGTCCGGTATGTGGTTCCGAACACCACCCACACGGGCACCAGAACCATACAAAAGCGTCTGAAGTGGGGACGGAGGGTGATGCCCTGCGTGCCCGAATCAAAGCGTCAGAAGAGGCTTTGCGTGCGGCTGAGCAAGAAGCAGGCAAGACCAAGGAAGCCTGGTTGGCAGCAAAGGGAGCGCTTGCTGCTTTTGATGAGCGCCTAGCAAGCGTAAAGGCTGAACAGGAACAGCTGGAAGCGCGCTTGGAAGCGATCAAGGCAGAGTGTCGCGGGTACGGACAGCCTTGGATCGTGGATTCTTTTGAAGAGCTACTCGGAGTCTATCAGCGCGAGGAAAAAGAACGGATCGCCAAGCAAGCGGAAAGAGAGCGACTAAAAGCAGAGCGTGAGCAATTGCAGCAGCAGCTGGAGGCCTTGCGTGAGGAAGAAGCGGAAAAGAAACGCTTGATGGAGCGGAGCACGCTGTTGCTCGAGCAGGCACAGAAGGCAATCAATGACAATAAAGCTCGCCTAGACGCTGCATCCATGCAAGAAAAGCAATCCAGAGAAGAGCTCGACGCGAAGCGCAATGAGCTTCCCATCGAGGAAATCGAACAGCGGTACGAGGAAATCGGAAAATCAGATCGCCGTTTAGCAGAACTACAGCAGGTACGATCCGAGAAAGAAACGCTGCGCGGAAAGCTGACGATGCAAGTAGAAGCCGCCAAGTCGCGCAAGGTAGAGGGCAAATCACGGGAAGCGGCGCTGAAGGAAAAGCTTGAAGATAGAAAGCGCATGTGGGAACAAAAACATGCCCAATGGCTGGAACGCACGGGAGGACTTACTGCGCAGGAGTGTCTGATGCGGGTAGAGGATTCTCTCCTCGGTTTGCGTCAGGCAGTCACGTTGGCAGAGACAAAGCGCAAAGAGACCGCCGAGGCGCGGGAAACGGTGCAAAACAATCTGGTCAAATATTCGGAGACGTTGGCCATCCTCACACGGCAACGCACGGAAGCTCACGAGACATTGTACCAAGGCTTGCAAGAAACAGGTCTCGGCACTGTCGAGTATGTACGGGAGCGGTACGCAGAGCGCGAGCAATTGCCACAGGCACAGGAACAAGTCGAGGCTTACACGCGAATCGCAGGGCAGCTTCGTTACGAAGAAGAAAGACTACAGCAAGCAGTAGCAGGCCGTTCGTTTACGCAAGAAGAGCTCACCACTGCAAAAGAGGCATGGGAGCAATGGGAGCAAGCCTTCCAGGAGGCGCAAAAGCAAGTCGCTGTCGCCAAAGAGCACGTAGATCGCATGGAAAAAAATCATGACAAATGGCAAGAGCTTCATAAAGAGATGGTACAGCAGCAGGATGAGCAGAGCCGCTTGGAAGAGTTGAAAAAGTTGTTTGAAGCCAAGGCGTTTGTCCAGTTCATTGCGGAGGAAAAACTGGTATCAATCGCCAGAGACGCTTCGTATCACCTGAAGCGGATGACCGCCAATCGTTACGGGCTGGAAATCGGCGACGAGGGCGAATTTGTTTTGCGAGATGAAGGAGCTGGAGGAATGCGCCGTCCAGTAAGCACATTGTCTGGCGGGGAAACATTCCTGACTTCCTTGTCGCTGGCTCTTGCCCTGTCGATGGAGATTCAAATGCGTGGCGGCCGCCTGGAGTTTTTCTTCTTGGACGAAGGCTTTGGGACACTCGATCCGGAGCTATTGGAAGTCGTTATGGATGCGCTTGAACGACTGCGCATGGACGATTTTACCATCGGGGTCATTAGCCACGTCCCGGAAATACGTGTGCGCATGCCGCGTCGTCTGGTCGTGACACCAGCAGAACCGATGGGAAAAGGCAGCATGCTGCATCTGGAAATGGAGTAGGGAAGGGGAAAAATCATGGCAGTCCAATTTATACTGGGGCGGGCAGGAACGGGGAAGACAGAATCGATCCATCGGCAGATGCAAGCCCGGCTACGGGAAAAGCCGTTGGGTTCGCCTATGATTCTGCTCGTACCGGAACAGGCCAGCTTTCAGGAAGAGTATGCGCTCGCCACACTGCCAGAGCTAGGCGGTGTGATGGGGACACAAGTGCTCAGCTTCGGTCGATTGGCTCACAGGCTCATGCAGGAGCTGGGCGACCTGACTACCGTGCCTGTTGACGATCTGGGCAAGCATATGGTTTTGCGCATGCTTTTAGAGCGGCACAAGGAAGAGCTGAACGTATTCGGGCGCTCGGCGACACAGCCTGGGTTTGCTTCTCAGCTCGGTCGCTTGATTAGCGAGTGCAAATCGTATGGGGTATCCTTCACCGATTCCGAGAATCTGGAGTGGGGAGGAGCTAATCTCAATCAAAAAATACATGACCTTCGCTTGATTATGAATGCGTACGAGGCTTACTTGTCGGAGGGGTATTGTGATGCGGATGACATCCTGAACCGAGTGGCCACAATGGTACGTGATTCCATGTACATCAAGCAGGCTGAAATATTTATCGATGGCTTTACCGGGTTTACGAATCAAGAGCTGCGCTTGATCGAACAGTTGATGCAGCACGCCAAGCAGGTGACGATTGCACTGACGCTTGACCCGAATGAACGGGACGCCTCTGTGGATGAACTGGGGCTGTTCCACCCTACACTGCGAACATACCAAGCCTTGACACTGATGGCGCGTGAATCGGGTGTCTCAATCGCCAAGCCGCTTTTATTGGCCGAGGCACAGCGATTCAGGAGCAGTCCATGGCTTCGTCAGGTCGAACAAGTGTATTTCCAATGGGGAGACCCGCCAATCCCGGATCAGCCCGGACGTTCGGACGAAGTGACGATGCTCTCAGCAGTGAACAGGCGAGCAGAGGTAGAGGCTGTGGCGCTGAAGCTCCTGACTCTGTCGAGAGAAGAGGGGTATCGCTGGAAGGACATGGCGATTTTGCTTCGGGAAATTGGTACGTACGCTGACGAGATTTCGGCTGTATTTACCGAATACGGCATCCCGCACTTCTTGGACCAGAAGCGCTCTGTCATGCACCATCCCTTGGTAGAGCTGGTGCGCTCGGCATTGGAGGTCATTGTCACAAAATGGCGCTACGACGCTGTTTTCCGCTGCTTGAAAACAGACCTGCTCCTGCTGGATATCACCGATGAGCATACAGCCCGGAAGGAAATCGACCGACTGGAAAATTACGTGCTGGCTCATGGTGTCTTTGGCTATCAATGGGCAGAAGAATCTGCTTGGCATTTCCGCGGGCAAGCTGGCGCTGAGGAAGACGCGAAAATCGATGAGTTGAGACGCAAATATGCAGCGCCGCTCCTGTTCTTTGAAAAAGAGATGAAGCAAGCAACGGGCAATAACGTACAGGAAATGACTCTTGCCCTGTACAACCTTCTGATCGCGCTGGATGTGCCTAACAAGCTAGAGAATTGGCAGCGGAAGGCAGAAAATGACGGTGATCTCGATGCAGCACAGGTGCACGGACAAGTATGGACGGGATTGATCGAGCTGATGGATCAGGTCGTGGAGGTCATGGGCGACGAGAGCATGGATCTGGCGACATTTGCTCGTGTGCTCGACAGCGGTCTGGAGACGATTGAATTGGGACTCGTTCCCCCGGCGCTGGATCAGGTGCTGATCGGGGCCATGGAGCGCTCCCGTCAACCGGATGTCAAAGCTCTGTTTTTGCTTGGCGTAAACGAGGGCATTATTCCGTTGCGTCCAAAAGAAGAAGGAATTTTGGATGAGGCGGAACGTGAGCGACTGGCTGAAATGGGAATGTCTCTGGCACCGAGTGCAAAGCAACGGCTGATGGCTGAGCCTTACCTGCTGTACCAAGCGATGACGAGACCATCGGAGAGACTAATCCTGAGCTGTGCGTTGGCAGATGAAGAGGGCAAGGCACTGCTGCCCTCCTCCGTGTTTACACGCATCCGGGAAGTGCTGCCGGATATCCCGCATCAGGTGTTTTATAACGAACCAACCGGGCAGCACGAGACCGATGCATTCTTGCTCGGTCATCCGAGACGTGTGTTCCGCCACCTGTTGACGCTATTGCGATCTATGAAGAAAACAGGAGAGCTGCCAGATTTCTGGTGGGAGGTATACGATTGGTATATTCGTACCTCTTCCGATGTCAAACGGGAGCAGTGGCTGTTGTCCGGCTTGCGTTACTTCAATCGACCGCAGGAGCTGGATTTAGAAACGAGCACGACCTTGTACGGCAAACAACTAAAAATGAGCGTGTCTCGTCTGGAGCGGTTCCAGTCATGTCCGTTCTCGCATTTCTCTTCTCACGGTCTCAGATTGGCAGAGAGAACGATGTACAAGCTGGAACGTTTCGATGTGGGAGAGCTGTTCCACGCATCACTCAAGCGAGCTGTTGAAAAAATGAACGAAGACAATCTGGAGTGGAGCAAGCTGACGGAAGACAATAGCATGCAGCTTGCAAATGTGGTTGTAGAAGAACTGGTTCCTGCGACTCGCAGCAGCATTTTGACGCGGACCGCCCGATATCGTTATTTGTCCGGCAAGCTGAAGCGAGCAGTTGGCCGCGCGATTTACGTACTCGGGGAGCATGCGAAGCGCAGCCGTTTTGCACCAGTAGGACTGGAGGTTTCGTTTGGGCCGAGTTCAGATTTGCCGGGATTGGCTTTAACGCTTGAAAATGGCGTGGAGCTTCAGGTAATCGGACGAATTGACCGCGTTGACCAATCACTGGATAGTGAGGTCCCGTATTTGCGCGTGATTGACTACAAGTCCAGTCCCAAGCAGCTGTCTCTCTCCGACGTGTGGAATGGCCTGAACTTGCAACTGCTCGTCTATCTGGATGTCGTCGTGGCAAATGCGGAGGAATGGCTGGGGAAAAAAGCCGAAATGGGAGGCGTTTTCTACTATCAGGTAGCCGATCCTTTTGTGACGGCAAAACGCTTGCTAACGGTTGACGAAGCGGCAAAGGAGCGGGCAAAGCGCTTGCGCATGAAAGGCTTGATGCTCGCAGACCCAGAGCTGGCACGAATGATGGATGGCTATGTAGAGCAAGGGGCGTCAGAGCTGGTGCCATTTGAAATAAAAAAGGACGGAACGCTTTCGTCGCGATCATCTGTGGCAACAGCCGAGCAATTCCAAGCCTTGACCTCCTATGTTCGCGATACCGTGAAGCAAATCAGTACGCGCATGACCAACGGGGAAATCCAGATCGAACCGTACACAAATGGGACGATGACCGCTTGCGATTACTGTTCGTACAAGCCAGTATGCAAGTTCGATGGAGATGCAGGCGGGAATGAGCACCGACAGCTTGCCAAGTGGAACAACAAGCAAATATGGAGCATGCTGGCAGAACAGCAGATGGCAGGAGAAGGAGGAATGACCGATGGCGGATCAACAATTGCAGGCCAAGCCTGAACAATGGACGGACGAGCAATGGCAAGCGATTATCCAGCGCGGGAATAATCTCCTGGTGGCAGCGGCAGCAGGCTCAGGGAAAACCTCTGTTCTGGTTGAGCGGATTATCCGACGCATCATGGACGAGAAGGACCCGGTTGGTGTCGATCAGCTGTTGGTGGTGACCTTTACCAATGCGGCAGCGGCAGAGATGCGTCACCGGATTGGCGATGCATTGCGAAAAGCATTGAAAGATGACCCGCACTCTTCTCATCTGCGTCGACAACTGGCTCTACTCCAGCGGGCGACGATTACGACACTTCACTCGTTTTGCTTGGGGATTTTGCGCCAGTATTACTATCTGATTGAACTCGATCCTGATTTTCGCATTGCCGATCAGATGGAAGGCGAGCTTTTGCGGCAGGATGTCTTGGAGGAACAGCTGGAGAGCTGGTATGAGAATGACGTGGATTTTCATGCATTAGCTGATGTGATGCTGGACGGTCAGGACGATCATGCTCTCACCATTTTGCTGCTCAGGCTGTATGAGTTTTCACGCAGTCATCCGGCACCAGAACAATGGCTCGGGGAAGCGGCTGGAATGTTTGCGGTTCACGATAAAAACGGTCTGGACGGACTGGAGTGGACCAGAAGCGTGCTACGTTCTGTGGAGCTGGCACTCGGTGGAATGACGGCTAAGATGCGCAGGGCAGTTCTATTGGCAGGCTCACCGGAAGGGCCTGCTGGCTATTTGCCTTTGCTTGAGGCGGAAGCAGCTGCCCTAGAGCGTGCTGGAGCGGCTTGCATAGATGGCTGGGAAGCGACTGTCGGAGCTGTCCGAGGAGTTGTATTTGCCAAGCTGCCTCCAGTGAAAGGTACAGATCCGCTCGTGAAGGAACAGGTGCAAGACCTGCGAAACAGCGTGAAAAAGGAACTGGCAGAGCAAATCGAGCAATACTTTTCTACGACAGCCGAGCAGTACGTTGCGGATTTGCAGCGGATTGCTCCTCACATGCAGACATTGGCAAGACTGGTGACAGCATTTTCGGACGCATTTCAATTGGAGAAGCGCTCGCGTGGCTTAGTCGACTTTGGCGACTTGGAGCATCTTGCTCTGCGCGTTTTAACCGAAACGAATGAGTCTGGGGAGACTGTTCCTTCGTCTATCTCGACCCAATTGCGTGAACAGTTCGCTGAAGTGCTGGTAGACGAATATCAGGATATCAACCTCGTGCAGGAGACCATCTTGCAAATGGTTTCCCGAGACGGAGCGGATGGTCAGCCAGCGAATCGCTTCATGGTAGGTGATGTGAAGCAGAGTATTTATCGGTTCCGCTTGGCAGAGCCGAAGCTGTTTCTCGAAAAATATGTGACCTATCAAAAAGATAGGGACGCTGACGAAGCGTGCATCGGACGGCGTATTGATCTGGCGGCAAACTTCCGTAGTAGAAGAGAAGTCGTAGATGCCGTTAACTTTTTGTTTCGTCAGATCATGTCTCACGGGGTAGGTGAGATTGGTTATGATCCTTCGGCGGAGTTGATCAACCGTGCGTCTTATCCTGAAGCACAGCCGAACCGTTTGCAGGCAGAGATGCATCTGATCGACCGGAATACAGCGATAGCAGAAGAAGGTCAGGTGGTAGTTGCCGAGTCAACTGATGAGGGCGAAGCAGGTATTCCCGAGACAGCAGGAGAGTCCGCAGAGGAAGCGAGTGTAGCACAGCTGGAAGCGCGACTAATCGCCAGCCGCATTCGACGTTGGATGGAGCCAGGCGAGGGAGAAGAGCCACTGCTCGTTTTCGATAAAAAGGCTGGGGGAATGCGTCCCCTGGCCTATCACGATATCGTTATTTTGCTTCGTGCGACCTCAGGCTGGGGGCAGACGATGCAAGAGGAGCTGCACGCGGCAGGAATTCCCGTGTATGCGGAGCAGACTGCGGGTTATTTCGCGGCGACGGAGGTAGAAACGATGCTCTCCTTGCTGCGTGTCATTGACAACCCGCTCCAAGACATTCCATTGGCAGCTGTATTGCGGTCTCCTATCGTCGGCTTGCGGGAGGAGCAGCTTGCTCAAATCCGCATTCACTACGCGACAGGGCCGTTTCACCAAGCCGTACTCCAATATGCAGAGGAACGCCCGGCCCAAGAGTCGTGGGAGAAAAGGCTACGACAGTTTTTTGGCCGATTGGATCTATGGCGGACAGAGGCTCGCAGAGTTGCTTTATCGGAACTGCTGACGATGCTATACCGGGAGACGGGCTATCTCGATTATGTGGCGGCTCTGGAAAACGGTCAGCAGCGACAGGCCAACTTGCGTGCGCTCTATGATCGTGCGAGACAATACGAAGCTGGCTCCTATCGAGGTTTGTTCCGCTTTTTGCGCTTTGTCGACCGTCTGCAAGAAGCGGGCAATGATATGGGTGAAGCACGAACCATCGGAGAAAACGAGGATGTCGTACGCATCATGACGATCCACAAAAGTAAGGGGCTGGAGTTCCCGGTTGTTTTTGTGGCGGGTATGGGCAAGCAGTTTAATACGATGGATTTGAAAAGCCAGTTTTTGCTGCATAAAGATCTGGGCTTTGGCCCGATGGCAATCGAGCCCTCCATGCAGCTGCGCTATCCGAGTCTGGCTGCGCTAGGCATCCGGCAAAAGCTGCGTCGGGATATGCTGGCAGAGGAAATGCGTGTGCTTTATGTGGCTTTGACGCGTGCACGCGAGAAGCTCATTCTTGTTGGTTCATCGAGGGATCTCGCAAAAAGTGTGACGGACTGGGGCAGACAGGATGACAGCGAGCGGCTCAGTGACGAAGACTTGATTCAGGCAAAAGGATACCTGGATTGGGTAGGGCGTGCGATGCTGCGACATCCTGGCGCAGGATTACTGCGGGCATATCCAGAGCAACAAGGATCAGGAGATGTCGTGAGAGTCAGAAGTGTGCTGGATGATTCGGTTTGGTCGTTTCATTTCTATCAGGCAGATGAGCTCCGTGCTCAAGGAGAGTCAACCAACGACGAGGCGTTTTTGTGGGAGCGCATGACCAGACGAGAGGCGATTAAGGAACGACCGTCTGATGACACGTTGCGAGAGATTGTCGACACGAGGTTAGGATGGCAGGACCCGCATCCCATTGCGCCACGCGTCGCTGCGAAATGGAGTGTCAGCGAACTCAAGCGACATGCCAAAGTCAGCAAAGGCGGACAGCCACTCACACTGCCGTCGATTACGGAAAAGCCAAAGTTTTTGTCTGATCAAAAATCCAATCGACTGACAGCAGCAGAAAAAGGGACAATTACGCACTTAGTGTTCCAACATCTCGATTTGAAGCGTCCGCTGGATGAAGCGGATATTCGGGAGCAGGTGATGGTACTCGCGGCACGTCGCTTTTTGACTGATGAGCAGGTACAAGCAGTAGATGTTCCACAGATCGCCCGATTCTTCGCTGATCCTTTGGGGCAGCGAATGAAGTCGGCGGCGGTCGTGCATCGTGAATTACCATTTACCCTCGTGCTTCCTGCTTATGAAGTAGAAGCGGAGTTAGGTGAAGAGAGCAACGAGCAGGTTGTCGTTCAAGGGGTCATTGATTGCCTGTTGGAGGAACAGGATGGAAGCCTCGTCCTGATCGATTTCAAGACAGATTGGATGGCAAAAGAGGCGACTGCGGTAGCCATCGAAGAGATGAAAAGAAGATACGAAGGGCAGATCAGGCTATACGTTCGGGCGATCAAGCAGATCATCAAGCCAAAAGGGAACCTGTCTAGTTATCTTTATTTACTCTCAGGTGGATTCTCTCTGTCGTTTTCGGATGAAAGCTTGGAATAGTATGTTGGGCCGTCAGGGTTAATATTCTGGCGGTCTTTTTGTTTATTACTGCTGCTGTGGTTGAGGAAGAAGCGCATTTCCAGTCTACGCTTCGGCCTACGCCCCACAAGGGGAGATTGACTGTCCGCTTCGAAATGAATGGCGGGAGCGCTTCAAACGTAGCAGTTTCGATGAAGGATTCCATAAGTGAAGCTGAAATTCCCCGCCATTTATTTCGAAGCTAGGATGGGCTCCAGAGGCGCTTTGACTGGAAATGCGCTTCTTCCTACGCAACTTTGATTAATAAATACGAAAGTAAATTCGAGGAGGCTACTTTGAACTGCCCCCCACTATGAACGAAAAGCGGGAAGAGATCAAAGCGGTAGAAAGCACTGTCACATGTTTGGAAGGAGACCGCCCGAACGAAGAGAGGATACAGGCGACTGGAAAACATGTGGCAGGGCTTCACCCGATCACTACGGTTAGAAGACAAACATTAATGGTTTTACGAAATGGGAACATACGTGCTATAATCAGTTAAAATTTTCCGAATCTACATAATGGTCAAACAAGGAGCGAGTCCAATGAAGATGTTGTTCAAGTATAACTGGCAGGTACGGGACGAATGGATGGAATGGTGCAAGCAGCTTCCACCAGAAGAATTGCTGCGAGAGCGCACAGGTGGGGCTGGCACGATTTTGTACACCTTGTTTCACATTGCTGACGTGGAGTATAGCTGGCTTCGGGGCGTGCAGGGAAAGCCGGATATTCAGGTATCGTACGCAGATTACAGGTCACTGGAAAAGGTAAAAGCACTGTCAAATGCCTGGCGCGTAGAATTGCGTGATGTCATCGAGAATTGGTCAGACGAGATGGAGAACGAATCAGTAAAGGTCGCCTGGGATGATGAAGTGTACACGAAGGGGGAGCTGCTTCGCCATGTCATCGCCCACGAGATTCATCACATGGGACAGTTGTCCATTTGGGCAAGAGAGCTCGGGATTGCGCCAGTTTCCGCCAATGTCATTGGGCGCGGATTAGCACGAAGCTAGCCCTGACAAAATCCGATCCAAGCTGCGTCTGTGCATAATTTTCCTCCAAACGGATCATACTCCAACTGTTTTCAATCACGGTTGGAAGTGAATGACCCGCTTGGGAGGTCGCACATGATGTCATGGAAAAATCAATTGCTGAGGAAAAAGTCAGTTGCACAAATGCTGGAGCAGGTGGATAAAAACGAAAGCTCTCTCAAAAAGTCACTAGGTGCTTTTGACCTCACGATGCTGGGCATCGGCGCGATCATGGGAACAGGGATTTTTGTGTTAACGGGAGTTGCCGCTGCCTTGCACGCTGGACCGGCACTTGTTTTGTCTTTTGTTATTGCAGCACTTGCCTGTGTGTTTGCCGCACTCTGCTATGCGGAATTTGCTTCGACTGTTCCGGTGTCGGGAAGCGCTTATACATACAGCTATGCGGCATTTGGCGAATTTGTCGCGTGGATGATCGGGTGGGACTTGATTCTCGAATATGGAGTGGCTTGTGCTGCGGTGGCAAGCGGATGGTCGGGGTATGCCCAGGGATTGCTAGCCGGGTTTAACATCCACTTGCCGAATGCGCTCACGAGTGCGTTTGATGCATCAAAAGGAACGATCATCGATCTACCTGCGGTCCTCATCATTATCATCATTACAGCTTTGTTGATGATGGGAACGAGAGAGTCAGCCAGCTTGAATACCATCATGGTGTTGATAAAAATAGCGGTAGTTGCCCTGTTCCTCGTCGTTGGAGTCATGTATGTTAAACCGGAAAACTGGAGTCCATTCATGCCGTTTGGTTTTGCGGGAGTAGCGACTGGTGCCGCAACGGTGTTTTTTGCTTTTATTGGATTTGATGCGGTGTCTAGTGCGGCCGAAGAAGTCCGCAATCCCCAGCGCGACATGCCAATCGGGATCATCTCGTCCTTACTCGTCTGCACGATTTTGTATATTGCAGTCTCACTGACATTGACAGGGATTGTTCCGTACAAATTGTTGAATGTCAAAAATCCGGTCGCGTTTGCGCTCACCTATGTCAATCAGGACTGGGTAGCAGGCTTCATTTCGTTGGGAGCCATTGTCGGGATCACGACAGTGTTGTTAGTCATGATGTATGGACAAGCCCGGATGTTTTTTGCGATGAGCCGAGATGGCTTGCTCCCTGAGCTCTTCTCGCACGTACATCCCCGCACACAGGTACCACAAAAGAGCACGCTCGTCGTGGCAGTATTAGTTGCAACCTTCGGTGGATTATTGCCCCTCTCTAGCTTGGCCCAGCTCACTAACATCGGAACGCTGTTTGCTTTTATTTTGGTCTCGATTGGACTAGTTGTACTGCGCCGCACTCACCCGCAATTACCGCGGGCTTTCCGGGTCCCGTTTGTTCCGCTTGTCCCCTTGCTTGCGGTTCTCTTTTGCGGATATCTCGTTTTCAACCTGCCTACGCTGACCAAGCTCGGTTTTCTCGGTTGGCTGTCGGTCGGAGCGATCGTCTATTTCCTTTATGGGCGCAAACACAGTCGATTGGCAAAAAAAGACGACTCCTCCCAAACATAAATAGCTGGTTAATCCGTTTAGGCATGTTTTTCGTGAGCATGTCTTTGTTTGCTATCTGACAAAGCGATCCCATCCATGGTAGAGTAAAAGCAACCAAAACGACGAGGGAGAGCAGGCTATGAAGCGAAAACGAGCAGATCGACCTGGTTGGAGACGCGTGAAGCGATTGGGCTACCAGCAAAAGTGGGTAGAAGCTTTATCTTTCTCTGGGTACACTGTCCGCCTTTCTCTGGACGAAGTAAGTGAGCCTGCCTATATGCCTGTCGGGGATAAAACACTGTGTGTGGGCGATAGAGGATATGTGTACTTGCAATATTTTCCCCATGGTCAAGCTTATGCCGTTACGAAAATGATGGATGAGTTAGGGAATACCGTGCAATGGTATATCGATATTTGCCGGGGACATGGCAAGGATGAGAACGGGCATATCTGGTATGACGATTTGTACCTCGACATCGTGGTACTGCCGACAGGAGAAGTATACCTGCTTGATCAGGATGAGCTCGATGAGGCATTGAAAAAAGGCGTTATCACGAGCGAGGATCACCAGTTTGCCTCCGAGACCGCTGATCTTTTATTACGAAATATTTTGTCGGGCAAACGGGATGACTTTGATTTTCCGAATTTTTTTGTATAAACGTATGAAAGAACGAAGGCGGTTGTCGCTTTCGTTCTTTTTTTGCTCGACGTACCGTATTTTGGAGTGGAGTCGGAGGCTCGGAGCTTGTCCTAGTCCAAAATAACCATATTTTTATTTCGTGTAAAAAACTGTATGTTACGCCTTAAAAATGAAATACGATTTTTATGTACACACAAACTATTTTGGAGGAGAAGTATGAAGAGATTAGTTCAATCCTTACTCGCAGTAACACTCATGTTCAGTTTAACGCTAAACAGCAACAGCGTATCAGCAAAATCGGAGAAAGAAGAGCTTGGTGTACCGAATCAGTTCCTTGATGATGAGCAGCTAGAGGAAAATGACGCGAAATTCAAAAGTGAATACCAACTTGATAGCACGTATATTTCCGACAACCTAATCAGTTATCCAAAACCTGGGGATGTGTTCGTATCAGTTTCTAATCCTATTATTGCGCAGACAGATGTTCCTACAAACATTCGACCTGCGCTAACATTCCTGGTGCCAATTACTTTTGACAATGATCCGTCAACAGTAGTATCGCTCTATAAGGTTGAAGGAAAATCACCAGTCAGCGGAAAATTGGAGATTAGAAATAACACACTCTATATTCGTCCTGACAAGACTTTGGAATCCAATACGAAATATGCGATCGAGATTGACAAAGGAGCAATTGTAAGCACCATTGATTCTACTAAATCGATCGATAAGTATTTATTACAGTTTGTGACCAGCAACAACGAAGCGCCTATAGTAATCGATGTAAAGCCGTATGGAGAGGAAACAAAAGTGGATGTAGATGCGGTTATTGCAATTAAGTATGATCGCAAAGTGATAAGTGGAACAAAGAAATTCCTATTAATGAATGACAATGGTGCGAAGGTTCCTGCAACTTTTACTGTCAGTAATGACACTGTAACGATCCAACCGAAAGCGCCTTTAAAAAATAATGTAGAGTACTACATAGATGTAGCCCAAGGAGCAGTAAAGGATACATCAGGGAATGAAAGCTATAAATATTTTTCCGTGTTTTCAACAGGCACTCCATCTGATTCAGGGGCCATTCCTGAGGATCCAGAACCAATTGATCTTGAATTAGGTGACATTTCAATAGAGTTTGAGTAGAAAAAATCAGTGAAGATTGGATTGAAATTTGCGACTGCTACATTAAAGGGCGACAAGTGTATAGGGTGAAATGTAAAGAAAGAAGGGGTGTCTCTCTCCCAGAGAGGGCCCTTTTTTCCTTTTTTGAAGGAGATAAATATATGATAACGTGGTCACTCGGACATTTGGTCACTCTCGCTAATCTGAAGCGTACGGGCAGCAATTCAGCTCGTGGCGAATCAAGGATTTGCCGATTATGCCGTCCCGATTACGCTTGGTCGTGATCTTTTCTGGATATGGGAGTAGAAGTAGCCATCATGATCGGAGAGGGCAATATTTTTCGTGGAAACATGGCCGATCCACGCAAGGATTCTACCGCGAAGCAGTATGTGGAGGTTTCTTTTGACGAGGTGGTCAGAAGAGATTTGCGTGTCATGGATCAGTCCGCAATGATTTTGGCCAGAGACCACCAATTGCCTCTGCACGTGTTTAACTTTGACCAACTGGGAGCCATGGCGCGGATTTGTCGAGGGGAGCAGGTAGGTACATACATTAGCACAGAGCTTGCGGTAGCCTAGGACAAGAAAATAAAGTCCTTGACTGCCGCAGACAATTACATCTCACCTGGTGTTTTCTGCCCGATGCGGGGGATATGCCGAAGCTTGATCACGGTGAGTATGGCGATAGCGATCATGAGCCCGCCACTAACGGCCACAACAGCATGCATGCTGTCGGTAAATGCTATCTGGGCGCCATGAAGAAGTGTTGAACCAATAGGTTCGCCGACTTTCCACTGTTGCTTCATGATCAGCCCCTTTCTGGGTCGCTAGCGTTTCACCGGTGACTTCACTATAAACCGTTACGTTACGTAATGGTCAAGGAGCCTTATGAAGTTTTTTCCAATTCGTCTAAAACTTTATGACCTCGGAACATTTAAAAGCTCCTTCTTCCTGCTTTTTTGTTTACAATGGATAACAGGTTGTTGAATTGGTTTGAAAGGATGTCGTACATGAGTAAAACAGTTGTACTGGCAGAAAAGCCTTCGGTTGGACGCGACATTGCGAAAGTATTGCAGTGTCACAAAAAAGGAAACGGCTTTTTTGAAGGAGATAAATATATCGTAACGTGGGCGCTTGGGCATTTGGTCACTCTCGCTGATCCTGAAGCGTACGGGCAGCAATTCAGCTCGTGGCGAATCGAGGATTTGCCGATTATGCCCTCCCCATTGCGCTTGGTCGTGATCAAGGAAAGCAACAAGCAATTCCAAGTCGTCAAACAACAATTGCGTCGCAACGATGTCGGGCAGATCGTCATTGCGACGGATGCAGGGCGTGAAGGAGAGCTCGTTGCCCGGTGGATTCTCGAGCTGGTTCACGTGAATAAACCAATCAAGCGTTTGTGGATTTCCTCGGTGACAGATAAGGCGATCCGTGAAGGCTTCCGCAATCTAAAGGACGGCAAAAACTATGAAAACTTGTTTGCCTCCGCCGCTGCTCGTGCAGAAGCAGACTGGCTCGTAGGAATCAATGCCACCCGCGCTTTGACGTGCAAGCATAACGCACAGCTCTCATGCGGTCGAGTCCAGACGCCAACACTCGCTATTGTGGCATCGCGAGAAGAGGAGATTCGTCGCTTTACACCCAAGCCATTTTACGGGCTGTCTGCGGTGGCTCAAGGTCCGATTCAGCTCCAATGGCAAGATCAGCAAACGAAGGATGTCAAAACGTTTTCCAAGGAGAAAGCGGATCAGCTCACAGCTTCGCTCAAACAAGAGAAAAGCGCAAAAGTCATCGAGATTACTCGTGCACACAAAAAGACGTATGCTCCACAGCTGTACGATTTGACGGAGCTGCAACGGGATGCCAACCGGATGTTTGGCTACTCACCAAAGCAGACGCTGTCTATCATGCAAGGGCTATATGAGCATCACAAGGCCGTGACGTATCCACGAACGGACTCTCGTTATCTCTCTGCTGATATCGTCGAGACGCTGCCGGATCGAATCAAGGCTGTCCAAATGAAGCCATATGCGCCTCTCGCTGCCAGAATCCTGCGTGCGCCGATCAAAGCGAACAAATCGTTCGTGGATGACAGCAAAGTATCAGACCATCATGCGATCATCCCGACAGAGCAAGCTGTTTTTCTCGGTGATTTGAGCGATAAGGAGCGCAAGATTTTTGACCTCATCGTGAAACGCTTCCTGGCTGTTCTGCTGCCTGCCTTCGAATACGAGCAAACGACCATCCAGACGAAAATCGGGAATGAAACGTTCCTGGCAAAAGGAAAAACCGTGCTCTCCCAAGGCTGGAGAGAGGCGTATGACCACGATGTAGAAGAAGACGATGCGAAGGATGACGTAAAGGAACAGATTCTGCCTTCTCTAGCCAAAGGAGATCGCCTGCACATCCAGTCGATATCCCAGACTAAGGGCGAAACGAAGCCGCCAGAGCCTTTCACAGAAGCGAGTCTGCTGTCTGCGATGGAAAACCCGGCGAAATACATGGCGAACGAGAGCAAGGATTTGATCAAAACGATTGGGGAAACGGGCGGACTGGGTACGGTAGCCACTCGCGCGGATGTGATCGAGAAGCTGTTCAACAGCTTTTTGCTAGAAAAGCGCGGCAAGCATCTTTTTGTCACCGCAAAAGCTAAGCAATTGCTAGAGCTCGTCCCAGATGAAATGCAGTCGCCGACCTTGACCGCCCAATGGGAGCAAAAGCTCGGTGCCATCGCCAAGGGAAGCTTGAACAAGCGAGCGTTTATCGAAGAGATGAAATCGTACGCCAAAGAAGTCGTCCAACAGATCAAGAACAGCGATCAGACTTTCCGGCACGACAACCTGACCAGAAGCAGGTGCCCGGAGTGCAATAAGTTTTTGCTGGAGGTAAACGGAAAGCGCGGCAAAATGCAGGTGTGCCAGGATCGGGAATGCGGCTATCGCAAAAGCATTGCCAAGCAGACCAATGCCAGATGTCCAAAATGCCACAAAAGATTGGAGCTGCGCGGAGAAGGGGAAGGACAAACCTTTGTCTGCGGTTGTGGGCACAAGGAGAAACTGAAGACCTTCCAGGAGCGTCGCGATAAGGAAAAGGGCAGCAAGGTTTCGAAGAAAGAAGTAACCAAGTATTTGAAGGGGCAAGACAAGGAACAGGACGAAGGAATCAACTCAGCGTTGAAAGACGCCCTGTCCAAATTAAAGTTCGATTAAAAAGGCATGAAACAAAAGCATGAAACAAAAGGCGGCCGACTATTCCTGTCAGCCGCCTCATTATATTTACTTTTTCTCCAGCACAGCAAAGTAATTTTCTTCATCGTCTGCGAAGTTAAAGACGCGGCCCGAAGGCATCGTAACAATGTCTCCAACCTTCACACTTTTATTCATGAGGTCGTTACGCAATTCCTCGATATTTTCCGAAAAGAGCAGAAGCGAAGGAGTGCCAAGATTCATTCCGGGCGACATTTTCGCAACCCATTCTTTATTGTGCAGAACGATGCTTGTTTCAGCGCCTTGTGCGGGAGCAATTTCAATCCATCTCATTTCACCGTTCTTCTCTTCTGAAACAACACGAAACCCTAGTTTTTCTGTCCAAAAGCTCACTGCTTGATCCTGGTTATTGACATACAGCATGATTTGACCGACTTTGCTAATCATCATAGCCATTTTCCACTCCCTACATGGTAGTTAAAAACCCGACGCTCCTAATCCTTTCCATCCCGACGGTATCTGATACACGATGCCAACGGACTTGTCTTCATCATAGCATGAATAATCAGACAGGGTTTCTTTTCGATTGCGCATTCTAGAAAAAGGAATTGCATTTCGTAAAAGAGGAGCATATACTCACAATTAAAAGTGAGTAATCACTCGCTAATTAAAAAGATCATCTAGAGCTTGTTTCTGTGGCTTGTTTTTTCCTCATAAAAAGAAAGTGATTACTCACTCTATTACGTAGGTAGGGGGAAGCGTTTATGAAACCAGTTGTTCGCTCTATATGTATCGGGGGACTGTTACTGGCATTGTCGGGCTGCAATTGGACATCCGAAAATCATCCGTCTCTGTCCGGCACAATTGAGGCCATCGAGCTGCCGATCGTAGCGGAAGTAGGCGGATTGGTGACAAACGTTACGGCAGAAGAGGGAAGTGCAGTAAAGAAAGGACAAGTGCTAGCCCAAATCGATAAACGAAGCTACCAAATTACTGTGGCAGAAGCACAGGCAGCATTGGACCAAGCGACAGCTAGACTAGAAGAGGCGAGGGCTGGTTCACGCGACACGACGATCCAAAGAAGCTTGGCCAACGTCCAGCAAGCAAATGCGAATATCCAACTGGCACAAGCGAGAAAAAATCAGGCGGAAGCAGGAAAAGCACGAGCGACTGAGCAGATGACGCAGGCAGAATCGCAATGGCAGGGGGCGCAGCAGACCCTTTTGTATCAACAAAAAAGACTCGAGGAAGCAACAGCGCTCTTCGAAAAAGGAGCAATCTCTGCCAAAGACCTCGACACGCAAAAAGAAGCAGTGAACCAGGCAAAAACGCAGGCAGATCAATGGACGGCACAAGTAGCTCAGACACAGGCACAGTACCGTTCTGCACAAGAAGACATCGCTGCTGCTGCGGCCCAAATCGGTACAGCACAAGCCGCGCAAGCCGGAGCGCAGGCGGATCTCGATCAGGTGAAGGAAGGAAGTACCGATTACGCAATTCGGGCACTGCTCGCCACCCAGCAGCAGGCAAAAGCGAAACTGGATCAAGCCTTATTGCAGTTGGAAAAGTCCAAGATTACTGCAACAGACGATGGTACTCTCTTGCGCTCCTCTATCGAACAGGGGGAAGTAGCCAAAACAGGCGCTACCTTGTTTACGATGATGAAGCCAGATCTGCTCGAGCTCGTCGTGTACATCCCGGAAGCACAATTGAATCGGGTGAAAAAAGGGCAAGAGGTTGTCATCAAGGTGGATGCCTATCCTGAGGAGACCTTTACGGGAACGATCAGTCGCATCTCAGAAAAAGCAGAGTTCACGCCGAAAAATGTACAGACGCCAGATGAACGCACCAAGCTTGTGTTCGCTGTTACGATACACATCACAGAAGGACTCGACAAAATCAAACCTGGCATGCCTGCCGATGTGCTGCTGGCAGACGAGGAGGGAGGCCAATGAACGCCGCTATCCAATGCGAGCAATTGACGAAGCGTTTCGGAGAGCGAGTAGCGGTGAACAGCTTGACGCTGACGGTTCCGAGAGGTTCGATTTACGGTTTTTTGGGTCCGAATGGCTCAGGGAAATCGACCACAATCCGGATGCTTTGCGGTTTGTTGACCCCGACGACGGGAAAGGGGACGGTACTTGGGTTCGACGTCATGACACAGAGCGAGGAAATCAAGCAACGGATCGGGTATATGTCACAAAAGTTCAGCCTGTATGAAGATTTGACAGTAGAAGAGAATCTCGATTTTTATGCCGGAGTTTATCAATTAAACAGCGCAGAACGTAAGCAGCGGAAAACGGAACTGATTGAGATGGCAGGCTTGACCGGCAGGGAAAAGCAGCTTGCGGGTTCGCTTTCAGGGGGATGGAAGCAACGCCTCGCGCTCTCCTGCGCTCTTTTGCACAAGCCGGAGCTGTTGATTTTGGACGAACCGACAGCAGGAGTCGATCCTGTTTCCCGCCGGATTTTTTGGGACGTCATTCATGAGCTGGCGAGACAGGGGATCACGGTGCTGGTGACCACACACTACATGGATGAGGCGCAGACATGCGATTGGATTGGCTTTATCTTTTTTGGCAATCTGCTGGCGGAAGGCACTCCCCAAGAATTGATTGATCGCTTGGGAGTAGGCAATCTGGAGGATGTCTTCATTGATTTGGTTAGGCAGGAGGAAGCCAGACAGGCGGCGGAGGAGGGAGTCCGATGAGGCATTTTGTCTGGGAGCGTTACTGGTCTGTCGTGAAGAAGGAAGTCATCCAAATCAAGCGAGATCGTCCCAGTCTGGCGATTGCACTGGTCATGCCGCTGATGCTGTTGTTTTTGTTCGGATATGCGGTCAACACAGACGTCAATGACATCCATATGGCAGTCTGGAATCAAAGCCCTTCTGCTGCCAGCCGAGAGCTGGTGGATCAGTTCGTCAATACACGTGTATTCGAGGTGGCAGCCCATGTAAGTGGCTACGAGGAGATCGAAGCCATGTTAGACGATGGCTCCGTAAATGTAGCGCTCATTATCGGGCCAGACTACACCCGCAAGCGTGATCGCAACGAGCCGGTAGATGTGCAGATGCTTATTAATGGTTCCGATCCGAATATCGCCCGGACTGCCACTTCTCAAGCTCAGTTGATCGTTCAACATCAAGCGATCACGTTGCAGGAAATAAAGCTGCAAAAACAAGGCTTGGGGGAGCTGGAACAACCACTCGGCTTGGATACACGCGTGCTGTTTAACCCCAATATGGAGAGTATTGTCTTCAATATTCCCGGCCTGATCGGCTTGATTATGCAAAACGTCACGATGATTCTGACGGCATTTTCCCTCGTACGAGAGAAGGAGCGGGGAACGATGGAGCAGTTAATCGTGACTCCGATACGCCCATTGGAGCTGATGCTCGGCAAAATTACCCCTTATGTAGGTGTAGGTCTCTTTTCGTTTTGTCTGGTGCTATTGGTTGGAACGTATTGGTTCGGGGTTCCGGTCAAAGGCAGCATTTCGCTTCTGGTGACGTTGTCTGTCTTGTTTTTGGTGACGACGCTTCTCTTGGGCATTTTCATTTCTACGGTGGCAAAGACTCAGCTTCAAGCGATGCAAATGGCATTCGCCTTTATCCTGCCCAGCGTGCTTCTCTCCGGCTTTATGTTCCCGCGCGATTCAATGCCGCTCGTGATACAATGGTTAGGCGGGCTCGTCCCGTTGACCTATTTTCTGGAAATCTTGCGGGGGATTTTCTTAAAGGGCGTGGACATCGATGCGCTCTGGAAGGATGTCGTCGGAATGAGCAGCTTTTGTCTCTTGATCCTGACCGTCGCGATCCTGCGATTCCGCAAGAAGATCGAATAAGAGGAGCGTAATGGGTGATGAACAAGCCGCCAACATTTGTAGAAGGCCTGTTGCAATATGTAGAAGAGTTGAAAGACGAGAGTGAGATGACGGAGAAGCAGCGCAATATTTTGCGTGCATCAGTGAAGCTGTTCGCCGAAAAAGGCTTTCATGCCAGCTCAACCTCTGAAATTGCCAAAGAAGCAGGAGTGGCAGAGGGAACGATTTTTCGCCACTACAAATCGAAAAAGGATATTTTACTTGCCGTCGTAGCACCTGTGTTGGTCAAATTCGCGGCACCGTTTATTTTGAAGGATGTCCGTGAGATCTTCAAAGAGCAGAATAAAAAAACATTCTCCCAAATCGTGACAGAGCTATATCGAAACCGGATCGACTTGGTGCTGGCGAATGAAAAGCATATTCGCATTTTGCTGCAAGAAGCCTTTTTCCACGACGAAATCAGAGAAGCACTGATCGCTACAGTTTTTACAGGTGTGAAGGAGATGGCAAATAAGCTGATCGAGGCAAAGGTAGAGGTGGGCGAATTGCGTCCGCTCCCGACACAGGCTGTCTTTCGGGCGATCCTGTCCTCGATGATCGGCCTCGTTTTGTTCCGGCAAGTTTTGGATACCGATGAATTTACACAGTTCAGCGACGACGAGCAAATCGCCCTGACCGTAGATATTTTGCTAAACGGGATTGGAAATCACTCTATCTAAAAATTTTTATCGATAAGTGAACGTTTTTCTCTCGATTTGGGTATAGAAATCTCTTCTGGGAATGGTATAATTGCAAACAACTTTTTGCTGTTTTTTATGATGGAGGAGAGTAAACCATGCAATTGTTATCAGAGAGAGAATGGCTCGCGTATCGAGAGAAAAACAAAGATCGTGCGCGCATGCTGATTTCTTGCCCGGACCGCGCGGGTATCGTCGCGGCGGTGTCGAACTTCTTGTTCCAACAAGGAGCAAACATCGTTCAATCTGACCAGTACACGACCGATCCGGAAACAGGCCGGTTTTTCATGCGCATTGAATTCGATCTCATTAATCTGGACGAGCGCTGTGAAGAGATCAAGAAAGCATTCATCCCTGTAGCCGAGAGCTTTGGCATGGAATGGTCCTTGGTCGAAGCGAACAAGCGCAAGAAGGTCGCGTTGTTTGTTTCCAAAGAAGATCACTGTCTTTTGGAGCTCTTGTGGCGCTGGAAGTCCGGGGAGCTGTTCGCGGATATCGCGGTTGTCGTCAGCAATCATCCTGACATGCAGGAGACTGTCGAGTCCTTCGGTATTCCGTATCGTTGTATCCCCGTTACGAAGGATAACAAGCCGCAGGCAGAAGAAGCGCAGCTGGCAGCAGCAGAGGGCGTTGATCTGATCGTTCTGGCTCGCTACATGCAGATTTTGTCTCCGCGCTTTTTGGATGACTACGCGATGCGGATTATCAATATCCACCATTCCTTCCTCCCAGCCTTTGTCGGAGCGAAGCCTTACGAGCAGGCGTATCGCCGTGGCGTGAAGCTGATCGGGGCGACTGCTCATTACGTCACAGAAGAGCTGGACGCAGGGCCGATTATCGAGCAAGACGTTCAACGTGTATCGCATCAGGAGGACGTCGAGGCACTGAAGCAGCTGGGACGCCAGGTAGAGCGTACAGTGTTGGCGCGTGCAGTTCGTTGGCATCTGGAGGATCGGGTGCTGGTGTACGGCAACAAAACGATTGTGTTCCCATAAGCATTGCGGATAAGAAGAGGCTATTCCTTGGAGGAAAAGCCTCTTTTTTGCATGTTTTCTGGAAGAAGGCTGCACTCACGAAGATCTCTCACGCTTTAGCAAATCCAAAAACTGAGCCACAACAGGCCGCTGATCTGTCTCACCGTCACGCGTGCAGACATACAGGGGACGCTTGATCTCTACGCCTGGCACGGTTACTCGACCGACCTCACCACGCTCTACCATTTCCCTAACGGCCAGAGCAGGAGCCAGCATCGTCCCATATCCCGCCCGGACGGAGTGGATAGATTCGACCAGACCGTGATACTGCATACCGACCTGTGGACGTTTCACACCGTGCTCGCGACAGAGAGCAAAAAGCCAATCGCGGGTAGAACTACCTTGTTCCCGCAACAAAAACGGCTCCTCCACGAGCTGCTCCATACTGATCTTTTTTCCTGCAAGCGGATGGTGAGCAGGCAATATAAACCAATAAGGCACATCCATCAGATGATGCCGATTGATAGGGAGCTCATCCCACGATTCCTTGATAATAACGGCCACGTCGACCTCACAGCTAAGAAGCAGTTCAATGGATTGCATGGAATTGCGCGTGCGAATTTCCACATCCACTCCTTCAAAATCGCGCTTGTACTGAGCCAGCCACTGTGGCACGAGATAATGCGAGGGGAGAAAGGTAGAAGCAATGCGGAGCTTTCCTTTCTTTCCTTGCTTCATCTCTGTCAGCTGTGTTTCGATTTCGCGTTCCCAGTCGTAAATACGACGTGCTTTTTCAAAAAGAAAACGCCCCTCATAGGTGAGAGAAATGCCGCGACCATCCGGGACGAGCAAGGTCATGCCCCATTCATTTTCGAGCTTGCGGATTTGGGCACTGACGGCAGGCTGGCTGATCGAGAGTGCGATTGCTGCCTCGGTGACACTACCTCGTGACGCTACTTCTACAAAAATGCGGAGTGCATGTAAATTCATTCTGTACCTCGATTCATAACTTTTGTTTATGAGTTGTAGATAAAGATGTATTAGAAATGATGAGTGATTGCGCGTAAGGTATAGCTCAGAAAGACAGAAAACGAGTAGAGAGAAGGATCAGGAGATGAGAGAGGTCAGTGGAAAGACACAAGTCGTGGCAGTCGCACTGGTGACAGCATTATGTATGATAGGAGATTCGATGCTGTATGTGGTGCTTCCTCTTTTCTGGAAGGAGGCGGGGTTAACTTCGTTGTGGGAAGTAGGGGTATTGCTGGCGGTAAACCGCTTCATCCGTGTACCACTCGGGCCCCTTGTTGGAAAATGGTATGAGCGCTCAGGAGGACGTACGGGTTTGATTTTGGCAGTGGGGCTGGCTTTTCTAACGACGCTTTCGTACAGCTTGGAAGGCTTTTGGCTGTGGCTTGTGATGCGATGCTTGTGGGGAGTGGCTTGGACATTTTTAAGGCTAGGTGCGTATTCCTTGATCGTGACTGTTTCCGAAGGGCATAATCGCGGGCAGCTCATGGGCTTGTACAACGGACTGTATCGATTAGGGAGCCTCGGGGGTATGTTGGTCGGAGCAATTCTGGCTTCTTGGTACGGGCTGTCTGTTGCTTCCATCGCTCTCGCGGTGCCTTCCTTGTTTGCGGCGATTCTCGTTTTTCGCTATATAAGGCCTTCCTTTAGCAGTCAGGATCAGACAGGCGTGAATCGGATGGTAACAGGAAAACGTATGTGGAATCAGGGAGCGGTGCTGATGACGATGATTACGGCACTACTCGTCACGATGGTGTACCAAGGGATATTTACCTCCACGTTAAGTAGAGTGGTCGAAGTGCGCGATCCATTTATTGTGGCCGGCGGAGTCGTGTTAGGGGCAGCAGTCATTGCGAGTCTGGTACAAGGCATACGCTGGGGATGGGAACCATGGGCTGCCCCGTTAGTTGGTACATTGTCTGACAAGCATGGCAGGACGAAAATGTTCATCGTGACTTTGCTTGTCGCTTCGTTTCTGTTTGCTGCGTTGCAGGGAACGACACGCCTGCAAGGAACGAACGCACTCTTGATATGGTTTGCCATTTTATTCGGCATTCAGTTGACCGCGACGATTATCACGACTGTGCTGGATACAATCGCGGCGGATGTAGCAGCGAGACAGGCCAACAGCCATGCATGGATGACACAATATTCAGTCGTGAGCGATCTGGGCGCGGCGTTGGGGCCGCTCCTTGCCTTTTGGCTGGATGAACATGTAGGACTGAGTGTGATGTACATCGGAATTGCTATTGTGCTGTTTATGCTTGCACTCGCCTGGTTGGGACGACCGAAGCTGATCAAGATGGAAAACGTCTCTTGATCGTGGCCATGACGTGGGCAATCGCAGCCTCTTTATCAGGACCATGCAGCAGCATATGATTGGAATTCTCGTACCAAGAAATGTGCGGGGAAGCTGCTTCATCCACACTGGTCGCGAGTATTTGTGCACTCACGGCGTGGACAGTATCATCCCGCCTTGCTTGCAGTAGGACGTATGGCGTCGTAATTTTGGACAAAAGCGGCTTCGTTTCTGCCAACAGCCTGCGAAATTGCAGCATGCTGCTAAAAGGGATTCTGCCGATGCCATGTATGTAGCGTTTGGAGTGGGTAGAGAAATCCTCACGCAAATAGTGCATCGCCTCTTTGACATCCCAATATTTATAAGGAGTGTTGAGGGTAAACAGCAGGGCGACGGGGTATTTCGTCGTCAAGTGAAAGGCGAGCAGTCCCCCCATGGAAAATCCGATGACCACGATGGTGTCAGCGCGCATGGCCAGTCGCTTGTAGCCTTCTTCTGCCGAGCGGAGCCAGTCGTGGCGGGTGCTTTTGGCCATGTGACGACGAGTAGTCCCATGACCCTCCAAGGTAGGGCATTCCACGTGATAGCCAGCCTCGCGGAGCTTTTTGGCGAGTGGGAGTATGTCGTTGATGTCTCCGGCAAATCCATGGATGAGTAAGCAACCGACTGTTCCTGACATGGAATCTCTTCCTCTCAGATACTGGGAAATTTGATGGATCATCCATATTATATACGAAAAGGTGAGAAGGAGGCGACCGCGCAAGTGTGTGCACACAAGCAAAAAAAGGAAAGAAAAAGCGACTTCACGCGGCTGCGATGAAGTCGGCTATTTTACTAACGGGGTTCTGTACCTGAAAAATAGGTTACAGCCCAATGGTTTTCAGTTCTGGAGAGATAAGTAGAGTAGGCTGCGTGCAGGCTTGGATATCTTCGGCTGTATAGCCTTCTGCTACTTCGACGAGGACAAGTCCGTCTGGTGTTACGTCCATGACAGCTCTGTCCGTAATGATACGGTTGACAACCTTCTTGCCAGTAAGCGGCAGGGCACATTCATTCAAGATTTTAGTCTCACCATGCTTGTTGACATGATCCATGATGACGACGATTTTTTTCGCGCCGTGGACGAGATCCATGGCACCGCCCATGCCCTTGACCATTTTGCCAGGAATCATCCAGTTAGCGAGATCGCCCGCAGCAGAAACCTCCATCGCCCCCAAAATAGCGAGGTCGATATGGCCGCCGCGAATCATCGCAAACGATTCAGCACTGGAGAAGTAGGCCGCACCTGGAATAGCCGTAACGGTTTCTTTTCCGGCGTTGATTAGATCAGGATCGAGGTTTTCCTCTGTCGGGTAAGGGCCAATTCCGAGCAAGCCGTTTTCCGATTGCAGAACGACCGTTTTTCCTTCCGGGATGTAGTTGGCGACGAGCGTGGGCATTCCAATCCCCAAGTTGACGTAAAAGCCATCTTCTATTTCCCCAGCGGCACGAGTGGCGATTTGCTCACGTGTAAGCGACATCTGTGTTTTCCTCCCTTGAATGTAATCCGGTTCTCTCTTTTGCTGTTTACGAGCGGACAGTGCGTCGTTCGATGCGTTTTTCGAACGAGGGTGCCTGTATCACACGTTGCACATAGACACTTGGTGTGTGAATATGCTCAGGGTCCAGTTCACCTGTCTCTACGATTTCTTCCACTTCGACGATGGTGATTTTTCCGGCTGCTGCCATCATCGGATTGAAGTTTTGGGCTGTTTTGCGGAAGACGAGATTACCCATTTTGTCAGCTTTCCACGCTTTAATGAGTGCGAAATCACCCGTGATGCCATATTCAAGCATGTACTCTTTTCCTGCAAAATCGCGCGTTTCCCGTCCTTCAGCGATAGGTGTGCCGACTCCAGCTGGGGTATAGAATGCTGGAATGCCAGCTCCGCCTGCACGAATTCTCTCCGCCAGCGTCCCTTGTGGTGTCAACTCAACTTCGAGCTCACCGGACAGAAATTGACGTTCGAATTCCTTATTTTCTCCCACATAAGAGGAGACCATTTTTTTGATTTGCTTTTCGCGTAAAAGGAGACCGAGTCCCCAATCGTCTACCCCACAATTATTTGAGACGACTGTCAAGTTTTTCACTGCTTTGTCTCGCAGGGCGATAATCAGATTCTCCGGAATTCCTACCAGTCCGAAGCCGCCCACTAATAAAGTGGCACCATCGTGAATATCAGCCACGATGTCCGTGTACGAAGTGTAAATTTTGGCCATGACGATCACTCCCACCATGAAAAAATAAAGGATTTGTGTAAGCGTTAACAATAGGAGCAATGCAGTTGCCCCGTTTTCCTGCCCTTCTATCATACAAGATACGAGTTACAAACAAGTGACGAGACATTTGGATTATAAAAAATAATGTAAAATGACAGAAAAGTAGTACAACTATACCATTTTTTTCTGTAAAATATATTTTGTCAATATTCGTCGTTTCTTTGTCAGTATAGGAAGATTCAGGGGGAAATGTGGGGTTGCAGGAATGAAAAATACGAATAAATGGATAAGTCTTACGGTTGTGATCCTGCTACTCGTAGGGTGTGAAAAGCTAAATGAGGATGTTTCAAGTCTGAAACGAACAAAAGAAGAAACGGTCATCAAGGT
Organism: Brevibacillus porteri; assembly: GCF_003013475.1. Classification (GTDB taxonomy): domain Bacteria; phylum Bacillota; class Bacilli; order Brevibacillales; family Brevibacillaceae; genus Brevibacillus; species Brevibacillus porteri. The sequence goes on from NZ_PXZO01000044.1 coordinate 35,385, forward strand.
AAAAACGGTAAGTGCGTATACGGTGGAGAATGGCAAGGATGAGCGACTGATGGAAGTCGCAGGTGTAGTGGCACCGCGTCAGGAGCTGGCTTTATCGTTTGGCGCCTCAGGCAAAATTTCAGGCATTCTTGTTGAAAAAGGAGCCACTGTCAAGGCGGGGCAGACGTTGGCGACATTAGATGGAACGGCCCTGCAGCAAGGAATTCACGCAGCCCAAGGACAGGTAGCAAGTGCTGCAATCAAGCGGGAAAAGGCCGCCAAGGGACCGGAGAGTCATGAGGTGCAGACCAAGAAGCTACAGGTAGAAAAAGCGAGAGAACAGATGCAAAAAGCTCGCGACGAGCTCTCCAAAGCGGAGGTTCTGTATGCGAATGGAGCCATCTCGAAAGATGAAAAAGACAAGCTGGCCTCGGCACTGCGACAGGCCGAGCTGAGTCTGGAAGAAGAGCAAGTTGCGTACAACAACCTGCTGACGGGCGCCGATCCACTGGATATCGAAGAAGCGAATGCAAGCGTCCAGCAGGCCAATGTCCAATTGAGCCGCGCGAAGCAGGAAGCGGCTGATGCGGTGATCAAAGCTCCGTTTACAGGTGTGGTAGCTGCGATCTCCAAGACAGCGTCGGAGCAAGCAGGACCTGGGACAGAGGTCATTCGGATGGTCGATACGAGCTCTTGGCTTGTCAAGCTACAGGTAGAAAGGGAGCAAATCGCCCATTGGCAGGCAGGTAAAGTGGTAAAGGTGAAAGCTCCGGACGGCAATGAAGCAGAAGGAAAAGTGACGTTTGTCTCACCTGTTATGGATACCAGCTTAGGGTCTTATCCAGTCGAGGTGACCGTAGACGGCAAGAATGTAGCGTGGAAAGGTGGCATGACTGTCACTTGTCAGTATCAGCTGCCAGCGTCAAATGTTGCGCTCGTTCCTGTTAGCAGCATCGGTGTCTCTGATGAAGAATATTACGTCATGAAAATCAATGAACACTCAGTGGAAAAGACGTTTGTCAAAGTGGGGGCCTTGCAAGGAACCTTCTATGAGGTAGTGGAAGGTCTTGTGCCTGGTGACCAGATTGTTGCGGCAGGCTTGTCGTATGTAGTGGATGGTGAGGCGGTGAAGGTGGCCGATGAATAACAAGACACTTTTATCGATTGTCCCGTCCTTTACCCGCATTCTGGTGGTCATTTGCTGTCTACTTGCGGTAGGAGCCTGGTTCGGTCTGGATATCAAGACTTTTCCGGATCGGTCTGTGCCTGAATATACAATTAGTCTCTCAGCACCCAAACTCTCCTCTGCGGAAGTAGACGAATCAGTCGCGAGAAAAGTAGAGGAAGCGGTACGTTCATTGGGCAGTGTGCTTACGATTGCTTCCGAATCTCGGACGGGGTCGGCGGTTATTACTGTAAAAACATCGGAACAAATCGGTTCGGATTACAAGGAACGATTGGAAAAGAAGCTGGGAGAAATCACGAAGCAGCTGCCAGTACAGGAATGGAGCGTCAGTCAAAGCAATCTGGCAGACAGCAAAATTGGCTTTTATGTACTGTACGGCACGGACTTGCAGACCTTGTCTGACGTTGCCCAAAATACCGTCTACGACAAATTGATCAATCTGCCAGGGATCGCTCGCATCGAAATGGACAAGCAAGCCTTGAAAGAGCAGGTAGATATCATTTTCCGACCGTCCATGCTACTCGCCTACGGGCTCACACCTGCTGATGTTTTGTCGCAACTGCCCACAGATGTGGTTGGGGAAGAGGTAGGCTCTGTTGGAGCTGATAAGGATCGAACCATTATTCAATGGACGAGTAAATCGGAAGGGCTGCAAGATCTGGGTAAGCACTTGATCCCCACCGATAAAGGATACGTACCACTACATACGTTGGCTGACATTCGTGATCGACGTGGGAGCAAAGGCGAACAAATCGGGATGTATCGAGGCTCGCCTGCATTAGGAATCACGGTGTATGCAGCAGATGTCGGGCAATTGCCTGTAATCAGCAAGCAAGTAAAGGAAGCGGTTGCCGAGTTGAACCAGGCTTCAGGCGGCAAGTACCGCCTCGATTTGTTTCGTGACGACGCGCAGACAATCACCGCTGCATTGAGGCAGCTTGGGGCATTAGCTGTACTAACTGCTGTCATCTGTTCGCTCTTTTTGTACCTGACCCGAAAACAATGGGCAGGGGCTGTACTTGCGCTTTTTGCAAACGTACTTGCGGTCGGCAGTGTTCTTGGGGGCATGTGGCTTTGGGGAATCCCATTGACGCTCTCCACGCTTGGGCCACTCGTGTTGTTTTCGCTATTGTTCACAGGCGCAGGCTCTGCGTTGTTTCATCAGTTTTCTCGCCTGCCCTCGTACTCGTTTGTTCGTTGTTTGCAAATGGCGTGGGGGTTGATGAAGCCGTTTTTACTCACGGTTGTCGTAGTGGCAGCCTGTTGGACAGGTGTCGTATTCACTGATTTCCTCAAGGCAGAAGACAAGGTTGTCTTGTACGATGCTTGGCCCGTTCTTTTGCTGGGGACGTTTGCTCTTATTCTTGTCTATGGATTTATCACACCTGTACTGACAGGAACGTGGCTGGAAGCTTCCGAACGAGTAGAGAAGGAAACACCACGGGCCTCCAATAAGGTGACAAGTTTTTTTCAAGATCGCTGGGAACGACTGGTGGAACAAGGGTATTTGCCTTATGGAATCACACTGGTTGCCTCGCTTGTCTTCGTCTTTTTGCTCAAGTCGTTTATTCTTGTAGATCCGTACGCCAAGCTTGATTATGGGGAAAAGTCGCTTTCTTTGCCAATGGTGCAGGGAAGCAGCATCGATGAGGCCATGCGGGCAGCACAAATAGCCGAGGAGCGTTTGCTCGCCATTGACGAAGTCCGAGATGTCTACACGATTGCTTCCGAAGAAAATCTGAGTTTTCAACTTAAGCTCGTGGACAAATACGATTGGACGCAATCAGTTTCGGAGCTGGAAAAAGTACTGGACAAAGAGCTGCGAGATATTCCTCAGACAGATCCGTTTGCGCTGGTCATTAATAAAGATAAGGCAACACGTCTCGTCTTGACGATCATGGGGCCATCCTTGCAAACGACGCAGAACATTGCCAATGAAGTATTGGCATTCATGGAAAAACAGAGTGCGAAGGATAAAGAGGGGCGAGAACTTGTAACAGATGAACGAATCGGTCCAGGTGCAGAGGGGACCTTTATCGACATTCGTCCGAAACAAGAGATGCTGGCACGTTACCGGATTACGCAAGAGGAGATCAAGAGACAACTGGAGAGCTATTTGGGAGAAAAAACAGCTGGCAGTGTCTATTGGAATGAGCGTCAGGTACCGATTCACATCCGATTCCCTGACGGGTGGATGGACTATCCGGATCAAGTGAAAAATATATTGATTCGAACATCACAAGGTACGGTGCGGTTATCTGAGCTGGTAGATTGGTCGATCGGCAGCGAACCGCCCACTTATCAACGGGAAGACGGACTGTATGTCTTCAAGGTAAGCAGTGCCGTCTCAGACCAAAGTCGAATTGAGCTATGGTCTTACATCATTCCATATTCCATGCAAGAAAAGGTGACGATACCCGAAGGCTACACGGTATATAACAACGATGAGCTGAAGAAATTGGAGGAGAAAAAGCTCAACAAGGTTGATTGGAGCAGCCGATTCTTGACGATTGGCAGTCTGATTGCCCTCGTACTTATCATGAGCTTGCTTTTGCAACGCAGAACGCGTGATGGATTATTTGCCCTCGTTCTCTTGCCTGTCTTGTCTGGAGGCTTTGCGCTGGGATTGCTGTGGCTGGATCGACCGATGAACGTGATGAGCTTCTATGGTATGGTTGCTGTCATTGCCGTCATCATTTTGCAGGCACTTCTTGCGCTGGATGAGCTGTACAAGGCCCAAGCCGAACAGGAACGAGTTTGGGACGGTATCAAGCTGGGGGCCAAACGCACCATGCTTAATCAAGCGGGGATATATTTGGCGATCGCGTTAGCCAGCCTTCCACTAGCTGGGGGCTTGGGGAGTGGGAATGATTCGTTTGCGTCCTTTGCCAGCGTATTGTTGCTTGGCGTTCTAATGGGGGCTTTTGCCACAATGACACTTCTTCCTGGTATGCAACATGCAGCTGTTCAAAGACAGTCTGCCCATTCTGAGATGTCCTTGCCGATCCTTGCTCGTCATTTGCGGATTTGGTGGGAAAACAACCAAGTACGTCGCCGCGATTTCAAAGAAAGAAAACGGGAACAGGCTCGCTCACAAAAAACAGGGCAAGTCGAAGCCTCGAACCACGATTCCCGGGAGTATGTACCTGTACAAGAGGACTTCCTGCCACTTTCTTCTTCTACACATGACGCCAACCTCTAAAATAGGTTGGCGTTTTTCTTTTTCAATCGTTCACGTAGCTGTAACCGACTAACTAGGTATACGTCATGGTAAGATAGGAGAGAGAATCGAAAGCAGGGGGTAGCAAACACGTGCGTCGATATCGAAAAGTATGGGATTACTTGCTTTTGATTGGCATTCTACTCGGGTTGTTCATTTCTTCTTCACAGCCATACGCCAAGCAAGACATGCGAGGGACGATAGACAAGCTAGTAGATGAACAGAGCTTACAGGACCGTATAGGCGACATATCCATTCCTTACGGAGGCAAGGATGTGAGCTTGGAAGAAAAGGGAGCGGCTGGTTTTATAGAGTTCTTGATACGAAAAGGGACACACTTTACTGTTTTTGCCCTCTTGGCTTATAGCTGGTATCGCGTATTTTCGCATCATCTCTCGTTTGGGCAAGCACTGCCCTGGAGCGCTTTTTGCAGTGTGATGACGGCTGTTTTGGATGAATGGCACCAGACGTTTACACCGGATCGAACCGGAATGGTACAGGATGTTTTGCTCGATGCATCTGGATCTGTCACGATGTTGTTGATAATTGCTCTCAATTACCTGTATTCACGGAGAGCATATCGTTATAAAATGTAGGAAGCCTATCCATCCTAGTAGGAGAGAAGGCTGTGATGAATGATTGGAGAGTGGATTAGATCGTGGTAGAAAAAAAGAATGTCCTTGTACTGAACTGTGGAAGTTCTTCAGTGAAGTACAAGCTGTATGAAATGCCTTCCAAAACATTGATTGCACATGATTATTTGGAGCAAATCCAGCGTGACCAATATGAAGATGCTATTCGGGGAGTGTTTGAATCCCTCAAACAATATTCGATAGATATCGTTTCCCATCGTGTTGTTCACGGCGGCGAAGCATTTAAGCAGTCCGTTATTATCAATGACCAAGTAAAAGAAGAAATTCGTAATCTGTCCCGTTTCGCCCCGCTGCATAACCCCATTAACTTGACCGGGATTGAAGTTGCTCAAAGTCTGTTTCCTGATTTGATTCACGTTGCTGTTTTTGATACAGCGTTCCACCAAACAATGCCACCATCCTCGTATTTGTACGCACTGCCTTATGAATACTACGAGCAATACGGTATTCGCAAATACGGTTTCCATGGAACGTCTCACCGCTATGTAATGGGCCGTGCAGCAGAAATGATGGGTCGCTCGAAAGAACAGCTTCGTCTGATCAGCTGCCACATCGGAAGTGGGGTTAGTATCACAGCGATCAGAAATGGTGAATCGTATGATACATCGATGGGGATGACACCGTTGGCTGGTTTGTCCATGGGTACGCGCAGCGGAAACATTGACCCAGGTATCATCCCGTATATTGAGGAAATTGAAAAGACCGACACGGCTGGCGCTATTAAGATTCTGAATAACAATAGCGGTCTCATGGGCGTATCGGGTGTATCCAACGATTTGCGCGACGTTATGAAAAAAGCAGAAGAGGGACATCTCCGTAGCAAGTTGGCGCTGGAATTGTTTACCACTATTCTGCATAAGCATGTGGGACTGTACCTTGCTCGACTGAATGGCGTAGACGGTATTATCTTCACGGCAGGTGTTGGAGAGAATAGTGCTGCCGTGCGTGATTTGGTATGCTCTGGTCTCGAATTTGCCGGGGTAAACCTGGATCGTGAGGTAAACCGCACTAGCAAAGGTGAGGCATTCATCAGCACGAAATACTCTCCGGTAAAAGTCATGGTAATCCCGACAAATGAAGAACTTGTAATGGCGATGGATGCATTCGCACTGGGCCATAACTAGCTTGGAGTATGCGCCTAGAAAGAATAGGCTTTTCAGTATTGGAATTTCTCTGCTATACTAAGAGAATGAGGCTTCTGGTTTGAGGTTCTCACCATTTTTCTGAAAAAATAAAAGGAGTGCAAACTGGATGGCAGTACAAGTGGGAAGCATCATCGAAGGAAAAGTGACAGCGATTAAACCGTTTGGGATGTTCGTAGCAGTCAGCGAAACCGAGCAGGGGCTGGTCCACATTTCCCAAGTAGCAAACGGTTTTGTTAAGGATATCAATGATCACTTTACCGTGGGGGCACAAGTAAAGGTAAAAGTACTCTCCATTGATGATGCAGGTAAAATCTCGCTTTCGGTTCGCGCAGCACTCCCAGCGCCTGAGCGTCCGGAACGTGAAGAGCGCCGTGGTGGTGGATATCGTGGAGGCGACCGCGGAGGGAATGCAAAACGAGAAAGCGGAGCTTCTTTCGAAGATAAGATGAAAAAATGGATGAAGCACAGCGAAGAGAACCTTGCGACAATCAACAAAAAGAACGCAAAACGCGGCTACTAAGCCTTGCGATAACGTAAGAAGGACGGGATATAGCTCCCGTCCTTTTTTGCGTTTCCTATTCGAGAGGATTCTCCTCTTTTTCCCAGTATTCAATCCCGCCGAGCATCTCTTTTACTCGAAAGCCGAGAGCGGCCAGTTTCACGCAAGCCTTTGCAGCACCGTTGCAGTTGGGACCCCAGCAGTAGACGACCATGAGCTTGGTCGGGTCCAGAATAGCCGTCGTTTCAGCGGAAATAAGCGAATGGGGGAGATTCAGAGCCCCAGGAATATGACCGTCCCGATACGCTTTCTCGCTGCGAGCATCCAGGATGTAGAAGCCTTCTACTCGGTTTTGGATGTCATTCCATACATCAGCGACATCTGTTTCGAGAGAAAGCTTGTCGAGAAAATGAGTGCGAGCTACTTCAGAAGACGCGGCGGGTGTTTGCAAAACAAGGGACATATCAAAATCCTCCTCGTACCGTGTGATGGTTTATGTCCAAAGCATAGCATTGAAGCAATCATCACAGTTATCTATACTATTTAATGAGCATCATTACTAATTTCTATGGGAGGAAGCGGGATGGAGCTGGTCTATTTACATACTTTTCGCGAAGTAGCCCGGTATGGGAGCTTTACACGGGCAGCAGAAGAACTGGGCTATGCTCAACCGACGGTAACGGCACAAATGCAAAAGCTGGAGCAGTCGTATGGAGCCCCGCTATTTGAAAGATACGGACGCAAGCTGCGACTGACGCAAGCAGGAGAAGCCTTGCTGCCGTACGCTCGGGAATTGATTCGTCTGTATGGGGAATCTAAAGAAGTGATTAAGCAACAGACGACAGGTCCGATTGCCATTGGAACGATCGATACATTGGCGGCGTTCTTTCTGCCGCCGTATTTGCAGGCTTTTTGTCAGCAATATCCTCAGGTTGATTTAGTATTGCGGACGGCTGGGGAAGCAGAAATTGTACAACAGATCAAGGATGGCTATCTCGATATCGGGATCATTTTCGATCGCCCTTGTACAGACCCTGAGCTAGTCACCCATGTTATTCGCGAGGAAGAATTGGTGATCGTCATGCCACCCGCCCATCGATTTACGACAGCAACAGCACTCACTGTCCATGATTTGGGCGGAGAGCCACTTGTATTGACCGAAGAAGGATGTACGTATCGGGGCATGCTGCTGGAGGCCTTTGGAGAGGCTGGGATGAGTCAGCGAATCGCCTGTCAATTCAGCAATCCGGAAGCCATCAAGCAGTGTGTACGCTGTGGCTTGGGTGTAGCTTTGCTGCCGCACATGGCGGTCAAGAGAGAGCTCGCAGAAGGGATGCTCACAGCCATACCGTTTCAGTCAGATAAGCCGCCTTTTTCCATTCAGCTTGTTTATCATAAAAAGAAATGGCTATCACCTTCGATGGTGACGCTTGTGGATACGATTACGAGATCACAGAGAGAGGAATCGTGAGCAGGATGCAGCTAGATACTTCACCATTTGTCGCATGTACACCCGAGGAGACAGTCCATCCGGGAGTGCGGCTCTATACCGTCAGCTACTACAGTCAAGACTTGCTGGTAAAAGCAGCATTGGCTGTACCAGAGGCCTATTTTCAGGAGGGAGCATGTCTGTCGGCTCTCCTGTATTGCCGAGGCGGGATAAAAGGAGTGGGACGCGTCAGACCCGAGCGAATCAGTCAAATGGCCGCCTTTGGCTACGTGGTCCTCGCTCCTCATTACCGTGGCAACGAAGGCGGAGAGGGCCGGGATGAATTCGGTGGGGCAGACAGGCATGATGTGTTTGCCGCATTTGAATTGCTCCGCAACCTGGAGAAGGTGGACAAGGGGCGAATCAGCGTCTACGGTTTTTCACGCGGTGGCGTCATGGCCTTGTTTGCTGCAATGGAGTGCAAAGGCGTGCTGTCTTGCGTCGTATGGAGTGGCGTCAGCGACATGTTTTTGACCTATGAGGAGCGGGTTGATCTGAGAAGGATGCTGCGCAGAATCATCGGTCACCCGCGCAAGCAGGAGGATGCCTACCGCGATCGGACGCCTTTGTATCGGATGGACGAGATTTCTTGCCCTGTGCTGATCATCCATGGAACGGAAGATGAGAATGTGGGAGTGGAGCATGCTCATAAATTGGCAGATGCGCTGATTCGGGCAGGCAAACCGTATGAAAAATGGCTGGCGCAAGGGGCCAGCCATCTGTTTGTCGGAGAAGCTATGGAGATGTATACGCGCAAGATGTTCGCTTGGCTGGATGCGCAATCCTAATCTTCTTTTGGTGTAAGCGGGAGCGTGATGATGATTTCCGTCCCTTTCCCCAGCTTACTGTTCACGTGCAGATCCCCACCGTGGTTTTCGACCATTCGTCGGGAAATCGGCAGCCCCAGTCCTGTTCCATCCTCTTTTAAGGAGAAGAACGGATCGAATATGCGGACCAGATACTCTTGGGAAATGCCTTCTCCCGTGTCTGTAACATGAATATGGACAGCTTGATCGTCCAGGCGGCTTTCGATGGAGAGAACGCCGCCGTCTTTCATGGCTTCAATGCTGTTTTTCATTAAATTTAACAGGATTTGCTTTAATTGCTCGACATCGACGTGAATACGAACGCTTTGATCACAGCGATCTACGATTTCTATTCCATGCAGCATGGCCTCGGCTTTCATCAAGGGAAGAATCGAATGAACGACACCGGCTAGCGCAACCTCGCGATAATCGGGCTTGGACGGTTTAGAGAGCATCAACAACTCCGTCACGATACGGTTGACCCGTTCAATTTCCTGCAAGATTAAGGGTAAGTAGTACAAATCGCGCTCTTGATTCGATAAACGCTGTTCCAATAGCTGAATAAAGCCGTAGATGACCGTTAGCGGATTGCGAATTTCATGAGCGGCTCCCGCTGCCAACTGACCGACCATGGCCAGCTTCTCGGATTGATTCAAGTACTCTTGAATTTGCTCCTGCTCCGTAATGTCCAAGAAGGCGACCATCCACCCGGTTTCCTGATCGTGGTGATGATTGTGCAAAGGGATGTAGGAGACCAGGGCAATGAATGGCGTGTCGTCTTTTTTGTACAAGGTCATTTTGCGATTGACGAACCAGGGAGTCGGCTCATTGCGTGTGGGTGCTTCAAAGGAATCCTTGGACACGGGATAGCCGTGATTGTCGAGCTTGACCAAATGCTGTGCCAACTGGTTTACATGAAGACCAACTGTCGCATGGGAATGGGTAATAATCCCAACAGGCAGAGAGTTTAAGATTTGCTCCCGGATGTTTTTTTCTTCGGTCAAAATTTGCCGTTGTCTTTCATCTTGTGCGAATAGATTGGCAATGCTGCTCGACATTTTATTGAACTCCTGCGCCAACTCAAGGAATTCATCTTGATGGGTATAGACGATTTGCTGACCGAATGTTCCTTTCGATACTTCACGTGCTTGCTGCATCAGGGACTGGATTGGGCGCAACAGCTCATTGCGGAAGTAAAACGTACAGAACAGCCCAAACAAGATAGAGGCTACGGAAACCGAATACGTCAGGATCAACGAGACTTTTATGCTCTCATTCGAATTCTGAAACTCTTTGTTCGTCTGATACTCTAGCTGATTGAGTGAGAAAGAGAGATCACGTTCCAATCGATCGAGCAAGGGCTTTACTTCGTTGTCTAGTACATAACTGACGGCTGGAACGTTCCCTGCTTGCAGCAACGGATTGATTTTGTTCAAAAAGATAAAGTCCAGTTGGGATATCGATTCAATAATGGTAAATAAGCCACTGTTCGCCTCGGTTTTGGGAAGCGAGGAAAAGCGAGCCGTATCGATCAGATTTGTATAGTATTGATCCAAATAAGACTCGTCGCGTGTCGATGTATACATGTTCAACGCATATGTCTTGGTGTATATCTGGTTTTTGACTTCCAGTAAGGCGCTCGTTTGCGGCAAGAGGTTTTGCGTCAAATACACTTCATCAGAGGTGACCTTGGTCATTTGATAGCTGAACAGGGTCGTCACGCAACCGATGAGAAGCATCATTACGAGATAGCTGAGCATGATTTTTTTCTGAAATCCGAGATTGCTGAAAAGGGGCATGCTGATTAACCTCCATACGAGCCACGGGAAGGAATGAGATTTTGCAATTCCCGTTCTAAATCTTCACGTACATTTGCTGGCACCATGTGACCGAATTGACTGAGATGGTTGACTCCTTCGGCAAGTCCGTACATGACTTTTCCATTCGGGAGATCCCCTTGAATAAACTGTTCCATGATGATGCGGTAGCATTGACGAACATCCTGCATCATGGAGACCAGCACGTAGTCTGGAGCGATGTAGCGCTGATCGGCAATGTATCCGATGGTGAATACGCCTGCGCGCTGCGCTTCTGTAATCACTTCGAGATTGAAGCTGTCGCCTGTGGTGTAGATGACATCCACACCTTGAGATATCATGTCGCGAGTTCTGCGAATGGCTCCCTCAATATCATTGAAATCAGGAACTTTTCCCACGACGATAGACGTGTTGGGCGATTCCTTTTTCACTCCCTCGATAAAGCCTTCTACTTGTAGGAGCTCTGTGGGCTTGTCTACCAAGATGTATCCAACTTTATCCGATTTCGACATCTTCGCCGCAAGTATGCCGACGAGCTTGCCAGCAGGCTTCATATCGTAACGAATCGTCGTCTGATTCGGATGCGGAGCCTCTCCGTTAAAGGAAACAAAGTGTGATTTCGGATACCGAAGCGCCACGTCTGTAAAAGGATCAGAGAAGATGAGGCCATGACCGAGTATGAGATCATAGTCGTTGGCTGCATATTTCTCAGCCACCTTCGTGATCTGCTCCGGTTTTATATTATTGGCGATTTCGAGTGAAAAGTTAAATCTTTTTTGCAGTTCTGTCATACTCTCCAGTGCACTGCTATTCCAGCCCTGATCATAAGTGGGGCCCTCCAGCAACAGGGCGACACGCACTTTGTCAGAAGAGTGGCTGCTTTTATTTATGACTTTATCGAGATGCTTCATGCTTGTAACGAATTGACTGGTAATGAGCAGAAGCAGCCCGACTACCAAACCGGTAAATAAGACGGGAAATGGCAGCAGCTTTGGCATGCGGGATTCCTCCATAGAAAAAAAGCATAAACCACATAAAAATATAAATACATGTCATGCCTATTATATCGGTTCTCTGAAGGTTGTGCATGGAAAAAAGGGATACGGACAGGCTAATCGTATGGAGAACATCCTGCCAAGCGGAAACAGAAGGGAGGCGTACACGCGATGGAAAACGATAGGGTGGAAATCCCCCAGATTCATATTCCTGATGAGGTAACACAGGTCGATCGACCGGAGATTGGTGAGACCACTCCACACCCGAAACCAGATAGCCCTCTGGCGTCGAGCGGGACAGTTGAACCCGTCAGCGACAATGTTTCGAAAGAGAGCAGCGAGCGAATCGGCTTTATTTCATAAAACCGATCGGAGTTGGCGCTATTCGACAAAAGAAGTCATTTTCTCTCGTGGACAAGGCTTGCGATTTCTGCAAAAGTAGGAAGTAGAATAGCAAGCGAGATGCGAGGGGATAAGACTGCATGGCCCGATTGCTGATAGTAGATGACGCAGCCTTCACGAGAAGGGTGCTGGCGGATATGCTAGGCGAACAACATGAAGTTTGTGGAGAAGCGACGAATGGCTTGGAGGCAATTGAAAAGTACAAGGAGCTCAAGCCAGATATTGTCACGATGGATATTACCATGCCGCACATGCACGGGATTGAAGCCATGCGTCACATCTTGGATTTTGACCGTGATGCCAAAATTTTGATCTGCTCGGCAATCGGGCACCGGCAGAAGGTGCTGGAAGCGATGAAAACAGGAGCGAGTGATTTCGTCGTGAAGCCTTTTCAAAAAGAGCAGATACTTGATGCAATCGCACGACTTTTGTAGACAGGAAAAAGCAAACAGCCGCCAAATCCCGGGTGGGAAGGCGGCTGTTTTTCTATAAGCCAAGATTTACAAGCTGATTTCTGTTCCAATGCCGTTTGCTTTCGCACGTTCATAAACCGTTTTGGCAACGGCTGTGTCCAAATAGGCAACACCCACGGATTTGTACAGCGTGATTTCTTCATCGTTTTCTCGGCCAGGCTTTTTCCCAATCAGAATGTCTCCCAGCTCAGCGTGCATTTGTTCAAAGCTCCATTCGCCGCGCTCAATCGGAATGAGCAGATCGCCTGCCTCGTGCCGGGCTCCCTCGAGTGTATCAACCACGACTTTGCTGCTTTGTACGGTAGTTGAGTCGACTTCCTGCATATGCGGAAGAAAAGCACCGATGGCATTGATATGCGTACCAGGACGCAAGCGTGATCCATCAAACAACGGGCTGGTAGCCTTGGTGCTGCAAATCACGATTTCGGCATTCGCCACCGCTTCATTGGCATCATCCATAACCGTGATTTCGCCTTGCCACTCCGGATAGAGGGAGAGAAGTGTTTGTTTCATTTCGTCCGCTTTCTCACGTGTGCGGTTATAGAGATAAATGTTTGTCAGCGGACGGACTTCCATGACGGCTTGAATTTGTCCGATGGATTGTGCCCCGCATCCCAATACAGCGCAGCTTTGCGCATTTTCTTTTGCCAAGTATTTGGTTGCAACGCCACTGCTTGCACCTGTGCGCATAATCGTCAACAGGCTCGCGTCCATCATCGCCACATGCTGTCCTGTTTTTGCTTCGGTCAACACGATTACACTTTGGAGTGCTTTGATATCGTGCTTGTGATTCTCCGGGAAAATGCTGATGATTTTTACCGCTACGTAATCGTCCGTTTCCAAATAGGACGGCATGTATAGACTGGTCGCTCCGTATTTCGGATGGTCAATAGCAGTACGAACAGGGGTGCTGACGTTTCCTAGCATATGCTCTCGGAAGACGTGTTCCACATCTTTCAAGCAATCTTTCATCGTATAGATTTGTTCAATGTTTTCACGGCTTAATAGTAGCATCTCATTCTTCCTTTCCATCAGGATTCATCCAAATCCAAATCCTTTGTTTCCTTCGTTGCAGAAACCGCAATGAGAGAAATAACCCCGGAAATTACGATGTACAAAGCGATTGGCACCCAGGAGTTAAAGGAGCTTAACAAGGCAGTAGCGATCAGCGGAGCAGTACCACCCGCCAAAGCAGCACCGAGCTGGTAGCCAACCGTTACCCCAGTATAGCGTACATTCGTGCTGAAAATCTCCGAGAACATCGTACCCAATACAGCTGTGACCGGAGCCCAGAGAATCCCGAGTCCGATGACTGTAGCGACGGTAAGCCAAAGGGCTGATTTCAATGACAGCATATAAAAGTAAGGGAATGCAAACAGCATCATCGCTACAGTCCCTGCGATATACAAAGGCTTTCTGCCGACTTTATCTGACAGCATGCCCATGTACGGAATCGCGATGGTTGTCACCAATGTGGCGATCGTCACGGCATTGAGTACCGTTATTCGGTCGTAGCCCAAGTAATTCGTCGCGTAGGCAATAATAAACGTCGAGAAAATATAGAACGGCGCCGTCTCTACTACTTTGGCTCCGACGGCAATCAGAACAGCTTTCCAGTGATAGCGGAATGTATCTACGATGGGAACTTTCGCAATGTTCCCCGTCTTTTTTGCTTCTTGAAAAGCTGGCGTTTCATCAATGCCATTGCGAATCCAGAGTCCTAAAAAGACTAGTGCTGCACTCAACAGAAACGGAACTCGCCAGCCCCAAGACATGAATTGATCATCGGGAAGCGCACTCATCAAAGAAATGGCCAACGTACCAAGCAGCATGCCGATGGTTACACCCATTTGCGGGATACTTCCAAAAAAGCCGCGTCTGCCTTTGCCGGAATACTCTACGGCGAGAAGCAATGCCCCTCCCCATTCACCGCCGATCCCCAAGCCTTGAATCAAGCGCATCAGAACGAGAAGAATCGGAGCCCAGATGCCAATGGCATTGTAATCAGGCAGCAAACCGATCAAGACGGTAGCGCCTCCCATCAGAGACAATGTCAAGACCAGTGTTTTTTTACGACCGATTTTGTCCCCGATATGACTGAAGATCACGCCACCCAATGGCCGGATGAAAAAGGGAAGACCAAATGACAGATAAGAGAGCAGTAAGCCTACACTTGGATCAGAAGAAGGAAAAAATAGCTTGTTGAATACGAGCGATGCCATGGTTCCATACAGAAAAAAGTCAAACCACTCAATGGAGCTGCCAATAAGGCTCGCGACCAAGGCTTTGTTTTGAACCTTTTTGGAAACGCCCGCTTGTGTTTGTAATGCCATCGGGTAATCCTCCTTTGTCGGTAAATATTGAAGTGTCACTTCAATTTATGAGTGAAGTAGCACTTCAATTTTCAGGAATGAAGCGATTACAAATCTGATAATAATAAAGATTATAAAATGCAATACAATTTGCAGCAATAGTAAAAATGGATACTTATGCTAACTTTACAACTTTTTTCGAGAAAGAGTATGATAGACCTATCCTTTTTACGGCGAGGTATGCAAATGGAACCTACCATTGGTGTATTAATCAAATCGCTTCGTGTCGGCAAAAAGAAGACACTCAAACAAATTGCAGAAAAAACGCAGCTGTCGATCAGCTTTTTGTCCCAAGTAGAGCGTGGGAAGTCTTCCATTACGCTGGAGTCATTGAAAAAAATTTCGGAAGCCTTGGGAGTGAGCCCAGGCTATTTCTTTTCGGGTGAGTCGAGTGGAGGGAATGGGCAGGTACGCAGGGCGAGCAAAGAGCGATCTGGGCTTTTGCATGCGCCTTTTGTGTATGAGGAACTGTCCGGTGATTTGGAAAATCCGTCACTGGTACCGATTCTTGTCACGCTCTCACCGCATGGAGAAAAAGGCACGCCTTTTGTACATAAGGGTCAAGAGTTTATTTACGTCCTCGAGGGTGTGCTGACTCTTTTGCTGGGGGAAGAGGAGCATGATTTGTTCCCTGGCGACAGTATTCACATGGATTCATCCGTACCGCACAACTGGGTGAACCGTACAGGTGAAGTCACCCGATTCCTTTGTGTCAATTCGCATGACAGCGACATGATTCCGACCGCTCCTTATTAATTAACCGAGAGCGTTTAGCGAAGTCATGTTTTCTACTATAATAGAGGAACGCGTACAAAAGAGCGGTAAAGAGGTGAAAGTGTGCCCGTAGAGCCTAACTATTTTCAACAGTATCAGCATGCTGATATCGACGAATTAGCTGATGTCATTGGAGAACTTTTGCAAAATCCGATAACGGTTGAAGATGCCGATCATAAATTGATTGCTTACAGCTCACACGGAGAAAGCACAGATGAAGCGCGCTGGTCTACCATCATGGGGCGACGGGTACCGGAAAAAGTGCTGACGCGCCTCTGGAAGGACGGCGTATTCCAGGAGCTGTTAACGCAAGACGACCCCGTACACATCCCGGCCAAGGACGAAATTGGCTTGGGTAAGCGTGTGGCGATTGCTATTCGCAGAGGGAGCGACGTGCTCGGTTACATTTGGGCACAAGAGGTGAATCGACCGATTACCCGGGAAGATGATGAAATTCTTCGTCAGGCAGCACGCGTAGCCGTCTCGCGTCTCATCCAGCGGCAGGGAAAACGCAAGGCGGAGGAGCAGCGACGCAAGGAATTTCTGTGGGAGCTGTTGCTGGGGAATCACAGCAGTGAGGCTGTCATTCGCCAAAAAGCAGACACCTTGCAGATGCAGCTTCCGACCTCTTATTTAATTTGTATTATTGAAGCGGCAGGAGCGCGTCTGGACCAGTACTTGTATCCGTTATTAATGCGTGACAAACTGCTCTGGGTTGTCGACGGCTCGCAAATCATCTTATTGATCGGTCTGTCCGAAGCGAAAAAAGACAAGAGTGACGTGCTCATTCGCAAGGTGGAACAGTTCCTCGCAGACTCGCTCGGCAAGCTCGAAGCACATGTCACGGAAGGACGCCAGGTGATTGCCGGGTACGGGAGAGATTACAAGTCTTATACGGATATTGTGAAAAGCTACAGGGAAGCGCTGCATGCGCTCAAGATCAAGAAGCTGTTTCCGCAGGAAAATGAGGGGATTCACGGGTACCACGAGCTGGGGATTTATCGCTATCTACTACAACTGAAGCAGTGGGAAGAGGAGCAGGGCTATCAGAATGAACGGCTGGAAAAGCTCAGACAGTACGATCGCGACAACCAGACCACGCTCTTGACGACATTGGAGACTTTTTTGGATGCCGCTGGCAAAGTTAACAAGACAGCAGAGCGCCTGCATATCCACATTAATACGTTGAGCTACCGACTGAGACGAATTGAGGAGATCATACGTGTCGATCTCGACAATATGAATCAGCGGGCTGCCTTATATTTAGAGTTGAAAATAGCCAAATTAGATGGGGAACAGTAGTTTGTTTGTGAATTTTCACAAATGAAAAGACGCTAAAATTAAAGGAATCTCCAAGGAGTATGCCGGAAGATACGCTGTACAATAATAGTAACCGCAAAGAAAACGGCGTTTCCAAGGAGGACATACTTATCATGATCGTTGGAATTCCAAAAGAAATTAAAAATAATGAGAACCGCGTAGCCATTACTCCAGCAGGTGTAGCTGCTTTGGTACAAAACGGACATTCGGTTCGTGTAGAAACAAGTGCAGGGCAAGGCAGCGGTTTTACGAATGAAGATTACAAGGCAGTAGGCGCTGAGATCGTAGAAACAGCAGCAGAGGCATGGGCGTCTGACATGGTGATGAAAGTAAAAGAACCACTCCCTGCTGAATATGGATTTTTCCGCGAGGGTCTGATTCTGTTCACGTATTTGCATCTTGCACCAGAGCCTGAATTGACTCGTGAATTGATCGATAAAAAAGTGATTGCAATCGCTTACGAAACCATCCAGCTCGACAATGGCGCACTGCCACTGTTGATGCCGATGTCTGAAGTAGCTGGGCGCATGTCCGTTCAAATCGGTGCGCAATTCTTGGAAAAGCAATACGGTGGAAAAGGCGTTCTTCTCGGTGGCGTACCAGGCGTACCAAAAGGCGAGGTAGTCGTGATCGGCGGCGGGATCGTAGGGACAAACGCAGCGAAAATGGCGCTTGGACTGGGTGCAAATGTAACGATTATCGATGTAAACGCAGACCGTCTGCGCCAACTGGATGACCTGTTCCAAGGCCGTGTTCAGACGTTGATGTCCAATTCCTTCAACATCGCAAACGCTGTGAAAAAAGCAGATTTGCTGGTAGGCGCTGTACTCATTCCGGGTGCTCGTGCTCCACGTCTGGTAACAGAAGATATGGTAAAAGACATGTCACCTGGTTCTGTGATCGTAGACGTTGCGATTGACCAAGGTGGATCGATTGAAACCGTAGATCGCATCACGACTCATGACAAACCAACCTATGAGAAGCACGGTGTGATTCACTACGCGGTAGCCAACATGCCTGGTGCAGTCGCTCGTACATCTACATTGGCCCTGACCAACGTAACCGTTCCTTATGCGGTACAATTGGCGAACAAAGGCTACGCACAAGCAATTCGCGACAACAAAGCATTGGCAAAAGGCGTAAACGTCATCGACGGCAAAGTAGCTTACAAGGCTGTAGCTGATGCGCATAACCTGCCGTATGCTTCTATCGAAGAAGTTTTGCTGGTGAAAAACTAGCCTTACGGTAAATAGAAAGAAAAAACTGCTTGTCCGTTCTTACGGCAAGCAGTTTTTTTCATTCATTCGGCCCAAGCGGGTCAGGGTATTTGGCCGAACCCATCTTCATTTTTCCAGAATCACTTAAGTACATATTCACCTGGATTTGGGCCAGGGAATCAGGTGTGAGCTTATTGCGCTTGCGTATTTCGTATTTTCGCCAAGCTTGGTAATCTTTTTTAAACAAACGTTCCTCCAAGCTATACAGATCAATCCCTGCTTTGACTCCTTTTAGAAACGTCCCGCGAATTTGCTCGGCTACCTGTTCTTCGGAGTTTTTCCGTACGAAAGCAGGCGTAACCGCACTCATCATTTCACGAACGAACCCCTTTAGTCGGACATTGACCTGATAACGAGGATGCTCTCCAGTGGTAATCGGAGTAATGTCCAATTCAACATGCTCAATGCGCATTGTCGCTTTGGGAGTGTTGTTTTGTCGCACAATGAGGCCAGCAAATTTCGTGTCACTATTCATCCACCGAATCCCCATTAAATCACGATTGGGGAAGTAACCCTGCCAATTTCCACGATGAATAGCGTGGATGCCATCGATGGAGAGGCGAGAAATAAAACGATTATTTTCTTTCCAGGATCGCTCGTACAGCGTGATGTTTGGCAATAACACGGTGTTTGATGGCTCCCAAAAGCTCGAGATAAACCGAAAAAATTGGATCGGCTCGATAAACGAACGCTGCTCGTAAACATCCTTTGGCTGATGCAAGAGAGAGTCCAATGGAGAAAATCCGACCAAAGAATGAGAGCTTAACACTTTGTCAATCGGCTCCCGCGTTCCGAATACCCACTTGGTGTAACGAATCAGACCGTATCTGTTCATAATATCGTGGGAGGTGATGACGCCCTTTTTCAAGAGGCGCTCATGAAATACGAGGGAGGATACAAAGCCTAGAAACACAGGTACCTGTGCGTTTTTTTGCAGGTTATCAAAGGCAGACTGAAGTGTATTCCCTTTCCCAATCGAAATGGTCGCTGGTGGCGATTGAAGGGTGGTTGATGACTCCTGCTTCGCGACGGTAGACAGATCGGTGGATTGGGCGTACATAACATACTCATTGTTGACGTAATCAATGCCCATGGCAGATAAGTAGCGAAGGTCCTGAATCGATTTCTGGTCCCAGCAGCCGCTAAGAAGAGTCGTTGCCAACAGCAGCATAGCAGAAGCAATCCGCATGCCCTTCATTTGTTATCGCCACCTTTAGCAGCTCTCGTCCGAAAAAAACTGGTCATGGACTTGAACAAGACAATGAACAGTGTGGACAAGGAGTTGGATGAACCCATCAAAATATACGATCTGCCAAAGGAGGTCAAGGTGGACAAGTAGTATACGATGGCAATCATCCCGAGGATAAAGCCGTACATGCCGATGGTTGCGGAAAGGAAGAAAACAGCGAAACGAGCCACGGTTACCGCACCGCTTAATGACTGATTGACCAGTGTGAAGGAGGCAACGACTGTAAGGGAGCCGATAAACAACATCGAAGGCGAAGTCAGGCCTGCACGAATGGAAGCATCTCCTATAATCAGTGCACCGACCAGTGCCAGTGTTTGCCCGACGTTTTTGGGCAGACGGGCGCCTGCCTCACGCAGAAACTCAAAAATGAACAAGATGAGAAATAGCTCCATCGGCGCGGAAAAGGGCAACCCTTTTCTTCCCTGCGTAACGGTTGCAAGTAATTGAAAAGGATATTGCTCTACATTATAGGCGGATAGTGCAATCCAGAAGCCAGGCAGAAAGATTGCGATCCAAAATCCACCTAGGCGCAGCATGCGTTCCAGCCATACATAGGTAACAGGGTACTGATCGTCTTCAGGAGATTTGATTAGTTCGAGTAAGGTTACAGGTGCCACGAGTGCCAAGGGTGAGCCGTCTACCAACACGACGACCTTACCTTGCAGCAACATGTAAATGACATAGTCAGGGCGTCCAGTATAATCAACCAATGGAAACAGGGAGTGAGTGTTGTCGCTCAGTATCTTTTCCAGAATGGCGCTGTTCACAATTTTTTTTGAGGTACATTTGTGTATTCTCTCACGCATCATCTCTACCAGATCTTCAGATACCCCATCTGTGATATACATCATACCGATTCTTGTGCGCGAGCGCGTTCCGAGAATAAAAGGCTCATAGGCCAGAGTAATCGTTCGCATGCGCTTGCGAATGAGAGCAACGTTCGTGGAGAGATCCTCGACGAAGCCGTCCCGAGGACCTTTGATCGAAATCTCTGTGTTGGATTCTTCCGGAGTGCGCTCTGGACGATTGGAGATGTCCCAGGCAAACGGAGGAGAGTCACCAATAAAAATCAGCAAATCTCCTGCAAACAGTCGCTCAACCCACAATTCTGGGTTCGTGAAGAGCGGGAAAAGAGGCAGAGAACGCAAATCACCAATAGCCAGGAATCGCTCCAATTGCGGCAATGCCGTATCTTGTAATTGACGAACGTCTGCAAGTCCTTCGCAATAAAGCATCAATACAGGCTGGTCCTCGGATGTGACCGTGCGCATAAAAACGACGTCCGCACAATGCGCGAATTTTTCCCGCAGTTCCTCTTCAAGGGTCATGGCCTATTCCCTCCTGTTTGGATGGCTTGCGTAAAGTAACCAGCATGAGTGCGAGAGTAATCACAACGATAATGGCTAAGTAAAGCGGATAGTATACGTGCGTCAGAAAGGATACGAACTGCATGTCACTGTAGGGGAGGCTGGTAAAGGCGATCATGCTTCCACCTAGAAATATCATCATGAAGTTGCGCTGTTTTCGGTTACGGATCGTGAGTAAATCTCCCAAGAGCAACAAGCAAATGGTGATGCGTATAAAAGCCCCAGCGAGCCATTGAAAAATGGAGAAAAACTCCATGTTCTCGATGTCTTTTCCAATTGTGAGCAGCCGCCATTGCTCAAATGCCGGAAAGCGTTGGCGTGCAGACTCCACAGGTCCAAATTCCGCAATAGCTCCTGTCAACGGACTGAGTGTCAGCACAAGCGTGATGCCAAGCATGACCAAAAAGTGTACGAGGCGCAATGGCTTACGTACGTGAGGTTGGAGCAATAGTAGCAGGAACATCTCTGAAATGCCGCCACCTACATAGAGCATCCCGTGAAAAAGAGGACGATACCCATGCTGGAAAAGTGGCATCAAAAGACTATAATCCTTTTTAGGAATATTGCCAAAAGCGACGAAAAATCCGAGCATAACCACGACGGGCAGCAAGATTCCTGCTGTGATTCCTACAGAGGTTATTCCACCAATTGCAGCGAGTATACATAGTCCCATTAAGGCTAAGGCGGTCACCCACTCTGGTGTTCGAGGCAAGTAGTTGACGGTCGTCCATGTCTGGGTATCGATCAGATTGGTTAGGGCCATCATGTACAGGCAGACCATGATGGGGATGAGTAACAGATGGCTGACGATTTTTCCCGAGCGTTGGGCGAGCCATTCATGCAAAGAACGTTGCTTCATATTTCGATTAACCACAAACAGCAAGTACGCCCAGAAGGAAAAAGGGATACCAGCAAGCAACACGCTCAACCAAGCATCTCTTCCGGCTTTACTCAATAAGAGGGGGATGACGGTTACGTGGTTCGTAATGCCGATCGTCAGCATCATCACCATAATGGCTTGACCAATCCCGATTTTTCCGTCCACTTTCATGAAAGACTTATCCCCCTGTGCGTGGTGGTGCTGTTAGGATTTGCCTGCTTGCTTGGAAATATGTATCAGGTATAAAGGTTACATCCGCCCGAAAAAGTATGGTATTCTACTATGAGGTAAAAAGGTAGAAACGGAGTAAGGAGTGCAGCCGATGTATCAGCTCATAAGAAAATACCTGTTCCAGCATGATGCGGAAGAGATTCATGAAAAGACAATTGGTGCCTTAAGGCTGGTGGAGGATTCTGCTCCAGGCAAAAGCATCCTGAAGATGATCTATCAGGTAAAAGACCAGCGGTTGGAGAATAAGCTGTGGGGAATGACGTTTCCGAATCCAGTCGGACTTGCAGCCGGTTTTGATAAAAATGCGGAAGTCTATCATGCGTTGGGTGCTCTTGGTTTTGGGTTTGTGGAAATCGGGACGTTGACACCGCAGGGGCAGCCAGGCAATCCGAAGCCGCGTTTGTTCCGATTGCCGGAACATCAAGCTGTCATTAACCGGATGGGCTTCAACAATCACGGTGCGTATTTGGCTTCCCAGCATTTGGTCGATTACGCATACTCAGATGTTCCGATTGGGATTAACATTGGGAAAAACAAAGTAACGCCGAATGAAGAGGCGGCCATCGACTATAGCAAATGTATGGACATGCTCTATGCATACGGTCACTATTTCGTCATTAACATCAGCTCTCCGAATACCCCGAATCTGCGTGACTTGCAGGAGACAGAGAGCTTGCGTCATTTGGTGCGTGCAGTAAGGGAAAAGGCAACCGAAATGGAAGCACGTTCCATCAAGAAAAAGCCGATTTTGCTGAAAGTAGCACCAGACATGTCGGATGAGCACATGCGCGATGTTGTTCACGCTGCTGTTGAAGAAGGCATTGCCGGAATTATCGCTACCAATACGACACTGTCACGCGAGGCGGTTGCCGGACATCGATTTGCCGAGGAAGCGGGCGGCTTGAGCGGAAGACCTCTTACGGAGCGTTCCACTGCTTGGGTGAAGGAGATTTATCAAGAAGTAGGAGACAAGGTACCCATCATCGGTGTCGGGGGCATTTATAACGGCGAAGACGCCTACGCGAAAATCCGAGCAGGAGCCAGTCTCGTTCAGGTGTATACGGGGATGATTTATCAAGGCCCGGGTATCGCCAAGCAAATTAACAAAAAGCTACTCAAGCTCATGCAGCGCGATGGTTTTAAACATATTAGTGAAGTAATTGGCGTAGACGCAAAAGAATAGATAGAACAAGTACGCATAGGTCGATGGCTCCGTTTGTAGTGGATCATCGGCTTATGCGTTTTCGCTTATATTCTTCCGATTTATGTAGTGATCCGTTATAATGATGTGGGACAAACATGAATTGTCTGTCAATTCCATATTGTCGGCGTTAGGTGCCTTTATGTGACGCATAAAGGGTAACAGGGAATCGGGTGAAAGTCCCGAGCGGTCCCGCCACTGTAACCAGGGAGCTCTCTTTGAGAAGGAAACCACTCATTTTCGTATGGGGAAGGACAAAGAGCGCATGGATCTGGAAGCCAGGAGACCTACCTAGTAGCCACACCCAGAAAACCTTCGCGGAAAGGAGCGGTGAATACGAGGCAATGAGGCTGTCTAGTCAGTCTGTTGTTTTGTGTGCACATCTCGTCCATTGATGGATGGGATTTTTTTGTTTGTAGGAAAAGAACGAAAGTCAGTGAAGGAGGAAGGAACATGAATCGATCTCGTCTCGTATCTACTTGTTTGATGATCGCGGGCTTTGTCCTGTATTTCCTGCTCAATGAACCAGAGACAGGACATGCGATGCACATCATGGAAGGGTATTTGCCATTATCCTGGGCCTTATTTTGGTGGGCTGTCTTCTTGCCATTTTTTATTCTTGGGATTCGCTCGATTAACAAGATTGTAAAAGAACATCCCGAAATGAAGCTCCTTATTGGTGTTGCAGGAGCGTTTGCATTTGTTTTATCTGCACTGAAAATCCCTTCAGTTACAGGCAGCAGCTCTCACCCGACTGGAACGGGCCTTGGCGCCATTATGTTTGGGCCTTTTGCGATGTCTGTGTTAGGGAGCATGGTGCTCTTGTTTCAAGCCTTGCTTTTGGCACATGGAGGTTTGACTACGCTAGGGGCAAATGCTGTATCCATGGCAGTAGTAGGACCACTGGTGGCATACGGAATTTATCGGGTGATCATGAAAGTGCGCGGAAGCCAGCGTCTGGCTGTTTTTGCGGCGGCTGCCTTGGCTGACCTCGCTACCTATGTGGTGACTTCGATTCAACTGGCACTCGCATTTCCAGCTGAATCTGGTGGAGTGTTGGCCTCGTTTGCCAAATTCGCAGGAATTTTTGCATTCACGCAAGTTCCGCTCGCAATCAGTGAAGGTCTGTTGACCGTTCTTGTTTGGAACTGGTTGTTATCTTACAACGCAAAAGAGCTTACACAGCTTCGTTTGCTCAAACGGGAGGAATCGCTGTGAAAAAAGGATGGAACTGGCTATTACTCTTGGGGGTAATCGTACTGGCGATTGTCCCACTGTTGCTGGTGCAGGATTCGGAATTTGGCGGCGCAGACGGCGTGGCGGAGGAAGCGATCAAGGAAATTGCTCCGAACTACGAACCGTGGTTCCAGCCGCTGATAGAACCGCCAGGGGGAGAGACGGAGAGCCTATTGTTTGCGGTGCAGGCGGCGTTGGGAGCGGGAGTGGTTGGCTACGCCGTGGGCTTGTACAAAGGTCGGTTGGATAAGCGGAAAAAATGAACGGGCTGCAGCTTGATTCTCTCTCTTATCAAAACAGGCTGAAACGTCTGCCGCCAGCTCATAAGCTCTTGCTGGCGAGTGCATTGTTACTGCTCGTCTTGGTGGGACATGTATGGATGCAGATGGCCGTCGTTGTTTGGATGACGGTATGGGTAGTGGTGTATGCCCGTATACCTGTCCTTATCTATTGTGCCTTTATGATCGTGTCGCTCTCATTTTTCGCGGCGGGGCTCCCAGCCCTATTGGTAGAAGGGGCGAAAGCAGGCGAAGTACAGGTCCAGGTCGCGGCAGCATGGGAGTTGGGTTCGTATGTGCTCTATGTGCCGACGTCATCATTCAGTAAAGTTTGGATCTTATTTTGGCGTACCATGGCGAGCTTATCTTGCTTTGCCTTCATTTTGTTTACCGTGCCGTTTGCCGAAATCTTGCAGGTGTTTCGCCGACTTCGTATGCCTGTCCTTGTGACTGATTTATTAATGATCATGTATCGGTTTATTTTTGTGTTAGTAACAATTTCTCACCAGCTCTGGATTGCCCAACGTTCGCGTGGAGGTCATCGCGGCTTCCTGGCGACGCTTCGGGATGCAGGGGGTCTCGTTGCGCAATTGTTTGTCAGAGCGATGCGCAAATACGAAGCCTTGCATAAAGGAATGGCGGCTAGAGGCTTCGGGGAGAGCATGCAGGTGCTCGCGTTTCATACCCATGCTCGTTCGCGACGTTATGAATGGGAGTCAATCGCAGGCTGTATGCTGCTGGTGCTGCTTGAGTGGTGGACAGGAGGTTGGTGGTTATGACATCACGGTTGTTGGAGTTCATCGATTTGCAGTACACCTATCCAGGAGGGCGGGGACCCGTCCTGTCTGGGCTGTCCTTATGGATTCCAGAGGGGAAAAAATGCGTCCTTTTGGGACGAAACGGCTGTGGGAAGTCTACCTTGTTCTTGCATGGGAACGGGATCATCGAGCCACAGCAGGGACAGGTGCTGTGGAAGGGGAAACCGCTAGTCTACAAACGAGCCGCACTGCAAGAAATGACGCAAAAGGTAGGCTTGGTCTTTCAAGATCCCGAGCATCAGCTGATCGCAAGTACGGTCGCAGAAGATGTATCCTACGGTTTATGCAATCAGAAGCTGCCTACGGAAGTCATCCGGGCAAAGGTAGAAAAAGTGCTGGATGCATTCGGGTTGAGAGAGCTGGCAGAAGCTCCGATTCATCATTTGAGCCTGGGACAAAAACGGCGTCTGGCACTCGCGGGGGTCATGGTCATGGAGCCAGAGCTTTTGCTGTTGGACGAGCCTACTGCGTATCTGGATCGCTATCAGACTAAAAATTTGCTGCGGGAGCTCGATGCGATTCACCGGCAAGGAACGACTGTTTTGATGGCGACACATGATATGGATATCGCGTTTGAATGGGCAGAGTGGATTTTCATCATGGATGAAGGTAGGCTTGTTTTCGCGGGAGATCCGCAGGAGGCATTGGAAAATAGAACTATGCTGGAGAGTCTTCATCTGGGTATGCCGTTGCTCGTTGATGTGTGGGAGGCACTGCCTGAGCAGTGGAAGCGTGAACTTGGCGGAAATATTCCACGCTCGGTCGACGAGCTGCGAAAAATGCTCAGTGTTCAGCGGGTGTGGTGAATGGAGTGGCGGCTTTCGGGCAAGCTAACCCCAAAAAGCCATGGAGGTACGCTGATATGGAACAAGACTCTGTCATGAGTACATCGGTCCCGAATCACCAGGAAAAAGGAATTTCACGTAAGGTGAAGGATGAACTGATGTATCAAGTATTGGAGAAAGAGATGACTACCGTCGAGCAGGAAAAGAAGATAAAAGATGATTATTTAAAGGGAAAGGCGTAAGTTCGCGCCAAGAAGCCCTTCTCGCCACATCAAGGCGTGAAGGGCTTTTTTCAGTGCGCCCAGC
>NZ_PXZO01000045.1 GCF_003013475.1 Brevibacillus porteri
CACTCCCTCCTACTCGATTGTCCGGCATAAATACGGCTTCAAAAGTACAAGTGCTACGAAAAATAAAATGACTGCGACATAAGCAGGCAAGAGATGAATAAAATCGACATAGCCAACAGTAAAATGTATGCCTATGCCAGAAATAAAGCCTGGAATGCCTGCTAAAAACAATGTCCACCAAATCCACGCTTCTCCTCGCCTGATACCCCAAAGGCTAATCAGTAAGACAGCCAGACCATTCGAAACTAAGGCTCCGCCAAAGCCAGCACGGTCATGAGCAATCACCGGAATTAATCGCTCATTGTAAGACTGCATGGTATCAGCTGACACACAGAGAAAGACGAGGTCGGAAGGAACGAAGACACCTGTGACGCCGATGATGGAAATGATGATACCAGCCCCTGTCAAACCAAATCCGATGATGACAAAGAGCAATTGTCCCCATAGAGCCATTCGCCAATCCTGATCATTGTGAAGCTGAGGCGGTAGGCGAGTCAAATGAACCTTTGCAGGTGTTCGTAATGCGAGCAAAAACATGGGGAACAACACGAGCGCTAAAATCGCGTGCAAGTAATCGAAGTACCCGTATCCAATAAATAAAAAGAAGCTGGAAAATCCAACAGCACCGGAGACGAGCAAGATGGTCCGCGTCCAGTGAATGTCTTTGCGTAGGCCATGGTAAGCCAGTTGACTATACAAAATTCCGATGGATATCATCGTTCCTGCCAGACTAATCCGATCGTGTGACATAAAAGAGAGGATTTGCGCATTTAAGAGTGCAAGCTGGTCGGCTGACATCCCGAGAAAGCGTTCGTCGTAGGGGAGGACGACGGTTGTTGCGGCGACTAGCCAAGCAAGTGCCCCACCGATAATCATGCCCACGCCCAACAAGAGTCCCCATATCCAAGAAGGAAATAAAAAAGCAGGTCGCTTTTCTTGAGGAGGGTTAGTGTCTGGTTGTGTTTGCAAGATGGCTTCGTTAATTCGTTTTGGCAAGCCAGGTCCAGAATAGACCAAACCACTGTGCAACTGCACAAAATTGGCACCCGCTGCCAGAAGAGTCAGAGCATTTTGTGGCTCCAGAATACCACCTGATCCAATGATAAGGGCATCTGACCACTGTTCCCGTGCCCAGGAGACAAATTTGACGGCTTGCTCGTGTGAACTCCTCCCTGTGATGTAAACAGAGTTGTTCGCGCATGGTGAAATTTCCTGAATCGTGCCTCCAGCGACAACGAAGCCGTTGAGTCCTGCTTCTTTTGCCGAGGTAAGAATCGGGAGTGCTTCCGCTTCTGTAAGACTCGGTGGGATCGCCAGCAAGAGTGGCATATCCGTCTTGTTACGCAAACAGGAGAAATGTTCCTTCCACGCTGTATGGCTCCATTCTGGTTGTCCCGTATTCGCCCGCGTATCTATTGTGAAAAATGAACAAAAACGCTCCAATCTGGCGATCAGCTCCTGAAGCTCTTCTGTGGCTTCTCTCAGGCCGGCTTCTGGTCGGCAGGCCAATCTGACTCCGATAGGAATTTGGATGCCAGAAGCCACCTCCAGGCGCCTCTCAAGGGCATGTATACCATTATTTTCCAATGGACTGGAATAGTGGATATTCATCGCGGCAATGTCACGTTGAACGGTGCCGTCAGAATCAATCGGTTCTTTGGACACAGGTCCCAGCTCTAGAAACCCGAAGCCGAATTTGGACAGCGCCTGAATGGCGATGCATTCCGTGTCCAATCCGGCACCCAACCCGACTGGAGTAGGGAACGTGACTGGACCAATTGTTTTGGAGAGCTGTGAGGGAGGCTCCATATGTCCCATCCATTCGATGATGTACGGACCACCCGGAATTTTTGCCAAAGTGCCGATTGACTTCAAGGTAATAGAACGGGCCCGTTCGGGTGGCATGAGAAAGAGAAGAGGCCGAAACATCGTTTGATACGACCAGTCTGGCATGGCAGCATAGCCCACCTTTCCTGATTTTTCCCATTTCCATCTTATCTTAAAGTGTTTGTATAAAAAATAAAAAAAGCTGCTCTCCGTGAAAGAGGCAGCGTTTTTTGGTTCGGATCGCTTTAGCCAGAAATGGCGGTTTGTCTTTTTACGACTTTGATCGTTTTCAATGTCTCATCTTCAGGACCTTGTACGGGTAATCCGACTCGGATGTTTTCCTGAATGTACGCGATATTTTCCTCGGTGATTACCTCCCCAGGAAGGAAGATCGGGATACCTGGAGGATAGACCATGATGAACTCAGTGATGACTCGACCTGCTGCTTCCGCCAACGGAATCGTCTCTGTTTCTGCATAGAATGCTTCTCGAGGGGTCGTGGACAGCACAGGGATATTCGGCAGTGAGATGGTCGGCTTCTCTTCTGCTTGTACGTGCGAAAATTCAACGGACAGATCACGCAATCCATTTACCAGCGTGCGGATGGATTCTTCCGTATCGCCCGCAGTAACGAAGCAGAGGATGTTGTACAAATCGCTCATCTCGACTTCAATGTTGTACTTGTCACGTAGCCAGTTCTCGACTTCCCATCCAGTGATTCCGAGATCGCGTACGTGGATGAGGAGCTTGGTTGGGTCCATCGCAAAAGTCGCAGGCTTTCCAAGAATCTCTTTGCCAACGCAGTAGATGCGCGGGATTTCGTTAATCATATCGCGTGCTTTTGCTGCCAGTTCCATCGCTTGGTCCGCGAGCATTTTCCCGTTGAGGGCTAAATGCTGACGCGCCATGTCTAACGACGCGAGGAAGATGTAAGAAGTCGAAGTCGTCGTGAGCATACTCATGACCGTTTTCACCCGATCGACATCAACGAGGCCTTCCCGTACATTCAAGATCGATGTTTGGGTCAAAGAGCCACCCAACTTGTGTACGCTGGTTGCTGCCATGTCGGCACCTGCTTGCATGGCCGAAATCGGCAGTTCCTCATGGAAATGAATATGCACACCATGAGCCTCGTCTACCAATACCGGAATTTCATAGTTATGCGCAGCCCGCACGATCTCACGCAGGTCACCTGCAATACCGAAGTACGTTGGGTTAATCACCAACAGGGCAGCAGCATCAGGATGGGCTTCCAGTGCTTTTTGCACAGCCTTCACTGTGATCCCGTGAGAAATACCCAGACGCTCGTCCATTGCAGGGTGAATAAAGATTGGGATTGCTCCAGCGAAAATAACCGCCGACATAATCGATTTGTGTACGTTGCGCGGTACGATAATTTTGTCGCCAGGACTGCATGTCGCCATAATCATCGCCATGATGGCGCCGCTTGTACCTTGCACGGAAAAAAATGTATGGTCAGCGCCGAATGCCTCGGCTGCCAAATCTTGTGCTTCTTTAATCATTGCCTTTGGGTGATGCAAGTCATCCAATGGCGCAATGTTGATGAGGTCTATCGAAAGAGCGTTGTCCCCGATGAACTCGCGAAATGCCGGATGCATACCCATACCCTTCTTATGGCCCGGAATGTGAAATTGAATCGGGTTCCGGTTGGCGTGCTCCAACAACCCGCTGAACAAAGGAGTTTTCATTTGTCTCACTACGATCGCCTCACTTTACTAATCAAGAATAATAAGGGGAAAAACAAACAAATTGAGTATAGCAAAATAGGGGGGGAAAGCAAGCGAATTTTTATTCATGTTTACGAGTGGTGGCAGGAGTTTGGCCTGTAAGCCGAGAAGGTCATTTACACGGGGTGATAATTGGATGAAAACGAGAGTAACGGAGCTACTTCAAATTACATATCCGGTCGTTCAAGGTGGCTTGGCTTATTTGGCTTACGCAGACTTGGCTGCGGCTGTGTCAAATGCCGGGGGACTCGGTCAAATTACGGCTATGTCCTTGCCATCGGCGGAAGCACTGCGGGAGGAGATTCGCAAGGTCCGTGCATTGACGGATAAACCATTTGGTGTGAATTATGCAATTGGTCAACACGGTCGGCCGTATGAAGCAATGCTGGATGTGGCGATTGAAGAAAAAGTGGCAGCTGTTTCGGTAACAGGAGGCAATCCAGAGCCGCTGCTGCGCAGACTCGATGGTCATCCCATCAAAAAGCTTGTTTTGGTTGCGTCTGCCCGTCAAGCACAAAAAGCAGAATCGATTGGCGCGGATGCTGTGATGGCTGTTGGTCAAGAAGGTGGGGGGCATCTGGGACGAGATGATATTGGGACGTTCGTTTTAATTCCGCGTGTGGTGGATTCTGTGAAAATTCCGGTATTGGCTAGTGGTGGTATCGGCGATGGTCGGGGGATTTTGGCAGCGCTTTCACTTGGTGCAGAAGGTGTGGAGATGGGGACGCGATTTATTGCGACGCAAGAATGTGTCCATGCGCATTCTGCCTACAAAGAGGCGTTGGTTGCTGGAACCGAGCATGATACCGCAGTTATCAAGCGCACACTGGGGACACCTGCCAGGGTCGTTCGTACACCCGGCTCTGATCATATTCTCCAATTGGAAAAAGAAGGGGCAGGCTACGAGCAGTTAAAGAGCTTCATCAGTGGAGAGAACAATTGCACATTTATTTATGAGGGCGACAGCCAGCGTGGCTTTGGTTGGGCAGGTCAGGTTATTGGATTGATTGATGATGTACCAAGTGTCCAACAATTGTTTGACCGCTTGTTTGGCGATGTGAACAAGTCGTTGGATCGACTGCGGTCTTTTTCCTAAAACAAAAGAACAGGCCTGCGTTTTTCAAATGAAAGCGGACCTGTTCTTTTGCATATAACTTAACTAAAGAAAGCGGGAGGCGGTCTATCCACGAGAATTTCCTAAGGTATAGAGCTTACTCAACACGCCAAATGTATCTTCGAGACGACTCACCAATGCTTCTCCGTCTGCTAGGATTGGATCATGACGGTCAATGGTAACTCCACAGAGCAACTCCGCTTTTTTTACCTGTGCCAGCCTGTCCACCAGCTTTTTCACGCCAGAAGTGCCCAGCTCTTTTTGAGAAGTGCTTGCTGGTTGCATATGATCTGGAGACCAGTGAAAATGCTCCGGAACCATCGCGATGACCTCATCTAGACGCTTATTAAACGCATGACTGATGATCTCTTTGGAAGGAGACTCGTAAATTACCGCGTACCAAACAAACAAATGTGTTCCCCACAAGCCGATTTGAAAGTGCGGATGTTTTTTGTAACCGCGTTTATCATTAGCCCAGGCAACCCACGTATCAGCTGGTGGGTTCACCGTACGGCGTGCATGCTTTGCTATGTGCGTAAACATTTCATCTCCGGTTGCTACAGAGAGAAAAGGCGCAAAATGTTGGCTGAGTACTTCGAATTTAGGACGGATATTGGTTTTGATCGCGTCCATCCGAGCATCCAGTCCATCAATGGCAAAAACATCAAAATCTTCTTGACGAAAGCCTGGAAACGTTAGCATGTAACAAACACCTCTTTTAAGCATCATCGAACCCCACTGGAAAGAAAAGGGCGATCGTCCCCGTCAAGGGAGCTTGGAATCCTCCATATGATATCATACCATCCAGGAAAAAAATACATGCCGAGTTTTATGAATAGCAAAACCAAAGCCTGAATAATATGATATACCACTCACTCCCTTGCGGCTATTTTGATATCTGAGTATTCTGTCAACGGGAGGGGCCTGTAGAAGATGAATCTCGGCATGGAGTTGGAGTATTTTCATTTGGCAGTTTGGTTTGACCGCAAAACATTGCACGCGATGGTGCAGGCCCTGGTGGAAGCAGGGGTGAGCGTCACGTGGAAAGAATCTCCCGAGCAGTTTCACCTCCTCGTGAACACCACAGATGGCCGATCCGACTGGAAAATGCAGCGTTTAAACGGGTCCTATAAGCTGCACATTACCGGCATTCCTGTCAATGATTCGCGGGTGGCACTTGTACTTTACCACTTCGTAGAGCGGGCAAAAGGGCATGCCATGATCAAGGTCACTTTTGAAGAGTGCGTCTTGCTAAAGCAAATCCAGTACGGAGAAGTTATCAGAATAGTGGAATTAAAAGGAGCTGAGAAAAAAGTGATCTATGAAAAATTTTGTAATGTAACGATGGATCAGGTAATTGCCGCGATGAAACGACGTGACTCGGAAGAACGCATCCCGGTGCTGCGTCTGGAGTTGGATTATGAACTGGCAACGTTGTATGACGCAATGCAAGCCAAAGACCAAAGTCAAATGAAACAGTCCACAGAGCGCTTAAAACAGCTCCGTCGGGAAATGTTGCTTTTGGAAGCGTAGGCAGACTGGAGGATAGCCAAAGGACGATGAGTTTGACACAAACTAATACGGAATGAAAAAGCGACATCTCAAACAAATGAGGGTGTCGCTTTTTTTGGTGTGAACGTCGCTTATTTAGTAATTGTTGTTTTTATGAAAGACTTGTTTGAATGGGAGGCCTGGCGGTTGTACAATAAAGAAGGTTTTTGACAGCATATTTACGCACGCGCCGGAAAGGAAGAAAAGTTTTGGAAGCATTCCTATCACAAATCCCCAATGTAGCGATCCTGCTTTTAGCCGTCATCGCATTGACACTGATCCTGTTATGGATCGTGATTATGCAGTCTGTCCGGATTAGTCGATTGAGGAAATCAATCAACCGGATCATGACAGGGACGGGAGGAGCCAATCTCGAGGAAGGCTTGCACAGACTGCTGGATCAGGTAGAGGAAATGAAAAAGCAGCATAGCGATCAGCAGTTTGCCATCAATCGTCTGTCACAGCGAATGGCAGCGCAATGTGGCAAAGTAGCGATTATCCGTTACAATGCCTTCGGGGATGTCGGCAGTGATCTTAGCTTTTCGCTGGCGGTAACAGATGACGCTGGGAACGGTGTCGTGATCACCAGCATTTTTGGACGAGAAGAATCTCGCGTGTACGCCAAGCCGCTTGAGCAAGGGACATCGAGCTACCATTTGTCTGAAGAAGAACAGGCTGCGATCAAAAAAGCGATGACCTCAACTGCAGGGATATAAGTCCCTCTGAATTTCAATGAAACAGTAAGCATATGAATGAATCAGGGAGTTCTTTTCATTTCCCTGCGTCTGATTGCGGATATTCCGGTTTTTTGCTAAAATTCATCGTCATTTTGCTCAAGACTTTTGAAGGTACCTGAGGTATAATAAAGATGTCAAAAATGGCTTTTTTGCGAAAAACAAAAAGTAGGTGATCCGCCTTCATTACCCAAATCGATTTTCGATTCGCGGGGCAAGGCCAGGTTCTACAGCGTTCTTTTGTTGACACTTAGCGTATCTCCTCTGATTTGGATAACTGTTCGGTCGTATTCGGCCCATGCAAACCAAAAGAATTGAGGAGATATTTATGGCACAGCGTTTAGCAACTAATTACGCCAAGGCCTATTTCACGGTGAATGAAGAAGAGCTGAACCAGTTCGTTTCGCTTTTCACCAATGAACACATTTCAGTCCAAGTCAAAGTGTGTGACAATGGCGATCGTGACGTAATCCTGAATGACAAGAACGGCGAAATTCAATTGAGTTTCTGTCGGGTTGGCAGCCGCTACTCATGCGACAGCTCGTATCTGATCCGAGATAGGCAGCTGGCAAATGCCATGAGAAAAGCAATGAAAGCGTTCCGAGGCTATGGAATTGTCCACCGGATTTATGACGGCTTCACTATGGTGTATCACTACGATCAAGGATCGGTTGTGAGCATTCAGGAGCTAACCGGAGACGAAGAAGTGTCCATCTTTGAAAATAACTCTCTGCACATGGCCAATGAGCTAGAGGCTTTGTTCCAGCAGGATGGCAGCGAGCAGGAGATTGAGTCCTTACGTCAAGAAACGGACCGATGGCTGGATTTGCGTAATTGGGCAAAGAGAACTGCCCCGGAAAAACTTCCAGCAATTGATGTTCGATTAGTAACGTTATCGCGACGTCTATTTGAATTAGAAGTTTAGAAAAAAGGGTGCCTGAGGCACCCTTTTTTATGTATGTGATCACACAGCGAATAACAAAAAGCGGGTTTCCTCCTGACCAGAGGTGCCCGCTTTTGCTTTTTTGCCCTTCACTTAGCGCAATTGTAATGGTTTGCTCATATTGTACCAAATAGCTCCAGCATGATCTGAGCTGGAAACACCGTTGTTGGAGTATCCATGACTTTCATAGTAGCCAATCAAATTTTCCTTACACGTCAGCGTGATCGTCTCACGACCGGCCACTCTTGCTGATGCTTCCAGGTGTGTGAGGAGCATGGAAGCAATGCCTC
This sequence comes from Brevibacillus porteri, assembly GCF_003013475.1. Classification (GTDB taxonomy): domain Bacteria; phylum Bacillota; class Bacilli; order Brevibacillales; family Brevibacillaceae; genus Brevibacillus; species Brevibacillus porteri. Next base: position 8,208 of record NZ_PXZO01000045.1, read on the forward strand.
GTTTTTGAAAAGCGGGAGAAACCGCTAGTCCTAGGATGGTTTGATGCCCGCCCGATGCCGGATTTTCTTTAATCGTTTGAAACAAATCATCCGTAATGAAGGGGGTTTCGATAACGGGTCCATTCACCAACCCCGCAATAACGCCATCCTCTTCCGCTACAAAAAAACTGTCTGGAATCAATCGAATGCGTTTCTCAAATGCTTCCTGTGTCGCAGCCTCTTCTGGTGAAAAGCAAAGCTGCTCGATGGCGATCAGTGCTGGCAAATCTTCTGCTTTGGCATTGCGGATAGTGATCATGTGTTCCGATCCTCTCCATTCTTGTTCGTTTTCCTTTCTCGAAAAGTTTAGAATCTTACCTGTTTGATGTCAACGAGAGCGGCTTGTAGCAAGGGGGCGCCTTCATTCTGTAGAACGTTTGATCAATTTATTTTTATAGTTCTTGTTTAATCTTGAAAAAGGGTATTGTCAAACTAGGCCGATGCATGGTATTGTTGTTTTCGTTGGAAACAGGATTAGGAACCAGGATTCACTTTAAAGGGTGGATAACAACGGAAACCGCCCCCGTTAGTGAATGACGCAGGTCCTAGCGATGTTTAACATTACACTCGTTAGGAAGGGGGAACCGAAAGATGGAATATTCGACTTTCGGAAGACACGTTGCTGTTGACACATGGGGAGTTCAGTTTGATTTGTTGAACGACGCAGAATTTTTGAAAAAGGAAATGATTGAGGCTGCTGAGGCATGCGGTGCTACGGTACTGAGTGTGCAAGCGAAGCAGTTTTCTCCTCAGGGTGCTACCGTACTGGTTCTTCTCTCGGAAAGCCACCTGTCCATTCACACGTATCCTGAGCGCGGCTTTGCTGCTCTGGATTGCTACACGTGTGGGGAAACCGTTGATCCGCAAATCGCCATCGACTACTTGGTATCCGTGCTGAAGCCGGAAAAAACTTACGCGAAGAAATTAGTTCGTGGTTTGGGTGAACTGCAAGTTGTTGAGCCAGAAATGAAGCTGGTTGAAGCGGCAAAGTAAGTAACAAATGGAAAAGTTTTCAAGAGGTGCGGGCTGATTCCGCACCTCTTTTATATGGAGCTTCGATTCCTAATTGTCATCATGGAGTGACAGTAGGAATTCTGCGGCCAATATCGTGGAGCAGAGAACGAAATTCCGTGGATGTATTGGAGATCTGGCTTTTCATGTCGGGTCTCACATCGACTTGATTGGTCCGATGCGTCGCTTCTTCATAAATATCTGCATGGATGGCACGAATCCGGTCAAATGTCCCTGCGTCGGAGGCTACTTGGATCAAGAAGTTGGGAACACGTGAACGAACAGCTGAGTGGACTTGCTGTTCAATTATACGCGTTTGCTCAGGGCCAAAATTTTTCCGAACACGAATTCCGATAACGGCATCTGTGCCGCTCACGAGAACAGTAGCACGTTCCACACCAGGCACATCATCTGCGACTGTGGTGAGCTGTTCAGCTAAATCCTGATTAAAACCATTGACCGTATATCCGTTTCGATAATTGCGGGCATTGATTCCGCCAGTGTAGGCATGATAATCATGAGCGAGGCTTGTCCGTGCACCTGGGGCTTGCTGATAGGTGGTACTTTGTGTGTGCGCTTGATTTTTTTGATGGCTGTTCGAGCTTGCGCATCCAGTCATCATGGTTGCGATCATAAGCAAGCCAACCAAATATTTCGGGCCGTACCGTTTCATACGTATGCCACCTCCATTTTTCTTAGTATGACGAAAATAAAGTCCCTTACTCTGGAAGTGGCTCCCGTAAAAAACTGCCCATTGTGCCGCGTTTCACTACCTGTTAATATGGAAGGTATGCATAATAGAGGAGGTTCACATGAAGCGTCTTGACATACGCAACATTGCAATTATTGCCCACGTTGACCACGGAAAAACCACGCTGGTTGACAAACTTTTGATCCAATCGGGCACATTCCGCTCGAACCAACAGGTAGAAGAGAGAATGATGGACTCTAACGACCTGGAGCGCGAGCGTGGAATTACGATCCTGGCGAAAACCACTTCTGTCAAATACAATGATTTCACGATTAACATCTTGGATACACCAGGCCATGCTGACTTCGGTGGCGAGGTTGAGCGTATCATGAGCATGGTGGATGGCGTTCTGTTGATCGTCGACGCCTTCGAAGGCTGTATGCCACAAACACGCTTTGTATTGAAAAAAGCGCTGGAAGCAAAAGTTACCCCTATCGTTGTCGTGAACAAAGTAGACCGCGACAATGCACGTCCTCAAGAAGTTATCAACGAAGTGTACGACCTGTTCATTGATCTGGATGCGACGGAAGACCAGCTGGAATTCCCAATCGTATATGCTTCCGGTCTGCAAGGGATTGCAGGACTTGAGCCAGATAAGCTGGAAGGCGACCTTCGCCCACTGTTTGACACCATCGTAGAGCATATGCCTGCTCCTGACGCAGACGAATCTGCTCCGCTCCAAATGCAAGTAACCATGCTGGATTACAACGACTTTTTGGGTCGTATCGGGATTGGCCGCATCTATCGCGGTACTATGAATTTGAATGAAATGGTATCCGTCACTACGCGCGAAGGCGAAGTGAAAAAAGCGCGGATTCAAAAGCTGTTCGGTTTCTCCGGTCTGCAACGTGTTGAGCAAAAAACAGCAAGAGCGGGAGATATCGTAGCGATTTCTGGTATTGATGATATTAACGTAGGGGAAACGGTTTGCCACGTTGATCATCCTGAGGCATTGCCACTCTTGAAAATTGACGAGCCTACCCTGCAAATGACATTCCTCGTGAACAACAGCCCGTTTGCTGGTCGCGAAGGTAAGCACGTAACTTCCCGCAAGCTGCGCGATCGTCTGATGGCTGAGCTGGAGACAGATGTATCTCTGCGTGTAGATGAAACAGATTCGCCAGATGCGTATGTGGTTTCTGGACGCGGTGAATTGCACTTGTCCATCTTGGTAGAGAACATGCGTCGTGAAGGCTTTGAGCTGGGTGTGTCCAAGCCAGAGGTTATCATTCGTATGATCGATGGTCAAAAAATGGAACCGGCTGAGCTGTTGATCATTGATGTGCCTGAGGAATACACAGGGGCGGTTATGGAGACATTGGGTCAACGTAAAGCCGAGATGGTTAACATGATCAACAATGGCTTCGGACAAGTTCGTCTTGAGTTCATTATTCCATCCCGCGGATTGATCGGATATCGTACAGAGTTCTTGACGATTACACGCGGTTACGGTATTCTCAACCACTCCTTCGACAGCTATCGTCCACTTGTACCAGGAGCGGTAGGAGGACGTCACGCAGGGGTACTTATTTCCCATGAGACAGGAACAGCTACCACGTATGGCTTGATGTCCGTAGAAGATCGCGGAACGATGTTCATTCACCCAGGTACAGAAGTATACGAAGGCATGATCGTGGGCGAGCACAACCGTGACAACGATCTTGTGGTTAACGTATGTAAAGAAAAGCATGCGACCAACGTACGTTCTGCTACCAAGGATGAGACTGTCAAAATGAAGGCTCCTCGCATGTTGTCTTTGGAAGAGGCACTGGAATATCTGAACGACGATGAGCTGTGTGAAGTAACACCTCAATCCGTTCGTCTGCGCAAAAAATATCTGAACAAATCAGATCGTGAGCGCTATGAGAAACAAAGACGCTGGGAAGCACAACCGCAAGCATAAGCTTGAAAGAAAAGAACGCCACTTTTCCTGTTTGGGGATGAAGTGGCGTTTTTGTTTGGGCTTTCCTTACAACAGACTTTCAATAGCAGAGATGAGCTCTTCAGGTTGAGTACGAGCACTGATGCGTTTTACAACCTGACCGTCTTTATCCACGAGGAATTTGGCGAAGTTCCATTCGATATCTTGATTTTCTTCGCCCGGGGCATGCTCTTTCAAGTATTGATACAACGGGTGAGTATTAGGACCATTGACATCGATCTTTGCAAACAGCGGGAATGTCACGCTGTAATTTCGATCGCAGAACGTTGCGATTTCTTCTTCTGTTCCTGGCTCTTGTCCAGCGAACTGGTTGCAAGGGAAGCCGAGAACAACGAGACCTTTATCCTGATAACGCTCATACAGCTCCTGTAGCCCTTTGTATTGAGGAGTAAGGCCGCATTGGCTGGCGACGTTCACGATTAGCAGGACATGCCCTTTGAAGGCGGCTAACGTCTTTTCTTCACCGGAAATGGTTTTGACGGCAATATCATACAAGCTCATCTTATTCCCACCTTTTTCTACTGACATATCTTCATCATAGCATGTACGACGAAATTCATGCCAGCAACATGGAAGAGCCTACCGTTTTTTGACACAGAATCCACCACCTGATAAAGTAAGAAAGATAGCGTTTTCCTAAGAAAAAGGAGTGACTATTCGTTTCATTCCGCCTATGAGGTGGCATGTGAAGCGGTAGGAGTTTCACCGCTTGAAGACAGGAGAGATAAGTGATGGACTGGATACAAATCGCATCAACCTATGTGCCAACGAATCCAGATCAGCTCACCGCATATGACAGCTTTCGCATATGGGCTGATAAATATCGGGCTTGGATTTTGTTTGTGGAATTAATTATCGTCTATTATCTTGGCTTTGCTACCCGTATCCGTATGCCTATTTTGAAAAACGTGCTCTTGTACATCCTTTTGTTTGCTGGAGCTCTCATTTTCGCTATTTTGGATGTGCAGCTTCCTGTGAAAAGTGCAATGTTCGTAGCGATTGCGATTCTCGTGATTGTTAAGGTACGGATCAAGCCGGAGCAAACTGGGCGAAAGTGAGGAGAACCGCGTGAAGCGTGAAGATGCACTTTTTAACTGGCTCCAAATTCAAGTGGTTGCCGAAGCGCGACCAGAAGACCATTCTGCTTTGGATACAGCTGCTTTTTTCTTGCAATTGCTGCAAGAGGATCATCAAATGAGCGATATCGGCTATCGTCAGGAAGGCAGCTGGTACGTGCTCTTTGGAAACGCTGAATCTCAAGCCTTGGAAGTGCGATACCCTGCTGAATCGGTCGAAGCTTTATTGGCCGCGATTGAAGGCGAACCCAAGTACAACTGCAACTAAAGGGACAAAGACTCCCCTCCACTTGCCGAAATGATTCGGAAGTTGGGTGGAGTTTTTTTGTATCGAGCGCTTTTTGTAGGTAATAAGACGCGGTTTCTTGGAGGATGCAACTTTTGAAAATGATTTCCCGTCAATATTCATGCCTCAAGCAACCAGGGGGATTTTGCCAGACTAGAAGGGGGAACTACCATTGAAAAAGTACATGACCAAGCCCGTATTAGCAGTGGTGACAGCTGCAGGTATTCTTGGCTGTTTGACGCCAATTTTTGCCGATGCAAGCTCGATTGCTAGTCCAAGTGCCACAAAGGTAGTCATGAATGACGAAGGGAAACAAGTAACGCGCTACAATCTGAAAGAACTTGCCCAAAATGATCCAACCACGTTGAACATGCTCTTGAAGAATCAAGCGGATCACTTGTACATCATTGTAGAAGAAATCAACTTGAATACGAAACTGCAAACCTATATGGAAGAAAACAAAGCGGAGTGGGAGCGCATTTACAACGAGTACTACAGCGATATTTGGCTGGAAGTGCGCTTGACAGACAATCATGAAGAAATCGTGAGTGTAAATGCTAAGACTGAAAATAACAAGGTGTACATAAAGGGGATTGTGACTTCGGATGTCACCAAGGTGGTTGTGAAAAAGCCGAATTCCGACATTATTGAAGTCGTTCCGACCAAGGAGCACTCTTTTACGGTCAGCTTTGAAGCTCCAGATGCATCCTATGAACCGTATGTAACTGTGAGTGCCTATGAAGGCAGCAAGCTGGTCGATAGCGAAAAAGTAAAGATCGTACCAAAAGCAGAAGAAGATAAGGAAATGATCATCCATACTATGTCTGTATTGGATGCGAAGAAAAAGGAATTAAAAGTAAAAGGAATTGTCAAGCAAGGGGCAGACAAAGTAACTGTCACCTATAATGGCGTGAAAAAAGACGCAAACGTGAAGAAGCTGTGGGACGGCGTAGGCAGCTTCACAGTTTCAGTAAAGGATGTACAAGCAGCAAAAGATCAAAAAGCCTTGATCGAGATTTACGAGGATGGCAAGAAGGTTGATTCCGAATCCGTTCAGGTAGAAATCGTTAACGCTCCTGACAAGGATCAAGCGATCGTATATGCCATTAAGGCGACTGCTGTAAACAATCCTGCCGCCAAGTCCATTCAAGTGAAGGGGACAGTAAGCGGCTGGAATAAAAAGGACGACACTGAATTGTATGTGATCGCTCCTGACGGGAAGAAAAAAGAGATTAAGCCAAATGACAAAGGCGAGTTTTCGCTGACATTGTCGTATAAGAATCATTCCTTTAGTGCCAAAACAATTCAATTCGCATTGTATGAAGATGATAAGCTGGTTAAGAAAGCTGACGTTGCATTAAGCACAAAAGTCATTGTCGAGCCTGTGAAGCCAACAGATGAGGATAAAGACGATGAGGATGACAAAAAGAAAAAAGAAAAAGGGAAGAAGAAAGATAAGCATCCCAACGGCAACGCGTATGGCTATTGGAAAAAGCACGACAAACATCATGATGACGATGATGACCAGGACGACGATGATGATCATGACGACGACAGAGACTAGTCTCTAGCGTTAAGGCCGCTGCTTGTAAGTCTCGACGTACTCCACCAATTGTCTGATGTAATCCCCCAGAATGGGGATGGAAAGAAATTGTGTCAAGAGGGAGCCGAGGAAAGCCAAAACGATAGCAGTACCAATCGTCAACCCCAGACCCCGGGCAAGACCTGCGAGGAAATTGATCCAGAGCAGCTTGCGCGGGGCTGTGTAATTTTGGATCACATCTGCTAGTCGGATATCTTCCAAGAACATCGCAATTTTATGCATCCGCTCATTTACCTTCCGAACTTCCTGAAGCTCTTCAAGGACTTGATCAATTTGCTGCATGAGGCGGTCTGTAGGCGACAAGCTGTCCATCCCCTTCCATCATTCCGTATCGTTACTACCAGTCTAGGGAAAAAGACAACCAGAATCAAGGTGAAGAGGAAACGTTTGCCTATCAGCTAGGTGAAGGGTAAAATGAACGTACAAAACGTTTGTTAGGAGGCTTTGAAATGGCTGAAACTGTTTCCCAATCTCTTTCCGAAGATTTATTCAAGCTCTTGCAAAAGGAGCGTTTTGTTACCTTGGGCACAGTAGACCATGAGTCAGGGGCACCATCGCTCAGCTCCTTGTCCTGGACGTATGCTGTCAGCGCCGATACGATTCGTTTTGCCGTGGATAATCGCTCACGTATTTTGGCTAATATTGCGAAGGAACCGCAAGTTGTCTTGCATTTGATCGGTGCCGGCTCGTCTTTCGCCATAAATGGTCGTGCTTCCGTCAAAACAGACCGACTGGAAGGCGTTCCGCTCAAGCTGGCCATGGCAGAAATCAAAATTGAGGCTGTTCGTGATATTATGTTTTACGGTTCCCGTATTTCCGTAGAACCACAATATGAAAAGACGTATGACAAAAACGCGGCAGCGAAGCTGGACAATCAAGTGATGACCGCCTTGAAAGATGCAAATTAACGGGTGGAAATAAATTGTTGACAAGAATCCTGCCGATCCTTTAGTATTAGGGTCAATCAAATTGAATAGCAATCTTCTTATCCAGAGCGGCGGAGGGACTGGCCCGATGATGCCCGGCAACCAATCACCTGTATTTTAACAGGGAGATAATGGTGCTAATTCCTGCAGAGTTATCAAACTCTGAAAGATGAGAAGGATTTGCTTACGGTGACGTAAACAAAGCCTTCTTTCAGAGGAAAGAGGGCTTTTTTGATGCCCTCGTACACTATTGGAGGGAGAGAAACAGACATGAATTTGGAAACGAAATTGATTCAGGCGGGAGTAGGCAGAGATGAAAAAACAGGGGCGGTGAGCTTTCCTGTTTACTTTGCTACGGCTTATCGCCATCCGGCCTTGGGCCAGAGCACTGGATACGATTATACACGCACAGCTAATCCTACTCGCACTATTTTGGAGGAGACCATCGCTGAAGCGGAATCAGGAGATGCAGGTTTCGCTTGCGCCTCAGGAATGGCTGCTGTTCATACCGTCATGGGCTTGTTTTCCCAAGGGGATCATCTGATCGTTTCACTCGATCTGTACGGGGGAACCTATCGATTGTTCGAGCAAGTGCTCTCTCGCTATGGTCTGACGTTTTCGTATGTGGATTTGCGTGACATTGGTGCACTCAAAAATACGATTCGCCCTGAGACAAAGGCGATCTTCGTCGAGACACCTACCAATCCGCTCATGCAGATTACCGATATTCGAGCAGTAACGCAATTGGCGAAACAGCATGGTCTCCTTACGATTGTAGACAACACATTCTTAACCCCGTATTGTCAACGCCCATTGGAGCTTGGTGCAGATATCGTTCTACATAGTGCAACCAAGTATTTGGCAGGACATAACGATGTACTGGCTGGACTCATCGTAACAAAAGGGGGAGAGTTGTCGGAAAAAATCCGGTTTTTGCACAATTCAATCGGTGCTGTACTTGGACCACAAGATTGCTGGCTTCTCGTTCGCGGGATGAAAACATTGGCATTGCGGATGGATCGTCATCAATCCAATGCCTTGATTGTAGCGAAAAAGCTGCGTGAGCATCCGGCAGTGGCGGAGGTATTTTATCCAGGTCTGCCAGAGCATCCGGGGCATGAGATCCAGGTGAATCAAGCGACTGGGCATAGTGGGATGGTATCGTTCCGCGTACACGATGCAGAACAGGTGGGATTGTTCCTGCAAAATCTGCAAATCGTGTCCTTTGCGGAAAGTCTGGGTGGTGTCGAGTCATTGTGTACGTATCCGGCGACGCAGACTCACGCCGATATCCCGCAAGAAGTCAGAGAGCATGTCGGTGTTTGTGATCGATTGTTGCGACTGTCGGTTGGCATCGAGCATCCAGATGATGTCGTAGCCGATTTGTTTCAGGCATTGAATGCTAGTTTGGTCGTAGGGGGGAGTGTACGATGAATTTTGCAACCAAGATCCTCCACGGTTCGACTTGCATTGACCCGTTCACAGGTGCGTCGTCGGTTCCGATTTATCAAGCTTCGACGTTTCATCAGGCTGATATCGATCAGCCAGGTACATTCGATTATGCCAGATCAGGCAATCCGACCAGGCATGCTTTAGAGGAAGCTATTGCGTCTCTGGAGGGAGGCGCACGCGGTTTCGCGTTCTCATCTGGCATGGCTGCCATTTCCAGCGTATTTATGCTGTTTTCAGCTGGAGACCATGTTGTAGTGGCGGAAGATGTATACGGTGGCACGTTTCGGTTTTTGACCAAGGTATTATCGAGAATGGGCATCTCCGTTACGTTCGTGGATGCAACAGATACAGATTCCGTTCGTGCGGCCATTACATCGGCAACGAAAGGGATTTACCTGGAGACCCCCTCCAATCCCACCTTAAAGGTGACAGATATTGCAGCGGTTTCTCGTATCGCGAAGGAGCACGGCTTGCTCATCATTGTCGATAATACGTTCCTTACCCCGTATTACCAGCGGCCATTAGAACTTGGCGCAGATGTGGTCATTCATAGTGCAACGAAGTTTATTGGAGGGCATAGCGACGTCGTGGCAGGCCTGGCCGTTACCAGGGAGGCTGCGTTAGGGGAGCAGCTCTACTTTATCCAGAATGGCATGGGAGCGATTCTGGGTGTGCAGGACTGCTGGCTGGTGATGCGTGGGCTCAAAACATTGAAAGCCCGACTGGATGTCAGCACGAAAACAGCCGCGAGCTTGGCCGACTGGTTGTCATCGCATCCACAAATAAGCCGCGTTTACTATACAGGACTGGAGGATCATCCCGGTCATCTGATTCAAACACAACAAGCGACTGGTCATGGGGCAGTTCTTTCTTTTGATGTAGGGAGTCGGGAGCGAGCAAAAGCATTGTTTGATCGCGTAAAATTGCCGATTGTGGCTGTCAGCCTCGGGGCAGTGGAAACGATTCTCTCGTACCCAGCTACGATGTCACATGCAGCGATGCCTGCTGAGGAAAGAGCTGCAAGGGGAATCACAGATGGCTTGATCAGGTTGTCAGCCGGCTTAGAGGATTTCGATGACTTGGTGGCAGATTTGAAGCAAGCTTTGGATCATTTGCCATCTGAAGCACCAGTCCATAAAGAAAAAGAGGTATTCTCCCGGGCTTAAATCCGGGGGATACCTCTTTTTCTTTTAAGGGGTTCCTGTACGATTTGCGTTGATTTTGTTTTGTCCTTGCGGCTCTTTGTGCATGCGTTTTTCTTTTACTTGAGAAGGTGTTTCTTCGCGAGGCTGCACACTGCGCGGCAGTTGGGGAATGATCCGACCTACGATATCCGCCAACTCTTCCGTAATACCGGCAACAGGATGGCCGCGACGAATATCATCTCCCATTTCCCGTAATCGCTGTACGATGGCAGGGTCAGCGGTTACGACAGCATTCGCCCCTTGAGGATCTTCCTTCAGTGCTTCCGCAACCGTATACTTAATGACGCCAACCTCGGGGCGATCCAGATTCGGATCTACTGTAATACCGACAACAGCATATTTGCCCAAGACCATTGCAGTGGCGTTCTGTACCCTTTTCACACGTGTTGCCAATTGAACGAGACGATCGGCAGTGGCTTGGGAAGATTGATTATAAGCAGGCTCAGGAGCTGTTTGTTGAACGCGTTGTGTATGAGTGGCATGCTTGGGCTGTTGTTCAGCCTGATTCGCCGGTGGATTATTGCCCGACATGCATGCTGTAAGCAACAAGCTAAAACCGAAGCAGCAGATCATGATCCGTTTCACAGGCATTCTCCCTTTCCCAGTATTGCCTTCCTTCGTGAGGAGGGCAGGGTTACAAGTATTTTGTTCCGGGCTGCCCATTTTCATTCTGCCAATGGGTCGTCTATCTCTGTCTGCCTGAACATAGACTGTAGTACATCACGTCGCCGCACTTGAGCATCCCTCCAAAAATTGCATAGGGTATATAAGAAGGGGAATAGGAGGCGAGATTTTGAAGAAAATCTACGTACTGGACACCAACGTACTCCTGCAAGATCCAAGGGCGATGTTTTCTTTCGCTGACAACGAAATAGTCATACCAGCTGTCGTATTAGAAGAAATCGATTCCAAAAAGCGGTACATGGATGAAATTGGCCGCAATGCTCGGTACGTATCTCGGCTCTTTGACAGTTTTCGTGAGCTGGGGCAATTGCACACTGGCATTACTCTCGAAACAGGCGGGTTGTTTCGGGTGGAACTGAATCATTCCTCTTTCCACCGCCTTCAGAAACAATTCACAGAAATGAGTAATGACAACCGCATTTTGGCGGTCGCACTAAACTTACAGGAGGAGGAAAACGGAAAACCACAGCCAAGACCGGTCATTTTGGTAAGTAAGGATGCTCTCATGAGAGTCAAGGCTGATGCATTGAATATTTCCGCAGAGGATTTTCTTTCGGATCGAGTTGTGGGGGAGTTCTCCAGTATTTACCCGGGGTATCAGAAAATGATGGTAGCGTCCGATATCATCAAGAACTACTACGCGACAAGAAAACTGCAGCTGGCCTCCTGTTTTCCACGCTATCGCTTTTACCCTCATCAATTTTTAGTGCTGAAGGACGAATGCAACCCATCTATTTCAGCGATTGGAAAGGTCGACCCGGACGGAAAAACGTTAGAAATGCTTGTGTCAGATGATGATCCGATTTGGGGCATCCGAGCCCGTAACGTGCAGCAACGGATGGCAACCGAATTGCTGCTACGAGATGATATTCCTTTAGTAACCATGACCGGTAAGGCCGGTACAGGAAAAACCTTGCTGGCATTAGCAGCGGGCCTGCTGCAAATCGAGGACCAGCAAAAATACAAAAAACTGTTAGTGGCAAGACCTATCGTTCCGCTTGGAAAAGACATCGGTTATTTGCCCGGCGAAAAAGAAGAAAAGCTTCGACCGTGGATGCAACCGATTTATGATAATTTGGAATATTTGTTTAACACAAAGCGCCCAGGTGATCTGGATAAAATTTTGGCAGGCATGGGTAGTTTGCAGGTGGAAGCTTTGACGTATATTCGTGGGCGCTCCATCCCCGAACAATTTATTATCATTGATGAAGCCCAAAACTTGACAAAACATGAAGTGAAGACGATCCTGACGAGGGTAGGGGACGGCTCGAAAATTGTGCTAATGGGTGATCCTGAGCAGATTGATCATCCATACTTGGATGAGAGCAACAACGGTTTAACCTACGTGGTAGAAGTATTTAAAGACCAAAAGCTGGCTGGACATATCCAGTTGGAAAAAGGCGAACGGAGTGTGCTTGCACAGCTGGCCGCAGATTTATTGTAAAGAGGATGTATGAAAAACAGCGAGAAGGTCATACTATTTTTGTCGAGCCCGATGATTCATGTAAGTAAACGGCGAAATGCCTTGCAGGAGGCGAAGATCCGTGGATAATCATGATCAAGCAATCGACGAAAGTCGTATGGAGATTAACCGATTCCTTTAGCTACTTTTCTCTACGATGGAGGTTGAAGAGCCAAAGAGAATAACCGGTAGAACCCCATAAGCAATTCGGGCTCGACAAGGACCGCTCCTCATTGGAGCGGTTTTCATTTTTTGCAGATTCGGAGGCAAAAAGAAAAACGCGGATAATAAATTCCCGCGTTTTTGTCCGATTTTCCTTATTTAGCAGCTGCGATCGCTGTTTGCAATGACGAAATATATCCGATGTGCATCCCTTCATGGAAAAGAGTGAAGACCATCATTTCCCCATAAGTATGCATAGTGCCTTTGTCTCCTAGCTGAAACGGTTTTGGCAATGGATCATTCAATCGGGAATGCAATTCTTCTTTAATACGCACATGTTGTTCTTTTAGCTCTGCAGCTAAGGTCTCGAGGGAAGGTCCTTCTTTTTGCCAATCAGCAGGCTTGGTTCCTGGAGCAAACATGGCTGCGTAATACGGAGGACATTTCATTCCTTCTGGTCCGAAGAGCAAGTAATCTTGTGTCAGGAGAAGATGACCAATATTCCAGCGAATGTTGTTTTTAAAGCCATCTGGAACCACGTCTGCTTCTTCCTCGGTTATTTCCGTCAATCTAGCCAAAAACATTCCGCGAATCAAGTCGTACTGATTCCATACAAAAGAAAAGTCCTGCATAGCAATCCCTGCCCTTCCTCATATTTACATGCACCAACATGTTACCGTATAAACAGAAAAGGGGAAATATACAAACTGTAAAAAATTTGCAAGTTGTCCCTCCATCTCCATACATATGTACAAAGGGGGGAAGCATGATGGTTACGTTGGATTCATCTATTTCTTTTTTGATTTATATAACAGCGGTGTCCAGCGCGGCAGCAGGTGTCACGGAAGCTTTTAAATCAGTCGTTCCCTTTTTGGCGACGGACTATGAGGCGAAAGAAAATTGCTGGGAGGATCAGTATCACGCTGCTAGACTGATGCACTACAAACGCTTTTTCAATCTGCTTATTTCCGTATTGGCTGCTGGTGTCATTTTTGGCATGCTTGGTCTGGACCCGGCTCTCATTTTAACTGGTGCTGAATCCGCTTATGTAAAAAATTCGTGGCAGCTAGGAACTTGGATGTGGGGAATTGTAGCGGTGTTTGGCTCACCTTTTTTCGCATCACTCCTCAAAATACTAGAGAGCTTCAAACAATCGGTGGACAATAATCTGCCGCCTAATCGACCGCGCCGCAAAGTCAGCGGAACACGAGAATAAGCTCGTCTCCCTATGGTTGCCCGATGCTTGCCGGATAAGCTAAGATAACCAAAAGAGTGGTAGCAAAGGTGGGCACAGGTGAATGATGTGGAAATGCTTGCGAATGACTGCGTTTTGGGTATTAACAGTTGTTGTCTTGGCGGCGTGTTCGGCTCAGTCGGAACCAACTGCTAGATTTGACCCTGAAAATCAAAAGGAATACGGAGTAAACGGCATGTATCTCGGGCAGAACATAAAAGAAGCGATGGATATTTTGAAGCCGACACAAGCTGATTTTATGGATATGGTGACAAGGCAAAGTTACACGGTAGAGCAGATGTCGCAGGGTGCGGGAGATGCTGTGATGGGGATGCTGCTGGTTGATCAGACCCAGATGATGATCAAAGTCCACAAAGGTGAATTGACATCAATCATGCTGGGAGGAGTTCCGCGTGAGGACGGGCAAAAATTCAAAACATACCGAGGACTCGCCATGTTTGACAGTGCTGAACAGCTAGAGAAGCTGTACGGAAAAGGAAAAGGCGAACAAGAAGTGGTATATGAGGGCAGTAAATATACCGCTAATTTTGGACTTGTGGACAATCAAGTAGCGTGGTTCCGATTTGATCGTAAATCATCGTAAAAAGGAGAAGGGAGTTCGCTTATGAGGAACTCCCTTTTTTGCGTGTAAAGGATTTATTTAGTCGGATGGTGCCAAACGAGCTTCACTTGATAAGCCTTCGCGATTCCCTCTGCCAGTGGAATCAAGCTTTGATCGATCAGGTAGGCTTCGGATTGTTGTGTATTTTCGGGTATCACGCCTAGAATGTGCTCACGGAGTTGCTCCGTAGCAGCCCACTGATCTTCTGAGTGGGATGGATCCCCGAGCGTTACGATGGCAACTTGATCTGCATATACATACAAATGTTCATTTTGAGAGACAAAACCGATATCATCGAGTTGATCGATTGTGGTTGCTGACGGGAGCAGCAATAGGGAAAAGGTATCGCCTAACATGTTGGACTTCTCCAAAATGGTTTCCAGCTTCTCCAGTTCGGTTTGATTCTCTATAATAAAAAGCAGTTTGTCCCGATCAAAGACATTGACATAATCTCCGATTTTATGTATGACTTGAGCATAGAAGCCAGGGAGCTTCCCGGCTGGTACTTTCAGTTCAATTCCGTACATATGGCGCATGTCATACCCCCATGTTTGCAAGCGTGTTTTTTCTATCGTATCAAAAAATCAAGGAGGTTTCCTATGACGAATCAAAATCTTGCCATTGAATCCTATGCGTTGGGAGCATTTCAAACCAATGCGTATGTGGTGACAAACACAGATACCAACCAAACCATTGTGATTGACCCGGGCATGGAGCCTGATCAGTTGCTTCACGCTCTCGCAAATAAAAACGTCGTTGCCATTCTTTTGACGCATGCCCACTTGGATCATATTGGTGGTCTCAACCAAGTAAGAGAATTGACAAAAGCACCGGTTTACATTCATCCACTGGAGCAGGAATGGCTCACAAACCCTGATCTCAACGGATCTCGACGCTGGAATCTGCCTGAACTCATCGTATGTGAGCGGGCCGAGCACGAACTGGAGGATGGTCAGACTCTGGAACTGGCAGGTTTTCACATTCAGGTGCTGCATACGCCAGGGCATTCACCAGGCAGCTGTTCATTTGTCATTGGCCAGCACTGCTTCGGTGGCGACGTTCTGTTTAACCAAAGCATCGGGCGTACGGATCTCTTTGGAGGAGATTACGAAACGCTGATGATCAGTATCCAAGACAAGCTATTTGAGCTTGATGATGAAACCATTGTGTATCCAGGACATGGACCGAAGACGACGATCGACTACGAGAAAACGTACAATCCGTTTGTCACAGGCATGCTTCGCTAAGTCACTTCATCATTCTTTATAAAATATGGGAGAGGATTTTGTCAGGTGGTGGAGAAAAGGAAGGGGGTCACCATTTACTAAAGGAGCTATTCATTATGAAGCGAACATGGAAATGGGCACTCATTCTCGTTATCGCCTGCACGAGTCTGGTTGGGTGTGCAGCACCCATCGCCCAAGCAGATAAGACCAACCAAGCTCCCAACGTGAAAGCGCCTGATCCCGCAACACCACCGCAGACAGCGCCCAATCATCAGGAGACACAACCTCCGACTTTGCCATCAAGATTTCCGGAACAGCGTATCTCCCTTCTTGCAGTTGGGGATATCATGATGCATCAGGAGCAGTTGGATGCCGTCTGGGACCCAGCGACGAAAAGCTATGATTTTCAACGATTCTTCCCGAATGTCATCCCGATGTTCCGCGAGGCAGACTGGGTCATCGGCAATCTTGAGACAACGATGAGCGGTAGCAAGGCCAAATACTCAGGCTATCCGATGTTTAATTCTCCTGAGTCGCTTGCACATTCGTTGAAGGAAATTGGATTTACTGCGGTATCGACAGCGAATAACCATTCGATGGACCGCAAAGAACAAGGGGTTCTGCAAACCATCAAATATCTCGATGAAGCCGGTCTTCCGCACACGGGAACGTTTGCCAGTCCCGAGGATCGAGATGAGCCCTTGTTGTTGACCAAGGACGGATTCACATTAGCCTTGCTATCGTATACGTACGGAACGAATGGAATCGCGATTCCAGAAGGCAAGCCGTATCTGGTCAATCTGATTTCGCCTGCGCTGATGAAAAAAGACATCGCACGGGCAAGAGAAAAAGGAGCCGATCTGGTTGCAGTGGCGCTTCATTTCGGAAATGAGTATCAACGCATGCCTAGTCCTGAACAAATCAAGACCGCCGAGCAAGCTCTAACATTTGGAGCGGATTTGATTTTGGGGGCGCATCCACATGTGGTACAACCTTATGAATGGAAGACGGTTACCCTCGAAGATGGACGTCAACACAAAGGACTGATCGCCTATTCGTTGGGCAATTTCATCTCTGCGCAGCGTTGGGACTACAAGGATGTTGGCGCAATCCTGAAGCTTGTGCTGTACAAGAATGAGTCAGGAGAGGCCAGCATCGAAAGTGCTGAAATGATTCCGACCTACGTTCATTTTTATCGGAAAAATAATAAGCGCAACTATGTCATTTACCCGGTGTCAGAAACATTGGAGAAGCTGAAGCAGGGGCAGAAATACCCTACGCTGACGAAAGAAGCGATCCAGTACATGACACAATTGCAGAAGGAAATGCCGGTTCATGTCAATAAGGTTGTCTCCAAGAAAAAAGCCAGCTAATAAATAGCTGGCTTTACTTCTTTCCGAATCCAAATGGAAGATTGAATTGTAGCTGAAGTTTTAATTCTTCGTCCATCAGCGTGATGCCTTGCACTTGGATGTTGGGGGAGATCAGCTCCGGATAAAATCCGAGATCGTACGCTTCCTCCATTTCCTCCACGGTCGATTGAGGCAAGGCAAAGCCGTCAAAGTACAGCTCGGTAATGTGGAATTTGAGATGGGTAGGTGAGACGAGCTCATAGTTACCAACGAGCTTTAGCTCCATCTGATCATACGTGCCTTCCACGGTCAGCTTGTTATCCTCAAAGGCGAAATGGGATTGTTTAAACAAGGCGTCTTTCTCTATCAGAAAATTGTTGAAGTCAGTCTGGTTGATGGTTAGTGTATGCTTGAGGAGACCTTCCGACTGAATTCGATCCGGCGTCGCCAACTCGGGAACTTGAACCATAACCTGCGCGAGCATTCCGAAGAAGGTCTGGAATGCGGGCAAACCACGTTTTTCCCAGTCTAAAATCAAGTGATTCATCATGGATTCCACAACTGTCGGATTATCCAGTTTTTGTACGTTTTTTTCTTTTTCAGCGGCAACAGCGAGCATTTCTGCTAATTGAAGCTCGTATTTTTTTCGCAGCGTTTGAAGTTGGTCCAATCGATTCTTTTTGTCGGTTTGCATCGCAGTGAGCTTGGTGCGCTCAGTATGATAGGACTCTAGTCGAGACATGTCACGCTCGTACAAGATCTCGTAGAAGTCGTACATCAATAAGAACTGATTGAAATTTTCCGCATTTAATAGTAACGTCAGAAGATTAGTACGCTCGCCCATGTAATAGGCCCGCGCTACCTCACCAGCCCGGCGTTGTGTCGCTTCCATCACCAGCTTTTGTCGTTGCAAATCGAGATCCATTTGAGCGATTTCCCCGTATGTCCGCGTCTCTTCTTCCTTGAGTAAGGTGAGGGTTCGCTCCAGCTCTTTTTGTGTAAAATGCTGCTGCAGGATGAGCTGCTCCAAAGGAGTAGAGGGCTCTTCCTGGGCGAATACCGTCAGTGGACATACAAGTAGGAACAAGACGAGAAGAAATTTGCGCATGATTTCACCTTTTGCTTTTGCCTTTCCATATTGTATGCTTCTTTTCGTATTATAGCCTTATCTAGTTGAATTTGGATAGCAGGAGAAGAGCTTATGACGATGATCGAACTGATTCGCGAGGAAATAGCAAGCCAACCAGGGAAAGCGATTACGTTCGCGCGCTTTATGGAGTTGGCCCTCTATCATGACACTTATGGATATTATATGGTCGAACAACCCAAAGTAGGCAAAGCGGGAGATTTTTATACAAGTGCATCGGTGCATCCTGTCTTTGCGGAAACAATCGCAGATGCAATCTTGGCATTGTGGGAGAAGGCGGATATTACTTCGCCTGTGCTCGTTGAGATCGGTGGTGGCACCGGGGCTGTTTGCCGACACATGCTGGAGCACATCCGTGAGAGCAAGCCAGAGGTATACAAAGAGCTGACGATCATTTTGATAGAGGCGAGTCCTTATCACCGGAAAATGCAGCAGGAGGCGCTCCAGTGGCACGAGGGTCCAAAGCGCTGGTATTCTTCTGTGAATGAAGCTGCCAAGCATGAAAAAATAGAAGGGGTTATTTTCTCGAATGAATGGCTGGACGCATTTCCAGTACATATGGTGGAGAAAACCAGATCCGGCTGGCAGGAAGTATGGGTGCGAGTTGGCGAGGATGGGTTGGAAGAGTGTCTGGGGGATATGACACCAGCGCTTGGGGAATATTTGCACGAGCTGAACTTGAAGCTGCCAATCGGCATGCGGATCGAGATAAATATGGCGATGGAGCAAACCGCACAAGAAGTTTCCAGCCTATTGAAAAAAGGGTTCGTCATCACGATTGATTACGGTGATCTGCAAGAAGAACTTTACCATCCTAGTCGAAAAAACGGAACATTGATGTGCTACCATCGTCATCAGGCTCATACGAATCCGTATATCAACATAGGCGAACAAGACTTGACGACACATGTGAATTTTTCTGCGTGGCAAGAGTATGGAGAAAAGGTTGGTTTACGGGAAATAGACTATATGAGACAGGATCGGTTTTTGATGCGGAATGGCTTGCTTCATAAAGCGGTCGCGCATATGGATACAGACCCTTTCACGAGCGTTGCGATGAAACGGAATCGGGCGATCCAGCAGTTGATTGATCCTGCTGGCTTAGGTGGGCGTTTTTGGGTCATGGTCCAAGAGAAAGGCACCTGGGAGTAAAAGAAGAGGAAAACATAAAAAAAGATGCTCATGGCGAGCATCTTTTTTCTTACATGATCAATTGTAGAAAAGCGTGTTCTTGTGGTCCTACAGGCATCACGAAGAACGTGTAATACGTGAATCCAACAAAAGACAGGAACATGAAGCCGAAGAAAATGTTTAGGTATACTCGTTCAGTCAGATTCATGTAGCTCAACGCTACGAAGAATGCAGTCAAACTGAAGAAGATGAGCGCCATCGGGTACAATTCTGCCCAAAACGCCATCAACGCGATCACGATGGTCCAGAAACCAAGAACGCGATACATACGATCCATTTTTGTCCCCCCTTTTTGCCTCGATCGGTAAGATTTACAAGATTCCTCCCCCATTATATAGGACAGGTGAACACGTGTAAACGATAAAGGTATGACGGATTGTTGTCACCCGGGGAGGAAAGACTGGACTTGCGGTGCTAATACTGAATCAGCGTATAGTTGCAGGATTGGCATCCGCGAATTTTGGAATCATCCTCACGTAATTCAATGTTCCCCAAGTACGTTTCGAATATTCCCATCAACAGAGCGTTGTGCATCTGGCATACGGCATTCGGATATTTTTTTGCGCTGTCAGAGAAGGTGCAATTATTTACGCGAAAACGCAGCTTTCCCTCATCCATTGCTTCGATGTCTGGTTTCAATCCCTGAGCCACGACAATCCGATGGATCAGGTCCAATTTTTCTTCCATAGAGGCTATTTCTAAATTGAGTCCGCTTTGGACAACCGCCCGTTTTGCCATCTCAGTTCCAATGCGATGTCCCATTTTAATTAGAGCGGCTTCGCCAGCTTCGCCGAGCGAGAGCAGGCTTTCAATCGCGATATCGGCTAACAGCTGATAGTCACGAGGAGGGAATTGCAGACTCACAACCTGTTCAGACAGTGAGTACAACCGACTGGGACGTCCTCCCTTACCACTTTTGTCTGTAACAGCAGTGAGTAAATTCACGTCCTCCAACTTCGTCAAGTGCAAGCGTGCCACATTAGGGTGGATAGAGAAGTGATCAGCTATATCCTGAACCGTGATGGGATCTTTACTGTAGGCGACAAATTGGTAAATGGAAAAACGGGTGGGGTCAGCTAAAGCACTGGTTAACTTTTGCGCATCGTGGTCCATGCCGATACCCCTTTCTCAAAACAATCTCCATAAGATCAAATTCAAAAAGTCGTCTTTTCAGCACCGAGAAAGTGGTGAGAATCTGAAAAAGGAGGAGCGGAGTGTAGGGGACCTACATGAGCACCGGACTTTGAAGGTGAACGCCTCTTTCGATGTTGTCCAAGCTTTCAGGGCTCCTTCGTGATCAAAAGACGACTTTTTGAACAATCTTCATAAGTGTATCCCATTTTGTGTTACTTGTTAAGGTAGCAGTGTGCTACAACAGCATATCGCATAAATTTTCGTCTAGTTTTTAGATTAACTACTATTGACATAGTGTTAATCAAGCATTAAAATCCAAAGTAAGGAAGGAAATTTTATTGGCTAACCTTTTGTAAGAACTTGAACCAACACGAACTGCAAATCGTAAGACTTTTATAGATGAAATCATACGTGATAGATGAGATGGAGGGGTAACCAATGGCCGTTGCTGAACGTACACAAACACAAAAATTAACGTTTTTCACTTATCCTAGCTGCACATCCTGTCGCAAAGCGAAGGCATGGCTGGCAGAAAACGGAGTGAATTACGAAGAGCGTCACTTGTTCAAAAATCCACCGACAGCAGAAGAACTGCTTGATATTATTAAAATGACTTCAAATGGCTTGGATGAAATCTTGTCGACGAGAAGTCAGCGTTTTAAAAACCTGGATGTCGATATTAATGATATGTCAGTGAAGGAACTGCTCGAAATGCTTAGTGAAGAGCCTCAGCTTTTGAAGCGTCCGATCCTGACTGACGGTGAAAACCTGATCGTCGGATTCAATTCTTCCGCCATGAAAAATCTGTTGTCCTAATAAAGAGGGGGTAAAGACCTCCTCTTTTTTGTTTGTCCATCGAAAGGTAAAATAAAGCCACAAGCTGATAAAAGGTGGGAGTTCTTATGGAGACCTTGCTTTTGCAAAAACAGGACGGTATCGCCACAATCACATTAAATCGACCGCATGTACATAATGCCATTAGCGTGGAGTTGGTTGATGAACTGCATCAGGTCTTGCGAGACTGCCAAGCCGATCCAGAGGTAAAGGTTCTGATTGTGACGGGGACAGGCAGAAGCTTTGTTTCCGGAGGCGATTTGAATCAGTTTATTGCAGCGCGCGGTTATGAACAGGCGCATCCTTTGCTCAGTAAAGTGACAGGGCTTTTGTCCGCCATTGATCAGAATTCCAAACCGGTGATTGCCATGATTAACGGTGCAGCGGTCGGAGGTGGCTGTGAGTTTGCGGGCGCGTGTCATTTTCGTTTTGCCAGTGACCGAGCGACCTTCGGGTTTGTACAAATCAGCATGCATATTACGACAGGCTGGGGTGGAGGAAGTCGGCTGTTGGACTTGTTGCCAGAGTCAAAAGCACTCGCTCTTCTGTTGACTGGTGACAGATTGCGTGCAGAGGAAGCTAAGTCCTATGGTTTTGTTGACGAGGTATACACAGAAGAGAAGCTGCATGAGGAAGTATATCGTTTCGCTCGAAAAATCGCTGCCCAGCCGCTAGCTGGCATTGAGGCGTACATGAAGATTTTGCAGTGGAAGCGTATGGGCATTTCGCAAGAAGAACGAATCCGGCGCGAAGTGAGTCAATGTGCGCATCTTTGGGGTAGCCCTGAACACGTCGCGGTAGTGGAAAGCTTCCTGACTAAGCGCCCAACGTCCTGATCGATGTAGTCCATTTCGTTTAAACATTTATTTGCTTGGACATACTTTTTCTAGTAGAAAGCGATTCTACAAGAGTAGGGAAAAGCATAGGATGAATTACATCATCCTTTTTAAAGGTAACGGGAGGGACTCATATGGTAGCTTCCAGACAAGACGCATGGACCGAAGATGACGATCTAGTGCTGGCGGAAGTCACCTTGCGCCACATACGCGAAGGCGGCACACAGCTTGCTGCATTTGAAGAAGTGGGTCAAAGGTTAGGAAGGACAGCAGCTGCGTGCGGCTTCCGCTGGAACAGTTGCGTACGCAAACGGTACGATGCGGCTATTTCGATTGCGAAAAGCCAAAGACAGCAGCTGAAAAAGCTCGGGAGGATTCAAGCACCGCCCCCTGTGGTGGCTGAGGTCGAGGTCGTCGCGTTGCACACAAAACGATCTGAAACACCAGTAGCAGAGGTACAAAAGTACGCGGATGTAGAGGAGCAGCAGATTGAAGCAGCCATTCGCATGCTCGTCAATCAAAAAGAAATGACTCGTCGTTTGCGACAATTGGAACAAGAGTTGGAAGGAAAAGAGTTGGAGTTAAAAGAATTGAAAGAAGCCCACGAACGCGCTAGAAAAGAACTGGATCAGGTTCAGGGGGTCAATGATGACTACCGTGCGTTGGTACAGATCATGGAACGTGCACGCAAGCTTGCTTTTTTACAGGAAGAGGATTCCAACAAAGCGATCTTCAAAATGGATGAAAACGGAAATTTGGAGCGCGTAGAAAAATAAGCGTAGAAATTAGGGATGAAAAAAGAAGCGGGCATTGATCCGCTTCTTTTTGTTTGCGCATTCATTTGTCATTCATGTTGGGAAAGGGAGAGCTAGTCTTGCAGCTCTACGCTCTCTGGCAACCATACGTACGGGTTTTCACCACGATCACGCATGAGGTTGTATTTCACAGGCGTGAAGCCCATTTTCAACCAAAAATCGTCTGCGCGACAGCGTGAGTTGGTTTTAATAGGAGCTCCAAAGCTCTTCGCGTGGTTGACCAAAGCAGTTCCGTAGTCTTTGTGACGGTAGTCAGGCAGGACTTCGAGCTTCCACAGCTCATAATAGTCTTGCGCAGGTTGGAAGTAACGGTCGTATTTCCCGTCAATTTTGTAGAGGCTCATACGTGCTACCATAAGATCGTTGTCATAAATACCGTAAAATGGAGATTCCGAATCGTTTTCCACGATGTTCGCCTCCAGGTCTTCCTTCATAGAAAGCTCCTCCAGGCCAAATTCGCGAAACTTCTGGAATTCCTCCAGTGTCTTATAGTTGATTTGCAAACGTCTTACTTCAAACATGGTTAGCCACTCCTCTCACAGCTCTTTGCCTTGGCCACCTTTTGGCCCCGCCCCTTTATTATACACGATGATGGGCTTTTCCGAAGTGTTTTTCTTTTTTTATTGGAGGGATTGTCAGGAAATGATTTCGCTTCCTTGGAAAAATTTAAAATTTCATCCTAGAACTATGATCATTCTCGTGGCAAAATAGAAAGTAGGATCACATGATACAAACCAGGCAAACAATTTGGAAGCGCTTACGGTTGTAGTCGGTTTGTCAAAGAGGGGAGCGTTGCCATGCGCAAGGTATTAATCGCAAACCGTGGTGAGATTGCCAGACGAATTATCCGTACATGCAAGGCAAGAGGAGTGGCTACGGTTGCTGTCTATTCGGATGCAGACAAGGATCTGCCGTTTGTTCGTGAAGCAGATGAGTCAGTCCATATTGGTCCACCGCCTGTGCCACACAGCTACCTGAACGTAGAAGCCATTCTTGGAGCAGCGAAAAGCACCGGTGCCGATGCCATTCATCCGGGATACGGTCTTTTGTCAGAAAATGAAGCTTTTGCCCGCCGTGTTCTGGAGGAAGGTCTTCTTTTCATTGGTCCAACCCCGGAGGTCATCGGTCAAATGGGTGACAAGCTGACTGCTCGTCATATTATGGAGACTGCGGGAGTACCAGTCGTTCCAGGGTGCGAACAGGCTATCGATTCACCAGATGAAGCAGCTGTCATCGCGATGTCCATCGGATATCCTGTGATGCTAAAGGCCAGTGCTGGCGGCGGAGGAATCGGGATGCACATTTGTCGAGACGAGGCTGAGCTGCGTCAAGCCTACCAATCGGCGAAAGGTCGTGCAAAAGCGTATTTTGGTAACGATGCGATGTACATGGAGAAGTACGTGGAACGTCCGCGCCACATCGAAGTGCAGGTCGTTGCCGATCAGCATGGAAACGTCATCCACTTATTAGAACGGGAATGCTCTATACAGCGCAGACATCAAAAGGTACTCGAAGAAAGCCCTTCGCCCTTTTTGGACATAGCAACGAGAGAGCTTCTGTGCGATGCAGCGGTTACAGCCGCGAAAGCAGTGAGCTATTCGGGTGTTGGAACAGTTGAATTTATCGTAGATGAACAGAAAAACTTTTACTTCTTGGAAATGAATACACGCTTGCAAGTGGAGCATCCCGTGACGGAAGAAATGACGGGCATTGACCTCGTATCGCTCCAACTGGACATTGCCGATGGTCACCCGTTGTCGATCGAGCAAGAGGACGTCAAGGCTCTGCGCCACGCGATTGAGCTGCGTGTCTATGCGGAAGACCCTGTCACCTTCCTTCCATCGCCAGGGACGATTACGTTATACCAGCCACCTGCATTTGAACATGTACGAATTGATGATGGGGTAGAGACAGGTACACAGGTGACTCCTTTTTACGACCCGATGATTGCAAAGGTCATTGTATCTGGGGCGACAAGACAAGAGGCTGTGCAACAGGCGCAGAAGGCCATGGATCATTTTCTGATTACTGGCATTAAAACGAACATTCCGTTTTTGCAAGAAGTATTACAGGACGACCAATTCCGAGCAGGTAACTATACGACATGGTTCGTTACTGAGCGTGGAGCGGCATCAAGCAAGGAAAAACGCTAAGCTAATAAAAATGATAGGTAAGGGAGAGGACTATCCATGAAACAAGTAGCAGCCAATATGGCAGGAACTGTTATTAATGTCTTGGTTCAGCCAGGTGACGAGATCAATGAAGGACAAGACGTCCTTGTACTGGAATCGATGAAAATGGAAGTTCCTGTACAGGCTCAAGCCTCAGGCAAGGTTGTGGAAGTAAAAGCGAACATTGGCGATTTTGTCAACGATGGCGATATCATTGTCGTTTTGGAATAGGATTAGAATACTTCTAAACTGAGCGACCGCTAGGCGAGGAGGTGGGCTTATAGTGCGTGTGCAAATCGTGGAGGTCGGCCCTCGTGACGGGCTGCAAAATGAGAGCGCGATCGTTCCGGCGGCAGCCAAAATCACGCTGATTCATAAGCTGATGGAAGCAGGCTTGAAGCGGATCGAAGCAAGTTCGTTTGTGAATCCAAAATGGATACCGCAATTGGCGGATGCAGATGAGGTCTTGCAGGGAATCAATCGCAGCCA
This sequence comes from Brevibacillus porteri, assembly GCF_003013475.1. Taxonomy (GTDB): domain Bacteria; phylum Bacillota; class Bacilli; order Brevibacillales; family Brevibacillaceae; genus Brevibacillus; species Brevibacillus porteri. The sequence goes on from NZ_PXZO01000045.1 coordinate 33,858, forward strand.
AGAGGTAACGCTTAGTGCATTGGTTCCAAATATTCGCGGTCTGGAGCGGGCGCGCCAATGTGGACTGACAGAGATTGCCCTGTTCATGTCTGCCTCTGAAACGCATAATCAAAAAAACATCAATAAACGGATAGAAGACACGTTTCCGATCCTGCGGGAGGTTGCCCAGGAAGCGCTAGCTCTCGGGATGAAAGTTCGCGGATATATCTCAACGGTGTTCGGTTGTCCGTACGAGGGAAATGTTCCACTGGCCAATAGCCGCAGGGTGACAGAGGCTCTGTTGGAAATGGGAGTGTACGAGATTTCTCTAGGGGATACGATAGGGGTTGCAACACCGAAGCAGGTTCATGAGGTTTTTGGAGAACTTGTGAAAGATGTTACGAACGAGCGCTTAGCCGCCCATTTCCACGATACGAGAGGAACTGGATTGGCGAACGTAGCAGCAGCGTTAGCGGAAGGAATCCGGATCTTTGACAGCTCAATCGGCGGCCTCGGTGGATGCCCGTATGCCCCAGGAGCTGCCGGCAACATTTCGACTGAAGATTTGGTTTACATGCTGCATGGAATGGACTATGAAACGGGCGTCGATCTCGAGAAGTTGATTGAGGCTGGTGCGTATATTGGGCAGCAATTGGACAAAGAGCTCCCCTCAAAAGTGCTGCGGGCATCGCTCGCAAGCAAACCAGTTGGATGATCTGTATTTTCTACACATTCGCAAAGAGGGGATAGAATATGACGGTTTCCCTGCAAAGAGAGGGCGCAATCGGCGTACTAACGCTGCAACGGCCAGAAGTTTTTAACTGCCTCAATCTTGAAACGCTCGTGACATTGCGCGGCTTGATCAGTGAAATCAGCCATGATCGTGACATCCGAACGGTCATTGTGACAGGTGCTGGCGACAAGGCGTTTTGCTCTGGTGCGGATTTAAGAGAGCGGCGCTCCATGTCACCACAACAGGTCGATGTCTATATCCAAACGATTCGAGATACGTTCACAGAGCTGGAAAAGCTACCGAAACCAGTCATCGCGGCGATTAACGGGCTGGCGCTGGGGGGCGGTACAGAATTGGCGTTGGCGTGCGATCTGCGGATCATGAGTGAGCATGCCCAGATGGGTTTAACGGAGACATCGCTCGGGATCATCCCGGGTGCTGGCGGAACACAGCGTTTGCCTCGGCTGGTTGGAAAAGGCGTCGCCAAGGAACTGATTTTTACGGCAAGGCGAGTATATCCGGAGGAGGCACTGTCCATTGGGTTGATCAATCGGATTGTTCCCGCTGATCAACTTATGGCTACAGCGATTGCTGTGGCTGAGCAAATATCAGCGAATGCTCCACTTGCCCTAGCCCAAGCCAAGTTTGCTATCGATTGTGGAGTGGAAGTCGAGCTAGCTAGGGGACTTCAGATTGAGAGCAATGCGTATAAGCTGCTCGTCCCGACGAAAGACCGCCTAGAAGGACTCGCAGCCTTTCAAGAAAAACGAAAACCGATATACCGCGGAGAGTGACGAGGGGGATTACGCTGATGACCAAACATTTGGAAGACACATTGCACGAAAAAATCGCCCAAGTAGTGCAAGGGGGCGATGCCAAGTATCATGACAAGCTCAAGGAGCAAAACAAGCTGTTCGTCCGAGATCGTCTCAAGCTATTGTTCGATGACGAGTTCATGGTCGAGGATGGGCTGTTCGCGAATGTCATGGCAGGCGATCTGCCGGCGGATGGAGTTGTGACCGCAATCGGCAAGGTAAATGGTCAAACTGTCTGCGTGATGGCTAATGATTCGACAGTGAAAGCCGGGTCTTGGGGATCGCGGACCGTCGAAAAAATTATTCGCATTCAAGAGACCGCTGAAAAAATGCGTGTTCCTCTTCTCTATCTAGTGGACTCAGCAGGAGCGCGTATCACTGACCAATTGGAGATGTTCCCAGGCCGACGGGGTGCTGGGCGAATTTTTTACAACCAAGTGAAGCTTTCCGGCAAAATTCCACAAGTGTGCATTTTGTTTGGACCTTCTGCTGCTGGTGGCGCTTATATCCCAGCCTTTTGTGACATTGTCATCATGGTCGACAAAAACGCGAGCATGTACTTGGGCTCTCCGCGTATGGCGGAAATGGTGATTGGAGAAAAAGTGAGCTTGGAAGAGTTGGGCGGCGCACGGATGCATTGCTCCGTCAGCGGATGCGGCGACGTACTGGCTGCCAATGAAGAAGAAGCGATTCAAGCAGCGCGCAGCTATCTCCGTTTCTTCCCGGCGAACTATACGTTGACGCCACCGACTGTACTGGCGAAGGCCCCTGTGTCTACAGCGAAGGAAATCACGAGCATCGTACCGGAGAACCAAAATGCAGCTTTCAATATGCATGATGTCATTACAGCATTGGTCGACGAGGATTCGTTCTTTGAAATCAAAAAATTATTTGCCCAAGAGCTGATTACCGGATTGGCACGTTTGGATGGCAAGCCTGTCGGTATCATTGCCAACCAGCCGCGTGTGAAGGGAGGAGTCTTGTTTGTAGATTCGGCTGACAAGGCGGCTCGATTCATCACGTTGTGCGATGCGTTTTCGATCCCACTCCTGTTCTTGGCGGATGTTCCTGGCTTTATGATCGGGACAGCAGTAGAGCGAGCAGGCATTATCAGACACGGGGCCAAAATGATCTCCGCCATGGCGGAAGCTACCGTACCGAAAATCTCCGTCATTGTACGCAAAGCGTATGGTGCTGGCTTGTATGCAATGGCCAGCTCTGCATTTGAGCCAGATGCTTGCCTCGCACTGCCTGGTGCCCAAATCGCCGTAATGGGTCCAGAAGCAGCGGTCAATGCCGTCTACAGTAACAAAATTCAGGCGATTGAGGACCCGGCAGAGCGTCAAGCGTTTATTCAGGAAAAACGCAGAGAGTATCAGGAGGACATCGATCTGTACTTACTGGCATCCAACTTGATTGTAGATGCTATTGTGCCTCCAAGCGAACTGAGACGAGAATTAATCCAGCGCTACGAGGTTTACAAGGAAAAGCGTCACGTTTTTTCGGACAGAAAGCATGCAGTTTATCCCGTATAATTCAGGGGTCAGGCTGTCGTCAAAAGGCGATGGCCTGATTTTTTTTACAGAAAATGTGTGACAACCTAGGAATATTTCGATAATTTCGATCTTTTTTTGTGTCAATCAATTGAACAATCCCGAAAACTCTGTTATTCTTGAAAAATAAGCATTGATTAATGTGGGTGAACAAATGCTGCTAAAATCAAGGACGTGTCAGGTGGTAGTCATAGGTGGAGGGTCTGTCGGGCTGCTGTATGCAGCAAGGCTCGCACTCGCTGGACAACCTGTTACGATTGTTACACGCAGTTCACTCCAGGCGAATCAGCTAAATGAACGCGGGCTCAGCTTTCAAAAGCTAAATGGCGAAACAGTCACTATTCCTGTCACCGCCAGCCCCATTGAAGAAGGATTGCCTGAAGGGAATCTGTATCTGTTAACAGTAAAGCAGCCAGATTTGCACAGCGTGCTTGCAGCCTTAAAAGGGGTAGACCTTGAGGCAAGAGTGATCGCTTTGCAAAATGGCATGGGGCATTACGAATTGCTTCGAACCATTTTAACGGAGACACAGTGTTTCTTTGCGATTAATACGGAAGGAGCAAGGAGATTGTCGCCTACAGAAGTCGTGCATACCGGTACAGGTACTTTGCGCGTAGGTTCTTGGGAGACTTCTGATTGCAATGATCCACTGATTCGCTCATTTGTTGAGTGGGCAATATCAACAGGCATGGAGGCTGTCTATGAAAAGGCAATACAGCCCTTCGCTTGGCGCAAGCTCATCGCAAATGCACTGATCAATCCGTTAACCGCGCTTTTTGAAATCCCAAATGGTGCTCTCCTCGAAAATTCACATACGCAACAGCTCATGCGTGCTTTATTTGTGGAAGCAGCTGCAGTGGCTGCCTATGCCGGACAAAAAATCGAGGATGCAGACTTGCAGGAAATTGTCTCCATTTGCCGAAATACTTCCCGTAACCTATCCTCCATGTTGCAGGATATAAAGAAGCGCAGACCGACGGAAGTGCAGTCTATCAACGGCTATCTCGTCCAAGTAGGACAAAAGGCCGGGATTCCGACTCCGCTGCACGAAACCTTGCTTCGCGTTATCCTTCTGAAGTCAGACATGGGAATACGGAAGGAGGGAGGCGACAGTAGATGACCTTTTTGGCGAATGTCTGGGCCTATTTGTGGGGTACGCTGACGGTTGTGCCGTTTCTCGGATTTCCGCTCGTTTATTTCATCTTGTATGTGACGACGCGGAATAAGAAATTGGCAGGCCGCTTCGCGATAAATATCACGAATCTTTTGGTGATTCGTTCTGCCGTTTCCGCTTACGAACTGATTTGGCCCGAGGCTTTGTCCGCTTGGTGGTGGGTATTCTGCTTTTACCTAGTGGTAACCGTGCTACTTGGGTGGGTACAGATGAAGTGGAAGGGGCGGCTCTCCCTCAAAAAGGTAGGATTTTCGGCCTGGCGTTTGTCGTTTCTCTGGTTTGGAATCGTCTACATAGTGCTGTTTACGACCGGAATTATCAAAACGATGGGTGTCGTGTAAAGCACTGTTGATACATATCGTATTTATTCCGATAAGAAAGAAGGTTGGAACTATGCGACTTCCCATCGAGACCATCGGTCACAAGATTCGAATGATTCGGAAAGAACGCGGCTTTACCTTGGAAATTATGGCAGGCAAGACAGGGTTAAGCAAAGGTTTGCTGAGCCAAGTAGAGCGTGGAATTTCGCAGCCGTCGCTTGATTCGCTGTGGAAAATCACCAAAGCTCTGGAGTCACCCATCATTCATTTTTTCGAGGATATTGATCAGAAGCAGGTGCATGTGACTCGCTTGCAAAAACGCAGACAACTAGTCTTTCCTGAATCGACGGGCACTTATTCGCTGCTCTCGATGGGAGGCAGTGCCAAGCTGGGGATGCTGGAAGTGCGACTGATGCCTGGAGAAATGGCTGTCGACAAATTCGTACAGTCTGAGGGAGAAGAGTGCTTCACGGTCATTACTGGTAGTGTGACAGCGCGCTTCAACGATGAAGAGCATGTATTGGAAGCAGGAGACAGTATTTCATTTGACAGTAGCAAAACACACTCAATCGAAAATACAGGAGAAACGGAAGCTTTGTTAATTTGGTCCGTCACACCTCCACAATTTTAATGCAAGCGCGAACGAGCCTGTATTACACTTTGACAACCCATTAAAGTGGGTTGTCTTGTTTTTTGTGGCTGTGGAGCATGTTATAATTTTGATTGACCATGGCCCTAAGAAAGGTGAGCTAGCATGAATGTTGAATGTCTCGCGCTTCCATTGGCGAATCCGCTGGCACAGGAGTACCAGCAGCAAAATGCCTCTGCATTACAGTTTTTTGCGCATAATCCCTACCGAGAACAGTCCTACCGAGAACGCGTGGAATGGCTTCAAAGTCAATCCTATCCTCACCGGAACCAGCTCGTGGAAGGTTTATATCGTTTTAATAAAGAGATGGGTACTCACCCTGAAGCACTGAAAAATATCGAGTTGCTCAAACAGCCAGACACATATGTGGTCATCGGCGGTCAGCAAGCAGGAGTTCTGGGTGGACCACTCTATACAGTCAACAAAGCTGTTCATCTGATCCAGGCAGCGAAAAGGCTGTCTGCCGAGCTTCAGGCGAACGTCATTCCGGTGTTTTGGATTGCTGGAGAAGACCATGACATCGATGAGATCGATCATGTGTACTGGGGAGCGGACGATGGAAAGCGCCTGCATAAAGAGAGGCTGCCTCTGAACAAAAAGGGCCGCCAATCTGCAAGTACGCTACCCTTGGACCCTGAACTGTGTACACAGTTCCTGGAAAAGTTTTTCCAGGGACAAACAGAGACTGCCGAAACCAAGAAGATTCGTGAGTTGCTGATGCAGACTGCGGCAGATTCGCGTACAGTCGCAGAGTGGTTTGCCCGCTTGATGGCAAAACTGTTTGGCAAGCACGGTCTTGTTCTGGTTGAATCCTCGTTGCCGTTTGTTCGTGAACTGCAGCAATCCATTTTTTCACAGATCATTGAGAACAATGAGCAATTGACGAAGGTGATGCTACGGGCGGCGGATCGGATTTCAACAGCTGGCTATCCGCTTCAATTGCAAGTGGAAGAGCATCAAGCCAATTTGTTCGTCTATGAGGGCAATGATCGATTGTTGCTAGAACGTCACGGGGAGCGCTTTATCAATCGGAGACGCTCTTACAGTCGCGATGAATTGCTCAAGCAGGTTGCAGATTCCCCGGAGCGTTTTAGCACAAATGTCGTTACTCGTGGGTTGATGCAGGAGCATCTGTTTCCTACGCTTGCCTTCATTGGAGGTCCGGGCGAGATTGCTTATTGGGCGTTTTATCGGGAGGTATTCGAGCTGTTCGGGATGCAGATGCCGATCGTATTGCCTCGTATGTCTATTACCCTTGTGGAAGGTGCTCAACAGAGACTGCTGGATAGCTTGGGGCTTTCTATTGAACAAGTCTTGACTGATTTCACCGCTTGGAAAACCGAGTGGTCCAAAAACCAGGTACCGCATCCGTTGGAGCAGCAATTCGCATCGGCAAGGGAGTTGATCATGTCGATCTATCGTCCGCTGGTAGAAGAGGTCGTTTCTTTGGATGGCGGATTGCGTGGTCTGGCTGAGAAAAATAGTAAGCTGCTATTAGAGCAAGTATCCTTTTTGGAAGAGCGTCTGATTCGTTCGCTACAGCAAAAAGATGACGTGGAGCATGTGCGCGTCCAACGAATTGAGACCGCTTTGTTACCCGAAGGTGCTCTGCAAGAAAGAAAGCATTCGTTTTTCCCATTTGCAAATAAGTATGGTCTTGGCTTGGTTGACCGTTTAGTAGATGCGCCATTCGCGCATGATGGTACTCATCAACTTTATTACCTGTAAAAGGCAGTGCAAAATAGTCGGATCGTCCTAGAAGTGGACCCGGCTATTTTTTGTTGTTTAAGTTGATGGAAAACTTTTCTTCTAATTATGCTGAAACTTTTCCGACAAATTCTGCGTATTAGTAGTAATGGATTGTTTTTGGGGAAAGGTGGTACTCGGGATGCAGATTACATTACAACAAATCGGGAAAAAAGCCACTCTACTAGTTGTTAGCTTGTCGGTTTTATTGACGGGTATTGCAACCGCAGGATTGAAAAAGGCCGACGCACGGGAAGAATACGTGGCCAATTCTGCATTTATCGACACAAATGGACATTGGGCAGCAAAAGAAATAGGGATCGCTACCAAAAAAGGATTGATTAAAGGATTTCCCGACGGGACCTTTAAGCCAGAACAAACAGTGACGCAAGAACAGTTTTTATCCCTAATTGAACGCGTCATTCCTTCCTTTACAGGTCATGAGCCTGACAGCTTGATCAAAGAGACCTACTTGCAGGCTGCTGCGGGACGCTGGTCGGAAAAAACCTATCACCATTTGGCTTCAGCGGGTATCATGCCATCCGGGAAGCCGACGCATAGCATGACACGGTTGGAAGCGGCAAGAACCTTGCTGGCAGCCATCGGGCATCAATCAGAAGGGGAAAAATATCGGGGAACGACAGCGAAATTTTTCACGGATCTTTCAGTCGAAAATGAGACACAGGTGATGACGGTCTACCCTGCCTACAAAATGGGGATTTTGGCTGGCTTTCCAGATGGAAGCTTTCGTCCTGATGAAAAAATCAACAGAGCACAGGCAGTCGTCCTGTTAAATCGTTTGGAAACAAAAATCGACGAGCTGTATCCTGGCAATGTAGCAGAGAGCGAGAAAAAGGCAATGACACAAGCCGTCTCGTCATTTGTGGGAGACGTGATGGATAAGCAAAAGATTCGTCGCTTTGATGACTTGTCCGCGTATGTAAAGAAAAACAATCTGCCTGTCAGCGAATCGTTTTTACGTGAGCATTTTTCGTTTATGCAGTATGAAGTGTATGATTATGTCCGGTTTCCACAATTTAATGAGCTGATGTACTTTGCAAAAATCGGAATGAATAAATACAGAATGACGGTTCAATATTACGCAGGGGATTTGGGTGGAAGTGTCGATCGCACGTTTTACCTTTCCTCGAGCGATGGCAAAACGTTTCGACTGATTGGAAAAGATGAATAAGAAAAGAAGGCTGGGATATGACCCCAGCCTTTTTCGTGTCAGGGATGCCGTTTTTGCCAGATAAAAAGGACGAATGCAATCACGAGGGGATAGAGGGCGGACCATCCCAAAAAAGGATAGAGTCCTACTGTACAGACGAGAGAAGTCCAGGAAGCGATTCGGCCTACCCGACTATTACGCAAGAGTCGTACACCAGCCAGACACCCGCCGATGTAAGTCGCAAAAAAGGTTGCATTAGGCAGCTCGATGAGTCTGGACAAGTCGATCATGTCGAAATAGAGTACACCGAGAACGAGGACAAAACATAGAGAGAGAAACAGAAGTCCGCCGGTTGGTGTCCGGTACTTGGCGTGGAGGGTGCCAAACCAGCGAGGAGCGATCTTTTCTTGCGCCAGCGAATAGGCGATACGTGAAGCAGCACCAATGTAAGCGTTGGCTGTTGCGATACAAATGAACAGTGCGGTTACGGCTACGATCCATCCGCCGATCGGACCCAGGGAGAGTTGAACCATGACACTGAGTGAGGCAGCGGAGATACCGAACCCGTAGCTATGCGTAGCGACAGTCATAAAGGCCACGGCAAAATACAAGAGAGCGACGATTCCCGCGCTCCACAAAACACCGCGAATCGCGTTTTTCGCAGGATCGACGAATTCCTCTGAGAGATGTGTCACGGCTTCCCACCCAATGAAGCACCAGAACATCAGACCTGCTGCTTGCACGACACTTAACCAACCGTTTGGCATAAAAGGGGTAAAGTGCGTGACTGATGCATGCGGAATGCTTGCGACAATGGCCAAAATCAAAATCGTAATAATCAGCGAGACAACAATCGTTTGGACACGTGCAGCTACATGTAAGCCTATAACATTCATCATAAGGACAGCGAGAAGAAGCAGAGCAGCAGCCGCATAAACTTGCGACTCACTCCAGTTCAGCAGGATCGCAATGTAGTTGGCCCCTGTAACACTTAGAATCGGTGCGCCAATCGGGACAGACAAGAGAAAGAACCAGCCTACCATGTTTCCGAATCGATCTCCGTACGCTGTCCGTACAAATGTAGAGACTCCACCTGAGCTCGGATAACGAGCAGATAACAGCCCCATCGTAATGGCCATGGGCAGGACGAGAATAGACATGACGAGCCAAGCTAAAATGGAAGCAGGACCAGCCTTCTGCGCTGCGAGTCCGGGGATGAGCAGGACGCCGGAACCGATCACAGCCCCGATGTATAAGGCGACGATCTGCGGAAGTCGCAGTGTTTTGGCTAGACTGGGGGCTTGCGTCGATGATTTCCCCATAGGTAGATCCCTCACTTTTTTACTTACCTTGTCGTTGGTATCTGAAGTGTAGCATAGACTTAATCATCGGAGTTATCTATAATATTAGATAATTCAAATCGATTTTTTCAATGAAAAGAGGGGGAAATCTGGATACTCGTTATTTGCAAACATTCCGTGAAGTAGCAAAATGCCAAAGTTTTACTCGTGCAGCAGAAATTTTAGGCTACGCGCAGTCGAGTGTAACGACCCAAATTCAAAATCTGGAATCGGAGTTCGGTGTCAGCTTATTCGAGCGTTGGGGCAAAAAAATCAGGCTTACCCATGCAGGCGAAGTGCTTCTCGGCTACAGTGAACAGCTGCAAGCTGTATTAGATGAAGCAAAAGCGAATCTGTCAGAGCAAGCACATCTGGCGGGAACGTTGAGTATCGGAACGGTGGAGTCACTGGCAGCCTTTTATTTACCACCCTATTTGCAAAAATTTCGCTTGGAGCAGCCGCGTATGCGAATCATGCTTGCACCGGGCATCTGTCAAGACTTGAGGCAGGGGGTAAAGGAAGGAAAGTTCGATTTCGCCTTTGTGCTCGATTGGCTCCACGATCAATCTGAGCTGACAAATGTCGTTTTAGGTGAGGAAAAACTAGTTGTTGTGGCTGCGCCTACACACCCGCTTGTGAAAAAAGAGCAGGTAGAAACGCACGATTTTAGCGGGGAAACCTGGATTTTTACAGAAAAGGGATGCAGTTACCGAGGGATGATGGAATCGGTGTTGCGTGAAGCAGGAGCCACCGTGGAATCTTCTTTTGAATTTGGCAGTCTGGAAGCGATAAAACAATGTGTCGCATATGATTTAGGAATTGCGTTACTTCCGAAAATTGTCGTACAAGAAGAAGTGAAAAATGGTACACTTGTAATACTCTCGTTTTCCCATCCGGATATCCGTGTTTTCCGACAGTTGGTCTACCATAAAAAGAAATGGATGCCACAGGCTTTGTTACGCTTTTTGGAGTTACTTACGGTAGAAACTGCAGAGTGTAAAGTGCCGATAATAGGAAGATAATTGGAAAAACTGATGATGGTTGAACTTGCGTATGATATGATAGACAAGGTTGCTTTATGAGATAAAAGGAGGTCCATCCGTACATGAACACAGTATCTGAAAGCATCGTAAAAGATATGGCGTTGGCGCACAACGGCCATCTGAAGATTGATTGGGTAAAAGAACACATGCCTGTCCTGAACCGCATTCGCGAGCGCTTTGAAAAAGAGAAGCCGTTTGCAGGACTGAAAGTTGCGATCTCCTTGCACTTGGAAGCGAAAACAGCTTATTTGGCAAAAGTAGTTCAAGCTGGTGGCGCTGAAGTAACCATTACCGGTTCCAACCCGCTGTCTACGCAAGATGACATTTGCGCAGCGTTGGTGGAAGACGGCATTCGCGTATTTGCGAAATACAATCCAGATCCTGCTGAGTACAAAGAGCACCTGATCAAAACACTGGAAACTCGTCCTGACTTGATCATTGATGACGGTGGCGACCTGATCACCATTTTGCACAGCGAGCGCCGTGATCTGCTGTCTCAAGTACGTGGTGGTGCAGAAGAAACCACAACAGGTATTCTGCGTCTGAAAGCGCTAGAAAAAGAAGGCAAGCTCGAATTCCCAATGGTTGCCGTAAACGATGCATTCTGCAAATACTTGTTCGACAACCGCTATGGTACTGGTCAATCCGTATGGGATGGGATCAACCGTACAACGAACCTTGTAGTTGCGGGTAAAACGGTTGTTGTAGCAGGCTATGGCTGGTGCGGTAAAGGTGTAGCGATGCGCGCAAAAGGTTTGGGCGCAAAAGTAATCGTAACCGAAATCGACCCAATCAAAGCGGTAGAAGCTTACATGGATGGATTTGAAGTAATGCCAATGCTTGAAGCTGCGAAGCATGGTGACTACTTCGTAACAGTGACAGGTAACCGCGATATCATCAGCAAAGAGCATTTTGCTGTGATGAAGGATGGCGCAATCTTGTCCAACGCGGGTCACTTCGATGTCGAAGTAAACAAGGTCGATCTGAATGCAATGTCGACTTCTTCCCGTATTGTGCGTAAAGATATTGAAGAATTTGTCTTGGCTGATGGTCGAAAAGTGTATCTGCTCGCAGAAGGCCGCCTCGTGAACTTGGCTGCTGGCGACGGACATCCGGCTGAAATCATGGATATGACCTTTGCACTGCAAGCAGTATCCTTGGCTTATGTCAATGAACAGTACCAAAACATTGGCAAAAAAGTGCTGAACGTACCATTCGAATTGGATCAAATGGTGGCACAGTACAAGTTGGAAGCTCTGAACATCGGAATCGACAAATTGACAAATGAGCAAAAATCCTACCTGGAAAGCTGGGTCGAATAGTCACTCGAATCCCGTCTTTTCCCGGCAAAAAAATATGCGAAAAAATCCTGCATACAAACGCAGGATTTTTTTTTATAATAACAAATAGGTACCAGGTGGGGAAAAGTGGGGGAAAGTGGAGCCAACCGACAGGAAAGTGGGGGACCAGGGCGTGTTCATGGGGGAATATCAGCACAGCATCGACGAAAAAGGCCGCCTGACGATCCCAGCCAAATTCCGTGAAGGGCTAGGCGCTTCCTTTGTTATTACCCGCGGGCTGGACCAATGTTTGTTTGCTTATCCGCAAGATGAGTGGAAACAACTAGAGGAAAGACTCAAGTCTCTCCCATTTACAAAAGCAGATGCTCGCGCATTTACACGATTTTTCTTTTCAGGTGCCACCGAATGCGAGTGGGACAAGCAGGGAAGGGTAAACATACCACCCAATTTACGTGAGCATGCAGGCATGCAAAAAGAATGTGTGATCATTGGGGTGTCAAACCGTGTAGAGGTATGGAGCAAGGAACGCTGGGAAGATTATTTTGCTCAGTCAGAAGGCTCTTTTGGAGAAATTGCCGAAAAACTGGTTGATTTTAATTTGTAGCAGCGAGAAGAACAGGAGTGACGACATTGTCGTTTCATCACGTAACCGTTTTGATGGATGAGGCTGTCGCAGGGCTAAACATTCGTCCTGGAGGCATTTATGTAGACTGTACACTTGGTGGAGCTGGGCATAGCAGCTTGATTGCTTCCAAGCTGACGGAGGGCGGTCGCCTTATCGCCATCGATCAGGACGACTGGGCACTGGATAATGCCCGCGAAAGACTCGCTTCCTATATGGACAGAGTCACGCTGGTAAAGAGCAACTTTCGCCATATCAAAGACATTGTGAGAGATTTAGGTTTGGATGGCGTAGACGGGGTGTTGTTTGACCTCGGGGTATCCTCTCCGCAATTGGACGAGGGAGAGCGCGGCTTCAGTTACAATGCCGATGCGCCCTTGGATATGAGAATGGACCAACAAGCGCCACTGTCCGCCTATGACATTATCAATGAGTGGGATGAAGAAGAGATTGCTAAGATCATTTGGCTGTACGGAGAAGAGAAATTTTCCCGGAGAATTGCCCGGCAAATCGTTCAACAAAGGAAGAAGCAGCCGATCCAAACAACAGGTGAACTCGTTGAGTTGATTAAGGAAGGAATTCCTGCCGCTGCGCGCCGTACCGGACCCCATCCGGCGAAGCGTACCTTTCAGGCAATTCGGATCGCAGTCAATGATGAATTGGATGCATTCAAAGAGGCCGTCGTCGATGCTATTACTGTCTTGAATCCAGAAGGTCGCGTAAGCGTCATCACGTTTCATTCCTTAGAGGACAGAATTTGCAAGCAAATTTATCAAGACTTTTCAAAAGGGTGCACGTGCCCGCCAGCCTTTCCGATTTGCACATGCGGAAATAAAGCGGTTGTAAAAGTCATTACAAAGAAGCCGATTTTGCCATCAGAAGAAGAATTGGAAGCAAACAAACGTGCACGATCAGCTAAACTACGGATAGCGGAGAAGCTATAGACCGGGATCGACGAGAAAGGGGAGGGAGAAGCGATGAGTTATTACTACCGAGGAAATCTAGCTATGGAGTTGGAACAACAATCCCGCTCTGTAACGAAAACAACAAAGCGCACGGTTCGAATCAAGCCAACGATTCCGACCGGAGAAAAATTGCTGTATCTCTTATTTATCTCGTTAACCGTCGTCGGCTTGGGTCTAGTGGGCATCCGCTACTCGCAAATTTCCCAGTTGAATTACGAAATTCAAAGCACCAAACATGAAAACCGTGTGACGACAGAAAAAAATGCAACAGTGAAATTGCAAATTGAGCAAATGACCAACCGGGATCGCCTGCAAAAAGAAGCAGAGAAGCAGGGGATGGTATACAATCCAGCAGCTGTACATACGATTGGGAAACCGGAAGTACAAGCGAGTTCTCTGCCGCAAACACAACCCAAAAAACCTTAAATGTTACTGCTCTCACGTGCGGTAACATTTTTTCTTAGCTGGGCCCGAGTCTGCTCCTGACTCGGCTAGGTTGCGTTCGTCTCCCCCCATCTACCTTTGTTGGGAGGCGGGCGATCTTTGATGCGACGGAGTTGAATGGAGATGGAATGGAAACGAAAAGTAAATTGGCGGATTCTCGTGGTAGCCTTATGCCTGATCTTGACCTTTTCGACGTTGAGCTTTCGAATTTATTGGATCCAAACAGCAGAGGCTGCCAGAATCATGGAAACTGCACAAAAGCAGTGGGACAGAGAACATGTTTTGAAGCCGAAGCGTGGAGCGATCTATGATCGAAACGGAGAGATTTTGGCGTATGATGGGAAGGCCTATACAGTAAATGCAAGGCTGAAGCCACTTGATGCGAGAGACGAAGATGTGGTGAAAGACCCTTACTACACAGCGAATATGCTGGCTCCTATTTTGAATGCGCCTGTTCCAGAATTGGTGAAGAATTTGACCAAATCAAGTAAAGTAGTGGAATTGGGACGCTACGGGCTAAAGATCAGTGAAGAGCAGAGAAACCGCATTCTGAATTTGCAATATCCGACACTGCCAAGCGGTGAGAAGCTCAAAAAGAATCAGCTCCCAGGAATCTATTTGACTGAAACGACTCGCCGGGTTTATCCGAATAACGCCTTCGCTTCCCATGTGATCGGTTATCTTGATTTGTATGATGAACCGAAAATGGGGATTGAGCTGAAATTGAACGAAGAATTGGCTGGAAAAAAGGGAAATATTGCCTACCAAAAGGATCGCGCAGGCTACCAGCTGCCAGACGGAGAAGGGGAGTACATTCCGGCAAAGGATGGTTTAGATGTTTACCTGACAATTGACCGGCAAATCCAGAATTATGTAGAACAAGCGCTTGACAAGGTGGAGCAGCAGTACAAGCCACAGGGCATGACGGTGATTGTAGCCGACCCACAAAGCGGTGAGGTTCTGGCCATGGGCAACCGCTCACAGTTCAATCCGAATACGTACTACAACGGGATTGAGAATTACAATAACCATGCTGTCACCACAATGTTTGAGCCGGGCTCTACGTTTAAGATTATTACTCTTGCGGCAGCGATTGAAGAAAAAATGTTTAATCAGAATGAAACCTATCAATCAGGTGCTTATACCATCAAGGGGCAGATTCCGATCCGTGACCACAACAATGGTGCCGGTTGGGGAACTATCACCTTTTTGGAAGGGGTTCAGCGATCTAGTAACGTATTGTTTGCGAAGTTGGGGTATGAACGGTTGAAGCTGGAGGGTTTGAAGAAATACTTCAAAAAATTCGGGATGGGTGAAGTAACCGGAATTGAGCTTCCCTACGAGAAAAAAGGAAGTCTGATCAACCTGGAAAAACCTCGGTCACCACGTGACTGGGCTGCAACAACGTATGGACAAGCAGCGACGGTTACGGCGATCCAGCAGGTTGCCGCTGTAGGGGCGATCGCGAATGGAGGAGAGCTTCTAAAACCTCATATTGTAAAAGAAATGCGCGATCCTCACACGGGAGCAGTCGTCAGTCGGACGCAACGTGAAGCTGTGGAGAGGGTTGTAAGTGAAGCGACTGCGAAACAGACACGAGACATTTTGGGTAAGGTTGTCTCAGAGAAGCCCGGGACCGGTTTGCAATATCAGATCGAAGGGTACCAAGTAGCGGGAAAAACCGGAACTGCACAAAAATATGATCCCAACACAGGAAAAATTATGGATGGACGTTATGTAGTATCATTCATCGGTTTTGCGCCAAAAGACAATCCAAAGCTGTTGGTCTATGTCGTTATTGATGATCCGCAAACAGATGCTTGGTATGCATTGTGGGGGAAAATGATGCTCGCTCCAATGTTTACATCCATTATGGAACGCAGCCTGCAATATTTGCAGCAGCAGCCTGATCTGTCGGTAGTCAAGGATAAACAGACTGAAAAGCCGACGACGAAAAAAGAAGCGCAGGTAGCACTTGCATCTTCACCTGCGACACCGAAGACATTGCCTAAGTTTGAAGGGATGTCCACGACAGCCGCGCAATTGCGGGCAAAGCAGGACAGTTTGACTGTAACGGTAGCCGGGACAGGCACGAAAATCGTCAAACAGTATCCGGAAGCCTATGAACAGGTCGTTCCGGGTGAACAGATCATCCTCGTAACAGATAGGGTCAAAGGAACAAAGATGCCTGATTTCAAAGGAAAATCATTGCGTGACGTCATGGAGTTCAGCTCTTTGATCAATCTCGAAATGAAATCGACTGGAACTGGATTCGTCACCCAACAAAGTATTCCTCCGGGAACGGTGCTCCAGGGTACAGAGCTGCTTCAGGTGACGCTGCAATCCGTGTCCGAACCACCTGCACCGACTACACCACCTCCAGGTCAGGAGGGCGGCACAGTGCCTGTTACAACGACTCCAAACAATCAAGGGTCGAATCCTACTATAAATCCAACAGGTGGAAATAATCCGGCTCCGCCATCTTCCGGTCAGCAAACTGGGCAAGGTGGTGAAGCACAGCCGCCAGCATCTGGACAGGCACCTCCTCCAGACAAACAAGGAGACCAAACGACACAAACACCGACAACTCCATAGTTCTAACTAGTCCCCCCTGCGAATAAGGTTAAGAAGAGACAACCTATTTGAGGGGGGACTCGCTTTGCGGGTATCCAATGCTACTGTACGCCGACGCATTTTTATCATCTTAATTGTAGGAGTCGTTTTGTATTCGGCACTTGTCACCCGTTTGGGGTATGTTCAATTGATAGAAGGACCGAAACTCTCGCAAATGTCAGATGAACTACTCAAGCGGGAAATTAAATTTCAACCCAATCGCGGTCGCATTCTAGACAGAAGCGGCAATGAGCTCGTGACGAATATGACCGTCCCTACACTGGTATCGGTTGGGGCGCAAATCAAAGACCCTAAAGAAACAGCGAGACAGCTCGCCGTCATTTTGGAGCAAAAAGAAGAAGATGTATTTCGTGCCATTACGAAAAAAGAAATGAGTAACAACCAGATTCCAGGTGGAAGAAAACTGTCTATTGAAAAGGCGAGAAAAATACAAGAATTGAATTTGCCAGGTATATACTTGGCAGGAGATACGAAGCGTTTTTACCCGAACGGAAATATGGCAGCCCATATTCTTGGTTTCACAGGCATTGACAATCAAGGGTTGACAGGGCTTGAAAAAATTTACGATCCCTTCTTGATGGGGACCGAGGGGCATATTTCATTTCCGTCTGATGCCAAAGGGCGTGTACTGCCAGGTGGAACAGAAGACTACGTAGCACCCGTAAATGGCATGGACATGTATTTAACACTCGACAGTACCATCCAATCGTTTATCGAACGCGAGCTGGATCAGGCGGTGGTCGCTTATCAGCCTGATGATGTGCTGGCGATCGCCATGAATCCAAAGACAGGAGAAATATTGGGGATGGGAAGTCGCCCGACTTTTCAACCGGATGCGTACAGGGACTATCCTTCAGAGGTGTACAATAGAAATCTCCCTATCTGGAAAACATACGAGCCTGGTTCCACTTTCAAGATCGTGACCCTTGCAGCGGCTTTGAATGAAGGTGTCATCAATTTGAACGAGGGATTTTACGATCCGGGTTTCATTAATGTGGCAGGTAAGCGATTGCGATGCTGGAAGCGGCAAGGGCATGGACAGGAAACGATGCTGGAAGTGGTAGAGAATTCTTGTAACCCTGGCTTTGTTACGATGGGTCAGCGACTGCAAAAAGAACGACTTTTTGACTACATCAAAAAATTTGGCTTCGGACAAAAGACAGGGATCGATTTGATCGGCGAAGAAAACGGGCTGTTATTCAACTTGAATAAAGTGGGACCGGTAGAGCTGGGTACGACTTCTTTCGGTCAAGGGGTATCGGTAACACCGATTCAACAAATGGCTGCAGTCTCAGCTGCTATCAATGGTGGCAAACTTATGAAGCCGTTTGTTGCCAAAGAATGGCGGGATAGTGTGACACACGATGTCGTAGCGAGGACCTTGCCGACGGAAGTTCGACAGGTGATTACTGCGGAGACCTCAGCCAAAGTTCGGCATGCGCTGGAAAGTGTGGTCGCTCAAGGAACGGGTAATAAGGCATATATTGAAGGGTATCGGGTAGGAGGAAAGACGGGAACCGCGCAAAAAGTAAAAAATGGACGTTACGTAGATGGGGAATACATCGTGTCGTTTATCGGCTTTGCGCCGGCGGATGATCCACAGATTGTCGTATATTTCGCCGTGGACAATCCGAAAGCACTGGCGTTTGGTGGATTGATTGCCGCCCCGAGTGTAAAAAGTATCATGGAATCCTCCCTTCAACATTTGAATGTACCCAAACGAAAAGATGGCATCCCCAAGGAAATTAACAAAGCACTTGGAGAAAGGGCGCCAATTGAAGTGCCAAACATGGTCGGACAGTCCATGAGAGACGTAGTGACAACGTATGATACTCTGCCGCTAGTCGTTTCAGGTAAAGGACAGTACGTCATCCAGCAGTCCCCTGCACCCGGAGTAAAAATTGATGAGGGCGGAAAAATTCGCATATACCTTGGTGACAAATCGACCAATTAGCTATAAAATGAGATTTCGAAGGCGGAGGGGAGTAGGCTTGTCTACGTTCGCTCTGCCTTTGTTCGTCAAGACTGCGCCTAAATGAACGGCGTAGCCAAGTACAAATGTTCAAATTTCTGTCTATACTAGTTGGAGAATGGGGTGCCTGTTTCATGTTTCTACGGGATCTGCTCATGCCTTTGTTGCCAGTAACGGTTTCGGGGGATGACAGCATGGAGATTACGGGTTTGACAGCAGACTCGCGCCAGGTAAAGCCCGGCTACTTGTTTGTCTGTCTGACTGGATATACCGTGGATGGACATACGTTCGCGGCCCAGGCGGTGAAGGATGGTGCCGTTGCCGTGTTATCCGAACAAGATCTGGACGTGCCAGCGACTATTGTCAAAGTACCGGATACCCGGCGGGCAATGGCTATGCTGGCTGATCGTATTTTCGGATCTCCTACGAAAGAAGTAAAAGTCATTGGCGTAACGGGGACAAATGGCAAGACGACCACTACACATCTGATCGACAAAATATTATGCGATCAAAGCAAGCAAACAGGCTTAATCGGAACGATCCATATGAGAATTGGAGACGTAACGGAAGAAGTCAAGAATACGACTCCGGATGCCATAGATTTGCAAAGAAGCTTTCGCCGTATGTGCGATGTAAACACAGACTATGCGATTATTGAGGTTTCCTCTCATGCACTGGAGCTGGGAAGAGTCCGCGGTTGTGAAATTCATACAGCGGTTTTCACCAACCTGACGCAGGATCACCTCGACTATCATAAAACGATGGAAAACTATCGCTACGCCAAATCATTGTTGTTTTCCCAGCTGGGCAACAGCTATGACACAGACCGTCTAAAAACGGCTGTACTGAATGCGGATGACGAGGCGTCCGAATTATATGCTACCGTTACACCGGCGCGAGTCATTACATACGGCATTGATCAACCAGCAGATGTAAGGGCAAAACAAATCGAAATCACCAGTAAAGGAACTTCTTTTACAGTCGAAAGCTTCGCTGGTAGTGCGCGTCTGAACTTGAAGCTGATGGGAAAGTTCAATGTGTATAACGCTTTGGCAGCCATCGCGGTTACACTCGCAGAAGGGATTCCACTAGAAGAGATCAAAGCGAGCCTGGAAGAGGTAGCGGGCGTAAATGGGCGATTTGAAGCAGTAGATGCTGGTCAGCCGTTTGCGGTGCTCGTCGACTACTCCCACACGCCAGACAGCTTGGAAAATGCATTAATGACCGTCAAGGAATTTGCCCGTGGCAACGTATTTTGCATTGTTGGTTGCGGAGGCGACAGAGATCGAACCAAACGCCCAATCATGGCGCAAATTGCAACGAAATATGCTGATCTGACCGTCTTAACATCAGATAATCCGCGTTCAGAGGAGCCGCAGGCGATTCTCGATGACATGCTGGCTGGCTTGTCGGAAGTGGCAGCTGATCGTTATACGGCGCTGACAGACCGACGCGAAGCAATTGCGCATGCCGTTTCGCTTGCAAAGCCGGACGATGTGATCTTGATCGCCGGAAAAGGACACGAAACGTATCAAATTATTAAAGACCAGGTGTTGCCCTTCGATGACCGTGAAGTTGCGCGCGAAGCGATTGCCCGGTACAACCAAGAATAGAACAGATGCCACACACTGCATCGAAAGAAAGGGGGCTCGGGCATGTTCGTTGACAATGTCCTAATCGTCACGATCGTCGCTGCGTTTCTCATCGCTGTACTCATTGGCCCATTGTTTATTCCCTTCCTTCGCCGCCTGAAATTTGGGCAGGCAATTCGTGAGGAAGGACCGCAATCCCATTTTAAGAAGGCTGGAACTCCCACGATGGGAGGCACCATCATTCTTTTGGCACTCATATTTACCGTGTTGAAGTTTGCCAATGCGAAAATGGAAATTTACTTCCTGTTATTGGTGACTCTCGGATACGGTTTAATCGGGTTTCTGGATGATTTCATCAAAATCAAGAAAAAACGCAACCTCGGGTTGACCGCCAAACAGAAGTTTGCTGGTCAGATTGTCTTGGCAATCGGCGCTTATATTTTGCTGCTCATGATGGGGCATGACACGTCAATCCATCTGCCGGGTACACCGTGGAAGCTAGAGCTTGGCTATTTTTACTTCCCATTCCTGTTGTTCCTTTTGGTAGGTACAACGAATGCCGTTAACATCACAGATGGATTAGATGGACTATTGGCAGGGACGGGAGCAATTGCTTTTGGTGCTTATGCGATCATCGCATGGTTTGGTCAAGATTATGACACCGCTATTTTTAGTGCGGCTGTTGTAGGTGCGGTACTTGGCTTCCTCGTCTTCAATGCACATCCGGCACGCGTGTTCATGGGTGATACCGGTTCACTCGGACTGGGTGGGGCGCTGGCGGGAATTGCAATCATGACCAAGACGGAATTGCTCTTGGCTATTATCGGTGGGGTATTTGTTGTCGAGACGCTCTCTGTTATTATGCAGGTAGTCTCCTTTAAGACACGTGGAAAGCGTATTTTCCGTATGAGTCCCCTGCATCATCATTTTGAATTAACAGGCTGGTCAGAGTGGCGCGTGGTAGTCACGTTCTGGCTCGTCGGTATGTTCTTTGCTGGATTGGGTGTATACCTTGAGGTGGTGACAATCAGATGATGCGTTTTCAAGATAAGCATGTCGTCGTTATTGGTATGGCAAAGAGCGGTGTCGCAGTGGCAAAACTGCTACACCGCTTTGGTGCTCATGTCGTCGTAAATGATAAAAAGCCACGTGAAGAAGCGGTGGGGATAGAAGAGCTGGAATCGTTGGGGATTCCGGTCATTTGCGGCTATCACCCAGATGATCTGATTCATGAAGGTGTATCCCTTGTGGTCAAAAATCCGGGGATTCCGTATGAAGCAGCACCTGTCAAGCAGGCGCAGGCACTAGGCATTCCTGTTGTGACGGAGGTGGAGCTGGCCTCCCAGATTGCCAAGGCACCGATTATCGGCATTACAGGCTCCAATGGCAAGACCACTACCACTACGCTCGTCGGACTGATTTTCAAAGAAGCGGGTCTGGATGCGAAGGTAGGAGGCAACATTGGTACCGTGTTGTGCGGCCTGGCGGAGGAAGCTGGTCCTGACGAATGGCTCGTTGCCGAATTGAGTAGCTTCCAACTGATGGGGACGAGGGAATTCCGCCCGCATATCGGTGTTTTGCTCAATCTGTATCCTGCACATCTCGATTACCATCACAACATGGAAGAGTATTTGGCAGCCAAACTAAAAATGTTTGCCAACCAAACGGCAGATGACGCAGCTATTTTGCCATATGACCAACCAGAGATTGTAGAAAAATGCAAAGACCTCCCTGCAGCCATCTACTACTTTAGCAAGAGTCAAGAGGTGCCAAAGGGAGCTTTTGTCAAGGATGGTTTGATCCTGTTTGCGGATGGGAATGGGAATACAGAGCCAATCGTTTCGATAGCGGACATTACCGTTCCTCATCTGGACAACGCTCTGGCAGCAATTCTTGTTGCGAAGCTCGCAGGCGCGGACAAGCAATCGATTATACAAGTTCTTACTACCTTCCCAGGGGTAGAGCACCGGATGGAGTTCGTGGATTCGATTCGCGGTGTCAAATACTTCAATGATTCAAAAGCAACCAACCCGGAAGCGGCATCGCGTGCCTTGCAAGCATGTAAGGAGCCGGTCGTATGGATTTGCGGCGGGCTGGATCGTGGTGTTGATTTTCGGGAACTGCTGCCTGTGATCCAAGGTCGGGTAAAAGCAGTTATCGCTCTCGGGCAAACGGCTCCGATTTTATTGGAACGTGCTCAGGAAGCAGGGATTAATGAGCGTATCCATGTCGATACTGTGGAAAAAGCCGTTCTTGCTGCTTCCCAGTTGGCCGAATCAGGTGATGTGGTTTTACTGAGCCCTGCTTGTGCGAGTTGGGACATGTTTCCTTCGTTTGAGACAAGGGGGAGCATGTTTAAGGACGGCGTGCATAGACTTAAAACAAGCCTAGCATAACGTCCCACTGTACCATCAAGAATATGACAAAAGCGGGACGGCATGAGAAAGGATGACCTGGCACAATGAGCAAGGTACGCTCTGCCCCCGACTTCGTAATTATTTTTGCAACACTTTTTTTATTGGGAATTGGCATCGTGATGGTGTACAGCGCCAGCGCGATCGTGGCGCAAAAGCCGCCGTTTTCCGATCCGTATTTTTTCGCCAAGCGGCAACTGATCTTCGCTCTGTTAGGGATTACATCCATGTACATTACGATGAATATCGACTACTGGGTGTGGAAGCAATGGGCCAAGCCAGGGTATTTGGTGAGCATCGGTTTGCTGATTTTGGTTCTGATCATCGGGATTGAAGTAAATGGTTCGAAAAGCTGGCTTGGTTTTGGAGCCTTTGGAATTCAACCAGGTGAATTTGCGAAGCTGGGCGTCGTTGCGTTCCTGGCGAGATGGCTCTCCGATAATCAGAAGCAAATAGTGTTGTTCCGAAAAGGTCTTATGCCTGCCTTGGGAATCCCGGTTCTGTGTTTTGGCTTGATCATGCTGCAACCGGATTTGGGCACAGGGACGGTTTTGATGGGAACAGCAGTTGTCGTGATTTTTGCTTCAGGTGCGCGGATCAGTCATTTTGTCGGACTGGGAATGATCGGAGTTGTTGGCTTCATCGGCTTGGTTTTGTCAGCCCCTTACCGAATCAAAAGGATTACGTCCTTCCTCGATCCGTGGTCTGACCCGCTCAATACCGGCTATCAAATCATCCAATCCCTTTACGCGATCGGTCCCGGCGGTTTGTTGGGTCTTGGTCTAGGGCAAAGCAGACAGAAGCATTTGTACTTACCCGAGCCTTACAATGATTTTATTTTCTCGATTGTCGCGGAGGAGCTTGGCTTTATCGGAGGCACGCTCATTCTCCTGCTTTTCCTCCTCTTGTTGTGGAGGGGAATGCGAACGGCGATTACGGCTCCAGATTTGTTCGGAAGCTTGCTTGCACTAGGGATCATTGGCATGATTGCCATCCAGGTGGTCATCAATATTGGTGTTGTGACAGGGATGTTTCCGGTGACAGGGATCACGTTGCCGTTCTTAAGCTACGGTGGTTCATCATTGACACTGATGCTCACTGGTGTAGGTGTCTTATTGAACATCTCTCGTTTTTCTCGATAATAGAAACCTCAACGGGGAGTACGCAATCAGCAAGTAATCAGTCTATTGCTACTCCTTCTCAAAAAAGGGTGTGAACGTATGCGTGTCGTCTTAACAGGCGGTGGCACAGGTGGACATATTTATCCGGCGCTTGCGGTGGCGAGGGAAGTTTCCCGCCAAAATCCGCAGGCTGCCTTTTTGTATATTGGTAGTAAAAAAGGCTTGGAAGCAGGTTTGGTTCCGAGATCAAATATACCTTTCCAATCCGTGGAAATTAGCGGGTTGAAACGCAAGCTGTCGTTGGACAACCTGAAGTCCTTGTGGAAATTCGTCCGGGCAGTTGGCGATGCGAAGAAAATGCTCCGCGAATTCAAACCGGATGTCGTAATTGGGACGGGTGGCTACGTATGTGGTCCAGTCGTATATGCAGCTTCGCGATTGGGGATTCCGACTCTCATCCATGAGCAAAACGTAGTGCCAGGCTTGACCAACAAGTTTCTTTCTCGTTCAGCAACTCGGGTGGCCGTTTCGTTCAAAGAATCGCTTGCCCATTTTCCCCCGTCCAAAACGGTACTGACCGGAAATCCGCGTGCAACGGAAGTTATGCACGGTAATGCAGAGGCGGGTCGTAGCTTTTTGGGCGTGGACAACAACAAAAAAATCGTGCTGATCTTTGGTGGTAGCAGGGGAGCGCGCGCAATAAATGAGGCGGTGCTTTCAGTTGTTACGCAGTTGGGCAAATATGCCGAAACCCATTTTGTATATGTGACAGGCGACGTTCATTTTGAAACGATTTCGGCACAGCTTCGTGAACTGGGAACACTTCCAAGTAACATTTCTGTGCTTCCTTTCGTCCATAATATGCCGGATGTTTTGGCGGCTACGCATGTATTGGTTGGTCGTGCAGGGGCATCTACCTTGGCTGAAATAACGGCACTAGGTGTGCCTTCGATCTTGATTCCGTCCCCGTATGTCACGAACAACCATCAAGAGAAAAATGCAAGAGGATTGGAGCGCGCAGGGGCAGCTCATGTTATCGTAGAGCGGGAGCTTACCGGAGAGAGCTTGCTACTTTCCTTGGAAAATATCCTTGCCAATCCAGCGAAATGGGAAGAAATGAAAAACAGTGCTCTTTCCTTGGGGATGCCGCAAGCAGCGACGGAGATTGTCCGTCAATTAGAGGCGATTACACGAAAAAAATGATCGGATGGGCGATTGTCACGCCGATCTGGGCGAACGCATAGTATGGAGCAAACACGTGAGAAGACTAGGTCCGACCTAGCAAACGTATCAGGAGGTTCACAAATGAAAAAGATCGCAGATGAACTCATGCAAGCAGGAATCGAAAAAGTGTGGACCGATGAACCCCTTGCTAATCATACAACGTGGCGGATCGGGGGTCCTGCTGATTTGTTAATCCAACCAAAGGATAAAGCATCCTTGCAAAAAGCCTTGCAGATCATCCATCGTCATGAAATTCCTTGGAGTGTAATCGGGCGCGGCTCAAACCTTCTGGTGAGGGACAGAGGGATACGTGGAGCCGTGCTTAAAGTGGCCGAGGGTTTAAGCCACTGTGAGTTCAGGGGCGAAGAGGTGTGTGTGGGTGCCGGATATTCCATGATCCGCCTGGCGGTGGAGACAGGCAAGATGGGATTAACAGGTATGGAGTTTGCAGGAGGGATTCCTGGTACGGTAGGCGGCGCCGTCTATATGAATGCGGGGGCACACGGATCTGATCTTTCACGTATTCTTATTGATGCCGAGATCCTTTTCGACAACGGCGAAAGTAAAGTGTTGAGTAACGAGGAACTGAGCTTTAGTTATCGGACGTCTCTTTTGCAAAAGCAAAAAGGGATCGTGTTAGAAGCCCGTTTTCAATTGAGGAAGGGCGACCGCAAGGAGATTGCGGCCACACTCGCTGCCAATAAGGAACGACGGCGCAATACGCAGCCACTGCAGATGCCGTGTGCCGGCAGCGTGTTCCGAAATCCGCCAAATGACCACGCAGGTCGCCTGATTGAGGCGGCTGGGCTGAAGGGCTATCGGGTCGGAGGAGCTCAGGTTTCAGAAAAACACTCCAACTTCATCGTGAATTGCGGAGGTGCAACGGCTGCCGACGTCCTCACCTTGATTGATCACGTGCGGAGCACCATTCTCGAGAAAAATGGGATTGACCTGCATCCGGAAGTCCTGGTGGTGGGCGAGGGGTAACACGGAGGTGAAAGTTTGGAGACTTTTGCGATCGAAGGCGGAAGACCTCTGTCCGGTTCGCTTCGGATCCAAGGTGCTAAGAACGCTGCTCTTCCCATTCTTGCCGCTGCTGTGCTCGCGGAAGGGCAATTCTATATCTATGACGTCCCCCATCTAAAAGACATTAAAGTCATGCTCGAAATCTTGACGCTGCTTGGGGCGAATACGAAGCATGAGGACGGATGTGTCGATCTGGATACAACATCTGTCTGTGTCCCGCAGGTGCCGGATGATTTAATGAGCCAAATGCGATCTTCGATTTTTTTGGCGGGACCACTCCTGGCACGTCTGGGTGAGGTCACGATTTCCAGGCCAGGTGGATGTGACATTGGAGAGCGCAGGATTGACTTACACTTGGCTGGATTGACTGCGCTAGGAGCCAAGATCGAAGAATCGGAAGGCTACATTACATTTCGGGCCAAACAATTGCGTGGGTCCAATATCTTTCTTTCCTTCCCTAGTGTGGGCGCGACGGAAAATATCATGATGGCGGCTGTGCTGGCAAAAGGCACGACCCGAATTTGTAATGCAGCACGAGAACCGGAAATCATCGACCTCCAAAATTTCCTGAATGCAATGGGGGCGCGGATCAGAGGGGCAGGCACCGATACGATTGAGATCAGTGGTGTACCTCGCTTGCGTTCCGTCAGTTACCGGATCATACCGGACAGGATTGTGACAGGAACCTATCTGCTGGCTGTCGGTATTTCACAGGGACATATCGAATTGACCAATACACTGCCTGAGCAATTGATGGCATTGATTGAGGTCGCCCGTAGCTGCGGTGTTGAAATCAAGACCCGCCATGATATAATGGAAATCAAAAGCACCTCCCGTCCACGTGCCTACGACCGGATCATCACCTCGCCATATCCAGGGTTTCCAACCGATTTGCAGGCGCAGCTGATGGTGTTTCTGTCACAGGCTAGGGGAACGAGTGTCATTAAAGAGACCATTTTTGAAGGAAGATTCAAACATGTGAATGAATTGGCGCGAATGGGCGCCTCTATATACGTAGATCTTGGCTCCGCAATCATTCGGGGTGTCAACAAATTGACCGCTACGAATGTCGAAGCTACCGATCTTCGAGCAGGTGCTGCCTTAGTCCTCGCAGGGCTTGCTGCAGAAGGTATTACCACGGTGAACCAGATCCATCATATCGATCGCGGATACGATCGGCTGGAAGAGCAGTTGCTTCAATTAGGAGCCGATATATCACGCGTATCGATTTAACCGAGGGAGAGTGGGCGGCATAATGTTATGCCGCTTTCCCTGTTTTGTTTAATGACATTTATTCGAAAGACATCCAGTAATTTACTTTGCTCTGGGCAATGAGCCTAAAAAACATGAGGAAGGGTACGGCCATGGCGGTATATGAGGAACGCATTCCGCAAGTTAAGCAACAACGCCCCAGAAGAAGGGGCAACCGCAAGCTGGTCATTCTACTGGTACTATTTTTTCTTACCATTCTCATCATCGTTTTTATCCGTTCCCCTTACAGTAAGGTGCAAGAGATTCGAGTGATTGGTAATGATATTTATACGACGGAGCAAATCATTACACAATCTGGCTTAAAAAAGGACATGCAGTTTCTAAACGTATGGGAGAACAGTGTACGAACTAACATGAAACCATTAGAGGCCATTAAAGATGTGACGGTGAGCCGCTCTTTCCCTGGATTGATCACGCTACATATAACCGAACAAAAGCGCGTCGCTTTTTGGAGTGGGCAGGACGGAAGCCGTTATGCCTTACTGGACAATGGCTATGTGCTCAAACAGGTTAATTTCGCCAAGCGCGTAGTGGACAGGCCATTGATTAGCTCGTGGGCTTCACCTGAGCTCCTTCCCCATCTTGCGAAGTCGCTATCGAAATTATCGCCAGATGTACTCGCGGAAATTTCGGATATTACGCTGACGCCAACGGTTTACGACAAGCAACGCGTCACGCTGTACATGCGAGACGGGAATGAAGTAAGAAGTGTCATCTACAAGCTCGACAAGATGATGAACTGGTACCCGACGATCGTGAAAGAATTGCCGTCAAATACAAAAGGGGTGCTCTCTTTGTTTGAGCAGCCGTGGTTTATTCCGTACGGTGCTCAAGGGGCTATTCCTATACAGGAAGGGCAAGAGCAACCACAGCAGTAAATAAAAAAGGGGAAAGTAGACAATGAGTCGTCGTCGCAAATTTCATTTGTATTTAACCATCGTGACGTTATCTACCGGCTTTCTAGTGGCCACTTCCTTCGAAACGAACAAGCTTACGCGCAAAGAACGGATGAATGATCAGCTGTTCCAACAGGAAACGCAATTAAATGACCGAATTTTGGCTGAGAAGGAGCAAAATCGGCATCTGGAAAATCAACTGCTCGATTTGCAGCGTCAGGTGGGAAAAGTGGAAGAAGCGATGGCAGAGCGTAAATCGGAGGCTGCAGAGACACTCAGTCAACTGGATGCAGCGCGGATGCTGGCAGGGGTAGTCGCTGTTGCAGGGCCGGGTATTGTCATAACGATGCAGGATAGCCAGAATGCAGCGAACAGCGCAGACATCGCGAACTACATCGTGCATGAGCAGGATGTGCGCCTGGTCGTCAATGAACTGCGTGCAGCAGGAGCAGAGGCCATCAGCATTAACGGACAGCGAGTGGTGAGCAATTCCGAGATCCGTTGTATTGGACCAACGATTATCGTAAACGGCATCAAGTCGGCCGCTCCGTTTGTCGTAACAGCGATTGGAAATCCCGATACACTAGACAGTGCTTTGAACTTGCCGGGTGGTGTTTTGCACTCCTTGCAAGATTTTGTCCAAATAAGCGTAGCCAAAAAAGAGCGGGTCGAGCTGCCTGCCTTTGTTGGTGACGCGAAAACGAAACACTCCTAAATAAAAGGATGCGTTTACCTATGTTACAAAAAAGCCGTAAAATCACATTTATTCTTGCCATTATTAGTGCTATCATAGGTGTGATGTTGACTGTGCAATTACGAAGCAGTCTTCATCCTGTTCATAAAGAGTCTCGCAGCATCGCGGAACTTCGGACCACGTTGCAAAAAGAACTGGAGAAACACAAAAACCTGCTCGCAGACATTTCAAAGTATAATCAGCTGTACTACCAATACGAAACCTCACTCAGTGAAGATGAAAGTATCTCCGTTATGAAAGAGGAGTTGGCACGGACTCGCCGAATGGCTGGTATGGTAGGGATGGAGGGAGAAGGCATCGTTATTGATGTTGTCGATGCCCATACGTCTGAACAACCAGCTATGGATGAACATATGCCTGTGCCTGTTGTAGGAGACTATACGATTGACGATGAAGATTTGCGCTGGTTGGTAAATATCCTGTTTGCAAACGGAGCACAAGCTGTTTCCATTAATGGCCATCGACTGATTGCTACCACTGCAATCCGCAATGTGGGAGACGTCATCCAAATCGATACCAGGACGATTAGGGCTCCGTATGAGATAAAAGCATTGGGGGAACCTGAAGTATTGTTGTCCGCATTGAAGCTGGAGGGCGTAGAAGAGAACTTTCAACTGGCGAATAAAAAGGTGCTGGCAGAAAAACGGGACAAGCTGATGATTTCAGCGAATAACGAAACACGTGTCATTCAATTTATGAAACCTGTGAAAGAAAAAGGAGATTCGTAACCATGTGGCTCCCGCTTATCGGACTGATTGTCGGTCTTGTTGTCGGCTTCCTGCTGGATTGGCGTGTGCCCCAGGAGTATAGTAGCTATCTATCAATAGCCCTCCTGGCGGGATTGGATACGATCTTTGGGGGGATTCGTTCGTTTTTAGAACGTACTTTTAACGTTCGTATTTTCATGTCTGGATTCTTTTTCAACACACTTTTTGCAGCAGGCTTGGCCTTCATCGGAGGGTTCTTGGGGATTGATCTATATTTGGCTGCGATCGTGGCTTTCGGCGTCCGCTTGTTCAACAATCTCGCTGTCATTAGGAGAATTGTTCTATCCAAATGGATCAATCAGCAAGATTAACGCGAAGGAAAATGGGAAGATGGTCATTTTTTTACAAAAAATCAATAAGAAAAAAAGGGAATGGTTGTCCTGTGTGGAATAATTTATGCAGGTGTTCTCATTTTAGCAAGAAAAAAGACGTAGCAGGGGAGGTGTCACAGGTTTGGTAAGCAATGAACTCATAGTCAGCCTAGACATTGGAACATCCAAAGTACGCGTCATGATCGGCGAGATCAACAATGGTTCCATCAACATCATCGGCGTCGGACAATCACACTCAGAAGGCATCAAGAAGGGCGTGATTGTAGACATCGACCAAACCGTGCATGCCATCCGAGAAGCGGTTGATCATGCGGAGCGCATGGTTGGCGTTTCAATCGAAGAAGTGTATGTGGGGATCACTGGAAACCATATCGATCTGCATGAAACCCAAGGGGTTGTCGCTGTATCCAGCGAAGACCGTGAGATACGAGAAGAAGATATTCAACGCGTAATTCAGGCAGCGAAGGTTGTGGCTATTCCTCC
This sequence comes from Brevibacillus porteri, assembly GCF_003013475.1. Classification (GTDB taxonomy): domain Bacteria; phylum Bacillota; class Bacilli; order Brevibacillales; family Brevibacillaceae; genus Brevibacillus; species Brevibacillus porteri. Next base: position 64,200 of record NZ_PXZO01000045.1, read on the forward strand.
AGACCGTGAAATCATCGAGGTAGTCCCAAAGGAGTACATCGTTGATGGACAAGGGAGCATTAAGGACCCTCGTGGGATGATTGGTGTCCGACTGGAAATGGAAGGGACTATTGTGACCGGGTTGAAAACGGTCGTACATAACATCGTTCGCTGTGCTCAACGAACCAATCTGCGTGTAGCTGGAATATTCTTGCAACCGCTTGCGGCTAGCACTGTTGCTCTATCCAAAGATGACAAAAATATGGGTGTCGTTCTTGTCGACATCGGTGCGGGTTCTACCACGATCGGTGTATTCGAACAAGGGAAACTGGCAGCGACCACCGTGATCGGCATCGGTGGCGACCACATTACTAGCGATATTTCACTGGGACTACGCACGCATACAGATGTGGCAGATCGTGTGAAAACCAAAAACGGCTGTGCCCTTATTGACGAAGCATCTGAAGATGTGAAGTTCAAGGTGAACCGGATTGGTAGCGAAGTCGAAAAACAATTTACGCAAGTGGATTTGGCCAATATTATCGAGCCGCGCGCTGCGGAAATATTCCAATTAGTCGAGGATGCTGTATACAAATTGGGCTACCGCGACGAAATTGCAGGGGGCTATGTTCTTACGGGTGGTACCGTAGCCATGCCGGGCATGTTGGAATTGGCAAAAGAAGAATTGGACGCACCTGTTCGAATTGCGATTCCTGATTACATCGGAGTGCGAGATCCTGCCTACACCACCGGGGTAGGTTTGATTCAATATGCCTTGCAGTTGATGGAGCGCCGCAGCATTCGCGTCACCCCCTCATTCAAGGGCACTCAGAAGCAAACCGTCTCGTCTAAGCCAAAAGAAGGCGGCGGTTTGATGGAAAAAGTAAAAAACTGGTTTAGCGAATTTATTTAAGGGAGTTCGCTTTACCGAGCTTAACTACAATGACGAAGTCGGGGATCGTTTCGTTCCATTGTGTTTAGTTGACAGGCTTCTGTAGCCACGAGTTTTTCTTATGTTGAATTGGGGAGGACTAGCAATATGCTGGAATTTGATATGGACTTGGAATCTTTTGCACGAATTAAAGTCATTGGTTGCGGGGGCGGAGGTAGCAACGCAGTAAACCGCATGATCGCAGGTGGAGTAAAGGGTGTAGAATTCATCACCTTGAACACCGACGCGCAAGCACTTCAGCTCTCTAGTGCAGATATCAAGCTGCAAATCGGGGAAAAGCTGACACGTGGACTTGGAGCAGGTGCAAATCCTGAGATCGGTAAAAAAGCAGCGGAAGAAAGCCGTGATTTGATTGAAAACGCTCTGCGTGGAGCTGACATGGTATTCGTAACTGCCGGTATGGGTGGTGGTACGGGTACAGGTGCAGCACCTGTTGTTGCAGAGATCGCTAAGGAAATGGGTGCTCTTACCGTTGGTGTAGTAACCCGTCCGTTCTCCTTCGAGGGTCGCAGACGCTCCCAGCACGGTGAGATCGGTATTGCTGCTCTGAAAGAAAAAGTAGACACACTGATCGTGATTCCTAATGACCGACTTTTGGAAATCGTTGACAAAAATACACCAATGCTCGAAGCGTTCCGCGAAGTTGACAACGTACTGCGACAAGGGGTTCAAGGTATTTCCGACCTGATTGCGGTACCTGGACTGATCAACTTGGACTTCGCTGACGTGAAGACGATCATGACTGAGCGTGGTTCTGCTCTCATGGGTATCGGTGTAAGTAGCGGCGAAAATCGTGCGGCTGAAGCAGCTCGTCGCGCTATTTCCAGCCCACTGCTCGAAACTGCGATTGATGGTGCACGCGGTGTTCTCATGAACATCACAGGTGGTACGAACCTGAGCTTGTACGAAGTAAACGAAGCAGCTGATATCGTATCTTCTGCATCGGACCCAGATGTTAACATGATTTTCGGTGCGGTAATTAACGAGGATTTGAAAAATGAATTGGTAGTGACCGTAATTGCAACAGGCTTCGAGCATAGTCAACGCGCGGCGGAAGCTCCACGTCGTCAACAACAGCCGATCAACACGCCTGGTAATCGTCCGACACCAGTTTCCAATACGAATAACAGCCGTGCGAAGGAAGAAGAGGAAGACAAGTCCTTCTTCTCCATGGGCAACCTGGATAATCTGGATATTCCAGCATTCCTGCGCAATCGCCGCCGCAACAAAAACTAAAGCGATAAACGACTGTCAAAAGCCTTGTTCCCGTCAGTGGGGACAAGGCTTTTTTTCGTTGATTGGATGAAAAAATGTTAGACAAAAAAACCAAAAAAACACCGTCAAGAATTGACAGACTTTACATACACATTGATATATACTGCTTTTACTGATAGAAGTCGTCCTACTATTTACCATTTTTGCTAGGACACATGCTTGCTGCCAAGTCGGTCAAAAGATGAGGAGGAAAGCAAGTGGTTGTGTATCTTGATATCATTCTACTCCTGAATGTGGCTATTGATACCTTGTTACTCTGGTTTACTGCTTATTTTCGCAAAGAGCGCATGGTGTGGTGGAGAATGATACTTGCGTCCCTGTTTGGCTCCGCGTATCTGATCTTTTTCTTTTTTCCTGTATTTTCTCCGATGTATCAATGGTGGGTCAAACTGCTCTTTTCTGTCATCATGCTGTGGATTGCTTTTGGGAACAGGAGGTTGTTGTCCTTTGCGCAAAACTTAATCATTTTTTACTTTGTCGCATTTGTGTTCGGAGGGGGAGTGCTTGGGCTACAGTATTTTTTGGCACCGCAGAGTGAAATTGTAAATGGACTGGTTGTCACGCATAATGATGGGTTTGGCGTAGGTTTCAAGCCAACCTTGGGGATTGTTCTGATCGGTTTTATCCTGATATTTTTTCTCGGGAAAAAGAGCTACCGCGCGATTCAGGAGCCGCGAAGAATCGAAACCTTTCTTGTCGATGTCGTCGTTACGGTGGCAGGGGAAAAAGTCATTTGCCGTGGACTTGTGGATACTGGAAACCAGCTCCACGAGCCAATTACACGCATACCCGTCATGATTATGGAGAATCGCATGTTCGCACATTTGCTTCCGCCGTCGCTTCTCCGACAAGCCGATGAAAACGGTGGAGTGTGGGAGAAGCTGGACGGATCTTGGGACCATCTGCCGCTGGAATGGCAGTCTCGGGTACGCTTGATCCCGTATCGCAGCGTGTCAAGAGGTATGGATTTTTTACTCGCAATCAAACCAGACCATGTCATGGTTGTGCAAGACGGGATTCGTTTTGAAACAGAACGGGTGTTAATCGGGCTTAACCCGATCCCATTGGCCGCTGACGGCAAGTATCAGGCCATCGTGCACCCAGCCATGATGGAAACCTATGAAGCGGATGTTCAAAAAGTCGTCTATTGATCACGAAGAAACAACCTTTATTCTCAAACAGGAGGGCTAATCATGTATGTAAAACTTCGCCTACAACTCCAATTGACCTGGTACCGAATCTTGCTCTGGCTTGGTGTACGCGCCGAAGAAGTCTATTATATTGGCGGGAGTGAAGCATTGCCTCCACCGTTGACCAGAGAAGAAGAGGAGCTGCTGCTCGGACGACTGCCGTCTGGTGATCCGGCTGTTCGCGGTATGCTCATTGAACGCAATCTTCGTCTGGTCGTATACATCGCCCGCAAGTTTGAGAATACGGGAATTAATATTGAGGACTTGGTCAGCATTGGCACTATTGGCTTGATCAAGGCTGTGAACACCTTTGATCCAGACAAGAACATCAAGCTGGCAACGTATGCTTCTCGTTGTATCGAAAATGAAATCCTCATGTATCTTCGCCGCAATAATAAAATTCGTTCAGAGGTATCTTTTGATGAACCGCTTAACATTGATTGGGATGGCAATGAGCTGTTGCTCTCAGATGTTTTGGGTACGGAGAATGACACGATTTATAAAAACATCGAGGACCAAGTGGATCGAAAGCTTCTGAAAAAAGCACTGGATAAGCTGTCTGACCGCGAGAGAATTATCATGGAGCTGCGCTTCGGCTTAGCGGGAGAAGAGGAAAAGACACAAAAGGATGTAGCGGATTTGTTAGGAATCTCACAGTCGTATATTTCGCGTTTGGAAAAGCGAATTATAAAACGGTTGCGAAAAGAATTCAACAAGATGGTCTAACGCATATTTTCCCAGCTTGGGGGGATACTGTTCCTAAACCGAAACAGATGGTGGTTTTTGCCACCTTCTTGGTCGGCTACGCGTCAGTTACGCGGCCTTTCAAGACAACCGGGTTAGGGACTTTTTTCTTGCTTCGAGGAGGGAAAGACGTGACGCGCAATAAGGTAGAGATATGCGGGGTAGATACCTCCAAGCTTCCGGTGTTGACAAACAAAGAGATGCGGGAATTGTTTGAGCGCCTGCAAAGTGGGGAGCTGGCTGCCCGCGAGAAGCTGGTCAACGGCAACTTGCGACTGGTGCTTAGCGTAATTCAACGGTTCAACAATCGCGGAGAATTCGTGGATGACTTGTTTCAAGTGGGCTGCATCGGATTGATGAAAGCGATCGACAACTTTGATCTCGGACAAAATGTGAAGTTTTCCACGTATGCCGTACCGATGATCATTGGAGAAATTCGACGCTATTTACGGGACAACAATCCGATTCGCGTTTCCCGTTCTTTGCGAGACATCGCGTACAAGGCCTTGCAGGTGCGTGACAATCTGACCAACAAACATTCGCGAGAGCCTACCATTATCGAGATTTCTCAGGAATTGAACGTGGCCAAAGAAGACGTCGTGTTTGCACTCGATGCGATCCAAGATCCGGTTTCTTTGTTTGAACCGATTTATCAGGATGGCGGCGATCCGATTTACGTCATGGATCAGATTAGTGACGAGAAGAACAAAGATGTCACGTGGGTCGAAGAAATTGCGCTTCGTGAGGGAATGCAGCGGCTAGGTGACCGAGAAAAAATGATATTATCCATGCGCTTTTACGAAGGAAAAACGCAAATGGAAGTAGCAGAGGAAATCGGTATCTCACAGGCACAGGTCTCTCGATTAGAAAAAGCGGCAATTGCCCATATGCAAAAGCACGTTCAATCGTAAGGAAAAACCAAATAGGCGACCCGGCGGTCTTGTACCGTTCGGGTTTTTTGTACGAGTGGAAAAGTTAGTTTTCAATCCCCTTACTTTTTGGCAAAGAAGCGGACATATTCCTCGGTGGACTCATATACTGAAAGTAACGGAGAAAAGAAGGTGAGGAAGAATGGTAAAAATCTCTGACTTCCAGACCAAAGAAGTGGTAAATATTCTCGATGGGAAACGGCTTGGGCAAATTTCAGATTTGGAGATCGATCTGCGTCACGGTCGTGTAGAGGCTATCGTCGTACCGGGACCAGGCAAGTTTCTCGGCTTCTTTTCTGCCGGGAACGATTATGTCATACCCTGGCGCAATATTGTGAAGATCGGGAAAGATGTGGTGCTTGTTCGGATGGAAGAAGCACTTAAAGTTGAAGTGAAAACTTCAGGTGGAGAAGAATACTAATGCGTAAAGGGAGAAAGGCACGGATAGCCTTTCTTTTCTTTTCGGCTATGGTATGATTAGCCATATGAGGAAGGTGACAACATGAGAGAACCATTTGTCAGGGTAGAGGATAAGTCAATCTTATCGGTAACAGAGTGGGAGCAACAATTTCCTGGCTTAGTGGCGGGGTTTACTATTCGCTCAGGCGGGGAAAGTGAACAACCGTACGGGTCTTTTAATATGGGGTTGCATGTGGGTGATGAATCTGCGAACGTAGTAGCCAATAGACGCAAGCTAGCAGAACAAGTCGGGATGTCTTTTACAGCGTGGACATGCGCCGACCAAGTGCACGGGAATCGGATATGCCAGGTCACATCAGGCGGTGCGGGAAAAGAAAGTCTGGAGGACGTCATATCTGCAACGGATGGATTGTTTACCCTTGAAAAAGGAGTCATGCTGACCTCGTTTTATGCAGATTGCGTTCCTCTCTATTTTCTAGATCCCCAATCGGGAGCAATCGGACTTGCGCACGCAGGCTGGAAGGGGACAGTGGGCCGTATTGCCGAGGAAATGGTGAAGGCAATGACGAAGCACTATCAAGCAAAGCCAGAGGGTATCCGCGTCGCAATTGGCCCATCCATTGGCGGCTGTTGCTATGAAGTTGATGAGCGAATCATGACGCAAGTACGCACTTGTGCAGCCGATTGGGAAAAAGCAGTAATCTCCTCGACAGGAGAGCGGTATATGCTGGACCTTCGTCAGCTGAACACAGAGATATTACTCGAAGCAGGAATTTCTTCAGGGAATATTTTATCCACGGATTGGTGTACAAGCTGCAGAACAGACTTGTTTTTCTCTCATCGCAAGGAAGCTGGGATACAAGGAACTACCGGACGCATGGCTTCCTATATCGGCTGGAAGGAAAACCTGTAGAAGAAAGGGAAGGGTTCGTTATGACCAAGGAACAAGAACTGTTAAAAGAACGACTGCAATCCATTGAAGCAAGAATTCAGGCTGCTTGCGATCGGGCGAACCGCAAACGTGAGGAAGTAAAAATTATTGCTGTGACCAAGTATGTCGACGCAGATGCCGTTGGGGACTTGCTCGCTGTAGGCGTAGAGAATATCGGGGAAAATCGCGTGCAGGATGCCTTGCCCAAGCACCAGCTACACGGCGATAAAGGGATCTGGCATTTTATTGGGCACCTCCAGACAAACAAGGCAAAAGAAGTCGTAGGACGATTCCCGTACATCCATTCTCTGGATCGGCTTTCTTTGGCACAAGAGCTGAATCGACGCGGTGAAGCGTTGGATCATGTCGTAAAATGCTTTTTGCAGATCAATATATCCGGCGAAGAGACAAAATTTGGGCTTAGTCCCAATGACGTATTGGCTTTTTTGCGCGAAACCAGTAATATGAAACATATAAGTATCGTCGGATTAATGACGATGGCGCCTGTTGTCGAAACCCAAGAGGAAGCCAGACAGGTGTTCCGTGGCCTGTATGAGTGGAAGCAACGGATTAACGAAATGGCATTCCCGCACGCACAGGTGGAAGAGCTGTCTATGGGCATGTCTAGTGATTTTGAAGTGGCCATTGAAGAAGGAGCTACATATATTCGGTTGGGGTCGGTATTGGTCAAGCCGGAGTAAAGGAAAACAGACCAAACCACGGAGTAAGAGAGGAGGAAGAGTATGGGTGTTATGAATAAATTGATGGGGTTTCTGGGGTTAGAAAACGAGGAATACATCGAAGAGACAACAACGGTGGAAGAGGAAAGAGAAGAGCAAGAATCCTCGCACAAACGCCAGCCGACGGGTCGAGCTAATAACGTGGTACCGTTTCAAGCACGGGAAAAGGAGGGAATCCGTTTGATTCTCTGTGAACCCCGTCATTACAGTGACGCACAGGATATCGCAGACAACCTGCGTCATCGTAGACCCGTTGTGGTCAACCTCCATCGCGTGGAAAAAGACCAAGCCAAGAGAATTATCGACTTTTTGAGCGGGACGGTCTACGCATTAAACGGCGATATCCAAAAGGTCGGAGACACGATCTTCGTGTGCACGCCTGACCATGTAGATATTCAGGGTACGATTTCCAGTGTGTTGGAAGAGTAGCCAATTAAGACGAATATAAAAGGGTGAGCTAATGAAAGTTGTCGTGGATATTTTAGATTTTGCCTTTACGGTATATCAATACATGATTATTGCTTACATTTTGATGTCATGGGTTCCTCAAATGAGAGGTACAGGCATCGGACAATTACTGGAAAGACTGGTTGAGCCTTATTTGGCACCATTTCGCCGGTTTATTCCACCGCTCGGGTTCATCGATATCTCCCCGATTGTCGCATTGATGGCACTGCACTTTGCCCAATCTGGCCTATACGCCATTTTGCGACAAATTCTGTAGGCGAGTGAAACGATGAGCATATTTGACCATTTTTCAAAAGAAGAACGTCCCTTTGTTGAACGGGCGCTGGAAATGCTGACGCAAGTAGAGCGGAAGCAGGCCATGCGCCTTACTGATTTTGTAGACCCTAGGCAGTTGATGATTTTTCAGAGTCTATCTTCACAAGTAAGTGATGTAAAGGTTTCTCCTTATGGAGGCTACGAGGGTGCCGAGCGTGTACGTATCCTCATCCATCCGGAGTACCTCCCAGTCGAGCCTGAGGATTATCGCCTTACCTTATTGGCAATCAAGGGTGATCAGCGCTTTCATGTGCTGGAGCATCGAGATGTGATGGGGGCGATGCTGGGCGTCGGGATGAAGCGGGAGAAATTCGGAGATATGCTAACAGATTCAGCTGGCAGCTACGCGATTGTAGCAGAGGAAGTCGCTGATTTTGTCTGTGGGCAGGTGACGCAAATTCATCGGACATCTGTTCAATTTGAGCGGGTAGCATGGGAGGCGTTTACACCACCAGCACCCAAGTTTGTAGAGAAAACGATCACCGTGCCATCACCGCGAATTGACGCGATCATCGGAGAAGTACACAATATGTCTCGCGCAAAAGCACTGGTGCCAATTCGAGCAGGAAAAGTAAAAATCAACTGGAAAGTAATCGAAGACCCATCTTATCAACTCGAGATGGGTGATATGGTATCTCTTGCAGGTTCTGGTCGGTTCAAAGTTCTTGAGGTAGCAGGTCCAACACGCAGCGGAAGACTTCGCATGATTGTCGGACTGGTTACATAAGATGGACCAAGGCGCAAAAAATTGTAAAATACGGCAGGAAACACAGCTAATCCTGTCGAAATGATTGAAGACGAATTATCGGGAAAAGTGGGGGGTTCATGTGCCATTAACGCCGTTGGATATACACAATAAGGAATTCAGCACAGGCTTTCGTGGGTATAACATTGACGAAGTGAACGAGTTTCTCGATCAGGTGATCAAAGATTTTGAGCTCTTGATAAAAGAGAAAAAAGAACAGGAAGAGCGCGTAGCCATTTTGAATGAGCGCGTAGATTACTATAAGAGCTTGGAAGAAAATTTGAGCAAGTCGATTCTGGTCGCGCAGGAGACAGCGGAAGACGTGAAGTCGAATGCCCGCAAGGAAGCGCAGCTCATCTTAAAGGAATCCGAGAAAAATGCAGACCGAATCGTCAATGAAGCATTGGCGAAGTCGCGCAAAATCGCAATCGAAATCGAAGAATTAAAAAAACGTGCTTCGGTTTACCGAATGCGCTTTCGGACGCTTTTGGAAGCACAGTTGGAAATGCTGGAGAATGGCGATTGGGATAACATTGAACAGCCACAAGTCGATTCGCCTGTAACAGTTGAATAAATCATTGACGTTCGAGCAATGATGGTATTATAATGAAAGACAACTTTTTCGAAATAAAGCACTTATAGTAGTTGAACAGGCTTATACAAATCATAGACGATGAACGGGAAGAGTACGTGAGCCAGCACTGCCTAGAGAGTCGGGAAAAGGTGAAAACCCGGCCAGTTGCTTTCGCAGAAAATCACCCGGGAGTTCAATATCCGAAAGCCCAGAAAACCTTGATGGTTAAACAGGTGAGTAAGTGAGCGCGTCATTCCCGTTACGAATGAGTGAAGTGGAACGAATCCGATGCAGGCTTTTTTGTCGTACGGGTTTGTTCAATCAGGGTGGTACCACGGGAGCTTTCTCTCGTCCCTTTTTGGGGATGAGTGAGAGCTTTTATTTATTTAAGGAGTGAATCAGGCCATGGATTACAGCAAAACCTTAGCGCTACCAAAAACAGATTTCCCCATGCGCGGAAATTTACCAAGCCGCGAGCCACAGATGCAAGCGGTATGGGAAGAGCAAAATATTTATCAACAAGTGCTAGATCGTACAAAAGACCGCCCGTCTTTTGTCTTGCATGATGGCCCTCCGTATGCGAATGGAGATATCCATATCGGTCACGCACTGAACAAAATCCTCAAGGACTTCATCGTTCGCTACAAATCCATGGCAGGATTTTATGCGCCGTACATCCCAGGTTGGGATACACATGGTTTGCCGATTGAGCAAGCGATCATCAATGCACAAGGGTTGGATCGTCGTAGCATCGAAGTGAACGATTTCCGTCAGCGCTGTGAAGAGTATGCGTGGTCCTATATCGACAAGCAACGCGACCAATTCAAGCGTCTGGGTGTTCGCGGAGATTGGGAAAACCCATATGTGACACTCCTGCCTGAGTATGAAGCCAACCAAATTCGCGTATTCGGTGAAATGGCGAAAAAGGGTTATATTTACAAAGGACTGCGCTGCGTGTACTGGTCTCCGTCTTCTGAGACGGCTCTGGCTGACGCAGAAATCGAATACAAAGATAAGCGCTCTCCTTCTATTTACGTCAGCTTCCAGGTAGCAGATGGAAAAGGCAAGCTGGACACAGAAACAGGCGTTGTTATCTGGACAACGACTCCGTGGACATTGCCAGCAAACCTTGCAATCAGCCTGCATCCTGAACTCGAGTACAACGTAGTGAAGGTAGATGGCCGCAAATTCCTGGTAGCCAACGGTCTGATTGAAGCCGCGAGCAAAGAAATTGGCTGGGAAGGCGTAGAGATTCTCGCAACCTTTAAAGGTCAAGAACTGGAAGGCGTAGAAACTCAGCATCCATTCTACGATCGCAAGTCTCCACTCATCCTGGGTGAGCATGTAACCTTGGATGCAGGTACTGGTTGCGTTCATACTGCTCCAGGACACGGGGAAGATGACTTTAACATTGGTCAAAAATACAATTTGGGCGTCCTTTGCCCAGTGGATCACGAAGGTAAAATGACCAATGAGGCTCCAGGCTTTGAAGGTCTGTTCTACGAAGATGCCAACAAAGTGATTACAGAAAAGCTGAAAGAAACCGGAGCACTCTTGAAGCTCAATTTCTTCACGCACTCCTACCCACATGACTGGCGTACGAAAAAACCGGTTATCTATCGGGCGACAGAGCAATGGTTCGCGTCTATCGACGGATTCCGTGAGCAAATGCTCGAAGCGATTAAAAATGTAAAATGGATTCCTCATTGGGGAGAAACTCGTCTGGCAAACATGATCGCGGATCGTGGCGACTGGTGCATTTCCCGTCAGCGTGTATGGGGTGTACCGATTCCCATCTTCTATTGCAAATCGTGTAACGAACCGATCATTAACGACACGACGATCACCCATGTTGCTGATCTGTTCCGCAAAGAAGGATCGAAAGTATGGTTCTCCCGTGAAGCAAATGAGCTGGTTCCAGAAGGGCTTTCTTGCACCAAGTGCGATTGCAAGGAATTCCGCAAAGAAACGGATATTATGGACGTTTGGTTCGACTCCGGTTCCAGCCACCAGGCTGTTTTGCGCGAAAGAGGCATTGCTTGGCCGGCTGACATGTATCTGGAAGGCTCTGACCAGTATCGTGGCTGGTTCAACTCTTCTCTCTCGACGGGTGTTGCCGTGTATGGCACAGCTCCTTACAAATCCGTTTTGAGCCACGGCTTTGCGTTGGATGGAGAAGGACGCAAAATGTCCAAATCCCTCGGTAACGTCATCGTGCCTCAACAAGTTATTGACAAGATGGGCGCAGATATCTTGCGTCTGTGGGTAGCTTCTGTTGACTATCAGGCAGATGTGCGCATTTCCGATGCGATTCTGAATCAGATCGCTGAGGTATATCGCAAAATCCGCAATACGTTCCGCTTCCTGTTGGGCAACCTGGATGGATTCAATCCTGCAACAGACCGCGTAGCATATGAAGAGCTGGGCGAGCTGGATCGTTATGTTCTGGCGAAAGCAGCAAAAGTCGCGAAGCGTACGCGCAAAGCGTATGATGAATATCAGTTCCATACCGTTTTCCATGCGGTGCACAACTTCTGCGTCATTGACTTGTCCGCGTTCTATCTGGATATTTGCAAGGATCGTTTGTATGTAGAAGCGCCAGATAGTTTGAAACGACGCGCTGCACAGACAGTGATGTACGATTGCTTGCTCAGTCTGGTGAAGCTGGTTGCTCCACTGTTGCCGCATACAGCTGATGAGGTGTGGGCGTTCATTCCAGGCGTGGAAGAGAAGAGTGTGCAGTTGACGGATATGCCAGAAGGCGACGAACAACATCTCAGCTTTGCAGCAGAAGCAGAGAGCAAGTGGGATGCGTTCCTGGCGATCCGAGACGAGGTACTCAAAGCCATGGAAGAAGCGCGCCGCAACAAGGTGTTCGGTAATTCCGTTGATGCGAAGCTAGCTCTGTACCCACAAACGGAAGAAGTTGCGAAAACATTGGCAGCAATGGACGATCTGGCTGACCTGTTCATCGTGGCTCACGTGGATGTACACAGCGGGTCTGCTCCAGCAGAAGCAGTACAACTCGAAGGCATTGCTGCTGTGGTCTCAGCCGCAGACGGTGGAAAATGCGAGCGTTGCCGCGTAGTGAAACCTGATGTTGGTACTCGCGAGTCGCACGCGTCACTTTGCGTACGTTGCGCGGATATCGTAGAACAACACTACGCACATGTAGCAGAATAAAAATCGGTCGATCAACCTGTCATTCCCTTTGGGGATGGCAGGTTTTTTGCTGTGAAAAACATCTCGATATTTTTCATAAAGGTGGATATGAGCGCATGCGGACCAACAAAACGGTCATGGCCGTTTTGTTGGTCATATTTCCTTCGCGACCAAGACATACTACCTGTTGAGGAAACCAAACAAAGGTGGTGTACAGCGTGGACCAAAAGAAGGTGGCCAGCTTCCGGGAAAAGCTGCTGGAACAGAAAAAGGAACTGGAAGACCGCGTACAGGACCATTATGGCATGAGAGAACCGATGACAACCTCTTTGCAGGAGTTTGCCATGTACGATAATCATCCGGCAGATATCGGCAGTGAGATGTTTGAACGGGAAAAAGATTTGGCCCTAGATAGTCTCGATCGTGAGACATTGAAAGAGATTGATCAGGCGCTACTGCGTATGGAGGAAGGCACCTACGGACTGTGTACGGTCTGTGGAGAGCAAATACCTGTGGAGCGACTGGAAGCACTGCCTCAGGCACAAACGTGCAAGGAGCATGCACCAGCGCCCTCAGTCAACGAGTCACGTCCGATTGAGGAACAGTTTTTGCAGCCGCCGTTCGGACGTACATCTTTGGATGAAAAAGAAGGACAGAACGGATTTGACGGTGAGGATGCTTGGCAAATTGTCGAGTCTTGGGGGACATCTAGCACGCCTTTCTCGTACCAGGAACCCGACAAAACGGATTATGATGAAATGTATATCGAGAGCAATGAGCCGGATGGCTTTGTAGAAGCCGTAGAGGAAATCGGTTATACCGATATTGAAGGCTATCACGGACCGGACAGTGTGCATTTTATGAGAAGCGGGACGTATGAGGAGTACATGAGAAAAGGAGAAGGGAAAGGAAACTTCCTCTCCTATGATGATTACGAGGGAGAGCAAGCAGAACGAGAGGGCATGGATGACTACTCATGAGCAGGTAGCGGTCTTGGACCTACAAATTGAGCGCGTGGAAACGTATCCACTACTTCATCGTCTATCGCAAGCTTACGGTGATGCGAATGGGTATAAGCGTTATCGAAGCAGTTATCTCATTCGGATTATCACACGGGCTGGTATAGATGGCTGGGGAGAAATTATCGATTGGCTGCCGACGCTTCATAAGGGCTTTTGTGAGCGCATCATTCCGTACTTGCTGGGTAAGCAGGTGGATAACAGAGTAGCCATTGTCGATGTCGTAGGAAAGTGGCATCAGCGTTCGGCTTCAGGTGTCAGTATGGCACTTACGGAAATTTTGGCGAAAGCGGCGGGGCTATCTGTGTGCCAACTATGGGGAGGCCAGATACATTCGGGCATCCCGGTATATGCCTCCCTCCAATCCTACCGTGAAACAGAAGACTGGATGCAACAGTCATGGAAGCAAGTCGCCCAGCAAGTCGACGTTGGCTTCAAGATGGTGAAAGTAAAGATTGGCGGGCGCTCTGTTCAAGAGGATCAAACGCACATCGAAAAACTGATGAATTTGCTTCCTGAACAAGTTCAAGTAGCGGTAGATGCCAATCAGAGCTACGACTGTGCGACTGCAAGGAAGTGGGAAGGGCTTTTTTCCCGTTATGGCAATTGGCTTTGGCTGGAGGAGCCGATGCCCATGGATCGTACAAACGAGTATGTTAAGCTTCGTTCGTCAATATCCATTCCACTTGCTGGTGGAGAAAACTTGATTCGTTGCGCACAGTTTTTGCCCTTGTATGAGGGTGGCGCCATCGATATTGCTCAGCCTGACCTGATGCATACAGGGGGCATTGACGATTATCGAACGCATCTACAAATGGCCCGTCAGTTTGGCTATCGCGTGTCTCCACATTCCTTTGACGGTTCGCTGGCACGAGTGTATACGTTATTTGCACAAGCTTGCTTGCTGGCATGGACCAAGATGGATAGCCATCCGATTGAGCCTGTCGAATGGGATGTCATGGAGAACCCGTTTACACAATTGTTTCCGCTACGACCCATAAATGGCGAAGTGACGCTACCAGCTGGCGTTGGAATTGGCGTCGAGCCTGATTGGGAGATTATTAACGCGTTGCGCTGGGACGGTAGCGCTTATGCGTAAGACAAGGAGTTTCGTATGGCACAAAATGCGAAAAACCTGATTGGGCTTGTCGGGGTTCCATTAGTGATGGTGCTGGGCAACTCGATGCTGATTCCTGTACTACCTACAATGAAGACGGAAATGAAGCTCACGGCCTTACAGACGAGCTTGTTAATCACTGCTTTTTCGATTGCAGCAGGTATGGTTATCCCTTTTGCCGGCTATTTGTCAGATCGATTTGGGAGAAAAATTGTCATTATCATCTCCCTTGCCCTGTACGGTCTGGGTGGTTTGGTCGCAGGGCTTGCTGCTCTGTGGCTGGATCAACCCTATATGGCTATCATGGGAGGGCGTGTCTTGCAGGGGATTGGGGCAGCCGGGACAGCCCCCATCGCGATGGCATTGGTAGGGGATCTGTTCGATGGCGCTTCGGAGAGTAGGGCATTGGGGCTTTTGGAGACATCAAACGGGATGGGAAAAGTATTAAGTCCGATTTTTGGCTCCTTGCTTGCTCTCATTTCTTGGTACATGGTCTTTTTAGCTTTTCCGATTATTTGCGGTGTCGTTCTCCTGATGTTTTTATTTCTGACCAAGGAAAAGAAACAGGATAAGAAGCCGCTCCCCGTCAAGCAGTACATGCATTCGATCGCGCAAGTGTTTAAACAGCATGGAAAATGGCTTGTCCCTGCATTTTTTGTTGGGAGTATCTGCTTGTTCACGTTGTTTGGTGTACTGTTTTACCTGTCTGATTTATTGGAAGAAAAATACAAGATCGATGGTGTCATCAAAGGCTTCTTTTTGGCGATTCCCTTGCTCGTGATGAGTATAGCGGCGTATGTAACAGGAATCATCATCAAAAAGAAGCTGAAGCTGATGCGTCTGTTTGTGATTATCGGCATGTTTTTGCTGGCTACGTCTTACATTCTGGCTAGCTTTGTCAAAGGGGCTTATGTCCTGATTGGTATTTTGGTCATCGGCAGCATGGGGACGGGGATGATTTTACCTTGCTTGAACTCCATGATCGTTGGGGCCGTGCAAAAAACAGAGCGGGGCATGATTACTTCTTTGTATAGCGGAGTCCGTTTTATCGGTGTTGCGATCGGCCCACCTATTTTTACTTGGTTGCTCGGGATTTCTCGGATGGTCATGTTTCTATCAATCGCAGGTTTATCGCTCGTTTTCGCTGTGCTTGCGATCTTTTTCTTGAAGCCCAAGCAGGTCGAGCAGCAAGGACAAGGGACAAAAGACAGCGAGACGAAAGTGTGGCGGCAAATATCAGAGGTATTGGGAATTGAACCTGAAACGGTACACGAGGTACAACGTGAGAGAGCTATCGAAAAGTATGGCTTTGATCCAAATGAGCTCGTCAAGCGTGTGTTGTCGGGAAAGAAGGAAAAGGAAAAACAATAAACAGGCTGTCTCTGTCGGTCATTCTCACCGGATACAATGCCGAGGAGCGACAGGGACGAGCCTGTTTATGATGGCTAGGACTCCGCGAAGGGATGACGTAGGGCTCGATCGAGTGTGAGCGGATACACATCATCTTGCAGAATGCGACTAAACTCCTGATTGCGTTTTACATCTCGCGGAATATCCGCAAACACAATGGTGGCAAGCACGTCTCGGCCGCTTGGTTGGTTTGTATAATGCGCTACCTTTGCGATATAAATGTCTTTTCGCATCGAGTCGTCGATGGTGTACTGTCCGATGCGCTCAATCCCTTCCAGAATGGCACCGGTTTCTTCATAGACTTCACGAACTGCTGCTGCCAGGCTGTTTTCACCTGCTTCTACTTTTCCCCCTGGTAGCTCCACACCCCGTGTACGATGGCGAGTAAATAACAGCTTTCCTTGATAAAAAGCGAAGATCAGCACGTGACCTGCTTGGTGGTTACGATACTCTTCGGGGGAAAAGGTTAGCTTGACAGGTAAGCCGAAATCGTCGTAAAAAGCGTACATGCAAAGCTCTCCTTCTACAGGCTCATTGATCTGTTGTTTTGAATTTGCAAGGAAATATGCTTGACCGCCTTCATCGCTTGACCAACTGCCAGTGATAAACTCGCATAAGCGGCTCCGTTGTTCACGTCTCCGACTGCGTATATCCATGGAGAGTTGACTCGTTGAGACGAATCTGTTTGCAAATAGTCATCGCCAAACATGTCCAAGCCATCGAAACCAGCTGTGTTTCCATGAACACCAATTCGCGGCAAAATCCAATCGACTACGATCGTCTCTGGATTGCCTGTGCGTGTAGAGGTGAGTGTCAGAACCGTCCGTGCCTCTTCGTGCTGATAATCACTTACTTGTGTTTCCCACAGGACTTGGATGTTGGGGAGGCCTGTGATTTTCTTTTGCCATTCGGGACGAGCACGCCACTCACTGCTCCGAACCAACAGATAAACTTGTCGGGCATGGAAGCTCAAATTTGCTGCACTCTCTAATGCACGATCTCCTCCGCCAATGACGGCGATATCTTGCCCGGCGATGGTGTGCGCTTGGGCAGTTGTAGAAAACCAAGGCGACAGGACGCTCGGACAATCAGCTAGAGCTGGTATTTCGTTCCAGCCAACTCCTGTGGCGATGAGTAGATAGTCGACACGATAAACGGATTTCGAAGTAATTACCTGTTTCGTTTCCCGATCAATGGAAAGAATGGCTTCGTTCAATCGTATGTTTGGCTGCTGGATGAAAGGATGTGCGATCAGTACCTTTACAAGGGCAGCTCCCTGGTCATATACAAGGGGCGGAAAGTCGGTAATCTCGTTGTAAATGTGATGCAATTGGCCGCCGAGTCTATCCGTTTTTTCGATAAGAAGACAAGAAAGACCTAATCGGTGGCACCATATTGCTGCGGACAACCCTGCGATGCCGCCACCTGCGATCAGCACCTGTATGTGTTCCACTCTCAAGTCCCTCCGATTCCCTTATTCATCTATCCGATTTTCCTCAGTTTTAGACTACCTGTTTCGATTCGCAAGTGCAAGAACTCTCAGGGAAAACCGATCGAGTTGAATCGGCAGAATTCTACATTTTGACAGCAAATTGTGGTAAAATGGGACGAAAGTTTTCCAGAATATATTGAAAAATGAAAAGCCCAAAGCACTATGGACCCCGTGATTTTAAAAAGGAGTGAACCGAACGTGCAAGCCAAGAATGACAAGCCTCAAGCTCCTGCAAAACAGCCGCGTAAACGGATCAAGCGTGGTCAGCGAAGCAAGCGGATGTATCTGCTCTTGGCGGGTTGCTTATTCCTCTGTTTGTTGGCCGTAGGAGCAGGCTTCGCCCTCAACCAGTTAGACAAGACACTAGACGTTGTAACGGTAGACCCGTACAAGCTACCGGATCAACCCGTGGTGGAAAAGCCGTACGAACAAAAGAAATCAATCGCCTTCGCCATCGTTGGGGTGGACACGCGCAAAAACATCGGTATGTTAAACACCGATGTTCTGGTCGTCGCAGTCGCCAATCCTGTTACGCAAAAGCTGAGCATGGTATCGTTGCCACGTGATACCCGCGTTCAAATCCCAGGATATCCAGGCTATCACAAGGTTAATGAAGTATTTGCATTAGGGGAAAATATCAGGAAAGATGCGGAAATCAAAGGGAAGCCTGTTACAGAAAATGGCATGACGATGCTCAAAAAGACATTGAATCACATGCTGGGGATCTCGGTTGAGCATTACGTGCAGCTTGACTTTGAGGGCTTCACAGCGGTCATTGACAAGCTGGGCGGGATTACGGTTGACGTAGATCGCGATCTCGTATACGAATTGCCGAAGCAAGGTGTATACCGAAGTTTGAAAAAAGGGAAACAAGTATTGAACGGAGAGCAGGCACTTGGCTTCGTCCGTCATCGCATCGACAGACGTGGAGACGCTTACAACTCGAGCGACTTCGATCGCAATCGCAGACAGCAGCAGGTGATTCGTGCTGTAGCAGAAAAGAGCATGTCCATGGATGGATTATCGAGTTTGACAGCTGTACTGGATACCGTTGGTCAGCATATCAAAACCGATCTGTCGAAAGACCAAATAAAAGGTTTGGCACTCGATTTTGCCAGCTTTTCGTCAAGCAACATGGTTACTTTGGATAATGGGGCGATCTGGAGCTCTCCGTATTCCTTATGGCCGAGAGAGAACATGCAAGCTGTTCGAACTGCCCTGCAAACAGAAGTGGGAGCAGCTGGACCTGGCGAACAGCTCAGTGATGCAGCTGTAGCGGAAGTAGCCAAGATAGAAATGAAAGCGGAGAAGAGAACACCAGCTGCGAACCCCAAGCCCACGACAGGTACAAAAGAGCAGCCCAAAACACAAAAACCAGCCACACCACCACCAAATACGGCTCCAGAACCAACACAGGAGCCTGTAACACCAGATGGAAATGGCGGCGAACGCAATCCTGAGCCGACGGATAGTAATATGCCACCACCCGATATTTTGGCCCCGCCTGCACCGGCGACAGATAGTGCTGACATCGGGCAAACTGGTTGATCTTGAGCACACCCCCCAGGCAAAAGCACATATTCTATCGTACATAGACAGTCTTGCCTGTGCTGGGAAGGGAGTGCGGAAGTTATGAAAAACCTGCAAGAGACCATGAAGCAGTTGCAAAAAGCATCCGAAAGTTTGTCCAAGCTCGGCTTTGACCCAGATCATCCATGGAAAGCATTGAGCCAGATGGGACAGATGCTGGACACGAACTTTTGGGAGAATATCGCGACGCTCAATAAGCAAGCAGCACAAAAGACGGCCACCGCCGCCGCGCCAAATGTACCACCCGTGAAAAAGGGAAAAAAAAAGACAAAGGAAAAATCGATGCGTTTCGGGCAGGTAGACGATTCGCATTTTTCCCCCGTCTCGGATATCTTCCAATCAGAGCAAATGGTCATTGTTTCCTGTGAACTCCCGGGCTTCGATCGCGATAGTCTGGAGATTACCCTCTCCGACCAACGGTTGCTGGAGGTCAGGGGGATCATCAAAGAAAGTGAGCATCAGGGGCTTCGTACACAAGGGGAAAGAAGCTACGGCCCCTTTTATCGCAAGCTGGCTCTACCGGTTTTCGTTAGCTCAAAAGGGATGAGGGCCCAGTATCAGGATGGGGTGTTAGAAATCTATTTGATGCGTGATGGAGCTGCGAACGAACGAAAAACAACATTTAAAGCGAGCTTGTAAAAAGTGGATGTGCAGGACAGTTTCATTCGTGGGAAATCAAAAAAAGAACCTGGATATTTCTTCCGGGTTCTTTTTTATTGCACAAAAACAGACGCGATGATATAATCAGTTCACGACTGTTCTTGTTTATATAGACATAATTATTGCATCTTACAATTTAATCGTACCATGCTGGTGAACTCTTGTCAAATGCTTTTTCTCAATTTAATGGTTAGGAGAGATATTGAATGAGTTCTTTGGTTCTCGGTTTTCAGGAAATGGAAAAAACACAGCTTTTGCTCGTTGGCGGAAAAGGGTTACATTTAGGGGAATTATCAAAAATTCAAGGAATACAAGTACCAGAAGGATTTTGTGTGACAACAGTAGGGTATCAAAAGGCCATCGAACAAAACGAAACGTATCATGCTTTGTTGGCTCGACTAACCATGTTAAAAGTACAAGATCGAGATCAAATTGGTGAAATCAGCAGGAAGATTCGCCAAATCATTATGGAAGTAGAAATTCCTTCCGATGTTGTGAAAGCCGTTACTCACTATCTCTCCCAATTCGGAGAGGAACATGCTTATGCAGTGCGTTCTAGTGCGACTGCTGAAGATTTACCACATGCCTCTTTTGCAGGTCAACAGGACACCTATTTAAATATCATCGGCAAAGAAGCAATCTTGCAGCATATCAGCAAATGTTGGGCTTCCCTATTTACGGATCGCGCGGTAATTTACCGTATGCAAAATGGATTTGACCACAATCACGTTTATTTATCCGTTATCGTTCAAAGAATGGTTTTCCCACAGGCTTCCGGGATTTTATTTACCGCTGATCCAATTACATCCAACCGGAAGTTGCTATCCATCGATGCCAGCTATGGACTTGGAGAAGCACTGGTCTCTGGTTTGGTATCTGCTGATTGTTATAAAGTGCAGGAAGGGGAAATCGTCGATAAGAGGATAGCGACCAAAAAATTGGCTATCTATGGACGAAAAGAAGGCGGAACGAAGACACAGCAGATTGATCCTGATCAGCAAAAGACCCAAACACTTACGGAACAACAAATTTTACAACTGGCGCGCATTGGAAGACAGATCGAAGCTTATTTTGGTTGCCCACAAGATATCGAATGGTGTTTGGTTGATCATACTTTTTCTATCGTCCAGAGTCGTCCAATCACGACTTTATATCCCATTCCTGAAGCGAATGATCAAGAAAATCATGTCTATGTATCTGTTGGTCATCAACAAATGATGACCGACCCCATGAAACCATTGGGACTGTCTTTTTTCCTGTTAACGACTCCTGCACCTATGCGCAAAGCGGGTGGAAGGTTGTTTGTTGATGTGACAAATATGCTAGCTTCACCTGACAGCAGACAAATCATAGTAGATACCCTGGGACAATCTGATCCGCTTATAAAAGATGCGCTTATGACCGTAATCGAGCGAGGAGATTTTATACAATCGTTACCAGTAAGTAAAAAAGAGCAGAGTCCAGGTAAAAGCAATAAAGGTATGTCGTCTTTGGGTTTTCAAGAACAATTCGAAAACGATTCGACAATTGTTTCTGATTTGATGCAGCGTAGTCAAACATCGATCGAAGAGTTAAAGCATAGCATCCAAATGAAATCAGGACCGGATTTATTTGATTTTATTCGAGAAGACATCCAACAATTAAAGAAGATGTTATTTGATCCACAAACCATCGGTGTGATTACGGCTGCTATGAATGCTTCAAAATGGATCAATGAAAAAATGAACGAGTGGTTGGGGGAAAAAAACGTAGCAGACACGCTTTCTCAGTCTGTGCCAAATAATATTACTTCGGAAATGGGACTGGCGCTAATGGATGTTGCAGATGTGGTTCGTCCTTATCCAGAAGTCATTGAATTTTTACAGCATGTAAAAGAAGATAACTTTTTGGATGAACTGGTTCAGTTTGAAGGTGGACAGGAAACGCAAGACGCCATCTATGCTTATCTCACGAAATACGGAATGAGATGTGCCGGAGAAATCGATATTACGAAAACGCGTTGGAGTGAAAGACCAATGACGCTTGTCCCCATGATTCTAGGTAACATCAAAAACTTTGAGCCGAATGCTGGCAAGCGGAAATTCGAACAAGGGCGACAGGAAGCTTTGGAAAAAGAGCAAGAGCTATTAGCGCGATTGAAGCAATTACCGGATGGTGAACAAAAAGCAAAAGAAACCAAACAAATGATCGAACTCATCAGGAATTTCAGTGGGTTTAGGGAATATCCAAAATACGGTATGGTTAATCGCTACTTCGTTTATAAGCAGGCTTTAGTAAAAGAAGCCGAGCAACTTATACAAGCTCGCGTTATTCATGAAAAAGAAGATATCTACTATCTCACTTTTGAAGAGCTTCAAGAGGCCGTATGCACACACGAATTGGATGATGAGATCATCAGCAAACGAAAAGAAGATTACAAGTTTTTTGAAAAACTAACTCCTCCACGTGTCATCACGTCTGATGGTGAAATCATTGCAGGTGAGTACAAACGAGAAAATCTGCCCGTCAATGCGATCGTAGGTCTTCCTGTTTCTTCCGGGATTATAGAGGGGCGAGCGCGTGTCATCTTAAACATGGAAGATGCTGATCTAGAAGATGGAGATATATTAGTCACCTCCTATACTGACCCTGGCTGGACACCGTTGTTTGTATCCATAAAAGGTCTTGTCACTGAAGTGGGTGGACTGATGACTCATGGAGCAGTTATTGCGCGTGAATATGGCTTACCAGCAGTTGTCGGCGTGGAAAATGCTACCACGCTGATAAAAGACGGGCAACGTATTCGCGTGCATGGAACAGAAGGGTATATTGAAATATTGTAGCATGGGGGCCTCGTGCCTCCTTTTTTGTTTCGTTTTTCAGCCAAAATAAAAACAGTGTCAATGAAAAGACATTAACACTGCGGGGATTAGATGTTCCCAAACATCGGTTGATCGACGACATTGGGGTCCAGTGTATTCGTTGCGTTGACACCATTGAGCGTATTGACGACGTTACCTGTGTTGCCGCCCCCTGAACCGGAGAATGTCTTGGCGGCTGTTTTGGGTGATATGTTGAGCGTATCTCCGAAGTTAACGGTACCCGAATTACTATTGATATTGACAGCTCCAATGACAGAAGGCACAGCCTACCCCCTCCCTCTCGTTTTTTGCTCGTCTTGGAAAATGTGACGAATATTTACGACTCGCGTTTCGAGTGTAATGGATTCGTTCGAACCAACATGGACGACGGACGATCCTGCTAAGAAAGGGACTTCCACTTTTCGAATGAAAATGTACGGACAGTCGTGGAACGTATCGATGCAAATCGGATCGGAGAGAATAGGAGGAGTTAACGGAACGGAAAAGGCTGAGTAATTCTCGAACATAAATTCATTTTCATAGAAGATGGCCTGTTCACGTTGGACGGCTAATATGTTCGCGACAGCATCAATCTGCCGGGAATCACCTATTTGCAGAACAGATGAGGTATCGACCGAGAGAACATCCAGCTTACGGACATGACTGGTCCTTCGGTACATGGTGACAAACCTCCTTATGAAGCAGGTATAGCAGTATCAATCGGGATCGTGGCTCCGAGAATCATTTTTTCGGGTGGCGTTTCATAAATCGCTCTGAGGTCTACTGTCTGTGTGTCCCCAATAAACAAGGAAGCGGCAGAAGTGAGGGCACTGACGGAGACCTTCTTTACACAAATGGCTTCGTTTATCACTTGATACCTCATCATGGTTCGTTCACCTCACGAGGCAAATTTTTCAGGAATGTTTCGCAGGTCTTGTCGATATCCCGTTTCACTTTTTGGACGGTATTTTGCACGAAAACATCGAGCTGTTCTGGTTCTAGTTCATCGGTAGGGAGCTCGCTCAGGTAATACTTAATCCGTTGATCGATCTGCTTTTTAATGTCATCCAAGATAAAGGCTCGATAATTGTTATCCAGTGGATAGTTGCACTCTGTTTCGATTCTTTCAAGAACGAGGTAGGCATCTGTCTCCAAATATTGATAAATTTCTTTCTGGACACGGTCAAAAAGTAGGGCATTGCTTTGGTGCGGATTAGGGACATCCATCGATTGATTGATGGAAAAATCACCGATTCCTGCATCATTTCCTTTCGGGTTTAAGCCGATATTGAGAGTCCCTTCCAGTCGCTCAACCTTAAGCAGATCGAATTTGTACTCGTTTTTGATGACGGAAGGAATCTGTTTTTCCTTGAGATCATTTACATCTTGCTGCAGCTGTTCAATCATTTCCTTCAATTTCTCGATCTTATTGCTTTGCAATTGTATATAGTCATGTAACTGTTGCAAATACTTCATCATTTCGGGATCCATGTACATGACGACCATCCTTCTTCATCTAGCATACAACGAATTAGCCAAGCCGTGAAAGAATACCAGGGCGTATGAGCGAAGGCTGAACCAATGGAATGAGGGGCACGAATTCTTCCGAACCGGTTGTGGGCAGCGGCCCCACCTGTGGAGCTGGCTCTGTGTATCCGCCGGTGTTGTACAGCTTGGATACGGGCTTAATAATCCCAGCGCTTCCTATTTGGCACACCGAAGAGTTGCTAATGCCTTCGATTTTGAGCGAATTGATTACGATATGTTGCGTCACAAAAAAATTCATGCGAAATCGCGTCCCTTTGCCCTGAAATCGTTCGTTTCTTCTACAAAAAGCGGGATATCATTATCGGATTGTTCATTGACGTAGACGACGCTACGTGGAATTTTAAAGGACAGATTGGTACCAGAATTGAATGATCCTCCACCCGCGAAGGTTTTGGCGTAAGTGGTAGGTGCGATTTTACGGACGTCTCCGACATTGAAAACGCCGCCCACGTTGTTTACATTAATGACTCCAACGAATGCTGGCATGTTCGGCACATCCTTTTGGGAGAGATCCTCTCTGTATTGTATGTCGTAGGCCAGTGGGTGTTCATACCTGTTTTTGCGACCGAACCAGTGCGAGCAGCATACGATATTTGGATAGGCGCGAGTTTAGGAAAAGGAGAAAAAATTCCATGAATATGAAGGTGACAAATAAAAAAATAGACGTCGGTGATTTCAGTTTTGGTGGAGTAACTAAGTCGTCGATTGTGCTGATTGGGGACACCGATGTCCTCTCCTGCTACTCCATTTTTGATACGCCTCCACATGCCGTAATTTTATCACCCCAGGTTCCTCTCCAGCCGTTAGACCTTGGTTTGCGAAGAGGGTAGTAGTGTTTTTTACGTGTTCGCGTATTTCGCCTGGTAGTGGCTGAGAGCCAGCAACGGCCAAATCCAACGATAGCTGTGATAAGCAAAGTAAGTACCGCCAGGACGTCCCCCGCCAGTCGGGTAGCGAGTCGTCCAGTCATTTGCTTGATTGTGAGTGAGCAAATGGCGAATCCCGCGTTGTAGCTCTGCTGTCGGCTTTGACGACACGGCTATCAGTGCATCGGTTGCCCATGCCGTCTGCGAGGGAGTACTTGCTCCGAGGGGGACGTACGTTTTTTTCTGGTCGCTTTGGCAAGATTCACCCCAGCCGCCGTCGGGATTCTGGTTGGCAACCAGCCACGCAACCGCTTTTTGAATGGCGGGATCAGTAGGGGAAAAGCCAACCGCCATCAGCCCGGTAATTGCAGCCCATGTACCGTATAGGTAAGCAATTCCCCAACGTCCATACCAGGAGCCGTTTGCTTCTTGATGGTTGAGAAGCCAGCGGACTCCTTTTTCTACATGGGGGTCAGTCAGTGTACGCCCGGCATAGTTTCCGAGGAATTCTAAGGTTCTCCCTGTCAAATCGGCAGAGGACGGATCTGTACTGACGGTATCGGCTCCTTCGATCGGCAGCTGGCGAATGAAATCAGCGTCTGTGTTTCGTTCAAAAGCAGGCCAGCCCCCATCGTCGTTTTGCATGGACAAGAGCCATTCGAGACCGCGCTTCCAAGCGGCTGCTGTTGTTATATCCGTACGGGAGAGCAGGCGCAGAGAGCGCAGAGCTGCCGTCGTATCATCAATATCGGGGTTCATGGTGTTGTAGTCAGAAAAGCCCCAACCGCCAGGCTTTCCTTTTGGATTGCGAATTTTCCAGTCACCGTACGTATGCTGCTGCTTTTGGAGAAGGTAACGGTTTGCTTTTTGAATGGCGGGGTGTGTGGTAGAAAGTCCGCTTTTTTGCAGAGAAGAAGTCAAGAGCGCGGTGTCCCAGACGGCTGAGGTAGCCAGCTGCAAGTGTGCGCCGTTTTCATAAACGTAGACACTATCTGAAAGCCCCTGCATCGCTTTTTGGATGAGTGGATCTTTCGGAGAAAACCCTCGAGCGAGCAGCGCAAAAATCATGAAAAAGGTAGAGGTCGAATAATTGTACAGAGTACCGTCCGGCTCGATTCGCGCCAGGATGTATTGTTCTAGGCGCCGTAGGGCGAGCTTGTGTAGTTGACCGGGTAAAAAGGGGAGACGCTGCAAGGAATCATGGATAGAGGCGAGGAACGATTGCCCCTCTTTGAGGAAATTCTCTAGGAATCGATGCGGATATAGACCGCGAGAGATAGGTGTATCTGCGTATAGATCGGACAAGTCTGGCGCATTGTCAGGCTTTTTTGCATATTTGCGATCAGCCACAATCATCATGGGGGCAAGATGGACACGTGCGTACCCGACAAAATCGTAAAAGCTGACAGGGAAGCTCGGGAGAAATAGAGCAATCTCGACGGGAACGAGAAAGTGCGAGGGCCACTGGTATTGGCCTGTCAAGGCTGTAGAGAATTTGGTCAGCATGTTCGCGTGTGTCAGCCCACCCTTTTCCAAAATAAACGAGCGAGCCAGAGCCATTCTCGGTTCGTCCTTCGTATATTTGCCAGATAGCAGAAGGGCGTAATACGAATCAATGGTGGTAGACAGATTGCCTTCATGCTCGTCAGGGTACAGCTTCCATGCCCCATTATCGTGTTGGAGAGACGTGATGTGAGCAGTGAGCTTCTCCATCAAATGCTCATCATGAATACCTAGCGTGCGCAATAGGATGATCATGTGAGAATCTGTCATCGGTGAGCTTTCCAAACAAAAGCGCCAAGTGCCATCCGCTTGTTGGCGCTGTAACAAAAAGGCTTGAATGCGATTAATTTCTTGCTGGACTTCGCGCAACTCATTCACCTCCCGATAAAATACATCGCCTAAGGAAGAGAGGGGGAAGAGCATCGATGGGTTTGTCGTGGTACCAATACGCATCACGTCTGCCGCTTGCCATGAATTTGGGGAGAGTCCGTACGGCGACAGCACCATTGCCAGCGCAAGATCAAAAGACGGTAGAGAGGATTAGACAGGAGACGCTCGCCCACAACCGTGACAACATAGACAGAACGCGCGCCTATTTGTCGTTTTATCAAAAGCATCCACAAATTCATTGGGTGCTATTGGCACATCTCGTATCGCGCAATGCGGGATGGAGTATGACCGATTTGCGGGGAGAATTATTGCCTCGCTTGCTTCGAATAAAAGAGCAGCAGGATTATTTTTTGTTTTTGGAGCGGGGAAACTGGCTGATTTTTCACGATGCGTACCCTCAATTGTTACTGTATGAAGAGAGTGTCAGGCGACAGACCAACCTTTTTCATATACTGCCTCATCTGGGCGTCTCTACTTTCATGCAGGCGATCTGGAATCATTATTGGAAGACAACTGACAAAGAGCTGCTCACCATTGGCTTGATTATCAATGAACAAAACTACTTGGAAGAACAGGTCATGAAAGAGTCGGGTTATCAAAATTCAGTTGTCCGCACAATTCCGTTTGCCCTGCAGGAGCTTTTGCAACTGAATATGATCTTGCTTCCCCATCGGAAAGTGGCTGATGAGCAGGGCAGCTCCTTGCAGCTCGCTGGTGAGCGAGTGTTTCATTTTGCCTCCTTACCAGAGAGAATCAGCTTGGGAAAAAGGCTGTACAGTCTGCTGTTCGGAGATACAAATAGGCAGGAGGCAGCGTACGCTTGGGCATTGGAACAGCCACATACAGGTTCGCGAAAAGATTATTGGCCCCATCTTTTTCACGATGTGAATGATATAGCTCCTGGCAAGCCTTATCAGGTAAAACTAATGAACTGTCAGCTGCGATCAGGGGCAAAGCGGCTGTTTTCCCCAGCGCTGCGTCAAGTTTGGAGACCTATCCACCATGAGCCACCAAAAGAGTTAGATTGGTACCAAAACAAGAGCGACGTATGGCGTTTGCTGATTCGAACACAGGAGACAACAAATGCAGGAGAGATGAGTGAGGCGTATTGCCAGGCGTTAGCAAAAATCGAGTGGGCTGTCGCAGCCAGAACGAGAATACTTGGCTAACTTGTAGTAAAATAGAGAGGAATCCAGAACGTAAGACTGCACCTCGACGGGTTGCTTAGAGCGTTTTAGAAGGAGCGATTATCATTTGAAGACACTAATTATTGCGGAGAAACCTGACATGGGACGAAATATTGCCGCCGCAATAGATCCTAAAGCGAAAAATAACCGCACCTATTTAGAAGGTGAAAAATACATCATTACGTGGGCAATCGGGCACTTAATTGAACTAGCGGAACCGGAGGCGTACGACCAAAAATATAAAAAGTGGAACATCAATGATCTTCCTATTATTCCCGATCCATTTAAGCTAGTGCCCAATCGGAAAACATTCGATCAGCTAAAAATGATCGGGCAGTTGGCCAAACGAAGCAATCTGCTGATTAATGCATGCGATGCCGGGCGGGAAGGTCAACACATATTTTCACTCATCCAGCGACATCTAAAATTGAGTCAACCCGTTAAAAGGCTTTGGATCTCGGACTTGACCCCTGAAACGATCAGGAAAGGATTTGCGGAGATGAAAGATGCCGCAGCCTATGAAAACTTAACGAGGGCAGCAAAAGCCCGTAGTGAAGCAGATTGGCTCATCGGCATGAATGGCTCACGTGCATTTACGACCAAACATAACGCGCTCCTTTCTGTCGGACGAGTACAGACACCTGTCCTTGCTCTCATTTATGATCGACAGAAACAGATTGAGGCTTTCTCATCGGTTACGTTTTTTCAAGTGGAAGGGCATTTTTCGCAGGGTGAAAGGGCGTATAAGGGTATTTGGCAAGGTGATCGCTTAACCGATCCATCTAAAGCAGAAATGTTGGCTCGTAAAGTGAAAGGAAAACAAGGGCGGATCACATCCTACGAAGTAAAGGATACCAAGGAGTATCCATTCAAGTTGTATGACCTGACATTGCTGCAACGTGAGGCCAATGGCAAGTACGGTTTTTCCGCCAAGAAAACCTTGGATTTAGCACAGGCACTCTATGAAAAACACAAGGTGATCTCATATCCGCGGACGAATTCCAACTATGTGACAGAGCAAAATATTCCTGAAATGCACAACACCTTGTCGTCCTTGCAAGGCACTGCCTATGACAATTTGGTAAAGGGTGCAAACCGTAGTTTGGTTCATAAAGGCAACAAATTTATATGTAATCCAGCAAAAGTAGACGACCACCATGCGATCCTGCCGACAAATCGTAAGGCTACAGGGCTTACGCCAGATGAGCAAAAGTTATACGATTTGATCGTTCGCCGCTTTCTGTCACAGTTTTATCCACCAGCTGAATATAAGATGCATACGGTCATAACCGAAGTGGAAAAAGAATTATTCAAAACGTCGGTGAAAGAACGGAAAAGTCTCGGTTGGAAGATTATTTATGCTGATCAGCAGAAGGAAAAGCCCAAGAATGGGAAAGGTGCGGCCAAAGAAGAAGAGGATAAAGAAGAGATTGAAGTTAATGAGCCTTTTGTCATTCAACCTGATGCCAGCGTAGTATGCTCGGATGCTATGGTAAAGGAGAAAGAAACACAGCCGCCCAAGCATTTTACGGAAGGAACGCTTCTCAAGGCCATGGAAAGCGCAGGCAAGCAAATCGAGGACGAGGAACTGCGTGATGCGATGAAAGAATCTGGTCTGGGAACCCCAGCAACTCGTGCCGCTACCATCGAACGACTGAAAAAGGTCGGATACGTTGAAATGCAGGGGAAAAGGGTTCAACTTACGCTAAAAGGCCGTACCGTTATCGAATTGATTAGGGGAGCAGGGATCGAACTATTAACCTCTCCTGAAATGACGGGGCATTGGGAGCGCCGCTTGAATGAGATTTCCCGAGGGACCGCCTCCGACAAGCAGTTCATGGAGAATGTGAAGAAATTCGCTACGATGATCGTAGAAAAGGTTCGCGTACAATCTCGTGCTGAGAAGACCTTGTTTGAGAGTGAGAGAACCACTCAGAAAGGATCATCGAAAACAAGAGGACGAGCTGGTGGGCGAAGTACAGGCAGATCCTCATCTCGAACGGTAGCAAAGACCACTAGTACAGCGTCGAGTATCATCACCAAATGTCCACGACCGAGTTGCGGAGGCTCTATTTTCATGGGACGCAAAGGTTACGGTTGTTCGAATTATAACGTGGGCTGTAAATTCGTCATATGGAAAGAGAACTATGGACGTATGCTGACGGATACACAGATTAAAGCGCTCATTGAAAAAGGCAAAACGGGTAAAATGAAGCTGGAACGTCAGGATGGGACACAATTTCAAGCAAAACTTATTTTGAAAAGTGTAGAATCGGGCGAACTTACTTTCGAGTAACGACGAAATCGCCGCGCACTACGAAAAACAATAAAAAAATAAATTGTTGAAACTTACTTGCGTAATTATCGTAATTACATGTATAACGGGGACGGCAACATAGGCCGAACAACCTGGTACGTACTCAAGGAGGAATAAATCCATGTCCATTTTTAAAAGACTCCGTGATTTGACCATGTCCAATTTGTACGCTTTGATTGAGAAAGCAGAAGATCCAATTAAAATGACAGACCAGTATTTGCGTGATATGCAAGAAGACTTGAACGAAGCAGAGAAAGCGGTTGCCGCCCAAATTGCTTTGGAAAAGAAATTCAAGGTGCTGTATGAAGAACAGGAAGCCTTGGTGAAAAAGCGTGAAGAACAAGCTCACATCGCAGCACAAGCGCAGAACATTGATCTGGCTCGACGAGCTTTGGAGGAAAAGAAAGCCGCCGAGCAAAAAATGAACGAATACAAGGACAGCTACGAGAAAAACAAGCTGGCAGCTGACGGATTGCGCGAGAAGCTGGCTGAAATGAAAAAACAGATTACCGAGCTGAAAAACAGGCGCGAAACATTAGTTGCCCGTGTCAATGCAGCCAAAGCGCAAAAGACGATCAACCAGGCGATGGGTGGCTTCGACACGAACTCGGCTATGTCTGGCTTGAAACGCATGGAAGAAAAAGCACTGCAAATGGAAGCAGAAGCAGAAGCCAGCGGCGAGATTTACAAAAAACAGAGCTCTTTAGATGATGAAATTGCGAAGCTGAATAAGGATCAGGCCGTTGAGGACGAACTGGCTGCTCTGATGAAAAAATATGAGGGGTAAACCGCTTCAGGCGGTTTCCCTTTTTTTCAGACCTTAAACACCTTGACGAAAGTGGAGTGATTCGCTTTGACGTGGACAGAAATACTAGGGATGCTGGTTTGGACAGGAGCCGGTGGCATTTTACTTTTTGTTTTGATGTGGATCGATTCGTTGTTTACGAAATACAAGGACATCACGGAAATCAAAAATGGAAACATCGCGGTCACGACGCGTTTTGTCATGAAGCTGTTTGCGCAAGGATATATCTTATCGCAATCCATTATTACCTCCAATTTATTGTGGATAGCACTACTCGTTTCTGTGCTCTCATTTATCATTCTGTTCCTTTTGGAGAGAATCGTGGAATGGCTGTTAAAGCAAGTGGCCGGACTGGACCTGGAAAAAGGGACGCAGGAAGGAAAAGTGGCATATGCCATGATGGCTGGTTCATTCCATCTCGTGGGTGCACTGATTATAGCTGCATGTTTGTAAGACGTGAAAGGGAAGGGAGTACAGCATGAGTTTGATGAAGCGAATCCAAAATATTTTTGCCAAGCATGAGCCTCCTGCACTGGAGAAGAGCATCCTGACGGTGGGACCGGGGGATGTAGTCGATGTATCGCTCGTTACCTATCAAGTAATAGGGAAGGCGAGCAATGCGAGTCGCAAAGCTACGATGCTTACGTTACAGGATGGAACGACTATTCGCTACCTGTACATCGAGGAACGGGAAAAGATTGTCTATCAGCTGTATAGCGTGATTGATGGACGACTGGATTCAATAGACGAAGTGCCGACCACAATCGAGATGGACGATGTCACCTACCATTTGGAGGAGCAATATAATGGCTCCGTTCAGGTTGCGGGGAAAGCCCCTTTTCATACGTCAGGGGAGCAGTACATCTGGCAATTCCAATCGGATCAACGCCAGTTGCTGCGAATCGAGTGGCAGGATGGCCGTTTCATGCTCTATGAGGGAGAAAGTGTTCTGCCAGCGGACGTGCAGGTACTGCGCGGAGCATAGAAAGGAGGGACAAGTACATGCCAAATCCATGGATGAAATCAATCAAGCTCCTGCTGATTCCGGCCTTGTTCCTCCTTACGCTAGCGGGTTGTGGCAGTCCTGCGGTTGGCGAGACGTATCCGCTTGAATCTGTCTCTACCAAAGACAATGGACAGTCGTCACGCATCTATCGTGCGGAAGACAAGACTGTACCGGAAGTGGCCTTGGAGCTGGCGGAGCAGAATACGCCAGCTGAAATCTCCAAAGAAGATCCGCAGCATATGTTCCTCATTTATTCGGATGAGGTATACCATTTGCAGCAAGACGCTGCCAAGCCGACGGATACGTTGATCGAGGTCGACAGCAAAGAGTACGTCCGGCAAAACTACGATTCTTCGTTTTTGCAGGGATACATTGTAGCCAGCGTACTGGATGATTTGTTCGATGGGCTTAAGAAAAGTACAAAGGGCAGTTATCGTGGCTACAATAGCAAGGATATATACAAGCCTTCCGGAACGTATCGCGTGCCTACAACCGAGGACAAAAAAGTAGCGCCGCCGATTACCAAAGAGGGTACGGGAAGTATTTTCAAACGGGGTAATGCGAAGAACACGGATGGTACGGTAGGTTCTGACGGCAGCCTTTTCAAGAAGCAGGGGGAGTCGTCTAGCGGTAGTTCAGGTAAAATTATTCGTTCTTCCAGCAGTTCGTCGAAGTCGAGTGATTCTGTCTCATTCAAGCGCTCGAGCTTTTCTCCGCCGAAAAGTAAATCGCCCCCACGAACGAAGGTAGGGGGCTCGGGGCGAATTACAAAGCGTCGATAACTGTAAAAAATAGGACAGAAACGAACACCCCCAAACGATTCTTGTAGCTCGTTTGGGGGTGTTTTTGTTCTTCGGATTAGCGCTGCTTGGTCTCTACCGTATACACAACATCTTCATTTTGATATTTGTACACATACAAGTAGTAGCGGCCTGGCTTTACTTGATAATGGGCACTTTGCAGATTTCCTTCCACCTCTTGCGGGTACGATACAGGCTGATCTGGATTTCCTTCGTGGAATAGCACCCAAGTCACACCTTGTCCCTGCTCGGGGTTCAGAGAAATACGTATTTCTTCTGGTTTATCTACTTGGAAGGCAAAAATATCTTGCCAGTCGTTTCCTTTCATGTCGCCTGAAACAGTCGTACCTATCGGCAATGGACCATTTGCTTGCTCGATAGAATCATTGCTCTCGCTTTCTTGATAGAGTTGCTCTTGTGGGCTATCTTCACCCGTAACCACTAAGGTAAACGTTTGGTCCTCTTGCCCTGTACCATACGTATAAGCAGTCACATAGTAAGTCCCATGTTTCGCATCGAATGATCCGATCAGCTTGTTGCCTTCGCGCTTGTTGGGATAGGCGATGTAGTTCTGCTTATCAGACTCGTGGAATACTAGCCACGCCACTCCATCCCCATGCTTTGTTTCCATCTCTACTTGAAGTTGTTGGGCTGATTTCACATCGAGACGGAACTCCTGGCTCGGTTTTTGAAGATTGACGATACCTGTAATCTGCTTACCCAATGAAATAGACGTTTCGTCAGGGTTAGGCGTTGGATTCTCTGTCTCGGTACCATCTTCATGAGCCAGCTTCCCGTGGAACACGACATCATAGGCAAAGCGTCCATCTTTTGTCGTACGATAATTGGTGAAGTAGCTCGTAACCGTGTCATAGCCATTCCAGGAAAGACCCGATAACTCCTTGAGGAATCCATCTGAGAGGCGGTTCATTTCTTGCCAATCCTGAAATTCTCCTTGGGAAGCTCCACCTGTATAAACCCCACGCAACGTGAAGCTACGGAATTCTCCAGAGTCTTTTTCATCTGTTTTTACATCGGTCAGAGAGGCAACCTTTGCGATTTGACGATAAACCTCGTCTTTGTTCGTCACGTCCACTTTTTGTAAGTAATCATCTGAAACGAGAGGAACATCCAACTCTTCATACTGGTCGATCAATTCTTCTAACGTTTCTTGATAGCCACGTTCAAGAGCGCGATCACGGCTGAATTCTTCGATTAAGTCATCATAAGCAGATACATCATTGGAACGGATCGTATCATTGATTTTATCCAGACGAGCAAAATCATTCTTGAACATATGGTACTGAAGCGCGAATGAGTAGTCGTAGAATGCCATGGTTCCGTATTTGGCACGCATCATATCTGCCGCAGTGTAATCGAGATAAGGCGCTGCATTTCGGATATTGCCTACAACGGATTGGCGAGGCTTGATTCCTTCCGTTCGGGTAGCACCTGCGAAAAACTCGGCTCCGCCTTCTTCATACCAAGGCAAGCGGCTGTTTTCATAAATTTCTCCCTTTCCCCACATGCCCGGCACTTCATATCTACCTTGCAAATAGTGGACGAATTCATGACGGAACAGCTCTTCTAGACTGTAGATGCTTTGTTCTTTTGTCCGATCGTAGGTGAAGAAAGTACCAGTACCCTCAATGTAGATACCACCATTATCTGTGTCGTATCCGTACAGGAAGCGATTCATTTTATATTCATCAGGCGTATTGTAGATGACAATGGTCAGTACATCATCCGGATTACCGCTCTCGAGCTCCTTGTCATTGCCAATGACACGATGAAATTGTGCCTTCACTTCCTTGGATGCCCAATACAAGCGCTCAACCTGTTCTTCTGTTAGTTTATCTCCCGTTTTGAACACAACCGCTCCGTCATCAAAAGTAAATTGCTGCGGAAGATAATGCTTTTTCCCTTCTTTTTTCATTTCCTCGAGGTCGATTTTTTTTCCATTGGCATCCTCGCCATATGTTTCCGCGATTTGTTGCGCGGCTGTGAAGTATGGCTCGCTCCACTTTTTATAAGTTCTCATCGTTTTCGTCAATATGTCATTGGCTTTGTCTGGATCACTGTAATAGCTACCTAATTTCCCTGTGTAATACAAGGCATTGTTCGTCAGCCATACATGATCAGCGGAGGTGTCACCATTTTCCGCCATGTCAAAAATGGGGTCGAGAAATGCATCGATGCTGCCTTTCAGTTCATCTCTTTCTGAATCATCTACTCCCCAAATCAGAACATAGCCAACACCTTGAAGGACGCTGTAAAAAGCCTCGCTTGCTTCGCGATCATCTGACCATTTATCCCGATCCTCGTTAAAGTCCGCCATTACTTTTGACAGAAGACCGATTGTCTCAGAATCAACAGTCGTGTTGCTAATTAATTTTCCCGTAGAACTGATGATTTCATTTTGAGTCTTTGTACCTAAGGTGAAATTTTGGTTGGAGGTAATTGCTTGAAGTGCTGGAATAATTTTTTGCTTATACTTTGGCTCCATCAAATACTTTAAGCCGTCGTTGTAATACCCCAAGTAATACCCCGAACGCAAAACTTCTACAAATGTATGTATGCCTTGCTCGTCATCCTTGGTGAAGTTCTTGCCACTCTCTTGCAAGGCATCGATGATGGCTTGAACCCGCTCCCGATCTTCATAAAATTCCTGGGTGTCGTCGTTGTAAGTAAACAGCTCAGGGATTTGCGTCCAACTGATTTCCTTCAACAATTCAACAAGCTCTGAATTGTCCAATGTATTTAGGTGGGAGATGCTGTACTTCTCCTGTTTGGCTGCTTGGCGTAACTGACTCTTCGACATGTTTTCTTGAACGGGTGTATGACCGATCTGCGAATCATTGCGCTCTTGGGATGGGCTCGGCGGCGTGCTTTTGGCTTGAGCTGCTAGTGGCAAGCCTGCTGCTACCGTTGAAATTGCAATTGATCCTGCTGTTACCATGCTAATCCATGATCGATTCATTCTTTCGTTGACTCCTTTTTCATTCATTTTGGTAGTGAAATTGAATATTTTATAGTATCGGTATCCAATATGAAAATCCTTACAAATAAAACAAAAGATGACGGAATGTAGCTCTTTCTTCCTATTTGGTAAAAAGAAAAGAATGTCTAGAGAAGTAGCTTTGTAAGAATGGAAGGAGAGCGACTTTTGTTTGCCTATGACGAAAACATGATTGTTGATCGACAAAAGAAGAAAGGATGTGCATCCAGCATTCGACAGTCTTTGTTAGCAGCATTGGCTATGATTGACATTGGGAAAGCACAGATAGGTGAAGTTGGCGGAGGGGAGTGCTAGAAGATGCTGGAAAAAATTCTCGAACTGCGTTCACGATCCATGTCCATTGCACAAATTGCCAAAGAGTGCGGCTTAACGATCGGTCAAGTTAAGTATCGCCTGCAAAAAGACCGTGCGAAGCCAGTGACACCACCTCCCGCTAAAACGGAATTGGAATGGCAATTGCCTGCGTTTTATGGTCGGGACATTGTCAAAGTCATGGTACAAGGACCGACTGTGCTATTCGTCTATTGGGAAATCACTTGGCCCCGCATGAGAATGGTCGCATCCTACCTGCAAGCCGATTATCGTCACATCCAGAAGGGCTTGCGTCTGTATGATGTCACGGAATGCTTATTTGATGGAAAAAATGCACATTCCGTCCGAGATGTGCTCGTACATGAAGAGGCTCATTCCTGGTACGTGAATGATGTAGAGCCAGGACGTACATACATTGTTGATTTTGGTTTATATGAACACAATCGGTTTTGTCCGATTTTACGCTCGGAAACGGCAATTACCCCGCGGAACTCAAAAGCTAGCTGGGGGGAATCGTTCGTTGAGCCCGTCCACGATTCAGCTACACCTTCCTGGTTTGAGAACTTTTCCTCCTACTCGTTGTATACCAAAACATCAAAATAAGTGAGGTGTCATTTGTGCACAAAGGTTATCTCTCCCTCGTGTTGCATGCCCATCTGCCTTATGTCCGACACGGGGATCGGGACGATCGCCTGGAAGAGCGCTGGGTGTATGAAGCCATGCTGGAATGCTATCTTCCCTTGCTCATGGTTTTCGACAGGCTCCTCTCAGACGGCATCGCTTTTCGCATGACCCTTGCTATTTCTCCGACATTACTTTCCATGCTAGAAGATGATCTGATCGTGACACGCTTTCGCACACATCTAACGAAGACCGTTGAATTGGCTGGGAAGGAAGTCAAACGCACCGCAGGTCAACCCGAAGAACACCGTATCGCCAAAATGTACGTGGAGCGCTTTCGAAGCATCATTGCCTATTGCCGCAAGTGGGATTTTCAACTAATCAAGGCCTTTAGGCATATCGAGGATAGCGGATGCCTCGAACTCATCACTTGCGCAGCCACGCACTCCTTCTTGCCCTTTGTGGAAACAGAAGAGGCGATTCGGGCTCAGCTCCAGGTGGGCATCGATACACATGAGCGGATTCTGGGAAGACGTCCGAAGGGAATTTGGCTGCCAGAGTGCGGGTATACACCTGGATTGGATCGTTTGCTAAAAGAGGCAGGGCTTCGGTATTTCTTTGTAGACAGTCACACGATAGAGCATGCGACGCCTTTACCTCGCAGAGGGGTGTTGGCTCCCTTGTTCACGCCGCATGAAGTGGCTGCCTTTGCCCGTGATGAAGTGGCTTCCCGCCAGGTATGGAGCTCAATCGATGGTTATCCAGGGGACTATGATTATCGTGAATATTACCGGGATATCGGATTTGACAGGGAGATGAGCTACATCGAACCGTACATCCATCCTGACGGCATTCGCGTGCATACCGGTTTGAAATATTATCGGATCACCGGAAAAGCAGGGGATAAAGACTGGTATGAGCCAAGCTGGGCGCGGGAAAAAGCAGCGTCTCATGCGGGACATTTCCTGTATCACCGAGAGCGTCAAGTGGAGGAAGCCAGTCACTGGATGGATCGCAAGCCGTTGGTCGTCGCCACTTATGATGCGGAATTGTTTGGTCATTGGTGGTTCGAGGGTCCACAGTTTCTAGATGACCTCATGCGAAAAACGGTTTGTGATTCAAAAGACGTGAAATTAATGACACCATCTGAATATTTGGAGGAGTATCCAGAGCAGGATCGCGGTCACTTGCCTATGTCTACGTGGGGGAGAAATGGCTACGGAGAAGTCTGGCTGAACGAGAACAATGGCTGGATATACAGGCATTTGCATCAAGCAGAGCGGGAACTGATTGGAGCGATTACTACCTTTTCTGAAAAGAAAGGAGATCCGCTTGCCTTACGGTGCCTCAAGCAGGCAGCACGCGAATTGATGCTAGCCCAAAGCAGTGATTGGGCGTTTATTTTAGACGGTCAAACGGTCACCCCGTATGCGGTGCAACGCGTTCATGATCATTTGGTTCGCATGCGGGCTCTCTTGGCGATGTATCGAGAGCATCAACTGGATGAAGAGGCAATTACGCAAGCAGAAGCTGACTTTCCGATCTTTCCTGACTTGGATATCACGTTCTATTTGCCTAAACAAATGCATAGAGTGAACGTATCGCGTCAATTGGTAGCGGCTACGCAAGATCAGTCTTCGATAAAAACAGTTTTGATGCTTGCATGGGAATTTCCCCCTCATGTGGTAGGGGGGCTTGGTCGGGCTGTCTACGATCTCGCCAGACATCTTGTCCAGCAAGGAATCGTGGTGCATGTGCTGACAGGTTCGGCAGATTCATGCTCCATAGATGAGACGATGGAAGGCGTTCACGTACACCGTTTGCCTACGTACCTTCCTTCTGAACAAGCTGACTTTCTGGCATGGGTGTTTCAACTGAATTTGGCGATGGTCGATGCTACCTTCAAGCTATGGTCACTCGGAGTGCGACCAGATGTCATCCATGCTCATGATTGGCTTGTCAGTTGGGCAGCGATCGAACTGAAACAGAGGTACTCTCTTCCGCTCGTCAGCACGATTCACGCTTTGGAACATGGACGGCATCAAGGCATTCATACACCGTTGCAGCAAAGGATTCATGAGTGTGAACGTACACTAACACAAAGCTCTGACTCGATGATCGTTTGCAGCAAGTATATGGAGTCGGAAGTCATGCGCCTGTTCGGAACACCTTCATCCCATTTACGTGTCATTCACAACGGTGTCGATCTCATTCCTCTACCGGATGTCAATCGTGAACAGCTTCGGCAGGAGTTGGTGATAGGCGATGGACCTGTCCTCTTTTTTGTAGGGCGCTTGGTCCAGGAAAAAGGTGTTCACCTATTGTTGGAAGCCATGGCAAGGCTGCGCGCTGAATTTCCGCATGCGAAGTTGCTTATAGCTGGCAGAGGGCCGATGCAAGACGAGTGGAAGCAGTTGGTTCATCAGATGGGACTTTTTGAGCAAGTCCGCTTCTTGGGCTTCGTAGAAGATGTTAGGCGAAATGAGTTGTTCGCCTTGGCTGATGTGGCGGTATTCCCGAGCTTGTATGAACCTTTTGGAATTGTTGCACTGGAAGCGATGGCGCTAGGTACGCCAGTTCTTGTTGCGGATACGGGAGGGCTTCGAGAGATCGTTCGCCATGGCGAAAACGGCGCCATGATGTTCACAGGCGACCCTGAATCCTTGACGAATCAACTCCGCTGGCTACTGCGCGACCCCGATCAGCGGCATCAACTAGCCCAGACGGCCATGCAAGATGTGAAACAGTTTTATAACTGGACCATTCTCGCTACTCAAACCATCGATCTATACTGTTCACTTGGCGTATCCGCGGGAAGCGGCATGACAACATAGATTGCAACGATGAAGGAGGAAGAAAAGAAGATGAAGGCAGTAATCATGGCTGGGGGAAAAGGTACACGACTACGTCCGTTAACATGCCACACGCCAAAACCAATGGTGCCACTCTTAAACCGGCCTTGCATGGAGTACACGATTGATCTATTGAAAAAGCATGGGATTACAGAGATAGCAGTGACACTCCAGTATCTGCCTGATGTCATCCGCGATACGTTTGGCGATGGATCTCGCTACGGTGTTTCGCTCGTCTATTTTGAAGAAACGATTCCTTTGGGCACGGCAGGCAGCGTGAAAAACTGCGCCGATTTTCTCGATGAGCGCTTTGTCGTGATCAGTGGAGATACGTTGACAGACATCGATTTGTCGGCAGCCATACGTTTCCATGAGCAAAATAACGCACTGGCTACGTTGGTTTTGACTCGTGTAGAAACACCGTTGGAATTCGGAGTTGTCATGACAGATGAGGGCGGACGTATTACACGCTTTTTAGAAAAGCCGAGCTGGGCGGAGGTTTTTAGCGATACGGTGAATACGGGGATATACGTCTGCGAGCCAGAGGTCTTG
The DNA here is from genome assembly GCF_003013475.1 of Brevibacillus porteri. Classification (GTDB taxonomy): domain Bacteria; phylum Bacillota; class Bacilli; order Brevibacillales; family Brevibacillaceae; genus Brevibacillus; species Brevibacillus porteri. The sequence continues at coordinate 104,530 of NZ_PXZO01000045.1, forward strand.
TCTTATATAGAAGAAGAGCGGGAAGTGGATTTCAGTAAGGAAATTTTCCCATCTTTTTTACAAGCAGCAAAGCCTCTATACGGATATGAAGCAAGCGGTTATTGGTCTGATATTGGTTCTTTGGAGGTTTATCAGCAAGCCCAGTTTGATTTGCTGGATGGACGCGTGCATCTCGAAATAAAAGCACAGGAAATCGCGCCGCGCATTTTCTTGGAAAATGATGTTCGCATCGATTCATCGGTCCGTTTGGAAGGCCCTGTCTATATCGGTGAAAATGTACACTTGCAGGCTGGAGTTGCCGTTGGTGCTTATTCCATTCTGGGGAAAAATACGGTGATTTCTTCCGGTACGAAGCTGTCCAGGACGATCGTTTGGGAAAATAATGTCATTGGGAAAAAAACTGAGATCACAGGAACGACGCTCTGCCGCAACACCCGAATTAGCGATTGCGTACAACTCGGGGAAGGGGCGGTCATTGGAGACCAATGCTTCATTGGGGCGAAGTCGGTGGTAAAGGCAGGCATCAAAATTTGGCCGGACAAGGAAGTCGGTGAAAATGCGACTGTCACCACCTCGCTCATCTATGGTGCCAAGCAAACCAAAAATTTGTTTGGGACGCATGGAATCAAGGGCATTGGCAATGTCGACATCACGCCCGAATTCGTCACTAGACTTGCTGCTGCCTACGCGTACTTACTACAAGCAGGGGATAAAATTGCGCTCTCGGCATGCTCACACCCATTTGCTCAGTTATTGAAGCATAGCATCATGACCAGCTTGTGCTCTTCCGGAATTGATACGGTCGATCTCGGGATTGGCAATTCACCCTTGATCCGATACGGCGTGCGCTCCCTGGCTTGCAAAGGCGGCATTCATGTGTATATGGCAGAGCCAGTCGATGATAAAGAGATTGTCATCCAATTCATCGATCATGCTGGGTTGCCGATTTCTCGTGATATGGAACGTAAAATTGAGAATGCTTACTGGCAAGAGACGTATGTTCGCAACCTGCATCGATTGGGAGCATTGCAAGTCGAGCATCAAGTACAAGAAGCTTATCTTCATGCTTTGGTCCAACAGTTGAATGTATCGTCCATCCAGCGTCAGCGCTTCCACCTCCTGATCGATTGTGAACAGCGATTTTTCCCGACTTTTCTTGCGCCACTCTTGCATGCACTGGGAGTCACTGCACATTACAGCTCCATACAAGAAGGTATTCGTAAAAAGGGAGCGGATTTAGGCGTTCGTCTCGATAAAAATGGCGAACAATTTACCTTGTTTACTGAGCATGGAGAGAAGCTCTCGAACGAGCAGATCACGGCTCTGCAACTGCTGGCTTGCAGTGGTCAACATCGGCGAATCGGGCTTCCTGTGAGTGCACCGATCGAATTGGAGCATATGGCCCAGCTGTTGCAAATGGAGGTTGTACGCACCAAGGTCTCACCGCGCTCCATGATGGAGGTATCGAGCGAACAGCGCTTTCATCCGATGTTTGACGCCGTGTACAGTCTCATGAGAATTCTTTCGTACCTCGCTTCCGAAGAAAAAACGCTCAGCATTCTGCTGGAGCTGTTGCCAGCGTGCCATATGGAGAAAAAGACTGTCTTTTGCCCATGGACAGCAAAAGGGAAGGTCATGCGCAGAGTGATGGAAGAAAACAAAGGCAAGCTGCTGGAGCTCGTCGATGGAATCAAAGTATATGATTCGAACGGCTGGGTGCTGATTTTACCCGATTCAGAGGATTCGCACGTAAAAGTGATTTCGCAAGGAGCTACGGCAGAGACCGCGGCTACGCTTGCTTCTTCCTACGCGAGGCGAATTGCCGAATATCAGTTTCACGAAAAGAGAGAGATCGACAGCCTATAACGAAAAGGACGTGAAGGCATGCCGAGACCGCTCGTCGTCGGGAACGGAAAACTGCTGATTAATTTTGATGACAAGCTGCACATGCGAGATCTCTATTTTCCGTATGTCGGCCAACTGAATCATGTCGGGGGACACTTTAGCAAGCTGGGTATTTGGGTGCAAGGTCACTTTTCCTGGCTGGATGAAGACGGCTGGACGCGGAAGCTCGGATACGGACAGGAGTCTTTGGTGACAGATGTTCATGCGCATCATGAACATCTGGGCATCGCCCTGCAAATTGCAGATGGGGTGCATCAGCGTGACCCGATTTATTTGAAAAAGGTGTGCGTTCAGAATTTGACGAGTGAAGTGCGAGAGGTCAGGCTGTTTTTCAATCACGATTTCAGCTTGAATGAGACGGAGGTAGGAGATACCGCTGTTTTTGATCCTATCCTGCGCACCATTTACCATTACAAGCGCAATGTGTACATCATGGCGAATGGAAAAACGGATACAGGTGGGATCGATCAATATAGTGTCGGGATCAAGCGGTTCAACTATGCGGAGGGGACCTGGAGGGACGCTGAGGATGGTCTTTTGTCCGGCAATCCAATTGCACAAGGCTCCGTAGATAGTACGATTTCTTTTTCACTCATACTGCAACCGCAAGAAGAGAAGGCGCTCTTTTACTGGATGTGCATTGGTGAATCGTATGAGGATGTTAAAGTATTGAACCAGTATGTACTCGAAAGCGATCCGGAACATTTGCTTAGTCGGGTCGCGGTGTATTGGCAACGTTGGGTCAATAAGGAAGAGCGGGACTTTGCTGATCTTCCTGCAGAGGTTGTCAATCTGTACAAGACCAGCTTGCTACTCGTGCGCACGCAAATTGATCAGAACGGAGCGATTCTCGCTGCGAATGACTCGGATATTCTCCAATTCAATCGCGACCATTACAGCTACATGTGGCCCAGAGACGGAGCGTTGATTGCGAGTGCGATGGCGAAAGCGGGTTATACGGGAGTGGTCGCACCATTTTTCCGATTTTGCGCGGACGCATTGAATAAGGACGGATATTTGCTGCACAAGTACAATCCAGATGGGTCTGTCGGCTCTAGTTGGCATCCGTATATGGTTGACGGAGAAATTCAGCTCCCGATTCAGGAAGATGAGACGGCACTCGTGCTGTATGCGCTCTGGGAGCAATACAAGAGCGGCAAGCAAATTGAAGACTGCCAAGCGCTCTACCCCACGCTGGTTCGTCCGGCGGCCCGCTTTTTGTTGGAGTATGTCCATCCAGAGCTGCAACTCCCAAAACAAAGCTACGACTTATGGGAAGAGCGACGGGGAATTTTTACGTTTACCAGTGCTACTGTTTTCGCAGGCTTAATGGCTGCGGCTCGTTTTGCCCAGCTGTTCGGGGATGATCGGCGCTACAAACGCTACACAGAAGGGGCAGAGCGCATTCGTGGAGCAATGGAAAAACATCTCTACGACTCTGAAATCGGGCGTTTTTTGCGTGGGATATATGTAAGAGCAGATGGGAGTGTCGAAAAAGATTTCACGGTGGAGAGCAGCTTGTTCGCCTTGTTTGCGCTTGATGTGTTTTCCGTAGACGATCCGAGAGTTGAGCGGACGATGGAAGCTGTCAAAAAGAGTTTGCGGGTAGACACAGCGATCGGTGGAATTGCCCGCTACCAAGGGGATTACTATTTCAAAAAATCACATGATACGGCGAAGGTACCGGGCAATCCATGGATTATTTGCACCTTATGGGTCGCTGATTGGGAAATTGCCAAGGCGAAATCTCTCGATGAACTCCAAGAGCCAAAGAACAGATTGGCTTGGGTCGTACGTCATGCTCTACAAAGCGGCGTGCTATCCGAACAGCTCGATCCGTATACAGGTGCTCCCGTATCCGTTGCACCGTTGACGTGGTCGCATGCTACTTATGTTGCCACTGTTTTGCGTTATTTGGAGAAGGTGAATGAGTTGCGGTAACGAGGGGAGAGATGAGGGGATGACAACGATCCGTTTCGGTACGGACGGTTGGCGCGACATAATCGCAGATGGCTTTACTGTCGAGAATGTCCGCATTGTCGCACAAGCTATCGCCAGCTATACCAAAGAAATCGGACAACAGGAGCAGCCTGTTCTGGTCGGGCACGACACACGGTTCTTGGGGAGACGCTTCGCCGAGGAGGTTGCAGCTGTCCTGACCGCGAATGACATTCGAACCTATTTGGTGAACGAAGCAGCGCCAACGCCTGCCGTAGCCTTTGGAGTGAAGCATTTTGCAGCGAGTGGCGCGATCATGATCACGGCCAGTCACAATCCACCCGAATATAACGGCATCAAATACATTCCGGAGTACGCCGGACCTGCAACGCCTGTGATCACGCAAAGATTGGAAGAGTGGATCAGCGAAACCTGCCAGGCGAAATCGGTGCGTACGATTTCCCTCGCGGAAGCAAAGGCCCGTAAGCTGCTGCAAGTCATTGTGCTGCGTCCTCATTACGAGGCGCATCTTAGACGGATGGTGAATATGGATGTATTGAAAAACTCTTCCTTGTCCGTTGTTGTCGATGCCATGCATGGTGCGGGTATGGGCTACGTGAGCGGTTTTTTGTCTGAGGCGGGGGTGAAAAACGTCGGAATCCGAGAAGTCCCCGATGCGGCTTTTGGCGGAGATTTGCCTGAGCCAAACGATAAGCATTTGCATTTGCTAAAAAAAGAAGTGGTAGAACGCCAAGCATCTCTTGGTCTTGCTAATGACGGCGATGCGGATCGCTTCGGAGTCGTGGATCGCTTCGGACAGTACATCACGCCAAATGAAGCACTCGTCCTGCTGACCTATCATTTGCGAAAAAATCGTGGCTTGAGTGGACGGATTGTCAGGACAGTAGCGACGACGCATCTATTGGATCGGATGGCTAAGCATTATGGTCTTGAACTGGTAGAGACGCCAGTTGGCTTCAAGTATGTAGGTGAGGAAATGCGCAAAGGTGACGTGCTCATTGGTGGAGAAGAAAGTGGCGGGGCCAGTATTCTCGGTCACATCCCGGAGAAAGACGGCGTACTCATCAATTTGTTGCTCGCTGAGATGTGCGCGTACGAAAACAAAGGAATTGATCAAATCCTGCGAGACGTATACGAGCAGTTCGGAGAGCTGTTCCATACGCGACTTGATATGAAATTGCCGGAAAAAGATCAATGGATACAGCAAATGATCGCCAATCCACCTGCACTAATTGGTCCTTATCAGGTTTTGGAGATTCAACGAGTGGATGGGGTCAAGCTGTTGCTCGAGGAAGGACATTGGGTCTTGATCCGTCCGTCTGGCACAGAACCGTTGGTACGCATCTATTGTGAAGCAACGAATGCGACGGCTTTGCAGAAGTTGCAAGATGCGATTCGCGAATGGTTTTTGGAGATTAATGTGTAAATGCTGAAGGGGAGAGCCTGCATGGATGTGCTAGGTTCTTCTTTTTTTGACGACAACGTAAGGCTTCTGTTATGTGGCTGCGGGGAAGAGAAGAATATTTCCAGTCTAGGCTCCAGGCTCCGTCCTGCTGGGGGTTGAGACTGTCCGCTCCGAAGGGATTCGCGGGGAAACGCAAAAGTGGTAGCCGCTTCGTCGCGTGGGCACGTTGCGTTTCTTTTGCCCGCTCATTCCTTCTCCGCTGGGTAGGACTCCACAAGTCGCTACGTGTGGAAATATTCTTCTCTGGCGAAACGGATGGCATTTCTTCCTTCTTTCAAAGCTTTAAATAGCGGGGGAAACACGGAAAGCTCCTGTTATGTGGCTGCGGTGGGGAGAAGAATATTTCCAGTCTAGGCTCCAGGCTCCGTCCTGCTGGGG
>NZ_PXZO01000046.1 GCF_003013475.1 Brevibacillus porteri
GTTTTCAAAGAGCATTTTTTCGCAACAACCACTTCATCTTATCAGGTTGTCCAGGTCGTGTCAACAAGTTTTTTTAACGTGTTTTTCAGCGACCTCATTAATCTATCACATACCTTGAAGGAAAAGCAAGAACTATTTTCACATCATTTTTTGTGATCGATTAAGTAAAAAAGAAGAACAGGTATTAATATAACACTTAACCTTTTTAAGTGCAAGTAAAAAAATAAAACCACCTGAGTTTTTCTCAGATGGTTCTATTCAGAAAGACTAGTCGCGGTTACGCATATGAGGGAACAGCAGTACGTCGCGAATAGAAGGAGAGTTGGTCAACAGCATTACCAGACGGTCAATTCCGATTCCTAATCCTCCGGTTGGCGGCATACCGTACTCAAGCGCTTCAATGAAATCATCGTCCATATCATGCGCTTCGTCGTTACCAGCTTCTTTTTCCAAGAGCTGTGCTTCAAAGCGTTCACGCTGGTCAATTGGATCGTTGAGCTCAGTAAATGCATTGGCATGCTCACGAGCTACGATAAACAACTCAAAACGATCCGTGAATCGCGGATCCTGGTCATTTTTCTTCGCCAATGGCGAAATCGCCACAGGATGACCGTAAACAAAGGTAGGCTGAATCAACGTATGCTCCAGCTTTTGCTCAAAGAATTCATTCACTACATGCCCGAACGTATGGTGAGGCTCAACGGATACGCCATGCTCTTTTGCCAAAGCACGCGCTTCATCGTCGCTCATTTCCTTCCAGAAATCGACGCCAAGATTTTCCTTAATCAAATCTACCATGTGTACACGACGCCATTTTGGTGTCAGGTCAATCTCATTGCCTTGGTACTGAATTTTCATGGTGCCCAATACTTCCTGTGCGATATGAGCAACCATTTCTTCAGTCAAGCTCATGATGTCCTGGTAGTCAGCATACGCTTCGTACAGCTCAATCATCGTGAACTCAGGATTGTGACGAGTAGAGATCCCTTCGTTGCGGTATACGCGACCGATCTCATACACCTTTTCCAGGCCACCGACAATCAGACGTTTCAAATGCAGCTCAATTGCAATACGCATATACAGCTGCATATCCAATGCATTGTGGTGCGTGATAAATGGACGAGCAGATGCACCACCAGCAATCGCATGGAGTGTAGGTGTTTCTACTTCCAGATAGCCAAGGTTGTCCAAATAACGACGCATCGAAGTCAGAATACGGCTACGAGTAATGAACGTATCACGAACCTCTGGATTCACAATCAAGTCCACGTAACGCTTACGGTAGCGAGTCTCGATATCTTTGAGGCCATGGTATTTCTCAGGCAGTGGACGCAGTGATTTGGTCAGGTAGGTCAGTTCCTTTGCTTTTACACTGAGCTCGCCGGTTTTTGTTTTGAAAACAACACCAGTTACACCGACCATGTCACCAATATCAGCCAAATCAAATACTTTGCTCAGCTCTTCGCCAACAGTATCCTGACGGACGTAGATTTGAATCTGACCGGAACGATCCAGCAGTTGAGCAAAGCTCGCCTTACCCATTCCACGTTTCGCCATCAAGCGGCCTGCGATCGTAACCACGTTCTCTTCCGTTTCCAACTCTTCCTTGCTCTTTTCGCTAAAAGCTTTCGTTATATCTGCAGCGTGATGCGTTTGCTCGAATTTTTTACCGAACGGATCAAAGCCCCACTCACGCAATTGATTCATTTTGTCGTGACGCACTTGAAGAAGCTCGTGGAGCCCTTCCTGTTGCTGTTCTTCTTGCTGTAGGTCTTGCTCGTTTGCCATTTCACTCACTCCTCTAGAAAATACCTGCATTAACAATTTTGTACAGACTTTTATAATAGCGATACGGCGTACCTCGCAAAAGGTACGCCATAGATCGACTGCTTACAGGTTAATATCAAGAATCTCGTACTGAATGACTCCTGCCGGTACGTTAACGTCAACAATCGCGCCTTTTGCTTTGCCGAGGAGCGCTTGACCTACCGGGGACTCGTTGGAAATCTTGTTGTTCATCGGATCGGATTCAGCAGAACCTACAATCGTGTAATCCATAACATCACCGAACTCGAGATCTTTCAGCTTCACGCGGGAACCAACGCTTACAACACCTGTATCTACATCTTCATTTGTGATGATACGGGCATTGCGCAGCATTTTTTCCAGGGTCAGAATGCGGCCTTCAATGAACGCTTGCTCATTCTTTGCTTCTTCGTATTCAGAGTTCTCACTGATATCTCCAAAGCTAATCGCTTCTTTAATACGAGCAGCTACTTCCTTGCGTTTAACCGTTTTCAAATCTTCAAGCTCTTGTTCCAGCTTTGTTAAACCTTCTGGTGTAAGGATGACTTCTTTTTCAGACATGGTTCAATTCCCCCGTTTTAAAAAATGATTCCATTTATACTGGGTAAAGTACAAAGGATTATATGTAGATGTTCTATACAATATACAGCAGAATGCAATCGTCTGTGAGGTTCAAAGGTAAAGCTGCCAGTGAGGACTGGCAGCTCGGCACCCAATATTACGGAGTATTATAGGATATGAAGGAACCCTTGTCAATGTCTGGAATGAACCACCAGTTTTAGTAGCTGACAGCCTCATCACGTGCTGTTTCCAGCGGTTCTTCGCTGTCATCGGCGTAGTTTTCAATCCAGTCGACAAAGTTCATGAGGACGCGACGAAGCTCCTCTTCTGTCTCAACTGCATTCACGAGATTTTTCGTGTGCGTCGAGCCCTTCAAGCCTTTCAAGTAATACGCCGCGTGCTTGCGCATCTCAAGGACTCCCACTCTCGGACCCTTCAGCGCGATTAAACGCTCTGCATGCAATAAACAAATATTCATCTTTTCACGTGCGGTTGGCTCTGGACCCAGCTCGCCCTTCGTCAGGTATTGAATGGTGCGATACAGCATCCACGGATTGCCAAGTGCAGCACGTCCAATCATGACACCATCGCAGCCCGTTGTATCCAGCATACGTCTCGCATCCTCAGGAGTAGCGACATCCCCGTTTCCGATTACCGGAATCGAAACGGTTTCCTTCACGCGACGGATCCATTCCCAGTCAGCTTGCCCCTTATACATTTGTACGCGGGTGCGTCCATGAACAGCAACCGCTTTGCCACCTGCACGTTCTACTGCCTTTGCGTTATCCAGTACGTACAGATGATCTTCGTCCCAGCCTAATCTCATTTTCACGGTAACCGGCTTGTCGACCGCATCGACCACAGCAGATACGACTTCGTAAATTTTATCTGGATCGAGTAACAGACGCGCACCTGCATCACAGCTCGTAATTTTCGGCACAGGACAGCCCATGTTGATATCAATGATATCCGCATTCGTATGCTGGTCTACATATTTCGCCGCACTCACCAAGGTTTCCTTGTCTCCACCAAAAATCTGCAAACTTAGTGGTTTTTCGCGTTCGTCGACAAACAGCATGTCTATCGTTTTTTTGTTTCCGTGCACGATGCCCTTGTCGCTTACCATCTCGGCGCAAACCAATCCAGTACCGAACTCCTTTGCAATCAGACGAAAAGCAGGATTACAAACACCTGCCATTGGAGCGAGAACTACGTTGTTTTTTAATTCGATATTGCCGATTTTCATCTATTTTCGCCTCCTTATTCCCGCTTAGTCGGGGTCTTGGAGAGGACAATCCTATCCAAACTTCATTACATCACTTATTTATAGCACATAATTCATCGTAGTCTACCTGTAAAGTGCTGGCGATCTTCCGTAATACAGGCTCTGTTGGCGTACGAGTTCCTCTCTCTAGTGATCCAACAAACGACAGTGACACTCCCATCTTGTCCGAAAGGGACTGTTGCGTATACCCTTTTAGCTTTCGGAAGGACCGGATTCGATTTCCCAATTGATTGCTCCCCACTCACGTACCCCCTTGTGATCCTCTACCAATAAGGAAAGATAATGATCAATGGTCTGGTTATGCTCAGGTAAAACGCCGCCTTCCCAAACGTCTCGAAGCGGCACGAGTACAAAAGCACGCTCACTCAGCCCGGGATGAGGAATCATGAGATTGTCTTGCGAAACACGAGATGTCCCGTACAACAGTAGGTCAATATCAATCGTGCGCGGTCCCCATCGAACCGTTCGTACACGACCCAGCTCTCGCTCTACTGACAAAGCCGTATCTAGCAGCTGATCCGGGGTCTGTTCTGTTTCCACAGCGATCGCCATATTCAGAAATGCGTCTTGTTCGACGTTACCAAATGGATCGGTCTCATAAACAGAGGAGACACGAAGCACGCGAATTCCAGGTTGCTCGTTCAATCTCTGTATCGCTAGGCGCAAGTTCTGTGCCCGATCCCCGAGATTGGAGCCTAGCGCCAAATACGCACAAACTGTCATGAAGCAAAATCCTCTCTTCTACGGATCATCTCAATCGCAACCGACTCATAATGCCCATTGATCGGCGGATTCGGCTTGGTCACTTTTGCTTTGACTTCATGCAAAGGGAATTGCGTAAGTAGACGTTCTGCTATCACAGCGGTCAGTTTTTCTACCAGCTGAAACCGTTCACCCTCGACAATTTTTTGCACACAAGTAAAGATATCGGCGTAATTGACTGTATCGTGAAGATTGTCACTAGCTCCAGCTTTGGATAAATCGAGCGATAGCTCTAGATCGACATAAAACCGTTGGCCCAGCTCAGCCTCTGCTCCAAACACACCGTGATATCCATAAAAAGACATGCCATTGAAGTAGATTTTATCCAAGGTTAAAGCCCCCTTTTAGCATCGCGTCCATCATCTTCGTCACTCTCTTCATTTCTTTGACATCATGCACCCGTACCATATGGCAGCCTTTTGCCGCCCCGAGGGCAACTGTCGCTGCGGTACCTTCGACACGTTCATCTACGGGCAAATCGAGAACATGACCGATCATCCGCTTGCGTGAAGTGGCAAGTAGAACAGGATAGCCCAGCCCTACCAGATCATCCAGCCTGCGCATCGTTTCGAGATTTTGCTCAACAGTCCTTACAAACCCGATCCCCGGATCAAGGATGATTCGCTCCTGTTTTACCCCTGCCTGCAAAGCGATCTGTACGGACTCACGCAGGTCTTCGATATAGTTTGGGAAAAAGTCGTGATAGTCCGTGTCTTCGCGATTATGCATCAGGATAATGGGCACGTCGAGACGAGCAGCTACCTCTGCCATCCGCGGGTCACGCTTCGCTCCCCATACATCATTAATGATATGTGCCCCTTCCAAAATAGCCCGTTCTGCAACCGCCGCTTTGTATGTGTCAATGGACAGCGGAACAGACAATTCCTGCGAAAGTGTCCGAATGACTGGCAGCACTCTATCCAGCTCCGTCGCCTCATCGACTGCTTCCGAGCCCGGACGTGTCGATTCTCCCCCGATATCAATCAGGTCCGCTCCAGCCTCAACCATCACACGCGCTTGTGCCAGTGCTGCGTCTACATCGACATAGCGACCGCCATCCGAGAATGAATCAGGTGTCACATTCAAAATGCCCATGACTAGCGTACGCTCTCCCAGTGGCAGGACATACTGGCCACAGTTCAGCTCGCGGCGCGCACGAAGCTTGGCAGGCATAGCTAAAACTTCCCGTACCTCTGCCGCCAACGCTCGTAGTTCTTCTGTTTGGGTTTTCATATGCTCCAACGCCAAATCTATCTTCTTTTGTGAAGCCAACAGCAGCACGTATTTTTTGTCGGCAGTACCTGGTTGGTCTGAAATAATGGCTTCCGCATCGAAAGAGTGCATAATCTCTCTCACACTCTGTGCTGTTGCCACACTCATGTTTTCCGTGTGAATCTTCAGGCTCGTCCCCGCTTCCGCCATGCGTTCGGCTTCTGGAACAGGAACACCCCTTTTGACAAGCTCCGATACCATCTCAGCGAAGGTCGCAGCATGGATTCGAAATGAATTGTATTTCATGATCAAACTCCCTTTTCCCGTCTTCGCACATTGAATAGTAGCATACCATAATTTACTCGCTAGCCGCTACAGACTGACGGTAGGCGCGGTGCAGTTCGCACGAATATGTACCATATGTCGAAGGGACGCAATGCCCGTCAATTTCGGTAATCGGAACGATCTCTTGCACGGAATTTGTCGTAAAGACTTCATCGGCGTTGAGCAGATCTTCCAAGCGATATCGCCCTTCTTCGACAGGCATCGATAATTGCTGTGCCAAAGTCAAAACATGTCGCCGCGTCACTCCATCAAGAATGCCCGTATCAATAGAAGGGGTAAACAACTGGCCGCTTTTGACCCAAAACACATTGCTCACAATTCCTTCCGCCACGAAGCCATCATGCGTCAAAAATAGACCTTCCACATCAGGACGGGCACCGAGTTCTTGGCGAGCAAGAGCATTGTTTAAGTAATTGTGCGATTTAAAGCGCTGGTGGCCTTCTGCTGTCTGCCTAGCCAACGCCAATGTCTGCAATCGTTTTGACGGAGGAGGTACCGCTAGAGGTGCTACGGGTTTGGCAAATACGAATAAGGAAGGACGCTCGTACTCCCCTGCTACCAAGCCCACTCCTTCTGCGCCAGCGGTAATACTCAAGCGGACGTAAGCATCACGCAACTCGTTGGCATCTATGGTCATTAAGATGGTTTCAGCCAGCTCTTCCTTTGTCCAAGCAGGTTGAATCTGCAACGCAAAAAGCCCGGAACAAAGCCGGGCGTAATGAGCATCCCATAAAAATAGCTTGCGGTCGTATACACGTAACGTTTCAAACAAACCAATACCGTACAAAAACCCGTGGTCCAATACCGAAACTGTAGCCTCGTGAGCCGGACAAATCGTCCCGTTAACATAAACGTGCATCTGCGCTCTCTCCCGATAATATAGTCGAGAGCATCATATCATATTTTCCGAGGAAACCGCTGTCTCCTGCACACGTTTGCCGTGTACGAAACGCGAGATAGTAATGGAGATTTCATATAAAACGATGAGTGGCACAATTACCATAATATCGGACAGAAAATCAGGCGGCGTAATGGTAATCGAGATAATCGCGAGCACCAAATAGGCGGGTTTGCGCATTTTAGCCAAGCGATGCGGGTTGAGAATCCCCAAATGGCTCAAAAACAAAACGACAACCGGCAGTTCAAAAAGCAACCCAAACGGCAGACACAGATTGAGCATAAAGGTGAAGTAATCGTTCGCTGTTATGACCAGTTCAAAATTCCCGTTGGATAGCCCTAAAACAAATTTGTACATCATCGGAAAGAGCACAAAGTATGCGAAGGAAAGCCCGAAAATAAACAGCAGGAATAGAGCCGGGATATACATGAGCGCCACTTTTCGCTCTCTTTCTTCCAATGCGGGCACCACGAAGCGCCAAACTTGATACGCGGCAACCGGGATTGTTATCGCAATCGCACCGACTGCGGACAACTTCACATAGATCGAAAGGATATCTCCCGGCCCAAGAATCGCCAGCTTTTCCCCTGAATGATTCGCTAACGCCAAATAAATATGATCCACAAACAAAAAGCAGATAACCATACTGACAACCAGAACGGACAGCACAATCAAAATTCTGCGGCGCAGGTCTGTAACATGCTCAAGTATAGGCATCTCTTTGCTCACTCGAACTCCTCCTCATGCGCGGAAAAAGGCAGTGCGTCACGTGTACGCACCGCCTTCTCTCTGGCTGGATTAGTTGATTCGTTTCAACGCTTCTTCTGGAGCCTTCTCTTTTTCATCATCGTCTTTGGTCAAATCTTTTGCTGCAGTTTTAAATTCGGTCAAGGTTCGTCCAAAAGCACGACCGATCTCTGGCAGTTTACTCGGCCCGAAAATCACCAAAGCAATGATCAGGATCAGAATTAATCCAGGAATACCGATGCTCGACAGCATAATCTGTTACACTCCTTGTCCTAGAAACCTGTAATAGCAATCACGCTCGGCATGGCTACTGCATTTCCACCTTTAGGCCAGTGGCTGGTCGGCTTGTCATACGACTTCAGGTTTTCACCTGGATGCTGCACCGCCAGGAACAGTGTTTTTTCATCAGGGGTGAACCAAGGACCTGTCATTTCAGCGCCTACTGGTGCAGACGCGAATTGTGCGGCTTCTCCCTTGCTGTTACCCGTTGTTGGAATGAAAAACACCCCATTGTTTCCAAAGGATTTATAAATACCGCTGTTCATCGACGAGGACGAGATATCTGTCACGACCCACAGGTTACCCGCGCTGTCGAAAGCCATGTTGTCTGGCGCCGCAAAACCGCTTTGTGGTCCACCTGCTGCAAAAATCTCAAACGTAAACTCCAAGCCTGCATGGTTGTTGTCTTTCTCGAACAGGCGAACGATTTGTCCGTAGAAGTTGCCATGCTTGTCATTGTTGGTCAAGGCAATGAAGACGGAACCATCAATCGGATGCACTTCCAGGTCTTCTGGGCGATCCATCGGGGTAGCCCCTACTGCTTTGGATGCATCTCGGCAGTTGAGAAGCACGTCAGCCTGAGAAGCAAACATCGGTTTGCCATCTGCATCGACTGCTTTTTTCAGTGCTTCGTTAGTTGCGAAATCCAACGCAATCCACTTGCCCTTTCCGAAGTTGGCAACGTACAGTGTACCCTCTTCCAGCAGCTTGGAATTGTTTTTCCCTGCCTTCGGATCGTACTTGCCTTTGGATACATACTTATACACGTATTGGTCTTTCGCATCATCCCCCATGTAGACGACCAATTGTCCAGATGGAGCCAGAACCATTGCCGTGTTTTCGTGGGAGAATCTGCCCAGTGCTGTATGCTTTTTCGGAGTCGATTTCGGATCAAATGGATCTACCTCTACAACCCAGCCATAATGCTCGGCTTCAGGCAGCTTGCAATCACCGACGACGTCCTTGTAGTTTTCCTCGCAGGAAAGAATTGTATTCCACATCGTCACGCCGCCAGAACAATTCGCAAATGTTCCGGTTACTTCTTTGGCAATAGAAGCTGCTGGGCCAGTCAACACATGCTTGGTCAGTCCGCTCACCCGACGGCCATATTCGGAATCGGAAACAAGCTTCCAGCTGCCATTTTCTTTTTTGATTTCAATAATGGAACCGCCCAGTGCATACAAGTACTTCTTGATTTGCTCAGGGGTACGTTTGTTGTCATCTGCATCTGCATTCAGATAGTCATAGCCATTCACGTAATATTCCAACTCACCTAAATATTCGTGATTCACCCACAAGAGGCCATGATCGGACTTGCCTTCGATTGGTAAGAAACAGGTGAAGTCATTGTTGAACCCGAAGGTATCTCCTACTGCATTGATTTTATCGCCATAGGAAGCCACTACATCGTATTTGAAGCCGTCCGGCAGTACAACATCGTCTTTCGTAGTCGGATGAATTTCTTTGAATTTCGGATTGAAGTTATGTTTTTTTGTATCGAGACCAAACAGATGGTCGGCTGTTTTTCCTGATAGGGTATTACCAGCTGCCAGGGCAGGAATTCCTGTTGCTACCGAAGCCAACGCCGCTGTCCCTACACCGAGATAAGTCAAAAACTGTCGACGATTTACATCCATTTACTATCTCTCCTTTTTCGCCTTCTTCTGTTTCATTGTACAATCCGTATATCGAGGAACCATGAATGTTATATAAAGAGTATGTAAATAAAAAAACCGCCCTCGAAAAAAGGCGGTTTTCCTGTTCTATCTATGCGTTAACCTGTCGTTTGGCGCGCGTATGCGGTAAGGAAGTTCTTCAGCAATTGCTTGCCGTGCTCCGTAATAATCGATTCAGGGTGGAACTGGACGCCTTCGATTGGGAACTCCCGATGGCGCACAGCCATAATTTCACCTTCCGCTGTCCGTGCGGTTACTTCCAGCTCACTCGGAATGGACGCTTCCTCAATAATCAAAGAATGGTAGCGTGCCGCCGTAAACGGGGAAGGGATGTCCTGAAAGATGGTTTTGCCATCATGGAAAACTTCTGACGTTTTTCCATGCATCAAGCGCTCGGCCCGAATGACTTTTCCGCCAAACACTTGCCCAATGGACTGATGGCCCAAACAAACACCCAAAATCGGAATTTTTCCGGCAAAATGGCGGATCGCATCCATGCTGATCCCCGCTTCATTTGGCGTGCACGGTCCTGGAGACACCATCAAATAATCCGGTGCCAACCGTTCGATTTCTTCCAGTGTAATTTTGTCATTGCGATACACTTGCAGCTCTTCCCCAAGCTCTCCCACATACTGCACCAAATTGTAGGTAAAGGAATCGTAGTTATCAATCATCAATATCATCGTACACTCATCTCCTCTCAACTCATCGTTCTCTGCTCGCTCAACTCAAGCGCTTTCCACAACGCTTCTGCCTTTTTCAATGACTCGGCATACTCGGCCTCTGGAACCGAGTCAATCACGATACCCGCTCCAGCCTGCACATGGGCTACGCCATCCTTGATCACCATGGTACGGATGGCAATGTTGACCTCGATATCACCATTGAAGCCAAACCAGCCGATTGATCCCGTATAGACGCCTCGCTTGACGGGCTCCAGCTCCTCGATGATTTCCATCGTGCGAACTTTTGGCGCTCCGGTGATCGTCCCTCCCGGAAAAGTCGCTTCGATCGCATCAAGCGCATCCTTGCCTGCTGCCAGCTCTCCTTTGACGTGAGAGACGATATGCATGACGTGGGAATATTTCTCCACGACCATGAATTCGCTGACCTCTACACTGCCAAAGCGACAGACACGGCCCATGTCATTGCGTTCCAAATCAACCAGCATGACATGCTCTGCGCGTTCCTTTTCATTATCAATCAGCTCACGTGCCAATGCATCGTCTTGCTCGTCCGTTAATCCACGAGGACGTGTGCCGGCGATTGGACGCGTATGCACTTCCTTGCCTTTTACCTTTACAAGTAGCTCTGGCGAGGCACTAACAAATTGAAATTCAGGGAAGCTCAGATAGCCCATATAAGGAGAGGGATTCAGCTTGCGAAGCACATCGTACACTTCTGGGGCTGTCACCTGCACCGGCTTGCTTTGCCGTACCGACAGATTGACCTGAAAAACATCCCCTTGGGCGATGTACTCCTGCACCCGACGAACGGCATCCTCGAATTGGTTTTTGGCAAAGGATACGGACGCTGGCACTAGCTTGGCAAGCGGTCTTTTGCGCAAAGCTTCCCAATCTGTCTCATCGCGATCCATTGCCAATGAAGCAATCAAGTCCATGCGTTTTTCCAGGTGGAGTGCTGCTTGTCGATAGCTCTCTTCGGTCAAATTGTCCGCGCGCAAATGCGTCAGGCAAATGATCTCTCGGGTCTCATGATCAAAGACAAGAAGGTCTTGCATTATCATAACATACAGGTCTGGCAACTGTAAGTCGTCAGTCGCTATCTGTGGCAAGCTAGGCTCAAAAAAGCGGTTCATCTCATAGCTAATATAGCCTACGGCGCCTCCAGCAAAATCTGGCATACTTGGAAGCATCGGCGTACGGTAACAAGAGAGCAGCTCTCGTAAAGCATTCAATGGGTTGTGAGTCTCTATGCTCTCCATTTTCCCTTCTGGATACGAAACGATGGTTTCTCCTCGCTGACTGCGCAGCGTAGCGATAGGCTCATATGCCAAAAAGGTATACCGCCCAGCTCGTCCACTTTCCAACAGGACAGCATTTTGCAGAGAAGGCTGTAGCTTTGTGAGCACCTGCCACGGATCAATCGTCGAAGACCACGGTTTACGCAGGGCAAGGGGAACCAACGGATAAGATAACGCATACGTCTGGCAATCAGCAAAGGTAGGGAACATTCTTCCTCTTCACGCTCCGGTTTTCACTATTTATCCGTTCATTATATAGTTGCCTGACACAAAAAGAAAAGACCACGTCGCCAACGTGGCGCTCCGTGGTCTTGCGGTATCTTTTTACCATTAGTCTTCGAACTGATACAGAGGCGTGGACAAATAGCGCTCACCATTCGAAGGAATGACAACGATCACTTTTTTGCCTTTGCCGAGCTTCGCTGCTACTTGCAGAGCCGCATGGATCGCTGCTCCAGAAGAAATCCCGCCGAGAATACCTTCCTGACGAGCAACACGACGCGCGGTTTCAAAAGCGTCCTCGTTTTCTACTTTAATGATTTCGTCGTAAATTTGTGTATCGAGAATATCCGGGACAAAGCCAGCCCCGATACCTTGGATCTTATGTGGACCTGGTTTGCCGCCAGACAAAACTGGCGAAGCAGCAGGCTCAACAGCCACGATTTGAACATTCGGATAGTGTTCACGAAGAACCTGCCCTACACCCGTAATCGTTCCGCCTGTACCAATACCGGAAATAAACGCATCTACGCCGCCGATTTCCTTCGCTTGGTCCAACAGCTCACGCGCAGTTGTCTCACGGTGAATGGCTGGGTTTGCCAGGTTTTTAAATTGTTGCGGAATGAAATACGAGCTATCTTCTTTCGCCAGCTCTTCCGCTTTGCGAATCGCTCCGCCCATCCCTTCGCTGCCTGGTGTGAGAACCAACTCCGCACCATACGCACGCAACAGGTTGCGTCGCTCCATACTCATCGTCTCTGGCATGACCAGAATAGCACGATATCCTTTTGCAGCAGCAACCATCGCGAGTCCAATACCGGTATTTCCGCTCGTAGGTTCAATGATAGTATCACCCGGTTTCAGACTTCCATCTGCCTCTGCTGCCTCAATCATCGACAACGCAATTCGGTCTTTTACACTGCTGCCCGGGTTGAAGAACTCCAGCTTCAAGTAAATGTCTGCAATATCTTCGGTGACAACACGATTCAGCTTCACAAGCGGAGTAAATCCAATCAAATCGGTAATGGAATTAGCCACGCGCATATGTTCTGCCCCTCCTATTTTTAATAACCGAGTAAAACGCTAGGATTTATTGACATAATTATATCAACGGTAGCCTATTTGGTCAATGAGGCATTTGCCCAGAAATCTGGACCCCTACCGATGTTCGCAACCGCTCCAGCACGACATCCAATGACTCGACCTGGGCAAATGCGATCTCTCGGCGTAACTCATCTTTTACTTCTTCAAATGTCCGTTGACTGGCTTCCCTGCGCTCTATCAGTTGGTAAATGACGTATTGATCTTCTATTTTGATCGCTTCGCTATATTTGTCTTTCTCCAGCTTTTCTACGATGGGCTTCGCCTCGTCAGGCAATCGATTATCCTTAATGGAAACCCAGCCTACATCGCCGCCGTTCACAGCTGTATCCGCATCAATCGAACGCTCTTTGGCAATCGTCTGAAAGTCGGCCCCGTTTTTTAAATCAGCCAAAACTTGTTCCGCTTCTTTTTGTGACGCCACGACGATTTGTCCTAAACGCATCTGCATCGGCCGGGTATAGCGGTCAGATCGGCTATTGTAGACGTTTAGCACTTCTTCATCCTTGATGGTCATGTCCTTCGTTGCCAGGGTTTGCAGCAGGATTTGGTAAGAAATCTCCTGCTTGAGGGCTTCCACGGTCGTTCCCGCTTGTTTTAACAGCGCAGCCTCAAACTCGCTGTCTGTCCGACTGCCATAACTGTCGCGAATCTGGGAAAGCTCTTGCTCCAGCTGTTTCTGATCAACCGTAATGCCGGATCGCTTCGCCTCTTGAAAAACGACTTCCCGATTAATCATGTCGTTTAGCACTTGCTTACCGAACTTTTGTTTCAGCACCGTTACATACTCATCGTTGCTAATCGTCTTATCCCCTACGATGGCGGCAGGCTGCAGCTTGCCTGATGCCTGGTACCATGCCCAGGTAACGGCAAGCAGCAACAATACAAGCGCCCCAATGAATGCCCACAACCCTTTTACGTTGGTCATGCCAACACTCCCCTACTTGACGCCGCGCTTACATGTCTTTCAGGATGTCTTCCAACGCGGATCTGTCATAATGGTAACGTTCATTACAGAAATGACAGTGTACTTCTGCTTCGCCCAGTTCTTCAATCAGACCTTCCATTTCTTCGCGTCCCATGCTGATCAGTGCCTGAACCACCTTATCCGCTGTACATTTACAGCTAAATTGAATCTCCGTGCGGCTCAGGATTTTTGGCTCATCCAATACGCGGGCCAAAATCTCTTCCGGAGTCAATCCTTCGCCAATCATGCGAGAAACCTGCGGAAGCTGCCCCAAACGTTCTTCAATTGCTGCTACAACCTCTTCTGGTGTATTCGGCAACAGCTGAAGAATGAATCCACCCGCAGCCAAAACAGAACGGTCCTCAGGATTAACCAGTACACCCACACCTACTGCTGAAGGCGTTTGCTCGGACATCACAAAATAATAAGTGAAGTCTTCCCCAATCTCACCAGAGACGATCGGCGCACTGCCTTGATACGGCTCCTTGAGACCGAGATCTTTCGTTACGTACACAAACCCGTCTGTTCCCACTGCACGCGCTACATCGAGCTTGCCTTTATCGTTTAGCTCAAAGTGGACCTGAGGGTTGGATACATAAGCGATTCCTTCACCATGTGCGTTTGCTTCCGCGATGATCTGCCCGATTGGTCCGCCTCCTTTTACTTTGACATAGAGGCTCTCGTTTCCTTTTAGCATAGCCCCCATCATCAAGGTAATGGTCAGCGTACGTCCCGCTGCTGCTGTCGCTGTATTCCACATGTCGTGACGACGACGCATATCTTCGACAGATTCTGTCGTGCGTGCGGCAAATGCACGAACATGCCCATTAAAACCAGTTGCTCTTATCATATAATCGCCCATGTAGCGATCCTCCTTTTCAAACTACCTCTTTACATAGTGAAAAAATCATGAAGCTATCTTACCAGTTTACCACAAGGAGAAAAAGACTACGCTTCTCCCACTGTGAGTCTGACACTTTGTGAATTCGACCATTTCTGACAGAAAAAACCCCTCTGTATAAAGAGGGGCTGAAATAACCAAATCCTATGTTAGGTTAAATAATCTTTTAATACGTGTGAAGCTTTTTGCGTTCGCAATCGGTCAATCGTCGTCGCTTCAATTTGGCGAATACGCTCGCGGGTAAGACCAAACATTTTCCCCACTTCCTCCAGCGTATACACTTGATCATCATAGAGACCATAACGCATAGAGATAATTTCTTGGGCGCGGGGACTAAGTCGCTCCAACGCTGCACGCATCTGCGAGCGAAGGTCTACCTTTTCAATCCAGTCGTCCAGAGAGGACAACCCATCATCCATGATTTCTGCGTAGCTCAAGCTCTCGTCTTCATGCCAAGCCTGCCATTTCTCACTATCCAGCTCAGCGTCGATGGATTCCATCTTCATCATTAAAGCCAGTTCGATGGCATCCACCTTTTCTAGTGGGATATCCAAGAGTACGGCAATCTCCTGCCGATCAGGCGTACGATTCAAAGCATGGACGAGATGTAGTACTTGCTTCTGATACTGGCGAATCTGCTCATGCATGTGGACAGGAATGCGAATCAAAGTTGCTTTGTCGTTGATGGCACGGGTGATCGCCTGAGAGATCCACCAGTGTGAGTAATGATAGAGACGCACGCCACGTCCCACATCAAATTTGTCAATCGCGGTAAACAAACCTATCGTGCCCTCCTGAATCAAATCCAGGAACGGCATCCCTCTTTTCAAATGGCGCAAAGCGGTACTAACTACGTATCGTAAATAGGCGCGCACAATCGTTTCACGTGCTTCAAGATCGCCATCCCTTTGATAGCGAATCAGGCAAGCAAGCTCTTCTTCTTTGTCCAACATGGGTGTTGCAGCGACGCTTTCCAAAAACAGTAGAGCAGAAGTGTCCGATCGAAGCGATCTAGGGACAACAATTCCCAACTGTGTCTCCACTTCCCGCCAGCGACGGGGAGTTGAATGGAACGAGGAGGTACTCAGAGTCATATGCAACCCTCACTTCTCTGGAATGAAGTTCACGATGAAGTAGGTGAGTCACGGAATGTTTTACTGTATCCGTATTTCGACAAAACCTGTTCGATTCCTGCCAGTTAACAGAATATTAACAGTTCTCCTCTCCGAATAGTTGATGAAAGCCCTTTCATAGGTTAAAGTTAAAAGTTTATGTAGAAAAAGCCATCCCCATTAATCAAGGATGGCAAAAAAACAATGTCGAATCTTCTGATAAAATAGAAGACTATTGATACAAGTGACAGGCGACGAAGTGGTTGATGTCTACTTCCTGCCAGATTGGCTTCTTTTCGGCGCATACTGCTTTGGCTACCGAACAACGTGTACGGAACACACAGCCGCTAGGTGGATTGATTGGGCTGGGAACGTCACCTTCGATAATGGTGCGCTCACGGCTTTTCTCCAAGTCGGGATCGGGGACAGGAATGGCCGACAACAACGCCTGCGTGTAAGGGTGCTTCGGTGATTCGTAGAGAATTTCACTGGCACTCAACTCGACCATATTACCCAAATACATGACGCCAATACGGTCACTGATGTGCTTGACCATCGCCAAATCATGCGCGATAAACAAATACGTCAGCTTTTGTTCCTGCTGCAATTTCTTCATTAAATTAACGACCTGTGCCTGAACCGAAACATCGAGTGCAGAAATCGGCTCATCGGCAATGATGAATGGTGGATTCACGGCAAGCGCACGGGCAATCCCAATCCGCTGTCGCTGACCACCACTGAACTCGTGCGGGAAACGGTTGGCATGCTCTCTCTGCAAACCAACCATCTCCAACAGCTCAATCACACGGTTCATCCGTTCCTTCCCTTTATATAGCCCGTTCAGATACAGGCCCTCCGATATGATTTCCGCAATGTTCATTCGGGGGTTCAGAGAAGCATACGGGTCCTGAAAAATCATTTGCATTTGGCGTGTCAGCTTACTCCGCACAGCAGATGATGCCTGATGGACGTTTTGCCCGTCAAAAATGACCTCACCTGTCGTCGGTTGATACAATCCGATGATTGTACGGCCTGTGGTCGATTTGCCGCAGCCAGATTCCCCTACCAGTCCAAACGTTTCCCCCTCGTATATATCGAAGGAAACATTGTCCGCTGCCGTAAGTGAGAGCCCTTTACCCAACGTAAAGGTTTTTGTCAGGTTCTTTACCTGAACCAGCTTCTTTCGTTCCATCTGGCCACTCCTCCCCGTTATCCGTTTACCAGTATCGTCTGGAGACGCAATGTTCCTTTTCGAGCTTGTAGCCATCTAGCTTGACGATCTCGATGGCACTTCTCGAATCCGGAGAATGAATCATTTCGCCATTGCCCATGTAAATGCCCACGTGATGGACTCTACCTTTCCCTTCTTCATGGGCAAAAAACAACAAATCGCCTGGAAGCAAAGCTTCTTTTTCCACAAGCTGTCCGGCTTTTGCCTGATCAGATGCATCACGCGGAATCTGGAGACCGACAGAACGGTGCATGTTGTACGCAAATCCTGAGCAGTCATACCCGTAAGAGGACATGCCGCCCCATAAATAATGCAGATTGAGGAATCGCTTACCCGCTTCTACGATTGCCTCTCCGCGATTACCGGAAAGCTCGATGGGCTCGTTTGCTTTCACGATTTGGACGTCTGCTTTTGGCAAAAGTCCTGTGCCGTTCGGTGTCGCTACCGTTACCCAGTCCGCGGTTTCCTCGATTAGCGGTAGTTTGGTCAAGAAGGCAAGCTCCATGTCTGGCTTTTGGTCAGGTGTATGTAGACGGGTAAACGCCGCCGTGACCATCGCCAGCTTTTGGCCTTGCTGTACCTCAAAAGCATCTGACCACGGTGCTAGCTGGCGAGACGGCATCCAGCCCGGATAGCCTGTTGTGTTTTTGTTCGTAGTCTGATCAGGAATCAGAATTTGTGACCATTCCCCTTGCTCCTCGACTACCTCCACACGCGTACCGTACAGCGCTTGAGTTTGAATCGCATTTTGGTCGTAAAAACCAAGCTTCTCCTCCACAGTAAGGGAAGCGAGCCAGCTTCGTACATCTACCGGGGATTGGAGTGCTACTTGGTCAATATCACGCGGTGACTCCGGCTTGGTCCACACAGTGGCAACAGAGACAGAAACAATGGCAGATTTCATCTTAGTTCTCCCCCTCCCACAGGCTGACGGAACGAATACCGAGCCCAGACTCTTCTGGCATGCGCATCACGCGGCCCTCGTACGTTACGCCACCTTCTATGCCATCGTGCAAAAGCATCAACGGAGCATCGAAATCAAAGCGGGTGATGTTCTTCTTACTGGCTGCAAAATGTGCTGCTGCTGATACAGCCAGACGTGATTCGATCATGCTGCCAACCATGCATGGAATACCGTACTCTTCAGCCAATTGGTTGATCAATTGTGCTTTGTAAATGCCGCCAGCTTTCATCAGCTTGATATTAATCATGTCAGCCGCACGGTTTTGCAAAACCTGCAGGGCCTGCGCTGGTGAAAACACACTCTCGTCAGCCATGATTGGCGTATCAACCGAATCTGTTACCCGCTTCAAGCCTTCCAGATCATGCGCTTTTACAGGCTGCTCAATGAGTTCGATGCCAAGACCCATGTCCTCCATTTTTCGAATGGATTGCACCGCTTCTTTTACATTCCATCCCTGGTTGGCATCAAGACGAATCTTCACCTGATTGCCCACGGATTTGCGAATTTCCTGGATGCGCAAAATGTCATCCTCGATATTGTCCTTGCCGACTTTGATTTTCAGTACGTTGAAGCCTTGCTTGAGATAGGCAGCCGCATCCTCGCCCATTTCTTTCGGGGAGTTTACGCTGACGGTATAGTCCGTCTCCAATTGGTCACGGTAACCACCCAGGAATTGATACAACGGCATTCCTGCGCGCTGAGAAATGAGGTCGTACAATGCAATGTCTACTGCTGCCTTCGCACTCGTATTCCCTACCATGGATTGATGCAAGGTTTGGAAAACTCGTTCATAGGCAAGCAAATTCAAACCGATGAGCTGAGGTCTCATCGTGTTCATAATCGCCGACTCGATGCTCTCGATGCTGTCTCCGGTAATGACGACAGTAGCCGAAGCTTCGCCCCACCCGACCATACCGTTGTCGCAGGTGATTTTCACCAGAATCGATTCCAAGCTATGCACCGTACGCAAAGCCGTTTTAAAAGGCTTTTTCAAAGGAACAGATATTCGTTTTACTTCGATGGCTTGAATAATCATGTTTTCCTCCATCTTCTCCAGCACTTGTGCTTTCTTTAACTGTTTTTTCTAATAGACATACTAAATTATAGCACTATTAAAAATTCTAGCAAAAAAGGGGGGAGAGTCATTCCAGCCGTCTGAAATGACTTCTCCCAACTCACTCTTGTTACTTCACGACAGCTTTTCTCAGGTCTGTGTAGCTAAGTGAAGAGCTTTGTACCCCACTCACCTTGTCGCTTGAGAGCAAGGAAGTGTTGTAGAAATACAGCGGTGCGATTGGCGCTTCATCCAACAAGAGTTTTTCTGCATCATGCAGCAGCTTCAGACGTTTTGCATCGTCTGGCTCTTTGTATGCGTCTTGGATCAGCTTGTCGAATTGCGCATTGCTCCAACCCGTACGATTGCTTGCTGCCTTCGATTGGAAAATGTCGAGGAAGTTGATCGCATCACCGAAGTCAGGCAACCAGGAAGAACGAGCAATTTGATACTGCAATTGCTTTTGCATATCGGTCAAAACTTTTCCTTCTACCTTTTGCAGCTTCACATCAACGCCCAATGTTTGCTTCCACATTTCTTGTGCGGCTTGTGCCGTTTTTTCGTTAGCCGTTCCGCTGCGGTACGTGAGAGTAACCTCTGGCAGCTTTGTGTAGCCTTTTTCTTTCATTCCTTGTTCCAGGAGCTTCTTCGCTTCTTCTGGGTTGAAGTTTACCAGTTCTCCGCCCACTTCACGGAATTGTCCTTCACCGTTGGCATCAGGCAAACCAAAAGATACGAAGCCTGTTCCCGGTTTTTGCTGACGCATCAGCACCAGGTCGACCAGTGTCTTACGGTCAATCGCCAAGCTAAAGGCTTTGCGAATATTGGCGTTATCAAATGGCTCCTTCGTTACGTTAAATCGATAGAACTCTGTACCTGCTCCGTCACGCACGAATACTTTGCCTTCTTTGAACAATTGGTCCGCCATGTCTGCAGGAACGGTTGTTGTTCTGTGCAGCTCTTCGTTTGTAAACATTTGATACTCGGTATTCTCGTCATCAATCATTTTCCAAACGGCACCAGGAAGAGTTACGTTGGCTGCATCCCAGTAGGTATCGCTCTTCATGATTTTCAGTTCACTGTCATGCGCCCACTCTGTCAGCTTGAAAGGTCCGTTTCCGACAAAGCTTGCTGCTTCTGCTGCCCATTTCGGATCTTTTTCTACTGTTGCTTTGTGTACAGGGAAGAAAGCTGGGTTGGATGCCAACAGGAGCGTCCAAGAAGCTGGTTGAGCGAGCACAACCTCTAGTGTCTTGTCATCCACGGCTTTTACTTTTACGCCATCCGCCGGTCCTTTCCCGCTGTTATATGCCTCCGCACCCTCAATAATGTACGCAAGGGATGCTGCCGGAGATGCCAGGGCAGGATCAAGCATGCGTTTCCACGCGAATTCGAAGTCCTGAGCCTTTACCGGCTCACCATTGGACCATTTATTGTCACGCAGGGTAAAGGTGTAGGTTTTTCCGTCCACAGAGATTTTCCATTCGGAAGCGGCCGCTGGTTGAGGCTTTTGATTTTCGTCCAGGCGAGTCAAGCCTTCCATCAAGTTGTTCAAAATGTTATAGGACGGCTCATCGAAACCAATCGGCGGGTCCAATGACGTCGGTTCCTTGATATTATTCAGCAAGAGGAGCTTTGCCGCTTGATCGCCCGGCGTCGGAGCGTTTGGCTGAGCCGTGTTGCCTGGTGCAGGCTCACTCGGTGCAGCTGGTTGACCCGATGTACATCCAGCCATGAGCATGGACACACCCAGCGTAGCCGTCAGCAACAATGTTGATAGTTTTTTCACTGTTTCTTCCCCCTTATTTATTTGTTTTTGTATGACGTAAAAGGATAGCGCCGTCAGACGACACCCTCTTTTACACGAAAGCACTGCCCTCCAAAGCTATGAATCAGGTCCCCGTTGGCGGTTGCATCGACGCCAGCAACTTCTTCGCCCGTGGGTCCTGCAACCAACAGGAAACCGCGTGTTTGCTATGGACATGGGTCTCCGCAGGCTGGTAATTCCGACATACTTCCAACGCATAGTCACAACGCGCAGCGAATGCACAGCCAATTGGCGGACGAAACAAATCTGGAGGTGTTCCAGGTATGGGGCTCAGCGGAATAGAGCGATCCGCATCCAAACGAGGCATCGACGCCAGCAAGCCTTTGGTGTATGGATGCTGTGGATTGTAAAAAATGTCGCGAACAGGACCGGACTCTACCACTTTTCCGGCATACATGACATTGACCCGATCCGCAATCTTGGCGACGACTCCCAAATCATGCGTGATAATAATGATCGAGACTCCCGTCTTTTGCTGAATGCTTTTGAACAGCTCGATGATTTGCGCCTGAATCGTTACATCCAACGCTGTCGTAGGCTCATCCGCAATCAAAATGGACGGCTTACAGACAAGCGCAATCGCAATCATGATCCGTTGGCGCATCCCGCCACTGAACTGATGGAGGTATTGCTTGAGACGACTTTCTGGATTAGCGATCCCGACCAAGGTGAGAATTTCAATCGCTTGCCGCTTGGCTTCGCTTCTGGCGACCTTTTGATGGCGAATGATTCCTTCCATAATCTGTTCACCAATGGTGATGGTCGGGTTGAGCGACGTCATCGCATCTTGAAAGATCATGGAGATTTCTTTCCCACGCAGCTCACGCATTTGCTTTTCCGGCAGCTTTGCCAGATCCTGCCCTTTAAAACGAATACTTCCACCTGCGATTTTTCCGATATGCTCTGGGATCAGACGCATGATGCTCCTTGCAGTCACGCTTTTCCCACATCCGGATTCACCAACAATCGCCAGTGTCTCCCCTTTGTTCAAGGTAAAGGTCACGTCCCGAACCGCGTTCACTTCACCGCCATGCGTCTTGAATGTGACCCGAAGCCCACTGACTTCCAGCAGCTTTTCCGTTTTATCCATGTTGCCTACCTCCTTGACTTCGGATCGAACGCATCGCGCAAGCCATCACCGAGCACGTTGAATGCGAGCATCGTCAGCGAGATTAGGAAAGCAGGGAAAAAGAGCCGCCACCAATG
This sequence comes from Brevibacillus porteri, assembly GCF_003013475.1. Classification (GTDB taxonomy): domain Bacteria; phylum Bacillota; class Bacilli; order Brevibacillales; family Brevibacillaceae; genus Brevibacillus; species Brevibacillus porteri. The sequence goes on from NZ_PXZO01000046.1 coordinate 22,139, forward strand.
ACCGGACAAAATGGTGGGGAGTCCATCGTTCGCCATCACACCCCAGCTAGCCATTGGCGCCTGAATACCGAGACCGAGGAAGCTCAGAAACGCCTCTGAAAAAATCGCAGATGGAACAGATAACGTGACATAGACAATGATGATGCCAATTGTGTTGGGCAGCAGGTGCTTGCGAATGATGTAGAAAGGCTTTGCCCCCATTGTTTTTGCCGCCAGTACGTACTCCGAGTTTTTCATTTGCAGGACCTGACCACGCACAGTCCGGGCCATCCCGATCCAGCCTGTCGCACTTAATGCGATAATAATGGTTAAAAGTCCCGGTCCCATGACGACCATCAGCAAAATCACAACCAACAAATAAGGAAGGCCGTACAAAATATCGACGAAGCGCATCATGATATTATCGATTCGCCCACCCAAATATCCGGCAATTCCTCCATACAAGACACCAATGAAAAAATCGATAAGAGCTGCTGTCAAACCGACAAACAGAGAAATGCGAGCACCATACCAAACACGTGTGAACACATCCCGGCCAAAATCATCAGTACCAAACCAATTCGTTTCCGATGGCGGTTTGTTTTTCATAATAATCGACTGTTTGGCGTATTCATGACCAGAGATCATCGGTCCAATCGTAGCCATAACCCCAAGCAAGATAATAACCACCAACCCCATCAGGGCCAGCTTGTTTCCTCTCAGACGAAGCCAAGCTTCTTGCCAAAACGTCAGTTGAGGTCGCACAATCGCTTCCGCATTGAGGTTGTCTTTACGCATGGGGATAAATAAATCATCAGAAACGATCATCCTTCGCTCTCCTTTCGATGTAGCTTAATTCGTGGATCAATGATGCCGTACAGGACATCGACGACAAACATCAGGAAAATCAAAAGTGCGCTATAGAAGACAGTCGTTCCCATGATGACGGAATAGTCACGGTTATTAATACCAGCCACGAAATATTTCCCCATCCCAGGAATCGCAAATATTTTTTCGATCACAAAGCTTCCCGTTAAAACGTTGGCAATCAATGCACCTAAAAGCGTGACGACAGGCAAAATTGCATTACGTAGCGCGTGCTTCAACACGATCGTCGCCGGAGACAGCCCTTTTGCACGAGCGGTTTCAATATATTCCTGGGTCAGCACTTCCAGCATGTTGGTACGGGTCAAACGAGCGATAATCGCAATCGGACCAAATGCCAATGCAAGCGCTGGCATAATCACATGCTGCCAAGTACCCCATGTTGCGGTCGGCAACAGCTTCCATTCGACCGCCAAATATTTGATTAATAAGGAAGCGACAACAAAGCTGGGAACAGATATCCCGATAACAGCAATAATCATGGCAAGGTAATCAATGAGACGGTTATGTCGTAGTGCGGCGATCACACCAAGGGCGATACCAGTGACAATCGCAAAGACGACAGAAATCAGACCGAGTTGAAAAGAAACGGGGAATCCACGGGCGATCATTTTGTTGACCGTATCTGAGCTGTTGGCAATCGATGGCCCAAGGTCAAACTGCAACAGCTTTTGCAAATACAGCCCATATTGGACGAGTAGTGGCTTATCCAGGTTGTAGTAGGCATTGAGGTTGGCAGCAACGGCTTCGTTTAATGCCTTTCCTTCCTTTTCAAAAGGAGATCCTGGAACGGCATGCATCAGGAAAAAGGTGAGGGTAATGATGAGCCATAACGTCACGATCATGGAGATAAATCTGCGGAAGACAAAAGATAGCAAGGACTCTCCTCCTTTTCATCAAAAATCCGTAAAACCATGTTGGTGGCAGGGACTTACCTCTCGTAATAAGCAAAAAACCCAGCAAATGCACGCGATCATGGCATTTGCTGGGTTTTACTTACGTGTATGCCGTGCATACGAATAAATAAAGCAGCGGGTGTATTCATTTGGTGACTGTGGCTTTATTTCTCGTGGAAACTGCTTGTTTGTACTTCTTTTGCGCGTCCTTGAACGCTGCGATCAATGTTTTTTGGGAAGATCCAAAATACCGAAAGCGAATCTCTTCGCCAATTTCCTCCGACGCCATAATAGAATGACCGATAAAGATCGACCGAGCAAAATCAGACGTCAGTTGAACCGTGGAGGAACAAGCCGCATCTACGATCTTGTCGTTGGAAGTATCAACAACCAATCCGATAAAAAAAGCACTGAATTGCTGTGTAATCGGATTGTTCGAAGAGGACTGTGCATCGCCTACGATATAAATGGTATCTTTATCAAACAAATCAATAACCCCACTTTTACTATGCTTAACGGACCGGCAAACGGGATGTTCGGAGAGCGACTTCCTCACAATCGCAAGCTGGGTAAGCACTTTCCTACATAGTACCAGAAGAATTTGCAATTTGTAAATAAGTCTGACTAATCTTTCAGTTCTTCTACAGATACGACTGGAAACGAATGTGGGGGCAGCATTGGTAGAAACGGTTGCTCATCGATGTAGGCAACTACTACATGGGATGGACCGACCATTGTTTTCGGTGCGAGCTGCAGTTCTTCCCCATGCTCAGTTACGACGGTAATCTGTAGCATGCCACCTCCAGGACGAGCTGGCCCTTCCGTTGCTCGCTCTGTCACGAGGGTTGTCCCATTGTACTGTAGGCGTAATTGGAGGTCATGGCGCCACGAACGGAAATCCACATAATAGCGCGAGAAAGGAATGGGATCAGTGGTCACACTGTCTGCTTGAGGGACGAACATGGCTTGCTCACGACGGTATCCACCATTCTCGTACATTCTGTCATCAAAACGTTCAAGAGCCTCGTCTTCAAGCAGATCAATCACACCCTCTGTTTTCAATACAGGATCAACAGCAAAGGTGGCGTGATGATTAGACAACTCCAGAAGTATCTTCACTTCTGTTTTTTTCTGCATGGCGATGTCTGCATCGACAATAAACATACCTACCAGCAAAAAGAACAGCATCGTAGAAATCGATAAGATGTTTATACCCGTAACGATAGCCTCCTAACGGGAGCTTTTACAGATCGTAGTCCATGATGTTAACTGTACCTATTCTTTGAACTTGCAAGGAATCAGCCGGCATTGGAATCCATGAGGTAAAGCGGGGGTATGGAATTGCCAGCTCCACAACAAATTCATCTTCATGGCTCCATAGGACGGGATCAAGTGAACGAGTGCGAGTGACACTGACAGACAGGTCCTGATCTGACACGGAAAACTTTTTCTCCCTCAACTCCCGAGTGATCAATGCCCGAACCTCTTGTTGCAAGTTGGCTTCACTCGTCCCCCCGTGGTTGCTGACGTATTTTGTAGCGGCCGCGCTCACTTCCAATAATTCGTTTCTGGCCTGAACAACCGTATGTACCTGTAAAAGTCCTAATGGAACGAGTAGCATAACCATAATGTTCAGAATCACAGCGATTAATTGACCCATTAGCCTGTACCAAAACGCGTGACTTCAGCGAGCAAATCACCGAAAAACTGCGTGCATGCCGAAAGGAGATTTTGCGGACCGGTGAGAAGCAAGCCTACCGTCAAAGGCAAAACAATAGCCATTACAGCCAAAATGCTAATCATTTTATTCATGCACTACCACCCTGGATCAAAGTATTCGGACGGCCGGCTTCCCGTAAAGGAAAAGGATGTATCCCCCTCCACAAATTTGTGCAGCCATTGGGTCACTTTTGAAGGCTGGATGGTAACCGACAAGGTAATCGCCTCCTGCCGCTCTTTGCGAGCTCGCTCTCTCTCAGTTCGAGGCCAGCTCCCAGCAAACGCATCCTCTGTCACTTCCCAACCCAGTTCTTTCATTTTCAGAAGATAGTAATCTGCTAACGTCGGCTCCAAATACCCGATGTCCTGCATATCATCCAGTAAGTCAGCATAGATTCCACGGGCAATCGCCCTTTCCATTGCGTACAAGTGGTAAGCTCCCAATGCGGAAGTGACCAATAGAAGGACCAGTAGACAAATAAGAAAGACTTTTGCTTTCACCATCGTTTTAGAAACGCCAGCTCCTCTTTAATGGAAGATGACCGTCGCTGCTCGATACACCCTTTCTTTTTGTGTCTGTTTAAGCTGCTCCTCTGGCTGGAGATTCCAAAGTACCGCGCACAAACTCCCTACCATAATCGAAATGATGAGAAGAACGTGGATGTGCAGCATCACTTTGACGATGTATAAGATGTGCCGTTTTGCATCCTGAAGTTGATGTTTTCATTTCGGGTATCGTAATTCAGCGATGTGATGGATTGGTTAATGCTCTCGGCAGAATCGTTTGCCGCCGGGCTTAACTCATTGCCATAGCTGCTGACACCGATCCCTAACACCATGACGCATGCTAAAAAAATAAAAAACATTTTCGACATCTCGAATTTCCCCTTTTCTCTTACGTGATTTAAGGTATGGCTTTTTCGATCCACCCAACTGCTCGATCTCTCAGCCCGTCTTCTCTCACTACCGATGTGTTTATTTCGGACAAGCTAGAAACGATTATTCCTAAAGAGAAAACGATGCACATGATGATAGATAATAGCTTGGTCATGAGTTTTCTCCTCTTCAGATTAAATATTTATCCAGAATTTCTGTAAGCAGCTTGTACCAGGGAAACATGGCGACCAATAATCCCATGTAAAATGCCGGGTAGACAATAACCGTGTAGCCGATCCCCAAAGACTTTATCTTTTTTCGATGACGGAACATTCGTCGATGATCGACAGCCCACTCCATTCGTTGCATAGTTGCACTTACTTGTCCTTCGCTCAGCGTCTCAATTGTACGCATGCTCGATACGAGGATAATTCCGTCGTCGACGCCAATCTTGCGTTTAAAGCTCTCAAGTGCTTCATTAGAGTCCCTGTTCCACTCAGATAAAGTAGGGATATACTCCTTTAGCTTTCTAGTCGGTCTTGCTGCCTTGACCATGGCATTGTAAATGGGCACCTGATTTTCTAGAAGGGTCACATAGCGATTGATAAATCTGGCGATATCTGTGCTCAGCATATCCTCCCTGTGATTTGCCCACATCTTCAAGCCCATGTACGGAAGCATGTAACTCCCTGCAGATGCCAGGCACATCGACAGAAGTGGAAATGATTCCATTCGACTCACGACGACCCACATAAGAATCAGGATGCAAACGGTACTTCCAGTCAACAATTGCAGAAACACCCACTCCGGTTTTCCCCATTTAAAAGGCCTTCCTGCTCGTGATAGTAACTGATCCCATTTGTCGTTTTCGTCAGGCTTGAGTGCCTGCTCCCACTTTCCCCACCACGCCCCGTAAACAAACAGCCTCGGCTTTTGCTTGTGAAACAAATACTTCCCGATCATAAACGTCGCACTAAAAACAAATAGAGCGCCTAACCCAAGGTAGGTATACATGACTAGCATTGGCATTAACGATATCTCCTTCCCCAAATAAACGCCAACAGGATCGAAAAAGTCCACACAGTCGCCGCAATTGCTAATATGGCCTGTCCATCTGGCGTGTAGAAATAGAGACGATAGGAATCTCGAAGCAACCCCTGGTTGTAGGGGATCAAACAAATGCAAATCGCTATGACGATAAGCAGGCTGATCCAAATGGAGTATATTTCACTATCACGCTCATGCTTTTCATCTTGTTGTACAAACATCTCATTCGTTAACCGGTTTAAAGGTGATTGAATATCTTCTGTTTCTCCTTCCAAACCGCTGGAAATATACGTTGCAAAATCAAAAGCCCACGGATGGTCCAGTCTCTTCGCAAATTGTTCTACTGCCGCAACCGAGTTTCCCCCATCCGAAAGGCTATTGTTTAGCAGAAGGAGGTCAGGTAATAACTCTTTGGGGCATTCCTCTATCATTTCGCGAAAGGTAAGAACGATGTTTTTGCGACTGTTATAATAACGGGCAAACAACTCTACGAATCGACAGAAGGAGCTGATTTTTTTATTCATTTGTACGGTATAGCGTGCGTATAGAATCAGTGTTGGCAGCAAGAAGAATAAGAGAAAAAGCGACAAGGATACAATCATATTTCCTAACAAAATACCCGAGATGAATCCCGCTATCCCGCCAATCATGGATAGTAATAAGTACCCTTCTGGTGTACCTCCCACGATTTGACACCAACGCTCACAACGTTCATACATCATGCGCCGGGTTGAATGCCTTAAAAATTTCTCTCTCCATACCTCAACTGTACGCGGGAAGAATACGCGTGGACTTCTCCATCCCTTATACAGGTGTAAGCCGAGAAACAGAAAGCCAGAGAAGAGACATAGAAACACCGGGAAAAGAAATGTGTAAATCATAGCTGCCTGCCTATATCGGTAAGACGTAGCTCTTTCAACACTTCAATGTCTGCTTTGCCGACGTAACACATGTATTCAACTAAATGTGGGCTCAGTTGATTTCCCGTCCATTCATAAGCTCCCGTCTGCATGTTGCGACCTACTAGTGGAATAGATTCCACTCGGTTAAAAGATGAATTCCACTCCGTCGTATGAATGGCATCAATAAAACGGTGACCACTGTTGCGGTATGTAAGCGAATTGACAAAATTGACTGCCCTGCTAATCCGCTCCTGGGTCAATTCTACACTCCGCCCTCCGTATTGATAAACAAGATCGGTCAAATCATGTAACGCTCTATGCGCAAATCGTTCGTGCATCGCTCCGATTGTAGCGTCCGTCCCTCTGATTCCGGCATTTATAAAATGGTACGCTTCTATGGGCTCGCGAATTTCTCCAATCAAAATCGTATTTGCGGTTGATCGGTACATGTCTTTGAAGCAATGCTCTAATTCAATGCCGATTTCCTCCACGTTTTGGAGTTCAATCACTTCACCTGGCCAAATATCACCAAATCGCATCTCATGTTCACTTTCAAAGATCGTGACATATTCTGTCTGAGGGTCCTTCAGCTTCATCATACACATCATCAATGTTGTTTTCCCTGCAGCCATCGGTCCAATAACCAGTACATTGCTGCGTCCGTACACTTGCTGTTCCATTAGCCATTGAATTCTTTCGTCGAAGGCTGGCTGTTGCTGTGTACGGAGTTGGTCGAGTGAAAAGGTAGGCGTTGTAAATCGTCTAACCAGAATGGTCGGTACTCTGGAATAAGGGAAAGTAAACATAGTCAGTCTCGCTTTTAGTGAATGTAAGTATCCGCTCAATCTAGGTTTTTTCTCGTTAAAAGATAGCCCCGCTGTATTGGTCAACTTTTGTTGGAGGGTTTCAACCTCTTTCCAGCTTGGTGTGTAAGAGAGAAATTTTTTGACCCCTTGCTCCAAGTAGGCAATGTTGCGATTTGCAGAAATTCGCACTTCCTCTACCCACGGAGACAAATGGAGGACCGCATCGAGTATGCCCCACCCGTATGTAGAAAAGGTGAGCCCTTCGTAACCGTTGACATGCGGCAAAATTTGTTCGGTTACTGGTCGTTGGAGGACTTCCTCAAAATAATGCTGCAAGCGAAGAATAATATGGTTGTGACTATCACGATCTCCCTGTTCTGCCAAAGCGAGAATTCGCTGCATCTCTAGCTTCTCTTCTCGCGTTTTGCCAAAATGATTTAAATAATCTCTTGCTGCTTGTTTAATGTCCTCGATGGTTTGGATGCCCGATCCAACTGGTTGTTCTCGTTCTATCCCTCTCATCAGCAAAACACCGCACTTTTATCCATATATTGTGCCTTAGCAATTTCCTTCAAACTGCTGATGTAGGATTTGGGAGGGAAAAACTCTTCTATTAATACACTGCAGCTCTGATGAGATTGATTGAGCCTGCTCTCCGAAATTCGTGGTACTACACCGTAGACCGAAACATCCTCCCCGATTCGAAAGGGTTGCCCAGGCTCTAAATGACTGAGCAGAACCTCGCATTTCACTCCTCTTTCTCTCCATTTATACAGCCACTCTCTGGCACTATCGATACTAAAGGGATCAGCTCTCACGAATAAAAGATTGCGGTCAACAGTATGAAGCAATCGCTGTAGAGTCTCAGACTCAGGAAAGCAGTAACCCCAATCGACGTAGACAAAGTCAAATTGCATGCGAAACACATTAATTAGATTGCTTAATTCTGAGCTTTTCCATTTGCTAGCAGCATGTGCGTAATACAGATTAGGCAAGTGTGCGCTCTGTTTGCAGACCTTGCTCCAGTTACGCTTGGCAGTTGTTTGTATATCGATAAAGTCAGGACGAAATGAAGATAATTGATGTTGTTGGAGTTTGAAGAAACGTGTTAAATCCGGCTTAGCGTTATTCATATCAAGTACGACAATTCGCTTTTCAGGATGCTGTCTCGCTAGTATGACGGGATAATTAATACAAAAGGTAGTAATGCCAGAAGCTCCGTAGCTCAATAAAGCGTAAACCAGCCCCTTTTCTTTTGACGATCTGATATCTGCACACTCTTGCACAAGGCCTAGAATCAGACTGATTTGATGGCGTATTTCTTCTTGAGATAAATGGGCTGATAACAGGTATACATGCTCTAGCTCAGACTCCTCCGCTACCTTCTCAATCATCTTCTCATCCCGATAGAGAGGAACAATAATTAACGGTGAGTTAGGCGGGAGCTGTGCTTTCAGAGCCGGAAGCCATTCCCAAACGGGAGAGGTGAACATTTCAGAAAAGATCACGGTAGCTTCTGGCATATAAAGCTGCACAAGCCGCGAAAACTCCTCCGCCGACTCAGCTACCAGTACATCACTGTACACAGGCATATACGTCTTGGCGAGTGACTTCATCGGATAACAAACTAAAATTTTCATGACGCTTGCTCCTTTGAACCCATGATATGACCTACCTGAAGCATCCCATATGACATTGCCTCGCTTACTATCACATACTCCTCGTCTGTCAAATTAAAGCCGATAAAAGCTGGTAGTGCTGTTGGCTGAACCCGGTAGTCACGATATCGTTTTTCGCCATTCTGCAACGGTTTTTCTCGTGATCCATGAAAGATGGAATCCATCTGATCAGGCGATGGCAACAAGCTCGGCTTTAATGTATAGATCTCAATACCATTACTGTCCCTCACGCTTGCAAGCTGACTTTCAAATAACAAATCTGCCGTATCATTGGTTTTTCGAAAATGCAGTGGTGCAGGATAGTCTTGCAGCTCCGAGAGATTCTTGTATTTGACCCAAATTTTCACATGATCGCCTTTGCGTAATTCCGTTAAAGGATGAATGGATAGTAGGGGGAACTCGTAGCGCGCCTCCCCTTTTTCCGGTAAAAGCTGCGTATCTGTCAGCTTTTCCACTAATAATTGTTCGCCTTCATATATAGTCTGCGTGCTCCTTTTCCCCAGAACAGTATCCAAATCACGCGCTGAGCCTGGAAGAATTTCATCCACTTCTTCCTGTACAAGTATCACATCATCTTGTGTAATCGGCTCGAAGGCTGATATTTCTTTCCCTGCAGCTACTTTTACAACTGGGGCAAACAGCTTTTCCGCAGCCATCGCGTCAATATATTGAGTGGCTGCATAAAAGGACGACCCTGCTAGCAGAAACGAAATTAAGCAAATAACAAGTAATGTTTGCTTCTTCATAACATCCTTCCTTTATAAGCATGAATCAATGACTGAAACTCAATCTCTTCCTCTGGGAAAAGCTCCAATAGTAGGTTGGCTTTAGCACTTGCCATTGCTGTTTTCTCTCCATCCATCAACGGAATCATGTCAGTTACCTGTGCAGCTCCAGGCTGCTGATCCCATAATGAGAGCGTTCCTTCTACTTTTTTCATAATGCTTGTCCGAGACAATTGGCTATTCCACTTGTTTGCTATCATTTTTATTTTTCTTCTTTCTGTCTTCCACCAAGCAGGGGCTTGATCTACCAGGAACAAACGGGTAAGTCTAGCCAAATCTGCATCAAATACTACCCATATTTCGTCGGCATGCTCAAAAATTTGTTTAGAGTAGAGATCATTCCAGTAGGAAGAAACATCAATGACAACAAGGGGACTATCCTTACAAATCCGTAGTAACCAGTTGGCTGTATCTGTTTGAGAAGATTCGTGCTGAAGTTTTGCTGGGGAATCTATCTGGATGCGAAGATGGTTATTCTGCATGAGGAGCGATGGTGTAGAAGAATCTCTTACTTGTTGTCGAACTCTACGTTCAAAATCAAGTGCAAAATAATAATAGGAAGTCACTTTTGGTAACTCGCAAAGGGTGACAGGAATGCCTTTTCCTGACCATGCATACGCTAGGTTACTTGCAAGAAAACTAGCTCCAGCCTGTGCATACAAACTCATAACAGCAATACATTTACGCTGATACGACTCCTGTTGCTCAACTATTTGTGGCGAAGCAAGCTTTTCTTTAAGCACTCTCCAATGCCGCTCTTCCTCAATTGACTGTGAAAACTCCTGTTGCTCCAAATCTCGGAACCTGGAGACAAAGCGGCTCATTTGGTGAAACATGATTATCCCACCTGGGAATCATTTGATTTATTTTTACTGGCAATGTATTTCTCAAATTTCTCAACCATCTCTCGAACAGTGAGGGACTTGCGATGATAATAGTATATTTTGCGCAGCCGCTCTCGTTCCTGAGCTGTCATTTCTGGTCTCACTTTCATGGCTAGCTCGATTAACAGAGCGAGCTCGACGTTGTTAGGTCTTCCTCTTCTCGGTGGATTGGCAAATAGCTCCTGCTGCTTTTTATTAAATGCGTTTGGGTACTCTACCAGCCACATGTCTACCAACGTTTCAATATCTTCATGTGTACGTACTCCAAGCTTCATCAAGTATTTAAAATATGTGGGGATGGGACGCTCACGTATCTGCCCATTTTGCCAACGGGCAAGGAATCCATTTGGCATAGTAAGGAGCTTGGTTACGTCCCGGATGAGTGCTATCCGATTGGGCGATTGATATTGAACGACTGCTTCCTTTACTAGCGTAAACAAAATGTCATGATAACTGACGCCTTTATACCCGCTTCCATACTCTGTGATGTACCATTCCTCAACTGCTCGATCAAAATCTCTCCGGCAATTCGATAACTGAAGCTGATTCAGATGCTCATAAAACTCTTCCAGATCATACTGAACCATAAACTCTTCCTGGTAATCTCCAAAAACAAAAGCAATAAAGGATTCCTTAAACTCTTCCAATGACAACAATGTCAGCTTGTTTGTCTCCTCATAGCAGCGGTTGACTAATTCGATTGCACTCTTTGCCAACACGTCAATATACCCCCATTTTCCTTATTATAGAGCGATAGATATTCTCCAACAGCATTCTCGACTCGTCGAATCTTATTTAGCCTGATAAACCAGGCATTTCGCTTTATGGGTCGCCTCACACGCACCCGTGCAAGGCGATTAAGAGAACCTACTCAGTTACAAAGTAAAGTTCTTCTCCGGTCGCGAAAAGAAGAGCGATCCTTCCCCCGCGCTCCATGACGGTTGGAGCATTCTCCATTACAATCAGTCCGTCATTGAGTACTACTCTGTCTCCAAATCGATGTACGGATTCGATCTGGAACGCTCCCTGCGGAACTCTTTCCACTGAAAGATACCTGCCGGGTTTGTGCTTCTGGTAGCGTACTTGTCGCCCTAGAAGCTGCTCCACGGATGCTGAGCATTTCTGGTGAGCCTCTACTGTTGCCATACGCAACGCCTCCTTCTCTCACCTGTAGAGTACGGCCGTTTCATCTGCTTATAAGCCTATGAAACTATCTCTACCGTAAAAAAAGACAGCAGGGTTGTGCAAATATTTTTATAACTCTTCCCAATAAGAGGGATCACTAAGTTCGGGATACATTTCAGTGACCATATCAAATGGTGAAAAGTAGAGTGTATCGACGAGAATCTTGAGTTTATATGTTTTCAGGAGCGTATATGCTCTCTCTGTTTTGCTGAAGATACTTGGCAGTTGACGCAAATCTGTCAGCTTTAGTAGATGCCTGCACATATAGTCGACGCAAATTTTTGCCCGTTCCTCACCCTTTATGCTCTGAAAATAAGATGGGGGAAAATGACGTCTTATGCCTGAAAGCACTTCTTGGTAAACCCATAGCACTCGTTGCTCTTCTGAAAGCCGAGGTAAATACGGATAAGCAAATTCGACGAAATAATACACATCCTCAGCCTTTGCCTCGATAGGCGGTTCAATAAATTCCCTTACTAAATGCAGCTTCAATTCTTTAACATCTTGCAAGCTCAATTCACGCCGCGCCTGCTCTGGCGTCCATCTTTTCACATTTTCAATCGCATATCTGACAACTAATTGGACTTTTTGCTTACGGTACTGCACATCTTCGAACTCATACGGGGAAAAACGCTTTTGCTCTCCGTTAAGAATTCGTTTGTACCGATCGACTATTTTTGAAGGCACTGTCATCTCACTCCTATCCCCATTTCTGGAATATACTACTAAATTACCATGCGGGATTAGGACAAAAATAACAGTACCTTTGTTCAAAATTGTGACTTTATTCATAGACTCCAGACTGGGAGACTCTGTTCATTTTTACAAACAGCTCATCCCAAAATACAGGTATATTCTTCTCAACCTTTACTTCTAAATGATAGATTCCTTGCAAGTACAAATAAGGCCGTTCACCTTTTTGGTGAATGACAGAGACCCCATCACTTGTCCCCTCCAGATTCGGCCTGTTTAATCTCCAAAGAATCCCAGCTTCTTCACGTGCCCCGCGAATGATATCTGCATCACGCCGTTCTGCTTCTTCTGTTGTCGCAAACAATCTGATTTGCTTATCACCGTTTGAATCCTCGTATTCCCATTTTCCAGCCGCACGCGATCCTTTGGTAATCAGATCTGCTGTATGTTGCATCTTCATTTTTAGATAATCTGTCTGCTCCAAAAATAACAGGATAGAGAGCAGGCTGCCTAAGCAGAAGAGAAAGAAGAGCATAGTAATCATGGTTGCCCCGCGCTCTTCCCTCACTCGAAACAAAAAATGGTGTAACTGATCATTCATTGCTTCTCCTCCGCATTTTCAACCATCATGTGATAGCTTTCGGTTATCTCGTATAATTCCCCCGTAGCGAGAAGCCGAAATGAAACTGTTGCTTCAGCTTTTACATGACTGCCTTTTCTCCAGCCGTTCCCATCAAGCTCCAGCTGCACATCTTTGTGAAGGACTCCAATACCTTGTTCTAATTCTGATGTACCTCGCTCTTTCGCATGGAATTTGGCCAACCCGAAATTGGGCTGCACTGCAGCAATTCTCCCTGCCTCATACGCAGCCGCCAATGCCTTTTGCTTGTTGTACATCATGCTGAATTGGTCAAAGGAGAATACGATCAAGATCCAAACTAAAGGAAACACCAAAATAAACTCAATCATTTGGCTGCCTCGCTCATCTTTCACCCTCGCACGTATCACTCGTCCCATGCGTGTGATCATCCGCTTGCTCCGATGACATCTCGTACGGATTGGAACACAAAAGCAACCAGCAAATATACCGCGTAGGGGAATGAAAAGGCTGTTTTTTCCCTGCCTGGAAGCCATACTTGTCGATGAGCTGACCATCCGGCTGCTATGATTAGAAGATTGTTGCGTAAGCGAGCCCAATTTTGCGGATAAAACACCATAACAAGCAGGCACAAAACGATGGAATGCAAAAACAAAGAATACACCACACTCCAGCTCGTCCAAGCACCAACAGCCATCAGCAACTTTTGATCCCCCATCCCCATCCCTTTTAAGATTACGGGACCAACTGTCAACAAAAAGGCTCCTGCCACGCCTAACAATGCTCCGGCTAATAACTCACCTTCCCACTGATACCATAAGCCGACAGTAATCGCTGGAAAAACAAGAGTATTCGGTATTTTTCTTTGTCTCCAATCCGTCCATGCTGCCGCTCCTAACACGCCCAGCAAGATTACGTTTGTCATTTGCTTATCTTTTCTTGCAGTTCCTTCAGCTTCTCGTCTTCGGCAGTGCCTAGTTGTGTCAGTGTCGGAATAAGTACAATCAAGATGACGGCAATAATAATGACCATTTCCACGATCGTAACACCGTCCTCCTCATACCAAAAACGCTTGACGTAATCTGCGATGGTTCCCATTCCATTCACTCCTCATTGAGATTTTGGTTCTATTTTCACTCTGCCAAAAGACAGTGCCTCTCGCAAAAATATTTACATTCGCTAATTTTTCTACAAGCTTTCTCCGATGCCGATGAATGCAGGACCCATCACCAAGAACAACAGCGGCAGGCCCATTAACAAAATGACAAAAGGCAATAACCTGATATTTAACCGATTCATATGGGTAGCAGCTTCGTCTTCTTGTTGTCTCACTTGCTCCTCTACTTGGACAGACAACATTTGTGATAGGCTAACCCCTTTTTTCATCGCCTCGTTCATCTCCAGCGCGATGGTAGTCAACGAATCTACCTCCCACCGAAAGGCCAACTCTTCAAGCGCCTTTCTCCAGTTCCCATGCCTTTTCTCTCCCATTTCTAGGCTCGCAAGCTCTCTGCCCAGTCTTGCATCAAACCGTCTCGCTGTCTGCTTAACAGCCTGCTGCAATGGCATGCCTGCTTCCACCAGTGATTGCACAATGCTGAAAAAAATAGGAACCTGCGCACGAATTTCAGCTTTTGCCCGCTTGTCCGCCCAATCTAGCAGCATGTTTGGAAGCAAGTACAAAAATAAGCTAAACGTTAAGGGGAGACCATTTACCGTACCGATTTTTTCACCGTTAACCATGCTTGTTGCCAATGAAGCTAGAGATGAAGCTATGAAACACATACTGATGAGCCGAAACAAGACAATCTCTGTCAGGCTTATCTCGATCCCCAAACGAGCCAATGTTTCCTCTATTTTTTTCTTATCGACACCCGTCCATTTGTAAAAATGCTGTAGCAGTACCTGGTTTTTCTCCAAGCCTCGAACCAGTGTCCACCTTTTTCGTCCATGTTGAAAAGATTGCTCAAGCTTGGCTTGTTTCTCGGAATCAATCCTGCCCAAAAGCGTGGCGGAGAATGGTTCTTCCTTACTCACACATGACGGAAGACCGTACAGAAATATAGCAACACTCACCAATATACTAGTAACGAGAACGAACATTGCACCCTCTCCTATGCTCCCCTGCTTATGCTTTTTTGCGCAACATAACGAATTGCTTCTCCCCCAATCAAAATAGAAGCCAAGCTTCCCAAAATAAGCAATCTTCCCCCCACTGTGGCCGTTAGTGGGTCGAAATGATTGGGATTATTCACATACAACGCAATGACAAAAACAAACGGCATGACACTTAGTAAATTCACTTGTGCGACGATCTGCGCCATTGCTGCTTTTTGTCTACGGAGCGACTGTCGACGCCGCAATATCGAAGAGGCAGCCAAATCGAGCGTTTTGGCCATATCTCCGCCCATCTCACGTTGAATGTGGACAATGGTCGCTAAATATTTGACATCTGCTGATCCTGTACGTTCAAAGAATCGATTCATTACGTGCTCCAACGGGACTTGTGCCCGCAATAGCTCTACAATACGCCTGTATTCCTCTAATACAATTTCTGATAAGAATGGACTAGCCGCTACCTGTTCAAACGCATGCAAATACGATGGAGAAGTACGTAAAGAACTGGCCATGAGACGAATCGCTTTTACATTGCCTGCTTCGAAATCGTCCTTTCGACGAGCTCCCCATACACTCACCAACCGTTCGGTAAACATAATCCCTGCCAGCAAAGCAGGCAATGCCATCCACCAAGACTGTAGGATCTGACTACTCACACCAAAGGACGCGATCCCCAATAAAAAAGAGAGGGTCACATACTGGTTTATCCCCCATCCTGAGCGCGATTTGGCCAACCTCTCCTCAAACTGCTTCCAAATTGTTTTTCTGTCCTGTTGCAGGACTTCTACAATTTCGTGCTTCCCCGTCGGTTCTCGCATATACAATTTGTTGGGCATGATCAATAACAGGATGGCCATCCCCATCCCTATCGCAATAGGTAAGCTAATATCCATGCCTTCTCCTCCTATAGTGGTATTGGTGTGGTGAAAAAGACTTGCTCAATCTCCTCTCGTGACAGGCCTTTCTCTAGCCATCGCTTAATCAGTCGCTCTGGGCGATAGCCTGTCCATTTGAAGTGGCCCTTTACTCTCCCATTCTCCACCCCAGTTGCTTCGTACACGTAAATATCCTGTAAGTACACCCGATCAGGGAGAACCTGTTTAATGTTGCAAGCTCGTTTTATCCATTCTTCATGCGATTGACCCGTCCCCACTACCTCCGTTATCGCAACCACCTTGCGACTGCCGTCTTCTTCAAAACGTTTTACTTGAACAATCAGATCCAGTGCTGAACCGATCATTAAATTGCGCTCCTCAGCACTATACCCTTCATCTGCTTTTCCAAATAAAATGGGCAATGTTGAATCGACCAAAGCTCGCGGTGAGTTTGCATGTGCTGTGCTCCAGCTACCAGGGTGATCCGTATTCATCGCCCAAAGCATATCTACGATTTCGCCACCTCGTGTCTCACCGACCATAATGACATCCGGCCTTTTTCTTAAGGACAAACGAACACAATCCTTGATCGAAAACCCACCCTTCCCCTCATAATTCGCAGGTTTCGCTAAAAATCTGCGCACGAAAGGATGCTGAAGCTTCATCTCCAAAACATCCTCGATCGTAATAATACTTAAATGATTAGGAACATATTGGGAGATGAGATTGAGCATATGTGTCTTGCCTGAGCCTGTTCCTCCACTAACAATGCCAGATGCACGAGATAATCGGACGGCTCTGTTTAAAAAGAGAAGCATCGGCTCGCAAATGGAACCATACCGCAAATAGTCGGACTCGCTGAATAACTCACGGTGTTTTCTGATCGTGAGCATATGACCATCAGGAGAAATAGAGCGATGCGTAGCAGCAACCCGGGAACCGTCCGGAAGCTGTGTATGCAGCTCTGCTTTTGTTTCATTAAACTCACGCCCCATTGTCGCTGCAATTTGTTCCAATAAGCGCAGCAGCTCTTCCTCATCGCGAAAAACAGCAATGTCTGGCGATTCAAGACGACCAGTACTTTTTCTTTCAATGACGAGATAGTTATAGCGATGAAAAAGAATCTCCGTAATGTCGTTATCCTCTAACAAAGCATCTAATGGCCCCCAACCCGTCAAAGAATGCAGCAATCGTTTTACTTCTGCTTCCATTTGTATGGATGTCAGTGTCGTTTGCGACTCCAACAGCATTCGAAGATCTGTCATCAACTCATCTAAAAAGAGTGGGGACTGCTTTTCCTCCCATAATCGTTTTCCGTATTTCTCAACAATCTGGGTACGAATCGATGTTTCCCTATCTGTCCCGACCCATTTTTCATTCGTCCGCTCGTGGTCGGGGGCATGCATTTTTTCGTGAAGCGTCGAAGGTACTCCCGCCATTCCCCTCCCCGCTGACCGTAATTCTTGCGCTGTGCGGACTTGATTAGAAATGCCTAGTAACTGTTTTTTATCGAACATGATACCCTCCCTTATCCCCATAACCACTTGAAGAGAGATGTTTTCTCTTTTTGTTTCTCTTTTCCAATAGCCTTAACTTGTTCCCCATCTACAGGAAACAGTGCTTTTCCTAGTGTCTCAATGGCTTCCTTGGCCGGAATTCTCCCTGACTGGAGCATGACTGGCGTTCCGGTGTTAATCGATTTTTTTACTTCTACATCGTCAGGTATTGAGAAGATTTTTTTGCTAGGGTGAAGTTGAAAGTAGGCACGAATTTCATCTAAGGTAAACATTTCTTTCCGTTGCAAACGATTCATGCAAATTTGAATGCGTTCTTCAGGGTACTCTGCTTCTCTCAACAGTTTCAGCAATCGTTGAATATTTTCAATGGAGTCTACCACCGGATTTCCCACCATCACGACATGTTCTGCAAAAAACAGAGCTTGAATCGTTGCATCTGTTGTATCAGGAGCCGTATCGATCAGAATGACGTCGTAGTCGCTTTGTTTTAACGTTTCGAGAATCAGATATAAATGATAGTCACGGATTTCAAAGCTTTGTCGAATATCACGGGGGGAGGTAAGTACATGCAATCCCGTATCAGGATGAGCAACCACATATTTCTCGATTTGTTGTGGAGATAACGGCAAGGCTTGTGCGTATTCCTGCCATTCCTCACTGCTTATGGAATAAGGGTCATTTTCTTGACTCTGAATAAACGAATGCAACTGAGCATCAAGATCCTTTACCCACGTAAAAAGATTAGGGGTACGAGGGAGATTCAAGGTAGTTGCAAATGTACCGAGATCCAGATTGAAGTCAACAGCAATTACCCGCAATGGGAGACCTTCTTTTTTTTGCATGGAAAAGAAAACCGCTAGCTCACGAGAAATAAATGTTTTTCCTACGCCACCTTTTGGACCGTAAACAGTAATAAGCTGTTTGGAACGAGTCATTTCAGGGACTTGTCTATCTGTAATCGGCTCTGAGAATGAAGGCGGCTGGCTCGGATAGCTCTTGGTTTGTTCCTGGATTACATACTGGTGTTGTTGTGGCGTAGCTTCTGCTCCCATGCCTTGAGGCTGTATCATCATGGCTAACGCTTCGATTTGCCCTGGTTCAATGGGCTTGGCAATAACCCATAAGCCTAAGTTCCGGAAAAACGGCTCCCACATCAGTTCATCGCTTGAGCAAGCGGCAATAAATGAAAGATGAGGAAAGGCTAGCCGAAATTGCTGACACAACACACCTCTTTCCGTTCCCTTTATACCACCGAGCAATACCAAATGGGGTTGGTTTGCCTGTAATTTTGCCCATGCCTCTTCCACTCCGAGTGCTTCCCCGCACACTTCTACCCATCTGCTGTTAATAAGTTGAGCCGTTAACAAACGAGCTGAATCTCGATCATCATCTACTATGAGCAAACGCCTTTTCACTCCTGCTCCTCCTTTTGAATACCCCAGCGTGTTTTCGTCTTCATTAACTCTGCAGCGAATTTTGCGTCTCCTATTCCCGGATTTCCCCCATCCTTCACTGCGGCCAAGCCCAATCTGATTTTTCCATAATGAAGTGCGTGTGTTAGCAGAACAGCCTCATCACGTGTCAGGGAGAGAGTAACAGCTACCAGATTGGGGTGATCACCTTCCATTTCGCGTTGAATGCCAATGATCGGCATATTTTGCAATAGGAGTCCAGAATGTGCTCCTGTCTCATCTTCAAAAGAAGCATAGACGTGTACCCTTTCTCCGCTTGATACATGCGGTGAAACTCCTGCTACATTGTCTATGGGAATGCTCATACCTGTCATTTCTTCTGTTATCACCCCACTGCCTTGTACACTACTTGTTTGCTCCAAATCACTTTGCAATAACGGGCGGCCTCCCTTCACGTGACGAGTGAATGCTAAACCGACAAGACTCTGTCCTTCTTCCCATGGAATCAAGCCTGGAATTGGAGCAAAGGGTCGTTGAAAAATCCCTCCCAGTCTCAATGTCAATGGCTCCATATCCTTTGCTTCCAGTAATTGGCCACTTTCTTTTTCTACTGATGAACGTAATTGTATATAGGTCACCTGATGTGGTTTCAAAATGGTGAAAGACGCTATACCTATACATGTAGCGAGAAGCAATATAGCCAACAGTCGTAACGGATGAATAGACATTCTCCCCCTCCTCTCCATTGTTTCTAGCGTAGGGGATGATAGAGGGACAAAAAAAGAAAACAAAAAAACCGTGCATTCATTCTGCACGGTTACACTTATTACACAAAAAAAGCTGTATTCCCGATTATTTTTTACAAGTAATCGGGAATACAGCTTTTCGTCTCATTCCTTCAAAACTGAATACG
>NZ_PXZO01000047.1 GCF_003013475.1 Brevibacillus porteri
ATATTCTTCTCCCCACCGCAGGTACATAGAACCTTGTCCCCTCCAATTCAAAGTAATCAAATAGGATTTAATAATTTAAAGATTGACAAAGGCATGAACGACCACTACTATGAATCCATGAAATCCGATTAACATAAAGGGGATTACAACATGAAAAAAGTCATTCTGTCTACCTTACTATCTTGCCTGCTACTGGGAATGGCTGGCTGCGGCACTTCCGGTTCTCCTTCTCAGCCGAATCCTACAACTCCGCCTGCTGATCAAGCAGCTTCGCAAAATTTGCTAGAAAAAGTGAAAGCCGAGAAAAAACTCGTCATTGGTACGGAAGGTACATACTCTCCGTTTACGTACCATGATCAGTCGGGCAAATTGACCGGCTATGATGTGGAGGTTATCACCGAAGTTGCCAAGCGGCTCGGTGTAGAGCCTGTGTTCCAGGAAACCCAGTGGGATGCCATGTTTGCGGGACTCGACTCCAAGCGCTTTGACGTCATTGCCAATCAAGTAGGAATCCGTCCTGATCGTCAGGAAAAGTACGAATTCTCCAAGCCATATACGATTTCCCGTGCGGTTTTGGTTACTCACAAGGACAATGACACCGTCAAAGAGTTCAAGGATATCAAAGGGTTAAAAGCCGGACAATCCATGACTAGCAACTACGCTGACCTCGCACGCGCCAATGAGGCAGAAATCGTCGGTGTAGACAATTTCAATCAAGCCATTGACCTGATTGCACAAAAACGCGTCGACGTTGTGCTCAACGATAATTTGTCAGTACTTGATTTCCTGAAACAAAAGCCTGATACGCCCATCAAAGTCGTGGCGAAAAATGCAGAGGGCCAACCAACCGGTTTTATGTTCCGTAAAGGAAGCACAGAACTGACTGACGCGATTAACAAGGTGCTCGATGAGATGCAGCAGGACGGCACCCTTTCCAAGATTTCCGTCAAATGGTTCGGCGAAGATATCACGAAGTAATTCTTAGTCATTGACAAAATTGTCTGTCCCTTTTAGTATGTTCCTATTCAAATTCACATCGGTTTAGTGGGGGTTAATTTATGAAAAAACTATTTTTTTCCCTTCTCGCTTCCACTCTGTTAGTCGCATTGGCAGGCTGCGGGTCGTCTTCAACGGGACAACCACCGCAAAATAGTGCCACTCCTGCCCCAACAGAAGAGAAAAAAGAACAAAACTTGTTGGAAAAAGTAAAAGCCGACGGAAAAATTCTGATTGGAACCGAGGGCACGTATGCGCCGTTTACGTTCCACGATCAGTCTGGCAAGCTGACGGGCTATGATGTGGAGGTCGTGACAGAGGTAGCGAAGCGCATCGGAGTAGAGCCTGTTTTTCAAGAAACACAATGGGATGCGATGTTCGCTGGAATCGACTCCAAGCGCTTTGATGTCGTAGCGAACCAGGTAGGCATCCGCCCTGATCGTGAGGAAAAATACGATTTCTCCAATCCATACACCGTATCCACAGCGGTCCTTGTCACCCATAAAGACAACACGACCGTAAAAGGCTTCGAGGATATCAAAGGTCTGAAAGCAGCCCAAACATTGACGAGCAACCTCACAGATATCGCGAAGAAAAACGGAGCGGAAATCGTTGGTGTGGAAGGTTTTAACCAAGCGATCGATTTGCTTGTTTCCAAGCGTGTAGACATTACGATCAACGACGGGATTTCCCTGTTGGACTTCATGAAGCAAAAGCCTGATGTTCCTATCAAAATTATCGCAAAAGATCCGAACGTAGCGAAAAACGGTTTCCTCTTCCGCAAGGGCAGCACAGAGCTGGTTGATGCATTCAACAAAGCACTGGACGACATGACGAAAGATGGTACCCTCGCAAAAATATCAGAGAAATGGTTTGGTGCAGATGTCTCTAAGTAGCCTCTTTGAAAACCCAGAACGCCTGAACCGATGGATCGATATCGCGCAAAGCTCCTTTCTTCCTCTGTTGAAAGGAGCCTTGCTCTATTCATTGACAATCGCCATCGCGTCCTTTTTCATTGGTCTGATCATTGCGGTTCTCACTGCTCTGGCACGTCTATCCGGCATAAAGCCGCTGATTGCCTTCGCCCGCTTTTATGTATCGATCATTCGCGGTACTCCTTTATTGGTCCAATTATTCATCATTTTTTATGGCTTGCCGAGCATCGGCTTGATGATCGATCCGATACCGTCGGCAATCATCGGCTTCTCTCTCAGCGTCGGTGCCTATTCCTCCGAGGTGGTACGTGCCGCGATCTTGTCCATTCACAAAGGGCAATGGGAAGCAGCCTACTCCATGGGGATGACCTACTGGCAAGCACTGCGCAGAGTCGTGCTCCCTCAGGCAGCTCGCGTCTCCATTCCTCCTTTGTCCAACTCGTTTATTAGTTTGGTCAAGGATACTTCGCTGGCTTCGGTCGTTCTGGTACCAGAGATGTTTCGCAAAGCCCAAGAAGTCGTCGCTGCGACATATGAGCCGCTGCTCGTCTATGCGGAAGCAGCCCTTATCTACTGGGTGATTTGCTTCATACTCTCTATTATCCAGGATCGCATCGAAAACAAGCTGGACCGTTATGTCTAAAAAGCAGGTGAAAACGCATGATTACGATCACGGATGTGCATAAACAATTCAATACCTTACATGTACTCAAAGGTATTTCTCTCTCGGTGGAAAAAGGAAAGGTAGTCGTTATCATCGGTCCTTCTGGTTCCGGGAAAACAACCTTGCTTCGCTGCCTGAATGCACTTGAGGTTCCGACCAGCGGTAGCGTCCAAATCGGCGACGTCAAGCTGGACTTTTCCAAAAAAGTAGAGAGAACAAGTATTCCGAAGCTGCGAAAGCAGACCGGGATGGTGTTTCAAAACTACAATCTGTTCCCGCACATGACAGCCGTTGAAAATGTGATGGAGGGACCCGTCACTGTCAAAAAAGTAGACAAAGAAAAAGCACGTGCGAAAGCCGCTGCTCTCCTGACAAAAGTAGGTCTCGGTGACAAGCTGGACCATTATCCTGCACAGTTATCTGGTGGACAGCAGCAGCGTGTAGGGATTGCTCGGGCACTGGCGATGGACCCGCAAGTCATGCTATTTGACGAGCCTACCTCCGCTCTCGACCCGGAGCTCGTTGGCGAAGTGTTGAAGGTGATGAAGGAGCTTGCCCAGGAAGGGATGACGATGATCGTCGTCACGCACGAGATGGGGTTCGCCCGGGAAGTTGCCGACGAGGTTATTTTCATGGACCAAGGTGTCATCGTGGAACGAGATACACCTTCCCATTTGTTCGCAAAGCCGCGTGAGGAACGCACACGTCAATTTTTGCAGCATTTGAAGTAAGAACCAGAAAAAAGACTCTGTCTCTTGTATGAGAGCACAGAGTCTTTTCTTTGCAAGATTACCTTAGTCATCAATGAAGCAAATCACGAGAAAAATAATAATGAGAATCCAAATGAACCCGCCACCAAAAAAGCCGAAACCACCGCGATCGCAACCCATAATTTACCTCTCCCCTCATTGAAATCAGATGGAAGCACCGATTCTGCTGGCAAGGATCGGTACTCCATTCAGCTTATGACAACCGCATCTCTCCTGTATGGATGCCTGTCTATCCCAGTGATTAAAAAGAAAAAAACGGGTGCTTGCCCTCCGCATTTATACAAAACCTAAAATTAACAAATGCTTCATGTTCTCTCTACTCTTCCTTAACATCAGACAACTATCATGAATGTGTCAGACCCTACGATGGACATTACGTCCTCCATTTCCGCCCGAATAGCCCCCTTCTACATCGGGCGGGCTTTTTTTCTTTGCCGCAAACCTATAAAATATGGATAAATAGACCATTTTTAGCGGAGAGAGGGATCATTTGTGGAAGGGTATAAACAGGCGTTAGCGCAATATATTGACGCTACGAATACACATGACTTTGCCAATGTAGAAAAAATGCTTCATCCGAACGCCATTTACTGGTTTTCCGACAAGACCTGTACATCCATGAGTGAGATCGGCGCTTACTTTGAAAATGCATGGCATCTGATCAAGGATGAAGTCTATGCAGCTACGGATGTCCAGTGGATTGCTGTCGATCAAAGTTCCGCTAGCTGTGTATATACGTATCAATATCAAGGCTATTACAACGGGGAATTCGTCACGGGAAGTGGCAGAGCCACGAATATTTTTACGAAAACAGAGACAGAGGAATGGAAGCTCATTCATGAGCATCTGAGCGGCAAAGTGGAGTAAGCCCCAAAAATAAAAGCCTCGCTAGGAAGCAAGGCTTTCTTGGTAAGTCGA
Source organism: Brevibacillus porteri (assembly GCF_003013475.1). Lineage (GTDB taxonomy): Bacteria > Bacillota > Bacilli > Brevibacillales > Brevibacillaceae > Brevibacillus > Brevibacillus porteri. The sequence continues at coordinate 4,284 of NZ_PXZO01000047.1, forward strand.
GACCCCTCGTTCAAGGGGTCTCGTTTGTAATTTATCCACTAAAAAGGGATTCGCTCTGAATGAATCACATACTGATGCTGTGCAGCCCACTCTTGGAGACCATCCCAGAATGCTTCGCAAGCGCTAACGATTTTTGCTGGATCAGTCAGATCCCCCGCCATCACCAATCTGGCTACCTGATCGAATCCAGCCGGACGATGCGGCAATTCCAGCGCTTCCGGCAAAACCTTGGCCCCTGTCGAGTAAAGCTTTCGGTTGTGCAGCCCGATCAACATCGCACCGTATTGGGCAAACTCCATAGCCAAGTAGGGCAGATAGGTATGTGGGCCGTTTAGATTTACGTTTCGCAACTTGCCAATAAACTCGTACATTTCCCCTACGAGAATACCGTTGATTCCTTCTGTGAACTCTTCCTGCGCTGGTGATTCTGCTGCTTTTTTGAGCGTTTTAAAAAAGCCCTTCGGATCGTACAGACTCAGCGGAGAAAAGAATGGGCCATGTGTCAGCGGCCAATCATCCTCGACCGTAGCGGCAGTGTTCAGCAATACATCTGCACTGCACACATTTACTTCAGCCTTCCAAGGTCCTGCTGACCATTCGTAGCTAAATTCTATTTCTTCCCCTGATTCTTCTAATACACAAAACATCTCGATATCCGAATAAGGGCCGTCTGTCCCTCGAGAAATGGAACCATACACCCCAATGGCCAGAACTTTTTCTTTGTACACTTCATGTAATCTCGCAGCTATTTCTTGGCAGGTTTGAAATCGTTCACTTCGAGATATTTTTACAGGTCCATTCATGTTCATTTACGTACATCTCCCTTGATCTATTTTGGGGTAGCTGACACAAATACATGAATGGAGGACCTCGGGATTAACGGGGGACTTTTTTTGGATGCATGTGAACTTCCTCCCCTCGACCAGATCGTGGTTCGTAATGATATGCATTTTACCAAGGAAAGGAAAATCTTACGAGCGGTTTTTATTCGTGGTGGGAGCATGAGTGTTGTCGATGGCCGATTGAATATACGCTTGTAGCGTATCGATGAAGGTACGAGCGGCAAACCCCATATATTTGTCCTTGCGATAAACCAAACAGATGTCTTGGCTGGGTGTCGGATGCAAGAGGTTGATGATCGCAATCTCGTCGTCGTTCATGTTTTGCAGCAATAAGCTAGGCAGAATGCAGCCCCCGATCCCCTTTTTTACAAGAGTCAATAGAGACAGGAGTGTGGTTGTTTCGATATGAGCCTGCAAGCGAAAGCCTTCCTGTATGCAATAGCGATTGATGAGCTGTCTCGCTTGATGATCCGACGGAAACATCACCATTTTTACATCTTGAAGCTGCTCAAACTTGATTGCCTTTTCCTTGGCAAGTGGATGTGCGGTATGAACCGCAAGCGCGAACTCTTCGTGAAATAGCGGAATGACAGTGATTCTCTCATCCGGCTCAGGTAGCACAGTCACGCCCAAATCAATCTCGCCGGATGTGATTTGCTCCACGATTCTTGTAGACTCAATGACGGATAAGGATGTTTTGGGATACAAGCGGTGGAATTCTACAAGAAGAGCATCAAACAACAAATCGGCATCGCCAGGCAGGACACCGATCGTGAGCGTGCCCCCTTCGTTGTTTTTCATGGCAGCAATCGCTTCGCGTGCGTAGTCGATATGGGAAAAAACATGCCGACTCTGTTCCAGCAATACCTTTCCTGCTTCTGTCAGCGCAATTCGCTTACCTAAGCGGTCAAACAGCGGGACACCCAGCTCACTCTCTAAAAACTTGATTTGCTGACTGAGATTGGACTGCGAGGTACACAGCTTTTCTGAGGCCCGGGAAAAATGCATTTCCTCACATATTGCCATAAAATACTCCAATTGCCTGAGCTCCATTGCTTCACCTCTTGTGCCCATTATCATTTTTACTAATCATTCTAATCGGAAAAGCATGATTGTTGCGTTTTCCCCTACGACGTACACTTTAGTTGACGGTAAGATCGCTGTCAATCATAGGAAAATGATAGGGAGGTTTGTCTCATGTCTCAAAGCATGATCACTACAGCCACATCCGTTCGTCAAATTGGTCTGCAACAGATTCCGTTGATTCCTGAGGAGCTATTGGATGTGCAATCCCCCGCTTTTTCAAATACACTTCGCTGGAATATCGGGCATATCGTCTTTTGTTTTCAGCATTTTCTGTCCATCGGCTTGCCTTACCAATCTGACCTGCCCGCTTCCTACGCTACTCTTTTTCAGACGGGAACGAAGCCTTCTGACTGGACAACTGCATCACCCTCGAAAGATGAGCTGATTCACTACTTGTCCGTACAGCTTGAACGGTTGTCCTCCGTCACCCCTGACGAGCTAGAGGCAGCATTGCCAGCCCCCATTACAATGGGTCCCTTCCAGTTTACGACGGTAGGAGAAGTCTTTAACTTTGCCGTCATGCACGAGTCCATCCATCTGGGGATCATTTCAAGCATGGTAAAAGTCGTAGCGCAGGAAGCAGCAACAAAGTAATTGCAAAAAAACGAGACCTTCGAATGGTCTCGTTTTTTCGTTTATTCGAACCGAGTGAACTTTTCTTCAGCAGATGTGCGTGTGCGTGCTGCTGGTACATTTTCCTGATCGAAAAAACCGAGGTGCAGGAAACCAACGATTTTCTCTCCTGGCGCAACACCCAAGATGGCGTGTGCCTTCGGGTCCCAGTTGTGCGCGTTTGTTTTCCAGACTACGCCTAATCCACGCTCCCATGCGAGCAACTGGAAGTTTTGAATGAGAGCTGCCGTCGCACTGAAATCTTCTTCCCATTGTTTTTGGCGCGGATCTTCTTTCATGATGACGACCAAATAGGCTGCCGGTTGGTTGTACATGTCTCTGCGCGCCTGATGGGCTTCTGGGGGATAGCAGGTGATCAACTTCTCTACAAACGCTTCTTTTTTCTCTGAAGATACAAACAGAAATCTCCAAGGCTCACGAATACCATGGTTCGGCGCGTACACAGCGTCATTCAATAGCTCCAAAACAAGTTCTTCGGACACAGTATCTGGTTTATAGTCTTTTTTAATAGAGCGGCGCTCTCGAATGATTTTAGCAATGGACACAACGGTCACCCTCTTCTCTTAGACTCCCACACTTTGATAATGGTTATCAATCTTATTCAGAACATATGTTATCGTGTACACTCGGCAAAATCAAGTAAGAAGTAAACGAAACTGCACACCACGCTTACAGGGATATGGTAAACTTTTGGACGAGGAGGGATGTAGCTTGGACGAACAGCGCCCAGCTCTCATAAAGCCCGGATTTTTCAGTATCGATGCGCCAGCAGACAGACGACGCAACGAATTTGACTTTCATAATGAAGCGCTGCTCTTCCACCAGCAGCCCGTCGATTTTGTTTTTTTCGGCGATTCCATCACGCATTGGTGGGATCTTGCTACCTTTTTTGGCAGGTCCGCTCAGACGATCGTGAATCGTGGAATCGGCGGTGACACAACCGAACAGGCCCGCAGACGTTTTGCCGCAGATGTCCTTCAATTGAAGCCACGTTACGTGGTGATCATGATCGGGATTAACAATACGTGGGCGTTGGATACATTCTTGCCTTCCGACCGACTGACACCTCAAGAGATTAACCAGCAGGTGACCAGTGATGTAGAAGCAATGGTGCATGCGGCTCTCGAGCAAGGCATTCAGCCCATTCTTTGTTCCCTTTTGCCTACATGCATGGACCGATACGCACGCAACCATGAGCGAAACCAGCTCGTCATCACGATCAATGAACGTTTTCAAGAAATTGCTGAACAAACAGACTGTCTCTATGTCGATTATCACTCCCGCATGACGGACGCAGATGGTATCACACTGCGCATGGAATTGGCTGATGACGGACTTCATCCGCATGTCCTCGGCTACCAACTCATGGCGACCGTTCTGCGCGATACACTTTCTGCACATGACATCGCACTTGGCACACCATCATGAAATCGAGTAGGAGGGAGTGA
>NZ_PXZO01000048.1 GCF_003013475.1 Brevibacillus porteri
AACCCCGTTCGGGACTTACACCCTAGAGTTATCGCCCATGCTGGGCGCACTGACAAAGCCACCTTTTGCGGGTGGCTTTTGTTGTTCCTACAGATCGATAGTTATTTAAGTAACGGACAAATTGTATGAATTTATTCCGACAGGTAACCGTGATTTTCGATGAATGTTTATACATTGTGTTGAATGACTGTCTGATTGCTGTGCATTATTCTTTTGAGGAACTATAAATTTTCTTATTTTTCAAATAATTTAACGGGAGGACTGTATGAACAAGTGGCTACTAGGCATTTCTACTGCTGTTTTGTTGTTTAGTCTCTCAGTCGGCTGTAGCTCGAAACCCGCCGACAATATCCAATCCCCTCCACCGCAAGCGACAGCAAAGCCTACTACCTCAGAGCCAATGGTCTTGCAATGGAGCATCACCGGGGAGCCGTCTACGATGGATGCTGGCATTGCAACAGATTCAACCTCAATGGACATGATCAATCTCACCTTCGAAGGACTGACCAGCGTCGACCGTCAAGGCCAGATGATCAACGCCATCGCGGAGAGCTACACGCATACTCCTGACTTCACTCATTTTACTTTTACCATTCGAAAGGACGCCAAATGGAGCAATGGTGATCCTGTGACCGCTCACGATTTTGAGTACGCCATCAAGCGCAATCTCGACCCCAAAACCGCTTCCGGCTATGCGTATCAGCTCTTCTATATCAAAGGGGGCGAGGACTTTTACACCGGAAAAGGCAAGCAAGAGGACGTCGGGGTAAAAGCAAAGGACGACTACACACTAGATTTCACCTTGCGCTCACCAACACCGTTCTTCCGGGAATTGACCTCATTCACTACCTACTACCCGCTTCATAAAAAGACCATCGAGAGCAACCCCCAGTGGGCAACAGAAGCCAAAACGATTGTCGGCAATGGCCCGTTTGTAATGGATAAGTGGGAGCACAAGTCCAAGCTCACCTTCAGCAAAAGCCCTACTTATTGGGACAACGCCAACGTCAAGCTAGATCAGATCCAAATTGTCATCATCGAGGATAACAACACCGCCCTGTCCATGTTTGAAAATGGCGACCTGGATTGGGGAGGCTACCCTTCCTTTGGCTTGTCGCCGGATGCGGTCGGACAGATCAAGGAAGAAGGCAAGCTGCTCGTCGCAGATAACCCCGGCACCAAAGCCGTCATCTTCAATACAGAGAGGCCCCCTTTTACCAACAAAAAAATTCGCCAGGCGTTTTCGTATTCTATCAACCGACAGCAATTGGTGGATAACATCCTGCAGACCGGTGTTCCGCCCGCTTATGGCTGGGTTCCCGTCTCCATGGGGTTGAATCCGGACGGCTACTTTAAGGAGGATGTGGCGAAGGCCAAGCAGCTCTTGGCAGAAGGCATGGAAGAGCTCGGGCTGTCTCAATTCCCTAAAGTCACGTACTACTATGACACCGGAGAAACCGACAAGAAGTTGGCTCAAGCACTCCAGGACGAGTGGAAGAAGACACTGGGAGTCGACATTGACATTCGCACCTCAGAATGGAAAGTGTTCAACGAGGATGTCCAAAATGGCAAGTACGACTTCGGCATCTGGCTATGGGGAGCCGATTTCAACGACCCGATCAATTTCCTCGAAATGTACAAGGACTTGGGTGGCAACAACGTCGTTCGCTTCAACAACAAGGAGTACCGCGATCTGCTGAATAAAAGCTACTATGAGACCGACGAGCAAAAGCGCAAGCAGCTGTTGTTTTACTCTGAAAGAATTCTCATGGAAGAAATGCCGCTGGCACCGCTGCACTTCCGCGGCAATGCTTATATAAAAAACGACAAGGTGAAGGACTTCGTGATCTTCCCTCTCGGCGGTTCCTACTTTAAATACGCGTATATTGAAAAATAACAAAGCGCGGGCATCCTCTCTATGCGAAATAGATAGAGAGAGATGCCCGCGCTTCCATCATAAATACCGAGCGATCATCCGAACTAACTTTGCAGGGAACTCATGCAAATTGGTAATATCCAAAAATCTTTCATTCCCATAGATTTCACTTATCACATCCTTGTCTTGACCGATTGCCGCTGCTAGAAAAGTAACTCCTTTTCGTTCATATTCCTGTATGGTCTGTTTCATATCTGTAACAGCGTAGCTTCCGGTATAGTCATCCATTGCTTTCGGTTGTCCGTCACTTATGCTAATCAACAGTTTTGTTTTTTGGGGGGACGCGGCTAATCGTTCCGCCATCATTCTAAGAGCCATTCCATCGCGATTATTACTTCTCGCATGAATTCTCATTAACCTGAAGCGATCATTGGCATCCGCTTTATCGAAGTCGACATAGGCAAAGATCGACATTTGCTCCAATCTGGAAACATCCGCCGTATCGCCGTAGATCAAAATGGGGATATGACAAAGCTGACAATATTCATATACGGCGATCACTGCTCGTTTTGCTGCTTCTAATCTCCCGTAAGCTGACATAGATGCAGATTCATCAACCCTTAGGCCAACCACAAGAGTAGGGGATTCCGTTGGAGGACGTTTCTTGGCAAAATACTTGTAATCCCTGTAAGCAACGCTGTCTGCTTGAAATTTGCTGCCATAGTAACGATTCCTCGCAAAGTCGGAAGAGATCTCATGCTCCAGGTACGGAAGTGTCTTTCTGGCAATCTCTTGCACGATAGGCATGAGTCCTTGGCAAAGACGAACATATTCTTGTTGGTTTTCTTCATCGTAGTCGGGACGGTGAACAATGAGCTTTACTTTTTTATGAATCGAATCGGAAATGACCTCTCTTGCATCCCGATTCAGCTTTTTACGGAAATCGCGTTCCTTTTGTTTCGCTTCCTCTGACATGGATTCAGGATTTGCCTGATGATAGTTAGGAGAGCCATCTTCCCCCAAACCTGAACTTTCAATATGGGTAGAATCATCAGAGCCACGGGAAGAGCTTTCGTCACTATCGGCAGATTTTTTCAATGCGATTCCCTTTTCCTCTCGATGATTGTCTTTGCCAAAATCAGTGTCGTCTATATCTCCCCATGTCCTGATCTCTATGGCATCGTCAGATTTTCGTTTTTTTTTAGCTCAATCTCGGCTTCTTCCAAGCTGGCAAACAAACCTTGACTTTTTAGTGCTTCTTCCAAAAGCTTTATTTCTTCCGAATCGGTTGTGATCTTGTAGATGACCTTATGATAAAGGGATTCTTTTGCGGAAGCTCCTCCGCCAATCGCATCTGCCCAGTAGAAAAAGGAACGCATTCCAGCCACGCCCTTGATCGCATTGGCCCGCGCTGTTCTGTCTAAAACCATAATCATGTCCGCTAAAATACCCAACATCTTTCCATCTTGAAAACCAGTTTTGGCTATTACACGTTCGATCATGATTTCTTTGGTCGGCAGGTCCATCTTTTCCGTATGCTGAACCCTGTCGCGCAGCGCTTCGTTTAACGGTCTGGTTCCCGCATAACTGCGGTTTGTTGTGATAACCGCGATGAAGTCTGGGTGCCTGCGTATGATCTCGGTGGGAAGATTGATGCTGCCATCCAGCTCCAAGGCAGAGTTTAACGCCATTAACACCGCAGCATCACGAATCACGTTTGGTTCTTGGATTTCCAGAAGATAACCCTTTTGATAGGCTCTGACGATCTCCGAAGGGTAAAATCGATACTCAATCGCTTCACCATCGGTGTTTTCCGCTGCTGCAAGCTTCAGTAATTGCTTCATTTTTAAAGCTGCCTGTTCCTGTGTAATCCCCAGTGCATCCATCAAAATTTCAGCTATGCTTTGAAACCCGTCGCTTTCATATAAAGCTTTCCATACTGTTTGCTCGGCAGGCTCCATTTTCTCTAAACGTTCAGAAGAAATTACGGGCAAAATAGCGCCAATAATATCCGATTTATCCATATCAGCAAAACAAGTCACTTTCGTATACGGCAACCCGAAATCAGCAGATAATGCTTTGGCTAGTTGTGTTTTACCAGAACCGGCATCACCTTCTAATAATATATTGGCGATTTTCATTTCCCCGCGATTCCAGTTGCGTTTTATTTCTTTACGAATGCGCTGTTCTTCTTCACTGACCTTATGAGTGGAAGGCTTTTTCCAAACAAGCTTTTTTTCTGCATCCGTCAGCTGTCTTTCGGGTGACAAATCATATTTTTCATTTTCAGTCATCACATTTCTACTCCCCTCATAATGCTGGTCCACTTTGATCTTTGTTCCTTTTCTCACCAAGAAGAGGAAGCAGCAAAGACGCACCGATCATAATCAACACACCGCTCACCACATATATCCCAACCAACGAGAGCGTCTCCTTCAGATAGCCGGATAGAAACATACCAATCACCATCATCCCCATAAAAACTGGCGTGATCGCACCAGATACCCGGCCAATAAATGCCCCTTCCGTGTTACGTACAATCAGCGTCTGGATTCCGCCTTGAATAAAAGGGAAGAAGAAACCGCTGATCACTAATAGAACAATCATCAACCAAATCGTTGTGGTAGCGCCTACTACCATCGTACATACGGCAGAGACAAGCAAGCCTACTATGAGCAGCATCTGTGGACGTACCTTTTTGGCTATCCCGATTATGATTGCTCCTCCTGCCAACATGGCTAACCCATTGGTCATTACCAACCACTGCAAAAATTGTTTGTCCTGCCCCAAATTCTCGATGACAAGAAAAATCTGAAGCGGTTGTGTCAGACCTGACGCCAATCCGACAGCAGAGAAAGTCAAACAGAGTGTGCGTAAGGATTGATTGGTCCCAATATAGCGCAGCCCCGCCTTCAGCTCCTTTATGAAACCGCCCGCATAGTCAGACTTCGTTTCCTCCGCGTCACGGGGAAGCGTCGCCAATACAAGGGAAGACCCTAAGAACAGAACAGCAGTCAAAATCAGAGAGGCTGTAATTCCAAACTGGATGAAAATAAACGTACCGATGACCGGACCTAAAACCGTAAAGACAGCGACCAGCGTTTGGGACATTGCCATCACGCCTTGTAGTTGTTCAGCTGGTACATGCCTCTTGTACAGTTTCATGGCTGAGGGTTGGGAAAATTGAGACAGGCTTGCAGAAATAAATGTTCCAATGAGAAGTGCCATCCATCCACCATTCATAAGTGCAAGCAGCACAGCCCCGACGGACACGGCAGACAGCAGATCGCTCCAAACCATTGTCCGCTTCGGCAGCCATCGGTCGGCAAAGGTCCCGCCAATAAGGCCAAATAGAAAGATCGGAGCGAATTCCGCAACCGAAATCAGTGATACATAAACCGGATTATTATTCGTCAATTCGCTAACGAAAAGAAGAACGGCATAATTCCGGATCCAGATCCCCAAATGCAACAGCACGCGGGAGAGGATAATCGTACGAACATAACGATTGGAAAACATTTCAATACCCCATATCCTTTACTAGTTTTGATAATGTGCGCAGACGTTCGCCGATCATCTCATCATCGTTGCTCAGCCCTTGGCTAAACAGCTTAATGTCTTCATGAAGACTCTCATTGTCCGTACATATCGCCACGGTCATTGCATCCCCTTGCAGGGCAACCCGGTCGATGACGGGCTCCTGCGGGTCATAATAATGCTCATATCTGTATGCGTCGCGAAAATGGGCCAACGACCGACAAATCAGTATGGACATATCAAGAACACGATGGAGAGGCAGTTCCTCCGATTGTTTTGACCATTCTTCTCCCGTGTATCTCCATACCTTGGCAGATATATCGACCTTTCTTCTGGAGTTGCCCTCTGCCACTCCCAGAGAAAGTGCTTTCGCATCTGTGTTCCTGGCTAATCGGCCATCAACGCGCTCATAGTTATCCGACACGACAACAGGCTTATGGTTCAAGTTCGTAGGTATTTTCATTTTCTTTCCCTCTTTTCGTTTGATTATTGCTCTTTCTGTTTTTCCTGGTTGTATCCGCGCTCTCCGTACGGCTGGAGCTGGTCGAGCCATTTTTGTTCCAGTTTCTTCAGGGCATCCTTTTCATCAAAGTATCCGTCTTCCTTCTTTTTTAAAATCTCCAACACTTCAAAGACGAATGCCTCTTCTCCGTACTCATTCCATTCCTGTTGAAGCTGCTTGTTTATATGCGAACCCATTTTGAGACTGAACAGCTTTCCGTTCATCGTCTTGAGGTTGCGGGTGGCACTGATCCAGATTTTTTGGTTTTGGGTGTTTTTGATCTGATACACCCCTGCCTGCGTTTTCGATTCTTTATACAGTTGTTTCAGTTCTTCTCGATTCATGGTTTCTCCCCCACTTTTCCACTGACCAAATTAATAAACAAAATTCATTTTTGTTTGTTATTTAATAAACATAATGATTTATCGTCTTGTAATTGTCAAGTAAACAAAAAAAGCACCGGAACATGTCCGGTGCCTAATTTGGGTCGGGTAACAACGAGTACAGGGCCAATGAATCTCCAATAAACAATAGAGAGAAATGTCTACGCTTATGCTTGTTAACTGGATGAAAATCGGTACGTATGGTACGGCGTATTGCAAGGTTGACCCTTGGACAATTCAAACTGTCCTTCTGTCAGATTCATCACGATGGAAAATAACGTGCGACCGACCAGCTCTTCTGCTCCAGTCGACTCCACGTCTCCATGTCGGCATATGGCTTCGGGAAAACTCATATGGTCACGAAAGATCGCCTTGATATAGTCAGCTTCGATCTGTCCTTGCGCTGCCGCCAACAGTTTCACGGCCCGCCCCATTCGCAGATGCGTATCGGCTTCCCCCATTTTCGCTTGATCATCTACAGCTATACGGGACCCGACAAAATGATTGGCATGCGCGATATACCCTTCCATTGGATAGAGGACATCGTGCGCTCTTGAAGTCGCTTCCACATCCACCGTCTCTCCTTCCCGATGCGCAAGCAAATAATTGGCTGACGTGCCACGTGGTAGACGGGTTATTTGCCGGATGGCTTGTGAGAGCGTCCCACTATTCAAGATTCCCCGCAATACGATATGAATAGGAACCCCGACGGTTCGCTCTGATATTCGCAAAAAATTCAGACAAACACCCATACCTTTGTCGTTCATTCCGATCTTACCTACGATCCCCGCTTCGGTAATCATCAAAATGTTCGGACGTGGCTGTTGCTCGATCTCCAGTACAACAAGCCCCTTTTCCATGAGGTGTATCCAATCCCAGTTTTGCCCGATGATGGTCTCTTGGTTTTTCGTCACAGGAGGGACAGCCGCCACACTCGTGCACCCATCTGTTTTTCCAAATGGATCGCCTAAGTTGGTCATGATTTCACTACGAACATTGAGCGTCACAATATCAAGCAGATCCCGCTCCGCCCCTTCGCTAATTCCTCTGATTTCCTCCATAATCTCCTGGTCATACCTCTCGATCCAGGGGATGAACTGAGTAGCATATTCGGTTGCGTCCTTCCAGTGAAGACCTGCTCCATCTCGAAAGGTTCTTTCGTACGCTTCGAGATTGATCCATATTTGCTCTTTGGTGAGTTGGCCCATTTGTTGTCCCCGTTCTCGCGCTGTCCCCCTGATCCGATAGACAGGAAACCGTTCCATCGTAAGCGACTCCCCTTCTATAGCGTTTTCACCATATAATAGCGATCGTTTCCACTACCATATTCCGCAATCCGTGTCTCGATAACCGCAAAGCCTGCTTTTTGATAGAGTCCGACTGCTCCAGTATTATCAGGGCTTACGGTCAGGCAAATCTGACGAAACCCATCCTCACGCAACTGCTCTAGCAATCGGTTCAAGAAAGAGAACCCATACCCCATCCCTTTACGATCTGCTCGGATGTAATACCCATACATGTAGCACTTGTCCGGCTGACGAAAATCCCTCAGGAGCTGACATACCCCTACAGGACGCGCCTCCTCTGCTTCCATGAAAAGAGCGACGCAGCCATGTCGCGCAAGCGGTACGAGCACCCATTCATCAATCGCTCCCTGTATACCAAAAGCCTCCTGCTCCATTGCCTTGATCATCTGAAGCTGGTCTTCTGTCAATGCCTCGACGATTTCTACGCGCGTATTTTGCATTCAGTCCTCTCCCTATACGGGTTGCCGCTTCGCTCCGATGACCTGCTCTGACCTCTCCGTTATGTCGGCAAGCACCGCTTCGTCTAGCTCTACACCTAACCCTGGCTGATCTGACACGACAATTTGACTTCCGTGAACCATAAGCTGGGCTACGTCCCGCGAAATGATCGCTGGTCCTGCCAATTCGTTAGAAATGATGTTCTTTTTCGCAAGCGACAAATGTGCACCAGCTGCACTGCCAATCGAAGACTCCAGCATCGAACCAATCTGACACTCCATCCCGGCCATCTCCGCCTGGTTCACCAATTTAAGAGCAGGATATATCCCTCCACTTTTCATCAATTTGATGTTTACTTTATCTGCAGCTTTCTTCGTGATGACTTCTCGCATTTCCTTCGTCCCGTGCAGTCCCTCGTCTACCATGATTGGAATCGTTGTTTGCCTGCGAATTTCCGCGAGAGCATCGAGATCATCAGCCAAGACAGGCTGCTCCATCCAATCAATGTGACAATCCTCGATCTGTTGCAAAACAAGCAAGGAGTTCGCACGGTTCTCCCAACCTTGGTTGGCGTCCACCCGCAACCCTACGCTAGGACCAACTGCCTGCCGAACAGCCCGGATTCGCTGGATATCTGTCTGAAGATCAGCTCCCACCTTTATTTTGATCGAGCCATACCCAGCTGCCACTGCTTGCCTAGCTTCAGCTGCCATGACCTCTGGCTCTAAAATACTTAACACATATGGGAAGGAAAGAGTCGTGTGATATTTTCCGCCCAAGAAATGATAAACAGGTTGGCCAGCCGCCTTTCCCATCAAATCATAGCAGGCAATATCAATGGCGGCTTTTGCTGCTGGGACTCCCCAAACAGCCTGGTTCATCTTCTCATGGATTCTCTCGATATCAAACGGATTCTCACCGATCACAACAGGCGCCAGGTTATGAACGAGCATCGTATAGGTAGACTCCCACGTCTCTCCGGTGACATTTTGATCCGGTACCGCTTCGCCTAGTCCGACCAAGCCATTGTCTGTCTCCACTTTTACAATAATAGACGGCATATCCTCATAAGAGGCGTACGCGATAATAAATGGGCGTTTTAGCGGCAGCTTAATGGCATGAACCCATACAGACGTTATTTTCATACTCGACTACCCTCCGTAGCTGCTACTCGTGGAATGATTCGATAAAAAAGGGACATGGCTTTTACAGAGCCGTCTTCGCCTTTCACAAAGCCAACTGTAAACTCGCTTCCCTCCCTATCGATGATAAATTGATGCTCTCCAATTGGTCGCAATGGATAGTTCAGCTTTTTTTCACCAAACGCATCCGACGTCTTATCTATCATCATCAGGACACCCTCTACCACATATATGATGATATCCATTCCTTCCCCACTAACGTATCGACCGGCATACTCTCCTAATTGGGCAAGAGGGACACTGTATGTCTCGAATTGGTACTGTGGTGTATTCAATGAACGCCCTTCTATCGCATGGAGTGCTGTCAGTGTGGCTTTTTCCACTGGGCTTCCGATCAAATTGGCCAAGGCCATAGATGTAATACCCCGCTCCGGAACAATCGCTAAATGGGCGGCGACACCTTTGATCGCTCCACCGTGCTTGATCAAGGTCCCCCCATAGTAGTCGGGTTGAATGGATAAGCCATATCCGTAATACCTTCCGTAGCTGTTCTGGACATGCGGATAGGTCATTTGTTTGACGCTCTCCTCGGATAAAATCCTTTCCTTGCCCACGCATCCGCCTGTACGGAAGATTTCAGCGTAGTTCAACATGTCATGTACTGTTGAATTCAAATGCCCCGATGCCGCTACGAGTAGCCCATCCTCCCAGTTTGGATCAGGGTAAATCTCAGATACGCCATTGCTCTCTTTAAAATGATAGATGGTCGTTACATCCGGTAGGTGAGGCAGATCGCTCAGAAGGAAGGTGCTGCTCTTCATATTTGCTGGTTCCAAAATGTGCTCTTTGACATACACGTCATACGACTTCCCACTCACTCTGGCTATGACCGCTCCCAATAGAGAGTAGCAATCATTCGAATAGCTGAACAATTGTCCTGGAGAGCCCACCAGCTCATATTCCGCTAAGGCAAGAGCTTCCATCAGCTCCTCGAACGTATAGATCGGTTTCTGGTACTCCTTTTTTAAGTACCGATGCATCGGGTTATCCTCGTCAGGCATGTCATCGAGCATGGAGTTGCGAATCGCCAGGTTATCAATCGGCAGCGGCGGTATGCCCGTCGTGTGGGTCATAAAATGGTGGATCGTCATCTGCTCCGTTTTTTGACGATCCGGGGTACGAAACTCAGGGAGGTATTTGATCACCGGATCATGAACAGAGAGCTTTTTCGCTTCCTGTAGCTGCATGATCGCCATACATGTAAAGGACTTCGTAACGGAGGCCAATCCCATCACGGTATCAGGAGTGATTTCGAGTTCCTTTTCTCGATCCCGGTAGCCAAGGCTTTTGCGAAACAGGCTCTGCCCATCCAGATTCACACCCATGACGAAACCCGGAACTCTCCCTGCCTTCATTTCTTTTGCAACCAGCTCTTCCCATTCTACTAACCAGCCTTGCTGTCTCATTTCTTCCACCTCTTTCGAATGTTGTTGTCATGCCATGCCCTACTCGTTCACCCACATGTCCTGAATAATCAAGGTTGCTAATGGATTTGGCTTGACGCCCTGAATCCGGTTACTGACGACCACGAATGTTTTTGCGGAATAGAGCGGAATCCAATAGGCCTGTTCCACGACTCTTTTTTGAATGTCTGCAAAAACCTGCTGTCGCAGTACTTGATCTGTTGTCGTTCGTCCTTTATCTAGCAGGCTATCGAGCTGTTTATCACTGAGGCGAAAGAAATTCAAGCCCCCGATCTGACTCGAATGCAGTAACAAGTGCAAAATATCTGGATCGACGCTACCATGATCCGTTGAGAACAAATCGAACTCGCCCTTCAGTGCCTGTTCAAGAGCTGTCGCTGATTCATACTTTTGGATATGCAATTCGACACCAATCTCTTTGAACATGCTTTGCACCAGCTGATGTCCGGGATTTGTATCTTCGATGAGCATCGTCAGGCTGAGCGTCTTCCCATCCTTTTCCCTTATCCCTTGCGCGTTTGGCTTCCATCCTGCCTCTTCCAGCAGTTGTCTGGCTTGATCAGCATTGTACTTGTAGCCGTACTGCTCTACTGCCGCATCGTATCCGATCATCGTAGGCGGGATCGGTCCGTAGACAGGCACCCCCTCTCCTTGCAAATCCGCTATGATCAATGCGTCTTTGTTGATCGCCAGGTTCAGTGCCTTTCTCACGCGGACATCCTGCAGGATTTCATTTTCCAGATTCATCCCAATGAAGAACTCTACAGGCTGCATTCCTTCCAACACCGTAAAATCTTTGTGATCCTTGTATTTCTTCGCGTCTTTCGGGGACACAGTGGCAATATCAATCGTCCCACTGTCGAGAGCAGCCATCATAGTCTGATCGTCTTGAATAAATTTCAGAACGAACTTGTCAGGTCTTACAGGTCCTTGATTTTCAGCAAAAGGAGCTGCCCACTTATAATCGTCGTTTCGTACCAGTGTGATCGATTCGCCTGTTTTCCAGCTCTCGAATTTCCACGGACCTACCCCGACAGGATTGCGCCCCAGCTCATTTCCGTATTTGTTTCGTGCCTCTATGGAAATGGGTTGCTGGTAGCCGCTATATGATAAGTTAGAAAGTAACGAAGCGGAGGGCTCATCCAAATGAAAGATCAATGTGGAATCATCAGGAGCTGAAATGGATTTGATCGAAGATACGTCCGGTCCGGTAACCGGTGAGGCTGTTTTCGGTTCGAGTGCGCGTTCATAGCTTTGCTTAAAAACTTCCGCGGTGAGCGGTGTTCCATCATGGAACTTCACGCCAGGACGTATCTTGAACGTCATGGTCTTGCCGTTGTCCGAGATCGTGTACGATTCAGCCAGATGCGGCTTCAACTCAAACGTAAAGGGATCGAGGATCAGCAAGGCTCCCCCCAACAGGCCCCCAACAAAATTTCCCGCTGACAACGACGTCTTTTGCGGGTCCAGCGTATCTGGCTCCATCTGGTAGCCCATGGTGATCGTCCCTCCCTTTTTGGGCTGGGAGCTTTTTGCTGGTTGGCTTGCTTGCTTCTGGTCTGTAGCTGGAGTGGGAGCAGAGCTGCAGCCAACTATGGAAAAAACGAGTATACATATGAGTAAAACGCTGCGTATTTGGCCTTTTGACCGTTCTGATAACATGTCACGACCTCCTTTTTCGAGTCATTTCCATTCGAAGCACGCTTTTGTCGGTATATAGTCGCTAAATAGATCGGATTGTTTCTTAGATGAGAGATGTGGGGGTCCCGGATTTCCATCGTAAAATGGAAAAACCGGGACAGGTTGATGTTACATGAGGAGAGTCATGAATAATTAAGGCGATACACAGCCCGCGGGCGTCCTTGCTGATACGGCTGTTCTTCTCCGACGACCTCTACGACCTGATGCTCGATCAGTTTTTTCAAGGTTCTTTCTGAACTGCGGCGACTGATCTGGAGGTACTCGGCTAAATCGGAAGCGGTGAAGCGGTTATCGCGGCGAAGTTTGACATACTGCATGATTTTCGTGATGGTAGCGACACTTGCGCCAGTCTTCTCCGCGATCTCCAGCACTTCCTTGTTCTCGCTTTTTAATTGGAACGTCTTCGCTTCCGTATTCAACGGACCGATCACTTCTTTTTCATCCGTCACCAAATACGCACTGCTTTCTTTTGTTTTCTGGGCATGATAGATCGCAATGCGTGCGTTCGCTTCGGCCTCTTTCGCTGTTAGGCCAAAACCAAACCCAATGGCAACCGTCACTTTGGCAAGCAGATCGACATTGCCCACTACTTGCATGATCTTCCCGTATTCAATCATTTGCTCGATGCTGCCTCTCGTGCCATAGATGATGAATTGATCCAGTCCCAATTTTTGAATGGAAGCGTCCGTCTCTTTGACAAGCTCCAGCAGCTCTTGCAACAAAATAATCGTCGCATCTTGCCATTGTGTTTCTACTGGCGGACCATCATTTTGCTGGATCGCTGCAATCCCCACAGCTATCTGCGAATTTTTGCTAATTTTCAATCGGCCGTAAGCAATCGCTTGATTGACGGCATCGCGAATATTTTTATCGGGACTAACGAGGGATGCCGAAGGGATGTTCATCTCACGTAATCGACTGTATACGTAGTCAACACCAGTCAAAGCAAAATGGCTCTTTTTCTGTTCCCAGCGCTCCTTGTGGAATTGAATAATCTCCTCCACGTCAAATCTCGTCCCGCCTTCTTCAATAATCTCACTGTAGTCTTTTACATACCAAGGCGTAGAAGTAATGCCCAATTCTTCAGCAACCTTCTCAATATACTCCGCTTTTGGCAAATCTATCGAGATGCGGTCCAGTCCTCCTGGAACGTTCAGCAAGGTATGAAACAACGAGAGGGAAATGGTATATTCATCGAGCGGAATGTACACCGCAGGCAGCTTCTTTTGCTCTACCTTTTCCTTGGCAAAAAAATAAGGAAGTGGGCCAGCAAAAAGCAGCACGTCGCAGTCATGGATTTGATCAAGCAACGCAGCACTCTCTTTGGGGTTCTGGTATGTATACGAGGTCAGTTGAATGTAATCGATGGATTGGGTATGCTTCAAGATCCTTGGCAAAAATTCTTCCGAAGAGATTACCGCTATCGTAATGGTCAATGTTCCACTCCCTCATCTCTCTATGATTTCCACACGTCCTTGAACACGCGAATGAAGTTTTTGCCCAAAATACGCTCAATCGCTTCATCCTTGTACCCTCTTTTGGCAAGGGCACGCGCAAGCTCCGGAACCTTGGTATGTCCTTTTACGACATCAAAATCTTTGCGTCCTGCTTGGATAAACGCATCGGGAGAATCGTATTTCATAAATGGCTCGATGATGTCCAGACCCAGTCCGACGTGTTCAATGCCAACCAGCTTCACGATGTGATCGACGTGGTTGATCATGTGCTCGATATCAGCCTGGTCGTCTGTGTCCGCTACAAACAGATTGACGCCATTGATGCCGATTACGCCGTTGGTGAATGCGATCGCCCTGATTTGCTCATCCGTCAGATTGCGCATAGAGCTCGCTAATGTCCGGCAATTGGAATGAGAAGCGATGATGGGCTTTCGTGCTACCTCGATCAGATCCCAGAAGCCTTCGTCATTCAGATGACTGACATCAATGATGATTCCCATTGCTTCTGCCTCTTCGACGACGCGGATGCCGAACTCGGTGAGCCCGCCCTTGCGCCCTTCTCGTACCGGACTAAAATGACTGCCGTCTCCAACGAAGTTCCGCCTGCTCCATACAAGGCCCATAAGGCGCACGCCCAGCTCGTAAAAAACACGGAGCATACTTAGATCATTATATAACGGCTCCGCGCCTTCCAGAGAGAGCACAAAACCAATTTTCCCCATTCGATTCGCGGTCTCGATGTCTTCCACACTTTTGCAAACCATGATCTTCTCAGGCGATTCATCTGCCTCCGCGTGCAACGCGCTGATTTGTTGTAGTGCTTTTCTCAAGCCCATCTCCGGCAGGAATTTGTTGTCGATATAAATCGCTGCGACAACCGTCTGCACCCCGCCCGCCACGAAATCAGGTAAGTATTCCGATTCTATTACTTTTCGCCTGCCGTACTCGCGTTGAATAGCGACATCTAGCAAAAGGTCAAAATGCGCGTCGATTCCATGTGTCATGTCTCATGCTCCTCCTACTCTTTCAAGTTTTCCGGATTAAGTGGTGCAAGCTCTGGCAAGAGAAAGCGTCCGTCTCTGCGAATCAAATGGTCATCGAACCAAATCTCACCGCCACCGTACTCTGGGCGTTGAATCATGACCATGTCCCAGTGGATGTTCGATTTGTTACCGTTGGATGCCTCGTCATAGCATCGTCCCGGGGTAAAGTGGAAGCTGCCGTCGATTTTTTCATCGAATAAAATATCCTGCATGGGCTCCCGAATGAACGGGTGGACCCCCAAAGCAAACTCCCCAATGTACCGGGCACCTTCATCCGTATCCAAAATGTTATTCAAGCGCTCCGTGTCATTGGCTGTGGCGCTAACGATCTTCCCGTCCACAAACTCCAGCCGTACCTTTTCAAAGGTAAAGCCTTGATAAGGCGAGGGGGTGTTAAACGATATGACACCGTTCACCGAATCACGAACAGGGGCCGTAAATACTTCACCGTCTGGTATGTTATAGTGCCCCGGACACGGAATCGATGGAATTCCTTTGATTGAGAAAGTCAGCTCTGTGCCAGGTCCCGTGATTTTCACACGGTCCGTTCGCTCCATCAGCTCCTTGAGCGGCTGCATGGCTTTTGCCATTTTGGCATAATCCATTGTGCAGACATCGAAGTAAAACTGTTCGAACGCTTCTGTACTCTTATTTGCTAGCTGTGCCATGGAAGGCGTCGGATAACGGAGATAGACCCATTTCTTTTTGAGACGCACGATACTTACTTCTTTGAAAAAGGACGTAGCCAGCTTCATCTGCTCATCAGGGACATCAGACACTTCATTGATGTTCAGCCCACCCTCGATGATGATGCACGCTTGCATTTTTTCCATTCGCTCTTTGTCCATCTCTGCCTCTAAACGGAATTGCTCCTCTGTTCCCGCTAGCAATAACTGACGGCTAATCGAGGATTCACGCAGGTTCACAAAAGAATGTCCACCTGCTCGCGAAACTGCTTTGACAAGCTCCTTTATCAGAGCGGCGTCCACCTCCATCGCATCGATCAGCACGTTATCTCCCGGCTGCACATTCGTCGAGTAATTCACCAGCACATTCGCCAGCTTCGTAAAACGTGGGTCCAACATCTATCTATCACTCCTGCTCCCTTATTTTGTATAGAGATGACACGCAACCAGTCTGCCGTCTGCTTCTGTGAATGGAGGGGTTTCTGTCTTGCACACGTCCATGCACGCCCAACAGCGCGGGTGAAACTTGCAGCCCTGCGGCGGATTGGATGGAGACGGCAGATCCCCCGTTAAAATGATCCGTTCTTTTTTCTCGTCAGGATCAGTGATGGGAATGGCGGAGAGAAGCGTCTGAGTGTAGGGATGCATCGGGCGCTGAAACAGCTCTTCTTTTTTCGCCAGCTCAATCACTTCTCCCAAGTACATCACCGCTACTCGATCGGCGATATGCTCGACGACACTCAAGTCATGCGAGATAAAAAGATACGTGAGCGAAAACTGCTCCTGCAAATCCTGAAGCAAATTGAGAATTTGCGATTGGATCGATACATCCAGGGCGGACACAGGCTCGTCAGCTATGATGAGCTTTGGCCTGAGCATCAAGGCGCGAGCGATCCCGATTCTTTGCCTTTGTCCTCCGGAAAACTCATGCGCGTATCGTGACAAATGACTTTTGTTCAAACCGACGATCTCCAGCGTCTCTTCGATCATGGCTGCTCGCTCGCGCTTTGGGATACCATGGGCAATCAATGGCTCTGACAAAATGTGCTGGATCGTCAGCTTTGGATTGAGGGTATCAAATGGATTTTGAAACACCATTTGCATATCACGCCGCAGCTTTTGCATGTCTGCCTTCTGTAAGCTGCGGATATTTTGACCCTCGAACACGATCTCGCCGTCTGTCGGCTCGATCAATCGCAAAATGCATCTGCCCAGTGTTGACTTGCCACAGCCTGACTCTCCCACGATTCCCAACGTTTCACCTGCGTTGACAGTCACGTTCACCCCATGGACGGCATGCACGTAACTCGGCTGCTGGAACCACCCTTTGCCGACTAGGAACTTCTTATTCAGGTTCTTCACTTGCAAAAGAGGCGTCTTCATCCATTCACCGCCGTGCTTTCCCTGTTCTCTCGATACAGCCAACAACGGCACTCCGACTGTTGATCCACATCCAGCAACGGGGGATTTTGTTCCAAACAGACAGGCATCACCTTCTCGCATCGCGGTGCAAAACGGCATCCCTTCGGATAATGATCGGGGGCCGGCACACTTCCCGCGATACTGTGCAATCTCTTCTGGCCTTTGGCATTATGTGGCGTTGACTTGATCAAGCCCATGGTGTACGGATGCTTGGGGCTTCGGAGCAGTGTGCGAACGTCCGCCGCTTCAATGACCTGCCCGGCATACATCACCAGTACCCGGTCACATGTCTCGGCGACGACGCCCAAATCATGCGTGATCATGATGAGCGACATGCCCAGTTCTCTTTGGATTTTTTTCATGACATCCAATATTTGCGCCTGGATTGTTACGTCTAGGGCAGTCGTCGGTTCGTCCGCTATCAGCAGCTTTGGATGACAAGCAATCGCCATCGCGATCATCACGCGCTGTCGCATCCCCCCTGACAGACGATGCGGGTACTCATGATAGATTTCATTGGCACGTGAAATACCCACCTGCGTCAACAGCTCGAGCACTCTTTGTCTCGATTGAACTCGGTTCATGCCCTCATGCTTTTCCAGTCCTTCACTCAATTGCTTTCCGATGGTCAGTACCGGGTTTAGCGAAGTCATCGGCTCCTGAAAGATCATAGCGATCTCTTTTCCTCTGATCTTCTGCATCTCTTTTTCGCTATAGCGCAAGAGATCGGCTCCGTTCAGTTGAATACGCCCTGCAATGCTTCCGTTTTTACTGAGCAAGCGCATCATGGATAGAGAGGCAACGCTTTTTCCACATCCTGATTCTCCGACGATCCCGACCGATTCACCTCTTTTAACCTGTAAGCAAAGATTGTCCACCACCTTGAAAGCCCTTTCATTTCTTGAAAACGTGGTAGTCAATCCTGTCACTTCCAACACATTCGTCACGTTACTCACTCCTTTTTCGGGAACGGAAGCTCGCCAACTATGATTTGGGATCAAAGATATCCCGCAAAGCATCCCCGAGCAGATACACCGTAAAAACGACTGCCGTAATCGCAAGACCGGGAAACGTAGCGAGCCACCAAGCTTCTCGCAAGTAATTTTTCCCTTCATTCAGCATCGTTCCCCACTCCGGTGTAGGAGGCTGGGCACCCAAACCGATAAAGCCCAGTGCCGAGGTCCCCAAAATGGCACTGCCAATAAACATGGTCGTATAGACGACCAGCACGTTCGAGATGTTCGGAATGAACTGGCGTGTAATGATCCACCAATTCGAGCTGCCGATGGAGCGACTTGCTTCCACATAGCCGGATTGCTTGATGGAGAGTGCCGCACCACGAATCAGAATCGAAAAGGCCGGAATCGATGATATTCCGATCGCGATCATCGCATTTTCCTGACTCGGTCCGAGCAAAGCTACAATTGCTAGAGCAAGCACAATACCGGGCAACGCCAGCATGATGTCCATGATTCTCATGATCAGATTGTCGACAATTCCTCCGAGGTAAGCGCATGTCACACCAATCAGCGTTCCTGCTACAAACGTCATGACAGACGCCAGCACGGCTACGGTCAGTGTCACTCGTGTTCCGTACAGCATCCGGGATAAAATATCACGGCCAATCGCATCTGTCCCTAGCCAAAAGTCTTTCGACGGCCCTTGCATAAATGCTTCGTAGTACGTTTTCGTAGGATCATGTGGAGCTATCCACGGCCCGATGATTCCCAGCAACACGATGCAGAGCATCATCAGGAAGCTGTATTTCGCTTTCTTTTGCTGCATGATCTTCTCCCATAATTCCAAACGAGGCATGGACCATTGCTTGCTCCAGAACACGCTACATCCCCTCCTTCGCGGTGTAGTCAATGCGAGGATCGAGAATCGCGTACAGGACATCAATCAAAATGACAACGAGGACATATACAGCTCCAATAAACAACGTCGTTCCTTGAATCATCGGAAAATCCCGCGAGCTAATCGCTTGAATCGCCAAAGTACCCACTCCCGGCCAGCCAAAAACCTGCTCGACAATCACAGCCCCACCCAGCAAGCCAGCCAGCTCCAGGCCAATGACAGCCACAATCGGAATCATCACATTGCGAAAAGCGTGCCGCAGCAGCACAATTCGTTCATTCATCCCTTTCGCACGTGCTGTTCGGATATAGTCATTGGACAAAACCTCTACCATGCCAGCACGAGTGAGTCGGCTAAGTGCCGTCGCCATCAATGTCCCCAAGGTAAACGCTGGAAGAACCATGTCTTTTAGCCCCGTCCCTCCCGCAATCGGAAACCAGCCCAAATGGACGGAGAACACAAGGATAACGAGTAAGCCCAACCAAAAGCCGGGTATGGACATCCCAAAGGTGGAAAAGGTCATAATCGCTCCATCGATGGGTGTATCCTTGTATTTCGCCGCTAGGACACCCAGCCCGATACCGATCACAACTGCCACCACGAGGCTGGCTACTGCCATTTTTGCTGTCGCGGGAAAACGATCAGCAATTTCTGTGCTGACAGGCCGGCCCGTTTTCAGGGAAGTGCCGAGATCCCCTTTCAAAACGCCAGAAGCATAGTCGAGATACTGGACGACCAAAGGTTTGTTCAAGCCCAGCTCTCCGCGAAGCGATTCGATTTGTTCCACAGTCGCCCGCTGCCCTAGCATGATCCGCACAGGGTCACCCGGGATGAGATGAATGAGCAGAAATGTAAAAACGGAGAGTCCAAACAGGACAATGATGCCCGACAATAAGCGCTTCACTATATACTGCTTCATGAGGTCTTCACCCAGATGTGAGAAACCGTATAAACTAGCTTCTTCCTGTTGCGTTCCGGCACTTTGTTCTCCTCCCTTTTTCATCACTAACGACACTTGTCGTTATAGTGTCGTTATTAGTTAAAAATAGTCTATTCCAAATTTACAGAAAGTTCAACTCGTTTTTTTCTTGCCCCATTCAAAAAGAGCATGGTCCCTTTCTACCATGCCCCTTCCGAAGAATCGCTCCGTTGTCATTCCTTGCCGTGCCTCATTTGTAGCAATACGTTTGCTGTTAGCTGTGGGTGACTAATCGGAAAATGATGAGCGACAGAGAACCTTTCGATCTCTACATGTGCTTTCATGAAAGCATCCTCTGTTCCTTTTGTCAGCTGATACGTTTTATCCTGTGTCCCCCATACGATCTGGGCTGGAAAAGGGAACGACTCTGCTGTTAGCGCCATTTGCCGGAATTCATTCATAAAATAGCGCAGCACGTCTGTATGCGTCTTGCTGATGCGTGGCGATTGCAGGAGCTTCCCGGCCTTTTCTACATAGCCTTTTGGCATTTCCTCCGCGGACTGAAATACCCCTTGCTCAAGCATTGCTTTTTCCATTTGGGCTGGCGTTACCTGCTTTTGCAAAAAACGCTGTAGAAGGGCTGGACTTTTTCCCAATCCCGCCAGCAGCAAAGAATACTTCGGCGCATGCAGGGGCGGCTGCAAAAGGTATAGCTTCTCGATTTTTTCCGGTACTCGCTTTGCTGCCTCCCATGCCAAAAACCCGCCAAATGAATGTCCTGCAAGATGAACCGGAGACGGCAGCTGTCGCAATGCCTCGGCCATTGCCTCGATAAAGCCCTCGATCGGTTTTTCGTGATGGTGATAGGGCGATCTGCCAAACCCGGGCAAATCCAGTAACCATACTGCCTGTTCACCCAGCTGTTCGGCTAGCGGGAGTAAATCGCTCATCTCACTGAAAAGCCCGTGCACGAGCAGCCACGGAGTACCCGAGCCTTCTTTCTTGTACGCGGCCATGCCTGCGATTTGCTCTCGGTGAAAGTGAGGAGGCACTTTCTGATCCTTGACCGACAAACGGTAGTCGAGATCGGCAATCACACTGGGAAGATACGCCGCTACGTCGTATGCATCGATGCTTTTTTTCGCTTTCATTTGCTGAAAGGGAGCGAGCGGGAAGTCTTTCTTTACGACAAAATCCATCGAATTGGCAGGTACCCCGAGCAAGCCGCTGCCGCCGTTATGCAAGATTTTTTTCAAGACCGATACCGGGAAAGGAATGGCTGGTGGCTTCATCCGTAATTCTTTAGCCATCAACGAAATCAGCTCTGAAAAAGCTGGCGTCGCACTCCGCTCATTTAAGGCGTAATACGTTTGATGCTCGATGTGATTTGTCTCTACAATCCCCACAATGACCTCGGCCAAATCGTCGACGGCAAGCAAGGGCAGCCACCACTCCTTACCACCGGGAAGAACAGGGATCTTACCACGCCGCATAGAGCTGATCACGAGCCCCAATCCATCTGTTTGTTCTGTGTTCCCGGTGCTTCGCGGGCCTATGATCGTACACGGATTTACCACGACCAGCGGCATTCCTTTTTGATACGCCTCTTGTCTGAGGTATAGATCTGCCAGAAACTTGTATTTCTCGTAGCCCCCTGCCTCTCGTAAAAATTCGTTTGTCGCAAAAACATCTGTCGCCAACTTTCCACTCTCATCGTCAAACGGACTCATGTAGCCAACGATATGAATCAGCTTTTGCAGACGCTGTTGTTTATGCAATTCGTTCGCTACTGCTGCAAGGTGACTTGCTCCTTGTAAAATCACGTCCCTCCCCACTGTTTCATCCATCGAAATATCCATCGGGACACCTGCATGGATGATGACAGTAGCGTGCAATACCTGTTCGTAATCGCTCGCCGATAATCCCAAGCCCTCCTTTCGCAAATCACCCCGCACGGCATTGCAATTGGACCTCTCTGTTGGTGTCATCTGCATCAGCAATTCATCCCACTTCTCGGTCGAACGAACCAGCGCCAGCACGGTATGACCAGCTCGTGCCAGTTGTTTTGTTACCTCCTTGCCGATAAATCCAGTCGCGCCTGTTATAAAAACGACAGCCATTGTTTTTGCCTCCTTTATATTTTTAGTACTAATTAGTACTAATTGACTTCAAAAAAATCCTACACTTGAATCAAGTGTAGAAGTGTCTGACCAGCACCTACGAGTGCCTGTGCATGACCCTGCGATTCAGCCATGAGCATCGCTCCTTCCACAATGGTCACGAGCAAGACTGCCGTTTGCTGAATCGAGATATTTTCCTTGAATTCTCCACGGCCGATTCCCTCCACGAGCAGCTTTTCCGCTAGGTTCTGCCATTCGATCAGGAACTCGTTGATTCGCGCTTTGACTTCTGGTATTTGTGCCGACAGCAAGGAAAGGATGGGACAGCCTCCTACGCAGGAGCGCCCCTCCAGTTCCTCTGCGATGGTGGTAAAAATCAGCCCCACCCGTGCGGAAACAGACAGGTCTGCCTGTTGCAGGATGACTTCCAGCGCTCCTCTCAGCACATTGATTCTGTAGCCGAGCACAGCTACGACGAGCTCCTCCTTGCTTTTGAAATGGTAGTAAATGTTGGACTTGGAGACTTTGCTCTGTGCTACGACATCATCCATGCTGGTATTCATGAGTCCTTTTTGCAAAAACAAATCGGAGGCAGTGGCGATGACATGATCACGGTTTGAGGTTCGTTTCATATTAGGACTATATAGTACTAAAAGATTATTGTCAATCGTTCGAGTGGATAGTGGAGGAGAAGAAAAAGCGCAGTTCTCTTCGACTCTGACACGCCAGCAAGGGGGGAATTACTGTCCGTCTACACTTCAAAAAGGGGACCGTCGAGCCAAAGCCACCCCACGGGCGGAAGTCTCTCAAAGAAGAAGTGTTCGACAAGCGTGGTCCCCTTTTTGAAGTTCCGACTGGGTAGGCGTTGTCAAGGTCTGCGAGCCCTGCGCTTTTTCTTCTTACCAGCTTTGCCTTTTAAAACTTCGTATAAAAAAGAAAAGGTTGATGCCGTCTGTCACGGCATCAACCTTCACCCTTTAACTGATCGCAAATCTGTTTAATTTCGTTACAGCAGCAAGCATGGCAGCCGCCAGTTCATTTTCCTGGCTATCTTGTGCCCTTCTTAGATAAAGGCTGCGCAAAAAGTTTTTACTGTTCACTCGAGCGATGACCTGGGTACGACTTTTCGGCAGTTCTGCACAGCTTGCCAAGCCATTGATCCAGTCAGCGAGCTCCTGCTCTGGGAGCAAATCTTTAACTATCATCGTGTCGACAATGCTTGCCAGACGTTCATCTTCTTCGTCATTGAAAATATGCTTTCTGTTATCCAACACGCCCTGGATCGCACGAAGGATGTCTCGCTGTACGGCTTCGTCGCTCTCTGGGCACTGCACTAGCTCTAGGAATACGTCTGCCCCGTGTGCCGTACTGTGCGCCCAGCCTCCTTCTGACAAATAGCCGCGCAAATCCTTTTCTTCTTGAAAATAGCGGAGCATGGTGTTCTTCACATGCTGGAAATCAGCGAGCTCCAAAAAAGGCTTCTGCCTGTGACGTCGCATGATCAAGGCAATCGGCAATGCAGAGAATGTCCTCGTAAATACAGATTGATCACCCTCGCTACCGATCTGATAGAACAAATGCGTATCGTCCGTCAGTTCTCGGAGAAGGCTGCGCAATTGCGCCTCCGTCAGATGTTTCTCATCAAGAATCCAGTAATAAAATGCCGGGTAAATGAGATTATCACGCAGCTCCGGGTCAGGGTCCCCTATGTATTGCAGCAATAACCCGACGAAATCCTGTAGTTGCTCCCCTTCACGAATCAGGTATTGTTCCTGCTCCAATCTTTGCAGGTCCAGTATGAGTTTTGTTCTCGTATCCCTCACGTTTTCATCCGCCTCAACATCATCAAAATTTCCTCGACCACGATATCCGGTTCATCATGATGAATATAATGCCCGCTGCGACCGGCAATTCTTTGCTTGCTTGATGTAGATAGCCGCCTGAAATCGGTTTGCAGATTTTGTTCGATTTTCAAAATTTCCTCGTTCGGCCATTTCTCGTCCCATATGTCCGGTAAGCCTCTCGTAATAATTGAGACAGGTATGTCGCTTTGCAGAAAATGGTCAACGATTTCTTGGTAGCTCCGTATCTTATCGATCTTCTCGCTGTTTCGCATCGGATTCTCGTAATATTCTCGATTGGCTGCGATCAGGTTATCAGGCAAAACCTTTTCATAGGCGAGCTCCTTATATTCGGGAGCAGCGTCAACCAAAACCATCCCCGAAACAAGCTGCGGATATAGACTAGCAAACAGTCTAGCCACCAGACCGCCAAAAGAATGTCCGACCAAGATACAAGGCGCCTCCACCTCAATCTCCTGCAGCAAATCGTATAGCTCCTCCACCAGATCGCGACAAGTCCGGGGGACGACTGCTGCCGCTGGGCTCCTGCCAATCCCCGCACGATCGTAGGATAAGGTAGACGCTTCCTGCGAGATGCGGTCTTGAACGATCTGCCATGTCTCACCGCTATCGCCCATTCCTGCTAAGAAGATCACACAAGGTGCTCCACTTTTTCGCGAATATAGCCTATGTATCCGTCGACACATGATCCCAGTCATCCTCCATGTAACGAACCAGCCAATTCAATGCTCTGTGTCTTTCTACGACTACTTCGTCATTCAAACCGCCTGCAACCGTGCGATTGTTGATGCGCGCATCCACGCATGCCCAGTCATAGCGATAGATTAAATCTGCTTGGTCGAGAATCTCCTGTTTGCTTCTCACAACCGCATTGCCGTAGAAGGTGTCATAGTCACCTGCGCTTCTGAGAGCGTCAATCGCGGTGTTCACATCACAAATTTTATCAGGGAAATGGAGCTCTTCCACATACCCGAGCGCCCACAGCAGTACCCAGTAGCATTCGTACATCCATACCATCTGAATCATATCGGTTCGGTCTGGCTGAGGATCATTCAAGAAGTCTCTCTCTTTTTCCGTAAAGAATTCAGCAGCGCCAAACTGCTCAATAATTCCCTCGATGAACTCCCGCTCTTCCTTGATTTGTCCGTTTTCGGCGATCCCTCCGGCATATACCGCAATCAAGCATAGAGCAATCGCTCGCTGAACCATCTCATCCTTGCTCCTGATGACAGCGTCCTCGTCGCCTACGATGACAGGAAGATGCGGGATGTACGGAATGCCTTGCTCCTGCAATAGCTCGATGCTCCGCTCCTTGCGCGCTTCTCCTGACTGGGAGGGCTGAATATGTCCATCGATCAGGTCTACGCTAACCGTCACCAGAAAATCGTCCACTTGGGACTCTCCTGCCGTATTGAGAATCAACCTTCCTTGTTTATCGAGCATGTCTCCGGTAGGGAGAAAGACGATCCCGTGTACTTCTTCGGCAATCGCCATAATGGCCGCAAACGTCTTCTGGTCGATTTCCTTACTCGCTACAATTCCTACCGCCACGTTGAGCGCTGTAATTTGGTACAACAGCTTTTGCTGGACCTTCTCGTGGGCCGTTTCAATCTGTGCGAAGTAACCGTACATCCCTTTTTTC
Organism: Brevibacillus porteri; assembly: GCF_003013475.1. Classification (GTDB taxonomy): domain Bacteria; phylum Bacillota; class Bacilli; order Brevibacillales; family Brevibacillaceae; genus Brevibacillus; species Brevibacillus porteri. The sequence continues at coordinate 25,379 of NZ_PXZO01000048.1, forward strand.
ATCTGAAGAAAGTCTTCTTGGTCATCATCCTCGCGCATAAGATTGAAGGTGATCTTGCTCTTGCTAAACCATTTTTTATCTGTCACGGTCACGGCCCGCTCGTCTGCGGATACCTCTACCAATTGATCACGAAAAGCCTCGACAATCGCAGCGACGACTTTCTCGCATTGTTGGATGGAGACATAGATGGTGCATTGATTCATCTGGCAACCTCCTTTGCTGAGCAAACATTTTCAAGGTGCTGAATTTTGTAATCAATAGTCAATTATGGTATTCTAACCCTGTTTAATCAAGCCCAAATCTTTATAGTTATCGGCGAATCTACCACGATGATTGAAGGTGAAACCTATGAAAAACATCCTATTAGAGGAGTTCTCTCCCATTTGTCCGATTCAAGCTTTTGTCGAAGAGGATGAGAACGGCGTCTTTTTTTATTTGTGGGATTATCCCGGTGAGGAGCATGCCAGCATTCGCTCTTGTTGGGTAAGAAATTACGGACCTGCACCGGACTCGATCGATTTCGATGCCATGCAGGATGGTCAAGCTCCCATGCTGCCACGCGATTGCTGCGCTCATCCGGATGGAGCAGACAGGCTGGACCCGGAGCAGCTCTCGATCGTTTGGCTGGAGGAAGGCGATGCAGCGGCACTTTTGTATGAGGATGAGGTGCTGTGTGTGATTCCCAGCTGGGCTGGCCCTTCCCCGGACGGCTCGCACTATCCTTCGTATGCGCGAGATTGCACCGGAGAATCTCATTTATGCTTTCCGCTGGGAACACCAGAAACGAACGCCATGTTTGCCCGTATCGAGGCCGCCCAGCATTTTTGGACGAGCTGGGATGGCAACCCTTGGCCTGACATCCAGCAGCAGTTCATGGACGCGATTACCTCGACTCTCGGCCCAGTTAAACAGTATTACGGCATCGACGGCGGTCACTGGCCCCCGAAAGCATTGGTGACCATCGAAAAAGGAGACATTACCTATGCGATGACCCTCGGCGTGTCCATATTGCGCCAGCCAAAAGTCGAGCAGTATACAGAAGAGCCAGAGCAATTACGCCGATTCGAGCTAGCCTTTGCCTGCGAAACCAAATGGCTTGCCCAAAACGAACAGCAATTGCTGGCCTACATCAGTGGCCAAACCTCTCTGCCGTGGTCGTATATGACCTTCCTCGCACAAGGTCACACCATTCCGTGCCAGGAAATCAGTCAAATCAACAGCTGCTTCTCCTCCATGCTGCTCGCAAAGCCTGAGGATGCACCGACTATTCCACTTCCGCTCATGGCGGGCGATCCTGTGAATCTGTTATGGATGATTCCGACAACCGCAGAGGAACAGCAGTATGCAGAAATGAACGGTTCTGAGCAATTGTTTCAGCGCTCTGCGGGAGATGGTGCGGAATGGATTTTTAATGGGGAATCAAAATTTATGAAATAAATGTGCTCCTCGTTAGATCGAATTTGTGAAGCAGCCCTGTCAACTATGGGCTGCTTCACGTATCACACCGTTTGCAAAAAAGCCGGGAGGTCGCCGATGAAATTTAGCTTATTTCCAATCATGTTTATCCTTATTGCTTTCACAATGACAGCCTGTTCTAACGAGAAAACCTTACAAATAAATCAAGCCGAGATAGAAAGGCTACAGGCTGAAATCACTCAATTGAAAAACAAAAACAAAGAACTTGAAGCCTCTTTAGTTGAGGAAAAACAAAAGAATGATATGAATACTAAAATCTACGAAATACGAGATATCGTTGATCTACAGGCAAGAGAGATTTTTCGAGCTATGATGAAGGCTGATACTGAAAAAGTTAAACAGTATATTTCCAAGCAAGCTGCTGTGGAAGGAAAGAATTTTGTTTATAAGGTGGAGAACGAAATCATAACCATGCCATTTGTTATGGAGGGAAGCACTTTTCGTCAGAGGTCTTTCGGTATATATAAAGATGGACGATTTATTACAAATTATGAAGTATGGTTAAACGATGAGACTTACTCAGGAACACTAGAATTAGGCTTTACAGAGGAAAATAACGAATGGAAACTAAGTAGTATGCAAGGCGATAGATAATTCCTTGCCTGCAGTCGACGGTCCTCCTCTTCTGCAGGCCTTAGGCCCTAGCCCCACTACAAATCAAGCAACTCCATTCTCTCCATCTCTTTTTTCCTCTTCGCCTTCATCGCTCTTCTGCCTTCCGACCAAGCCAACGATAGAATCGCGATCCCTCCAATTGCTACCAAGATCAACGTCAGTTCACTGCCTTCTTTAAATAAACCAGTAACATAACCGTAGACCAGGTACGCCAAAAAGAAGCCTGGGAAAATAGCCCCCCAATAAGCGTGATTCAGTCTGCCGAGTAAATTTTGCATCCCCACAATACCGAGCCCAACCAAAAATTGAATCATCCCCGTACTCATCTGCTTTCATCTCTTTCTTGTTTGTATTTTTCAATAACGAGCTTGGCTACCTCCAAACTCATCCGTTCGTCAATGACCAGGTTTTTGATCATTTGCACGAACTCTACTTCCGCTTCCTTGCTATGTAATTCGATCTTTTTAATGATTCGGTCGAGCTTGGCCCGAACTGTTGGGTACGATACACCGTACTCATCAGCCATCCCCTTGAGAGAGCCCGAACTGATAATAAACTTCCTGATAAATTCGAGGGTCTCCTTGTCCAGAGCTAACACCCAAGATGGAATTTCGTCGCGTTCCATGAATCGCCTCGCCTCCTGTCTTTCATTATATTAATGAAAACTTTAATTTTATTCAAGTATTTTTTAATAAAATGAAAAATAACCATGGAAAAGGAGCATCCTCACCTGATGCTCCCGCTCGTGTCCTCATCCTTCTATTCAACCTTCGTTAATCGAATATCCATCCAATGTGCCCAACTCTCATTATTGCCCAAATACATTGATTTCGGCCGCACTTGTCCATGGGTTATTGTTTACCTCGCTTAAGGCACGCAGTTTCATATAGCGACCTGTCTTGGCTGCAAAGCTGGTTTCTTTCAACGTAGTATCATTTGCAAAGCTACCTGTGGCTACAGCTGTTCCCCAATTCACTCCATCACTGCTGACGTAGAACTCATAGTTCTTGATCGTTCCGTTCACTTGACCATCTTGTCTGGGCAGGTAACTAAATTTGGAAATGCTATACGTTGCACCCAAGTCAATTTGAATCGTGCGGCATTGGAGCTACAGGGCTCCATTTCGTGTGCCAAAACGTGCTGTTGTTTCCATCAAATGCTTTCGGAGCTTCATTGTACAATTCATCGCTGTCTACGTATTTTAGCGTCCAATTCGTTTTCGGAATCAGACTAGCTTCTCCTGATGTGACTGCCACATTCACATTCATGGCAGAATTACTTGTGCTTGTCGTCGTAATCGTTACTCCCGATTTTTCTCCTGTGTAGGTATTACTGTTCGGATTGGTGTCTGGACTAAAGGAGGCGGCATGATTGTTATTCGTGTAATAGAATGGGTCTTGGTATTCACTCACGGATTGCTCTATGTCAATGAAAGGATGAGGATCATTCGTATTATTACTCATGGATTCATCAACGTGCCAAACCGCGATGCCTCCAGAAACTGTTTGCAAGCTAGCATCGTATCCAACTTTTTCGCGATTCTCAACTAAAAAATACGTATTATCCTTTATAGGAACCTTTAAAACATTATAATTATTCGGGATGGCTTGAAGCGTAAAATTGTTAGTGGCATTTACTACAGTTGGTGTGACAAATCCTAATTTTGCTTTTGACCAGGCATCCATATGAGTGGGTGTCGTTCCTGGTTCCTCCCCTTGGAGATTATTCCAGGTTCCATTTGCCATTATACTTAGACCACTCACATGATTATTAGCACCATAGAGATCCGGAAGGCCCAAGGAATGACCCAATTCATGGGCAGTGATACCCATCGTTGCCATATGACCAAATTGTTTTTCACCCTGCGTCGTATACATCCCTGATACTGTAACCCCATCATGATTTGTGTTGGGAGCATACCACTGATGTGCCCAAATATTTGGCACTGCACCACCACTAGCCTCTTCATTACCAGCAAGAACAGTTACAATGTAGAAGCTATCTTTAGCGTCGATGACTTGATCATTATTTGTATCAAAACTAGCAAAGTTCACCACAGGATCCGCTTTATCCAGTGCATCTGTTATAACCGTCCTAATGTCTTTTCCCGATGTATCCGGATGGGCGTAATCTAATTTTACTTTCACAACTCCATCATTTTGCGTACCATACACTTCGGATGCTGGGGTGATCTGAGCTTTTCCATTACTCACTTCATTATAGTAATTCTTTACCGACTTCTGATTTGCAGAAAAGAATTTGTTGCTCCAATCGTTGTCGTTATAGGCGATATCAACATCTGTAAATCCAATTAACAAAACAAGCAATTTTTGCGCTCCTGTAACTGGCGTGATACTTCCGTCGATATTTTTTTCTAGCGATCCCGAAAATTCTTGTTGAAGCTCATTCAGGAACTCCTGTTTTTTATTTGCTTGAGGGTCGTACTCATTTATCCATTCCATCAAATTTTTCTCATTTACCGCTTCTGAAGGCTTTTCGTCAATTTTATATTTTATCCCCGTCGATTGCAGATCATCTGATGTAAGTTCAGCGTAATTCCAATATCCCTCCTGATCTTGTAAAAGTACATCGCCATCCTTTGTGCTCGCCCAATGGAACCATTCATCTCCATGCATCACGGCTTGAAACGATTCACCAGACGGTTGCTTCATTTTGACAACTCCATCGTATGCGGGTGCGGCAAAAACATCCGTTTGAAAGTACAAAACACAAATCAAAGAAAAAACAGACGTGAACAGGCCTTTAAAACTTCTTTGCATAAATGTTCCTCCCGATTTAGAAGTTGTTATCCTGTTGGAATAGTTTCCTCTATAGATTCATGAAGATCGCCCCCCCCCTTTTTATGGCATCCTGAATATTCCGTCGATAAATGGACCTGATTCATACGTAGAATGAATCGACAGATCATCTATACAGAACTACCAGAATGCCCTTACCTACATTATTGGGAATTTTTGGTAACATGTTAACTTTTTCTATAAATCGGGGATTTTTTTTTTATCATTAACTAATAAAGCGCCCCCGTTCGGGACTTTCACCCTAGAGCGACGCCCATGCTAGGTGTACTAAAAAAAGCCGATATTGCTACGAGAGCAAATCGGCTGTTATGTCATTTATTGGCGGGACACTTTGATGAGCTTCCCTGTCGAAGCATCGATAAAGCTATAGCCACTCTTCCATTTCTGTTGATAGACTAGTTGCGGTTCGGGAGCTCTTTGTCCATCATACTGCTCCCACACGTAGACCAGCTCCAGGTCAATTTCTTGTTGGATCGTTTCTTTAGCTTCTGCTGCACTTATAATCTTTTTGGAATCTGGAAGGGTAACACCCGGGTTGAGTGGATGGAGGTTTAAATCGGTAATCGTCCCCGTCGCCTTGTCTATACCCATCATATAAAACTCGTCAGACACTTCGATCCCGTTGCGTTTTCCCTGAAAAGTGAATGAATACACCTTATCTTCTTCCTTATCCAGCTTGTTCATGTCTACCCACTCCGGAATATCTTCTTCAGGAGACTCTACGATAAGCGTTAGCTCCGTTAACGCCGGGTCAAGATAAGGTACCAGTGCTGCGATCGCTTTTTTCTTCGCTTCCTCTACACTGATTTTCTGCTCTGTTTTTCGTTCGTCTGGGAAATTCAGATCGAAGTCGATGAGCCGATCACTTTGTTCATCTGTAATGAGGCTAACCATCTCAAATGCAGGCGTACCTTTATTTGAATCGTTCATCCACCGATAGGATTCGATTGTCTGAAGTCCTTCTAAAAGATTGTCCTTGTGATCATCGTATTCAAAGGTCGCACCAGAAACATCAATACCAAACTGTGTTTTCAGCCATTTCTCTCCTTGTTCGCGGGAAGCTATTTTGATGCTTTTCCCTTCTCCTTTTATATGAACACTCTCCCCTGCCATTTCTGTTTCTTCCCCTGTGACTTTACCGGTAAGAGCATCGATCCAACCAATGGTATTCAGTTGATAAATAAGCATCGGTTTCTTTTCTGCCGGTTTTCCATTTTGAGCATAGGAAATCGGTTGCTCCCATACGTATACCAGGTCCAGCTTAAGCTTGTCCTTATAGATTTTGCTTGCTTCCTCAAGTGTTATCGCTTTTTTCGGATCAGGCCAGTTCACTTTGCTAGGATCGATGAAACGATACGCTTCATAGCTAATAATATGGCCAGCATGATCAACGGATACGGAGATAGAGTTGTTAGACAGAGGGAGGTTATTGATGAGAGAGTGGTATTGCACAGTGGAGTGAGCCCATTCCAGCTTGTTGCCCTTCCCGTCACCTGATCCTGCTTTTCCCCTGCTAAGTTTTTGAGCGGCTTTCAGCTGTTTGGCTTCCGTACCGAATAAGTTCTCGATAAAAGCGGAAGCCTTCTCTCTGGCAAGCTCTTCTTCCGGATAATCGGCTGAAGCCCATGCTGGATTTTGGATATCCATGAGGAGCAATTGGCCTGTCTGTGCATCCAGCTCAAGGCTAACGGATGAATATGCGTCATACTCTTTTTTTTCATCTGTTTTTGGCCTGTTGGTGAAGTGCAAGCTCCAGATCGGTGCCGGATAACGGCGAAAACCGTCTTCCTCATAATGCTTATGAATTAGTCGATACCCTTTTAGCTCTGGAATCACCTCAAATAGCTTGTCCAAAGAATTCTGAACATCTTGGGAATAATCCTTTTCTTGAGACTCTGGCTTTTTCATATCGCTTGCTGCTTGTACCGTTGGTTGATGGGGAGTCCATACAGGTGCAGAGGCAAGTAAGCACGCCGCTATAACCGTCATCATGGATGGCTTAAGTTTCATTGGGCACCTCCAAATTGTATTCAGATTTGGGGATCAGTTCTGTTTGACCTTACCAATAGTAAGACGGAGGGGCAAATACTCTCGTCACATATTATTCCATTTTTTCTATAGAACCCCTTATCTCTATTGAAAAAACGTCCTCGCGTTAATCGGCGAGGACGTGTAGTCTAAAACTATATTTCCACGGAACAGTCCGTTCTATCTGACCCCCTGAAAAGCTCGCGTATCTTCGTATCCGTTTTCTTCGTTGGAAAAGAGGAAAGCTTATCCTGTGGTCCTCCTCTCTGACACCGTCAACCACGAGGGTGTTTTGCATTTTCTTCAAACCGATGTATCCGTTTGTAGAACGTACTTCTGGGGATTCCCAGAAGCTTTGCCGCTTTCGACACACTCCCGTTCGTCTTTTGCAGCGCCTCGACCATTTGCTGCTGAAGTATCTGATCGCGAAACGAAAGAGAAGCCCGGTGCTCCTCCGTCCTCTGTTCAGGAAAGCTAAGGTTGGTAGAGACGCTTTTGCTCAGCTCTGCGTTTTGATAGAGCAAGGAATGCAGAAGATGTAAGAGGTCGTCGCATCTGTTCCTAGAGAGAATCCGCAATTTATCCAGCAGATTCATAAGCTCGCGAATGTTTCCTGGCCAGGTGTAATCCATCAGCGCGGCAAAGAATTCCGGAGGGAAAACAGCGTCCCAGTCATGCTTTTCACAGTAATGGTGAACAAGGTGCGGGATATCTTCCGCCCTCTGCCTGAGTGCCGGAACAGGCACGGGATATACGTACAGACGATAAAAAAGGTCTTCTCGGAACTTCCCTTCTTTGACCAGTTGATGGATATTGCGGTGCGTAGCCGCAATCACGCGAAAATCGACGGGTATCTCTTGGCTGCCGCCCAGCGGAGTTATTTTACGTTCCTGCAAGACACGGAGAAGCGCCACCTGCATGGAGTGCGGGATTTCCCCAATTTCGTCCAAGAAAATAGTTCCTTGGTGGGCAAGTTGGAATTTCCCCTTCGCCCCGGTTCGCTTCGCCCCGCTGAATGCCCCTTCCACATAACCGAATAGTTCGCTTTCCAGCAGCTCTGCCGGGATCGCCCCGCAGTTCACCGCAACGTACGGCCCGCTTGCCCACTTGCTGTTCTCATGAATCGAACGGGCGATCACTTCTTTTCCGGTGCCTGTCTCTCCCAGGATGAAGACATTGATGTCCTCGGAAGCTACCCGCCCAAGCTCTTCCAGCGTCTTTCGAAATGTACGGCTTGTGCCAGCCTCGCCAAGGAACCGAAACGGCTTGGCGGAACCCTTATCCTGATAGACGACCTGCCTTACCTGCTGCTCCCCTGCATTCAGAAGGTAGATATATTTTCCGATGAAACCACCGTGCTCCGCAGAGCAAATCGGCACTTCCATCCGATTGCGGTACCAACGCATGTATATTTCTTCGGTACGCATCTCGCGCCAGTTCGGAATGTTCTGACGAATCAATCTGCTCGCCGCGACGACTTTTTGACGAGGGTTGCAAATGATGAGCTGCTGTTCCTTTTCCAGTACTTCCATCGAACCCTGAATCAATTCCATCTCGTCCCGATGAAAGCGGATCTTCACTTCTTTCTCCAGCGTATAGGCGGCCTGGGTGACAATCCCTAGTATGTATGGATGCGCCTGGTCGACCGGGCACGAAACGTCGAGGATACCCAGGACCTCTCCGTCATCGTTGCGTATTGGAGCGGCAGCACAGCTCCAACCATGGGAAGCTATGGAATAGTGCTCCGAGCCGGTTACCATAATTGGCTGCCCCAGCGACAACGCCGTCCCAATTGCATTTGTCCCCATCTCGGCTTCCGTCCAGCGCACGCCCTCTACGAATCGTATTTTTTCGGCTACCTCTCGAACACTTTTACTTCCCTTCATCCAGAGCACGTAGCCTTCCGGATCAATTAAAAGCACGATCATTCCCATCTCGCTCGCGAGTCGATCCATTTTTTCGAGAAAAGGGGCAGCGACGTCCATAAGCAAAGCATTCTTTTGCTGTTGGTGCCTAAGAGATTCCCCGCTCAGAATATGCCTTCCCCGATCCAAGTACGGGCTGACTTGGGCGTTCCGGGAGCGATACCACGATTCGATGATGGATTGGTGAATCCGTGAAGAATCCAGTACGCCTTCCTGAACGAACCGCTTCCACATCTGCGAACTTAAAGCGAATTCAAACAAGATACATTCCCTCCCTCAGTAACGCGCCTGAAGTAACTCCTGCCAGAATGTATGCAAGATCGTCTCCTTTTGTTTAAATTCTAATCAATAATGGCAGCGCTTACAATGGCCCAAAGCAAAATTCCCCCTGGGTTACAGGGGGCTTTTGGTTAGGTCAATGCTTCAGGCGTGTACGGCATGACCGATGGCAGACAGCAGAGCTTCGTGAAGAGCTTCAGACAACGTCGGGTGGGCAGAAATGAACGTTTCCATCATATCCGCCGTCATTTCCCCGTGGATCATGACCGTTCCTTGCCCGATCAACTCCGTCGCCCGTGGACCTACGATGGACACACCCAGTATCTCATTGTATTCCGGTTCCGTGATGACCTTCACCTTTCCGATCGCTTCACCGAGAATCATTGCCTTTCCATTAACGGAAAACGGGAATTCTCCGATTGTTACGTCCCCGTATTGGGATCTAGCTTGCTTCTCGGTGAGGCCGACACCAGCGATTTCCGGCGACGTGTAGATGCACCTCGGTACAGCCCGATAATTGGCTTTGGCGTCCAGACCGCATGCATGCAAGGCTGCTACCGTTCCCTCATGAAAAGCGACATGGGCGAGCTGGATACCCCCGACAACATCCCCGCATGCGTAAATATGTGGGACGTTCGTTTGCATATGCCCGTTTACGGAAATACCTTGCTTGCCGAATACTACACCCGCCTGATCAAGTTGCAGTTCTGACGTCCGCGGCATCCTTCCGACGGCAACCAGCACGATCTCTGCTGTGGCTTCCCCGCTACCATCGGGGCTCTTGAAACGAACGGTTTTCGTCTGCTGGTCGACTGATGTCAACGACGTGGAGGTCAAGATTTTCACCCCGCTTCGTTCCAGCTGATCTTGCAGAACACCCGCAATATCCGCATCTTCGCCGGGGAGAAGCTGATCCGCCATTTCAATCACTGTCACGTCGCACCCCATGCGACTGTAAATGCTAGCAAACTCGCATCCGATGACGCCTCCGCCGATGATCAGCAATGTCTCGGGAATCGACGAAAGCGACATCGCGTGTCCACTGTGGATGATCCAGCGACCATCAAACGGCGCAAACGGCAGCTCAATCGGCTCCGCTCCCGAAGCGATGATGATTTTATCGGCTTCAACAATTTCTTCTCCCTGATCCTTCTCTACTGCTATTTGGCGTTGGCTGACAAAACGAGCCTTGCCCGTAAGCACCTTGATTTTGTTTTTTCTCATAAGAAATCCGATTCCCATAACGAGCTGCTGCACGATTCTGTTTTTGTAGCTCTGCACTCCCTGCCAGTCAATCGATACTTCCTGTTCGGGCACGCGAATGCCGAAACGGCCGGCATGCTTTACTTTCTCGGCCATCTCCGCGGACTCTAGGAGCGATTTGGTTGGCATACATCCTTCGTTCAGACAGGTCCCACCCAACGCCCGCTGCTCGATCAGGGTGACCTGTTTGCCCTTTTGGGCGGCGACAATCGCCGCAACGTAGCCGGCAGGTCCCCCTCCGATCACTGCAATTGCACTCATCCCATCACGTCCTTCACAAGAGCATCCGATACGGCTCTTCCAAGTATTTTCTCAGTGTGTGCAAAAATTCGGCTGCCGGTGCTCCGTCCAGTACGCGATGATCGAACGTCAGGCTGAGCGGGAGAATGCTCCGCCGCTGTACTTCCTCACCGATGAAGACAGGCGTTTCCTGCACGGCCCCTACGCCGAGAATGCCTGCCTCCGGCGGATTCAGCACCGGCGTAAAGAAATCAATTCCGTATGCCCCAAGGTTCGTGATGGAGAAGGTAGACCCTTGCATCTCCTCCATGCCGAGCGTCCCTTCCCGCGCCTGTACAGCCAGCGCTTTGATCCGGCGGGAGAGGTCCAGCACCGATGTTGATTCCGCGTACCGAACGACCGGAACGACCAGCCCTTGTTCGAGCGCGACGGCTATTCCCAGGTGGACGTTCCCGTACCGATGAATCCGGTCATCGATATAGGCGCTGTTTACATGCTTGTGCCTTTGGAGAGCAAGAACCGTCGCCCTCGCAATGAGATCAGTCACGGTCAGCTTGATGTCGTGCTCTTTTTGCGTGACTTTGTTCATTTTCTTTTGCAAAGCGATCAAGTCCGTGACATCGGCCCGTGTGGTGATCGTAAGCTGGGCGCTTTCCTGCAAACTGGCCATCATCCGGGAAGCAATCACCTTCCGCATGCCCGTGACAGGCAATTGCTCCATCGTTTCCTCCACGGCAACAGCAGGTAGCCGATCATCCTCCGCTGCTACAGCCTGCTTCACCTCCCGTTCAGCAATCGCCTTTTCTACGTCTTCCTTTGTGATCCTGCCCACCGGTCCCGTGCCGATGAGAGATTCGACGGGGAGGCCTGCCGCCTCGGCCAACTTGCGCGCGACCGGGGAAATTTTCACTTCTTTCGCATTTTCCAGACTTGCCGCTATCGTGGCCGACTTCGCCGAAGCCACGGGCTCCTCCGGCTTTTTCTCGGGAGCAGCCGTCTCCAACGTCGCCGTTGCGGCCGTTTCCTCCGCGATTTGCTCGTTTGGATGACCGATATATCCAATGACCGTTCCAGGCGGCACACCCTCCCATTCCGAAACAACGATTTTCAACAAAACGCCGTTCGCCGGTGCTTCCAAGTCCGCCTCGATTTTTTCCGAACTGATGCTAGCGATCACTTCTCCTTTGGATACCAGATCGCCGATTTGTTTGTTCCAATGGGAAACCGTTCCCTCTTTCATCGCCATTCCCATCTTCGGCATGAGCACCTCGACTGCCATCGGTTTTCCCTCCGTTTTCTTCTATCTTTCTGAATCAGACGCTCAACAGCGATTTATCGCCAAGCAGTTCGGATACCACTTGAATCACCATTTGCGGCGTCGGTAAATACAGGTCCTCCAGTACAGGCGAAAACGGAACCGGGGTATGCGGTGCCGTAATCCGCTTGATCGGCGCATCCAGACTATCGAAGCCTTTATCCGCGACCAAGGCCGCGATGTCGGTCGCAATGCTGCAGCGTGGATTCGCCTCGTCGATGACAATCAGCCGATTCGTCTTTTGAACGGACCCCAAGATCGCATCCTCATCGAGCGGCGACAGGCTGCGCGGATCGACGACCTCCGTTTCAATTCCTTTCCTGGCGAGCTGCTCCGCCGCCTCCAAGGCTGTATGCACCTGTTTACCGACCGCGACGATCGTCAAATCCGAACCGGCACGCTTGATGTCCGCCTTGCCGATCGGAATTGTGTAATAACCGTCTGGCACCTCCCCTGTCATGTTGTATAGCGTCTTGTCCTCAAAGAAGATTACAGGGTCATTGTCCTCGATGGATGCCAGCAGCAGTCCTTTCGCGTCAGCAGGTGTGGACGGAACCACCACTTTAATGCCCGGAATGGCCGTGAACAGAGCATAAAGGCTTTGCGAATGCTGCGCCGCCGCCCGGAATCCAGCGCCGTGCGTCGTGCGGATCGTAACCGGCACCTGTGCTTTGCCCCCAAACATGTACCGGAACTTGGCCCCCTGATTCAGCACCTGGTCCAGGCAGCTCCCGATGAAATCGTTGAACATCAATTCTGCAATCGGGCGAAGACCAGTGGTCGCAGCAGCCATCGCCGCCCCGATATAGCCCGCTTCGGTAATCGGGGTATCCAGCACCCGTTCTCGGCCGAACTCCTGAACGAGGCCTTTCGTTACCCCGAGAACGCCTCCCCATGCTTCTTCATCCTGTAAATGGTCGACCTGTGCCCCGCCAGCTACGTCCTCGCCCATCAAAATCACGTTCTCGTCTCTGCGCATCGCGAGTTTCATCGCCTCGTTGATTGCCTGCGACATGGTCATTTTTTTAGTCATGTTCCTTTCCCCCTTTGCTATCATTTTTTCAGTACGATACGTATACGTCAGTCAACAGTTCGGACGGTTCCGGGTACGGACTGTTTTCCGAAAACGCGACTGCTTCCTCGACCGCTTTGTCAACAGCGGCTTCGATTTCATCTAGCTCGTCTACAGTAAACAGCTTTCCAGAGAGCAGATCATTCCGGAATTTTCTGATCGCGTCTATCTCCGACAGATGCGCCTTCTTCTCTTCTTCTTTTTTGTATTTCTGGGCGTCGCCCTCAAAGTGGCCGTAGTTGCGGTACGTCACGCACTCGATCAGAGTCGGTCCCTCTCCCCGACGGGCACGCTCGATTGCTTCCTGTGCTGCCTGATAAACGGCCAGCACATCCTTGCCATCCACTCGGATACCGGGAATGTTGTAGGCGATCGCACGGTCCGCAATGGTTTTGCAGCTGGAGGCGTACGAAAACGGCGTGGCTTCCCCATATCCGTTGTTCTCTGCTACGAACACGGCTGGCAGCTTCCAAATGGCTGCCAGGTTAATCCCTTCATGGAACGTACCCTGGTTGTTCGCTCCGTCTCCAAAGAAACATACGCTTACAGCGCCTGTCTGCTTGTACTTGGCTGTCAAAGCGGCTCCGCAAGCAAGCGGATAGCCTCCCCCGACAATACCGTTTGCCCCGAGCATTCCTTTGTCCAAATCCGCAATGTGCATGGAGCCTCCCTTTCCTTTGCAAAGTCCCGTGACTCTGCCGTAAATCTCCGCCATCATTCCATTCAGATCGCACCCCTTTGCGATGCAGTGTCCATGCCCTCGATGCGTGCTGGTAATGGTGTCGCTGTCGTCCAGGTGCGCGCAAAGCCCGACTGCAATGGCCTCCTCCCCCGCGTATAAATGGACGAAACCGGGGATTTTCCCTTGGCCGAACAGGTCGTGCACCTTGTCCTCGAACTTCCGGATCTCCAGCATTTTTTGGTACATCCAAGCTGCCTTTTCACGGGACAACGGAATTCCTTTGACTTGCTGATCCACTTTCGTCATTTGCGTGTCTCCTCCTCGAATATGTTTTATTGGGGTCCAGCCTTTGACACAAGGGATATCGCAAAAAGTATGCCAACCGTCGAAGCAGGTCACATTGCGTTTTTTTGTAACCGCTTTACTTTTGGCGGGGAACAAAAGTGGACACCTGTCTCGTTTTGTCTCCTTTTGTACAATGGCTCACCGCGTGCCTTTGGACGGACTGTGTCTTCCTTTTCAAGCGCTATCTGGATATCCCGTGGCGGAACGGAGTGCGGCAACGCAAAAAAACCTCCCGGCGTTATACCAGAAAGGCTTCATCTGCAAATCCTATTCTTTACCCGGAACAGCCTTATGCTGCTTTAATGCCTGTTGGTACTTGCCCATTTGGCGTTTAAAGACATCTTCCAGCATGTTGAAACAAGGGAGTATCTTGGTCTTGAATCAATTGTATAAGCGATAATTTATCTTTTGCAGTAAACTCAGACAAAAAACTGTAGCCGCCATGACACTGTCGTCTATCGGCGGATTTGCTTCCGTTGCGTCAGTCATACCCGGCAACCTCGAGCCCAGGGATAAACGGTGTGCTGTGTGCCTGCTAGTGCTTACCGTGGCTGCAACAAGCAAGCTGGCCGCGGTTGCAGATGTATTCCTGCTCGGTGTCTTCAGCTTCGGCATACTGCCTTGCCTGACCGTCTACGTCATGAATCAGGCCATGGGGGCTCCAAATCTGGTCACCACCCTAAACGTGTCCGCCCTGCACATCAGCAATGCAGCGGGTGCCTGGCTCGGCAGGCTTGTCATTGAAAGCCGGTTCGGCCTGCCCATGGTGCCGTTGTTTGCCTCGTTCGTGACGATGATCGGGATAATGTTGCTGTTAGGCAGCATGGCATTGGCTGGCAATCGACGGCAATGCTGGGGGCCAACCGGATGTCATCCAGTCGACCAATGATTTATGGTTCAACAATCAAGCTGTTGCCGGATTTCAACTCGGCTCCTACAGCGATGCGTTTCCTGCGAGAGTCGGCCAACGAGCGTTGGAGGCGCTGCACATGTTGGCCGAAGAGTACATCCGCTCTGACATTTACGGCATCTATCCCGCCGAAGAAGCGAATGAAGCGTTACGTTTACTCGAAACGGGCGCAACCAGGGGGAAACTGCTTCGGTATTCCCTGTTATCTTCCAATCTCTGCCCAAAAGATTTGCATAGTAGGAAGCCATACTTCCATGATTGTCATAAGCGTGTGTGAAGTACACCTGATTAGACGCATCATAGCCGATGATCTCAATGGTTTTGACTTCTTTATCCCCTATCAAACCATCTACATGGTGAATAAGGAAAAATCCCCCGGGTAGCCATTCGTATGTATCTATTGCTTTCAACTTCACGGCTGGCCCTGACGGACTTTCCGTAATCAGTCCTTCTGTCATCCATTTCCCTACAAAAACGTTCAGATGAGAAAGAGCCGGATCAGGCTTGAGCACCTCTTGTAAAGTATGATTGACATGTTCATTCGTCATTCGGAATTCCTTCTTATTGATTGCTATTTACCAACAAAAATCCCGCCCCTCATGATGGGAAGCGGGAGAACGTATGTGTTTACTTGAATGCCTTTCCTGTTACCGCATCCAACTTGAAGTATGACTTTGTGTCTATCGAATATGCTGGGACTGGCCGTGCTTGCACTTTCCTGTTTAGAACAGGGAACACATACCCCAGCTCTGTAGGATGGGCTTTCAAAAACAGTTTGGCAGCTGCTTCTTTGGAAATGGCTTTCTTTTTGTCCGGGAACGGAGCGGTCGGCTTCGTGAAGTAATCCATAAAGTTCACAATTTCCCCTGTCTGTCCGTCTACATTTACGAGGTATTCCTGGTCGGAGACGACAACGCCATCGTGCAGGGCGAAAAAACTGAAGCTGTACGCCGTGGCAGTAGGCATCGAGATTTTGCTTTGATCGATTTTCAGCTCTTTCACACTTGCGTCAAGGTAGGGCTGCAAAAACTGAACCGCTTTTTCCTTCGCCTCTTCATACGTTAGCTGGACATTTTCCGGATTGTTATGATGCTGTGTGGCCTTAGCTGCCTCGCCTTCTTTGCGGATTTGGAAGCCAGTCACGTCCTTGTTGTTCGTATAAACCAAGATCTTGTCAGTTCCTCCCTTAGACTTGAAAAGCGTCCCCTCTACTCCTTTCTTTTCCGGTAGGATCCGCTCATCCGTATCAAAGCTGATTCCCTCCATATTGAGCTGGAACTGTTCTGCTAATACTCGCTTCACGTCATCGGCATTTCGAGCTGAAAACCGCTTACCTCCAGACTTGACCGCAATAACTTCAGAGTAACGACTTGTATGCGAAGAGGCGCTTTCGACCTTTTCTCCTGTCACTGCATTCATATATCCACTCGATTTTAGCGAATACGTCAAAGCAGGCTTTCCTGTTGCCTTTTCATGCGCGGAATACGTAAGTTCCATAAACGACGCTACTTTCTCTGGGAGCTTAGCTTCCACCAACACTTTCCCCGGCTGGACAAACAACTCAGATGATGCTCGTAATGGCGCACCTTCCAACGTATCCACGTACATAACACCTTTACCGTTGACGCCGACGACATAACGATCGGTGAAAACAGGCAAACCATTTTCGTAGCGTGTATACGTTACCTGCCAATCATTCGATTCTTGACTGGCTCTGTATTTGTTGAAATCGTCGCCCAATAGCGCCTGTAAGAACGCGTCCGCATTTTGTTTGGCAACTGCTGCTGATGGCTTGTTCTTCTGCTTCGCCTCATATTCGTTTTCATACGTATGCAAAGCACCAGTCTCTGCATCAAGTAGCAGCCTAGCATACCGCTCCTTTTGATCTGTAGAATGAAAAAGCAACTCGTACACACCATTTTTCGGCGGGTTGATCATGAGGTCCATACTTTTCAAGTCCGGCTGTAGAGTGTAAATCGTTTGGAGTGTTTGTTCTGCTGCTGGCGGCAATCCCAGATTTGTCTCAGCTTGTGCAGTTAGCACTGGATGCTGGCCCCACATTGGGGTCGTTGCTAAAATACTTGCCGTCAGCATTGTTGTTACCAGTTTCTTAGTATAATTCATAATCTTTTCCTCCATAGTAATTTTTTATTTCCTCTATGTAATAGTCGAAAAATAACCACGGAGGTTACAAAATAGGGAGCATCTTCACCTGATACTCCCTCTCTTTTACTACTTGACTAACTTTCCTGATATCGCATCAAGCAAGAAATAAGCCCTCGTGTCTACAGAATAAACCGGAAGTGGTCTTAGCTGCAGGGTCTCCTTTTCTACAGGCAGTATGTAACCCAATTCAACAGGGTGACTCTGCAAAAATTGCTTAACTGCTTCTTCCCTCGATATGGCCGTATCCAAATCCGGGAAAGGTCCAATCGGCTTCATAAAATTGTCCATGAAATTCACAATCTGTCCTGTCTGCCCATCTACATTGACGAGGTAATTCTGGTCAGTGACGACTACGCCATCATGCAGGGCGAAAAAACTAAAGCTATACGCTGTTGAAGTAGGCATCATGATCTGACTCTCATCGATCTTCAGTTCTTTCACACTACTGTCCAAATAAGGCTCCAAAAACTGAACGGCTTTTTCCTTTGCCTCTTCATACGTAAGCTTTGCATTTGCAGGCTTGTTATCATGCTGTGTTGAACTAGCCGTCTCGATTTTCCCGCGAATCTGGAAGCCTGTTAGCTCCTTGTTATTCGTATAAACCATAATCTTTTCTGTTCCACCCGAGGACTTGTAGAGAGTCCCTTCCACACCTTTCTTGTCAGGCAGTATACGCTCATCTGCCTCAAAGCTAACCCCATTCATATCAATCCCGAACTCCTCTGCCATTACTTTCGCTACTTCATCCGCATCCCTAGCCGCCAGCTTTTTACCTCCTGGCTTGACAGAAATCACGTCAGAGTAACGGCTCGTATGTGAGGAGACACTCTCAACATCTTCTCCTGTCTCCGCATGAAAATACCCTGTCGTCTCAAGAGAATACGTTAACAACGGCTTACCTGTATCTTTCTCTAATGAATAGGTCAGCTCTATGAGGGATGCCACTTTTGCGATCACCTCTTCTTCGGACAAAAACGTGCCCGGTTTCGGAAATGCCTCTGACGATACAGGGGGTTGTGCACCTTCAGGTGTATTTACATATGTGACTCCCTTACTGTTGACACCAACGTAATAGCGGTCCAAAAATACCGGCAGCCCATTTTCATAGCGAGTGTACGCAACGCTACTCCAATCATTATTGGCATTCTGACTTACTTGGTATTGCTTGAATTCGTCTCCCAACAGCGCTTGTAAAAAGGCAGCAGACATTTGCTTCGCTTCTTCTTCTGTAGGCGAAGGGGCTTCCTCATTCATCGCTTTCTCATTTTCGTAGTTACTGATTTTCCCCGTGGCTGCCACCATCTCGACAGATACGTACCGCTGCTCCTTTCCTTGCTCCTTTTGATAAAAGACAATTTCATAGACGCCATCTTCTTTTCCGATGACTTTGGGTTCCATCGTCTTTAGCTCCGGAACGAGATTGAACAGCTTTTCCAAGGTTTGCTTTACGGCAGGTGATACTTCCGCCAGCTTTAGCTGCTGACCCTTCAACACGAGAGGTGCTTCTGGCTTCGTCGTCATGATGGATTCCGGATGGGTAATCAGCCGGGTAAAAATCGGCGCCAGGAAAAAGACCGCTAGCAGCACCGCTGCGGATAATCCCAGTCGAATGGTCGTGCGTCGCATTTTGCTTCTGCTTCGATGCTGTTGCTCGACCTCGACCAGCTTTCTTTCCAATGTGTGCAAAAACTCGCTGCGGGGGACTGCATCCGGTCTGTTTCGAAATTCCTGTAACACTTCTTCATCGCTAGGAAATTTCATTCACACCAGCCCCCTTTTCATAGATGTGTAACGCCACTTCTTTTACCATCTTCATCGCACGGTGAAAGTCTACCTTGACCTTCGCCTCTGTGCAGCCGAGAATTTCTGCTGTTTCCTTCACCGTATACTCTCTAATTCCCCGCAATACAATGACGTTTCGGTACTTGGGCTTCAGTTGTAGCAGCGCTTTTTCAAAATGAGTACGTTCCTCTTTATCCTGCAGCTCTTTTTCTGGCAAACCCTCTGTGCTGGGCAACAGCTTTAGCAAGGTCCCGGCAAAAATCGTTTGCAGCCGTTTCTTTCTGTATTCATCGATGGCGACATGCTTGGCAATATGTAAAATCCAAGTGCGCATACTCGAGCGCTCCTCAAACCTGTGCAAAGATTTAATGACGCGCACAAACACTTCTTGGGTCAAATCCTCTGCGGCTTCCCGACTTCCAATAAAATGATAGAGATACTGATAGACTTCTTTGGAATACATCCTGTATATCCCTGATATGTCTTGCTGACCTCGATCTTCTCGAGCATCCAAGGCTTCTTCCTCCTCTTCTCGCGACAGGACATGATGGAATCCCGCTTCTCATGATAGGAAGCGGGATCGAATACGATTATTTGAATGACTTTCCTGTTACCGCATCAAGCAAGAAGTAAGAAACCGTGTCGATGGAATAAACCAGACTTGGCCTTGCTTGCACCTTCTCATTCTGAACAGGGAACATGTACCCGAGCATAGCAGGACGGTCTTTCAAAAACTGTTTGGCGGCTGCTTCTTTGGAAATGGCGGTCTTTTTGTCCGGGAACGGAGCAGATGGCTTCGTAAAGGAGTTCATGTAATTCACGATTTCCCCAGTCTGTCCGTCTACGTTGACGAGGTAATTCTGATCCGTAACAATCACGCCGTCATGCAGCGCGTAGAAGCTGAAGCTGTATGACGTTGCAAATGGCATCCTGATCTCTTTTTGATCGATCTTCAGCTCTTTCACACTAGCGTCGAGGTACGGCTGTAAAAACTGCACCGCTTTTTCCTTGGCTTGCTCGTACGAAAGCTGGGCATTTGCCGGTTTGTTGCCATGCTGTATGGCATTGGCCATCTCGGCTTTTCCGCGGACCTGGAAGCCGGTCACTTCGTTGTTGTTCGTATAGACCGTGATTCTGCCGTCTTTACCCTTGGATCTGTAAATTGTTTCCCCTTCTCCTTTCATTTCCGCTGGGGTATGTGTATCCGTCTCTAACGTGATTCCATCCATCTGAATTTGAAATTCTTCTGTCATCACTCTCATCGCTTCATCGGCATTGCTAGCTGTAAGCTTTTTGCCGCCTGGCTTGACCGCTATGACATCCGAGTAACGGCTTTTAAGGGAAAAGGCACTCTCGATTTCTTCTCCTGTCACAGCATCCAAGTATCCGGTCGACTCCAGCGAGTATTTCAAAGCCGGCTTTCCTGTCTCCTTTTTATGCGCGGAATACGTAAGCTCCATGAGCGAAGCGACTTTCCCCGTCACTTCGTCTTTGGACATTACCTTTCCTGGCTTGGCAAACAAGGAGGAGGCTGCTCGGAGTGGAGCGCCTTCAAACGTGTTCACGTACGTGACACTCGAACTGTTGACGCCAACGACATAACGATCGGTGAACACAGGTACACCATGCTCATGGCGCGTATAGGTAACAGCATCCCATTCGCCCTTTGTTGTCTGAGTGGCTTTGTACTTTTTGAAATCGTTGCCCAAGAGCTTTTGCAAAAATGCCGCAGATTTTTGTTTGGCAACCGCTTCCGATGGCTGATTGTTTTGCTTTTGCATTTCCTGATCATTTTCGTAGCTATGCATAGCACCAGTCGTTGCATCCAGGCCCACCATGGCATATAGCTCCATCTTGCCTGAGGCAATTTCTTTATCAAAGCGCAGCTCGTATACACCGTTTTTCGGTCCGTTCATCTTTTTGTCCATATTTTTCAATTCAGGCTGGATGGTGTAGAGCGTTTGGAGTGTTTTTTCTGCTGCTGGTGAGAGCTTTACTTCCTGCCCTTGATTGTCCGCAGCTTGTACGGTCATCGTCGGGTGTTGTAGCCATACCGGGGTTGTCGCCAACAGGCTTGCCATTAGTAACGTGCTTGCCAATTTCTTTGTATGTTTCACAGTTGTTCCCTCCCAAGGAATTTTGTGTTTGTTTTTTTGTCCTATGTAATAGTCGGAAAAACCACCGGGAGGTTACAAAATAAAAAAACCACCCTTTCAGGTGGCGATTTTCATGACCCGTGAGCAGTAGATAGCGACTCTTCTGGTACCTCTGTTTGAAAATGTTCTCCCCATTCTCGCAAATACTCAATGACAGGTCCCAAGCCTTTCCCTAGCTCGGTCAATTCGTACTCTACTTTTGGCGGAACGACCGGATACACTTCACGCTTTACGATTCCTGCTTCCTCCAGCTCCCGCAATTGTTCTGCCAGCATTTTATGATTCACACCGATTATATTTTTCTTTAATTCCCCGTACCTTTTTTTCCCTTTGAACAGCTGACAAATGATTGATACCTTCCATCGTCCCGCAAAAACCGAGACAGCAAGCTCGATCGGGCAAGGATATTCCTTGCCATTTAATAGGTACCTCATCGCTGGTTTCTTCTTCATCCCACTCACTTCCCTTTTCGTAAGTATTAACCGAAAAAGTGCGTACTTACTTTTCTTTAGTGTATTCGGTATGCTCAATTTTGTAAAACACTTTTAAAGGAGGGACCCTCATCGAGGTAAGCGCCCATTTTCTATCAACGGTTTCATAAACTTATTCGAAAGTAGGATGACATTATGCGTAAAGATCAAATCATAGAAGCCTATCAATTCAGACACGCCTGCAAAGAGTTTGATGCAGCTAAAAAAATTACGAATGAAGACTTTGATTTTATTATGGAGACGGCTCGTCTGTCCCCCAGCTCCTTTGGCTTTGAACCATGGAGCTTCCTCGTGCTGCAAGATCCAGCTCTTAGAGAAAAGCTGCTACCCGTCACATGGGGTGCGCAAAAACAACTGCCGACCGCAAGCCATTTCGTCATCGTACTGGCGCGGACCAAACAAGAAATGGCCGCTGATTCCGAATATATCCAGCATATGATGAAAGACACGCAGGACTTGCCGGAAAGCATCGTACAGCAAAAAGGCGCTGCTTACGATCACTTCCTGAAAAATGATTTCGCCCTGTTTGACGACGAGCGAGTCATGTTCGAATGGGCATCCAGACAGACCTACATCGCGCTTGGCAATATGATGACGTCTGCTGCCATGATCGGCATTGATTCCTGCCCTATTGAAGGCTTTGCAAAAGAGAAGGTCGAGGATATCCTCGCGGCGGAGGGACTCCTCGACAGAGAACGCTTCGGCGTCGCTTGCATGGTGGCTTTTGGCTACCGGAAAAATGAACCCCGTGCGAAAACCAGACAAACGAAGGAAGAGATTATTCGTTTTATCGGGTAAAACCAGTTATTGGCTCCACGTAAAAAAGCATTCGAATTCCGAATGCTTTTTGTCGTTTACTTACTCATCCGTATACTTAAAGCCTACGATACGACCTGCTTCATCCACGGAGATCGTGATTCCCTTGCCTTTGGCTGGACGGAACGTCACCTCTGCTGTCACAAACCCATAGACGTAGTCTTCAAAAATGGCACGGCCACCGCCCTGCTCGACCTTTGCCTCTACTTTATACTGGCTTGCTTGATCGCCCACCAGCTGTTTCAAGAAAGCGGCTGCCTTCTCTTTTGCCACCTTCTCGGCAGGGAGCTTTTTCGACACCCACTCTGGATTTTGGATCATTACTTTACTCAATTCGTTTGTACGGGTATCCATGATAACGAAAGCTTCTGCACGAGGAGTCGGACTGTACACTCTTTTTTGCGCTTCAAACATTTTCAGGAGTTGCCAGTTACCTTCGATGCCATAGTTATCATAATCGGAAAACTTTGCAGTGTCTGGGAAAAGCTTCGTCACCTCGGCTACTACCTTTTCCACCTCAGGGGAAAACTTGCGCTGCTCCACACCCGCTGGAATGCTCACTTCGAATGTTTTCTCATCGAATACAGGTTGGAAATCCACCTTGTCTACGGTATACGAAAACGCTTGCGCTTGATTGTGGGAGAAGGTGCGTTTGAGCAGCAGCCCTGTTTCTTTATCGATCCACAGGTCATCCTGGTAATGGTGAAGCTTGCCATCGATTTTCGCGTCTTCTTTTTTGACGACGTGATACACGGCTCGATTCAACAGTTGTGCTTCCTTCACGGTGATCGCCACCTTCGAATCTGGCAACGCCACTTTCAAGCGCTGTAGCTCTCGCTTCGTCTTGTTGATTTCATTATCGTATGTGCCTATCGTTGCGGAGTGGACAAACCCGCTGCCGCCTTCTTGATACGCCGCCACCTGCCCTGCCTTCCCTGCGGCATGCTGAACCCTTTTCCCGTCTGAGATTTCCTCTCTCCATTCTCCTTTGATCGTGTTATCCCATGTTTTTGCCTTTTGGGTCTCGGTGCCCTGCTTCCCTTTCGATGTGTGCGTGGATTCGATGAACATGGAGATAGGCTGTTTTTTGTCCATTTCTTTGACGAGCTGATCAAAAGTGATCGCTTGCACTTTATTCGCAGCGATTACCATGTTCGTTTGCGCTTGTGCGCTCCCCAATGGGGATACCGCTGAGAGAAGGAGTGCTGCCATGCTAGCGGTAACAAGTGCTTGCTTTTTCATGTCGGTTCATCCTTTCGACTCGTTGATTGCTGTTCACTTGTTACGATCCTCGTCATGCACAGCTTGTGACACAAACCCCTAAAAAATATGTTTTTCAAATTTCTGTCACGTTTTTCTCCCCGGCAGGATCATCCCTTTTAGCAAATCGCTAGTATACATAGGGAGAACAATTCACATGAAATTTCAAATGGTCAACCACGCTTCATTTCTATGGGAACACGATTCCATCAAATTATTGACCGATCCTTGGCTTACGGGAACTGCCTTTGATAACGGCTGGGGCTTGTTAGCCAAGACCCGCTTCACCTCTGAGGATTTTGCCGAGATTACGCATATATGGTTTTCTCATGAGCATCCGGATCATTTTCATCCACAGAGCCTGCGAACCATACCCGAGGAGTATCGCAAGCGAATCACAATCCTCTACCAGCAGTCAGCCGATAAAAAAGTAATCGAATGGTGCCGTGCTTTTGGCTTTCAGCAAGTCATTGAGCTCTCCCCGGACGAATGGTACTCCTTGTCCGACGATGTCTCTGTCTTGTGTCGGCCGTTTCCTGTCGGCGACTCCTGGCTGTGCATCAAGACAGCTGACATGACGATCCTGAACCTGAACGATTGCGAGGTCAGCACCACACAGGAAGCCAAGGATATCCTAAACCATGTCGGTGACATCGATCTGTTATGGACGCAATTCTCGTATGCAGGCTGGGCGGGGAACAAGGAAGACTTCCTACTCCGAAAAAAACGAGCCATGGAAAAGCTCGCCCGGGTGAGAAAACAGGTGGAAGTCCTTCAGCCTCTCTACGTGGTTCCCTTCGCCAGCTTCGCCTGGTTTTGTCACGACGAAAACTATTACATGAACGATGCAATCAATAAAGTAGACAGTGTGTACCGCCTCCTACAGGAAGAAACGGATGCCGAACCGATTATTTTGTATCCCGGCGATACGTGGACGCCACATAAAGCTCATGATCCTGCAAAGGCGCTCGCTCTCTACGCACGCGACTATGAGAAGATGGCTTCCTCTCCTACTCTTCTTCCTTCTGTCAAAATCGACTGGAACAAGCTTTTTGAGGCTGGCTTGGACTTCAAGGAACAGATTCGGAAAAATAATCATTCGCTGTTTCTCTCTATCGTTAGGCCCGTTACCTTTTATTTGTCAGACTATCAAAAGACATTTCGCTTTTCCCTAGCAGATGGGTTGATCGAATCCCCATGCGATCCACTCGATTGTGATGTGGAACTGTCATCTGAGGCCCTGCATTATTGCTTCACCCATTTGTGGGGATGGAGTACACTGCGCATCAATGGCAGACTACAAGCACCAAAAGGTCGGAAAGCCCGTTTCAAGCGCTTTATCATGCTCGGGCATGTTGCACAGTTGAACAATTTCGGTATTTATATGGGTTGGAACTGGACGTTTGTCCGTTTTGCGGTAAATTATTTGGGAGAGAAGATTCGCAACCGCTATATTGCGACACACAATATATGAAAATAGGAAAATACACCCATTTTACCGTTTTCTAAATGGGTGCATTTAGCCCTAGTCACCTTGAGTGTGTAAGAGAGAAGGATTGTTGTTTGAATTTTCGAAATTAACCTCTCGTATTTCCAGTATTATACACCCCATGATAGAATCGAAAAGGAAATTCCGTACATTTCCAATTATGTATAAAAAGGTGGATCTATTCAGATGAAAAAACTAGTATCCGTAGCTTTGCTGCTCTCTATGTTGGCTATCACTGCTTGTTCGAACAAGCCAGCTGATACAAAGCCAGCTGAGCAAAATGCAGCACAAACAACAGAAGCTACTAAAACAACAGAAGCTGCTAAAACAACTGAAGCGCCAAAAACAGATTCTGCTGCACAAGCGCCAACTGCAACAACAAACGACAAGCTGGAAGCGAAAAAGGTTCTGAACGACAAAGTAGAAATCTTGATTCCAAAAGGCTTTACTGTCATGTCTGAAGAGATGGCGAAAGTAAAATACCCAATGGACAATCGCCCTTCCTTGATTTATACCGATGAAAAAGGCACCATTAACATCGCGTTTAGTCATACGGAAACCCCTGTTCTAGAGGACAGCCTCATCAAAGACATGAAAGACCCGATGAAAAAAGCGTTTTCCAATTTGTACAAAGATGCAACCTGGTATCGCGATGAAGTAATCGAAATCAACGGGAAAAACGTTGGTGTGTTTGAACTGCTGACACCTGGCGCTGATACGAAAATTTACAACCTCATTTTCTTTACAGAGCTCGATGGCAAAATGCTGATGACCACTTTCAATTGCACCGAAGCACAAATGGAAGAGTGGAAGCCGCTTGCGCAAGAAATTTTGATGTCTTATAAAGTGCAATAAGGAAACAACGATCCCCCCCTCGTAGAGTAAAAGCACCCTCCCATGGGTGCTTTTTTAGTTTTTTCTTTTTGCTGCATCCAACTCTTTCTTCCGACGAAGCAAAGCCTCCCGAGAAGGATACGGATTGGGAAACTGCAATGCTCGCTCGATGGATTGAAAAGCTTGAGCATGCATCCCTGCTTTTCTTTGCGCGTCACCCAGGTAGTACCAATACCTCGCCGAATCGCTCTCTTCAAGAACAGACTCATAGTAGGTAACCATCTTCTGAAAATAATAGGGATAGACATCGTCTGCGATTACCAGATTTCCTGCGTCCCACCTATACACCTCTACTTGAAACGCTTTTCCGCTATCATGTAGCCACAGCGCAAGCTCAGCGTTGCCATCCGTTCCATTAAACCCCGGCATGTCTTCCACCTCAACCCTGCTTGCTCGTGTCTCCTGATGGAGCATATGCATAAATCCATTCGCCGTCCACTGTAAAATATCTATATTCGACCATACCCCGCCTATTTGCCACCCAATCAATAAGCTATTCATTTGAGCATCGACAATAGGAGCAGCCAATAAATCGGAAAC
Source organism: Brevibacillus porteri (assembly GCF_003013475.1). Classification (GTDB taxonomy): domain Bacteria; phylum Bacillota; class Bacilli; order Brevibacillales; family Brevibacillaceae; genus Brevibacillus; species Brevibacillus porteri. The sequence goes on from NZ_PXZO01000048.1 coordinate 51,942, forward strand.
CGTATAACCTTGTCCTTTGAAATTGCCGATTGGATGCCAGCGATTCTCATCCTGCTTGGCAATCATGACGTACATTTCTCCTTGATTGCGATAAACACAGGCTATTTCCTGATGATTATCTCCATCGAGATCAGCGATGATAACGGCTGGTTGATCGTGCGGCTTTGGCATGACTACTAGTTCTGCCGTAGGAGGTAACAAGCTCTTTATGATGCTCCAATGCTGCGTTCCGATTCGCTTCATATTAGTCTCACCCATCTTTCCAGTCTCATCAAAATATATGCTACTTTTTTCACCACATGCTCTCAGTATCCACGATTGCACTCGCTCACAAATAAAAATAGACATTTCGTTTAATTGTCTATTATAATCAAAACAACAATTACGGATGTTTGATTTTTTTGAAGGAGGCCTATCATGAACCAGTTTGAAAACAAAGTAGCCGTTATTACTGGAGCCGCCAGCGGTATTGGTCGCGCATTGGCAATGCGCTGTGCTGAGGAGCAGATGAAGGTAGTTCTTACCGATGTAGAAGTAGCGGCGCTCCAACGAGTAGAGCAGGAGTTAAAGGCAACAGGAGCAACTGTCCTCGCGGTTGTAACGGACGTTAGCAAAGAAAAAGATATCCAGAAGCTTGCACAGAAAACGCTAGACTCGTTCGGTGCTGTCCATCTATTGTTCAACAATGCAGGGGTTGGGGCAGGCTCGACAAGCTGGCAAAGCACCCTCGCTGATTGGCAATGGGTCATGAATGTGAACTTGTGGGGAGCCATTCACGCTACACAAATTTTCGTACCCATGATGTTAAAACAAGGGACTGAATGCCACATCGTGAACACCGCCTCTCTCGCTGGCCTTGAGTCCGGACCAGGGAATAGCATTTATCGTGTAAGTAAGCATGCGCTAGTCAGTCTGTCGGAAACCCTCTACCACGAATTGAAAATGATCCAAGCCAAAATCGGTGTTTCCGTTTTATGCCCCGGCTTTGTTCAGACGCAAATATGTGACGCCCATCGCAATCGTCCAGCCGAGTACAGCAAACCAGGAGATATCGTGGAGCCCTCACCAATGACCACCGCCATCGACCAGTTCATTCGTTCAGGTGTCGAGCAAGGAATTTCTCCGAAAGAAGTAGCTGATCACACCTTCCTGGCGATCAAGAGCAATCGCTTTTACATTTTGCCAGATCCCTCGTATAAAGAGACTGTGCGTCAGCGAATGGAAGATATTTTGAACCAGCATAACCCGACATTCGTGATTCCCTCGCATATTTAACTCCCAACGAAAAATGCGATTCAAACCAAAAAGCCACGCTCTCAAAGGAACGTGGCTTTTGTTTTACCTATTACCTATTCTGTTAATTCTCGATCTCGTAAAGAAACCAAAATCAAGAATCCAATCATCACCTCTGTAATGTTAAACGCTACCTGCTGACCATTCCATACTTGTGATTGCCACATGGCGAACCACTCTGCGCCTACAATTGCAAATCCGAAAAACCAGATACAAAAAGCAACCATGTAAGCGATGTATGCGAATGTTTTAGAGTTATTGAACGTTTTTGCATCCTTCTTTACATTCCGCAGCATATTTCCTGTAGCGATCCAACCAAAAACTGAGAACAATCCTTCCGCAATGATGATTCCGATATAAGCTATGGTGTGAGCAGTAGGATCAGTAATCGCTCGCCACATAAGTGCGTTACCCTCAAACGTGGTATCCATGGACAGAACATGTTGAACAAATTGATAATTGGAATGGTAGTCCATAAGATTCCCTAAGAAAATGGACGTCCCAAATGCTGCGGATAGTGCTACAACTAAAACCTTTAAATACCGTAACGTCAAATTACTCAATGCCAATCACGCCTCTTTTCCCTCGCTTTGTGTCTTTACTCATTCTCGATTGGATTGACACACCCTTTCTCTTTGCAAGAAAAATCTATCTATTTTCATCACGAGTATTCATCACCACCAGATGGAAACCTAATCATACTCATTCGGAAATGAAACCATCCAATTCATCATTTTTTTACCCATCCATGTTCAACAGTTTGGAACGGTTTTGTCACATGTATTTTTCTTAACAATGTTATGATGAAATGGATTCCCCCCATATAACAAACAATGAATATGTGCAAGGTTGTGATTATCATTTGGAAGCCTGATCGGTCGAGCAGTCAAACACTATACCACCAAATAGCCGATGAGATTGAACGCAGAATTTCATATGGAGAGTTCCCCCCTGGGAGCCTGCTCCCTTCTGAGAGAAAATTGGCTGAGCAATTAGGGGTAAACCGAAGCACTGTTATTTTAGCGTACGAGGAACTTCGGGCATTAGGCATCATCGAGAGCAGAACAGGAAGCGGTACTCGTGTGAGTAAAAATAAATGGGAGGCAACTCCGAAGCATACACCGAACTGGCATCGATATGTAGAAGGTGGTCAATTCCTCCCGAATTTGTCTTATCTGCGGCGGATCAGAGAGGCCTTGCAAAAAGACAGCAGCCTCATCGATTTTGCGAGTGGAGAATTGTCTTCCCAGCTCTCACCAGGCACGGAAATCAGTACCCTGATGAAGGAAAACCCCTTCACCGAATATTTGGGATACGACAATCCACAAGGCTTTACGCCTTTGCGTGAAGAGCTGGTCTCGTATTTGTCACGATATCGGAATGTGCAGACAACCGACTCTTCCATTCTCATCACGTCGGGTTCTCAACAATCTCTGTATTTGATCACACAATGTCTGCTTGCACCCGGCGATGCAGTTGCCATCGAAGATCCCTCTTATTGTTACTCGTTGCCTATGTTTCAATCTGCTGGCCTTCGTCTGTTCCGCCTTCCTGTCAGCAATAACGGTATCGATCCAGAAGATATTCGAGCCTTGTATAAAAAACATCGGATCAAGATGATCTTTATCAATCCTACTTTTCAAAACCCGACAGGGGTTTGTCTTGATCCCACTCGGCGCACGCAGCTGTTGGATGTAGCAAGCGAACTCGGTCTTCCGATTGTCGAGGACGATCCTTTCAGTTTGACTTCCTATGACGGCAAGCCTCCCCTGCCACTCAAATCATTGGATCAGCTTGGCTCCGTTGTCTACATTGGTTCCTTTTCCAAAATTGCTGCATCCGGTTTACGAGTCGGTTGGATGGTAGCACCTCATTCCGTTGTCGAACGTTTGGCAGATGCCCGCCAACAGATGGATTTTGGCCTGAGCGTGGTGCCACAAAAAATCGCTGCCCAGTTTTTGCATTCCGATAACTTCTTGCCACATTTAGAGCGATTACGTATGCATCTACAGTACAGAAGAGATTTGCTTGTGGAGGCACTGCAAAAAGAGCTGCCCAATGAGCTGTCTTTCACCGTTCCCCAAGGCGGATTACATTTGTGGTGTAAAATTAACCCGGATGTGAACGACAACCAATTATTTGAAGAAGCCCTTCGCAGAGGCGTCGTTTTTGTGCCAGGCAGTGTGTATGGTTCAGACTCCGGCTACATTCGCTTTACCTTTGCACGACCAAAAGAAGAGGAAATTACGCTTGGTGTCACTAAATTTGCGGCTGCTTTGAAGGCTATTTTGACCTAAAAGATGCTGGTCCGCCAACGATTGTGGTCGGGGGAAGCCCTGCCACATGTTTTCCAGTCGCCTGTATCCTCTCTACGTTCGGGCGGTCTCCTTCCAAACATATGACAGGAACTTTCGTACAGCTTTTGTTTATTTCAAACTTTAAAACAGATTTGCAGGTTAGAGCATGGAAGCTTCGGTTCACGATTTTACTACTTGCATTGACCTGCAAGTATTGCTAAAGCTTCTTCCCCCACTACAGCAACTACAAAATAGACCTCCACCGCTTTTATCAAGCACTGGAGGTCTTCTGCATTTTAAAAACGGACTTATTTCATCCACTTCACATTCTCTTTTTTCTCTTCATTCACCAACAACGTAAAAACATCCGGTCGCGAGTAATGTCCAACGACATCAAAATCGAATTGGCTATAAGCGATATCGCGAATGTCCAGATCAGCGTAGAGAATCTCCTCCCGACCAAAAACAGGCTCGACGATATAGTCACCCAAGGGCCCCACAATCGCACTTCCACCTCTGCTCATCTCGTCTGGCGAAGAGGCAAGATCGTCGTAGCAGGCCAAATCAGTTGGATACATATCTTTTGTTACGTACTGATTGCTCGATAAGACGAAGCATCTGCCTTCCAATGCGATATGGCGGATGGTAGCTTGCCATGCATCCCTCGCATCAGCTGTAGGTGCGATATAGATTTGAACGCCTTTTGCATACATCGCTGCTCGCGCTAACGGCATATAATTCTCCCAACAAATCAGGGCCCCGATCTTACCGTAAGGAGTATCGAATACCGGCAAAGTACTTCCGTCCCCTTCGCCCCAAATCAACCGTTCGGATGCAGTCGGCTTCAGCTTGCGATGCACGCCGAGCAACTCACCATCAGGACCAAAAAATAAGACGGAACAATATAAGGTGCCGCCGCTATTTTCATTGTCTCTTTCGATCACACCAATGACGAGATACACGCCAGCTTTGCGTGCTGCCTCCCCGAGCTTGTCTGTCTCTTCACTCGGGACGACAATCGAATTGTCCCAATAACGAAACCAGTCTTTACGCCCCTCAGGGGAACGACTGCCTACTTTTGTCCCAAAAGTAAGGCCTCTCGGATACGCAGGGATAAAAGCTTCGGGAAAAACAACGATTTTCGCTCCTTTTTCGCCTGCTTCCAATGTCAGTGAAACCGCCCTTTCCGTACTTCCATCACGATCCATTATGACCGAAGCAGCTTGAACAACTGCTACTCGTACGTTATGTTGCTGAATTGACATGTTACATCCCCTCCCAAATAGAGAATCTGTCTTACTTTCCTATTATTCGGCGTACCCGACTGGCTCCCCTACTCCTGCAACGCTTTCATATCCTCGATAATTTGATTGTAAGGCACGTCCGTCATTCCTTCATAACGGTTAACCACTGTTCCCTTTTGATCGACCAAGTATAAAAACGTGTCGTGGATGATTTGATCGGAATTAGGGTCCTTTTCTATTGGAGTCTTAAATGACTTGAGAATAAACGTTTTGATCTCATCAAATCCATAGCCAGTCAATGCATGCCAATTGGAGAAGTCAGCATTGAATTTACCCAGATATGACTTCAATGCCTCTGGCGTATCTCTTTCTGGATCAACCGAGAAGGAAACAAACTGCACATCAACGCCAGCTTCTTTTGCTTTTTTCTGCAATTCAGCCATGTTTGCTGTCATCGTAGGACAAACGGTTCCACAATAAGTAAAGACAAAGTTAGCAACCCATACCTTATTTTCCAGGTCTTTCGATGAAAAAGGCTTCCCTTTCTGGTCCGTATAAGCAAATTCATTAACCGGATAGTTGTAATCATATCTTGCTGGACCACACGCAGTTACCAAAACCATCAGGATACTGAGCATGATCAACCAAGCTGTTTTTTTCATTGTACCGCTCCTCTCCTATTCCTTTTTCTCAGAGAGCCACTTCGCTAACTGGCCGACTTCTTCGGCGCTGAGTACATTTTCATAACCAGGCATGCCATTTGCGCCGACCGTAATTATTTCAACGAGTTTTTCCTCCGTCATTTTCGAGCCAACTTGCTGCAAGCCTGGACCCACCCTACCGGATAAATCGTTACCGTGACAGCTCATGCAATTATTTTTGTATAGCTTCATCGCACTTTTATCTGCATCTGCAACTTCTGCTTGTTCTTCTGTTGCACCACTGCCGCATGCAGTTACGAGCAAGAACAGAGAACCGATCATTAGATACTTGATAGCTTTCATGGAACTCCCTACCCTTCCTACGGGAATGACTATCCCTTACAAAAAGGGACGGCCTGTCGTATCCACTACCATGCACACAAACACAATCATCAAATAATGAATCGAGATGAAAAAATTCGTCTTCGCCCATTTTTCCGTATTCTCCGACACAATCCCAATAATCGTATGCCCCATCCATACCATTCCGAATAGGAAGGAAACAGCGAAAAAGATAATCCCTACGTAACCCAACACATACATAATCGTTACCGTTGGCAATAGCAAAACCACGTACGGAATCATTTGCAGCTTGGTCCGCTTGATCCCCTTCATTACCGGGAGGAGAGGAAATCCAGCTGCTGTATACTCATCTACACGTCTAATGGCAAGCGACCAGAAATGAGCAGGCTGCCACAAGAAGAGCAAAGCGAACAAAAGCCACGCTCCTGCGTCAATCTCATTCGTATAGGCACAATACCCCATCACAGGCGGCATTGCCCCGGACACTCCACCAATGGACGTGCTCCAAGTGGACGTTCTTTTGAGCCACATCGTGTAAACGACTACGTATACGATCATCCCGAATAATCCGAGCCAACCTACTAGCGCATTGACTTTATAAAATAGCACCAGCTCTCCTACAAGACCGAGAACCAGGGCGTACAGCAGTACGCCCCCAGGTTTCAGTCGTCCAGTAGCAAGTGGCCGGTCTTTCGTACGGGTCATTTTTTGGTCAAGCTGCCAGTCCCAAATGTTATTTAACACGCAGGACGAAGCCATTGTGAGTGTGGTACCAATCATCAGCCATAACAAAAGCATCCAATCCGGCTCCCACTTACTCGCTACCCAATACCCGCCGAATGCCGCTACCAGATTGAGTTGAAGAATTCGGGGCTTGGTGAGCTGTATCCAATCTGCTAGCATCTCCAACCCCCCGACAAAATGTTGGTCATTATAGAGCGACCATGTTGTACATCATGATCCAAATCGAACCGATCACGATGAGGAATACGATAAACAGCCCGAGTAAGAGCGACATCAAGTTGTAGCGTGGTTTATCCTCTTCTTTCAGATGCATGAAGAAGAATAACTGGACAATAAACTGGAACAGAGCCGCTACTAAATAGATGATGAGTCTCTTATCACTATCCAACCAACCGTTCTCTAGGGCTAGAATGGGAATGATAGTGAGTACAAGCGACAAGGCGAAACCGATCACATACGATTTCAGGGAACCATGACCGCCGTGTTGTTCTGTCGTGCCATGCACAGATTGCTTGCTCAATTAATTCACCCCCATCACATACACGATGGTGAAGACGAAAATCCAAACAACATCAAGGAAATGCCAGAACAAGCTGATGATGTTTACTTTTCGCTTGGTCACTGGTGTAATACCGCGCTTCGCGATTTGCATAATCAGGATGATCATCCATCCTAATCCGAGAGCCACGTGCAATCCATGCGTTCCTACCAATGTGTAAAAGGCGGTCCAGAAAGCACTCGTGCTAATCGTTGCCCCTTCGCTTACGAGGTGCATGAACTCGTTGATTTCCAGGAACAAGAAGGATGCTCCCAAAAATACGGTAACTCCCAGCCAGTTCATCAATGCAAGACGATTGCCTTTATTCATCGCGAGAATGGCAAGACCGCTCGTAAAGCTACTGGTCAGCAAAATAAACGTACTCGCGTAAATACCATTCATTTGAAACAAATCTTTTGGACCTGGTCCACCATCCGTATTTCCTTGCAGTACGATATACGTCGCAAACAAGGTAGCGAATAAGATAACATCCGTCATGAGGTAGATCCAAAAGGCAAACGTGCGCAACTCCTCTTGGTCTGGATGATGATCATGATGTCCAGCATTCACATTAGCCATTACGTAATCACCCTCCCTGCTTCAGCCTCTGTACGTTTAATCTCTTCCACCGTAACGTAATAGTCCGTGTCGTAGTTAAACGAGTGAACAACCATACACGCAAGTACCCCGATAAACCCTGGTACAGCCATCCATAACCAGTCAAAAATCAAACCGAATCCGACAAAGAACCAGAACATGGACATCACGATTGGAATACCGGAGTTTTTCGGCATATGAATCGGTTCCAGCTCTACTTTCGCCGGCTTTTCCAAGCCTTGCTCGATGCGCAGCTTTCTTTCATGCCAATCATCTTGAGACGTTACCTGTGGCATTACGGCAAAGTTATAGAACGGAGCTGGAGAAGGAATCGACCACTCCAATGTGCGAGCATTCCATGGATCTCCTGTTGTATCTCTCTTCATGTTCTTGAGGCTGTGTGCAATGTCCCAAATTTGGACAAGGAAGGCAACACCCATGATTACGGCACCGATCGTCGATACCAGGTTCATTTCGAACCAGCCTTTGTCCCAGCCGTACGAATAAAGACGACGCGTCATTCCCATCAAGCCCAGCGCGTATTGCGGCATGAAGCATAGATAGAACCCGATGTTCCACAGCCAGAAAGCCCAACGGCCAATACGCTCATTCAGCTTGAAGCCGAAAATCTTCGGCCACCAGTAATACAAGCCCGCGAAGAATCCAAACACGACACCCGCAATAATTACCTGGTGGAAGTGGGCAACGAGGAAGTAGCTATTGTGATACTGGAAGTCAGCAGGTGCCACGGATAGAAGTACACCCGTCATCCCACCGATGACAAAGTTCGGGATAATCCCGACCGTCCACAGCATCGGCGTTTCAAACGTAATTTTTCCTCGGAACATCGTAAACAACCAGTTAAACACTTTCACACCCGTCGGAATCGCAATCAGCATCGTCGTGACCGCGAAGAACGCATTGACGTCGGCACCGGAGCCCATTGTGAAGAAATGGTGCGCCCATACGAGGAACGACAGAACGCTAATGATGATCATGGCAAACACCATGGATTTGTAACCAAACAGCTTTTTCCGAGAGAACGTCGCCACGATCTCGGAGAAAATCCCGAACGCTGGCAGAACGATAATGTAAACTTCCGGGTGACCCCACATCCAAATCAAGTTGATGTACATCATCGGGTTACCGCCGCCATCCAAAGTAAAGAAATGCCCACCCAAATAGCGGTCGATAAACAGCAGTGCCAATGTAACAGTCAAGATTGGGAATGCGAAAACGATTGCGATACAACTCGACAAAACTGACCAGGAAAACATCGGCATTTTCATCAACGTCATACCAGGAGCACGCACTTTCAAAATCGTCACAATAAAGTTAATCCCGGTCATCAAACTACCTATACCCGAGATCTGAATTCCCCAAATGTAGAAATCCTGACCTGGTCCCGGGTTAAAGGCTAACTCCGAATACGGCGGATAAGCCAGCCATCCTGCATCCGGGGAACCCCCAATGACGAAGGACAAGTTAAACAGCATCGCCCCTGAGAAAAACAGCCAGAAGCTGAGCGCATTCAAAAACGGAAAGGCTACGTCACGTGCACCGAGTTGCAGCGGCACGATGACATTGAACAAGCCAAACATGAGGGGCATCGCCATAAACAGAATCATAATGACGCCATGCGTCGTAAAAATCTGGTTGTAGTGATCCCCACTCAAAAACTGCATATCAGGCATAGCGAGCTGAGCCCGCATCAGGAGAGCATCTACCCCTCCTCGAAACAGCATGAGAACGGAAGCGAGAATGTACATGATACCGATCTTCTTGTGATCGACAGTTGTCAGCCATTCGCGCCAGAGCCATCCCCATTTTTTAAAGTAAGTCAGCACCGATACGATTGCGATGATACTAAGCACAATGCTGACGTCCGCACCGTAAATAAGTGGATCGCCTGTTACGAAAAATTCAGAGGCGAATTCTTTCACACTCTCCCACATCGTTGTCTCTCTCCTCCCTCTTTCAATTTCAACCGACTATTCTTTCACCCGCGCTGGCGGTTGCACTCTCGTAGATAAGCCGTGATTGTGTGAAGCAGCATACTTGGTCACAGTCATCTCGTACAATCCTTCAGGGAAAGCGGAGAAATAGCGTACGTCCGATGTTCCTTGTTTGGTCAGCTCTTTGTAACCATCCAACGTCAGCCCAGGGGAAGTATTTTTCACCTGATTCACCCATTGATCAAAGTCTTCTTGGGAAGTCGCATTCGCTGTAAAGAACATCCTCGCAAATTCTTTTCCGGTAAAGTTCGCACCAGATCCCATGTACTCACCCTGCTCATCTGCTTGCAGGTAGAGAGTCATAGACATGCCGGACATGGCATAAATCTGACCGCCAAGCTGTGGAATCCAGAATGAATTCATCGGGGCGTCAGATGTCACTTCAAAGCGTACTGGCGTATCCTCTGGGAATTGTACGTAGTTCACAGTGGCAATGCCTTGTTCAGGATATTGGAACAGCCACTTCCAATCCAAATTCGTCACTTGAATCGTGATCGGTTTCTTCTCGGATTCCAACGGTTTAGATGGCTCCAAAGAATACGTGTACTGAACTGTCACGATCCCAATTAACGTAATAATGATGATGGGAATGCCCCACCAAATGATTTCCAGTTTCGTACTGTGTTCCCAATTAGGCGTGTACTTCGCCTTTCTTCCTTCTCTGTCACGGTATCGCCATACAATGACAAAAGTAAGAATTAGTACAGGAACAATCACAATTAACGTTAAAAGCGTGGATAAAATCACTAAGTCCTTTTGCTGTTCACCAATGGGTCCTTTCGGATCGAGCACGATATAGTTATCAGCGCAACCGGTCGTCAAGAACAGCAGGATGAACATGAACAAAAATGACATACAGCGTACTGTCTTGGACGTCTTCATGTCCTTGTCCTCATCTCCTATCACCATGCACGGGGTACTATTGAAACAAGTCTTACTCTAAAGCCGGACCAATGGAGTGTCACCAGCCAATGACAAAGTGGATTAACCAGCCATGTTCAAGAATCCGCTTCATTTTGGACACTTTTTGGACATAAAAAGAAAGAGGCCACCCCAAGGCGGCCTTTCCTCCTATTGTTTGGTTATTCCTTGATAACACGTATGGTTTGTAGCGTGGGGTCTTCAAAGCCTTGTACAGGTAAACCTGCCTCGATGTTTTTCTTCGTATAGATGAGGTTCTCTTCCGAAATGATCTCACCCGGGATAAAAATCGGAATACCTGGTGGATATACCATGACAAACTCCGCGATGATTCTTCCCACGGATTGTTCGACGGGAATCATCTCCGTCGGTGCGTAAAATGCATCTCGCGGGGTGACAGCCAGTACCGGCATTTTGGGAAGCTGCATTTTCGGGCGGATTTTTCTGTTTCCTTGATCCCCGGCCCCAGCAGCCAGCTCCTCCAAGGCATAGACAAGGATTTGCAAATCTTCTTTCGTATCACTTGGTGTGATAATACAAACGATGTTGTATAGGTCAGATAGCTCTACTTCAATGTTATAGCGATCACGAAGCCATTTTTCAGCTTCATACCCCGTAATGCCGAGGTCTTTTACCGAGATGACCAGCTTGGTCGGATCATGAGCAAACGCTCCATTTGTCCCGATAATTTCTCTTCCGATGCAGTACAAATAATTAATTTTATTGATTTGTGCTCGTGCTTCGTTTGCCAGCTGAATCGTTTGATCCAATAGCGCTTTCCCGGATGTCACCAACCGCTTTCTCGCCACATCGAGCGAAGCGAGCAGTAAATAGGAAGTGGATGTCGTAGTGAGCATGCTATAGATAGCTTGTACACGCTGAATCGAAACAAGATTTCCCTGAATGTTCAACAACGAACTCTGCGTCAGAGAGCCTCCTAATTTATGCATACTGCTTGCTGCCATATCTGCACCAGCTTGCATCGCTGAGAGTGGAAGCTTGGGATGGAAGTGAACATGTGAGCCATGTGCTTCATCTACGAGTACGGGCACTCCTCTGGCATGCGCAATTTGAACGATACTCTTCAAGTCACCAGCAATTCCGAAATAGGTTGGATTGATGACTAGAACTGCCTTTGCATCAGGATGCTGTTCCAATGCTTTTTCCACAGCTTGCGGTGTGATTCCATGCGAGATCCCGAAGACAGGGTCTATTTCTGGATGTAAAAAGATAGGAGTCGCACCGGATAAAACAATTCCGCTCATGATTGATTTGTGTACATTCCGTGGCACGATGATCTTATCACCGGGATTACATACCGCCATAATCATGGTCATAATGACTCCGCTCGTGCCTTGAACAGAAAATATGGTGTGATCAGCGCCAAAGGCTTCAGCAGCCAATTCCTGCGCTTGCTTGATAATTCCTTTTGGTTGATGCAAATCGTCTAATGGTTCAATGTTAATCAAATCGATGGAAAGTGCATTTTTTCCCATGAACCATCGAAATTCAGGATCCATCCCTTTCCCTTTCTTATGACCTGGTATATGGAATTGGATTGGATTCTTCTGGGCATGCTTTCTCAGCCCGTTAAAGAGCGGCGTTTGCCCTTGAATCAACATTTTTCCCACCTCACTATCCTTCCGTGTTGTTTGAATGAGTGATGTTTCTGGGCTGATTATAAAATAAGCGGCTCCTTCCTTCATGATCCAATCTTGACTTTTATGAACCATCCAATTTGTGTCCATCCTCGTAATTGGTCTGTTTCATCTTTCACGAATTGGCTGGTTACACTGTTGGATATTTCACTTACAGTGTTGCTACCATGAAGTTTTGGAGGCCATATAGATGAAACAACTGCCCACGACACAATCGCGAAAAGCACTAGAAAAGATACAATCCTATCAACCTGGAATGCCGATTTGGGAGATTAAAAAAATGTACGGACTCTCTTCTATCATTAAATTAGCCTCAAATGAAAATCCACTCGGCCCATCCCCTAAAATCATCCGCGCCATTCTCGGTGCGCTCCCAGAGCTGCATCGTTACCCGGATGCCCATACAACGACGCTGAAAGAGCACTTGGCTGATCATCTTGAGTTAAGTCGGGAGCATTTAATCGTCACAAATGGCGGTGACGAACTGATCAAGCTCATGTCCGAAACCTATTTGGAGCACGAGGACGAAATCGTCGTGCCTTCGCCGACCTTTAGTGAATATGAATTCGGCGCACATCTCATGGGCGCTGTCATCAAAACGGTTCCACTTGAGGCCGATTATGCCTTCAATGTTTCCGCTATTTTGGCAGCCATTACGGCTCGAACAAAGCTAATCTACCTTTGTTCCCCTAACAACCCGACAGGCACCTATTTGTCTCGTCAGGACTTGACGGCATTGCTAGACCAATTGCCAGATGGGGTGCTTGTGGTACTCGACGCTGCTTACAGTCACTATGCGACGACTGACGATTACACATCGGGTATTGAATTTGTCCGCCAAGGATATCCTGTTCTCGTCTTGCAAACCTTCTCGAAAATTTACGCGCTTGCCGGTATTCGCGTCGGATTTGGTGTCGCTCACCCATCCGTGATCCAAAAAATCCTGAAAGTAAAAGAGCCGTTTAACGTCAATTCTTTGGCACAAACAGCCGCAATTACCGCCCTTGGGGACGTGGAGCATTTTGAAAAATCCCTTACGGAAAACACCAAAGGCCGCAAGCAGCTGTATGATGCATTCGATGAAATGAATATCCCCTATACCGTGAGTATGTCTAATTTTATCTTGGTAAAATGGGGGCCAAATGCGGGTAGGATTTATCAAGAGCTGCTGGAAAGAGGAATCATTTTGCGTTACGGAGACACTTGGGGGTTACCGGAGCATATTCGAATCAGTGTAGGTACGCTGGAAGAAAATCAAATTCTCATACAAAACCTCCGTGAGCTATTGCTTACCGTAGGAAAATAAACAAAAAACACCGGATAGAAAATGTCCGGTGTTTTTGCTTTTGCAAAGTGTTTATGAAGCTGGATTATTCTTGTGTTTACCCGTCACCAATACTATACTGAATGAAAATTCCCCAGTCATTTCCATCCGAAGGGATGACTGAAATTTCATAACTTCACGAAAGCTTTCTTCCATAGAAAGGTGGATCAGATGTCACTCAAACCTGAAGATTTACAAAGCTACATCGACTCCCCAGATAAACAGCAAAGATTATACAAACGAACGCTCTGGATTGTAGTCATCTCACAAATTTTCGGCGGTGCAGGACTTGCGGCAGGTGTCACCGTAGGTGCTCTCCTCGCTCAGGATATGCTCGGTTCGGAAAGTCTCGCGGGCATCCCTGCCGCATTGCTCACGCTTGGTTCTGCTGTCGCTGCATTGCTGGTGGGTCGACTCTCTCAACGCTTTGGACGCCGTTTCGGTCTCGCTAGCGGATTCTTAGCTGGAGGTATAGGAGCAATTGGAGTGGTTATCGCAGCCGTCGCAAACAGTATTGTCCTTCTGTTTGCTTCCTTAATTCTGTATGGGGCTGGCACCGCTACTAACTTGCAAGCCCGCTATGCAGGCACAGACTTGGCAAAGCCTAAACAGCGAGCGACTGCCGTAAGTATCGCAATGGTCTCCACTACATTCGGGGCCGTCGCAGGACCAAACCTGGTGGAAGTCATGGGACGATTCGCTACATCCATCGGTGTCCCCGCACTGGCTGGTCCTTTCATCTTAGGTGCCGCAGCCTTTATCCTCGCTGGTCTCGTATTTTGGGTATTGCTTCGCCCGGACCCGTTCATCGTTTCGAAAGCAATCGCCGAAGCACAACAGATGAATCAGAGCTCCCCGTCCTGTCTGAATGAGAATCAGCTTGCAAGCAACAACCGGGGAATCATCGTGGGAGCCACCGTCATGATTTTGACGCAGATCGTCATGGTCGCCATTATGACGATGACACCTGTACATATGAAGCACCACGGACATGGTCTCTCTGAAGTAGGGATCGTCATCGGTTTTCATATCGGTGCGATGTACCTCCCCTCGCTCTTGACGGGGGTACTCGTTGACAAGATCGGTCGCTCCACAATGGCTTATGCTTCCGGTGTCATACTGCTTACAGCCAGCATGACTGCTGCTTTTGCGCCAGCCGATTCGATGCCACTACTCATCACGGCTCTTGTGCTGCTCGGACTGGGCTGGAATTTTGGATTAATTAGTGGCACAGCACTCATTGTGGATGCAACGCAGCCCGCCACTCGTGCGAAAACGCAGGGAACGGTCGATGTCTTGATTGCCTTGGCTGGTGCATCCGGTGGAGCCCTGTCTGGTATGGTCGTCGCCAATGCCAGCTACGCAACACTTTCACTTGCCGGAGGCGCTATATCACTGTTACTGGTTCCTGTCCTGGTATGGTCACACAGAAAAAGCAAACACAGTGTAGAGATCTCCCAAAACTAAAGCCACCTCCATCAGGTGGCTTTTCCTCTATCCCAAGTACCCCTAAACAAAAAATAACACTGCTCACAGGCAGTGTTATTTTCCTCCAACCACTTTATTATCATGTCGCTCATTCGGACTATGTTCATCTACAATCTGTTTTAAGCTAGCGAAGCCAGGAGTAAATTTGCTGTTGGGAATCTTCTTCTTGGAAGAGAGATTTTTCGAGTAAACAGCAGTTTCGTTGCCTCTTTTCGCGAAGAACTCAGCTAATTTCATCGTATCCCACTCCTAACTAGCTCTCTTTAAGGTTTTGACCTTATTCACAAACTTGGTAACAAATCCTAATAATAACATATACGTAGTCAACCGCTCGAACTCCTGCATATTTTCGGGAGTAAATGTGTCATTCTTGTAAACAGCGACCGCGAATCCGAGCCTGAACTTTCCAAAGTTTTTTACAATTGCAAATTGTTCAATGTCCGTGTTTTGAATACGTCCCTTTACTTGTTTATCGGCAATTCGGCAATCCTCTTGAAGCATCGAAGACAGTAATAGAGTACGTACTGTGTCAAAATCTTTCAACTCGGTTAAGTAAAACACTTCAAACTGCTTGTCATTATTCGTAGGTACGATCCAATAACAGCATAGCTCGTCCGGTTTCAATCCATAAATCGTCTTTACTTCCATTTCAAATGCCTTCATGAACGTGATCGCATTCGCATTAATAATAGCTGTTGATTGACCACTGCCATCCAAACTGTAAATCGCATTGGCCAATTCTTTCTCACAATATTTCACTTCCATCTGGAACTCGATCTCGTTCCCTCTAAGCTTATCGCAGATGAACAAAACGATGAATACCATTCCTGCCAAAATGGCGGAATACAAGATAGACAGGCCTAGAACAGAGCCTAATGAAGCTAGCTTGTTTTCCTCATGTGGCGGTGCTAGGATAAACAGCCATTCGATCGGTTGAAACATCCACTTATGTATGACTGCTATCAAATCTGGCAGCAAACCTTTTAACAATTCAAATACGAGCCATGAGACCAGAACGAACAAGATGCCAAGAACAGAAAAAACAATTTTTACATTGCTCTGCATGAGATTCTTTAGCACCTCTAACCTCTCCTTCTGGTAAAGTTTTACATTATTTTAACATTTTATTTAGATTCTACAAATAGGAAAAAACTACCTACATTTAGGTAGTTTTTTAGGCGTTTCTATTGTAATCGTACTTACTTTTTGATTACCTATGTACTGTATCGTCTGCTGTACAATCTTGCTGTTCTCTTCAATTCTCTTCAGTGGTTTAAATGAACTCAACAATTGCACGTTCCCCCTATCGGTATACTGGGTGTAATTCGTAACGTAATGCTCCCTTATTGGTCTGCCCATTTTTCACCGCTATCAAACACGAAATGCTCATCATGACCTTCCAACCATCTTGCTAATACCCCATACCTTATGCCGTTCTGATTTTGTTTAGACCCTCTTCTGGGTGCTGCTTTTCCACTGTTAGTGACGGTTTTGTTACAGACAATGTTGCTCCCATTGGCACAATTGACTTCCTCAATCCTTGCCATAATAAAGGATAATCCGAACGAAAAGGAGTTAGTCAGAATGAATTCAGTGATAGCGAAGAATGAAACCATTCTTTCCTATATCATTGCCATAGCGCTTATCTTGCTCATGGTAGCCGCTTCCGTCATACTCGATGATCCCGAAGTGATTCTACCAGAAATTGCAGCGATGGCGATTGGCATATGGGTATACCAAGAACCAGGGTGGATCAGACAGCCCTCTAGAATTTTTGTGGCTCCGTCGATTACGGCTGCAATCGGATTTGCGATAAATCAAGTAGACTTGCCATACCTTGGAAAAGTCAGTATCACACTCGTACTCATGATCTTCCCACTGGCTTATTACCTCTGGTCACGAATGCCGTTGAATGGTCTTTTATGATCTCCGCCATCATTTTTTCCTTTCTCATCATGCTCGGCGTTCTCGCCTTCAAATGGAATGACGGGCTGGAGAAGAAAGTGAAGATACCGTATCAGTATATGCTCGTGTTCTTGATTTTGATATTCGTGTGGATCGGTTTATGTTGGATAGCTGGTTACCCACAACTGGCCGTTATTCCGCCCATTCTCGTCGTTGTCTATGAATCGCTTCACAAGCCGATGTTCAATGGCAAGATGGCCTTTAAGCTGGGCCTGGTGTTAACCATATCGGCTACAGTTGGAACGCTGCTATCCTTCGCGATTGATTCGTGGGTGTTAGTCACTTTGCTTGATATGATTTTGATGCTTATTTTGTTACGTATCCTAGGTATGCGTGTCCCGGCAGCATACGCTTTTCCACTGCTTCCTTTTGTCTTCCCTGATGAAATTGTAGTCATGCTGCCCGTCAGTGCGCTCGTTGCTTCCATATTCTTGTTTGGCTCCGTGCTTTTGTACAAGAACTGGGAGAGAAAAAGAAGTCAGCTTCATGCCCCGAGGAATTAGCCCATAACAATAGAGCCACCCGTCTTGGGGTGGCTCTTATCCTTACTTCGCCTTTGGGGTTACCTTTTCCACTTTGTTTTCGCCCATCTTCACTTTGAATAGTTCTTTTTTATCACGATCGGAAGCTTGATAGTCGTAAAAAAAGATGAAATCTCCCCCGATGTTTATTGCTTGACTGGAAATGCTACCTAATGGATACAGCGGGGTTGTCTTGCCGTCCGTCATATTCATTCTGCCTACCGTATGTGCGTCCTTTATTTCTGAGATGTAGTATAGATGCTTCCCAGCGACAATGATCGGATTTTCTGCTGGAGGCAACCCTTTCTTGACGAGAGCGGTTTTCCCATCCTTTAGTCCGATTTTATAAACATCGACGACGCCTTTATCGTTTACCCATTTTGTGTAGTAAATGAAATCATCAGACAGACCGATAAGGGTCAGCTCTTTGTCTTTGCTTACTACCTTTTTCTGCGTTCCATTCCGCTTCATTTTGTATAGTTGACCACTCTTATTGGTGTAAAAAATCTAATCCTGATAGAAATAAACTTCCTCAAACTCATCAAGCAGCTTCTTTTGATTTTTGCCGTTCATGTCCATCCTGTACAAACGACCGGAATCATCCGCGTAATAAATGATATCTCCCACTACATACAATTTCTGTACGTTATTGGGGTCCCCTTCCGTAAGACTACTGCTCTTGATAACTGTTTTCGAACTGCCATCTGTCTTAATTTTCATGAGCTCCATCACATCTTCATACGTACCATTGATATCGTAAGCGGGCATCTCAATCTGATAGATTTCTTTAAAAGGCTTATTGCGCGTATAGTAAATCCAGTCACCTACCACATTCAGATTATCGGCCCAATCACTGCTCAACTTTTGAAGGGAGCTTCCATCCTTTTTGATTTTGTATAAGCCATCGTTGTTATAAAAAATCCACTCTCCTTGAACGGCGACAAAGCTTCGGTGTGAATTGATATTGACAGGATCGCTGCCAAAAACGTTTATCACTGATTTTTTGGTTGGCGCAGTCGCCATTGTTTGTTGAGTGCCAAAACCAAAGACCACAATCAGACACACTGCCATCGCAATGGTGATTATCCATTTTCCTTTATGTTGCACCATGCATGCCTCCCGTTCATAGCCTAATATAACCACAGCGGAGATATCCCCCATTCCGATAAAATCCGACAACACTGATTTATATATACCAAAGCAAACCCACTTTTTCTAGATATATATGTAATTTTTGGAAAATTATATATCAAACATATATGAACACTGGGACGAGTTTTATTTATGATTTCCAGGAGGGAGAACTGTGTCACAAGCAAATTTGCCGAATATTACTCCAACCATAACACTCACACGTGATGACGCGATTAATATGCTATTGTCCTCTATTGCTATAGAAGAGCTGGCGTTAGGACATGTCATTAACGCGGAAGGGGAAAAGCTTCCATCTATTCTTCGTACGATTCCAGGGGTTACTGGTCTAGCAGGTGGACCTACTGGGGAAACCGGGGCCACTGGGACTACCGGAGCTACTGGGACAATTGGAGCCACTGGCGCAACCGGGGCCACTGGGACAGCCGGAGCCACTGGCGCTACAGGGGATACTGGGATAGCCGGAGCCACTGGCGCAACCGGGGATACTGGGACAGCCGGGGCCACTGGCGCAACCGGGGCTACTGGGATAGCCGGAGCCACTGGCGCTACAGGACCACAACTGACCAATAGTGCGCATGTCTATAATTTGACTACGATTATAACAACCTTTGCTAATCAGCCTGTCGCCCTCAGTAACAACGGCGTCATAACGGGAACAGATATTACCCATGTTGCGGGCTCACCTGATATCGTACTGGCAGGTGGCCATACTTACTTTGTCACTCATTCAGTCAATATGACGAATAACACACCTCCTGCCATCTTTCTCACACTGAATGGAGCTCCGGTTCCAGGCTCTGGATATACGACTATTGCGAAAACACCCCTAGCCTCCACCTATTCCGCTATCATAACGGCTCCTGCTGGGGCACCCAGTGTCCTTAACCTCGTGGCGGCAATCATCGGAACGGTCTTTTTTGCAGAACCATTCCCTCCCCAAACAGCCAATGTCAGTATTACCGTTATCGAGTTGTTTTGAGAAGAGAAGAAGCCACCCATCTCGGGTGGCTCTTTCTCTCTCTATGCTAAAGGAAAATGACACGCGACCTGCCGATCCTGCCCAACCTCTATGAGCTCGGGAATCTCCTTGCTGCATCTCTCCTGCGCCATTGGACAACGAGGATGAAAACGACAACCTGACGGCGGATTGGCCGGAGATGGTACATCCCCTTGCAGGACGATCCGCTCTTGTCGCCGATGCGGAGTAGGCTTCGGAATCGCCGACAACAATGCCGCCGTATACGGATGCAGTGGCTGTGCAAACAAGTCATCCGTTCGTGCAATCTCCACCATTTTCCCCAAGTACATCACGCCTACCCGATCAGAAATATGGCGTACCACATTCAGACCGTGCGCGATAAATAGATAGGTCAGCCCCATCTCTTTTTGTAATTTCATCATCAGGTTCAAAACCTGTGACTGTACGGACACATCCAGTGCAGAAACAGCTTCATCCGCCACAATAAACCGTGGAGAGAGGGCAATCGACCTCGCAATGCCGATCCGTTGCCGCTGTCCGCCGGAAAACTCATGCGGATACCGATTTCTCCTCGAAGGATCGAGTCCCACCAGACTCATCAGCTCGACTACCCGCTCATCCATTTCCTTTGCAGATGCACGCAGATGAACCCGTAACGGCTCTCCAATAATATCACTTACCAAGAATCGCGGATTCAACGAACCAAATGGGTCTTGAAATATAATCTGCATATCCCGTCTCAGCTTCAAATTCTCTTGTCTGTTCACCTCATGGATATTGGTTCCGTCAAACAGCACTTCTCCGCTCGTAGCCCCTTGCAAATTCAGCACAACACGCCCCAATGTCGACTTCCCGCAGCCTGATTCTCCTACGAGACCGAATGTCTCCCCTGGCCGAATTCCGAAAGATACATCATCTACGGCTTTTACATGACCGATGACACGGCTCAACAGGCCAGCCTTAATCGGAAAATACTTTTTGATTTGTTTTGCTTCGATCAAATATTCCCGGTTCATTGGCGGTTCACCTCTGCTTTGCTTCCAGCGACTGAATTGGCACGCTGATTTATTCTGAAGTGATTGCTGACATCTTCATTCAACCAGCAAGCCACTTGTTGTCCCGTAACAACCTCGCGCAAGATGGGTTCCTCTTTTCGGCATTTGTCGATCGCATGCGGACAACGCGGGTGAAAACGGCAGCCCGTCGGCAATTGGGTAATGCTCGGGATGGTACCTTGGATGGTGTACAATTCTCCGCCGCGCTCCCCTTCAAATCCGGGAATGGACTGTAGCAAGCCGATCGTGTAAGGATGCCGGGGCTCGTCAAATATGCGTTCGACCGTTCCTTCCTCCACAATCGTTCCTGCATACATCACCGCGATACGATCCGCCATCTCTGCTGCTACCCCCATGTCATGGGTAATCAGTAATATTGACATGCCCAATTCCTTTTGCAGCCGTCTGAGCAAATCCAAAATTTGCGCCTGAACCGTTACATCAAGAGCAGTAGTTGGCTCGTCTGCTATCAGCATTTCCGGTTTGCAGGCCAAGGCCATCGCGATGACAACACGCTGGCACATCCCACCAGACATTTCGTGCGGGTACTGTTTCACTCGTACTTCCGGCGCTGGGATCCCAACCAGACGAAGCATCTCGATCGCTTTTTTGAACGCATCTATCTTGCTCATATTTTGATGCAGCATCAAGCTCTCCGCAATTTGATCGCCTACCGTAAACACCGGATTGAGAGCCGACATCGGGTCTTGGAAGATCATCGCGATTTTGTTCCCGCGAATCTGCATCATTTCATCCAAGTCCTTTGCCGCCAGATCCTGACCGTGAAACATGACGTTCCCACTCTGAATAAATCCGCCCGCATAATCAATCAGTCGCATGACCGCAAGTGACGTCACACTTTTTCCACTGCCGGATTCCCCTACCAGGCACACCGTCTGTCCTTTGCCAACGTTGATGCTCACTCGATCCGTAGCCTTGACCGTGCCGTCATCCGTAAAGAAGCAAGTGGTCAAATTTTTTATTTCGAGGATGTTGCGTTCCACTTGTTCAGCCTCCTTTTCGGGTTCTTCTTTTTCTTCCGTGGGTCGAATGCATCGCGGATGCCGTCTCCGACGAAGTTAACCGCTAGCACCACGAGCAAAATACAAAGACCAGGATAAAGTGCTTGCAAAGGATCGACCAGCATGAATTCCTGTGCCTTGCTCAGCATTAACCCCCAGCTTGTTTCAGGCGGTTGAATCCCCAAGCCTAAATAAGAAAGACCTGACTCTGACAGAATGGCCGAGCCAACCATGAGAGTCGCGTACACAATGATGGGAGCCATTGCATTGCGTACCAGGTGGCGAGTAATAATGCCCCAGTGCGAAACGCCGATCGCTCTCGCTGCTTCCACATACTGCATTTCCCGTAGCTGCAAAAACTGCCCGCGCACTAGACGTGCCACACTTGTCCAGCTCGTCAGCGACAAAATCAGGATCATGTAGATAAATTCCGCTCCGAAGAGAGCCAGAACCAGAATGTTAAAGAACAGACTCGGAATGGAGTTCATCACGTCAACGAGACGCATGAAGCAGGTATCAATCCAGCCGCCGAAATATCCAGAAATCGCTCCAATCAGTGTCCCAATGACAACCGCAGCAAAAGCAACGCTGAAGCCGACCAGCATGGACACCCGGCTGCTATGAATGAGGCGGGACAAAATATCACGACCGAGCTCGTCTGTTCCGAGCACATGCCCTTCTGTTCCAGGAGGCAGATTGGTAATCATAAAATCAACCTTTGCCGGATCATGCGGTGCAACCCAATCGGCAAACACAGCAATCCCAATAAAAAACAACAGTACGATCAGCCCACCAACAGCATATGGATTTCGCATAAACTTTTTGCCCGCTGTTGCAAAGAGCCCAGGAGGTTTTTGACCAACAGGATTCGTCGGGAGCTGTCCACCCGGTCGATTCGTTTCAACGACAGTGTCATCTTGAAGCTGTACTTGACTCATGCTGCCCTGCCTCCTTTGCGTCCAAGCTGCACTCGTGGGTCAACCAGTGCGTAGATTAAATCGGCAAGCAGGTTTCCGATAATTACCATCAGGGAAATCAGCAACGTGATCGACATCAACACAGAGTATTCACGCGCAACAGCCATTTCCACAAACAGACGCCCCATGCCTGGCCAGTTAAATACACTCTCTGTCAATGCTGCACCTGCTACCAGAGTCGGCAAATCCAATCCGATGATCGTTACAACAGGAATCAATGCGTTCCGCAGAGCATGGCGGAAAATAACGCGTCTTTCCTTCATCCCTTTGGCACGTGCCGTCCGAATATAGTCTTGCTCCAAAACCTCTAGCATACTGGCGCGCGTATATTTGACATAGGCTGCAATGTTCACCAGTGTTAACACCGTAACAGGGAGAATCAAGTGCAAAATGAGGTCGCTTACTTGTCCCTCTTTCCCCATCGTGTACATGTCAGATAGTGGGAGCAGATTCAGCTGCATCGCGAAATACTGCTGTAGCATAATCCCAAACCAGAAGGTCGGCATCGCGAATCCGAGATAGGCAACAATGGAGGCGATCTGGTCAGATAGACCGTATTGTTTTGTGCTGTTGTAGATCCCCCACGGGATGGCGATCAGCATGGAAAGCCCCCACGCTACAGACATGAGCACAAACGTATTCCAAACCGTCGGCCACAAAATATCACCAACAGGAACGTTATTTTTAAAGGTATGGCCCAAATCTCCTTGCAGCAAATTACCGACCCATTTCATGTATTGAATATAGACTGGCTGATCCAACCCCATATTCTTCATTTGGATGAGCTGTGCTTCAGGAGACATTCCCGGTGAGAGCATGACTTTTAGCGGTCCTCCGGGTGCTGCATGCATGAGTCCGAACGATACCACTGTGATCAAAAATAAAACAAGCACGGCTTGTAGTACGCGGCGTACTAAATATTCAGTCAATCAGCATCCTCCTTTCGTTTGAAAGGGGAAGGGACATAAGGCTGCCCTTCCCCCTTTTCATTTTGCTAACCGCTACCAGCCGAGCTTATTTTTTGGTATCGTCGATCCACCAGTTCAGGAAGCCAAAGGTCTCCCCATATGGAATCATGGATACTGGTTTAAACTCATCCTTATATTTGACGCGAGAAGTCATGCCTCGTGGCGTTCCGTACTGATACATGAATACGTATGGCAGGTTCGTCGAGATTTCTTTTCCGACTTCTTTATAGATCGCTGCGCGCTCCTCTTGTTTAACCGTGGATACAGCTTTTTCCCAGAGCGCATCCAGCTTCGGATTGTCGTACCAGCCAGCGTTGTTGCCTGGCGGGAATGCCTTTTTCCCGAAAGTAGAAATGCCATCCGGATCTGGGTCAGACAATTGCCATCCGAGTAACAGAACCTGGAATTTACCAGGGTTGGCATACTGATCGACAAGAGCCGAGAAGTCTAATGCTTTTGGCTTCGCTTCAATTCCGATCTCTTTCAGGTTTTGCTGAATAACGACTGCTGCCTGTTCACGACGACTGTTCCCCGAGTTGAAAATGAACTCAAAGGAGAACCGATTGCCGTCTTTGGTAAGGATTCCATCTGACCCGGCTACCCATCCGTCTTCTTTCAGCAATTGTTTTGCTTTCTCTGCACTATATTCGTAATGGACTGCTGCATCGCCCGGGTCTGCCCATGTACCTGGCAGGAACGGTGCATCCATAATTTTTCCGGTTCCTTTCAAGATATTATCGATAATACCTTGACGATTGATAGCGTGAGCAATGGCCTGACGCGTTTTTTGACCTTCAAACAACCCGTAGTTGTTCGGGAAGTTCTTCTTGTCGAAGTTGAAGGCAAAGTATTCATAGCTAGGACCTGGCTCCGTCGAGATGTTGATCGTTCCTTTCGCCTTCACCGCTTCGAGCTGCGTGACAGGAATGGAGTCTACCAAGTCAACGTCACCTTTCATCAGAGCCTGTACTTGTGTGTTTTGATCCGCATAGATTTTGTATACAACCTTTTGGATATGCGGCTTCTTTTCCCCCCAATAATCTGGGTTAGCATCTAGCACATGGAATTCCTTTTGTTTCCACTCTGACCATTTGTACGGTCCGGAAGTTGGTGTCTTGGCTGGATCTTTTCCGTAAGAATGTGCTTGCAATTCTTTAAACGGTACGTCTTTCAACACGTGGGCTGGTGCCAACTTTTGCATTAATCCAAAAGCAAACGGAGCATACAATTGAGTCAATTTGATTTCTACGGTGTAATCATCCAGTTTTTTCATCTCTTTAACTTTGTCGTATTTCGTAATTTCTGGTGATCCAGTCTCAGGAGTTTTGATAGCATTAATGGTAAAAATCAAGTCGTCAGCCGTGATTGGCGTTCCATCCGACCATTTCGCATGATTCTTCATCTTGATTGTATAGGTGAGGCCATCTTCGCTTACTTTCGGCAACTCAGCTGCAAGGGACCAAGGGTAAACCGCTAAATCAAAAGCTGGGTTTCGATTGTACAAATACGCCTGGGTGTACTCCATAACGTCGCCAGATGCCGTGTCATTTCCGAAAATCGGATTGATCGTGACGATGTCAGACGTCGTAGAATGCGTGAACGTTCCACCGTCTATTGGCTTCTCATCATCCGTACTGGTCGCCTGAGGAGCCACCTGCTCCACCGGTTTTTTTGTTGGTGCTGGTGTTGCAGTTCCTGGCGAAGCATTGTTCCCGCTTGAGCAACCAACCAACAGCACGCCGGTTAACGAAAGCAACACCAACGGCTTCAACCAACCTTTCCCTTTTTTCAAATCATTTCCCCCTCTTTCACATGTATTTCAAGCCTTTTCCATAATGGGCAATTCATCCCAAGGCCTGTCTTTCTAATATTAAATAATTTTCTGTTATTTGAAAATATTTTCCCTTTAAAATATTTAAAAAAATCAGATGATTTTATATTCTTTTATAAACCTTCAATCGAGTAGGAGGGAGTG
>NZ_PXZO01000049.1 GCF_003013475.1 Brevibacillus porteri
TATTCTAAGGGGTGCATTTCAGATCCTCCAGGGGCTTGTTTGATGCTATATTCTTTCTAGCATTTTTTATTCAAAATAATCTCGGATACCACGGTAGATACCACCAGCCATGTCAATCTTGTTGTCGTAGTCGGCAATAAACGCATCGTCATCTGGATTGGACATGAAACCCAATTCAAGCAATGTTGCCGGCATATCAGTATCCCGCAGTACTTGGAAGTTGTCCTTTCTAATTCCTGTACTTCCCCATGTATCGAGGCCGGTATAATCTACGATTCTTGGAAGAATAGCTTCCGCTAGTGCTTTATCCTCGGATTTATAGTAGTGTGCCGAGAGACCATTAGCGCTTGTATTGGTGCTACTGTTATGGTGGAAGGAAACAAAGATATCAGCGCCCCATTTATTTGCCATTTTGGCACGTTCATCCAAGCAAACTGGATCATCCGTTGTACGGCTCATCTTAACATTTGCACCAGCCTCTTCCAGATACTCTACCACGACTTCAGCGATTGCAAGGGCAGAACTTTTTTCATTCCCAGATTTTTTGCCAGAAGTACCTACAGCGTAAGTTCCACAACGATTTTTACCTTCAGAAGCTGTACCACCATGACCTGGATCAATGAAAATCTTTTTTCCACGCAAGCTCATATTTATTTTCCCCTATCTAAATGTAATAAGCGACTTTGTTTGACCGGTCAATTTGTCGCTTTCATAGATAAAGGAAAAAAACGAGGTCCTTTTACAACCAATGCCAAAAAAAATTCCTAAGTGGTCGTGCGCGTGGGCGCACCTTATCCTGCCTTCCCCCCATAACGCGAGAATCGCGTTGGATTTGTATTTAAGACAACAAAAAAATAAGAGCGCTCCCCCACGCCTGAACAGCTACGAGAACGCTCTTAGGAGGTCCCTTCTTTCTATTTTCTGAAATTGTAACTTAATTGTAACTTTTTTGAAGAACATCTTTTGTAATATGGAAAAGAAGGTTGAATTTACCGTATTTATTTTAAGGAGAGCATAAATGAAAAAAACTTAGTCCTATTTTTAAGAAAATCTCTGTTGACTGCTACTACTCTTTTACTAGGTTTTTCGATTATTGGGGGGAGCGGAAGCTCTGCATTTGCAGCGGCCGAACAGCAGACTCCCGAACAAATAATGAGAGCAATTGGGGATAAATATAGCGTTGGGGAAATTTTGAGTGATGAAGATGCAGAATTGGTGAAAAATATGCTTTGCAAGCTGGATCAGAACTAAGCGTGCGTTCTGCGGATGCTCAACGGGATAACTGGACACTTACTGGAAGTGATAAAAACACAGTCTTTACTGCTAGCATGTCGGGAACAGTGTATGTTGGCCTGAATTTATGGGAAAACAATTTCAAAGGAACTATAACCACACAAGTACAAAAAGGGACGCCGACCCATTTTAAAAATTCGATCCAGATGGAGGCATACGGTCTTGTAGGTTCAGGCGGGACATATATTGGAAAGACTGCTGATTTTACGGTAACAAGCGATTGGACGGCAAGTAATAAGTCAAAATTTACATATTCGTTTGATCAGCCGTTTAATGCATCAGTAGCATATTACTACTTGACCCCAAAAGGAGCCGTAAAAAACGCTTCTGGAGGCCTAGAGTTCACAGGAACTGGGAAAAAGTAATATAAAACCATACAGGAGGCTCATCCCATAAATGGATTTTTAATACATTAAGGGGTAGCCTCGTTTTTCTTTTGATCTGGTCTCGAAATAAATAGTGATTAAGATGTTCCATCTGACGGATAGCAAGTATCTACAATATTTGTATAATATGAATTGAAAGCGAGGGAGTAGTATGGGGAGTGTAGGATATCCGGGTCTCATAGTGCTAGGAGTGTTTGTACTTGTTGTTGTAGCAATCGTATACCGAATCAAAGCAAAGAAAAAAAGAAAGGGAGACTAATCCCAGTCCCGCGCCTGTCAAGACGCGATTCCTATAGTTCTTACGATCAACCCGTATTGGTGTCGCTGGAGGCAGAGCCTTCGGATCGGGAGATATTGCAGGGGCGTACTCGCCACCGGAGTACAAATAATCGAACACTTACAGAGTGCGAGAAATCGCATCTTTTTTTATATTTCGGAAGGTTGACACTCTCCTGCCTTCAGGCATGGGGAGTGTCAACTGGCGATTATTTGAGCATTCTAGCGTTTTGAGGGCTGGAGAGAAATCGGTCAGTAATTTCCTTAGCTTGATTCTTAAAAGGCTTCTTTCTCATCCGCCTCCAGTTGAAACAAAGAAGCGTTTGGACATGGAGGATATATAGATCGAATAGCGCCCCTTTTGGGCGTTATTTTTGTACTTATATGATACGAAAACGCGATGAAATGGCGTTTTCATTACGTTTCTTGAGTATTTCATTCAGAAAAAGAATGGAATATTTTATGAAAAACAGTTGTTTTTTACCTTCTTTTTTTACCTATAAGGTAGGACGGTGAAAAACATGAACGATGAGTTATTAATAGAGAAGTGTAGAGGAGTTTTAAGAAGGATCGCTTGGCGATTGCAGTATCAAGCAAAGAAGATTTCCACCCGAGAGCTTCCGATCATAGAAAATGCCTGTGGGCAGAATCAAATGTCTTCTGTAGATGCTAAGTTGCATGTAGAAGAAATGTTGAATTCCCTTCCAGCTAAAGCAAGATTCATTATTGAGCAAGTAGTGATTCATGGAGTTCCAGAAGAAATAGTCGCACAGCATTTGGGTATATCTCAACAAGGGGTAAACAAATACAAACGGAAATATTTAGGGTTACTTCGGAAAAAATTAGAAGCTGACTTAGAAGTTAAGTCGTAGACCCTCCCAAATGAGAGCACTGCAAAAGTCCACCTAATTTCTGTTAATCGTAGCCCAGTACCGCAAGGTACTGGGTTTTGTCGTATACTGGGAAGAAAACGAAAGAGTTGGAATAAGTGCTACCGTCTGCTAAACAATTGACCGTGTCTTTCCACGCCGAATTATATAAACTCATTCCCGAAGACCATCAACTGCGTAAAATTCATGAAGCTATTGACTTCACTTTCATTCATGAACTGGTTCGCTCTTCTTACTGTGAGTACTACGGTAGACCAGCTAACGAGCCGGAACTTCTGTTTCGTTTGTTGTTTCTACAGGTTCTCTACAATCTTTCGGACGATCGCATAATTGAAGAAGCCCAAGTGAACCTCGCCTACAAATGGTTTTTAGGTCTTAATCCAGAAGATAAACTGCCAGATCCCTCGCAATTATCCCGTTTTCGCAATCATCGGTTAAGGGCAGGAGCCGTAGATGAGGTTCTCAAATCGGTTGTACGTCAGTCCATCGAAAAAGGACTTGTGAAGTCAAAGTCAATTATCATGGACTCTACACATACGCTGGCAGCTTCGCAAAATCAAAAGCCACTTGAAGTGCTACGGGATGCGGCAAAGCGTTTATTCCGTGTTGTGGTGAAAAAGCACTCAAAGCTCGAAAAGAAACTACCATGGTTACCGGAGTTAAAGAAAGATCAAAATGGTGCCGAGAAGATCAAGATCGCGAAGACCATCGTTGAAGACGAGCGTCTCCTTGCCAATAAGGGCATTATGTCAGCTATTGATCCAGATGCACGATTTGGATGGAAGAGCAGTACAAAGTCCTTTTCGGCTACAAAGAACATTTTGCCATGACAGAAGAAGAAATCATTACGGCTGTGGAAGTCACAGGGGGAAGTTCAGATGACGGAAAACAGTTCAAAGAGCTTCTCAACCAGACGCTATCCGCAGGGATAGAAGTTCAAGAAGTGATTGGTGACACTGCGTATTCGAGCAAAGATAACCTGGCCGAGATGAAATCCAAGAAAATTCAGCCTGTGGTTCCGCTAAACCCGGTCGTACACAACGGAGGACTCAGGCAAGAGGGATTTGAGTACAACAAAGATGCGGATTTTGTTATTTGTCCGGCAGGACAACATAGCATTAGAAAAGCCGTTCAAGGGAGCAAACAAAATGGCAAAAGCCGATCCCTTGTGTTCTATTTCGATACGGAGAAATGCAAGACATGCCCATTTAGGGAAGGCTGTTTCAAGCCAGGAGCGAAGAGCAAAACCTATTCCATCCGGATCATGGCGGAACACTACATAGAGCAAATCGAGTTTGAGAACAGTGATACGTTCAAAGAACGTATTCGACGCAGACCGATTATCGAGCATAAAAATGCTGAATTAAAAAGGTATCATGGGATGACCAAGGCCAAATACCGTGGTCTGTTTCGCATGCGTATGCAGGCCATACTTACGGCCTTCGTCGTAAATGCAAAGCGAATCGTTACACTGATCGAAAAAATGCAGCCCGCCTCCTAGAGAGGACGGACTGCATTTTTTCGTTTGAATCGTATTATTAAAAAAGGAAGGGCAAGCTTTACCTGCACTCAGCCACAAAAAGTAGACTTTTGCAGTGCTCTCCAAATGGAGGGCTTTTTTAAAATTTTTTATAACACGAATAGCCCGATCAACGTCTTGATTAGGCTAAATCCCTTTGCTACCGGTTATGTTTAAACACCTTACCAAACGAGCTACAAAGGCCCTTTTATGCGTTTTTATTCTAGGTGTAGGGTTGGCTAGTCATTGAAAAATCGAAATTTACCTCATTAGAGCCGTTCAGATGATTGGTCACTCCATCAAAAAAGAACCAGATCACGCCCTAATTTATAACAAGAGCCCCAACTAAAAAGTTGAGGCTCTTGTTTGGGCGACCGCCAACCAAATGACATAAAACCCACGCTAAGAGATTTTACCAATCAAATAAGCCACTTTTTCCTACGCAAAGAAACTTTTGCGTCACTTTTTTCACTGATTACGAAGGGAATAATGCCGATTCACACCGTTATGCCCCCACAAAAACTGTCGCAAAAGGCGTATTTTACGGCACTTTTCCCCTTAACGTGGGTTTCTGGTTACTTTGCTGGCGGTACCCCATTTACTAGCCTATTGACGCTCATAATGATCTGGCCGGTTCGAAGGAGATTCGATCCTTACAGCTCACAAGGTCCCCTTTTTCCACTTATTTTCAACATAGGTTAGAAAAGTTTGCATTCCTTTAAGCCAAAGAGCCAAAAAGGGTGTCGTAACTGGTAGTACTATCAGGGCATATAGGGGTGCTAATTTAAAATAGTCATGCATGATATCATTCGCTGTAATCTCTGTTGACGGGGTCATTACACGCTCAAAGCCATACTCTAAAATAAGCATCAGCGTAGCACCAACTGACCCCATGAAAAGGGGGATTATAAAACCTAGAAAAGCACATAAAACCCAATATACCCATAGGCGAATGTTCCTGAATGCCTGGAAGTAACCTGAAATACAAGAAATAACAGAGACAGGAAATAGGGAAGTCGCCAAAAACCATAACCATCCCCCAAACGATGCTCCCCCAACCGACATGCCACCAGCTGCGAAATCCCCGAGAAAAGAAATGATAAAACTCAAAAAAAACATAGTCACCAAACCGTAAATAAGACCTACTAACGTAGAGCGCACTTTAATACAAATGGTCGCTCCCTCCCTCAATTGAATTAGTTTCAATATTATTATTATTTATCAATAAATTCCACATATTATCAAATGCACTTCATTAGTGGGTCGCGATCTCTTTGTTATTTAAGCGTTTTTCGCTACTTATGCTTGAATGTTAATTACTTGGCCCAGTAGATTTGGCCTATTCTGAGATTTTCGATGTCGTGGCTTGAATGACCGAGATTCCTTTAATTGAAGGACCTTTATCAAAAAGTTTAACATTCGGTTGTAGAAAACCAATCCTGATTACCTATATGGGTGAAGGTGATTGATATCAACATAGCATGAAGGTTGGGCGACCTTTATGTTATGCGCCCTTATCATTCATCTTACAATTCCTATAGGAGATGGATATAAATGGCGAATATTGTAGAATTGCGTGTAGCAGCGTTTATCCCTGATGAATGGTTATTAGTTACTGCTGATCCTTATAACAATTATTATGGTGAAGGAAACAACCGTGATTTTACCTACTGGACGGAAAATCAGAATAAGCTATTTAAAATGGCTCAACACATTGTGATTAATTGGAATACTTCCACAATTGACGTGTACAAAGCGGTGGGACCAACTAGAACGAAAATTGAAAATAGGGCAACCGGAAAGGAATATATTAAAGAATATCCGTTGACAAGCGACAAGGATATCACATATAAGAATACAGTTTTAACCCCAACGACTGCGTCCCTATATATCAAAGGTTCGGCTGGAAATTCTGCTTTGCCGGAACTTTCCCCTGCGATTGACTGGGAGTACAACATTTCTGTTGATAGAAAAACTGGACGTGTAAGTTTTAACGGAAGACACGATGGTTTCCCTAATCATGAGATTTATAAACGAATTGATAAAGGGACTCCAGTAGAACTTTATAGATTCTATAAGAAGACACCTGGACATTTGGTTGATCCAATGGATGTTGAGGTGAATTTTTCAAAATAAAGTTCAGAGAATCGGAAAGTCGGCTATCCAACTAATGGATAGCCGACTTTCTACAACACCGTACGTACCTTTCGGTATAGTCTTCCGTAAATTCTAAATTGCATGTAGAAGAAATGTTGAATTCCCTTCCAGCTAAAGCAAGATTCATTATTGAGCAAGTCGTGATTCATGGAGTTCCAGAAGAAATAGTCGCACAGCATTTGGGTATATCTCAACAAGGGGTAAACAAAAACAAACGCAAATATCTGGGAATTCTTCGAAAAAAATTAGAATCTACCTCGGCAAGAAGTTAAGTCGTAGGCCCTCCAAAATGGAGGGTTTTTTGCATTCTTGGCCTTAGCTAAAAATGTCCGGTTACCGACCCCCGACCACGCCGTAACATCTGAAGAGCAAAAAGACCAGGATTCATCCCTGGCCCTTTTTCCCTATCGCTCTTTGTTGGGAATCTTCCCCAACTGTCACAATCACATCGCCATGCATTGTTTTTACTCTCGCTTGAAATGGAGCTTTTCCCTCTTGAACCCGGCGAGGAACTCCATCTGCGTATCCGCGAACCGTCAGGCTGGACTGCAATTCTGACGTACTACCAGAGCCAACAAACCAGCGCACCGCATCCCTGACACCTTTAAATGGGCGGTTTAGAGTAGCTGCTTCTCGGGCAAATTCTTTTGCCTTTGCCTCTGATACAGAAACTCGTCCTAAAGGGTTCATTTCGTATTGCAGATTGAACCATTTTTTGTAACTTTGTGACCTGACCCTGTAAACGCCTAATTTCCTTCTCTTGTTGCGCAAGTAATGGATTTTCTTCCACATATAAATCTCTTCTGGCCCGTTCCATTTTTTCGATATGACGAAGCCAATCATCAGGTTTTATCCCTTTTTGAATTGCTTTTGCAAGGATGTCGGCTTTTTGTTCTGGACTTTCAAATCGATCCAGTCTTTTCATCACATCATGATACTCCAAGAATTTATCGAGAGCATCCCCCATACCGTACTTGTTCCGAAGAGTCTCTATGATCCCTTTCTCATATCGATCAAGGTTTTGCTCAAAGTTGCTTAATGTCATAGTAATTCCACTCCTCCTCTTCATACAACCATGCACCATCTAGTTGAATGATTGCTTTTGCGGAATCCTCGTCATGAAAAGAAATTTGAGGTGCTGGGACACCTTTGATCTGCCTTCACTACTTCACTCCTGACGATTATTTCACCAAACGTTTTCCCCAAACGATTATCGTATTCTGAACTGGTATGAATGATTAAACTATAGTAAAATTTGGACAAGTACTATAGATATGGCTCTCAAGGGTCAGCCAGCTTATCTCCCAGGTCAGAACCACAGGGAGGTGATAAACATGGCAATTACACACGAAACGATGTCTCTCATGATGCAGTTTGGGCTGTTTCTTATCGCATTATTAGGTCTCGTTTTTAAAATGACCCAAAAAAAGAAGTAACCACCCGAAGCTTGGAGGCAAAGGTGGTTTACATCCTCGTGCATTAAGTTGAGCCGCCCCTTTGAGGGAACGTCTTTGTACTACCAATAGAGTGTTGACGCACTCTATTGTATTGAGGCCAAGCTGCAGACACAGCTTTGGTCTCTTTTTATTTTTTCCCTACACTGTGCTATAAAACACAAAGCAGGTACAAAATCACAATAAAACAAAAATACAAATACATTTTTGTATTATCAATATATCACTCAAAGTAGTCCATTTACAACAACCACCTGATTGAGTTTGATTGAGTGATTGATCCTGATTTGCACACAACGGGAATGATTAGGGGCATCATGCAACAATTTGGAACGCCGATATGATTCTCTGATTACTAGCATTGTCAAGACAGTCTTACGTGATTTATTTCGCAAATACAGAAAACTCGCATACTCTCCTAGCACTTCACCGAAAAGGATAGTAAAATATGGAGAAGTACAAAGATACGGCTCCAAGGGTCAGCCAGCTTATCTCCCAGGTCAAAAACACGGGGAGGTGAGAAATATGGCAATTACATACGAAACAATGTCGCTCATGATACAGTCTGGGCTATTTCTGATCGCATTGTTAAGTTTCATTATGACCCCAAAAAAGAAATGACCACCCTTGCCAGCAAGCATTCGGTGGTCACTCCAATGAGCTATTAAGCTGAGCCGCCCCTTTGAGGGAACGTCTTTGTACTACCAATAGAGTGTTGGCGCACTCTATTGTATTGAGGCCAAGCTGCAGATAGAGCTTTGGTCTCTTTTTATTTTGTCCCTACCATGTGCTATCGATAACACAAAGGAGGTACGAAATCGCATTATATAATAACACAAAAGCAAACCAGTTTTTGTACATCATAACATATTGGCAAGGTACGTTTAAAGTACCCCGAAAGTATATCTTCGGAACCCCCGAAGGTACATCTACGGAAGTCCGAAGGTATGTCTACGGAAGTCCGGAAGTCCATTCATGGGTCAAGCCTCGTCATTGGCCGCAACATGATAAAAAGACCTACTTGCCATTTCAGGCAAGTAGGTCTTTTCTACAGTAGCTCCCCTGTTATCCCCTTGTTGCTGTGCAGCTACACCCTACACTTTATGGCTTAATCGAGATCAATGCCATCAAAGTTGAGGTTATTCAAGTCAATCTCTTCGTCTTCTTCTTTCGCTGCTGCAGCTTCAATCTCCGCCATATCGATCTCCAACTCAGACAAGTCTAAATCGAGATCCAGGTTTTCATCATCAGCAACGGCAATTTTGGCGATGGAGTCTTACCGGTACGAAACAGCTTTTTGCTTTTGGACAAATTCCTCGTACTCTTTTACCAATCCCTTTGCCAAGTGCTGCGGCAATGCCTCCACCTTATAGAACGTGTAAGCAGATACGCGGAAGTCATGCTTATCTTGCAGATACCCACTAAAAACGGTACCACTTAACGGCAACTTTTCGATGAGCTCATTTTTTGCCTCATCCAGGAAGAAGCTCCCCATGTTCTCCAATTTCTTGTCCAGTACACCAAGCAGTCCAACATGGTGAACCTTGGCAAATTGAGTAACGCCATTTTCATCAGTTTCTTGTAGCGCTATCGGGTCGTGCAAGCTGTTAGCTGCCAAAGCAGACGTAAACAGCCCTTTCAAATCATTCACATTGTTGATCTCTTCCACTTTTTTCGAATCTTTGCTGATGACCAATGATCCCGTTCCTTCCAGAACAATTCTCCGGAAGTCTTGAGAGTCAAAAGTAACTGATGTGCCTCCACCAAGACCAGCCGCAAAAAGTACCAACTCATCTTTCGGGCGTATGCTCTGGGTGATGAATGATTTGAGTTTCTCGCGATTTTGTTTTCGCTACTGGTTGATAAAAACACAGACTCATAACCAGCAAATTATTTATATGAAAGAAGTGCTAGATGGCAGCCTGCCAGATGGACAAAAGGGCGTGATTGCACTCGCAGAGCCTTGTCTGACGCGCGTACAGATTCCGAATATACTCGCCACACGTACCATGTGGTTGATGAAACTAGCAGATCCAGAACGGCTTTTACCTGTGGGAGAATCACGAATACTGGAGTTATCTGAAGCACAGATCGTGGAGAATATGGCGGCAGAGCTCGGCATGATTAGTTTTCGGGCGGAGGAAGTAGCAGAAATGCCACACATCGCACTCTGTTCGGAAGGAGGAGAGCCAATGGCCGTAGCCGGCTTTCATGTCTATGACGAAGCCTACGTCGAAATCGGGAACATTGGCACATCTGTCCATCATCGGCAAAAAGGGTTGGGTACGCAAATCAGTTCAGATATTTCCCGGATTGGCTTGGAGAAGTCTGATCATGTTTATTTAATTGTCTTTGCAGATAATCCCACGGCGATACACGTGTATGAGAAGCTCGGTTTTGTCACGGTATCTTCCTACGCTTTTATCGAATTTCTCCTTTAGAATAGAAAAAGAGAGGACAAGTGTCCCCTCCTATCAGTTCAATCGGCCTTTAAATTCAACGGGTACGATCATCGTAAAGCAAGGTCCATCTGGATCGTTGCGGGCATCGATCGTCCCTTTATGTGCTTCCAAGACGGCACGGGCAATCGCGAGTCCAAGCCCATGCTTGCCCGACTTTCCTTTGCGGAAACGCTGGAATAAATTCGGCAGCAGCGCCTCCTCAATGGGTGGCCCATCATTGGAAATCGCGACGACGACGCTTTTTCCTGCGTGTCTCCCTGTGATGGTAAGTCGGCTTTTGGCGTAACGCAGTTGATTTTCCATGATATTCACGAACGCAGTGCTCAATTGCTCGCCGTCTCCCTCCACGATCAAGTCGGCTGCCAGATTTAACTCCCACTCGATTTGCGGGTTGAGCACGGAAAGACGCTGCTTCAACAGGTGCATCATCTCTGACAGGTCGACGCGGTCGACTTGCATCATTTGAGAGACAGACTCGATCTTTGTGATATACAAGAGCTGTCCGACGACCTTTTCGAGACGCTTGCTCTCTTCCATGATGATGGAAAGCCCTTTTTCAGCCTGTGGGCCCTGAAAGACGCCTTCGATGAGGCCTTGCGTGTATCCTTGAATCGCCATGATTGGTGTTTTGAGCTCATGGGAAATATTTTGGACAAAATGTTGCTGTGACTCGTCGTATTCCTTCAGTTGGTTTTTCATCATATCGAATGAGCGGGCGAGCTGTCCGATCTCATCTCCGCGATCCATCGTAAGCGGGATATCGAACTGACGACGAGCGATTTTTTTACACAGCTCTTCAAGTGTGCGCAGCGGTCTGCTCAAATACCCGCTAAACCACACGGCCAACAACCAGCTTACGAGCAGCAGCAGACCAAATATGAACAAAAACTGACGTGTCAAAATCGAGTTGATCTGGTTGAGCTCCTGTTCCTTGGAGAACAGCACCATGTAGTAGGGGAAGCCGTGGTAATCCATTTTTTTGCTGACGAACAAATAGCTCTCGGCTCCACGGTCCAGCGAACCATGCTGGAGCTTGTTGCTTGGATACGAGGCGGCTTGTCGGAACAACTCCTTGGCATCCTCGTAGGGAATGCGGCCATTGCTTCGGCTGCCCAGCTCTCGTCCGTTCTCAGCATAGACGATCATATCAAATGAGTACTCATAACGTTGGAGCAAGAGCTGTAAAAAGTAAGGGGCCGCAGCCGGAACAGGCAGCAGCTCATTATGCTCGTTGAAGGAGATATGCTGTGATAATGTGTAAAACTCTTCTTCCAAGAGCGTGTAAGTGTTGGATACCAGATACTGTTTGACAGCCAATGGATACCCGATGCCAAGGCCAACCCCGAGGACGCTTGTCAGGATCATGAACAAAATGAGGATTTGCCTGGAAATCGGCAGGTTTTTCAGTCGGAATTTGCTCATATACGTGTCATTCGGTAGCCGAAGCCATAGACCGTCTCCAATGGAAACTTGGGCATTTTTTTGCGGATGCGCTTCACCAAGTCATCGACAGCCCTGTCTGAGCCAATGTAGTCTTCCCCCCAGATGGAGGTCAGAATCTGCTCGCGATTCAAGGCCAAGCCTTGATTGTGCAAAAGGTAGACGATGAGCTCGAATTCTTTTGTGGTTAAATCAATGAGTTCGTCGCCTTCTTTTACTTGTCTGCCTTTTTCTGAGATCATATAAGGATCAACCGTTACCCAATCTTGGAAAGTTTGGGTAGAGGAAGCAGTGGCACCGGGCTTTTCATAGGTGCGCTGTAGCAGCTTTTTCGCACGGATGACCAGTTCGCGTGGTAGAAAAGGCTTCGCCAAGTAGTCATCGCTGCCCAGTTCCAGTCCGATGATTTTATCGACATCTTGATCGCGAGCGGAGATGAAGATGATCGGGACATTTGATTTTTCACGAATGAGACGCAAGAGCTCATAGCCGTCGATGTCGGGCATCATGATGTCCAATATCCACAAATGTGGTTGTGTATCTTCATCAAGTAACGGCAAGACGTCCTTGCCACTAGAAAACGCTTTCACCTGCAATCCGGCACTTTGCAAATACGATTGCAAGAGCTCCAACAGGTTTGTTTCATCGTCCACCAGATAGACGAGGTAGGGGGTATTCATAGATTGTGGCCTCGCTTTGCATCTGTTTTTCATTATTGTAGCATAGCCAAAAACAAGATGTGTGGCACGGGCGTATGAGAATCGTGGAAAACGTGTGGAAGCAGGATTCCCCTGTATCCTTCTGGAAAAAGAAACAGGGAAAAAAAGACAACGAGAGATGGAAAGGAGCGATTCATATGAAACGAACAGTCAAATCGTCTCTCATGGTATTAGCCTTCATGCTCTTAACAACGGCCTGCGCTCAAAAGCCGGTGGACACCCAACCTAGTCCGCAGATACCCGATCCGATTGTGCAAACGCCACCGGAAACGAATCAGCCCGTCGAGTATGCGTATAAGGCACCGATGACAGGACTTGGCAGTCACGAAAACCTGGGAAGCAAACGCCCGATCATGGTAATGATCAACAACGCGCCGCCCGCCCGTCCACAAACAGGTGTCAACAAAGCGGATATGATTTATGAGGTATTGTCAGAAGGGGAAATGACCCGCTTTCTTGCGATATTTCAAAGCCAAAAACCAGAAGTAATTGGACCTGTCCGCAGTATCCGCCCTTATTTTATCCAGATCGGGAACGGCTTTGATGCGGTCCTCGTGCACGCAGGAGGCAGTCCGGATGCGCTGGAAACCTTGGCGAGAAAAGACTACAGCCATCTGGATGAAATTCCGAACGGTCAATACTTTTGGCGAGAAAAATTCCGGAAAATGCCACATAATCTGTACACCAAGCCAGAGCTCTTGGAAAAAGCGATGCAGGATAAAGGGATGCGTCAAACGGCAGAGGTGCCTCACTTCACTTTCCTGAAGGAGGACGCTGAGATCAAGGAAGGCGAGCCTGCAACACAGGTAGATCTGACTTTCCACTCATTGAATAAAGCTGCTTTTACCTATGATGCCGAGCAAAAGAAATACATGCGCTTTACGGCAGGTAAGCCGCATTTGGACTTGAGCGACAAGAAACAGTTGTCCACGACCAATTTGTTGGTCATCTCTGCCAAACACCGCGTGCTGGATAAAGAAGGGCGTCTATCGGTCGATGTAATCGGGCCGGGGGACGGTTATTTATTCCAGCAAGGAAAAGCACGCAAGGTCAAATGGAAGCGCAGCAATGGTGTCATCCGTGCCTATGAGGACGCGGCTTTGACGCAAGAGGCACCGCTTTTGCCAGGAAATACATGGGTGGCGATATTGTCGACCTCACCAGGTCTGTCGAAGTCGCTCAAGTTCCAGTAAGGATTAGGGCTTGCGGATGAAGGCGGTTTCTTCTAAGATAATTGTTAAAGCTTTAGTGCTTAAAAATTGTACAGTGAGAAACCGTTCGAAAGACGGACTATATAACAGAGGTGACAGACATGCAATTGGAAAAATTAAAAGGAAAAGGGCTCGAACAGTTGTTTGAAGCTGTTCTTTCCCTGGAAACGATGGAAGAGTGCTATCAATTTTTTGACGATTTGTGCACGGTGAACGAAATGCAGTCGCTCGCACAGCGCCTGGAAGTAGCGAGAATGCTCCGCAAAGGCTTTACTTACAATCAGATTGAAGCAGAGACCGGCGCAAGTACGGCGACTATTTCCCGTGTCAAACGCTGTTTGAACTATGGAAATGACGGATACCAGATGGCGCTTGAGCGGATCGGAAAATAGCTAGGAGGCAGGCAACGTTGATTGACTATCGTGGCTGGCGCCATACATTTAAACTAGACCCGGATAAAACAATCGATGACGAGGCCTTGGAGGCGATTTGCGAGTCCGGAACAGATGCGATCATTGTAGGCGGCACGTACGGTGTGACCTATGACAATACGCTCGAATTGATGTCGCGATTGCGACGTTACGCAGTACCGGCTGTCTTGGAGATTTCCTCACTGGATGCAGTTGTGCCGGGATTTGATTCGTACTTGATCCCGCTCGTACTGAACGCTGGCGATCCAGACTGGATTTTTGCTCCGCATGTATCGGGGCTTCAAGCGTTTGGCGCTTATATTCATTGGGATGAGATCATTACAGAAGGATATATTATCGCCAATCCAGATGCGGGCGTAGCACATCTGACGAAAGCACGTCCGATTGCGGATGCCTCGCAGGCCAAAGCGTACGCACAGGTAGCGACGAACATATGTCGTTTGCCGATTGTCTATATGGAGTACAGCGGTACATACGGCGATCCGGCAATCGTGAAGGCTGCCAAGGCAGGCGCGGGCGAAGCCCACCTCTTTTATGGTGGCGGGATTCGCAACCCGGAGCAAGCGGCAGAAATGGCTGCGATTGCAGATACGGTTGTCGTAGGGAATGTCATCTATGACGATCTAGCTGCTGCATTAGCTACTTTGAAGGCTGTAAAAGGAACCGAAATCTAAAAAAGACCACCTTTCCCATGAGCTGTTACAGTTTCATGAGGAAAGGTGGTTTTTCATTTTTGGGTTACTTCTTCAACGGAATGGCTACGCTCCAATCCATGTCTTTCTTTACGTTCACTTGCTCCTCGAAGGTAAACGTCAGCTCTTTCGGGATTACGTTCATATCTTCTTGGAGTGTACCTTTCATGATAAAATTGCCCTTTTCATCTTTTGTTGTTGTGCCGAAGAAATAGAAACGGTACTCTTTCCCCTTGTCATCAACACCCTGAAAGTCATCTAAGTAGGCCACACTTGGTGCCAAAGTTGCTTCAAACTGTAATGTACTACGTAGCATTTTATGTTTTTCAGACGTGATTGGGTTTGTTTTTGTTATCTCTTCTGAAGCAAAGTTTGAGAAAGTTAGCGTACTTCCATCGTGCTTTATCGTGACAGGCGCGGTCTTCAGTGTTTCAGTGGACAGCTTTTGCTTAAAATTCGAAGGAATCTGATCGTAATTATCGCCCACTCTAAAGGTTAGATTTTTATCCGCCGGCAAGGAATGAAAGGTGATGAAGTGAATATCTTTGTCGTCGGTTGCACGAACGAAATACTCCCTGCTAACATTTTTGAAAAATGGATTCGGCTCTTCCCCAAATTCACTCGTTAGATCAAGATTGCTCCAGGCTGCGAGCACAGCTCCTTTGTCGTCCACAACTTCATAAGTTAAGGATTGGGAACTACCACTTCCTTCTGTATTCTCGATAACGAATTCAGTCTGTCCAGGTGTCACCGTTACTTGCTTCAGATTAATCACTTCGCCATTGGGAGCGGTATAATGCTCGTTGATGGGAACAATTTTTGTTTCTTTTTTTGCTTTGGAAATATCAACAGGAATGGTCACGCTCCAATTTCCGTCAACTTTGTCCAGCTTCTTGATGCTAAGCTCGATGTTCAGTTTGTCAGGAATCTTGCTGACATCTGTAAAATATCTGCTAATCGGTCGGCTGACCATCAAGTACTCATCTTTTTCGCCGATGCTTTCCTTCTTGTTATAATTAAGATGGTACTTATCATTTGTCTCAAGAACGTTTCCATCTTCATCTGTGATTTTGATTTCATAGGTTTCGCTCCGTTCATCTTGACCTCCCAGTGGGAAATTCCGGAACAACTTTTCAAGCTGCTTGCCATTCTTATCCTTGAAGCCGAAAATAATCCGGACATCCCTCGTGTCTGCCATGACTTCTCTTACTTCCAGCGTCATTCCGTTGTCGATGGCTTTCAAATCAAGCTTCTTGTTATAACCTTCTTCCAGTCCGCGCTGGATGAGGGGGTCCTCGGACGCTTCTTCTGCAAACAAGCTGCTCTCTGTTTGCTTCGGCTGTGATTTTATGGTAGCGGCATAGAAGTCATTTACATAAGTCGCAAAAGATGGTGAAGTCAGTGTTCCAAAATAGACGACTGCTGCCATTCCTGCTACGGCGATAGTTGCTTTTTTCACGATATCCAGGCTCCTTTTCTTCCAATCGATTTTCTTCTGTAATTGATGTCTCTCTGATCGTTTCAGAACGTGTATGGGGTAAGGAGGCAGATTCACCATAATGTCATGAATGACAGCATCGGTTGGCTCGTCTGTCGCTAGAGATTCTTCCGGATCTTCCAGCTCGTCCAGCTCCTGCTTTAACTTCAACTGGCAGTGACGGCATTCTTCCAAATGGGCTGCCATGACCTTGGCTTCCTCTGGCTCAAGCAGGTTGTATAGATACAAAGCAATTTGTCCTTTATCTAAACATTTCAT
Source organism: Brevibacillus porteri (assembly GCF_003013475.1). Classification (GTDB taxonomy): domain Bacteria; phylum Bacillota; class Bacilli; order Brevibacillales; family Brevibacillaceae; genus Brevibacillus; species Brevibacillus porteri. The sequence continues at coordinate 16,687 of NZ_PXZO01000049.1, forward strand.
AGATGAAAGTCCCCCCCTTGCCCTGCATGCCCGATTGCTTCCCTTAGCTTGTCCTTTCCACGAGACAGGCGCGTCCGCACAGTACTCGACGGAATGGACAGTCGATGGCTGATTTCCTCACAACTCAATGATTCGAAGTAGCGCATTTCGAGGACGATCCGATACTTTTCTTCGATGGACATCATCCTTTGACGCAACAGGCGCTGACCCTCCTTATTCAGTAAGGCAACCTCCGGCGTATGGCTATCCACTGGTTCTATCTCTTCGCTTGCGGTGAGCCGCTGCTTTCGCTTGCGTTTGCGCAGCTCGTCCAGACAGTGGTTGGCTGCTATCCGGTATAACCATGCAGAAAAATCGTAGTTTGTTTTATATTCTGGTAAATGGTAATACGTCTTAATGAAAATTTCCTGCACGATATCTTGTGCATCCGGTGTATGTCCCAGCATTTTACGAAGAATGGAACTTACTTTTCCGTGGTATCTGGAAATGATCTCGGAGTAGGAGTCTTTGTTTCCTTTCAAGACCCGCCCGATGATCACTCGATCTTCCTCCATGTGTGCTCCCCCTAAGCAAAAAAGGCTCGCTGCGCAGCTTTTCCTTTTTTGATCAAACAAAAGTGATCTTGGTGAAATTTTTCTATTACATCCTAGTACTACGAATCCAGAAATAAAAGTGTCCCAAAAACAGGGGCATTTTCCAAAAAGAATGAAAAGTATTTCCCTGAAAGAAGGATTTTTGAGAATATTCATAGAAAATGGAAGGAAAATCCTATTGCATACGAAATAAATAGTCGAATATTACCAAAATATATAATTTTTTGCTAATATTTGTAGATTTCTGTAAATTTATGAAATATAATGAACTTGTCTTAATTTTCGATCATAGAGAGGAGGAACTATCCATGAAAATCCAAGCGAAAAAAGTTGAAAGCGTTCGCACTACTGCAGTAGCAGCTTAATTCTCTTAAGAAGAGGGGGAATAGCACTCGAGCTATTCCCTTTTTTCATCTAAAATGAGCCGGGTTAGCGAACCCCATTATTGGGAGGTGTTTTGTATGGAACGTCGTCCTTTATTTAAACCAGTACATCCCGTTTATGAAGTGACAGAGCAAATGATCCGCTTGGGAGAGGCTCCTGGCTATACCTTCGAATTGGAAGACGAGAACGGGTCCATCCGCAAGATGATCAGACTGATGGATGGCACTCGTACTATCGGTGAAATACATACATTATTGGTTGTGGATTACCCCGAAATTACGTATGAAGAAATATCGGAAGCAGTGGAATCACTGAGTGGATTGGGCTTCCTGATGGATCAGGCGAAGGAAGAGGCTTCCGCTCTGACTTCAGAACAAAAGGAAAGATATAAAGCGAATATCCGCTACTTCTCCTTGTTTACCGATCTCAATCAAAGTCCAAGCGAGCTACAGGAGCAAGTAAGTAGAAAAAAAGTGACGATCCTGGGAATGGGTGCCTTTGGCTCTACACTACTGGTCAATCTAGTAGGAGCGGGAATCCAGCATATCAAGCTCGTGGATTTTGATAGAGTAGAGCTCAGTAATTTGAACAGACAAATGGTCTTTAACGAGCATGATATTGGTCGCCTGAAGGTGGAAGCGGCACGTGATTTCATCGGAAGGCTTCATTCTGAGGTATTGATTGAAACGGAGACGCTGCAAATCAAGTCCAGCGAAGACGTGGAGCGGGTTATTACCGGAAGTGACCTCGTGATGCTCGCAGCCGATCAGCCCTTTTTCTTTTTGCAGAGATGGGTAAATCATGCCTGCACCAAGCTGCAAATCCCGTTCATTGCCGGGGGATTCAACCTGATCGAAGGACAGTTCTTCATGGTAGAACCGGGCAAGACAGGCTGTATCGACTGCATGCATTTGCATCGTTCTACACAGATCGAGGACTATCCGCAGTTGATTCAAAGGCTGCTCGATACCAACTTTATTCTGCCTACCGCCACGATTGCCCCCAACACCATGATGATTACGGGAATGATGGCTTCCGATGCCATCAGGTATTTGACAGGAATCGCTCCGGTACAATCGGCGGGCAAATTTATCATTTTCGATTTCAACACGTTGGAAAAGAGCGTGTTTTTTGAGTGGGAGCGAAATGAAGCCGAATGCCCAACTTGCGGGGGCGGCAGCGGAACGGAGCCGATTTTTCATATCAAGAGAAATGAAGTGCTCGCAAAGTAAGGAGTCGTTCCTGTAAGAGAGGAAGGTGTCGGTCAAGTGAACATCTCAGGAGAGAGCATTCTCAAGATGCACCCGCTTGCGCGTCGGGCGGAAAACGAGGAAGAGATCCTCATTGGACGAACGGATATCAGCAATTTCATTGTGCTTCCGGCCATTGGTGTCGAGATCATCGATATGCTGGATGAAGGGAAGAGCATCAATGAAGTCGCGACGATTATGGAAGAACAGTTGGGCGAACCGGTGGATGTGCTTGACTTTGCGCAGGATTTAATTGCTTCCTATCAATTTGTGTACATGGCAGATGGAGAAGTTGTCAACGAGCCAGTACCGGTAGTAGATCATTTCTCTTGGATCAAGCAGGAGACGGGTCAGTTTTTCTTTAATCGTGTTGCCTTTGGATTATACGGTCTCTTATTTGTCACAGGTCTTTTGATTTGTGTGTTTACAGGCAAGTATATCCCGGTCTATTCCGATATTTTTGTTTCTTCTTCCGTGACAGTTTCGGTTGTGGTTTCTTTCGTGGCCACTTGGGTTTTTCTCTTTTTCCATGAGATGGCCCACTTAATGGCGGCCCGATCATTGGGAATCGGCAGTCGTATTGGTCTGGGGCATCGACTTGTTTTTGCTGTAGCAGAGACGAATATGTCCAATATTGTTCTCGTGGAGCCACAGCGCAGATACAGGGCGTTTTTGGCGGGAATGTCCTGGGATGCGATGTTTATGGGAATCGGTGTCATTCTGTTGTTTGCCAATGATCAAGGCTGGCTGACGCTTGTGCCTTTCATGGAAGCATTCATTCGTATGCTGAATGTGATCCTGCTCATGGCTTTGGCCTTTCAGTTCATGGTTTTCATGCAGACGGATTTGTATTACGTGTTGGCAACCAAGTTCCATTGCTCCAATTTGATGGTGAATACACGTCTGTTTCTAAAAGGGAAATTCCGTTCCTTGAGGCAGGATGAGCAGGAGGAATGGGAGTACGTAGCCGATCATGAGAAAAGAGTCATCCGCTGGTATAGCTGGATCTACTTGATTGGATCTGTGTGGGGAATCTGGTTCTTTGTCCAGTATCAGCTGCGCATGGCGGTCGATTTTATCTGGATCATCGGCGACGACATGAAGAACGCTCCGCTTCACTCGTGGGAGTTTTGGGACGGCATTCTGTTGATCCTGTTGGTTCTGGTTCCGTTTCTCATTTTGGGCTGGTCGTGGATGAGAGCGTACCGACAACGGAGAAGCGAAAGAGAGCGGGCAAAATCTTTGCAGGGCACATAAATTACGTCTTCACCTTGCCAAGTTGCCCTGTTACGCTAGGGGGAAGAGAGATACTCAGGCAAAGGAAGTGCTCACATGAACCCGATGATCCAAAATATCATTCAACTGCGAAAAGAAGGGCATCTGGACGAAGCGATCCAGCTTGCCCTTCAGCTCGTCAGCCAATCCCCGACTGATCCTGTCGCCCATTATCAATGTGCGTGGTGCCACGACGCAGCCGGATTGGAGAAGGAAGCCGTTCCCTTTTACGAAAAAGCGATTGAGCTTGGACTGTCTATCGATGACGACCTGCAAGGGGCATTACTGGGTCTGGGCAGTACGTATCGCGTGCTGGGACTATACGAGCAGGCAGCAGCTACGCTCGCGAAGGGGATGCAACAGTTTCCCGAGGACCGTTCCTTTCCGATTTTTCTTTCCATGGCCTATTACAATCTCGGGAAGCACCACGAAGCCATGAATCTCCTCCTGAAAAACCTCGCAGAAACCTCAAGCGATCCTACGATTTTGGCCTATCATAAAGCGATTCTGTTCTATGCAGATGATCTGAATATGACGTGGTAACGCCATAACCTTCCATTGGCAGGAAAACAGTCGCCTCCCGTTGTACAAGTACAACAGCGGGAGGTGCCTATGTATAAGCTGATATTGGTAGATGACGAAGAAGATGTGAGAGAAGGGGTTAGCCAAGAAATTGACTGGCATAGCCACGGATACGAGGTGGTTGCCAAAGCAGAGAACGGCAGAGAGGCATTGGAATTGGTAGAGAGACTGCGACCGGACGTCGTCGTAACCGACATCAAGATGCCCTTTATGAACGGACTTCAGCTGGCGGAGTCCATCGGGCGCGAGTACCCTGCCATTCGCATCATTATCCTGACTGGGTTTGATGAGTTCGAGTATGCACAAAAGGCCGTGAAGCTGCAAATTGATGAATATGTGCTCAAGCCGTTTTCTGCGAGTGAGCTGATGGAAGCGCTGGACAAGGTCAAGCGACGGATGGACGAAGAGGCGGCTCATCGGGAAAACGTTCAGCTTTTGCGCGATAGCTATCGAAAAAGCTTGCCGGTTTTGCGGGAGGTTTTTTTATCATCTTTGCTGAGTCGTCAGCTAGTCCAGCACGATGTTTTTTCAAAAGCCTGCGAATACGGGATAGAGCTCAGGAGTCCCGAATATCTCGTGGCTGTCATCTGTGTAGACCAGCCCAAGCAGGAGGAGCAGCAGCTGTTTCTTTTTGCTGTGAAAAATATTGCAGAAGAGCAGCTGAACGCAGGCAAACAGGAAGGTATCGTTTTTCTCCATGAAGATCAGGTCGTGCTGCTCATGCAAACAATGGCAGACGACACGCAGCGAATTGAAGTGCGAACACAAAACATCGCAGATGAAATCAGGCGAACGATTGAAAAATATATGAGCATCACGGTAACAATCGGAATCGGCAACGTCGTGACAGATGTAGCAGCACTCCCTTACTCGTATAAGGACGCCAGACAGGCACTCGACTACAAAAGCATCCTTGGCTGCAACAGGATGATCGTGATCAATGACGTGGAAAAGCAAGCGAGTGAGCAGATACGACTCGATGAGAGAAGGGAGCATGAATTTGTTCGGTGTATCAAAATGGGGACGAGTGCGGAGCTTCGGACCGTAATCGATGAAATGTTTGATCAAATGATGGGTGTACCCATATCGATTGACGATTATCGAATTTTTTTGTTGGAGATTATGACGACGATTTTGAAGACGGCTCATCGAGCTGAGGTCGATATGGATCAGTTGTTTGGTGGGCAATACCACCTGTTGCAGGTCATGACGACTTTTACCGGTATGGAGGATGCCCGCGGACAGATTACAGAAATTTGTGAGCGTATCATGGCGAGTATCTCAAGCGGACGGCAAACGACGTACAGAAGATTGATCACCCAGGCATTGGACTACACCCACACGCACTATCATTCTCCCGACATATCCATCCACAAGGTGTGCGATCATCTGCACATCAGCCTCGGTTATTTTAGCGGTATTTTTAAGAAAGAGACGAAAACCACCTTTGTGTCCTATCTCCTGTCATTGCGCATGGAAAAAGCCAAAGAGCTGTTGCGGACGACCGATTTGAAGTCCTTTGAAGTCGCGGAGAAAGTAGGATATACCGATCCCAATTACTTTAGCTTCAGCTTTCGCAAGTATGCAGGCATGTCCGCTAAAGAGTACCGAAGTCAGAGCGAGCAGGAAGGTTAACCGATGAAAAGATTGCTCGCGGTGATCAAGGTCAAAAGGATTCAATTTATCATTACCACTTCCTTTACGCTCGTGACGGTACTCGTCATGCTGTTTGTCGGGGTAATGCTGTACGGAAAATTTGCGCAGACAGCTGAGCAAAACGCCTATCTGCATACGCAGCAAATCCTGGAGCAGGTGAAATACAATCTGGACAGCTATTTGAATGGGATGACGCAAATTTTCGAACTCGTCGATGATAAGATCAGAAGAAGCAAGGGACTCACGGCAGACAAGCTGAGTGAACAGCTGGAGACAATCGTAGAAACGAGAAAGGACATCGTCTCCATCGCGGTTTTTACACGAGACGGAACGTTATTGGCCACGACTCCTTCCAAAGTACTGAGGAGAAACACTCGTTTGACTGAACAGAGCTGGTTCCAAAAGGCGATTGAGGACCCGACGAACCTGTCCTTTTCGCTCCCGCATATCCAGAACTTGTTTAAAGGGGAGTACACCTGGGTCGTCTCGATGAGTCGGGAAATTCTTCTCCACGGACCTGACGGAGAAATTCCGGCTGTACTTTTAGTCGATGTGAATTTCAAAGAGATCGATGACCTGTGCCAAAGAGTGGGCTTGGGGAAAAAGGGGTACGTCTACATCATCGATTTGGTCGGGAACATCGTCTACCATCCGCAGCAGCAGTTGATTTACGCCGGATTGAAAAATGAAAACCGTTCCTTGCCGCTGAAGCATTCCTACGGCAGCTATGTAGAAGAGACACAGGATGAAACGCGCTTGATCACCATCAAGACGATTGATCAGCTAGGCTGGAAAATCATTGGGGTTTCCTATATGGACGAGATTGTGACGACCAAAAACGAAATCAGTCGTTTCATTTTCTGGCTGCTCATCTTTGTGATTGTCATTGTGTTGTTCGTGCTGCATTATCTCTCTGCGAAAATATCACGACCGATCAAGCTGCTGGAGCGATCCATGGAAAAGGTGGAGCAAGGAGACTTTTCAGAGAGTGAACCGATCCGGGGAAGCCATGAGGTCGAACAGCTTTCCTTGCGTTTTCATCTGATGGTCGCGAAGGTCAGGGAATTGATGCACCAGATCATTCGGGAACAGGAAGCCAAACGAAAAAGCGAGCTGGAGGTGCTACAGGCACAGATCAATCCGCATTTTCTGTACAACACGTTGAACTCTGTGGTCAGAATGGTCGGCAACGGAAAAAACGAGGATGTCATCACCACGATTACTTCGTTGTCAAAGCTGTTTCGGATTAGCCTGAGCAGAGGCAAGAACATTATTACGGTGCGAGAAGAGCTGGAGCATGTACGACATTATCTCATTATTCAAAAAATGAGGTACAAGCAAAAATTTGAGTACGAGATCGTGGTCGAGGATGAAGGTGAGGTGCTCAACTGTCTGACGCTGAAGTTACTGCTCCAGCCGATTGTGGAAAACGCCATCTACCACGGAATTGAGCATTTGGCTGATCCGGGCAGGATTCATATATTGGCAGCACTCATCGACGGTAAGGTGTTACTTCAGGTAAGCGACAATGGCTTGGGCATGTCCCCTGATGTTCTTGCACAAGTAAAAGCTGGCTTTTACAAAAGCGAAGAAGGCTCGGGCGTTGGGATTCAAAACGTGCAAGAGCGCATCCGCTTGACCTTCGGTGAAGAGTACGGTTTGGAAATTGCGAGCGAACAGGAAGAGGGGACCGTTGTGCGTGTATGGATTCCGCGCCAACTTGCAGAGGAGCGAGATCGTTTATGAGGACAGCAGCGGTGAAACGATTTAGTGTATACGGACTGTTCTTTTTGGTAGCGGTGACGCTTTTCTACTCGTGTAGTGCTCCGCTTACGGATGGGGAAGTAGACAAGAAAAAGACAGTGGCGCTGATCGTCCGTATGAAGCACGGCGATTATTGGCGAACGGTCAAGCTCGGAGCGGAGATGGCTGCCAAGGAATATGAGCGAAACCTGAATTTTTACGCGCCGGACTATGAGGAGGATGCCCACAGGCAAATGGAACTGGTGCAGCAGGCAATTGCTGATGGCTCCGAGACAATCGTGGTGGCACCTAGTGACGAACAAGTCTTGCGAGAAGCCATCAAGCTGACAAGAGAGCGGGCCATCCCGATCCTTGTACTCGACACAGTCGGAAAAGATTCAGCCGTCAAAAGCTACATTGGGACGGATAACTACGATATGGGCATGAAGGCATTCGAAAAAATGGTATTCCTGATCGAAAAAAAGGGACAAATCGCATTGCTCGGCACAGATCGGGTAAAGGCAAATGCCAAACAAAGAGAACAGGGCGTCCTCGATTTGCTCCCACGGGAAACGCAGGTTGAACTGGTGGCCAACGAAAATGTTCCCTTGGATAAAAAGCAGATCGGTGACTGGACGCGCGAACTGATCCGTAAGCATCCGCAGTTGAAAGGAGTGATTGCACTCGATGCAAGTACAGCGATCGATGTGGCCGAGGAAATGGAAAACAGTGGACTGCGGGACAAAGTCAAAATCGTAGCAATCGACAGTCCGCCGGAAGTACTGGAGTATTTGCAGGAAGGAATCATTTCCGCGACGATCATCCAAAAGCCGCTATCGATGGGATATCTCGGGGTCAAGTACGCAGTCGAAGCGAGCAACGGTGAAGCCGTGCCCAGTCTGGTCGACACCGGAACAAAAGTAATCGATCGGGAGAATATGTTCTGGTCGGAGAATCAAAAGCTCCTTTTCCCCTTCGTTAAATAGGCCACCGAAAAACAGATGAGAATTTTGATAGAAATGCGCAGGATTTTCGATGGAACACATTTGGGAAAACGCTTACATTTGGTGTATATCAGATGTAAACATAGGGGATAAAGGGGGATTATCGAATGAGAAAGCTGATTGCCACTACATTGGTGGCCGCTGTTACACTCTCGGTGGTTGGATGCTCACAATCAGGCGGTTCGCAGCCGGCAGCGTCGGGGGGAGGATCGGCTCCTGCGGGGAATCCCAAAATCGGAGTCGCCATCTACAAGTTCGATGATACGTTCATGACAGGAGTGCGCAATGCGATTTCGAAAGCCGCGGAGGGCAAAGCGGAAGTGGACATTGTAGACAGCCAAAATGCCCAGCCTACGCAAAATGACAAAGTGGATTTGTTCATTAACAAAAAGGTAAACGCCCTTGCCATCAATCCGGTGGATCGCACAGCTGCTGGCGTCCTTATCGACAAGGCGAAGCAAGCCAATATTCCTGTCGTCTTCTTCAACCGTGAGCCGATGCCAGAGGATATGCAGAAGTGGGATAAGGTCTACTACGTGGGAGCAAAAGCGGAGGAATCCGGCACGATTTCTGGGCAGCTGATCGTCGATTACTGGAAGGCAAATCCGGACGCAGATAAAAACAAGGATGGCGTCCTCCAATACGTCATGTTAAAAGGCGAGCCAGGGCATCAGGATGCTGAGCTGCGGACGAAGTTTTCGGTGAAGGCGATTGAAGATGCAGGGATTAAAGTAGAGAAGGTCGCGGAAGATACAGCCATGTGGGATCGCGTAAAAGGGCAGGAAAAGATGGCAGCCTTCCTCGCAGCATCCGGTGACAAGATCGAAGCTGTTCTTGCCAACAACGACGATATGGCACTAGGGGCGATCGAAGCGCTGAAGGCATCCGGCTATTTTTCGAATGGCAAGTATATGCCCGTTGTTGGCGTGGATGCCACAGCGCCTGCACTGAAGGAGCTAGAGGCAGGAACCTTGCTCGGAACGGTCCTCAACGATGCGAATAACCAAGGAAAAGCCACCCTTAGTATCGCTGCGTCTTTGGCAAAGGGCGAAACGCCAACGAAAGATTCCACAGGCTTTGACATTACGGATGGCAAGTACGTGTGGGTGCCCTACAAAAAAATAACCAAGGAAAACATGAAGGACGCGAAATAAAAAAGCAGGAGAGTCGGTGAAGAGACGAATCCGACTCTCCTGTTTCGGTGATGGGGATGATTTTTGCAAAAAGGAGGGCATTCGCATGGACCAGCATGCGTTTTTATTGGAAATGAACCACATTCATAAAGAATTTCCAGGGGTCAAGGCACTCGATGATGTCACGCTAAAGGTCCGGCCCGGAACAGTCCATGCACTGATGGGAGAGAATGGAGCAGGCAAATCGACACTGATGAAGTGTCTCTTCGGAATTTATCGGCCAGATGCGGGAGAAATCGTGTTAAACAAAGAGCAGGTGACGATGAGCAGCTCAAAGGACGCGCTGGCACATGGCATCTCCATGATTCATCAAGAGCTGCATCCAGTGCCCTTTCGCAATGTCATGGAAAACATATGGTTAGGACGTTTTCCGGTCAAAAGAATCGGTCCTTTTCCGTTTGTGGATGAGAAAAAAATGCTTTCGGATACGGAGAAGCTGTTTGCTGATCTGGGAATGGACCTGAATCCGCACGCTGTAGTCCGTGACTTGTCTGTATCCAAGGTACAGTCGCTTGAAATTGCCAAAGCGGTCTCCTACCAATCCAAAGTGATTATTATGGACGAACCGACGTCTTCCTTGACGGGAAACGAGGTGGAGCAGTTATTTGCGATCATCCGCGAACTGAAGAGCAGAGGTGTCGCCATTATCTATATTTCACACAAGATGGAAGAAATTTTACGGATTGCGGATGACGTGACGATCATGCGCGATGGCAAGCTCATTGGAACATGGCGGGCGACCGAGCTGACGACAGACCTGATCATCTCCAGAATGGTCGGACGGGACCTGACGCAGCGTTTCCCGAGTCGATCCAATACGCCAAGGGAACCGATTTTGAAGGTAGAGGGACTGACCTCACCATTCCCCCAGTCATTTCAGCACGTGGCGTTTGAATTACGCAAAGGCGAAATCTTGGGCATAGGCGGCCTCGTGGGCGCACAACGAACAGAGCTGATTGAGGCATTGTTTGGACTACGCGCGGTGTCAGCAGGAAAAGTGTTGATCAACGGTAAGGAGGTACGGATCAAATCACCGAAGGATGCGAAGAAGTACAAAATGGCGCTCTTGACGGAGGAGCGGCGCGTCACCGGCATCATTCCTGTCTTATCGATTTTGGAAAATACGGTCATTGCGAATTTGTCCAGTTACCAAACCCCTTTTCTGCTCCTCAATGAGCGCAAGTGTAGAGCCGATGTCAGCCGCAGCATCGAGATGCTCCGCGTCAAGACTCCCTCTATGAAAGCACTGATCAAAAACCTGTCAGGAGGCAATCAGCAAAAGGTTCTGCTGGCACGGTGGCTTTTGACTGATCCGGATATTTTATTGCTGGACGAACCTACGCGTGGGGTCGATGTCGGCGCCAAATACGAAATCTATACGATCATCGCGGAGCTGGCGAGTCAGGGAAAAGGCATCATCATGATTTCCTCGGAAATGCCGGAGTTGCTTGGAATGTCAGATCGGATCATGGTCATGTGCGAGGGGAGGCTCTCGGGTTTTTTGTCTGGCCCAGCGGCAACCGAAGAAGAGATCATGCGGCTGGCTACCAAACATCTTGCATGAGAAAGGAGGGGAAGAGGTATGTCTCACTTGTCTGCTAAACAGGTGCAAGGCTTTGTTACACAAAATGCCATCTATATCGTTCTGGTTTTGTTAATAGCGGGAATAGCGATTTATGATCCCAATTTTCTTTCCATTACAACGCTTCGGGATATTTTGATGCAATCCTCAACTCGCGCCATTATTGCCTTGGGTGCTGCGTTTGTTCTCATCACAGGAGGAACGGATCTTTCAGCGGGGCGAGTGGTTGGATTGACGGCTGTCATCTCCGCCTCGATGCTGCAAAGCCAAGATTATCCGCGGAGGTTTTTCCCGGATTTACCCGATTTGCCGTTGCTTATCCCCATTCTCATTGCAATTGCTGCGGGCTTGCTGGTTGGTCTGATCAATGGCATCATTGTGTCTCGTTTTAGTGTGCCCCCTTTTATCGCCACGTTGGGCATGATGGTCATTGTATACGGATTCAACTCCATCTATTTTGATATGGAGCCCAATCAATCGCAGCCAATTGCTGGACTGCGCAGTGACTTCAATCAGCTTGGGACAGGGTACATCGGCCCGAGTGGCCCGTATTCGATTCCGTATATCGTTATCATTGCGATCATGGTTGCGTTCATCGTCTGGGTGATCTTCAATAAAACACGGCTTGGAAAAAACATGTACGCCATCGGAGGCAACATGCAGGCCGCAACTGTTTCCGGGATCAATGTTGCTTTCAACCTCATGATTATTTATGCCATTGCTGGTGCCCTGTATGGACTCGGAGGCGTTCTGGAGGCAGCCAGAACAGGTGGCGCGACGAACAACTACGGCAACATGTACGAGCTGGACGCCATTGCAGCCTGTGTGGTAGGTGGAGTCTCGACGTCTGGCGGAATTGGTACCGTTCCTGGTGTGCTTGCGGGTGTCCTTATTTTTGGTGTCATCAACTACGGACTTACGTTTATCGGAGTCAACCCGTATTGGCAGCTCATCATCAAAGGACTCATCATTGTGGCAGCCGTTGCTTTTGACATTCGCAAATACTTGGCGAAAAAATAGAAAGAGACCCCGGATCAGCTGTCAGGCAGCTTTTTCTGGGGTCTTTGCTTGTTTATTTTCGCAGTGGTGTGATTTTCATATACGTAAATAATCGCCATACCCACTCAAGTGGCCCCATGCGGAAGACAGACAGCCAGCGTACACTAAATACCATTTGCACCACGTAGATACCGAGGCAGATCAGTGTCGTTTGCAAGTAGCCCAGATTGCCGAACCAATCGAACAAATAGCTTCCCACAAGGATCAATACGGTTTGTCCGACGTAGTTTGTCAAAGCCATGCGACCGTAGCTGGTTAGCGGAGACAAGAGCGTTTGGACGGTTTTGTTTTGCAAGAGCCGAATCAGGGTCGTTGTGTAGAAGGCAGCCATGACAAGACCTGTGGAGGTCAAGGCAATCGTGTAGTTCATCAAATGCTGTAGGGTTTCTTCTGACATGGTATCGTCTACAACCAGATTCGCTCCACCCATTGCTGGATCAGCAGGAGTCAGCCGGTATTGGATAAACAAGCCGATTAACGAAAGGATGAAGGTCACGCCCTGCACTTTTTTAATCACAGGCAAAAATCTCGGAATGTCCTGAAAGACCCCGTACTGCCCAACAGCGAGTCCCAAAATAAACAACGGAAGCACCAAAAGCGGCTTGAAGCCGGTAGCGCAGACAGCTATAGACAGAATAAGGCCGATGACCAGATTGGTTTTCGCCTTCAAACGATAAAAAGGCAGTAAGATGAAGCCGAAGATGGCGTAGATGAAGAGTGCTTCGCCAGGGTGAAACATTTTATGCACAAAGCCAAGAGCGAGCAGCGCAATCAAACGCCGAATGAACAAAACGGTACTATTGGCCCCTTTTGCTTTTGCACGACTAATGAAAATATAGAAGCCCACGCCAAACAAGAAGGAAAAGATCACGAAGAAGCGTGATTCCACAAAGAAATTGAAAAACTGGAACAGCCAGTGGTCCACACTTCCTATCTCAGGTGTTTGTGCATACAGCAATGCCACGATGTTGACGAGGAGAATGCCCATTAAGGCGAAGCCCCGTACGGTATCTACTGTATCAATTCGTTGGTTCATGGTAGGTGCGTTTTCTTTCAATCCCATCACTTCCTTCTCTCGTTGTTAGTCGTCCGATCGTGCACTTTTCCTATCCTAGCTCATCCGGAGATGGAGGAGAAATGGCATATGCTTACGTCTCGCTTACAAAAGTGTAAGAAGTGAGGGGTTCTCCCGTATTCGACCGCAACTTCATCCCAAATTCTTGCGTCTATTGTAATAATCAGGAAGTCGGGGTGCGCAATGAAACCGATCGCACGGGGAAAGTGGCGTCTGGCAGCAGGCATGGCCTATTTTCGTTGGAAAAGGTATGTACAATGGACATTTGGTCAAACGAGGTTCGCTCATGAGAAAAGAAGCGAATGGTTGCGTTATGTCCATTATTCTCATCAAACGATTTTGTTACGCCCATTGCAGAACGTGGAAATGTGGATGCAGCACAACAAAGTGATCAATTTGCGTCTGGCGATTGCACGACTGAACGGATTGCTTATCCATCCCGGAGAAACCTTTTCGTACTGGAAACAGATTGGCAAGCCGACCCGTAGCAAAGGCTATGTAGAGGGCATGCTGCTCTCACAGGGACGTGTCACAGCTGGAGTTGGCGGAGGGCTTTGTCAGCTCTCCAATTTGCTGTACTGGATGACCCTGCATACGCCGTTGACAGTGACGGAACGACATCGTCATAGCTACGATGTTTTTCCCGATTCGAATCGGACACAGCCGTTCGGAAGTGGGGCGACTTGTTTCTATAACTATCTGGATTTGCAAATCGCCAACCGGACGACTCAGACCTTTCAACTGCATGTCTATCTGACCGATACACATTTGGTAGGGGAATGGCGTTCAGACATGCCACCGACACGGACGTATGTCATTATCGAGAAAGAACATGAGATCCATCCTTCGATTTGGGGAGGGTATGAACGGAAGAATGAATTGTATCGTGATGTTTATTCGCTGGAAGGAGAATGGGTGGAGCAAGAATGGCTGACGGAGAATCGGGCTTATTTGATGTACGAGCCATTGCTGCCGAAAGGATGATGTTTCCTGTTCGGGATACGAACTGGAACTCCACTGCGATCTGTGCGAAAATAGGAACATATGCTTTCGTCTAGGGAACGTGGAAAGGTGGATTTATACATATGTCTTTTGCAGATCGTATCACAGCAGGGCTGAACCCGGAGCAGCGGGAAGCAGTCCTTACAACAGAAGGCCCCGTCTTGATTTTGGCCGGTGCGGGTAGCGGCAAGACCAAGGTACTGACACAGCGTATCGCATACTTGATCAGTGCCAAACAGGTAGCACCTTGGAGCATTTTGGCGATCACCTTCACCAACAAAGCAGCACGGGAGATGCAAAACCGTGTGGCTGCCATTATTGGCGGAGCGGCAGCGCAGGATGCATGGCTGTCGACATTTCACTCCTTGTGTGTGCGGATTTTGCGCAGGGATATCGACCGACTCGGCATCAATCGCAGCTTTTCCATTTTGGATGCTGGTGATCAGCTATCTGTCGTCAAGCAATGTTTAAAAGAATTGAACATCGATCCGAAGCAGTATGAGCCGCGCTCGATTTTGGCAGCGATCAGTGGAGCGAAAAACGAACTGACAGATCCAGAAACCTATACGCGTCTTGCGGGCGATCCATTTGCACAAGTGGCAGCAAAGGTTTATACGGCTTATCAGAAAAAGCTGAGAAATAACCAGTCGCTGGACTTCGACGATCTGATCATGACGACGGTTCGTCTGTTTAAAGAAGTGCCGGAAGTATTGGAGTTTTATCAAAAGAAATTCCGTTACATACACGTTGACGAGTATCAGGATACAAACCGGGCGCAATACCTTTTGATTTCCATGCTGGCAGATAAGTATCGAAATGTATGCTGCGTGGGGGATGCTGACCAAAGTATTTATAAATGGCGCGGTGCCGACATCTCGATCATTTTAAACTTTGAAAAAGACTATCCCGAAGCCAAGCTAATTAAGCTCGAGCAAAACTATCGCTCTACCAAAACGATTTTGCAGGCGGCGAATCAGGTCATTGCCAATAACAAGCTGCGCAAGGAAAAGAAGCTCTGGACGGAGAATCCGGGTGGCGACAAGATCATGTGCTTCCAGGGCGATTCCGAGCATGACGAGTCGTATTTTATTGTCGATACGATTCGCAAGCAGATGGCACAGTACAAGCGCTACGACAAATTTGCAGTCCTGTATCGGACGAATGCACAGTCCCGTGTGGTCGAGGAAGTTTTCATCAAGTCGAACATTCCGTACACCATCGTCGGCGGAACCAAGTTCTACGATCGCAAAGAGATCAAAGACATCTTGGCTTATTTGCGTCTCATATCCAATCCGGATGACGATATCAGCTTGCAGCGCATTATCAACGTACCGAAGCGTAATATCGGGGATACGACAGTAGATAAGCTACAAGCGTATGCGAACGCAAATGGTCAGTCCCTTTTCCAAGCGATTCAGGAGACGGCTTATATGGGGCTACCTTCGCGTACGACGAATGCGATCCTGTCCTTTAATGATCTCATCTCGAATTTGATGCAAATGACCGATTACTTGAGTGTGACTGAGCTGGTGGAAGAAGTGCTGAAGCGCTCTGGATACCGCGATTCTTTAAAAGAAGAAAAAACGCTGGAAGCACAGGCGCGTCTGGAGAATATCGAGGAGTTCCTGTCTGTAACGCAGGAGTTCGAGCGCAAAAATGAAGACAAGAGCTTGCTAGCTTTCCTGACCGACCTCGCGTTGGTGGCAGACATCGATTCTTTGGGAGATGATGGTGCCCAAGAGGAAGTATCGGCAGATGGGCAGGTTGTATTAATGACCTTGCACAGCGCCAAAGGTCTGGAGTTCCCAGTCGTGTTCCTGGTCGGTTGCGAGGAAGGTGTCTTCCCACATAGCCGCTCTTTGTTTGACGATACAGAGATGGAGGAAGAGCGCCGACTGGCTTACGTGGGAATTACACGGGCGGAGGAACGTCTGTACATGACTTGTGCCCGTATGCGGACGTTGTTTGGACGGACCAATGTGAATGCGCCGTCTCGTTTCCTGCAAGAAATTCCGGCTGAGCTGTTGGAAGGAAATCCAGCGACAGCGGACCGAAGCTTCGGCGGTGGACGAAGCAGTGCATTTGGACAGCGTGATGGCAGTGCGTTCGGACGTGAGGCGGGAGCGAGACCGTTTGGAGCGTCTTCCTCACAAGCAGGCTCTGCTCCGAAATTTGGCATGAGTCAGCGAACCGCAAGCAGCACACCTGCTACGTTTACCCGTCCAGCGGGTGAAAAACTGCCTGGTCACGGTCAAGGAGCAAGTGTTGATTGGAAGGTTGGCGACAGAGTAGCACATGGCAAATGGGGCAACGGTACGGTCGTCAAAGTAAAAGGAACAGGCGACGACATGGAACTCGACATTGCATTCCCAAGCCCGACTGGCATTAAAAAGCTATTAGCGAAGTTCGCTCCTATTCAAAAAGGATAGTGTGCAAATGCAAATGCAAATACAGCCAATCGCAAATGTAAAGGATGAACGAAATGGATCGATTGACGGCGGAAACAAAAATTAAAGAATTAGCGAAACTAATTGAGCGGCATAATCGTCTTTACCATGAAGAGGATCGACCTGAGATTTCTGATCAGGAATACGATCAATTGATGCGGGAGCTAAAGGAGCTTGAAACCAGCTTCCCTGATTTGCAGTCACCTGATTCTCCTTCCTTGCGTGTAGGGGGAGAACCGCTGCCCTTCTTTGAAAAGGTCGTTCATAGGACACCGATGCTCAGTCTCGGTAACGCCTTTAATGAGGAGGACATCAGGGATTTTGACCGCCGAGTACGTCAGGCCGTTGGCAGTCAGGCTGTCCGATATGTAGCTGAACTGAAAATTGATGGTCTGGCCGTGTCACTTCATTATGAAAATGGGCTGTTCGTCCGCGGGGCTACCCGTGGAGACGGAACAACAGGCGAAGACATCACACAAAACCTGAAAACGATTCGTTCCATTCCTTTGCGGCTGACGAAACCGTTGACCCTTGAGGTTCGCGGTGAGGCTTACATGTCCAAAGGAGCATTTGAAAAGCTGAACAAAGAACGCGAGGAGCGTGGAGAAGCATTATTTGCCAACCCGCGCAATTCCGCAGCAGGCTCGCTCCGACAGCTCGATCCGAAGATTGCCGCATCCCGTCAACTGGATACGTTTGTTTACGGCATTGGCGATTTGCAAGGGGAGTCAGTGGAATCGCACAGTGAAGGGCTTGATTTGCTGGAGACGCTCGGCTTCATGGTGAATCAGGAGCGACGCGTATTTGACGAAGTCGATGAACTTCTCACTTTTATTGCCGGCTGGACAGAGAAGCGTCCACATTTGCCTTATGAAATCGACGGCATGGTGATCAAGGTCGACAGTTACGCGCAGCAGGAGGAGCTCGGATTTACTGCGAAAAGTCCGCGTTGGGCTATCGCTTACAAGTTCCCTGCCGAAGAAGCGGTGACGGTTCTCGAAGGTATTGAAGTATCTGTGGGTCGTACAGGGAATGTTACCCCGACTGCTTTGTTGAAGCCAGTTAGTCTGGCAGGTACGACTGTGAAGCGTGCTTCCTTGCACAACGAAGATATTATTCGGGAAAAAGGTCTCCTTATCGGCGATCATGTTGTCGTCAAAAAAGCCGGGGACATTATCCCGGAGATTATCGCTGTCTTGCCGGAGCGTCGTACTGGAAATGAAGTACCGTTTGCCATGCCAACGCATTGCCCGGAATGCGGCAGTGAGCTGGTGCGCTTGGAGGAAGAAGTGGCTCTGCGCTGCATCAATCCGATGTGTCCGGCACTGATCCGTGAAGGCATGATTCATTTCGTGTCTCGAACAGCCATGAACATTGACGGCTTGGGAGAAAAGGTCGTGGCCCAGCTGTATCGCGACGGTATTATTCACAGTGTTGCTGACCTGTATTACTTGCACCAACAGCGCGATGTTCTAATGGGCATGGAGCGCATGGGTGAAAAGTCCGTAGATAATTTGCTCGCGGCGATTGAAGCGAGCAAGGAAAACTCGCTGGAGCGCGTACTGTTTGGTCTTGGTATTCGTTTGGTCGGAGCCAAGGCGGCACGTGTTCTCGCGGAGCATTTTGGCAATATCGATGCCATTATGCAGGCATCCGAAGAAGAGATTACACAAATCGATGAGATCGGGCCGAAAATGGCTGCGAGTCTCGTGAACTACTTCGCACAGCCGCAGGCTCAGGCAGTTATTGAGAGACTGCGTACGGCCGGAGTGAACATGGAGTACAAAGGAATCCGCATTGAAAGTGGCGCAGACCTCCCATTCTCAGGTAAAACAATCGTTTTAACCGGCACCTTGACGCAAATGTCGCGACAGGAAGCAGAGGAAGCGATTGCGCGCTTGGGTGGGAAGGTAACAGGCAGCGTCAGCAAGAAGACAGACCTGGTGATTGCAGGTGAAAAAGCGGGCTCTAAGCTGGAGAAGGCAGAAAAACTAGGCGTGGCTGTTATGGACGAAGCAGGTTTCCTGCAAGTATTGGAGAGCAACGCCTAAGAAAACGGTGGCGACAACGGATGAGTAAGGGAAGGGACGTGAAGAGCATGAATAGCTTCCTGAAATGGGGAATCGGTGTATTAGCCATGCTGCAATTGGTTGGCTGTGGAAGTAACAGCAGTACTGGCAGTGAACAAACCAATACGAATCCTCCAACAGTTACAGCTTTTGCTCTACAAGGGAACTTGACCTATCAGGACGTATTGGAGCAGGGAGCAACCATTCACAATCTGATGATGACCGATGATGCTAAGCAAATATGGGTGGGTACCAATTCGGGGCTGTATAGCTCGGTTGGGGGTGGATCGTGGGCCTCTCTCTCGACGGATTTAGAGCAGTATGCGATCGAAGGTTGGCTTGTGGACCCGGATGATCCGAAGCAAATATTTGTCGGCGGGATTGATGGGGTTCTTCATTCGACAGATGGTGGTAAAAAATGGGCTTCTGTCAACAAGGGGTTGCCAGAGCCTGCGAATATCAGCAGCTTTGTGGGGAGTCGCCAAGGAGGCGAAATACGTCTGTTTGCCTTTGTCTCGGGTGAAGGCATTTATCAATCGACGGACGAGGCCCAATCTTGGAGCCTGTGGCAACCGATAGATCAGGAAGTATTTGCCATGGACTTTGATCCCGAACAAGACCGACTCTATGTAGCGGCTCAATTCAGCTTGCTCTATAATGAAGAGGGGCAGTGGAAGACAGAGGAGATTCCCGGAGCACAGCAGATCTATTCGCTCGCCATTAACAGACGAACTGGCACTCTCGCTGTCGCAACCGAAAAAGGTATCTATGAGAAAATCAAGGGCGAATGGCGTTTGCTTGATGCTCGCTCACCAGAAAAGCTGATTGTCATTGCTTCAGGTGGCGAGGATACAAAATGGGTGGGGATTGGCGAATCGGCATTGATCTATAAGCTCGAAGACAATCGATGGATCAAGTGGAACGAATGATTTGTACATCGCCCACTTTTGGATACGAAAAGGAGTAATCTATGAAAGTGAAGTTTTTGACAGGATGCAGGTTCTTCACAGCTGTACTTCTTGTGATGGCATTGACTGGCTGCTCGTTGATACCTGGGGGCAAGGACAAAGCTCCTGAGCCTACTACACCGTCCTTGTCGGAGGTAGTGGAAGTATCCGAGGATTACTACGGCAGTATTACGCCATATCAGCCGAACCAGACGCGAGGTATGCTTGGGGATACGAAATATCGCATCGATTTCAGTCATCTTGAATTAGGCCTGATGGAGTTTGCTCGGGAGACATTCCCGACGTCCGATTATTATTTCCAAGAAGGTCAAGTAGTGAAAAAAGAGCAAGTCACCCAGTGGATCGCACAAGAAAAGACGGCTGGGGCCAACGGGAAAAAGAAAAACGGAATTCTCGTGCACGTGTTGGAGCACGATTACCTGAACAAAAAGGATAAGAGCTTGGCTGGCATGGTGTTGGGCTTGTCGCTTTCGCCGAACTACCAGGATGCAACCGGTCAGGACAAGGTCTACACGACTCAAGAACTGCAAGCAAAAGGCCAGCAGGTCGCAGCTCGTATTGTGCAGTCTGTACGTGCCAACAGCCCGCAGGTTCCGATATTGATTTTGATGTATCAAGTACCGGAAGCGAATTCTTCTCTGGTGCCAGGTCACTTTATCATGTCAGGAACTGTAGGGGCGAATGAAGCAACGGTATCCAAGTGGCTGCCGATCGAAGAGGAGTTTTTACTATTCCCAAGCTCTGAGGCTGAGAAGAAGTACCCAGAAGTGTCCTTGCAGTACGATAAGCTCATGCGCCAGTCTAAGGGTTATTTCGGTGAGTACATCGGGATGACTGGTCTGGGGCGCTTCATGGATGGCAGGCTGACGGAAATGACAATCACAGCTACGGCAGAGTATGACTCCAGAACAGAGGTATTGCAGTTTACTCAATTTGCAGCGGGCAGTATCAACCAACTATTCGATAAGAACGTCCATGTCAACATGTACGTGCAGTCGATGAACAAACCATTGTCGCTCTACATTCGACCGACAAGTGGTGAGCCGTATATGCATATTTACAGACAATAAGGAAAAGCAACAAGTACCCGAATGATCGCCTGAAAAGGTGAGTAAGTCGGGTGTTTTTTTGTACACAAAAGATAGTCGATTGAACAAAAGTGTAAAGTGATGAACGCTGCATGTACAAAAGTGTTCGAAATACTTCTTGAATCTTGGCGGTGATTTTTCGGAAAAAATGCAAACACTAATAGAGTCGAGCTTTTAATTGTTTGGTTGGTATGATCCTTGCATATGTTTTATGAGTGATCCGAAACATGGAAGATATCGATAAGGAGGCGTCACAGATGCAAGTGGAATTCAAAAACGAGGCGTTCACCAATTTTAGTCTGCCAGAAAATAAAAAGGCATTTGAAGAAGCGCTCGCTAAGGTAGAAAGTGAGCTTGGCCGTGAGTATTCGCTTATCATCGGCGGAGAACGCATCACAACTGAAAAGAAATCCAGCTCCTTCAACCCTTCTAATAAAGAACAAGTAGTGGGCGTTGTTTCCCAGGCTGACCAAGCACTGGCTGAAAAAGCGATCCAAACAGCTGCTAGCACTTTCGAAACATGGAAAAAGGTGCCTGCACAAGCACGTTCCCGCTATCTGTATAAAGCAGCAGCAATCCTGCGTCGCCGCAAGCATGAGTTCTCTGCTTGGCTCGTAAAAGAAGCAGGAAAAAGCTGGCCAGAAGCTGATGCTGACACAGCAGAAGCAATCGACTTCATGGAATACTATGCACGTCAAATGGATAAGCTGTCCCAGCGCCATGACTTGCCACGTATCCCGGATGAGGACAACGAACTGTACTACATTCCACTTGGCGTAGGTATCGTTATCCCACCTTGGAACTTCCCTCTGGCGATCATGGCTGGTATGACGACAGCAGCTCTCGTAGCGGGTAACACTGTTGTATTGAAGCCTGCTTCTACTACTCCAGTTATCGCTGCGAAATTCATGGAAATCCTCGAAGACGCTGGCGTACCAGCTGGTGTTGTGAACTTCGTACCAGGTTCCGGTAGCGAAATCGGCGATTACCTCGTAGAGCACAACCTGACTCGTTTCATCAGCTTCACAGGTTCCCGTGACGTAGGTCTGCGTATCAACGAACTGGCTGCGAAACATCGTCCAGGTCAAAAATGGATGAAGCGTCTGGTTGCCGAAATGGGCGGTAAAGACTCCATCGTGGTTGACAACGACTGCGACCTCGAGTTGGCTGCACAGTCCATCGTGGCTTCTGCATTCGGCTTCTCCGGTCAAAAATGTTCCGCTTGCTCCCGTGCGATCGTTCACCAAGACGTGTACGATCAAGTACTGGGCCGCGTAGTAGAGCTGACCAAACAACTGACTGTCGGCGACATCAGAACCAACGAGTTCTACACAGGTCCTGTAGTTGACGAGAAAGCATACAACAAAATCCTCGAGTACATCGAGATTGGTAAAACAGAAGGCAAACTGGTTGCAGGTGGCGAAAAAGGTCCAGAATCCGGCTACTTCATCATGCCAACTGTATTTGCAGATGTAGATCCACAAGCTCGCATTATGCAAGAAGAAATCTTCGGCCCAGTGGTAGCGTTCACGAAAGCGAACGATTTCGATCATGCACTGGAAATCGCGAACAACACCGAGTACGGTTTGACTGGCGCTGTCATCAGCCGCAACCGTGAAAACCTGGAGCGTGCACGCGAAGAGTTCCATGCTGGTAACCTGTACTTCAACCGCAAGTGCACAGGCGCTTTGGTAGGTGTACATCCATTCGGAGGATTCAACATGTCCGGTACAGACTCCAAAGCGGGTGGACCAGACTACCTCTTGCTCTTCACACAAGCAAAAATGGTTTCCGAAAAACTGTAAGCTTCACAATAAAAAAGGCTGCCTCTTATACAAGGGCGGCTTTTTTGTTCCCATTTTGTCCACACTAAAGACAAAATGAAGGGCAAAGCAGGTGAGGGTAACTGTTTACTTATATCGTGTCAGGACTCTCCTCGTTTTTTGTTGTGTATTTGTTAATGCCAGTAGCAAATTGGCTGGCTTGGAAAACAAAGCTGCTAGATATGCCAAAGGGAAGAAAGGGACATAGCAGACCGATCCCATTATCAGGTGGGTTGGCGATGTTCGTCGGTCTCTTGTTGGTGTCAACTTTTTTTGCAGGGGCGCAAAAAACCGTTGCAGTTTTGGCAGTTGGAGGGGCCATGCTGGTGGCCATTGGATGGGTAGACGATACATACAAGTCGAAGAAAAAAGAGTTTCCGGCACTGCCGAAGCTGATGGTGCAGTTATTGGTAGCGACGCTGACATTCTTCATGGATATTCGCTTTCGGGGAATCAATTTCATGTGGCTGGGGGGAGAGGAAGGGATGTATATCTCATTTCCAATCCTGGTTTCCCTGCTGATGACCGTGCTGTGGATCGTCGGCTTGATCAATATGGTCAATTTTTTGGATGGGGTGGACGGACTCGCTGCAGGTGCTACTGTGATCTCAGCGGTGACCTTGTTCTTTTTATCGATGCTCAAAGGTCAAGAATTAACGGCACTATTGGCAGTCGCACTGGCAGGTGCTGCACTCGCTTTTCTACGCTTTAATTTTTATCCGGCGAAAATTTTTATGGGTGACGCGGGATCGATGTTTTTGGGATTCGCTCTCGGCGTGATCTCGTTGGAAGGAACGATGAAAGGGGCTACGCTCATTTCATTAGTCGTGACTGTGCTGGCAGTAGGCTTGCCCGTCATAGACACTGTACAGGTCATGATCAGTCGGCTTTTGGCAGGCTCCCCCATGTACCAAGCGGATCGTCGACATGTTCATCATCGGCTCATGTCCCGGGGGTTGTCTACGAAGCAGACGGTCATCATTCTGTATGTGGTGAGTTTGCTGTTCTCCGTCTTGGCAGTGTTTTTGTTTTATAGTCAATAATCAAATGGAGTCAAAGAAAAAGAAACGATTGCGCCCTGTCTTTTTGGCCTGATAAAGTGCTTTGTCTGCATTGCTCAACAGTTGTTCCGCTTCGCTTGCAGATGCCGGGTAGAGGGCAATGCCTATGCTTGTCGAGAACGGTATGGCCCGGTCCTCGATCATCCACGGCTCTTGAGTCGCAAGCAGGATACGGTTCGCAATTTTTTCAACCTGACGTTCGGAGTGAATGCCGGTCAGAACGATGACAAACTCGTCTCCACCCAGACGTGCGACAATATCTCCATCTCGAACGGATGATTTGAGGCGTGTAGCCAACATTTGCAAAAACAAATCTCCAGTGTCATGACCCCAGGTATCGTTAATTTCTTTAAAGCGGTCACAGTCCAAATAGAGGGCAGCGACTATCTCCTCTTTTGATTGGGCAGCACGTAGAGCTTGCTGGAGCTTTTCGGAGAGGAGGCGCCTGTTCGGTAATCCTGTGAGCACATCATGATACGCCATATAGGCCAGCTGTGACTCCAGGTTTGTGCGTTCGGTCACATCGCGGGTAATGGAAAATACATGCGTACATACGCCATTACTATCGTAGACAGGAGAAAGAATGGATTCGCCAACAATGTCCCCGTTGGCGGTAAAGTGGGTCGGACTCCCGCTTATTACTGCTTGTGTGTACATGTGTTGCAATAAGCTTGCTTTCTCATATGGATAAACGTCTTCAAACCTTTTTCCGTATGCTTCCTCGCACAATTGAGCATTGTGCATAGCGGATGGATTCATCAAGACATAGCGGAACTGATACTCCCCGTCCGCAGCTTGTTCGACAGCCATGAGAAAGAACATGTCCGACATATGATCGAACAGACTGGTTAGGATATCTCCATGTTGACTGACAAGGGTAGTAAAATCGAGCTTCTTCACCATAACCGATATCTCCTGATAGTTGGCTTGTTAGAATGATTATAGTATAGCAAGACCGTCGAAGAAAATGATGAACCTCTGGTAATAGTGCGGGGTTTACTGGCAGTTAGCAGAAGTGGTAAAGTAAGGGTATTGTTGTTTTACGAAGGAGCATTTCTTATGGGCAAAAAGCTGCTCCCAGGTCTCATTCATCGCTTGCCACAAAACGCGATGTCACGGACAATGGGCAAAATTACCGCTACTCCCTTTAGTCGATTAGCCATTCAACGATACATAAAGCACTATCAAATTGATACGTCCATCATAGAAAAGCCGGCTTCGGAATACCGCACGCTGAAGGAGTTTTTTTCCCGACGCCTGAAGCCCGCAGCGAGACCGATTGCACCTGGCCCAGATACCATCGTCAGCCCGGTAGATGGAACTGTTTCGCAGTTAGGTGATATTTGCGAAGGCACCTTGATTCAAGCAAAGGGAAAAGAGTTCAGTGTGAGCGAGCTGTTGGGCGGTTCGGAGGAAGAGGCCAAGCGTTACTACGGTGGTAAATTTATCACCATTTATTTGAGTCCAAGGGACTATCACCGGATTCATATGCCGGTAACGGGCGATTTGAGCTGTTACTGCTATTTGCCTGGCAGACTCTATCCAGTCAACCAGCTCGGGATTGAAAACGTAGACCGTTTGTTTGCCCGCAATGAACGCTTGGTAACTCACATCAAAACAGATAGCCTGGGCGATATGGCTTTGGTTAAAGTAGGAGCTTTGTTTGTAGGAAGCGTGAAGGTCTGCTACAACACAGCTACGACGAATATCAAGCATGGGCGCCAAACCCACGAGAAGATTGCTGGGACACCTCGTTATGAAAAAGGGGCGGAGCTGGGCTGGTTCGAATTTGGATCCACCGTCATTTTGTTGTTGGAGTCCAACGAGCTCGAATGGGCAACGGGCATTGAAAAAGGGAAGTCTCTCTTGATGGGGCAGGCCTTGGCGAAAAAGAAGGCTGAATAGCAAGAGATAGAAGACGCACAGTCCAGGGCAAATGCCTTGGGCTTGTTTTTCTTAGGAGATGAAGTTTTCTAGTAGATGTGGCTGTGGTGGGGAGAAGAATATTTCCAGTCTAGGCTCCAGGCTCCGTCCTGCTGAGGGCTCAGACTGCCCGCTCCGAAGGGATTTGCGGGGAAACGCAAAAGTGGTAGCCGCTACGTCGGCACGGGCACGGTTGCGTTTCTTTTGCCCGCTCATCCCTTCTCCGCTTGGTAGGACTCCACAAGTCGCTACGTCTGGAAATATTCTTCTCTGTCGTAACTGATTACATTCTCCCATCTTTTAAGTCTTTTAGACCCGTTTAACACTGAACGCTCGTAGAGGAAACAGGAGAAAAAAGCGAAGATCTTTGGTACACCGACCGAGACGGAATGCAAAAAGCGAAACACGCTCTTAAGCGTCCACCTCTGAAACACATCCTGAAAGGACTACTTTGGACGCGGTTTCGCTTTTTGCATGGAGTCGGGCAGTGAATCCCCCAGCGGGTGGGACATGAAGCTGAGCGTTTTCTCCTGTTTCCTCCCCACCACAACAGCGAGCCAAAGTTTTTATTAGCGAATAATCGATCAATATTTTTTTGTCGAGAACATTATTTGTTTTTCCTGTTGAAATCCCTACGAAAATTGACTGAACCTGCTCTTTTCAAGTAAGATCAAAGTTATGTGATACGATTCGGAGGTGGAAAGAATGAGTGCCATTACTCGCAAAGAAGTAGAACACGTAGCTAATTTGGCCCGTTTGCAGCTCACTGAGGAAGAAGCGGAGCGGTACACAAAAGACCTGAATGCGATTCTTGATTTTGCAGCCAAGCTGAATGAGCTCGATACATCCAATATTGAGCCAACCAGTCATGCTACAGACGTGAAAAACGTCATGCGCGAAGACGTAAACAGACCGTCCCTGCCGCGTGAGGACGTGCTGAAAAACGCACCGGATCACGAAGACGGGCAGTTTAAAGTACCGGCTGTATTTGAATAACCTACTGGATAACGAGAAGGGAGGAACCCACTGTGTCGCTGTTTGACAAGCGATTGTCTGAAATACATAGCGCCCTGCGCGCAAAAGAGATTTCGGTAACGGATCTGGTGCAGGCTTCCATTGCTAGCATCAAGGAGCATGACGGAGAAATCAAATCCGTCCTGCATGTAGATGAAGAGGGAGCCTTGGCTCATGCCCGTCAATTGGACGAGCGTCTGGTCAAAGGAAATGAGGAACTGGGTCTTCTCTACGGCTTGCCTGCCGGACTGAAGGACAACCTGGTTACAAAAGACGTTCGCACGACTTGCGCGAGCAAATTTTTGGCGAACTATGATCCTGTCCATGACGGGACTGTTTCCAAAAAGGTCAAGGATGCCGATGCGGTCATCGTTGCGAAGCTGAACATGGACGAGTTTGCGATGGGCGGCTCCAACGAAAATTCCGGCTTTTTCCCAGCGAAAAACCCGTGGAACACCGACTACGTTCCGGGAGGCTCTTCCGGTGGCTCAGCGGCGGCAATGGCTGCGCGTCATTTTTATTTCACACTCGGCTCTGATACAGGTGGCTCCATCCGTCAGCCTGCTGCTTTTTGTGGCGTTGTCGGCTTGAAGCCTACATATGGACGCGTATCCCGTTTCGGGCTGGTTGCGTTCGCGTCCTCGCTGGATCAAATCGGACCTGTGACGAAAAACGTTGAGGATTCTGCCTATGTGCTGCAAGCGATTGCGGGACATGATGAATACGACTCTACCTCTGCCAATGTGGACGTACCGGATTACTTGTCCGCGTTGACTGGAGATGTGAAAGGACTGCGTATCGGGGTACCGAAAGAGTTGATCGGAGAAGGGATTGACCCTGAGGTTCGCGATGCTGTTCTGGCAGCATTGAAGCAGCTGGAGAGCATGGGAGCTACATGGAGCGAGGTTTCCATGCCGCACACGGAATATGCAGTACCAGCTTACTACCTCTTGTCTTCGTCTGAAGCTTCGTCCAACCTGGCTCGTTTTGACGGCGTACGTTATGGTGTGCGCGCAGACAATGCGGCAAACCTGATCGAGCTGTACAAGGAATCCCGTAGCCAAGGCTTTGGCCCAGAAGTGAAGCGCCGAATCATGCTCGGAACCTACGCGCTCTCGTCTGGTTATTACGATGCTTACTACAAAAAGGCGCAGCAGGTTCGTACCCTGATCATTCAGGACTTCAACAACATTTTTGCTGACTACGATGTAATCCTGCACCCAACCACGCCTTCTACGGCTTTCAAAGTAGGCGAAAACGTAGATGATCCGGTGAAAATGTATCTGGAAGATATTTGTACCGTTCCTGTAAACCTGGCTGGACTGCCAGCAATCAGCGTGCCGTGCGGATTCTCCAAAAACGGTCTGCCGATCGGTTTGCAGATCGTAGGTCGTGCATTTGACGAATCCACCGTATTGCGCGTAGCCCATGCGTATGAGCAAACAGCAGGCTTCTACGGCCGCAAACCGGAATGGGTGAGGGGGTAAGAGCATGAGCAAATACGAAACCGTCATCGGCTTGGAGGTTCACGCCGAGCTATCGACCAACAGTAAAATCTTTTGCGGCTGCCCGACTGAATTTGGTGCACCGCCGAATACACATACATGCCCGATCTGCTTGGGACATCCAGGTGTACTGCCTGTAACGAACAAGCAAGCGGTAGAATTCGCGATGAAAGCAGCACTCGCCCTCAACTGCGAGATTTCCCGCGAGACCAAGTTCGACCGCAAGAACTACTTTTATCCAGACTCGCCAAAAGCGTACCAAATCTCGCAGTTTGACCAGCCGATCGGCTACAATGGCTGGATCGACATCGAGGTAAACGGTGAGACGAAGCGCATTGGCATCACTCGTCTGCATTTGGAAGAGGATGCGGGTAAGCTGACGCACAGCGATTTTGGCGGAGAGTCTCTGGTAGACTTCAACCGCGTAGGGGTACCGCTCGTCGAGATCGTTTCTGAGCCAGACATCCGCACACCGGAAGAAGCACGTGCGTATCTGGAAAAGCTGAAAGCGATCATCCAGTACACCGAAGTATCTGACGTTCGCATGGAACAAGGCTCTCTGCGTTGCGATGCTAACGTTTCCATCCGCCCGTATGGTCAAGAAGAATTCGGAACCAAGGCTGAGCTGAAAAACATGAACTCCTTCCGCAACGTACAAATGGGCTTGGAGTACGAGGTACTGCGTCAGACGGAGGTAGTTTCTTCCGGTGGCAAGGTCGTTCAGGAAACACGCCGTTGGGATGAAGCGAACAAGAAGACGTTGACGATGCGTTCGAAAGAAGAAGCGCACGACTACCGTTACTTCCCAGACCCGGATCTGGTTCGCATGCAGATTTCCGAGGAGTGGATTGAAGCGGTTCGCGCAACCATTCCAGAGCTGCCAGATGCTCGTCAGGCACGCTACGTGAACGAGTTTGGCTTGTCTAAGGATGATGCCGGAGTCATTACGATCTCCAAGGAGACGGCTGATTTCTTGGATGAGACTGTGAAAACAGGAGCAGAGCCGAAGTCCGTAGCAAACTGGCTGATGGTTGACCTGTTGGCACACCTCAACGCCAACAATCTGGTGTTTGCTGATGTGAAAATGACACCAAAAGGCTTGGGTGAGATGATCAAGCTGATCGAGGACGGAACCATTTCCTCCAAAATCGCCAAAACCGTCTTCAAAGAGATGGTCGAGACCGGCAAAGAGCCGAAGCAGATCGTCGAAGAAAAAGGACTTGTCCAAATTAGCGATGAAGGCGCTCTGCGTCAAGTCGTCGTCGATGCGGTCAATTCCAACCCGCAAGCCGTGGCAGACTTCAAAGCCGGAAACGAAAAAGCAGCTGCTTTCTTCGTGGGTCAAGTGATGAAGCAAACCAAAGGCAAGGCAAACCCGGGAATGGTAAACAAGTTGATTCAGGAAGTATTGAACAGCCTGTAGGCAAAACATACGACAGCACTTTCTCTGGAAGGGGAGAGTGCTGTTTTTTTGTGCTATAAGCTATGCTAAATAGTGGAAAAAAAGTAAGATAGAATGCGTAGCTATCATCATAATTGATTAGGAGAAATGTTCATGAAACAAAATTGGAAAAGTGCAACGGCTGCTTTTGCAGTGACAACCATGCTGCTGGGAACGGGTGCCCAGACATTTGCTACAAGCCCGGAAATGATCTTGAAAAATGCAGAAACTCCATCGGAAGAACAAGTCAAGCTGCCTACTCGTGCGGTAGAGATTGTCGCTGCGCTGGAGAAGCTGGAGCCTGCTTTGAAAGCTTTGACGGTGCGGGAAGTCTTCATTTCGGAGCAAGATGAAAATCAAGTGGTCTTGACTATGCATCATCCAGACAACATACACGAGGATGCGTATATCCTTTTTGATCGCAATAGCGGTGAGATGGTTGGCTTCGAGGCTGCGACCATCATCTGGGATCAGAAAGAAAAAGCAACAGATGAGGCCATTTTGAAAAAAGCCGATAAAGCCGTTGAGGAGTTGCTTGGATCGAAGAAGCGGAGCATGACGGATGCCCCACAATTGTCAACATACGTGGATGATGAGGAAGAGTCAATTGAATTCCGAAATGTCTACTATCCGATTCTGTTGAACGGTCTGGAAATAGAAGGAACGCGTTTTGGCATAGATGTAGACATGGATTTCGCGGGTCATTTAATCGGGGTCTCGTTTGAACCGCTCGATTTGAAGGGAGTGCAGGTTGCTGACCCGAAAAAAGCTGTCGCAAAAGAGGCGATCCAGAAGCAGATTTTTACACCTGAACGAATCCAGCATGGATATGTATGGGAAGGTAGTGAAGGTAAGCCTGGGTTAGCGTATAAGCTAAGAACATCTCCAATATTTGATGCACTGACAGGCAAGCAGATCGTTGATGGATGGGGGGAAGAAAATGGGGAAGGCAAGCTAAATGCTGCTGATCTGAAAAATATTTCCTTGAAGCCCCAGGCAAAGCCATTCATTGAGAAAAATGCAACGGATACACAAATTTTAGAGCGCCTGTTTGGAATAGATACGAAGAAGACGTATTCGACCTATCGAAAGGAGGAGCAGGACGGCATAATCAATCATTATTGGGCGAACTATGTTGAAGTGAATTACGCTTCGGTAGTGGAGGACAAAATGACAGGAGAGATTGGTGGTTATCTGAATTGGACGCATATCCCATATCTTCCTGCTCCGCTCACCAAAGAACAGTCGTTACAAAAGGCGATTGCTTTCCTGGAGCCTTATGCTAAAAAATCCGAATGGCAAGTCGAAATGTACGAACGAATCAAACCAGAAGATCCACTGGCTCTGAAGGTTCTTTCGAATAGGGATAACAAGCAAGAGACTGAGGAAAAGAAATCCATCGAGCAGTACGGCTTTTTATTTTTCGAGAAACAAAACGGTATACCAGCCATGGAGTATTCTTATGGAGTAGTTATTGATCCAATGAAAGGACAAGTCGCAGAGTTCCTGGCCTCAGTTCCCGCGGAGGATCGCAAATATCCTGTGCTCAAACCATCCGTAACAGACCAGCAGGTTGCCGAAATTTTCGCCAAAAATGTACCGGTAAAGCTGACTTACATCTGGCCGACATCCAGTGATCATAATGCTCCCATTCTTGCCTACAAGCTCGATACCAGCAAAGGCTGGCCAACTGTAGATGCCGTAAACGGATCGTTTACGTGGGACGAGATAGAGGAATAGTAGCCCGAATAGAAGAAATACGAGACAGGAAGAGAGAAAGGCTTGATCAACATGTTCATAAAAGGCTTATCAATTGTTCTAACAGTAGCAACGATACTCTTTGGAACAAGTGGACAGGCATTGGCTGCAAGCCCTGAAATCCTCCTAAAAAGCACAGCAGCCCCAGCGCCAGAAGAGATGAAACTCCCGGAAGGCGCGGCTCAAATCGTAGCTGCTTTAGAAGAGCTGGAGCCCGAATTAAAAACGTTGACAGTGCGAACCGTTAAACTTGGAACGGGTAATGAAATAGTCTTATACATGAGTCATCCAAAAGATGAGTACGTTGGGGCCTCTCTCGCTTTTGATAGGGAAACCGGGGAAATGCTCGACTATAGCGCAACCCTGGATATCTGGAATTCTAAAGGGAGAGTAACGGACGAGGTTTTATTGCAGCGTGCAGAAAAACTTTTTCTCGCCGTACAATGGTCAGATAAACGGAAAATGACAGGTGCTCCTAAGTTATCGCAAATTAAGGAGAAGCGTCCCGAGATAGTCAGATTTCGGTACATAGAATATCCTGCTATGCTGAATGGTTTGGAAGTAGATAGAGGGATCGTGACAGGCATATACATGGTCACGGATTACGAAGGTCATCTTTTAACTTTGTCTTTTCAACCACTTGATTTGGAAGATACCAAGGTTCCTGATCCAAAATCGGCATTGGCACCAGAAGCCGTCGCTGAGCAGTTATTCACCCCCGATCATTTCGACTACGGATATGTTCAGGAAGGGAACGATGGCAAACCGAGTATACAATATGCATGGAGAACATCACCATTTTTGGATGCTGTAACAGGAAAGCAGATTGAGGCGCCTAGCGGATTAGAGATCGTAGACGATGGAAAACGA
Source organism: Brevibacillus porteri (assembly GCF_003013475.1). Lineage (GTDB taxonomy): Bacteria > Bacillota > Bacilli > Brevibacillales > Brevibacillaceae > Brevibacillus > Brevibacillus porteri. Next base: position 49,052 of record NZ_PXZO01000049.1, read on the forward strand.
AACCCTGTCCATGTGAAGAACATTACGATCAATCCACAAGCGAACTCACTGATTGTCTCAAACCGAGCCGATGCAGAGAAAATTGTTACAAATTTGTTTGGAACAGATAAAAAGCTCACGAATATGCCCTATGATGCAAGGAATACTTGGGGAGACTTCGTTTATTCTTGGGAAGATCATGGTGGATTGGATATTCGCCTTACGGTGGACGAATCTACTGGACAGGTTATCAATGCTATGGATTGGACACGAAAGGAAAACCTGTCTAGTCCATTAACGAGGGAAGAAGCACTAAAAAAAGCGATTACCGTCCTTGAATCGTATGCTCCGATTTCGGCTAATGAATGGCAAGTAGAGATATTCGATCCATATAAACCTGCGGTGTTGGCCGACTGGATGATGGAATTATATAAGGTTAAGGAAAGACATACAGACAATTATTCATTCAGGTTTCATAGGCTCCAAAACGGACTGCCTGTGCTAGATCACAACTATTGGGTCGTGATCGAAATGAAGAGCGGCCAAGTCGTATATTTCTTTCCAACTATGCCGAACAAGGAAGGCGGACTTCCAGTACTTAAACCATCTGTGACTGCACAGCAAGCTGCTGATCTGGCAGCAAAGAATCTTCCGCTCAAGCTGTCCTACTTCTGGCCAACCTACAATGGCAAAAAATCTCCTTATCTTCAGCTCGTCTATACAATTGATACCTATAAGGGCTGGCCAACCGTAGATGCAGTAAGCGGGAAGTTTGAATGGAGCAATAACCTAAAAGAAGTAAGGCGACCATAAATCGCCTTACTTCTTTCGGTTTACTTTCCTGCTTTATTCTCAAGCCCCGCCTGAATTTGTTCCAGGATGGATACAGCTTCGCGCTCATTTCGCTCAATCGCCTGCAACAACGCAATAGCCTGCTTGCCCTGCTCCGAATCGTTCGGCTCGCCTCCAGCCGGGAATGGGAAGAGCTTGCTTAACGTGTCAAAGTCATTGGCAATCGCCCCGTACAAGCTAGCCGCTTCTTTCATCAGCGGACGAACCTCATCTAACACAAAATCTGTCCACGTATCAACGATTTCGCTCCAGAAAAGAGAGGCGTAGCGACGTGCATCCCCGTTCACTACGGTCGTATACGCGTTGCCATTCGACTCGACCGTTCCCTTTTCATAGGCTTCCTGCCAAGCAGCATAAGCGGCTAGACCATTGACGCAACTCGCGTCCTGCGGTTCTTCTCCACGATAATGAACGAGTGCAGATTGGAGGGCATTTGCGAGCATCGTGCGTTGATCGATTGGAACCGCACGGTCGATGGCAAGGACAAATAGCTCCTCGAGGATACCCCGTCCCAAGTTTTCATAAGGAATGGTACTGTCGTTTCGGCAGTTGTCTCCTGCGTAAAACACTCTTTTTTCATCATCATAGCCGTAGATCAATCCGAACTCTGGCATGAACAGGTCCCAAGCAAGCACAGGGTGCCCTTTGTCGATGGAACGGTGAACCAGCTCCAATGCTTCTGGCAAGAGGACAGACAGCTGACGCTTATGGCGTGCTTCCGGGCTGAGCAGCGAAGGTTCTACTTGATTGGCATTCATGCTTGGTTCGCAGGAAAGATGATACGAGGTGACGGCACGAGATTCAAAGCCCATGTTTTTCAAACCCTGCTGCAAGACCCGCTGAAAGTGAAACATCGTCGGACCCGCAATGTGGATATTTTCAGGGACGATTGTCAGGCGAAAGGCATGCCCGCTCAGGCCAAGGATCATCGGCAAAGACATTTTTCGATCGGTCGATTCTACCAATCCGTATAGTGCTGCTGCGCAAGTAATCCAAGTAGGCATAGTGAATGCTTCTGGTTTATTTAATACTGCTTGTTTCATACTCCCCGCAACCTTTCTCGTCTTCATGTATTGATCAACAACGACACGAGTTTTTTCCTGAATCAGTTTTTTGCGAGAACGCGATAGCACTTGGTAGACATTCGCCTGGGACATCTGGAACATGTGGGCGATCTCATGAGGGGCCAAATGGTCGAAAAAATGAGATTCCACGATGCGTTTCTCCCGAGGATTGAGGCAGTACAGCAGGCTCCTGATCGTCTCAAACAGTTCACGCCGCACCATGACCTCTTCGGGATTGGTGTTCTGCGCAGAGTGTGACCAAGACCGTCCCAGCCTGTGCAGGATACTATCGAGGTCCTCCCAGTCAGTCGGTTCCTGCTCATACGTCTGTTTGCCTAGACTCGAGAAGACGGTTTCCCTTTTTTGCGGACCCTTCGCCAGACGCGTGTATGCTTGATTGCGCACAATCCGATGCAGCCAAGGGAGGAAACGTCGGCTATCCACCAGTGTTCCAAGGTGCAAAAAGGCGCGAATGAGAGCATCCTGAACGATGTCTTCGGCAAGAAAGGCTTCTTGTGTATACGACCGTGCATAGCCGTATACTTTGGAGCGATGACGCCTGACCAGCTCGCTAAACGCCTCCTGATCTCCGGCTTTTGCTTGCTCTACCAAAGTCTCGTCGTCTGTCTGGTCTTGTTCTTCTTGAGTCTTAGGCTTGATAACCAAGTGTTCCATCGCAAAAACTCCTCGTGATTTGTTGATTTACTATGTAGACTTCTGGTTCACGGATTATCTGACACGGGATGCGAAAAAATTTCGGAGTTTTTTAAATCGTTCTGTCTAGTGTATCAGACAAATAAAGGCAGTGGTTTTTCCAATGGCAGATGACAAAGCAATTTGTAACAATTTCCACTCTCCCCTATAATGAACGTACAGGAAGAAAAAGGAGGATGGAAGTACATGAAGCTCATTTCTGTTGCAGGAGAAAGTGTGGCACCTGGAAAAGGTGGATCACCGTCTGATACATTTGATCGTTCCATTTCTACGTGGCAAGAAGATGGTCAAGAAAAAACAATAACAGTCACCTATGTGCGTTATTTTGGCAAAGTGCTCGCTGAGCGGGGCATTTACGATCAAGAGGCAGAAGGTGTTCCTGTCAGCCATTTGGTAGCAACGCTGTATCTAGAAAAACATCCAGAGGCAAAAGAAACCCGTCATTATATTAACGATACGGAGTCTTTCGTCGCGCTGTTTGAAGACTTTTCCCTGACAAAGTGGAAAGAGCGCTATCCGTTGTAGGATATGAGAGTTACAGCTTTCAAAGTCAAAAGATTCTGATTCGCCAAAGACACATACGGGTAACTTTTGTGAGGGCATGCTAAGGGCACCAATTATTGGAGGGAATTAGCATGCTTTCTATTTGGTTGCCATTGTTGATGGCGTCTTCTGCGCTTATTTTTGGTGCAATACCTTCGCATGTCCCTACGACTTCCTCGGCAGCGAGGATGGTTGCTGTACAGGAGTTTGATGCGTTTTTGCAGGACTGGAAAAACGGGCAGACGCTTGCGAACCTGCGTCATCCGCTTTTTGACCTCACGGAAGTGTCAGCGGTGTCAGGAATGATCGAGATCATCCGTTTTTCGGGAGAGGCACACGGGCAAGCGGGAGAAATCACCCTTTCATTTTACACATTGGAAGGCGACCAGGTCTTTTCTCCCCCAGGCTCCGTGTCTGTCGCGCGAGTCGATGAGAAGCGGCGGGAATTCCAAGTCACTGGCGCTATACCGAGGGTTTTGCATGGGCGGACGGGTGTCGTACAGGTGACGTTTACGGGAGAAAAGCGGGCATCGTACTTACTGAAGGTGCGATTCTAGTGAAAATACGGGAGAGGAGGGACTGCTGTTGATTGAGGTCAAGGATGTTAGCAAGCGATTCAAGGAAATCGCAGCGGTCCAGCATGTATCGTTTCGCGTCGAGGCAGGCGAGGTATACGGACTTCTCGGAGAAAACGGTGCGGGTAAGACAACGACGATGCGCATGATGGCGACAGTTTTGACCCCGACCGAGGGAGACATCGAGATTAGTGGGTTTTCCGTTCGACAGCAACCGCTTGAAGTGCGCCGCAGAATCGGCATTTTATTCGGGGGAGATGTGGGTCTTTACAGCCGTTTGACAGCGCGGGAAAATATCGCGTACTTTGGTCGTCTATACGGATTGGAGCAAGCGAGGCTTGAGGAGCGGATTCATAGTCTGAGCCGGATGCTTGAGATGGATGATTTTATCGACAGGCGAGTAGGGGCCTTTTCCCGGGGAATGAAGCAAAAGGTAGCGATTGCCCGGACGCTGGTACACGATCCGGATGTCATTTTGCTGGATGAGCCGACGACAGGACTGGATGTAACGGCTGCTACAATCTTTCGAAGAATGGTCAGAAAGCTGCAAGAAGAGGGGAAGACGATTCTGTTCTCCAGTCACAACATGGGCGAGATTAACAAGCTGTGCAAAAGGGTTGCGCTCATGCACAAGGGTAAGCTGCGGTTCGCCGGAGGATTGGATACGTTGCGCGAGCAGTTTGGGACAGAGGATCTGGACGACATTTTCATGGCTGTCGTGGAAGGGAGCGAAGGCTGATGGGCTCGCATGTCGTTTGGACCGTACTGAAAAAAGAACTGATGGACTTGTTTCGCGATCGCAAGGCGTGGATGGGGACGCTTCTGGTGCCATTGCTCGTCATTCCGTTCGTCTTCTTTTTGTTGGGAACATCCTATAGCAATGTGGAAAAAGAAGCGAGGGAGTACATCCCGTTAGCTGTTCAAGGATCATCCTCATTGATTACGTCTTTGCAAAAAAATCCTGCCGTTCAAATCCTAGAGCCAGCCAATCCGGAGCAAGCACTGCAAGCAGGTCATCTGCGCGCCATTTTGACGATTCCTGCTGGCTTCGATGAAGAGATCGCGGCGGGAAAAACAGCAAAGCTATCAGTTGCCTATGACTCCACCAATCAAAAATCTGTCTATGCCCGTACGTTGATCGAGCAGACAGTAGAGGCGTACAGCAAAGACGTCGTAGCGAAAAGGCTGAACCAAGCGGGCTTGTCCGAGCAGACGATTCAACCGATTGTCTCCACCTTTCAAAATGCAGCCTCTGAGGAAAGGAAGTCGGGAGGGATGCTGGCTGGCATCATTCCGTTGATGTTGGTAGTCTCACTCGCATCCGCGGGAATGGCCGCAGCGAATGATCTCGTCGCTGGTGAGAAAGAACGGGGAACACTCGAATCGTTGTTGACGGCGCCGATTGCAGCCCAGCACATCCTCACGGCAAAGCTGTTGGCTGTCATGACTATGAGTAGCATGGGGGCAGTAGCGTCACTGATTTCTGTCACGCTGGCCATGCGTCTGGGACCAATGGGGACGGAAGGAGATCATTTTACACTCGCTTTCTTCTCGCCTGTTACTTTGTTGGTGCTCATCGTGACTATTTTGTTGTTGGCGGCGCTCTTTGCAGGGTTGGAGCTTGTTTTGAGTACGGTTGCCAAGTCTTTTAAAGAGGGGCAGACGTACATGAGTGCTGTCCTATTTTTGGCGATGGTTCCCTCATATATGCTGATGCCAGTCAGTCCGGTCGACATCCCTACGCATTACTACGTGATGCCCGTGTTCAACGGTGTCGCACTGTCCAAGGAAGTGTTTTATGGCAAGGTGGACCCGATGCATGCACTCCTGGGGATTGGCTCTTTGCTTATCTATGTGGTTTTCACCATTTTTCTCGCGTCGCGCATATTCCGCAGAGAAGGGGCGGGGTTGAAGCACTGATCGTAACATTTTCAGACCTGTCGCATCACTCGTCGCTGTCATTTTGAGAAAGCTGGTGAAATGTTGTGAATCCGCTGTATGTCGGTGTGTTCTATATTTTCGGATCGGCTGCTGGTTTTGGCGTCATGTCTATTTTTGCTGTGTACGCCTACGAAGCGGGTGTGTCTGTTTCAACGCTTTTGTTTTTGCGGTTTTTATTGGCGGCTGCCCTGTTTTTTGGTTTGCTGCTCTGGCGTAAGGAGTCGCTTCGCTTGGATAAAAGACAGGTGCTCGCGATGTTTTGTCTCGGAGGGATTTTGTACACCCTGCAATCCCTTAGCTTTTTCTCGGCGGTGCAGTACATCCCGACCTCCATGGCGGCTTTGCTGCTGTACACATTTCCGGTGTTTGTTGCCATACTGAGCTACTTCGTCGAGAAGGAGCGGTTGACGAAAAAGACTGTCATCGCCATGCTGATTACACTCGTTGGTCTTGGACTGGTGCTCGGCTTGTCATTTGGCGGGATTCAGCCGATTGGCGTGCTGTTGGCGCTTGCAGCGGCGTTGTTTTATTCCGTTTATATTGTGGTGGGAAATCGAGTGGTAAAAGGCGTCTCGTCCTATGTAACGTCTGCGTACATTGCCCTGTTTGCTACCATATCTACCTTTTTCATTGCGCTAAAAGACGGAGGTGTCGACCTCTCTTTTGCGGTACAAGGGTGGTGGTCGCTGCTGGGGATCGTCGTTTTTTCTACGGTGGTCGCTATCAGTTTTTTCTTCCGCGGCTTGCAACTGATTGGCTCAACCAAAGCGTCGGTGCTAAGCACGCTGGAGCCTGTGGTCACGTTTGGGTTTTCGGCATTGTTGTTTGGCGAAGCTTTTAGCCTGCTCCAGTTGTTGGGGGGATGTGCAGTGCTCGTCGGTGCTGCGCTGATTGTTTCGGGGAAAGGTGGCGAGTCAGAGCTGGCACCCAGTCAGGCTTCTTCATAAAGCTATACCAAAAAGACGCTCTTGCTGTGAGGCTTCACGTGCAGGAGCGTCCATTTTCTTTTTTTTATGTGGCCTGATCAGGCTTCGTTCATCTGTGAGCGGATTAACCAGCCCGCACCGTACACACCCGCATCATTGCCGAGTTCGGCCGGAACGATCTCTGTGGACTCGATGACATAGGTGAATGGAACAAAGTGTTTGAATGATTCACGGATTCGGGAAAAGAGGAAGTCACCTGCTGCGGCCACGCCTCCACCGATCATAAACTTCGCGGGATTCAGTACATTCGCCAAATGAGAGAGAGCGAGACCGAGATAGAGCGCCACTTGATCGGTAATGGCTAGAGCTGCTGCGTCTCCTGCTACGGCTGCCTCGAGGACATCCTTCGCTGCAATGTTTCCTTTGGTGGCTAGTACAGCGGCAAGCGCCGGGCTTGAACCGTTTGTAGCGGCAAATCGCCCTTCACGAATGATAGCAGTCGCAGACGTATATGTTTCGAGACAACCTGTTTTACCGCAATTGCAGGGGGCACCGCTATCCGGGGTCATGGTGATGTGACCGATTTCGCCGCCAACACCGTTGATGCCATGGATGACCTTTCCATTGAGGATAACACCTCCACCTACTCCTGTGCCGAGCGTGATGAGAACGAGGTCTTGTGCCCCTTGGCCTGCACCTTGCCACATTTCCCCGAGGGCTGCGACATTGGCATCGTTGTCGACCGCGACTGGCAGACCTGTAAGGGCTTCCAATTTTTCTTTTAATAAAACGGGTTGGCGCCAGTGAAGATTCACCGCTTGGAAGACGATCCCCTTTCCGCCATCAACGGGTCCGGGTACTCCTACACCGATTCCGCAGACTTGTGAAAGAGAATAGTCATGCTGCGCAAGAAGATCATGAGACATGTCTACGATTTTTTGCAAAATGCCATCCTCGCCATCAGCAACAGGCGTCGGTTCTTGCATTTTTGTCACCAGCTTGCCTTCTGGCGTAATCAAAGCCATCTTGATTGCAGTGCCACCCACATCTACTCCCACGATGATCTTCTCCACAAGCGTCTCCCCTATCTCCTTGTTTTCCATCTTTTTCTATCTTATCACGCTATATGGAGCATAGCGATTCCCAAAAATGGCTATACAGGATATGATGGAAGAGAGTACCCCCGTGAGCGAGGGAAGGAAGAAGGGATCTGCCTTGAAACGAGCCAGATTAATCTACAATCCAAGCTCCGGCCGGGAGATCGTGCGTCGGCGATTGCCGGAAATCCTCGATTTAATGGAGTCGGCCGGATATGAAACTTCATGCTATGCGACCAAAGGGGAAGATGATGCGACAGAAGAAGCTGCTCGTGCAGTAGCTCGCGGTTTTGACGTCATCCTGGCCGCTGGTGGAGATGGAACCATATATGAAGTAGTAAATGGGATGGCAGAGCATAAAGCACGTCCATCTCTAGGAATAATCCCCTGCGGAACCAGCAATGATTTTGCCCGGGCGGTCGGTATACCAAAATCGATCACGCGTGCAACGGAGATTGTCGCCATGGGCAAGAAGAAACGCATTGACCTAGGGCGCATCAACAACCGCTATTTTATGAACATCGCGGGTGGCGGCTCACTGACGAATTTGACCTATGAGGTCCCGAGCAAGCTGAAAACGCTGATTGGACAAATGGCGTATTACGTCAAGGGATTGGAGAAGCTGCCGTCGCTGCACCCGATCCGTGTACGTCTGGAGAGCCGCAAAGAGGTGCTGTTGGATGAAGAAATCATGGTATTTCTCATCGCCAATAGCCGCTCGGTAGGCGGCTTTGACAACATCGCTCCGGAAGCCGATTTGTCAGACGGCAAGCTAGATGTCATCGTCGTGAAGAAGTTGAATATTGCGGAGTTTATTCGCTTGGCGACACAGGCAGTTCGCGGCGAGCACCTGAAGGACCCGAACATCCTGTATTTCCAGGCAGATTACATCAAAGCCACTTCGCCGGGCGGAGAGACGGTTCAGCTCAATCTGGACGGTGAGCTGGGCGGACAGCTGCCTTGCGTGGTGGAAGCGTTGCCGGGGCATATCGAGTTGTTCGTCCCGTAAGAAGATAGTAAAATGAATAGCAATAAGCCGTGGGGATGCCGCTTTTCGCTGTGCATCCCTGCATGCTTCCTGGAGCGAAAACGAAAACCTATAGAGCAAGATAAAAGGAGCAATAGATAGTGGCGAAGACAACAAAGAAGCGGCGCGGTCCGCACCCGACAGCCAAAGTGGAGCTGGACGTTCCTGTACGTGTCGGACAAACCGTGGAAGTGGAGATAACCGGACTGAACCACGAAGGAGCAGGAGTCGGCCGGATTGAAGGATATACGCTGTTCGTAGATGGCGCACTTGCAGGAGAGCGAGTTCATGCGCGCGTCGACCATGTGAAGAAAAACTTCGGCTTTGCCAAGCTGACAGAAGTAGTAGAAGCGAGTACCCATCGCTTCCAGCCGCCCTGTCCGCTGTACGACCGTTGCGGAGGCTGTTCGTTGCAGCATCTCGCATACGAGGAGCAGCTGCGACACAAGCAGCAAATCGTGCGGGACAACCTGCGGCGTATTGGCGGTTTCCAAGTCGAAGGGGAAGGGGCCATTACCGTTCATCCGACACTTGGCATGAGCGATCCATGGCGCTACCGCAACAAAGCACAGGTACCAATCGGCGAGGAAAACGGGGCGTTGGTCGGCGGTTTTTACGCGGAGAAATCCCACTCGATCATCGACATGAATGAATGCCTCATCCAGCATCAGGTGAATGATGAAGCGGTGGCAGTCGTGAAGCAGGCGGCGACCAAGCTGAATATCACGGCCTATGACGAGGTTCGCCATTCAGGCTTGCTGCGTCATGTGGTTGTAAAGGTTGGCGTCAAGACGGGAGAAGTCATGGTCGTGCTCGTAACGACAGAGGAGCAGATTCCGCAACGAGATCAGCTGGTGGAAGCGATTCGTGCACAGGTAGCTGGCGTGACGAGTATCGTGCAGAACATCAACCCGGACAAGACCAACGTTATTTTTGGGAAAAAGACCGTGACGCTCTGGGGCAGTGATGTGATTTACGATTATATCGGTCCGATCAAGTTTGCCATTTCGGCGCGTTCGTTTTATCAGGTTAATCCTGCGCAGACCGAGGTGCTGTACAACAAGACGCTGGAGTACGCGGGGGCGACTGGTGCGGAGACGGTGATTGATGCGTATTGCGGTATCGGGACGATTTCGCTGTTTTTGGCGCAGAAGTCTAAGCATGTGTATGGGGTAGAGATTGTGCCAGAAGCGATTGCGGATGCGAATCGGAATGCGCAGTTGAATGGTGTGGAGAATGCGACGTTTGAGGCTGGACCTGCGGAGGTTGTCATTCCTGCTTGGAAAGAGAATGGCATACGGGCGGATGTGATTGTCGTTGACCCGCCGCGCAAAGGTTGTGATGAGGCGTTGTTGACGACGATTTTGGAGATGCAGCCGGAGAGAGTGGTTTATGTTTCTTGTAATCCTTCTACGTTGGCGAGGGATTTGAAGATGCTGGCGGAGAGGTATGAGGTGAAGGAAGTGCAGCCGGTGGATATGTTTCCGCATACGGGGCATGTGGAATGTTGCTCATTGTTGGTGAGAAAAGTTTAATAATTGAGATGCATTGGTGGATAGGATAAGGGGCTATCCTTAAAGTCTTTGCTAAAGACTTGGGATAGCCCATATATTTGCATCAATTGCACTTAACAGCTGCATCTACAGCTAACACGGAAGAGCTTGGTTTCTGTTGATAATTAAAGATATAATTGACATATTCTTTCGCACTGTGATTGATCTCCTCATCGCTAGCCTGAAATGATGCCCCAAAGACAGCAAAATAGGGGAGTGCCACTGCGCCCACATGTCTTGTACTGGCTTTGAAAGGCGCAATCACTTCATCCACGGTAAAAGAAACAGAGCCCTCTGGCGAATAATTTTCTTTTTTATCGCCGATGGTCATGGCAAGTCCAAACTGTTTCCCTTTCAGCTTGTCACCTTTTGATCCATAAGCCCATCCGAAAGCAAAAACATCGTCAAACCACTTTTTCAATAGAGGCGGATAACTGTACCAATACAACGGGAATTGCAAGAAAACATGGTTATATTCTTCTAATAGATGTTGCTCTCTGGCAACATCTATGTTCCAGTCAGGATACTCTTTGTAAATCTCATGAATGGTAATATCGTTTGGATATTGCAGCAGTTCTTCTTTCCAGCGCTGGTTTACCCTTGAAACCTCAAGGTTCGGGTGTGCCAAAATCACCAATGTTTTCATTATGAAATCTCCCTTCTCAGGCCCATATTCAAGAATAAATCCTCAAAATGCCTCGCCTCATTTTTTGGATACCATGATTATCTTGCAGGCATAAAAAAAAGAAAATACACACAATAAAGTAAGATGGTTACTTCAAAGTATGTACTGGACTCAGAAAAGTATATATGCAACAATAAATTTTCAGTCCGAGTCGACATGAACGAGGTGTTATTCTATGAAACAATACAATCTGGGCATAGAGGCAACACTTGAAATAATCGGAGGAAAGTGGAAAGCTCTGATCATATGCTTATTAATGTCCGGTGTAAAGAGAACAAGCGAATTACAGCGCAATATTCACGGTATTTCACAGAAGGTTCTGATCCAGCAGCTTCGCGAACTTGAGAAGGATGGACTCGTAAGAAGATATGTGTACCAGCAAATGCCGCCAAAAGTCGAATATAGCCTCACGGAATATGGAGTTACAGCGAATAAGATCGTTGAAGTTATGTGTTCTTGGGGGAAAGAAAATATTAAAAAAAGACAACAGCAAGGAGAAGATATTGTCTTGCTGGAGGAAGTCACCGGGGGACTTTGAAGATTTCGGAAAGATAGATAAGCTGAATTAAGTTAGTGTAGTTTTAAGATTTCTTGCATACCCTTCCAACACAACATTTCTTGCAGCAATAGCTGGGGAGTGTAACGTCGATGTGATCTTTACTTACACCACACATGTGGAGTCGGTAGTGAGACTTGATAGAAAAGATACAACTAAGTAAACTGTACTTAATTAAAATAGGGGTGATTTATGATGTCATTTATCATACGAAGCGCCGCTGCTGATGATGTAAACAGTTTGACCGAGTTAATGCATGAATACGTAGTTGGTTTTTATCAGAACCCTTGGCCAGGCACTGAAAAAATACATAATTTGATTCAGACTCTTTTAGAGAAACAACAAGGTGTACAGTTTGTAGTAGAACAAGAGGGAAAGCTTATTGGCTTTGCTACCTTATACTTTACAATCAGCACTATGAAAGCAGATAAAATTACCTTAATGAACGACCTTTTTGTACTTGAGCAATACAGAGATACAGAAGTGGAATCACAACTTTTTTTAGAATGTCAAAGGTACACACAGAAGCAGGGATTTGCTCACATGACTTGGATAACGTCTATTCAAAATAACAGAGCACAACTTTTTTTCGAAAAAATGGGTGGTGTTCGAGGAAATTGGGTTAACTATTCAATAATCTAATCTATTTTGCATTCTAAATTTGAGGATTTGTTTTTACTGAACAATTTTCATCGTTTCCGCGTGATTCTAAATGTAGAGCAATTATTTCAGCCACCCCGTTGTGAGCAAATGTCATTCCTTTAAATAAGGTTTGTACTCCCTGTCACCTCAACACATGTGGAATGCGTAATATTGACGGAAAGAAGGGGCTAGCCGAATTGTGGCAACGCCCCCTTTCTTTCTTCTAATGCTTGACGTTTGTTTCTGAAAGCACCGCAACAAGCATTAAGCATCTCCTTATCAATGTCGCCGCTTGACCATTTCCTTGTAAGCTGAATGATTTCCTTGTCCAGTTTACCTATTTCGTGCTGAACCTTTTCCAGTTCCTTTACAGTGTTGTCCTTCTTTATCTCCGGCTCGTTGTATAGTTACGTCAACAAGGGACCGCATGTTAAGGGAGTTCTGAATAAGGTCTTTAGGTTGTCCAATACAACTTGCTTGAGAACGTCATGCTTGATGATATGAGAGGAACACTTTATTGACGTGTTCTTTTGATAAGTAGAGCAGACATAAGAATGGCGGTCATTCTTATAATTCATTCCTGCTCCACAATCCGTACAGAAAGCGACTCTGGCAAATAGAGATTTACGCCCCCGTCCCCGAAATACCCGAACAGCTTTTCATTTTCTCCTGTACGGCTTCAAACTGCTCGCGTGTAATGAGCGGTTCATGTGTGTGTGAACGCTTGCCAAAATGTTGACCACTTTGCTCAACATAAAGTTACCCACAAGGAAGACTGAACACACATCATCATTTTCACACCTATTAACAAATGTTTTTGACGAGCATTGTGCAGGAAATAAAAAGTTACTTTGTGTGAGCATCGTAGGTGGTCAACTCGAAGATGAGCGGTTGCCCCAAAAATGGTCAACTTATTGATTAGCATTTACAAACCAGCGTAGCTGACACCACTCGCAAAGTAAGTCAAGATTTTTATCATTGTGAGTTACAGAAAAATCCTCCCATTCTGGCAAAACTGTCCAATCTCGCCTACTCAATTCTGAGAATAGATAAAGCCTACACTCTTAATTCAGTAATGTCGGCTTCTTTGCTCCCCACGAAAATTACTTGGCCACTAAGGTCTTACCTTATAATTTTCAGATTTGGTTGGCCCCTTATAGCGAATACATACACTTTCAAAGAACAAATTTCTCATCTCATCCTCTTTGATCTCTGGATCTAATTCTTTAAACCAATCTTTCTCTAAGTCCTCCTCTGTAAGTACATTAGGTCTCCAAAAAAGTAATCCTAACTCTGGAAAATCATAAGTCCAGCCTAACTCACGGTCATCCCGATCATATTTTGATATCTTGTAAATTTTCTCCACAAGTTCTACCACTTTTGTCTTGAATACATCAATATTTATAACTACGCATTCAAAAACATCTTGTAAATTCGATGAAATTTCAATAAAGTTTACCTTCTCATATGAATCATACTTAACATGGATAGAATTTTTGAAGAAATTAGTAGTTAAATTATCTTTATTGTATTTTCTCTTGTACTCTTGGATGCATTCTTCTACTTCCTCTTTATCCATACCAAATTTTATAGTGCCAATTCCAATGCCAGGTTCAATGATTAACTTATCCATTGTTATCCCTCCTACTTGAACACTAATTTATTTAAATATTTATTATACTAAGAAAATGCAAAGAGCCACACCATCCCAAAAATAGAATTTATTCTGGAGAGTGTGACCCTTGCTTTTTAATCAACGAGAAGCTTTGATGTTTGCCTAAATTTTAATTCCGAAATAATCATGAGCATTAGTCGTCCGAATCATCCTGAAGACGCACTATAAAAGGCGTCTTTTTTCTTACTCTTCCTCCTCAATGGGTTGATCCCAAAACTCAATTCCGTCATGCTCAATAAGTTGTTCCAGCAACTCTGTGAACGTCAGGTCTATGTCGATAGTATCGTCTGGTAGTATCGATCCAACCCATGTGAGGTAACCTTTGCCACTATGTATTCTGTCTTGATCCACACATATACAGCTATTTGAGTTATCGCTCCAAACGATAGGATAGTAAGGATGGTCGATGCTGTAGGCTTTCCAGTACCCAATGACGAGTTCGGTACTTAGTACATCATAACCCCCAGAGTTATGCTTGGCGCCCTTGAATAGTTTCGCACTTTCGTAGTGGCTTAAAAAACTGACGTAATCCTCTGGTAACTCAAACGATTTTAATTTCTCCTTTGTATCTGTGATAGACTCGTTCGAGATGTAGAATGTAAATTGATATTCCTCGTTTTTGATATGCACGTTCCCGTCTACACTTGTCTTACTTCCCTTGATCTTACTAATGAGGGCTTCAAAAGGATTACTCACAGGATCACATCCTTGAATGAGAGTAAGGACTGTCAATTGAATGACAGTCCAATTTTACATTAATTTCTTCGATAACTTCTCCACCAGTCAGTGACATCATCATGATACAGGATGTTAGAGTTGCTGTTCGGATATCTGAGAAGAGGAATCAACTTACTCATATCATTCGATCCATAGTATTCTAGCGGGATCATATGATGAATTGAAACTTCATCCCAAGCCAAAGTGTTGAGCGACACCATAGTTTTTTTCGTAGTTATCTATAAAATTATTTCTAAAGTTATTATCGCTCACCCAGTTGTTCGCAAGCTTGCGAGGATATATACTCTGCTTTTCCTCTAAACTACAATTAGTTTTAAAAAGGTTGGGAGATTTTTGTGATGTCAAAAGAGCAGATCAAGCAGTGGATCAAAGAGAAGAATATGAAGTCGGTAGACGCCGTGAAATCAGCGTTAAAGGAATTGTTTGCAGAAACGATCCAAGAAATGCTCGAAAGAGAGATTGAGTCCACTCTTGGGTATGCCAAGCATGTCGCTAAAAATAAGCGGAGATGGATTGGCGGACTGAAAAAGTGGGGCGGAGAACCTCTCTTTTCTGTACTAATATGCTACCTACTACAAATGAAACACTATCCGTTGAAAGTAGAGAGTGGGTCATAGCTGCTACCAAGTAACTGAATAGGTGCATCTATTCGGAATGTCTTGTATGTATCTGGTTTATCACCAGACATGTTCCCCTAACCAAAAATAAGATTCACCAACGATTTAATAATCCAAATGCTTATAACAATAGCAAAGTATTCAAGAATAATAAACTTCCAAGTGGCATTATGTTTACTTAATCCATACCTAAACAAACTGAAAAAGAATATGCCTCCAGCAATTTCAAGCAGTTCTATGAAACTAAAGACAGATTCGCTCATATACCTTTCCCCCCCTCCTCGCCCAAATTATAACAAAAATGAAAAAGATGCCTAGAAGACATCCCATCATATTCTTCAAATCTACTAATCCACTGCCCAATGATCTACTTTTACTGTTCCATCTTTTTCAACCTCAAAACGGGCACGATACTTCCAGCTATTATTTTTCCCAGTTTCGCTAATGTAAATCAGGGAAATCTCTGTACCACTTTTCGGGACTGACGCTGAAATAATGTCCTCCAAAAAATGGTCAACTTTTTGATTAGTCGTTTAAATGTATTATTTATTGGGAATTCAGAAGTCGCCTAACGAACGGAAAAAATCGTACGCTAAAGTGTTTTTGTTCTACCATCCAGTCGGAGGCCAACAGAACGTTGCTCTGTCCCTCTAATCGAATGCATTTTTCATTTAAACTACCATTAATATTGCTATTAAGAAGTTTTAAATATTTCCGTACAAGAGCCAAAAGCGGCGCTGGGATTACCCCCAACTTACAGAAAAAAAGCTGAGAGCTTAGTCCCAGCTTTTTGGCAGTCATGCATTAGTTTGTCCGATTCATCCTGAAGACGCGCTATAAAAGGCGTCCTTTTTTCTTATTCTTCCTCCTCATGGAACGGAATCCAGAATTCCTTCCCCTCATGCTCGATGAGCTTATCCAGCCATTTTGTAAATGTCAGATCAATGTCAATCGGATTATCAGGGTCCATCGATTCGATCCATGTGAGGTAGCCGTTTCCGCTATCAAGTCGGTCTTGGTCTACGCATATACAACCTAGCGAGTGGCTACTCCATGCGATAGGATAGTAAGGGTGATCTATGCTGTATCCTTTCCAGTATTCAATGACATTGTGAGGGTCTAATATCGTGAAGAGACTGCTGCCAAATTCTAAATCGCGAAATAATACGGCTCTGTTGTACTGAGAGAAGTAGCTCACATAATCCTCGGGTAGCTCAAATGACTTTAGCTTCTCTAACTCTGCGGCAGAGTCAGTAGGCATTTGAAAAACAAACTCAAATTTTTCACCGATAATATGCAAATCACCGTTCAGTTGCTCTCTTCTTCCCTTGATCTTGTCTAAAATACGGTTAAAAGAATTGCTCACGGAGTATTCACACCCTTTTTAATGAAAATACGGACTACCGTCCCACAGACGGTAGTCCATT
Source organism: Brevibacillus porteri (assembly GCF_003013475.1). GTDB lineage: Bacteria > Bacillota > Bacilli > Brevibacillales > Brevibacillaceae > Brevibacillus > Brevibacillus porteri. The sequence continues at coordinate 65,663 of NZ_PXZO01000049.1, forward strand.
TTTCTCAGTTCTTCCGGTAACTCTCCCACCACTCAGTTACTTCCCTATGTGGCAGAATGTAATCGTTTTTTCTATCCTTTTTGAGAAGAGGGATCAGGTTGTCGAAATGGTTCTTTCCATAATATTCTAGCGGAATCATATGATGGATTTCAACATCATCCCAAGCGAAATATTGAGGTTGACCGAAGTAACCAACGTAACGTCTCTCGAAGTCCTTTCTATATCCCGAATCTCGCTCCCTCTTCTGAGGCACCATGTCAGCGTCCGGTTTAATTAACTTGATGTTTGACTGCGGATCGACGTAATCAGGGTAAATTTCTCCTTTATTGTTAGTCAGGATCTTTTCTACCTCCTTCAAATGGGCGATAGGTGAGGAGCCTCCTCCCCGGTATCTAACAGTTCCTTCCAATTTTCCTGACCACCAGTAAGTCTCCGCATTAGCGCGTACCCTATGCGTAGATAGGTTCGCGTAAGGGGGATTTAAATACAAATTTTCATTTCTTTCTACTCTATATTTCCCATCCTCTGTTGCTGAACGGATGATAGTGTGAGTAGCGTCCACAGAGGCTACTCTGCCTACCACGGCGGTTACTTTAACCGTCGAGTATACGTCACCACGAGCCCAGTCGGACGTCATCTGGTGATCAAAGAACACTCCATCAATGCTAGGACGCGAACTACTTGGCTCAACCTCATCAGTGTCAGATTCAGCAACCTTGTCAGCTTTGTCGGCACTATTGTAAGAGAAGGCACCGAAGTCAAATTTAGTGTCATCTTCTTTTTCAACTGGTGCTGCATTAGGGCTATACTCCATTTGACGCTTTCCGATGACTTCATCCGCTGAGCTGTTCTCTATTATAGTTACGTTTTTGCTTTCAAGGATGCGTGGTTCATTGATGGCCTCTGCCAATTCCTCTAGTGTTACTCCCTCCGCCAGTTGTATGGGAAGGTTTTCGAAATCAACGACTACTTCTGTCTCGGCAATTTCCTGTATACTTTCAGCAGATGCTGGCGTCAAGACTGACATAGGAGCAACTAACAATGAGAACACGACAAAAGGCACAAATACTCTTTTGAATATCTTCATAGGCTTCCTTACTCCTCTTTAAAATTTATTCTCTAAAATTAATTATCCGAGTTCTTCGAGCAAATGCTCCGCTATGTTTTTTAGGTCTATTTCGTAAGAATCTTCTTCTTCCGAATCTGAACATCTCGTGATAGAGTTAAAAAGAGGAGTTTCAAGCAGCTCCTATAAAAGGGCGTTCCTGTTGCCGGGAAGCAAAGGGGGAACGTCCTTTCTTGTTCATCCGCTTTCTCAAAACAAGTCCATTCACTTTTACAATTTGCCTCCTTTCTGATTAGTAAGATTTCTTCGTTGGCACTCTAAGATGTACTCGTCTAGTTCTCTACTTATCTTCAACACATCGGAGTCTGTCAGTTTGCCCTGTTGTTTGAAGACTTCTTTAAGCTGATATTGTAGATTCTTGATGATTTGTGTAAGGTCTTCGTTGCTTACTTCTTGCCATTCAACCATCGTTATCTGTCCCCCATAGTCTCACCACCTCTTTTTTCACTATAGCACCTATATCAAAAAAACCATGGGAAAATTTACCTTGATACATTTGACATTATTCGATGATTTTCGCAAATTTCAGTCGAAATATGTCTGTTTGTTTTTGTTGAATTAGCAAACATCAACTTGCTATAATCCTACTCGATTGCGTTGTAAAAAAAAGGAAATTGTGTTGTGGAGGGATATAGTGCAAAAGAAAACAATTGGGGACATGTTGTCTGAGAGCCGAAGAAATAATGGCTTGTCTTTTGCTGAGTTAGAAGATAGAACTGGTGTAAGTAGGGGCGTACTACAAAAGATTGAGAGCGGAGAGACAAAACGCCCTGAATTTAAAACAGTGAAGTCGATAGCCGCTCTATTTCCGTACTCGTATGAAGAAATTATTGAAGGATACCTTGAGGATGAGACTAGGATTGAGACGTTATTTGAAATTCTTCAAGAGGTCATTCAGTGTGAATATTCTTCATTAGTAGAAAGAGTATCATTGAAAATTCTCCAATCGCCGAATGAAAAGATTGAGAAGGCATTAGAGCGACTGTATAACTTTTCTGATTCGACTGCTGTAATAGTAATAAATAATGAAATACGCTTAGCTCTCTTTAAGGTCATCGCAAATTATGCACGACAGTGCGGAGAGCCGAAATACATTGCAAAAGCTTTATTTAAGAAATATCTAATTGAACGAAATGATCTCAAAAAACTAAAGGAAACCTTCTGTAATGGTGAGGAAATTTTACACTATGTTGACTTCCTATCTCATGATGAAAACGGATTAACCCCTTGAATTTGGACACATACTACCTTAATCGTTGTTTCTCTTAGAATTGCTAATTAAAGACGAACTGCCTTAATT
>NZ_PXZO01000005.1 GCF_003013475.1 Brevibacillus porteri
TCCTGTTTCCTCCACGGCACTACAGCAACAACTAAGGAATCCTATGTTTGTAGCTGCGGTGGGGAGAAGAATATTTCCAGTCTAGGCTCCAGGCTCCGTCCTGCTGGGGGTTGAGACTGTCCGCTCCGAAGGGATTCGCGGGGAAACGCAAAAGTGGTAGCCGCTACGTAGCGCGAGCACGTTGCGTTTCTTTTGCCCGCTCATTCCTTCTCCGCTGGGTAGGACTCCACAAGTCGCTACGTCTGGAAATATTCTTCTCTGGCGTGACAATGAGGTTCTTCAATCTTTTCAGGCATTTAAAAATCGGCTCACACGGAAAGCTCGTAGAGGAAACAGGAGAAAAAAGCGAAGATCTTAGGGACACTGACCGAGACTCCATGCAAAAAGCGAAACACGCTCTTAAGCGTCCACCTCTGAAACACATCTTGAAAGGACCACTTTGGACGCGGTTTCGCTTTTTGCATGGAGTCGTGCAGTCAATCCCGCAGGGGGTGGCCCTAGAATCTGAGCGTTTTCTCCTGTTTCCTCCCCACCACGACAGCAACGTACAAGAGTCTTGTTTTCTAAAAATCAGATACAATAAATCGTTATACACTACATAAAAAACAGATGCTATTGCTGGATATCTACTACCCATTTACCAAATCGAAAAAATGAGGTATTCTTGTCCATATGCAATCCTTTCATTGGAATCGGACAGGACTTCCTGGCCTCACCAGTGTAAAGGATTTTTTGCCCCTTAAATTAGGAAGTGTCTGAATGATCGTAGTAGATGGACCTTCATTAATTTTGTTTTAACGTAGTTCGAAGTCGGTAACTGATGAGAGATGATGAGAAACGATGCGGATCGATCAGCATATATTGCTAGCATTTTTACAGGAAGTTCAAGTGGAGAGTCTGTCGCCGGATGATCCAGTCGTCGTACACCACACGCCGTACCCGTGGGAGTTGGTCGGTACCGGCAATTATGCTGCCGTATTTGCCCACCCGGACTATCCAAAGGTAGTGATCAAGCTGTACGCACCTGGAAGACCAGGAGCCGAACAGGAAATCGAAGTCTATCGCAAGCTTGGGGAGACTCGTTCTTTCCCTATCTGTTATGATTATGGGGAAGGATACTTGGTCATTTCGCGGATGAACGGCATACCCCTGTTTGACTGTGTTCGCTTTGGTATTCCGATTCCTCCGCAGGTGATTGAAGACGTGGAGGAAGCACTCGAAGAGGCGCGCAGGAAGGGTTTGTTTCCACATGATGTCCATGGGAAAAACGTACTAATGGATCAGGGACGAGGTTATCTGATTGACGTATCCGATTACTATGTCAATGATACAGACACAAAATGGCGTGATTTACGCAAGGCGTATTACAAGGTGTACCTGCCATTTATCAAGGATCGTGGATGGAAAATTCCATTGTGGATGCTGGAAGTTGTACGCAAAGGCTACCGACTGTACAAAAAAGGAAAGCGCTTGTTCACGTAGACGGTCTCTGGTAAAATGATCATTTGATATTGTGTTTGTTCAGTTGCTGGTCGAAGCAGAATAAGGAGGACATTCCATTGTTGTACTATCTCATTGCGGCAGTAATTATTGCGCTTGATCAGTTTACAAAGTATTTAGTCGTGAAGTATATGGAACTGGGAGAATCCATTCCTTTGATCGCGGACGTATTTCATCTCACTTCCCATCGAAACATGGGAGCGGCGTTTGGCATCCTGCAAAATCGACGTTGGTTTTTTATTGTCATTACCGTTGTCGTTGTGATTGGGATTGTCATTTCCTTGATTCGCTTGAGAAAAAACCAACCTCGTGCATCGTTGGCGCTGTCATTGGTCTTGGGTGGAGCCGTCGGGAATTTCATTGATCGTGCGATGACTGGTCAAGTTGTAGATTTTCTCGATTTTACGTTGATTAACTTCCCGATCTTTAACGTGGCTGATATGGCCATCACGATTGGTGTGGGGATTTTGCTTCTCGATGTTTTTCTGGATGGGAAGAAAAACAGATAGTTATGAGAATAATAGTGGGAAAGCTCGGATAGGTGGAGAAAATTACATGAATGACACGCAATTGTTTGAACGTTACGATTGGACGGTAGAGCCAGCGGATACGAGCGAGCGCATCGACAAGTTTATCACGCTGCAAAATGAAGATTGGTCCCGATCACAGGTGCAGGCTTGGGTGAAGGAAGGCCGTGTCACTGTAAATGGTGAACCGATCAAAAACAACTACAAGCTGCAGGCAGAGGACGAAGTAACCCTCCGTGTTCCGCCGCCAAAGGAAATGGCAATCCAGCCAGAGGAAATGTCCTTGGATATTGTATACGAGGATAGCGATGTCGTGGTCGTGACTAAACCACGTGGCCTCGTCGTGCATCCTGCTCCTGGTCATTACAGTGGGACACTCGTCAATGGGCTTTTGGCACATTGCAAGGATTTGTCCGGAATCAATGGTGTTTTGCGTCCAGGAATTGTCCATCGCATTGACAAGGATACATCCGGCCTGTTGATGGTAGCCAAAAACGACAAGGCACACATGGGTTTGGCTGAACAATTAAAAGCACATACGGTCAATCGGAAGTATGTCGCGATTGTTCATGGTGTCATCCCGCATGAAATGGGAACGATTGAAGCACCAATCGGGCGCGATCCGAAAAATCGCCAGCAAATGGCGGTTGTTTTTGAAAACAGCAAGCCGGCTGTGACGCATTTTATCGTGCTGGAGCGCTTCAAAGAGTACACGTTGGTGGAATTGAAACTCGAAACAGGACGTACCCATCAAATTCGCGTACACATGAAGTATATTGGCTATCCACTGGCGGGCGATCCAAAATACGGTCCGAAAAATACATTGGAGCTCGATGGACAAGCTCTGCATGCGAAAACACTCGGCTTTATCCATCCCCGTACAGGAGAGCAGCTCGAATTCGAAGCGCCAATGCCGAAGGAAATGCTTGACGCCATCGAGGTTCTCAGACAAGCGTAAGCGAACAGGAGGAATAGCCGTGCTAAAAAGATTAGCGCATGTGACGCTGTACGTTCACGATTGTGAAGAGGCATTGCGGTTTTACACGGAAAAACTCGGTTTCGAAAAACGCATGGATTCTCGGATGGATGATGGTTCTCGTTGGCTCACCGTCGGCCTTCCTGGGCAGGAGATAGAGATCGTATTGCATGACCCTACCCATTGGCATCGGGAAGAAGTTGCGCAGGAAATGCTTCGTCAGGTCGGCAAAAATCCAATGTGGGTTTGGGAGACGGATGATTTTGGGTCCACATACGAAACACTGCGTCAACGCGGCGTGAAGTTTGTGAGTGAACCAAGCGAAGTGATGTATGGCATTGAGGTTATTTTCGAGGATCTGTATGGCAATCGTTTTTTGTTGTTGCAGCCAGTCTTCCTATGACACTTACATAATGGCAGTTGGATTGGAAAACGCTAGTAGAGAGCTTATTACTTTCTTCTGGCGTTTTTTTCATCATTCAATAGAGCGTGTAAGGAGTGAATGCTTGTGATCGGAAAATGGGGGAAGCTGATCAGTCTTTTTGTCCTTTTGGTTGTACTTGTCACGGCAAACGGTGAAGCAAAGGTGGCAGCCCAAAACCAACAGCCAGAGCGTGTGAACAAGGAAATGAGCGTTCCGGCAAAAATTGCATTTACGAGCAACCAGCATTTGTTTTTGGTAGATGGACGGGATGCATCAGGAAAAATAAAGCAAATCACCAAGGACGGCTATGCACAGATCGTAGGCTGGTCGCCAGATGGCAAGTGGCTCCTGTTCGTGAAATACAAAGGCAACGACAATTACTCGACACCAGGCTACGTGTGGATCGTCAGAGCGGATGGCAGCAAAACAGTGCAGGTAGACGAACGAGCAGTCTTTGAAATGCCAAAGTGGTCCCCGAAAGCGAACAAGCTAGCATACACCGTGAATATCGGCAGCAATGAAGTGCCAAGCCCTTTGCTGATTGTAAAAGAAATTCATGATCAAGGAGAAGTAGCCTTGCAAAGTTCAACGAAGGCTGACTTCGCAGATTTTGCCTGGATGCCGGATGGGGAAAACATGCTTGTCTCGCTACCCGCCGAAAAAAATAAGCCGATGACGCTGGCCTTGCACACGCTTGCAGGTAAACCGTTGACTGCCTACCCGATTGCAGAACCGCCAAAAGTGGGGGAAGGTATCTACCCATGGGCGGCGACAGGCCTAAAAGTATCCCCGGATGGGAAGGCTGTTGCCTACTTTGTCAGGTATAACTCCGGGTCCTTGTCTGCTGATGGCGTACCTATTCAATGGTTTGATTTGACACAGCCTGCCAAAAAGCCAATAGAACTCGGTACAGGATTGGCTTATCCTGATTGGCTTGCTTGGACACCAAATAGCGACCAGCTCGCTTTTGTCGATGGCACTGACCGGATCGCCACGACTAACAAGCAGTTGAAGCTGGCGGATCGAGCAGGAAAGGTCAAAACAGTCAGCCCTGGTCCAGTGGTGGTAGACACTTATCCAGTATGGATTCCAAAAGCTCCATACACACTGCTTTTCACCAGAGGCTTGGCTACAGCGTATTCATACGATCCAAAGAAGGTCATGGTACCGGAACAAGGCATCTGGCGGCGATCCGCAGATGGAGCAGAGCAGCAGGTGACAAAAGGGTCAGCGAATACAGCCGACTACTATCCTGCGCCATCTCCAGATGGGAAACAGCTCCTTTTCTTGCGTTTGGATCGAGCGGAGCATGGCTCCCTGTTTATCCAAGGAATAGGTGAGGATGCGGACAAACAAGTCGAGCTGATCAAAAACATTACAGGGGACATTGGTTATTATGCGAACTATTTGCCACCGTGGGTCAGCGTCTATTGGGAATAGTTAGACTTTTCCGGGCTGCATTGACACCCGTCCAGAATCGTGACATAATTCTACATGACGAATGGAACCTTTTAATCCAGTCCAGTGAGGCTGGCAAGGGCACGGAATGACAAGCAGGCGGGACTCTTACAGTCCGGTCAGTTTGTCCGAGGGCTTCTTGTCTCCTGACAAGGAGCCTTTTTTCGTAAGGTCCACTGTTCCCGTCGAGAAGGGGGATATTGAGATGATCAACAAAAGCGTCATTATGGATGAAGCCGCAATCCGCCGCGCGCTCACTCGAATCGCACATGAAATTATCGAGCGAAACAAAGGTGTCGAAGATCTCATTATCGTGGGCATCAAGACCAGAGGGATCTACCTCGCGCAGCGTCTTGTGGAAAGAATCGAAATGATTGAAAATGTGAAAGTCCCAGTCGGTGAGCTGGACATTACGTTCTATCGTGACGATCTGCAACACAAGTCCGAAGATGCCATTTTGCAAGGCTCCAAGCTCCCAGATCAAATCACGGGCAAGACTGTGATTCTGGTGGATGATGTTCTCTACACGGGAAGAACAGTGCGTGCCGCATTGGATGCACTGATTGACAACGGTCGCCCTCGGATGATTCAACTGGCTGTTCTGGTTGATCGCGGTCATCGCGAGCTACCAATCCGCCCTGATTTCGTCGGAAAAAACCTCCCAACTGCTCGAACGGAAATTGTCGATGTACAATTGGCAGAAGTGGACGTTATGGACATTGTGTCCATCCGACAGCTACTGTAAAAATAAAAGAACTCCTCTTTAAAAACGATCCCGTGAGGTCGGCAAGAGGCAAGAAACTTCCCATGAGCATGGTGAAGCTAGCCTCTTTGTGTCCGCACAAAGAGGTTTTTTGTATAAAAAAAGCTTTTTGAATGAAAGACAAAACAGGGGGCATACAGGCATGAGCCAAAAAAATTACATCGATGTAGACGAAACACCACATATTTCGCGATTGCTGCCACTTAGTATTCAACACCTGTTCGCGATGTTCGGCTCGACTGTACTCGTACCGATCTTGACGGGTCTGGATGTTGCAACGGCCCTCTTGGCGAGCGGGATCGGGACACTTCTGTTTCTGTGGATCACCAAAGGAAAGCTTCCGAACTATCTCGGTTCTTCCTTCGCCTTCATCGGTCCGATTATCGTCGTGAGTCAATCGCATGGTGTAGGGACGGCACTCTTAGGCTGCTTCCTCTCCGGGATTGTGTACATCATCGTCGCCGGAATTGTGAAGAAGGCAGGAGTCAAATGGCTTGATCGGGTACTGCCACCAGTTGTCATCGCATCCGTCATCGTTGTGATCGGTCTGAGCCTGGCTGGCGTAGCAGTAGACATGGCGACGAAAGTCACTGTAGACGGTCAATCGCAAATGTCACTGACTTCGATTGAAATCTCGCTCGTTACCGTGGTCATAACAGTTCTAGCAGCGGTCATGCTACGCGGTTTCCTTGGTCTTATCCCCATCTTGATCGGAATGGTTTCTGGTTATGTATACACGCTGCTGCGTCACCCTGATCTGATTAACTTTCAAAAAGTAGTAGAAGCAGACTGGTTCATCACGCCACAAAAAATGTTTACGGAGCACTTCAAATTTACCGAAGTCATGAGTGTGATCGGTGACGGCTCTGCATGGATCGCAGCACTGGTCATCGCGCCAGTCGCTTTTGTCACGCTGGCAGAGCATTTGGGTCACTTGCTGGTAACGAGCAAGGTCATGGATCGCGATCTGATGAAAAATCCGGGTCTGCACCGCAGCTTGCTCGGAGACGGGGTGGCAACCTCACTGGCAGCCATCATGGGAGGTCCGCCAGCAACGACGTATGGAGAAAATATTGGTGTCCTTGCAATGACTAAGGTATACAGCCGAGTGGTCATCGGTCTGGCTGCTGTACTGGCAATCATGTTCGCCTTCGCTGGTAAGATTAGCGCCATTTTAATGACGATTCCAACGCCGGTACTTGGTGGTGTCTCCATCATCCTGTTCGGTATCATCGCGGCACAAGGCTTGCGGATGTACGTCGAGCACAAAGTGAATTTTGCAGACAAACGCAACATGATTCTCGCAGCAATCATCCTCGTCACGGGAATCGGCGGATACAAAATCAGTTTTGCAGGTACAGGTATCGCTTTCCTGAACGATCTGACCATCGATAATATCGCTCTCTCTACCTTCCTGGGAATTATTCTGCACCTGATCCTTCCAGGAAAAGAGTCCGCGATGGGCGAAGCGCACCAGGAAGAACAAAAACAAATAGCCTAAACGTTCCCAATCCTTTAAATCCAGTCCAGAGAGGCTGGCAAGGCATAGAACGCTGTTAAGGCTGCCCGAAAAAGGCACCCAACCAGCTTCTTGTCTCGCTTGCCTCCAGATGCAAAGCGATGCAAAGAAGCTTTTCTTTTGACCAAAATGAACCGGAGGGATTCATGATGAAAAATGTAGCGCACCTGATTGGCCTCAAAGACTTATCGAAAGAACAGATCATCCAGCTCCTCGAGCGAGCAGAGTATTGGGCTGCTAGACCGACTGAGCAAGCGGATATCCTGCACGGACGGTTTGTCGCGAATCTGTTCTTCGAGGCCAGTACCAGAACCCGCTTCTCTTTTGAAGTAGCACAAAAGCGACTGGGCGCACATGTTTTGAACTTCATTCCGGAAACCTCCTCCACCGTAAAAGGCGAGACGGTCTATGACACGATCCGCACCTTGGAAGCAATGGGCGTGGAAGCAGCCGTTATCCGCACCAAGAAAGAAGGCCTGCTGCAAGAGTTAGCAGAAAGCGTAGACCTGAAGCTGATCAACGCGGGAGATGGAACGAACGAGCACCCGACCCAATGCCTGCTCGATCTTTTGACCATGAAAAAACAGTTTGGTAAGCTATCTGGTCTCACGGTAGCGATCATGGGAGACCTGCGCCACAGCCGCGTGCTCGGTTCTCACCTGCATGCGCTGCCGAAGCTCGGCGTGAATCTGCTACTCTCGGGTCCTGCTACGATGATGCCAGCGCATATCCCGCAAGGTGTCAAAATCGTGGAAATGGAAGAAGCGGTTCAAACCGCAGATGTGGTCATGATGCTGCGCGTTCAGCTGGAGCGCCATGCGGAATCCCTCTATCTATCGAAAGAAGAGTATCACAAGGCACATGGGCTCACTCTGGAAAGAGCCAAAATGATGAAGTCCGGCGCAGTTATCATGCATCCGGCCCCCGTCAATCGCGGGGTTGAGATTCATACCGATTTGGTAGAATGCGAAACGTCCTTGATTCAAACCCAAGTGACCAACGGAGTCGCAGCAAGAATGGCAGTTCTAGAAACTCTTTTGAAAGGGAGCGAAATGACATGGGAATCATCCTTGGCAACGGCAACGTACTAAATCAGGCGGGGGAACTCACCCCGATGGAAATATTGGTGGAAAAGGGAAGAATCACAGCGATGGGGGAAACGCTCGATCGCGAGGGGCATGAATGGATCGATTGCCACGGCGGTATGATTAGCGCCGGTCTCATCGATGTGCACGTACATCTGCGTGAGCCAGGCTTCGAACATAAAGAAACGATCGAAACAGGGGCAAAAGCAGCGGTACAAGGCGGATTTACAACAGTAGCATGCATGCCGAACACACGACCATCCATCGACAGTGTCGAGACCGTGACCTACATTTTGGACAAAGCGAGCGAGGCTGGTATGGCGCGCGTGATCCCGTATGGTGCGATTACCGTTCGCCAATTGGGAAAAGAGCTGACGGATTTCGCTGGGTTAAAAGAAGCGGGGATCTTTGCGCTGACGGATGACGGCGTGGGTGTGCAATCAACAGCGATGATGAAAAAGGCTATGCAAAAAGCAGCAGAGCTCGGTATCGCAATCGTCGCTCACTGCGAGGACGAAGACCTGTTGATCCCGGGAGCAGCCTTGCATGACGGGGTGGTAGCAGCTCGCCACGGACTCCCTGGAATTCCTTCTGAGTCAGAGTCCATCCACGTTGGTCGCGATATTTTGCTGGCAGAACAGACAGGTGTGCACTACCACGTATGCCACATCAGCGCGAAAGAGTCGGTGCGTCTGGTACGCGATGGGAAACGCGCGGGCGTAAATGTAACGTGTGAAGTCAGTCCGCATCACCTCTTGCTGTGCGATGAGGATATCCCGGACAATCTGGATACGAATTGGAAAATGAACCCGCCGCTGCGCTCTCGTGAGGATCGTGCTGCACTGATTGCGGGATTGAAAGACGGTACCATTGATATGATCGCCACAGACCATGCACCACACACCCAAGAGGAAAAAGCAAACGGGATTAACCGAGCACCATTCGGAATCGTCGGACTGGAGACAGCATTCCCGCTCCTGTACACAAATCTCGTGCAAAACGGAGAGCTGACCTTGAAGAAGCTGGTTGAGCTGTTGACCGTGAAGCCAGCAGAAGCATTCAAACTGCCATACGGACGTCTGGAAGTGGGCGCACCAGCAGACCTGACTGTGATTGATCTGGAAACGGAAAAAACAATCGACCCAAGCACATTCGCAAGTAAAGGAATCAACACACCATTTGCTGGTTGGGCATGCAAAGGCTGGCCAACCCTAACGCTGGTAGATGGGAAGATCGTATATCAAAACGTGTAAAAACGACTTACAGACGAGACACAAGTTTTTACACGACAATGGAGGAGGAGCATAGATGCGAGCAAGATTGATCTTGGAAGACGGAACAGAATTTATCGGGACAGCATTTGGAGCGACAAAGGAGTCCTACGGGGAAGTGGTTTTCAATACAGGGCTGACTGGCTATCAGGAGGTTTTGTCCGACCCATCCTACTGCGGACAGATCGTCACCATGACATACCCGCTAATCGGAAATTACGGGATCAATCGAGACGACTTTGAAGCTGTTCGTCCATACATTCACGGCTTCGTTGTTCGCGAGCATTGCGAGGCGCCTAGCAACTGGCGCAATACGAACACACTCGATGAACTGCTGAAAACATACGACATCCCAGGTATTGCTGGAGTCGACACCCGGATGCTGACGAGAAAAATTCGTTACCACGGCACGATGAAGGGCATGATTACAACCAGTGAAGCCCCGTTGGCTGAATTGGTTGCTGCCCTGAACGGCACGACATTGATGACAGACCAAGTATCACGCGTTTCTACGAAAAGCGTCTTCAGCTGCCCAGGTACAGGTCATCGAGTAGCACTGGTAGACTTCGGCGCGAAGCACGGAATTTTGCGCGAGCTGACCAAACGCAATTGCGACGTAGTAGTCGTGCCTTACAATGTGACAGCAGAAGAGATTCGCCGCATTCAACCAGACGGGATTCTCTTGTCCAACGGCCCTGGGGACCCGAAGGATGTACCGCAAGCTGTAGAGATGATTCGCGAAATCTTGGGTGAATATCCTCTGTTCGGAATTTGCCTCGGTCACCAGCTGTTCGCACTAGCGTCTGGCGCTGACACGACGAAAATGAAATTCGGACACCGTGGCGGCAACCATCCAGTAAAAGAGCTGCCAACCGGACGCACATATATCACATCCCAGAACCACAGCTATGCAGTCAAAGAAGATTCACTGGCAGGCACGGAACTGGAAGTTACACATATCGCACTCAATGATGGCACCGTCGAAGGCGTACGTCATGCAGCGAAGAATGCATTCTCAGTACAGTACCATCCAGAAGCAGCTCCAGGTCCGTATGATTCCGGCTACCTGTTCGACCAGTTTCTTGCGATGATGGAAACCGCTAAGGAGGAAAAAACTCATGCCAAAACAAGATAATCTGAAAAAAATCCTCGTAATTGGCTCTGGACCTATCGTCATCGGGCAGGCTGCAGAGTTTGACTATGCGGGCACGCAAGCATGCGAAGCGTTAAAAGAAGAGGGCATGGAGGTAGTTCTGATCAACTCCAACCCGGCGACCATCATGACTGATACAAACATGGCGGACAAAGTATATATAGAGCCAATCACACCTGAATTCGTAGCGCGCGTCATTCGTCAAGAGAAGCCGGATGGACTGTTGCCTACACTTGGTGGTCAAACAGGCTTGAACATGGCTGTTGCCCTCTCAGAAGCAGGCGTTCTCGAGCAAGAAAATGTAAGGCTGCTCGGAACCAAGCTGGAATCGATCAAACAAGCAGAAGACCGCGACCTGTTCCGTTCTCTCATGAATGAACTGGGTGAGCCGGTACCTGAATCCGTCATCGTGAGCACGGTCGTAGAAGCTGTCGATTTTGCAAACGAAATCGGTTATCCCATCATCGTTCGTCCTGCCTACACCTTGGGTGGTACAGGCGGTGGAATTTGTGAAGATGAAGAAACCCTCCGCGAGATCGTCGCAAGCGGATTGAAATACTCCCCGATTACGCAATGCTTGATCGAGAAAAGCATTGCCGGCATGAAAGAAATCGAGTACGAAGTGATGCGCGATGCCAACGACAACTGCATCGTAGTCTGCAACATGGAAAACATCGACCCAGTCGGCGTGCATACAGGTGACTCCATCGTAGTAGCACCTAGCCAAACACTGGCTGATCGCGAATATCAAATGCTGCGCTCATCCGCACTGAACATCATCCGGGCACTAGGTATCGAGGGTGGCTGCAACGTACAATACGCACTCGACCCGCACAGCTTCCAATACTACGTGATCGAAGTGAACCCGCGTGTGAGCCGCTCTTCTGCACTGGCTTCCAAGGCAACAGGCTACCCAATCGCAAAAATGGCAGCCAAAATCGCAATCGGCTACACGTTGGATGAACTGAAAAACCCGGTGACAGGCCAAACATACGCATGCTTCGAGCCAACACTGGACTACATCGTCAGCAAAATCCCACGCTGGCCATTCGACAAGTTCCAATCCGCAAACCGCAAGCTCGGTACGCAAATGAAAGCGACTGGAGAAGTCATGGCGATCGGTCGGACTTTTGAAGAATCGATCATGAAAGCCATCCGTTCCTTGGAAATCGGCAGCTATCACATCGAGATCGAGGGAGCAGGCGAAATCAGCGAGGAAGATTTGAAAGCTCGACTGGTGCACGCGGATGACGAACGCCTCTTCCTGCTGGCAGAAGCACTGCGTCGTGGCTGGACGATCGAACAACTGCACAACCTGACCAAGATCGATTTGTTCTTCCTGCATAAGTTCCATAAAATGATTGCTTTTGAAGCGGAACTGGCAAAAGGCTTGACGAGTGAGAAGCTGTACGAAGCAAAACGCATGGGCTTCACAGACCGCAAAATTGCCGAGCTGTGCGGTGAGACAGAAGAAGCGGTACACGCGATGCGCAAAGAAAAAGGCTTTGTACCTGTATATAAAATGGTAGATACTTGCGCGGCAGAATTCGAAGCGCAAACACCGTACTACTACTCCGCGTATGAAGTAGAAGACGAGCGCATCGAGACTGGCAAGAAGCGCGTGGTTGTGCTGGGTTCTGGACCAATCCGCATCGGTCAAGGAATCGAGTTTGACTACGCGACTGTCCACGCTGTCTGGGCACTGAGAGAAGCGGGCTATGAGGCAGTGATCATCAACAACAACCCGGAGACCGTTTCTACAGACTTCAACACTTCTGATCGCCTGTACTTCGAGCCGCTGTACATCGAAGACGTCATGAACATTCTCGATGTAGAGAAACCAGAGGGTGTCATCGTACAATTCGGCGGACAAACCGCGATCAATCTGGCTGACAAGCTGACTGCACGTGGAATCAAAATCTTGGGTACGAGTCTCGAAAACATCGACGCAGCGGAAAACCGCGAGAAGTTCGAAGCGCTGCTGCGCGAGCTGGAAATCGCCCAACCACCAGGCAAAACGGTTACGTCAGTCGAGCAGGCAGTAGTGGCAGCTGAAGGTCTTGGCTTCCCAGTCCTGGTTCGCCCATCCTACGTACTTGGCGGGCGTGCGATGGAAATCGTCTACAACCAGTCCGAACTATTGGAGTACATGGAAAAAGCGGTGAAGGTAAATCCTGATCATCCTGTATTGGTAGACCGTTACATGGTCGGGGTAGAAGCGGAAGTCGATGCGATCTGCGACGGCGAAAATGTTTTGATCCCAGGCATCATGGAGCATATCGAACGCGCAGGGGTGCACTCCGGTGACTCTATCGCTGTATATCCTCCGCAATCCTTGTCCCAAGCGATCAAGGATGAGCTGATTGACATGACGACAAAGCTGGCGCGCGCCCTGCAAATCAAAGGCTTGCTCAACATCCAGTTCGTCATCTATAAAGACCGCCCATACGTAATCGAGGTCAATCCGCGTTCGTCCCGTACGGTGCCATTCCTCTCCAAAGTAACGGGGATTCCAATGGCAAACATCGCAACGAAAGCGATCCTTGGTCACTCTATCATCGAACAAGGCTTTACACCAGGCTACCATCCAGAGGAGTCGATGGTTTCTGTCAAAGTACCAGTCTTCTCCTTCGCAAAGCTGCGTCGCGTCGATATTACGCTCGGCCCTGAAATGAAATCGACTGGAGAAGTCATGGGACGCGAGAGCACACTGGCAAAAGCATTGTACAAAGGCTTGGTCGCAGCGGGCATGAATATCCCGACACAAGGCACATTGCTCGTGACAGTTGCTGATAAAGACAAGGAAGAAGCGCTAGACATAGTGAAACGCTTCCGCCACCTCGGCTTCAAGCTGATGGCGACCGCAGGCACAGCCGATTATTTGGAGCAAGCGGGACTGCAAGTAACACGCGTAAGCAAATTGTCTGAGGGCACGCCAAACCTGTTGGATGTCATCCATACAGGAGAAGCGAACATCGTACTCAATACACTGACAAAAGGCAAAACGCCACAACGCGACGGCTTCCGCATTCGTCGGGAAGCAGTAGAGAACGGCGCCGTATGCTTGACTTCACTCGATACAGCTTCCGCTCTCCTGCACGTACTGGAGACGATCACATTCTCTACAGAAGCAATGCCAGCCCAGCGTGCTGGTGCCAAAGTGGCAGTAACCGTATAAAAAGGGGAGAGCAGCGTGCAACAACAACTAACCGATATTCGCGAACGCATGATTGTTGCGCTCGACTTTTCCACACTGGATGAAGTCAAAAAGTGCATCGAGCCGCTACAGGGGCATATCCGCTATGTAAAAGTGGGGATGGAGCTCGCTTACGCAGAAGGTCCAGCGATCGTTTCCTTCTTGAAGGAAAAAGGACTCAAAGTGTTCCTCGACTTGAAGGTTCACGATATTCCCAATACAGCTAAAGGCGCGATGAGAAGCCTGGCGCGTCTGGGAGCAGACATGGTAAACGTTCATGCGGCAGGCGGCGTAGCCATGATGGCGGCAGCGAGAGAAGGTTTGGAGCAAGGGACAGCGGCAGGTGCTGCTCGTCCCCTCCTGATCGGTGTGACGATGCTGACATCTACTGGTTTGCAAACGATGAATCAAGAATTGGCGATTCCAGGTGATGTAGAAGATGTTGTGGTGCACTATGCGCTGATGACCAAGCAAGCTGGTTTGGATGGGGTAGTTGCTTCTCCACTAGAGGTACCGATGATCAAAAAAGCTGCTGGAGACACATTTGTAACCGTAACACCAGGAATTCGTCCACTGGGAGCAGATCAAGGCGATCAGACGCGCATCACGACGCCGGAACAGGCATTTCGCTTGGGCAGTGATTACCTCGTGATCGGACGCGCGATTACGGGTGCAAAAGATCCGGTAGGTGTCTGGAAAAGTATCATCGCAGCAGTGGACAAAGATCGTTCGTAAAGTAGCCAGCTGGAGGGAATAAGTGAAATGACGACAATGACAACCGCTAAACATATTGCAGCGAACCTTCTCGAAATCGGGGCAGTTCATTTGCGACCGGAAAAACCATTTACATGGACGTCCGGGATCAAATCCCCGATCTACTGCGACAACCGGATCACGATGTCCTATCCGGATGTGCGCCGTGCCATTGCGAGAGCATTTGCCGATTTGATCAAGGAGCAGTACCCAGATGCGCAAGTTGTTGCTGGAACAGCAACTGCGGGTATTCCACATGCTGCATGGGTAGCAGAGCTGCTTGATCTGCCTATGATTTACGTACGGGACAAGGCAAAAGGCCACGGTCGCCAAAATCAGATTGAAGGCGCATTGGCGGCTGGTCAAAAGGTCGTCGTGATTGAAGACCTGATTTCCACAGGAGGCAGCTCCTTGAAAGCAGCGCAAGCTGTGCAGGCTGAGGGTGGAGAGGTTCTGGGGGTCGTAGCCATTTTCAGCTACCAATTCCCAGATGCCCAAGCCTTGTTTGAGGATGCAGGCATTCCTTGCTCCACGATATCGAATTACACAGCACTTTTGGAAGTAGCTTCAGAGCAAGGGGTTATTACAAGTGAACAGGAAAAAGTACTGGGCGAATGGCGGAAATCCCCGCGTACTTTTTTTGAATAAGGAAGGGATACATGATGAAGAGTAGGGCGGCGATCAAACCGTCCTACTCTTTTTTGTTTCGTCGTGGATCACAATCTGGACCCCTTCGGATCGATAGAACTGGAGTATATCATCGGCAGTCATTTCGAAATGGCCGAAATCCTCTGGAAAAAGAATACCGGGCGTAACAGTTGAGTTTTCGTTTTGCCGAATGATTGGTTGTGCAAAAATGGCAGCTCCCAAAGCAGTTAGGTGAGTCTGCCCTTTCGGATCAGTGATCTCGATTTGGCGTTTCACGTTCATGCCATGCTGATTGCGCCCATTTAATTGGATGACAACATGGTGAGGTGACCCTGCACCTGGATTGTACAGTATTTTTTGACGTGTGCTTTTGCTGAGCAGGTTCCATATCCGGCTTTTCACCAATGAAACGAGGGCAAAAGTAGACAGTTTATTGTCGAAGGCGATACGAAAATCAGCTGCAGTTACGTTTTGGGCTTTCACGAGCGTCATGTGATCGGGTGTGTCAAGACGATAGCATTTCGCATGGTACCCATTCGGAAAGGTGACGGGTAACGGATCTGACAAGGGTGTCACTTCTTTTACGCCAGTCGGTGTGGTGACGGCAAAAGGAATCGTCATACGATTCATATAGTCGGTGGAATCTGGACCTGCTTTGTCTTGAAGGGAATAAAGGGCGTGAAGATGTATCTGGACATCTTGCAGGGAAGCTGTATGTATGCTTGCAAGAAGTGCTACAGTTCCCCCCATCCACCCTGAGGCGAGAATGACTGGAGAGCCAATGTTCTCATTCTTCAAGCGTTCGATCGATCGTGTAAATCGTTCTGTCCAACGTGTGACGTCAATCAGAGGAATCTGTCGGCGAACAGCGGCAAGAAGCAGAGTGTCATCAGGATCATTTACTGCACTAATAATCAAAGTCAAATCATCAGGAGCATGGGCGAGAGGATCGGATTTGGAGATGTCTAGGAGGAAAGGCTTTAGCCTACCGGATGTAAAAGGCAATGACTTTCCCGTAGACCTTCCTCCCAGCAATAATTCGAGAGTAGGGTGGCGATCGTGCAGGATCTTGGCAATTTGGCTCCCAACCGTTCCGTAGCCGCCGACAATTAAAACTTTGGTGATATTCATGAAGATTTCTCCTTTGATTAAATGTTTATGCGTTTAAGTTTATTAACAGATTGGTGTGAAAAACAGGGACACACTGTCCCTTTTCGTGACGGTTCAAATTCAGTTGCACTCTTCTTCGACGAAAGTCACCAATTGCTTAAAAAGCCTGATCGCTTCTGTAATTTCAAGCCGATAAAACATCTCCGTTCCTTTCTTTTGGACGTTTACTAGGCCCGCCTGTTTTAATATTTTCAAGTGATGAGACACCGTAGGTCTAGACATGGGAATATGCTCGGCGATTTGTGTTACGTTCATGCTTTCCTTGTCGATGAGAAGAGCTACGATTTGCTGCCGAATCGGATCACCCAAGCCTTGGAAGTATGGACTTAACTCCATAAATATTTGAACCGCTTTTTCATTGCAGGTTGGATTCGTCATTGCACACTCCGTTAATAAACTTAATCATTTAAACCAAAGTATATGGGTTCTTCCTTATTTTTGCAAGTCATAAAAACGTTGATCAATCAGCAAAAAAATAAGAGGAAGCGAGATTGGCCAGATGCAATAGGAAAGAAAAGTAGGGAATAGTAAGGGAGGTTACAAAAAAAGTAAAGGTAGGTGCTTGTGTATGAAAAAAGGAACGGGGAGCTTGGGCTCTCTTATGAAAACAGGGAAGGTTAAGAAAATCCTCGGTGCAGCTTTTTTGTCTGCCACACTCATGTTTTCCCTTCCTCATACGGGACAGGCTGTGGGCAAAGGTGCTCATGGGCCAGATATTTATGTGATTCAGGGGATGTTGAAATCATTAGGTAGTTACTCGGGTCAAATCAATGGATACTACGATGATGTTACCGTACGAGGTGTGAAGCATTATCAGAAAAAACACGGGTTGCCGGTTACAGGAAATGTAGATAATCGTACGTTCCAAAGCATTGTTTATTCCTATGATAGTGTCAAATCTGGAAAACGCGGCCAAGGTGGCGGCAAAGGTCACGGTGGTGGAACAGGCCAAGGTGGCGGCAAAGGACACGGTGGTGGAGCAGGCCAAGGTGGCGGCAAAGGACACGGTGGTGGAGCAGGCCAAGGTGGCGGCGGCAAAGGTCACGGTGGTGGAGCAGGCCAAGGCGGCGGCATGGGCGGCGGAGCAGGTCAAGGTGGCGGCATGGGCGGCGGAGCAGGTCAAGGTGGCGGAATGGGCGGCGGAGCAGGTCAAGGCGGAGGCATGGGCGGCGGAGCAGGTCAAGGCGGAGGCATGGGCGGCGGAGCCGG
>NZ_PXZO01000050.1 GCF_003013475.1 Brevibacillus porteri
CTGTTCAGTTTTCAAAGAGCAATTTCCTGTCCTCAATGTTCATCGTTATTTGTGATGGCGTCTTAAGGACAAGAACTAATCTATCACGTTACCTATCTTTGAGTCAATATGTTTTTTAAAAAAGTTTTTAAGTATAATTCTCTTCCCCGAGTTTTCTGCGTCTGACATACTTAGATAATTCATTGGGAGAGGCGATTCTTGCATACATGCGAAACATGATGGAGTATCTCTCCTCCATAGCCCGCTTCACTAGATGATCAATTCGTTTATCACTAAAATCAAGAAGCATCTCTTCCAGCTCACGTTTTAACAAGTATTCTAGTTCCTGTACTTCTTTTGTATTAAACAAAAACCCTAGCAACGATATCGCCCTCCGCCTTACGAGTCTCTCCTCTATCCTTTCCATCAAAATTCAGCCCTATTCAAAATAAAAAGCCCTCCGTTTAGGAAGGCTTCAATTTGTTGGCAAATCTGAATTATTTCAGTAAGTTCAATTGCTGTAGTTGTTGGCCCACGGTTTCCTTGAGAATGGTTGGCGTAATCGTACTCTCTACAATAGCAGCAACGAACAACAGAACAATCACAGTAAGAACCGCTACTGGAAATTGCTTGAGCGTATCATACCAGTCATTTTTCAATTGTGCCATCTTGTGTGGTTGGATTAGAACTCCCACTGAGCGTAAACTTAGCACGCCTAAACGAATACCAACTCCCGCTGCAAACAGGATAGCTGGGAGCTCAAAAATTCCATGTGGCAAAATACCTGCACTAAAAATAACCCATGGACTTACTCCCATAGCACTGTATTTGAAAAGGATAAATCCAAGCAGTACTCCATTCGTGAGCAATCCAATTATGGGAAAGAATGCAAACAATATTCCCAGCGCCATCATCATCAAAGCACTGAAAACATTATTGGAAAAAATCATCCAGAACACCGCTAAAGGTCCGCCGCCGTTATCTTTTATCCGTTCAGCAATTTCCTTTAATTGGCCCATCATTTTATCGACCATATCTTCGACAACCGGTGCTTGAAAATAACCAATCAAGGCACCACCAAAAAATAATAAGCATGCGGCGAAGAAATATTTTCGGTTATCAAGCCATAAATGCCGCAATCGATTGCCCATGCAACACACCCCTTTACTGCCTCTTCATTCACTATATGCATTGTACCTCAACAATAGCCAACAGGCCAAAGAATATCCTTGTCTTCCCTGCATAAACTGTTATCGGACAAAGGAGGTGCTTATCCATGAAATTCATTTACGTGATCAGCGCGAAACGATTAAAGCAAATCTTAATTATCGTCATGGCCATCGTACTCACTGCTGGAATTGGTTATGCGGAACGCGATTCAATTGCTGCCTTTGCGGAAGGTGCCAGCACACAAGCCCCCCAAGCTATTTATAAGGTCGACACCAAAGAAAAGAAAATCGCCCTTACCTTTGACATTAGCTGGGGAGAGACACGAGCATTACCTATACTGGATCTGCTGAAAGAAAAAAAGGTAAACAAAGCGACTTTTTTCCTCTCCTCGCCTTGGAGTCAACGACATCCTGACATCTTGAAACGCATCAAGGAAGATGGCTTAGAGATTGGTTCGCACGGTCACAAGCACGATAACTACACCAAATACTCCGATGAAGAAATTCGCTCCCAAATGGCCAAAGCCGACTCCATCCTAACCGAAATGACTGGAAAGAAACCTACACTCATTCGGATGCCAAATGGTGATTTTGACAAACGAGTGCTGGAAATCGCGAATCGCATGGGTTATACCGTCATTCAATGGGATACGGACTCAAAAGATTGGACCAATCCGGGAACTGATGTGATCATCAATAATGTATTATCGAAAGCTCATCCAGGAGACATCATCCTGATGCACGCGAGCGATTCTGCGAAAGATACACATCTTGCCCTCCCTGTGATCATTGATAAACTTCGCAAGGATGGTTATGAATTCGTTACGGTATCAGAACTCATTTCGGGTACAAGTGTAGACAGCAAAGAAATTCACTAAAACAAAAAAAGCTGACCTTCATTGGGTCAGCTTTCTCTTTTTACCAGACGGTGCAATTGCATGACTTGCCAGACGTTACAAAACAATAGTGGAACGAGCATGGACAGAGTGGCACGCACATTATCTTCCTTCAATGCTGGAATCCATTCCAGTGCCGTCACGACAAACATAAAGAACATCGTCGGTATCCATGCAGATTTATTGGTCAGATTCACTTTTCCATATGCGGTAACAATAGCGACAATCAATAATAGCGTTGGCTCAATAAAGTACGTACCAAATCCTTTTCCTTCACCGAAGGACGTATAGCGAAGATAAATCATATCGAAAAAGACAAACAAAATAAGAAATACTTGGACGCTTTTCCACAGGGAAGCCGTTTTAAATATCGTTTTAGCGAAATAATTAATCGTCATATACGCAAAAAAACCCATCTGAGCCACAATACTAATGGTCATTCCATACAGTAGATACATAAACAAGCCGACAAAAAAGTTACCGGTGCTTCCTACGAGCAGCTTGTCCAAATCAAAGATAAGGGCAACCAGGATGCCACCTAATCCCCCGAGCAAGAGCGTGGTAATAAAAAGCCAGCCATACTTACGCAAACTCACCAAGTATTCCCTCCCATCCACATCGAATATGATTGTACCAATGGATACAAGAAAATACTAGCGTAAGAACAAAACAAAATGCACACGTTACTTGTAGGCAGAGTAAAGAAGGAGGTGTCCACCCCATGAGAAAAAAGACGATGTCTTTTTGGTTAACCGCTCTTGTCTGTCTGGTGCTAACCAGTTGCGGGGGTGGCGGACAAGCGCAAAGTTCGTCTCAGCCTGATTATAAAAGCGTCAAAGACATGGTGCTGGACATATTACAGACGGACGAAGCGAAGCAATCTGTTAGCAAGATGATGAAGGATGATAAGTTTAAGCAAAACCTGATGCTCGACGAGTCAACAGTGCGGACAACCTTGATTCAAAGCATGACGAATCCAAATAGTACGCACATCAAAGAAGCATTTAAAGACCCGAAGTTCGCAAGCGCCATGGCGAAGTCCATGAAAAACGAGCAAAAAACGCTCATGAAAGACCTGATGAAGGACCCTGAATACCAAAAAGAGCTCATAAGCGTAATGAAAGACCCTGAGTTTGAGAAAAATTTGATGGACCTGATGAAAAGCTCTGCTTATCGACAACAAATCATGCAAGTGATGAAGGATTCCTTGCAAAGTCCTTTGTTCCAGGCTGAACTCATGAAGATCATGACCAAAGTATCCGAGGACATGACAAAGCCTAAGGAACTAAAGTCAAAGAAAAAAGGAAAGGGAAAAGAAGGTGGCGAAGGCGGCAGCAAATCCGGTGGCGAAAACCCTTCTTCCTAAAACACAAAGGTGAGCTCTATTGGAGAGCCCACCTTTTTCATCTTCTTGGATATTATTGTTTGACAGCTTCCCCGCATTTATCTATGACTCGTTTGGCCATATCGATGTAAAGCTGACCAATTTCCGTCTTTTCTCCATAGATAGATGGGGAATAATCAGGTTCAGATGGATGATTATCCGGTTGGCCCAGCGGAATTTGAGCGAGCAGCTCACATGTCAATGTCTCGGCAAGCTTAGCTCCTCCACCACGCCCGAATACGTATTCTTTCGAACCATCTTTTGCTTCGTACCACGCCATGTTTTCCACAATACCGAGGATTTCATGACCAGTCCGCTTTGCCATAGCACCTGCGCGAGCCGCAACAAACGCTGCAGTAGCATGAGGAGTGGTTACCACAATCTCCATGCTTTGCGGAATCATGGTGTGTACGTCGAGGGCCATATCTCCCGTTCCTGGAGGCAAGTCCAGCAAGAGGTAGTCCAATTCTTCGCCCCAGTGTACTTCCGTGAAAAAGTTACGCAGCATTTTCCCCAACATAGGGCCACGCCAAATGATCGGAGAGTTGTCCTCCACAAAAAAGCCCATGGACATAACCTTTACGTTTTGCTTTTCAACAGGCAGAATGGTTTCACCAATCACGGTTGGACGTTGTTCAATATTCATCATATCGGGCACACTAAAGCCGTAAATGTCTGCGTCGATTATGCCCACTTTTTTTCCTAAACGTGCGAGTGCAACAGCCAGGTTCACTGTCACCGTCGATTTTCCGACGCCGCCTTTTCCGGAAGTGACCGCAATAAAGGTCGTATTCGAATCCTTTGCCAAGATCGGGTTCAAAAGAGGAGCTTGTCCCGGTGTCATGTTATGTGTTTGCCCACCTTGGTTATTGCGAAGCTGGGCAGACAGAGCCGCACGTTCCTCGTCTGTCATCGAACCGAATTGCAGACGTACTTCTTCGGCTCCTAGCGCTTTCACAGCTGCGATAACATCGTCCTCGATCTTGGCTTTGAGTGGACAGCCCGAAATCGTCAGAACGACCGTGAGGCTTACTGTCTTGCCTTCAATATGGATATCCCGAATCATGTTGAGCTCGACCAAGCTACGATTAATTTCAGGGTCTTTTACATCACGTAGTGCTTCGAGAACCTGTTCTCTGGTCAACATTCTGGTTCACCTCATCTATGATCTTTTCAAACATTTTCATGCTGGTATAACGACAGCGTATGCGCGTTCATTATAGCATATTCGGGCGGTTGGGACACGACCACCGCCCTCTCAAGGTGTAATTGGCGCTTTTTCTCCGGAATACTGACGCAATATCCCCTGATAAATAGCATTCGCCATTGCCTTTTGGTATTCAACGCTCTGAAGTCGCTTTGCCTCCTCCGTATTGCTGACAAAGCCTACTTCTACCAAAACGGCCGGGCAGTTAACCTCCCGAATCAAGAACACATTGTTCGTCTTACTCGGAACACGATCTGTATGACCGATCACCCGTTTGATTTCATCTTGTATCAGGTAAGAAACTTCTGCGCTCTTTTTGAAGGTGGGGGAATAGAAAGTCTGCGCTCCCGACCATTTCGGAGAAGGGATAGAATTCACATGAATGCTGACCAAAAAATCTGGTGTACTGTCATTGACCAGCTTCACCCGGTTTCGGATATCCTCAGATTTTCGTTTACGCGCCTGCGCTGCATCTGGACTAGCCAAATCCTTGTCTTCTTCCCTTGTCATAACCACAAATGCACCCGACTGCTGGAGGAAATCCCGCAAGTACATGCTAATGGCCAAGGTCACTTCCTTTTCAACCACATTACCGGCTTTGGAAACAGCACCGCCGTCTAGTCCCCCATGCCCTGGGTCAATGGCTATAACCGTTCCCGTCAGTGGCAGCGACCATGCCTGCCAGGAAGAGCGATCAGGCGCTTCGTAGGTGAACAACAGCATGAGTACCGCAAAAGCCAATATCCAGCCTACTCCTTTTCGTGTCACAGTGTATCGTCCCCTTTGTCCCATTCTCGTTCCATCTTATGGACAAACAAGGACAAATATACCCGTTTGTGAAAAATCGAGTAGGAGGGAGT
>NZ_PXZO01000051.1 GCF_003013475.1 Brevibacillus porteri
AACTTTATGGGGTCACTTCATTTCTGGCGGTTTTTGTTCATGCTCATCATAACGTGATTCTATAGACAATCTCTCCATCGTATACGTCGCCAGTTTCTTCAAAGCCGGTTTGTCTGTATAAATGTCTTGCACCTGCATTGTCTGGGCATACGGTCAGGTTGACAAATCGGCTTTGCGGGAAACGGTTCCGTACCGTATCCACGATCGCTGTGAGAGCCGCTCTGCCATATCCTTTGCCTTGGTACTGGTGATCGATCAAAAAACCGTTGAACCAGTAACACCAATCTGTTGAGGCGTCATAGGTAATCATGACAAACCCAACCATTTCATCAGCGTTATACAAACAGAATGGTTCATATGCGCAGTTGTCACCATCAGGGCGGATATGAACCTTCGCTAATGAAACGGCAACAGACGGGACAAAGCGCTGCTGCTCATCTTGTACCTGCAAGCGTAATGCATCTTGCCAGTTATCTCTGGTTGTTGGAACCAATCGAATACCAGTGTCTTTGATAAGTCTTCACCTCGATCATCTTGATAGCTTAAGCGTAACCGATCGTTCCTGAAAAATCTTCCTTTTCTGCTTGGGCGTTTTTTCGTAAAATAAACAAGGATACAAATAGAAAAGTTCCCGAAAGTGAGGTAACTGACATGGACGAGAAAAAAGAAGCATTGGTCCCTGAACTGGAGGATCTCGTTCGTAAATTTACAGAGCTGTTGACAGGAGAAGCGACTCCTGAGCGCGTAGAAATGGTAAAAGTATGGTGCCTGTACACGACAATGGCAAAAGCAATGCCTCCGCTGATTCAGCATTGGGGAAGCGAGCCTGAGCATATGGAAGCACGGAATCAAATTCGGGAAATCATCGAGCAAATCAAGCAATGGAATCAGGAGAAAAATCAAAAGCATTAAAATAGGAAAAAACGCTGTCTCTTTGCGAAAGAGAACAGCGTTTTTTTACTTCAATCGAATCTCTAAGCGGCGTAGAGGCATCAACTCTCCTTGGTACTGTAACAGCCCCTGCTTGATCAGCTCATGAACCCGGTATGTCAAATACGTGTCACCAATACATTGATCGCTTTCCCCCATGACGGTACCGATCACACGTGCAGCCTTTTGGAACTTATTTGATGCATGTTCCAAGAGCGAGGCATCATAATAATCCTCCGATACTTCTAATACCTCACCCTGTTTGTAAACGCGCAGCGTACTATCAGATTGCGACCACTTTTCCCATTCGAGGATGAGGCTTTGTACGAGAGACGCAGACATATTCTTTTTCACCTGATAAGCGTCCATCACCAATTTGGGAGGGAGGGCACCCGCGCTTTTCCATACATAAGATACCTCGTTGCCGTCTATGTTTCTTACTTTGTAATCGCAATTCACACTAAATGCCGTTATATCGATTGCTTCGAATGAGAGGTTTTTATCCTGAAGCATGGAGACAACATAACGAATCCCTATGCTGTCAGATGCGTTCTGACCATGCCACAGAATTACGCTACTGGCATCAGGGATCTGTGATGGCAAGGTTAGATTTCGCAGCAGGTATGCTTTTATCGTTGTCAGGTCTTCGTTAGAGATCGGTTCTACTTGCTTGAAGAAAGAATGAATCCATTCAATCCTTTCATTCATCCCGGTTGCGGTCTCCAGTTGATGTAGCGGTCCAACTGAAAAATCATCCTCGATACAGATGATGCTTTCTGTTTGTAGTAGATTCTGATTGCGGAAGACGGATCGAAGTGTACCGTAGGCAGATAGGCTGAAGCAGATGTGAAATTTGTTCATTCGTTAGCTCCTCATGATTAAAAAGACACGATCCCGAAAATCAGATCGTGTCTTTTCCGATTGTAGGGATCTTTTTACGGATTCCACGTGATATGTTTGCTAGCATCCATTAATTCATTTAAGGTAACTCCGTTTGCGGTCACTACCACATACAACGATTGGTTGTCGGATTGAGCGTTAAAATGAACCGCATGCTGGGCTGTTGATCCTTTTGAATCCGTTTGATCAAAAGAAACGGCGATGGCTTGCTCTCCGTTGACAGCGAACAACTGAGTAGCGGAGAAAGTGCCTGGGATAGAGAGGCTGCGCTTGCCTTCTGTATTGCGCACAACATCTAGGCGAATCCAGTCGTTGTTCCGCTTGTAATCGGCAGTTAAGCGAGTCACCTTCTGACTGGTTTCGGATTCATATTGGACCGATACCGTACTCATCGAGAACCCATTCGGTGCTTGCGAAAGGGCAGGCACGGGCATATCTGATGCTTGTACAGCAGTGTTCAAATCCGAGAAGGAGGAAAGAGTAATGGGCTGCTTCGCTACCGCCGGCAACGTTGGACCCACTAATGCGTTCTCAGTCTTACCGCCATCAGCAGTGTCTGGTTCCACTTGGGAAGCGATCCCAAAAGTCGTAGGCTTCTCAGCAGCGGCGCCATTGGCTTCCTTAGCGGCTACTTGGTTACCAGTATTTGCTGACACGGCTGGAACTTCCGATTTCGCTTTTGCTGCTTGATCAGCTGAGTTCCCTTGTAATCCGCGAGATGCCACGCTGTTCTGCCCGTCTTTATTGATCGTACGTGGCTCGGGTGTTACTACTTTTTCCTCTGGTTTCACCATTGCAATCGCATTGTTCGATTGGGGAGGTGATGCAGGAGGTGTATCTTTTGCAGGTGCAGTCGGAGCGACCTGCGATTGTGTAGCGGAGGACCCTGGATTGCTTTCTGCTTTTTTCATCGTCGGACTATCAGCTGCTGCTGGTATGGAAGCGATAGCAGGTGCTGGGGCTGACGGTGCCGATTTTGATTCCGTATCGTTGAATGCAAAAGTGTTCTGGTTGTCTTTCATCCCGGTTTCTTGAATGGTAGCCATTTGAAGATTATCCGGTGTCATTTGTTGGTAGCCGACGAAACCAACTGCGAGCAAGACAGCCGCTGCGCTAACCCAGGCGTATGAAGGGAAGCCTTTGGTCCAACGCTTGTTTGGCTTTACGATCACTGTGCTCGTTTGTTGCTCTGAAGAAGCAGTAGCGGCGTGAGGGGGTACACCTTTTTCGGCGGTCTGGTAGATTGCTTGCATGATTCTGTCTTCCAGGTTCGCTTGAGGTAGTGGAACCTCCTTCAAGAACTGCACCTCCTCTTCTGTTGTCATTTGCGTTTCTATCCAAGCGATGCATTCGTCACAGGTTTCAATATGTGAGTGTGAATCGCTATCTGTGTCATCTAGCCATGCTTTTCTAAATGCCTGGCAGTTCATGTACGAGCCCCCCTTCCTTGCGGGATAACAATTTTGCGAGTTCCTGGCGAGCACGCAAGTAACGGACGCGAGCTGTAGACTCGGCGATGCCGAGGAGTGTAGCTATTTTTTCAAACGGATATTCGTGCGTACAGCGAAGGACAATCACTTCTCGATAAGAATCGGACAGTAAGGCAAAGGCCTCCTGAATTTCTCGACGTTGCTCCTTTGTCATGAGCGATTCCTGAGGGGATTCGTCCCGTGTATTTGATGGCACATAGGCCAATTGTTCATCCGAGTCATGATACTTTCGGCGACGCAAGAAGTCGATGCTCTTATTTCGGGCAAGCGTATGTAACCAAGAAGAAAACTGGCTGTCCCCGCGGAAAGTGGACAATTTTTCATACGCTTTTACAAATACTTCTTGAGTGAGATCCTCTGCATCAGAGCGATTGTTTACCATTTTGTAAATGAAAACATAGATCATATGCTGATATCGCTGGATGAGGTCGCGATACGCTTCGATGTCGCCTTGAAGAATCCGCTGAATGATTTCGGCGTCGGATTGCATTGAATCTTTGGCCTCCCTTCCCTCTATGAGACGCTGGTTATTCATAAACGTTTCAGACCAGCGTTTCGATTTCTATAATATCGTATGGATAGCCTTGTTCGACCAGAAAAAGCTGGCGATGGAGCGAAAACTCCTGCTCTCTCGTGTCTCTTGTTACCAATGTATAAAAATGGGCGGTGTTGTCGTCTGCTTTGGGCCTTAAGATGCGTCCCAGGCGCTGTGCCTCTTCTTGTCTGGAACCATACGTCCCGGAAATTTGGATCGCGACGTTGGCATCCGGCAAATCAACCGCAAAGTTGGCTACCTTGGATACGATCAGGCGTGTAATTTCCCCTTTTTTAAACTGCGTGTACAAAAGCTCACGTTCTTTGTCCGGTACTTTTCCTGTAATGAGTGGCAGTTGGAGGGCCGTTGCCATCTGCTCAAGCTGATCGATATATTGCCCGATGATCAAAACACGATCGTGGGCGTGCCTCTCCAATAGCTCGCGGACGACCTCCAGTTTTTTTGGATTTTCTGCCGCAATGCGAAACTTTTGACGAGCGGTTGCATGTGCATAAGCCTCACGCCACTTCGGCTCAAAGGGGAGTCGAATTTCTCGGCAATGCGCCTCCGCGATCCAGCCTTGCTCTTCCATGACTTTCCACGGAACCTCATACTTTTTTGGACCAATTAGCGTGAAAACATCTTCCTCCCGCCCGTCTTCCCGAACAAGAGTAGCAGTCAGCCCAAGTCTGCGAGTGGCTTGAATCCCAGAAGTAACACGAAAGATGGGTGCGGGCAACAAATGCACCTCATCGTAAATAATAAGCCCCCAGTCGCGCTCTGAAAAGAGTTTCAGATGAGGAAAATCATCTTCGGCGGTGGGGCGGTATGTAAGAATTTGATAAGTCGCCACAGTTATTGGCTTGACTTCTTTATTGTCACCAGTGTATTCGCCGACCATATTTGGATCAAGTCCTGTTTTGTCCAAGAGCTCTGCGATCCATTGACGAACCGATGTCGTATTCGTGGTCAAAATGAGTGTGGCTGTTTGCAATTGGCAAATGGCACCAAGTCCAATGACCGTTTTTCCAGCACCACAGGGCAGGACGAGTACGCCGCTTCCCCCGGTCACAGCTCCACCAGAATAGAAGGCATCGACAGCTTCTTTTTGATAAGAGCGCAAGGAGAATGCTCGGCCTTGGGATGTCGTTTCCCGCAAGCTGACTGCACAGGATTCTCCTTCTGTATAGCCCGCCAAATCTTGAACAGGAAACCCGAGCTTGATCAGCTCTTGTTTAATCAGACCGCGCGCATAGCTTTTGATGACGAATTCATTCTCAAAAAGAGCAGCGATTGATTTATAACTGGTCACCTCTGCTAAAAGAAGGGGGTCATCACTCATTAATACGAGATGATCGCCAATGCGTTCCAAACGAAACAAGCCGTATTTTCGCATCGTATCTTCTATTTCTTTGATGATGGTAGGCGGGACACCGTACTTGCTGTAGCTGCCAAGCACGTCTGTTACTTCTTGTGATGTAAGACCAGATGCAGCCGCATTCCAAAGCGATAAAGGGGTGATCCGATAGGTATGGATGTATTCTGGGTTCTTGATTAGCTCGGTAAAACCACTGATAGCTTGTCTGGCCTCGGCAAATAAAGGATGCTGTGTTTCCAACAATATCGTCCGATCGCTTTGAACGATCAAGGGCAGGTCTGGACGGTACGACAATAGACTCACCTCATTACAAAAGGCATAGGAATCAGCACTATGGTATCACAATCTCAAAAAGAAAGAAAAACGAACAGGTAACATTTTGGCGAGGATGGGAAACAATATCCCAAAGCATGGACGGAAAGGACGGCGGGGAGCATGGCAATTTGGGGAAGCTTGTTTAATTTGATCTTGGTCATGATCCTCGTACTCCTGAACGGGTTCTTTGTTGCGACTGAATTCGCGATTGTAAAAGTTAGGGAATCGCGCATTGTCCAGCTTGCAGCGGAAGGAAACAAGCGCGCTGTTGACGTTGAGAGGGTCCTGCACAATTTGGATGCTTATCTCTCCGCGTGCCAACTCGGGATTACCCTGGCTTCATTAGGACTCGGTTGGCTGGGAGAGCCTGCTGTCGCGCATCTCCTGCATCCAGTTTTTCGTTACTTCCATTTAAATGAAACGGTTGTTAGCAGTATTTCCTTTATTATCGCTTTTTCGCTGATTACGTTTTTGCATATCGTGCTGGGGGAGCTGGCTCCTAAGACACTGGCTATTCAATACTCTGAAAAGGTGGTACTTGCGGTAGCCAAACCGATCCAGCTCTTCTACAAAATCATGTATCCCTTTATTCAAATGCTGAACTGGGCCGCGAGTCGTTTTCTTGCGCTCTTTCATATATCCTTGGAGCCGCATCAAGAAGCACATACAGAAGAAGAGATTCGCATTCTCGTCAATGAAAGTCACAAAAGTGGCTTGATTGATCAAACCGAGCTGATGCTGGTCGATAATATTTTTGATTTCTCGGAGACGATGGCAAGAGAAATCATGGTTCCACGTACAGATATGGTTGTCTTGAATCTGCGCGATCCCTTTGACGAAAACGTCAAGCATGTCCAAAATGGACGGTTTACCCGCTATCCGGTAGTGGATGGTGACAAGGACCATGTTGTGGGGAGTTTGCACATCAAGGATATGTTGACAGGGCTTTTGGAAGGGGAGAGCAATGACCTTCAGAGCTTCATGCGCCCTATTTTGACTGTGCCGGAGACGATCTCGATCAGCCGGTTGCTGACTATGCTACAAAAACAACGAGGACAAATGGCGATTATCATTGATGAGTATGGGGGCACTGCCGGGCTGGTGACGCTTGAAGATATAATGGAGGAAATTGTCGGAGATATTCAAGACGAGTTCGACGACGAGCGCCCAGAGGTGGAGCGAAGTGACGGAATGCTGTCATTGGACGGGCGTATGCTACTGGAGGAAGTGGGCGATTATCTGGACATCGAATTGGAGTCAAGCGATGTAGATACGCTAGCAGGCTGGATTTACATGCAAATCGATCATCCGCCGCGCGTGGGGGATCGAGTAAAAGAGGGGAAGTACGAATTTGTCGTGGGAGAAGTCGACCATTACAGAATCACCAGGGTATATGTAAAGAAAATCGGCAAAGCAGAGGAAGAAGTCAATTTTACTTAAGTAAGGAAAGGGGCTTCTCAATGCGCAATAATATGCTATAATGGGACACAAGTTGCCTAGATGGCAATGAGCCTAATTGCTTAGGGCGATTAGAGCAGCTGAGAGTAGAGACTAGAGGAGGAAGTACAGATGAGACGAGCAGTCAGTATGGTACTGACCGCATTGCTGGCGTTTTCTTTGGCAGCATGTGGCAACGAAACAGGTGGGAAAACAGAGACAGCAGCAACGACAGGCCAAGGGCAAACAGTGAAGCTGGGGCTGACGCAATTCGTGGAGCACCCTGCGCTGGATGCTATTCATAAAGGAATTTTGGATGGACTGAAGGATGCTGGCTACGAAGAGGGCAAGAACTTGGAGGTAGACTCCCAAAACGCCCATGGCGACATGAACAATACGGTCTCGATCGCACAGAAGTATGCCGGAGATAAAAAGGATCTTGTCGTAGCGATTGCGACGCCATCCGCTCAGGCTGCAGCCAAGGCGATTGCAGATAAACCTGTTATTTTCAGTTCCGTAACAGACCCGATCTCGGCTCAACTGGTTGGCAGTCTGGAGAAGCCAGACAAAAATGTCACCGGGACGTCCGATAAAGTATCGATGGAACAACAATTGAAGCTGGTGAAAGCATTCCTGCCTGAGTTGAAAAAGCTGGGCGTGATCTATACGACCTCCGAAATTAATTCAGAGGTACAGGTCAAGGAATTGGAAGACGCAGCGCAAAAAGAAGGCGTAGAAATCATCAAGGCTGGCATTTCGCAGCTATCCGAAGTGCAGCTAGCAGCGCAATCGCTTGCTAGTAAAGCAGATGCCATTATTATCCCAATTGACAACACGGTCGTATCTTCGTTTGAAGCGGTACTCGGAGCAGCAGAGGGCAACAAAATCCCTGTCTTTGCTTCTGATACCGATACAGTGAAACGTGGAGCGGTTGCTACGTATGGGATTGATTACTACCAAATCGGTAAACAAACAGGCGATATGGCTGCCCGTATCTTAAAAGGGCAGAGTGTTGCTGATACTCCTGTAGAGATTTCGAAACAAGCTGATTTGTATATTAATGAAACAGCTGCTGCAAAGTTTGGTCTCACTATTTCTGAGGCACTCAAACAACAGGCGAAAGAAATCATCAAGTAAAAAGAGAGCGTCATGCTCTCTTTTTATTCTTTTAAAACCGTTTTATCCATGTTAAAATTGTAGAAAAAAATTCACGAGGGGGAATTCACTAAATGTTCAAACAAAAGAAGAGTGTTAAAATTTTTCAGAGTTTTTTATTTCCTTTATTGCTTTTGTCTGTTACCGCATGTGGACAGCAAAGCGCTACTCCTGCAAACAATTCTACACCAGCCCCCGCAACCACGACGGCGCCTGCTCCGTCTACTGAAACCAAGCAGCTGACGATTGGAATTGCCCAATTCGTGGAACACCCTGCTTTGGATGCAGCAAGAGAGGGCTTTATCAGCCAATTGGCGAAAAACGGCTACGAAAAAGACAAGCAAGTAAAAATCGATGTGCAATCCGCTCAAGCGAGCATGGATACTGCCATTCAGATTGCCCAAAAATTCGAGGCTGACAAAGTAGATTTGGTGTTGGCTATTGCAACCCCGACGGCACAGGCTGCCGCACAAACTAGCAAGCAGATTCCAATCCTGTTTACTGCGGTAACTGATCCAGTAGAAGCTGGTCTGGTAGCTGCGATGGACAAGCCAGGTGCGAACGTAACTGGTACATCGGATATGAACCCTGTCGAAGAGCAATTGAAGCTGATCAAAGAAATGAAAGCTGATGCGAAGTCTGTTGGAATCATTTATAGTTCTGGTGAAGTCAACTCCAAGGTACAGGTGGATGCGGCAAAAGCTGTAGCCGGCAAGCTTGGTTTAGAAATTAAAGAAGCGGCGATTACGAGTGCAACGGAAGTGAAGCAAGCAGCTGAGTCCATGGTGGGCAAAGTAGATGCTTTCTACGTACCAACTGACAACATGGTCGTATCTTCGATTGCAGCTGTTATCGGTGTAGCGGAAGCACAAAAAATTCCGGTCATCGCTGGTGAAGAAAACTCTGTGAAGAGCGGAGCGATTGCCACTTACGGGATCGACTACACAAAGCTGGGTGAGCAAACAGCTGATATGGCAACAAAAATCCTGAAGGGTGAAGCGAAGCCAGCTGATATGGCTGTTGAAGTGCAAGCAGACATGAAGCTCGTATTGAATAAGAAAGCAGCGGAAAAAATGGGTGTGACGATTCCGCAAGCCATGCTCGACCGTGCTGGACAAGTGATCGAGTAATAAAAGCAGTAATTGGAGGATTTCTTCTATGAATCAACTGGCAATAATGGGAGCCATTGAGCAAGGTTTACTATTTGGTATCTTGGCTCTCGGTGTATATCTGACCTTCCGAGTTCTAAACGTTCCTGACTTGACCGTAGATGGTAGTTTTGCCTTGGGAGGCGCAATCGCAGCCAAGTTCATTATCGATGGCACCAATCCGTTTTTGGCCACTTTGCTGGCTTTCATCGTAGGTGGTTTGGCAGGGGCTTTTACGGGCGTCTTGCATACCAAAGGAAAGATTAACGCACTTTTGGCGGGGATCTTGACGATGATCGCCTTGTACTCGATCAATTTGCGTGTCATGGGGAAAGCGAATCTGCCCCTTTTGCGGGAAGATACCCTGTTCACTTATGTGAAGGATATGGGCATTCCGAACCTGGCCGTAGGTGGAGTTACCTTGCTGTCTGGTGTAGCAATCGTCTTTATCGTAGGGGTTATGGTGTTGAAGCTCATCATTGACTGGTTCCTGCATACGGATATGGGTCTGGATTTGCGTGCGACAGGTGACAACTCGAAGATGATCCGTAGCTTTGGGGTAAACACGGATTCGACAACGATCATTGGTTTGGCTCTCTCCAATGGCTTGGTAGCTTTAGCTGGTGCGTGGGTAGCCCAATACCAAGGCTTTGCGGATGTAGGAATGGGGATCGGGATGATCGTCATCGGTCTCGCTTCCGTTATTGTCGGGGAAGTTTTGTTTGGCAGCTCTTCGATTTTCCGAGTGACGCTTGCTGTCATTCTCGGCTCGATTGTGTACCGCTTAGTCATTGCACTGGCTCTGGATGCAGGACTCAATCCTTCTGACATGAAGCTGATTACTGCCCTGATCGTTATCTTTGCCCTGACTGTCCCAACTGTGGCAAAAGGCATCTGGAAAAAGCAAGCGGTACGCACGGCAAGGGGAGGAAGCAGCGATGCTTAAAATTAAAAACGTCAACAAAGTATTCAACGCAGGAACTGTGAACGAAAAGATCGCGCTTCGAAACGTTAATCTGGACGTTAAGAAGGGAGAGTTCATCACCGTTATCGGTAGTAATGGTGCCGGTAAATCGACGATGATGAACATGATCTCCGGTGGACTGACGCCAGATGAGGGCAGCATTACGATTGATGGCAAAGATGTCACACGCTTGGCGGAGCACCAACGCGCAGGTCTGATTGGTCGAGTCTTTCAGGACCCAATGGCAGGTACAGCGCCGAACATGACGATTGAGGAAAATCTGGCAATCGCTTTGGGGCGGGGAAAACGCCGTACACTTGGATTTGGGGTGAATAACCAGAAGCGAGAGCTGTTCCGTGAGCAGCTCAAGCAGCTGGATCAAGGGCTGGAGAACCGTTTGAAGACCAAGGTAGGTTTCCTCTCAGGGGGACAGCGTCAAGCGCTTAGCCTGTTGATGGCTACCTTCACAGAACCGAAGATTTTGCTCCTCGATGAGCATACAGCAGCGCTTGACCCAAAACGGGCGCAGTTGATTGTAGATTTAACGGAAAAAATCGTGGAGCGCTATAAACTGACGACAATCATGGTCACGCATAATATGGAACAAGCGTTGAACATGGGTAATCGTCTGCTGATGCTCCACGATGGGGGGATTATCCTCGACATTCCGGATGAGAAAAAACGGACGATGAAACCGCAGGATCTGCTTCGCGCATTCGAAACAGCCCGCGGTGGAGAAAGCTTCAGTGAAGATCGCTTCTTGTTAACCTAATCGGAACGAATCAGCCTTCCTGTTCAAGCAGGGAGGCTTTTTCATGCTTGGAAAGATACACGTACATGAATCCGGCACCGATCAAGAGGATGCCCGCTACAATGGTGAATAGCATCGTGCCGCCATCATGCAGCAAGACAAGGCTACCCAAATATGGTCCACACATGCGGGAGATATCCCAGTGTGTTCCCGTGATTGCGAAGTACCGCCCGCGCATCGTGACAGGTGATATTCGTGTGACGAAGGCCATCAACTGAGTCAGACCAATACTCTCCCCAAAGACGAGCAGCACTTGCAGAGAAAGAAGGACAGGTACGTTGTCGATGAAGGCGTAGCCCAAGGATACGATGAGAAAACAAATGTACGAGCCGCTAATCAATAGGCGAGCCGGTAAGTGCTGTGTCCATTTGACGAGCAAATACTCGAGATTGAGCAACAGGACCCCTTTTACCGCAATGAGCAAGGCAAGTGTTTGCAAATAGTCTGGCAGCGTGTTTTTCAGATGAAGCTGGAGATTCGTCTCGGTTTGCGCGTAAAACAGACTGATCGGCAAAGACAACATCATAATGGCAAGGGCTGGTCGATAAGCATGCCAGGAGCCTCGTGAACGTACATCTGCTGCTTCCTCGACAGGAGCTTCTGGCAGCGGAGTTTGCGGGATTTTCCACCAGACGGCAAGAGCATAGATCAATAGCGAGATCGCAGTA
Source organism: Brevibacillus porteri (assembly GCF_003013475.1). GTDB lineage: Bacteria > Bacillota > Bacilli > Brevibacillales > Brevibacillaceae > Brevibacillus > Brevibacillus porteri. Next base: position 11,732 of record NZ_PXZO01000051.1, read on the forward strand.
AACAAAAATGCCATAGCAGGATCGTACTTATAAATGATGACGCCGACTAAAGGTCCCAATGCGGCCCCAATACTGCTAGAAGTATTGAGAAGGGCAAAGGCACCTGCCATTTGTGCAGAGGAAATCGTATCAGCGAGATGCGCGCGGCTGGCAGGGATAAACAGGGAGCGGCCAGCACCGTTGATGATGTACAGGATCGCAAAGCCCAGCATGGAGTCTGCCCAAGCCATTCCCAACATTGCGAAGCCTTGCAGGAACAGGGCGAGTAGCATGATCGTTTTTCGGCGATAGCGGTCCGTGATACCACCAGCAAATATCGTCAGCAAAATTTCGGAGAAGGGCTGCAATCCAATGACGAGCATGGTCATAGTGACAGAGCCGCCGATGTTCTCGCTCAAGTACAATACGAGAAACGGAGCGATCATGGCGCTGGATAAAGAGGTAAGCGTTTCGCCGAACAGACGGACCCAGAGAAGCGTTGGATACGTAGCAAAGAATCGACGGAGTGCATGAGGGATGTGTGACATAAGAAAGTCCTTTCTTTCGGCTTTTTCCGGTTAGTTGGTGTTTTTAGAATTGTAAGGTGGCAAAGACCGGAGAAAAAGCGTACGATTAGGCGAATAGTTTTTTCATGTTTTCTGAGGGAATTGGTGGTGGCAAGATGCAACTGGTTGAACAATACATGCGTTTATGTGCGGGGCGGCCTAATGAAGCGATAGGGCATCCGCTTGACATATCGTTAGCTGAAGTTGCTTCGCTTTTATTTTGTACATTGCGGAATGCGACCTTGACCTTGAAAAAAATGCAAAGTCAGGGATGGGTAGTCTGGCAGCCGGGGAGAGGGCGAGGAAATCGATCTGTATTGACATGCTTGCTTGCGCCCGAAGACCTGATTCTGAGCGTAGCCAAGGAGCTCGTTCAAAAAGGGGAGATTCGTGCTGCACGGGATATGATCGACGAATATGGGGTAAATTTGCCTGTTTTGGGTGAAAAATTTTCACGATGGATGAATAGTCAGTTTGGACATCGTGTGAAACGGGAAAAGGGAAATAAGGGCAGAGTCGATACCTTGCGTTTGTTTTACAATCGGCCATTTGCAGGGCTTGATCCGATCCATATTCTCCTGCGCTCCGAGTCACATATGGTAAAGCAGCTATTTGATTCTCTGGTTCAGTTTGATCCTGTCACGAAACGGATTGAACCCGCTATTGCTTTTTATTGGGACGCTAGTGAAGAAGGGAAGCAGTGGACTTTTTACTTGCGGAAAGGTGTCTTATTCCATCATGGCCGTCCACTTGTTGCGGATGATGTGCGCTTTTCTTTGCTTCGTTTGATGGAGCATTCCTATAAACATCGCTGGCTAGCCGCTTCAATCGAATCGATTACCGTCAAAGATGACTACGTATTGACGATTTCCTTGCATATGCCGGATGAATTGTTTTTACAGGCACTAAGCAAGGAATATATGGCGATTGTCCCCTGTGATTACGTTCTGGAGATGGGGGAGCAATTTGCGCAAATGCCAGTAGGAACGGGGCCGTTTCGAGTAGTCCGCAACGACGATTCCATGCTCGTGCTGGAAGCGTTCACGCCTTATTTTGGTGGTAGGCCGTTCTTGGACCGAATTGAAATCTGGTGCGTACCTGGAATGGCAGCAGAAGCACAGGCAGATGAGAGCTTGTTATCTGTAATGGCTATGGATGATCATCGGGATACGAGCGCTCTGACATGGAGTGACGTCGGCAGATTGGAAGATTGTTTTCAATACGTCAGCTTGAATGGAGCAAAAAATGGCCCGCTGTCACATAGCGAATTTCGGAGTCTCATGGTGGCTATCATTTGTGGACAAGCCTTGAGACAAGAGCTACAGGGAACGAGGGAGCATGCAGTCATCTGGGGTGGAAGTGATTCGTTCCAAGAAAAAAGAGAGGTGCCGGAATCACAGGAGTTGGTGCGTATTTTCAAAGAGAGCGGGTATCAGGGAGAGGTACTGTCGCTCTACACGTATCCAGATTCCGATCATATAGAAGATGCCCAGTGGATTCAGAAAACGTGCGAGGAATACGGAATTGCCATTGAGATCAGGTATGCATCTCCGGAGGAGCTTGCCTTGCCTCCGTTGTTACAAGAGGCAGATTTGGTTGTGGATAGTGCGAATGTAGATGAAAGGGCGGAGCTGTCTTTACGAGAATTTCTATACGCTGGTGCGTTGAGTATTTCACATCATTTAGATCCGCATGGAAAGGAAGAGATCGCGTATTGGATGAACCGCATGTCGTGCGTCCAAACAGCACAAGACCAACAAGCTTGCGTGGACAGCATCATGCATACGCTTGCGGCTTGCAGTACGTTTGTCCCGCTGTATTCGAATCGGGTAGAGATACTTGCACATCCGCGGTTATCGGGTGTAAGTCTGGATGCCTATGGCTGGATGGATTTCAGACGAATTTTTGTTAGGGAATAGCATAAATTTGTCACATAATTATGTGAAACCGCTTTCGTTTTTCATCGTATTATCATATGTAGTTATATATTATGCTCATAAAGCTTTTTGAGGAGGAACTATGCCGGTGTATACCAAAATCGAAAAGGACAAACACATTTTGTTTGCGTCCATTCGCTTGATGATCTGCGTCGGACACGCCGACGGTTATATAGGAAATAAAGAAATGGATCGTATTCATGAAATCGTGAATTCGGAGCATTTTACATTGAAAGAACGACAAATTTTAATGGATGACATGGACTATCCGAAGCGTCCGGAGGTCATCGTGGAAGACCTGGTAGCCATGACGCAGGCTGAAAAGCTCGTTATGATGCGCAAGCTCTACCACATGGCATTGATCGATCGGAAGTTATCACCAGCGGAGACAAAAGAGATTGCCCGCATCGCTTGCCTGATCGGAATCTCGGAGGAAAAGCAGCGTCAAGTAGAAGAGTGGATTCGCGAAGGGATTGTTTGGCGCGAACGCTGGAAAGATATTGTAGGAGAATAGACGGGGCCCCAATATGATTGGGGTCCTTTCGTTTTAGGTGGAAGCTTGGCGCAGCCTCGAATTCTACAGTACAATAAGAAAAATGATGTCTTGGCGAGTGGCGACGCTATTTATGAAGGAGGAGACCCAAATTGCGGATCTTGGTTACGAATGATGACGGCATCGATGCTCTTGGTATCAAGCGATTGGTAGAAGCTTTGCTCACTTTGGAGGGAGCGGAAGTCTATATAGTGGCACCGGTTGAAGAGAAAAGTGGGGTGGGACACGGAATTACTTATCGCAGTGCGCTCGCGCCTGAACAGCGTGATTTTTACGGAATGCCGGTGAAAGCGTGGGCAGTCAATGGCAACCCTGCAGACTGTGTAAAAGCTGCTTACCATCTCCTGTTTGAACATGGGAAAAAGCCGGATATCGTATTTTCGGGGATTAACGTCGGGACGAATCTCGGACGTGATATTTATTACTCCGGTACGTGCAGCGGTGCCAGGGAGGCGGTAATCTTGGGGGTTCCCGGTGTTGCCCTTTCCTATGATAACTGGTTCGATCAAGACAACTACGGCGATGTAGTAGAGATGATTCGTCCGATTGTAAAAGAATTCAGCGATCGTGCGGTCAAAGGAGAACTGGCGTCAGAGGTATTCTGGAATATTAATATCCCGCATGTACCGCTGGCTGAGGTGAAAGGAATGGTTCCGGCCACCTTGTCCATGAATCACTATGAAGACAAATATAGCGAAGAAGCAGAAGGCTATTATTTGGCACGCGAGTACCCTCAAGTCATGCCACTGGCGGAGCCGCTGGACTATGATTTGCTCAAGCATGGCTATATTGCGATTACCCCTGTCCACATTGACGCGACAGATCGGACTCTCTTAAAACAAATGGACAATTGGACATTGCTAAAAGCTTGGGGAAAACAGGAGGAATAACGCATGAATGAAGAATTTTTCCCCCCGTTAACCCCCGATGATACCCTGTGTTCTCCAGACGATTCAACACAGGGAGAGGTTCTCGATCCCGTGGTTTATCACGATTTGTACAAGCTGGCAGAAGAGGAGGGGCTTCCTTACTTTGTCCGTCTAAGTGGAACGGGCGAGGTGGAGCTGTATTTGGTGTTCGAATCGGTGGATGCTTTCAGCGAGCAGACGAGAGATGCCGTTTCGCTCGAATTCAAAACGTATCAAAATAAACTGCTCGCTGTCATTTGGACACTGTCGGACCCGCTGAATCCACTTGGTTTTCCCTTGACGTTCGACATAGCGCATGCTGATGAGCGAAGCATGGCTTTGACAATGATCGAGCAGCAGTATATTTCTTTGCACTACTTGGCTTACGCGGATCGTGAGCTTACTCACATCTATTCCGAGTCGATTTCTTTTTCCCCAGCGGAAGTGGTTCGTACGCGTGAGATGATTCAGGCGCTCTATGAAGGAACACCTGATGCTCTTCCAGAAGAGGTGCAGGTGCGTGAGGAAGAGACAGAAAGCATCTCAGCGATGAGCTTGCCTGGATCTGTTTTTACAGAATCGGGGATGGCCTTCGTATTGCGTTACAAGCACATGAGAGATGTCCATGGTGAAGAAGGAGCGCAGCATTTATTGATGAGTACTGTGCAGCAAGCAGTATGGGTCATGCGCAGGCACTCCCGCAGCGAGGTCCGGGATACGTCTTTTACCGTATGGGCTGCGGAAGAGGGAGATTACGCGATGATCGTGCTGACGCCAAGTCTCTCGCATTTGTTCGAGGTCGTTCATATGTCAGGAGATGAAGCGAATCCGTTCTCGCGCTTTTTGATGACCTTGCCGGAGTATGTGCAAACGCAGGACGTTTCTCCCTTGCAGGTAGGCGCCTATCCACTATTGCGTTATGAGAGCGGTCGCCTCTATCATTTGGAGCTGGATGAAGATGTACAGAAGCATCTCGCGCAGGCGTTTGCGAAAGCGTTTCCAGGAATGCCTGTCCCTTACCTGTAATTGTTGAGAGATTGTGAAAAAAGACTCTCCCTGGAATCTTTTGTTCTTCGATGAAATATGGGTAAATAAGTCATTTTTCAACAAAGGATATGACAAGCGTGAATTCGAATTAAGTAAGACAGACAATCCATTGGGGAGAGGTGACGACGATGTACGCTGTTGAACCCAATTTGTTCCAGGCTGTTTCTGAATGCGCCCACCGTTTTCAAGGGGAGATTGAGCAACTGGCACAACGTCATGCACTTACGATCGAAGGAGGGCTTCCTGCCTTGGAGCTGCAGGTACATCCGCAGTTTCAGGCTTTGCTCGAGTACAATTTGTGGGGAGAAGCCGGTTTAGTCGTTATTCATGGGAAATTACATAAGCGCGATCAAGTTTGGACAGATTCGTTTTCAGTCATGATGAAGTTTTCCTTGACGCATGATCCGAGTATCGATATCGAAGGAAAGAAGCAGCGCATTGAAGAGTTTTTATACGGGGAAGCAGAGTACTTCTGGAATATCCCTCCCGCTGGTCATGTCGGTCATAGTGAGCTGACCTTGCGTTTTACCTACCAGCCTGGTTCGAACCGTCTTGCGGAATATGTCAGGAGTGTTTTGGGAATCGTAACCGGAAAGATGATGGCTGCCTAACGCGGCAGGAAAGATAAATGGCTCTCCGTCACAGGAGGGCTATTTTTTTCGAAGGAGGACAGAAATGCGCTTATTCATAGCGTTGGATATTCCAGCTGAGGCTGCTGCTTATATTGCCGATGTTCAAAAACGGTTGAAGCAAGATGTGACTGCGGACAGGTGGCAGTCTCTCGCTAATTTGCATTTGACTCTGCATTTTCTTGGAGAGGTGGATGAGTCACTCGTACCCGCTATCTGTGAGGATATGGATATCGTCGGCGCGATTATCCAGCCATTTACCCTGCGTGTTGGTAACTTCGGGGTTTTTCCGAATGCCCTGCATCCTCGTGTGCTCTGGCTGGGACTACGCGGCCAACTTTCTCCACTCAACCAGCTGCATTTATTGTTGGGTAGACGGTTCGAATTGCACGAAGGCTTGTCCTACGATCGGAAGCGGTATCGGCCGCATATTACGATGGCGCGCGGTCCGCATCGCAGTGGGGATGAGCTTGCCCTCTTGGATTGGAATGAACGTTATTTAGCGCAGGAGCCGCCACAATGGAAGGCACGGCATTTCCATTTATATCGTTCCGAGCTGTTGCCGGAGGGTGCGGTACATACGATGATCCACACGAGCACGTTTGATAAAGATCACAGCAAAAAACAAGCGTTGCCTGAATAGACTAAGAAGAAAGGATCAGGGAAGCCTTCCAGAAAGCGGTGGAAAACGGATGGGTGAGTTCACGACCGGCATTCTTTATCCACGCAAATACGAACCGAAAGTACTGATTGCCTTATCCAAGACAGAGCAGCCATACTTCCACAGAAACGTCAACATCGACTGGAATGCATTTTTCCTGCAGGATGAGTGGCTGGAAACCTCCACGACGCTTGATTTTTTGCTGAGACTGTCCAAGCAATTCGTACCCCTCCTCTGGTTTCATGACGCTGAGGACAACGGCTGGGGCTTTCGTTTGTTCGATGCAGGCTACGAGGTTGCGTCAGCGACAATCAGCTACTCGCTCGATGTAGAAATGGCGGAAGCCGAGTTTGGCAGGCTTTATCCAGAGATTGACCTGCAGGAAGGAATCGTAGAAAGCGAGGACGTTCGGCAGAAGTATGAAGACATACTGGAGAGGGTAGTGCGTTCGGAGTTGTATCGGCGCGAGGTAGGTAAAGGGATCACACGTATCAAGCCGCAGTCATTTGGTCGGATCGTGGGTCCGAAGCAGATTCAGCAGTTACGTTCCCTTTTTGATCTGCAGTTGTTGACGAACGTCGATGACGACACAGGAGCTTCACTGTTGTACGACTCGGTTGACCTGTTCAAAGAAATTTTGGGAATCGAAGAGATGGTATGGGTGAACTATGCGTATTTAGCAAGCGGAGGCAGAGAGTAGGGAGTAACGAATAAAGAGAACAAAAGCCCAGTGCATCATCGCACTGGGCTTTACACTGCCGCTTACTTCTTTTTCCACTGTCCAAAAATTTCATCCACATCGAGCAGCATGATCAGCTTGTCGTTCAAACGGGCAATGCCGTGCAAATACTTGCCCTCTACACCAGCGATAATCGGTGGTGCAGGCTCGATCAAGTTCTGCGGAATATTCATGACCTCCGAGACCGCATCTACGATAATCCCGATGTTCAACCCATCCATCTGCAAATCGACAAAGCGAGTATCATCCGTTTGCTCCAAAGGTTCCAAATCAAACATTTTCCGCAAGTTGATTATCGGTAAGATCCGCCCACGCAGATCAATGACTCCTTCGACATAAGGTGGAGATTTTGGAAAACGTGTAATGGGAAGTGGTTTGATAATCTCACGTACGAGTGAAATCGACAGTCCGTAATATTCATTCCCCATTTTAAACAAAATCTGTTGGTCAACAGCTACTTCTGCCTCCAAATCATTGCTTCTTTTCGTCAATTCCATGTGCACTATTCCTCCCCGAACCGCTTTCCATGTCTTTACCCATATTGTACCATGGACAAACCTATTCAGGACGTTTTTTTGTGACAGGCAAAGACTTATGAACTAGTTTCAGGGGATGATCTGCAAGGATGCGAGAACAACAATGGTCATGCTGACTCCAAAGTAACAAAAAAAACAGACCGACAAGCGTCAGGCTCGTCGGTCTGTTTTCTTGATTATGGTTCACGAAGGTCGTTCAATGAGATTCCTTGCTCAAGCGCGAAATCAAAATCATCCACATCGTAAAATTGAACAGGCACGATATATTCCAATATCCGATCCTGATAATCAGGCTGGTCTGTGAGAAGTGGGACCTCAAACTTCATGGCCGTCAATAATAGCTGTGTCTCTACGGGATCAAATATCTCCCCCCACATGGCGTTGTCCTCCACTTTTACGACCGTCAGTTTCACACCGTTCGGAAAAGAAAAGGGAACCTTGGACCATGGGGCTATCAGTCCTTTTTCCATTCGCTTGCGATTGAATGGATCGGCAAAAAATTGGCTCATTTCTTTCATAATCCGCCGGACATACTGATCATCAGCAGAGTAGGGCATGATAGGTTCAGGACTCTGGATAAATTCGTCCAATTCATAGATTGTCGACGCGGGTATCAGATATTCTACTGGTTGCGATGGGACCATCAACTCCCCGTAGATAGCCAACATGATCGCTTCTATAACGAATTGTTTCGACATTTCGACAACCCTCCTCGTTACCATCATACAAAAAATCAGGGGCACCGTACAAGGGTGGCGAGTAGGGCTCAAAAAGTTCTGGGAGGGTGCATCCTTTGTTTGAATCTGCCTTTTTTTCGTCGCTGCTACTCATCATTACCATCAACCTCGTATTAAGTGGAGATAATGCCGTGGTCATTGCCATCGCTTGTCGGAAGCTTCCTATCGAACAACGAAAACGAGCCATATTGTGGGGGACGTTTCTTGCTATCATCGTACGCGTGATCGCTACGATTCTTGCTGTTTATTTGCTGAAAATCCCGTATCTGTACATGATCGGCGGAATTATCCTGCTATGGATCAGCTACAACCTGTTACGCGAGGACGAGCGAGAGGAAGCAATCAGCTCGAGTGAAGACTTGGTTCAAGCGGTCAAGACGATTGTGGTGGCAGATGTGATGATGGGACTGGATAACGTACTCGCCATTGCAGGGGCAGCGAAAGGAGATATCGTCCTCATCGTGCTGGGCCTTTTGATCAGTGTGCCTCTCATGATTTTTGGCAGCCAGCTCATTCTAAAAGCAATGGAGCGCCTTGTATGGCTTGTTTATATTGGTTCAGGTGTCCTGGCTGTAACAGCGGTGAATATGATTCTAATGGATGATACGATGCATGAGTGGATCGCGGGGAGGGCTTGGCTCGAATATGCGATCAAAATTGGATTGGTCGCTCTCGTGTTAGTTGCGGGATATTTGCAACGTACGAAAACACCACGTACCCACGCATGAAAAAACTGAGATGAATAATAAATCTCAGCTTTGTCGCGGGCCTATAAGGTTTTGACGATCGTCACGCTCATCCATTCTTTATCGTAGAGATCGACTTCATAGGTGGAGGCTACTTCAGATCCATCTTCATTGGTAAGAATACGGATCGTCGGTCGATTCACTGCCAATGGATTCACTTTGGAAACGACCCCGGTATGCCCTGTACTCAGCATTACAGTTGAAGCAATTGGATAAATAGCGACGTGCTGCAGGAATAGCTTGAGCAGGTCGAGGTCAAAATAGGTGTTTCCTGTAGCGAACAAATACTCGGTAGCATCACTCGGCGAGTAGCTTTTCCGAAATGGGCGCGGGGAAACCAAGGCATCGTAAACATCAGCGATTGCCACGATTCGTGCATACTCGTGAATGTTTTTCTCACAGAGCTGACGGGGATATCCTGTTCCGTTGTATCTCTCGTGGTGCTGCAACGCACAGTGTGCGGAGACGACCGAGATATTATGTTGATTCCGCAAAATATTGAAGCCTTCTTCGGTATGGTATTGGACACGTTGTCGTTCTTCTGCGCTTAACTCTGTACGCATGGTCCAGAGCTCCTTAGGAACCTGTGTCATGCCGATGTCGAACAAAAGCGCACCAATGCCCAACTCCATCATCTGTTGTTGGTTGTAGCCTTTGGCCATCCCTACCACACCAGACAGAACGGCGACATTGACTGCGTGGTGAAAAAGGTAACCATCCAATACGTGAAGACTGGATAGGTTGACCAAGATATCTTTACGACTGCTCAAATCTTGAAAGATTTCCCGAAAAACCTTTTGAAAACTGCTCCCGAAATCAGGTACGGACGTACGGCGCTTGATCTGCGGCTGATCCATGAGGGTGGTCATCGTTTTGTACACGGCATCCACGGCTTCTTTACGCGTCTCATCGCGGATTACATCTTCCGGCATGATATCTTCTGTGTGCTTGTCTTGAATGTAAAGGGTATCAATTCCCAATTGAACAAGCCGTTCAATATATCGAGGGGTTAGTTGTACCCCGATCCCCAACAAAACGTTCCCATTTTCCTGGAACACGCTCTTGGCGATGACATCGCCAGGCTTTACCGAAGTAATATGCAATTTTCTCACAACGAAAGCCCCAGTCCTTTTATGGTGGAATGTAAATAGTCCTGATTTTCAGTCAGTTCATATAGTACCATTTTATCACAGTAGAACATGGGGAGACTACCGCTGTTGAGGTTATTCTCTTAATTGTCATTTTTTTCCGTATAAAAAACACGATTATTGCTCGGCTGCGCGATCTGAACGTGTAAACCAGCGGAAAGGGTTGAGTGACCAGCGAGGTTCGTAGCGGGCATAGCGCTCCTTGCGACGAGTCAAGCGCTGCTGCATGAGATCCAGTTCAAAAGTAACACGACGCATTTCCAAGCGAAGGGACTCTTGCATTTCTTCTATATCCGCAATTTTTTGCAGAATGGTCGATTGCATATGATTCATAGAGGAGAGCTGTGTGAGCTCCTGCTGAAATTGGACGAGTGTCTCGTGGACAGTCACTTCCACTTCTCGCATGCCTGTTCCCAGCTTGTTTGTGGCGCTAATCGTAACGGCGGTTTCTTCTGCACCTGTGAGTTCTTCTTCCAGGAGCATTTCCTCGGACAGACGTCCTTCTTCTATCAGTTGGCGCTGAATATCTTTTAACGAGCTGTTGCCGCTGTCTTTTCTTTCCTTTACTTCCTTGAGCAGTTCAAAGCCTGCTTCGCTGATCAAATAGTGACCCTGCGGATTTTTCAGACGTTCCTGTGCAGGTACGAACAAGTCCAGCCAGTTACGCAGTGTACGAACATGCACATCAAGGCGATCAGCTACCTCTTTTGAAGCCATCCAAACTTGTACATCCATCCAGAATCACTCCTTTTTTTCCTCTCGGTATTCCCGGTGGACTCATTATAGCACCAAAATTTTCCGGGTAAGAGAGAATCGACAAAGGTTCTAAAAACTAGTGATCTTTCGTCCGATTCGGACAGATCGTCGTATTTTGTCAAATTTGGTTGACTGCTCATAATGACCGGGACAGGCGCGTACATATGGAAGGAGAAACCATGTTTTTGCTCGTTGGGTGAGGAGAGGACCGGATGATGCAATCTGTTTTCTGGATTGTCCTTTTGACTGCTGCCTTGGCGAGCAGTATCGGGGGACTGCTGTTGTGTTTGCGTGCCTGGTCATCCGAGGCATTGTTTGCGATGATCAGTGCGGGGGCTGGGCTACTGCTGGCAATTACGCTGCTAGATTTGATGCCACATGTCTTTTCTGACAAGAGCTTGTGGTTGATGCCATTTGTGCTCGTTGGCTTTGTGATGCTTTTTGCTCTGGAACTAATCAGCAAGTCTAGCGGAGAATTTGGCTCCACGGGAATCATTGGGGTCATGACAGGTTTTTTATTGCATGCATTTGTCGAAGGGGTCTCATTAGTCGCTAGCTTGCAAATGGATTCAGAAGTAGGGGTATCGGTGTTGGTGGCGATGCTGCTGCACAAAATTCCGGATGGGGTGACCATTGCCTCTCTTTTGCTGGCAGCGACCAACTCGAGAAAGAAAGCATTTTGGGGGGCGACATCCCTTGGAATCGCGACGATCGCAGGAGCTCTCAGTTTTGGCTTTGCCGAGCAAATGTTTCCTTCGAATTGGTCTGGCATTATGTTGGCCATGACGACTGGTATCTTTTTGTATGTATCCGCTAGCCATCTCGTCCCTTATATCGGACAAACCAAAAAGGCACAGTACGGAGTTTATTTTGTTGGTGCCATGGCCGTGTATTTGATTTTGTCTGCCTTTTTACACGCGAACCACTTGCATGCATAAAAGGTCCCATTCCTAGCCAGTCTAGTCTGGAGGAAGGGAGTGTGGACTGACAGTATGAACCATCAAGAGCAATTGCAAACAGACGATCTCTTGCAGTCACTGACTGAATTCCCGGTCATGGGGACATCGTTGAATCCATTGCAGGAATCGTGGGCTTCCTCTGAAGCTCTAACTGCGCTAACCGATCAGGCCGGAAGTACCGATTAAATGTTTTTGTACGGCCCCTCTCGTTTATCCCCTCGTATCCATGGACAAGATCGGTTATAATGCAGGGGAATAAGTTGGGAAAGGGGCAGATACATAATGAATACATTGTTGCAAGGAAAGAACATCGTCATCATGGGCGTAGCAAACCACCGCAGCATTGCCTGGGGAATTGCGCAATCCTTACATAATGCTGGAGCGAATCTGATTTTTACGTACCAAGGGGAGCGTCTGCGTGAAAACGTGGCGGCACTCACGGAAAAATTGGGAGTAGAGTCGCTGTTGGTAAATTGCGATGTCACGAAGGATGAGGATGTCGAAGCGGCTTTTGCTGTGATCAAAGAAAAAGTGGGCGTTATTCACGGTCTAGCGCACTGCATCGCGTTTGCGAAAACCGAAGAGCTCGAAGGTGAATATGTCAACACATCCCGTGAAGGATACGCACTGGCACAAGACATTAGCGCATTCTCCCTGGTAGCAGTTGCTCGTGCTGCTCGTCCTTTGATGACCGAGGGCGGAAGCATCGTGACTTTGACGTACCTTGGCGGTGAGCGCGTGATTCAAAACTACAACGTAATGGGTGTAGCCAAAGCTGCGCTTGATGCATCTGTTCGTTACTTGGCAAACGACTTGGGCAAAGAGAACATTCGTATCAATGCGATCTCTGCTGGTCCAATCCGTACGCTTGCTGCAAAAGGCATCCGCAATTTCAACGCCGTGCTGAAGGAAATTGAGGAAAAAGCGCCATTGCGCCGCACGATTGACCAATCGGAAGTAGGCGACACCGCTCTCTTCTTGTTCAGCAATCTCTCCAGAGGAATCACGGGTGAAATTCTGCACGTCGATGCTGGCTACAGCATTATGGGCGGCTAACCAGAAGCAAATTTCCCGAAAAAGAATAACAGGCCCCTGTTTCTCGCATACTATACCCAAAATGCGTGAAAGGGGGCCTGTTTTTTATGTTTCCATTAATTACGAACATGGAAGAATTCTTGATTTATATGGGTGGCGGTTTTCAGTACTTACCTGCCCATCTCGGCGATGAAGCGGGAGGTGCGGGTCTTTCGTCCGAATCGCTCCCGGGGGATACCGATACACAAGCTGTGACGGGCACGGGTAATCGCGACGTATAGGAGACGACGTTCTTCTTCAAGAGCACCGGAGCCGCCTTTTCGCAGCTCATCCAATGTGTACTCATGAGGAAGGGCACCTTCTACCAGATCGGGCAAGAAAACGTGGTCGTATTCGAGACCTTTTGCCCGATGGATACTTAAAACATGAACAGCTTCGTCCGGGAGTGGTCGCATCGTGCGCCACTCTTTTTCTTGTCGGGCCATTTGATCGATATAAGCCAAAAAATCGCTGATTGTCGCATGACGCTTGGAGGCTGCCAGTATTTGCTGCAGCTCATCGCTCCAACGTTCCCGGCCATCTTCCCGGTCTTTCGCCCGTTTTTTTAGATAGTCGCGCAGCTTGCCATCCTCAAAGATGAGCTCCAATGCCTGAGCGGGTGGAACGTCCTTGCACGCGGTGAGAATCTCATTGATTTGCTGCATGTGCTTACGCTGATACGGTTTGAGCTGTGTCAAATGCGGAAGAACGTGCAGAATCGGCTTGTCCTCGATGATTGCTTGGCTGCGCAAGGCATTCCACATTTCGGCTGAGATATAGAGAGTCGACAATATTTCTTTAAGCGCATCGGTGTCATCCGGGTTTAACGCGAGCCGTAAGTAATTCAGCGTCCAGCGAACCGTCTGGCGTTGGTAAAAGGAATCCTCCTCTTGGGTGTAATGAAAAGGAATCCCTGCTTCGCTCAGACGCTCTAAAATGGGGCGTGCAGATTCATTGGTGCGGTACAAGATCGCGCATTCACCCAAAATGGCTCCTTGCTCACGACGATGGATAATTTCATCGACGATCCGGGAAGCTTGTTCTTCTTCGTCTTCCGGCTCGAATAAATACGTGTCGCCTTCCTCGCGATGAAAGGACTGACATTCCTTTGCCCAACGCTCCCGGTTGTGACCGATCAGCGAATAGCCAAGACTGACAATCGAGGAATGGGAACGGTAGTTGACCTCGAGTGTAAATGTCGATGCCTTCGGGAAGTCTTTGGTGAAGCCCAAGATGTACTGGGGGTCACTGCCGCGAAAGCCGTAAATGGACTGATCGTCATCCCCGATGACACACAAATTGTTTTGTGGAGCGGCTAGCAGCTTGACTGTCTCATACTGAATGCGATTGATATCCTGAAACTCATCGACCATCACATAGGTGATACGTTCCTGATAACGGCGCAGGAGTCCTGGATCATCGCGCAGCATTTCGTAGCAGCCAATGAGCATGTCGTCAAAGTCAAACCAATGATGCTTTTTCTTCGTGGCCTCGTACAGAGGATATAGCTGGATCGCCCGTTTTTCTGCATCGTTCGTTGCTTCCCGATACGCGACCTCATGGGGGAGGATGTATTCGTTTTTCCAACGGCTGATAATGCCGAGTGCTTCGGTGATCTCTGTTTCTTTTAACGTGGCAAGGTCATCATGACCGAGCAGTGCGCCAGTCTCGCGCATCAATCGCCATTTTTGCCAATCCTTTTTCAAGAGGCGCTGCTGATCCCAGCGTTCTGGCTGGTGATGCAGGAGCATTCGGTAAAAGATGCTGTGGAACGTACCGGCAATCAGCTCACGTGCTTGTCCAGCGGGTAGCTGCCGGGCAATGCGCTGACGGATTTCATCGGCGGCTTTGGTCGTAAAGGTCACGACCATGATTTGATTCGGCTTTACGCCCAACTCACAGATCAAGTGAGTCGTGCGAGCCGTCATAACGCGCGTCTTGCCACTTCCGGCTCCGGCGAGGATGAGAAAAGGTCCCTCGGTAGCGTGCACCGCTTGCTGTTGTCCCGGATGCAGCGGTTGATCACGCATTTGCTCAGCCATGTGAGAGATCGTCTTCTTCGGCATCAAGCGTTTGCGGAAAACCGGTGGCTTCGGAGCTGGCGGGGGAGGCGTCGTGCTCGTGCCAATCGTTCTCTTTTTCGGAAGGCGAAAGGAGCCGATGGTCGTTGTATCTACTTCGTCTATGGATGCGCTGTGTTCCTTGGTTGAGAAAGCGAGTGGTTCTTTCGTGTTGTCGTCGCTGTCGCTGTGATCCTTTTCGGCCGTAGCAGTCAAGACAGCCTGAAAGGCAGTGGCAGCCGTCTCGTTAATCGCTTGTAGCGAATCGAGAGGAGCAGGACCATTTTCCGTCAGAAGCGGGCACTCTGCTCCTTCAGGATGGAAGAAATGCGGCTCAAAGCTGATGCCAGCATGAAGACGAAGCGCTGATGCACAGGCTGGACAGCGTACCTTGTCCTGCCGGGCAGCCATGCGCCAAAACGGTATGCGGTTGTAGTTCTCTGGTAGCAACAGGATGGGTTTGTTGTCTAGTAAAGCGTAGTTCATCATGACACCTCGGAAACAAGAAGTGCCCCCTGTCGGCAGGGGACACTTGCCATTATGGTTGTTCTTTTCGATTAGGAGTGCAGCGACACGATGTCCTCCGGGACAGCGGACGAATCTTCTGCTCCCAAATACGTGATGCTCACCCGTGTGATGCGATGGTTTTCCAGTTCACTGATCGCAAAAAGATAGCCTTGGAATGTGACGGTTTTGCCTTTCGCGACCTCTTCATTTAACTGGCTGTAGAGCCATCCGGCAATGGTATCGACTTCGTCGGAAACGACTTCAATCGATATGTAATCATTCAGTTCTGTCAAGAGAGTTTTGCCGGAAACCGAGAGCGTATTGCTGGAGCTTTCTTCAATTTCAGGGCGCTCATTTTCATCGAACTCATCCTGAATATCACCGACGATTTCCTCCAAAATGTCCTCCATCGTTAACAGCCCTGCTGTACCTCCGTATTCGTCAATCACGATGGCGAGCTGGGAGCGGCGTTTTTGCATTAAGCGCAAGACATGGCTAATTTCCATAGACTCCGGAACCGTCAATAGAGGGCGGAGAAAATCATTTAGCTCAGCCTTTCCTGTCGTCAACGCAGAGAGGTAAAAATCTGAGGTGTGCACAAAGCCAATCAGCCTGTCCTTATCCTCATGGGCGACGGGAAAGCGTGAATGGCGAGACTCTCTCATGATTTCGAGGTTTTCGTCAAACGTGTTGTCGTCGTAAAGGCAAATCATATCAATCCGTGGGATCATAATTTCCCGGGCAAGACGTTCGGAAAACACGAAGACATTGTCGACCAACGCCATCTCGGTCTGGTCAATGTGACCACTTTTATGACTCTGATTCATGAGAAGGCGGATTTCTTCTTCTGTATGAGCAGATTCGTTTTCGGTGGCAGGCTCGATTCCAAGGCGTCTGATCAGTAAATTGGCTGCTCCGTTTAAAAACCAGATGAGCGGATAGCTCAGCTTGTAGAAAAACATGAGTGGTGCAGCAGTCCATAGGGAAGTGGCCTCCGCTTTTTGGATCGCCAAAGACTTGGGCGCAAGCTCTCCGAAGACGATATGTAAAAATGTGATAATAGCAAAGGAGATTGCAAGTGAGGTCGGACCGACCAAATAAGTTGGGAAATGAAATAATGCCATGACGGGCGCGACGTAATGGGCGACGGCAGGTTCACCTACCCAGCCTAACCCCAATGAAGCCAGCGTTATTCCGAGCTGGCAGGCGGACAGATAGGCGTCGAGCTCTCGCGTGACTTTTTGCGCGTAGCGGGCACTTTTGTTATTGCCTTCACTGACGAGCTGGGTCAGACGTGTTTGGCGAACTTTTACCAACGAGAATTCTGCTGCGACGAAGAAGCCGTTCAGAAGAACCAAAAATACCACGAGCAGCAGATTCAGCGTAATCTCTCCTATCGGACTCTCCAAGCACACCTCCGCCTCCCGCAGTGCGAAAGGTGGAGAATTCACCTCCGATACGATAATGGTATTTTACATGTACGACCAAAAACGGATAAATATTCGATCTAAAACCTGCAATGGATATGCTTTTCATGAGCCATGCCTCAGGTTTTCTTGTTACTCGTAAGTATACCAATAGGTCAACCGAACAGTCAAAACGTTCCGATTTGAATGAGCCCATTCTTAGGCAATGCTTGGACATACCTGCTTCTTTCTGATCATAAATATAAACGAGCACGGTCCAAGGAGGGGAGCAACGTGTACTGGCTGCAAAAAAGTGTAGCGATTCTCACAGGAAGCGTGCTTCTAGGCATAGGAGTCAATCTGTTTTTGGTTCCGCACCGCCTGATGGACGGGGGCATGATTGGGATCGGTTTGTTGGCGACGTATTACATGCAGATGCCTCCGGGTCTCGTGATGATTTTGGTAAGTATTCCTGTGTATGTCATCGTCTTTTTTTATGATCGCAGATTGTTTTTTCACAGCTTTCACGGCATGCTGATTTCTGCTTTCTTTATAGATATTCTCTCGGATATGCGTGGTTGGAATCTATGGTCAACATCCTTTTCCGCAATTACTGGCGGCGTGTTAATTGGCATGGGGATCGGTTTGATGCTTGCCTACGAGACGAATACGGGCGGGACAGACCTGCTCGCGCAATTTCTTGCCAGACGATACAAACTGCGCATTGCCTTGCTGATTTTTCTAATCGATGGGCTGATCGTACTCGGCTCGATTCAGACGATCGGGATGGAGAGAATGATTTTCTCTTTGCTGACGATCGTCGCAGTGGCAGCGACTACGCATATGTTCAGTGGACTCGGACGACCTTTACCACCGTATACGATCATTGGCCCGCTTCTTTCGCGCAAAATGGATGGTCGCTCGTCGCGACTCTATGTAAACACGAACAAGAGAAATAGGAACGGGGAAGGGGAAGGCGATATTTTGGAGAAAATAAATAGGAAAAGGATGAAATGAGGGAGTGTTGTGTCTGGACAAGCATTTCAAATGATAACGGAGCGTGTCGGCTATTTTCCCGGTCATGTTAACATAGGCCTCGTCATTGGTGAGCATGGAGCAATCCTGATTGATTCTGGTCTGGATACCCAAAGCGCAAAAAAAATCAAAAAAGGACTGGACGCTATCGCCCAGCCCTTGTGTGCAATCATTCAGACACACTCTCATGCCGACCATTTCGGTGGAAACGCCTACTTGCTCGGATGCTGGCCTGAAGCAAGGGTCTATGCGCCACCGCTGGAAGAGGCGATCATTCGGAATCCGATACTTGAGCCCATTTACTTGAACGTGGGTGCAGCACCACTTGAGGATCTCAAAAACAAGTTTTTGCTGGCGCAACCTTCTCGGGTGGACCACCTCCTTCCACTGGATGAAGGGATCGAGATAGATGGCGTACCTTTCTTTATCCTTTCTCTGCCGGGGCATAGCTGGCAACAGGTTGGCGTCGTCTGTGACGAGATTTGCTTCGCTGCCGACAGTTATTTAGGCGAAGAGGTTTTGGAAAAGCACAAGCTGCCGTTTCTTGTGGATGCGCATGAGACTCTACTCAGTCTTCATAAACTGCTTGCAACCAACTACAGGGGATACTTGCCTGGGCACGGAGCATATACCACCACCTCTCATGATGCCGTGAACAAAAATATTGCTTGGCATGAGCGGATTTTCTCGGTGATCTGCGACATTTTAGTAGAGGAGAGAACACCAGAAGAAGCATTAACTCTCCTGTGTGAGCGTTTACACATTTCCATAGAAAATGCTTCGAGCTACGTCCTGTTTCGGACGGCGTTTATGGGTTACTTGGTCGGGCTTCAAAAAACAAAGAGGGTGGCATACCGGTTTGAACATAATCGGTGGTTGTGGAGAACTGTTCAGGATGGAGCGGAGGGAGCAGAAAGGTAATCGGCGATTTCTGCTAGCTTATGCTCTGCAGCTTCGCGGACGGCCTTGGGAATGAAAAAAACTTCTTCGGATGCGGTGTTCATATAAAACTTTGCTTCCAAATACGGATGACCCAGTTTGACATTCAGTTCCCCTTTTCCGGTCGTTGTGCTAGTGTAATTCGTCGGGATGCGCAAAAAATACGCGCTGCTGCTGGCGGAGTCGTACATGACGACATCGTACGTTGGCATACTGTCGCCGCCTGATCGATGAAAGCCTTGTTGCCGCAGCATTTTGTCAACATAAGAGAGTGGCTGAACGACACCGGTAAGGGTCTTGTTTTTTAACCGCATGGACATCCTCCTCGGTTCAACCATTGAGAAATCGAACTTATTCTCATACTATGTACGGCAATATCAATTCAGACTTGTAGAAAAAGAAAAGAAGGAGTGGACGAGGATGGAACTTATAGCAGATTTGCATACACATACAAAGGCTTCAGACGGTACCTGCGAGCCTGCGGAAAACGTACGTTTGGCGAAGGAGGCTGGACTTGCTGCACTGGCGATCACGGATCACGACACGGTAGCAGGGATTCCAGAAGCAATGGAGGCTGCCCGCGCACTCGACGTGGAAATCATTCCGGGAGTCGAAGTGAGCTCCGTAGGGAAGGGGCAGGATATTCACGTTCTCGGCTATTTTGTCCCGTATGAAGACCCAGCTTTTGAAGAGCGTCTCTTCCGTTTGCGAGAGACAAGACATGAGCGTAACCAACTGCTGATAGCACGGCTGCAGGAGCTCGGTATCGACATTTCATTGGAAAAGGTATACCGCCGCAAGCAGGGCACGGACAAAAACATCGGGCGACCGCATATTGCAGAAGAACTGATTGAGCTGGGGGTCGTTTCAACGATCGCGGAGGCCTTTGATAAGTACTTGGGCAAAGGGGGAGCGGCTTATGTCAATCCTCCACGAATTACCCCGCAGGAAGCAATCACGCTGATCAAAGAGGCTGGCGGAGTGGCGGTGCTGGCTCATCCAGGGCTGTATGACGATGATGAGCTGGTCCAGGAGTTGATTGTATTCGGCTTGGACGGAATTGAAGTCAATCACCCGGACAACGATGAGGTACAAAAAATGCGCTACAGCAAGTGGGCAGCACAATACGGACTTGTTGTAACAGGCGGTTCTGATTTTCATGGCTGGCGTGGAGAGGAGCCGTTTCATGCGATGCTCGGCTCTCATACCGCAGCGATGGATGCTGTTGAACAGATACGTGCGATTGCGGCGAAGCGGAAGGCGTAAATTTAAAAAGCCTCAGACTATGACTTGAAAAATAAAGTCTTAGTCTGAGGCTTCTTATTTTGCGCTAACACTAAGGTTGGCTAATCATTGCCTTCGACCGTACAACAAACAACTTTATTCTGTTATTCCCCACATTAGCGCAGCAAAGGCCGCAAAATCCATTTATGTGGGCAGCCCTGCGGTGTTGTTGAAGTATCGAACCCGTTAGCTTAATCACAACTAGCATTTAGTGTTATACCCTATCCTCCCGATATGCCTGCCTTACCCGCTCAATCTGGGCGAGGTGGTCACGGACATGCCGGACGCGAAATTCCAGCAGCTCTTTGAACGTGAACCGCGCTCCATCGGGATATTGCCCGACGCGCACAAGCTGCTCGGGAGTCAGATTTGCCAGAAGCGGCAGCATGCTGGCCCGCAGCATTTGGAACAGGAGCAGATGCTGCTCGCAGTCCAACCGTTCATATCCTAGGTTATCCGCCCAGGCTTCCTGATCAAATGATAGTAGTAGCGGTGCTTCCTCCGCCAAGACTTTTCTCAGCCGATGTGTCGACAGGACTTCGCTATCGGTCACATGGATCACAATCTGATGGATGCTCCATTTGTCCTGTGCAGGTTGGAAACGCAGCTCTTCCTCAGACAATCCTTCGACGGCTTCTCGCAGCAGCGCATAGTCTTGGCTATACTCCTCGATCAACTTTTCCATCCGATCCTCTCCTTCATCATTATTTTTGTGGGAGGGTGCATTCGATAATAATTATTATTCTTCGTTATAGAACAAGTACCTTCTGGGTTTTAGCCAACAATAAGTCACCCTAAAGTGATTTCTTCGGAAAGTCCCAAAATGTTTATTCCACTATTGGGACTTTAGAGATTAAGCAAAACTGCCCGTTAGCTCAACGCGCTGCCCGTCTAACACTTTATTTTTCAGTCCACAACTTTAATTACTCAGAACAAGGGAAGAGGGTTTTTTGTGAACTTAAAACAATGCGAGCAGAAATGATATCCCTAACCACAAGCATAGAGGGGTGAACAATGCCGTATCTTGACGGGCAAACTTCGTATTTTTTACTTTTTTAAAAAAGCCAATGTAGTTGAAGTCTCCCACAGCCCGTAGGACAAATACAGCGGCACAGACAATGCATCCCCATTGAATGAAAGAAGCGGCTATTACGGGCGGGAGATAACCGCTCTGGGCAAGCAAAAGGTAAGCGGCACAAGTCAACAAGCAGGCAACGACGATCGTTCCGCCTTTCCGAGGGGAAAAGGTCCGACGAGAATGATCGGCTGTTGTGGGAATGACGGAATCGGTCCCCCATTTTCCTCCGAAGGCCCAATAAAAATGGAGCAAGGATACGGAGACTAAGAAGAAAGCAGATGAGATAGAAAAAACATGCGTCATGGGAATGCCTCCTACTGATTCGTAATGATTTTTGTGAAAGATACGCATCCGTATGTTTTGGGTAAAAAAATCCCTGCACAGTTTAGTTTATCAGGCAGAGAGGGGAATCAAATCCAAGTCATAAAATGATGCAAGGGCTCGGACATATCAAAAGGCGCTTCTAGCTCTCTGCGCACGAGCCAACCGATATAGAGGAGGTATGCGAGTTGAGCGCGTGCTATTGCATCAGCTGGAGTCAGCCCTTTTTTCTCATACAAAAAAGCGACGAAGTCGATCCTACGCTTCTCGATTTCCACGAGACGTTTGCAAAGGGCAGGATTTTGTTTCGCCCAGTTGTACATAGCGGCTTCGATTTTTCGCTCGCTGTTAAAAACACTCGACAACAGCTGCTCCAACGACATGCTGTCCGCATGTGGCGCTCGAATGATCCGCTCCGTCGCATGCTCCTCCCAATAATCGATCATGGAGTCCAGTAGCGCTTGACGATCTGGAAAGTGATGATAAAAGCTCCCCTTGCTGATCTTCAGTTTTCTGGCGAGAGGTTCCACACGAACAGCGTCAATGCCTGCTTCAGCCAACATATCGAGCCCTGCCCGAATCCAATCTTCACGTACGTATTGCATGGTTCACCTCGAAAGATACGGTATCGTATGTTTATGGTTCCATGTTATTCCACCGGGTGTGAAGTGTCAAGAAGCATTGGCTTTTGTATTGAAGCGAAAACGAGGTTGTTTTTCTATCTGAGGGATGGGGCTGCACGTAGCTTCTGTTATTCGCGAATGGATTTGACCATCGCAATATGCTCGATACCCGCATCATCAAACAAGTCGCCGAAAGGTTCATAGCCGAGCTTTTCATAAAACCGTTGGGCTTGCGTCTGCGCGTTCAGCTTCAGGCTGTCATACCCGTGTTGTTTGGCCAGCTCTTCTATCGCGAGCATGATTTGGCGGCCCAGTCCGGTACCGCGTTCTGTTTTGGCAACCGCTACCCGTTCAATTTTTCCTACCCCAGGTGCGTAGGTACGGATACGGCTTGCACCCACTGGCTTTCCATCGCGGTAGGCCACAAAATGAATCGTCCCGCCATCCAGTGTGTCGTGCTCATCTATCTCCAAGTCTTCTGGTACTTCCTGTTCCTCGATGAAAACGACTCGGCGTACGGACAGGGCATCCGCCAATTCTTGTTCATTGGTGACTCTTTGGATCTGGTAGGTTTGCAGGTTCATCGGTATTCGTCCTTTGTTAGAAAATATCCCTCCCTACGACGGATACGCAGGGAGGGGTGATGATTGAGGAAAGGGTGTTTATTTTTTGAGAAGGAAAGTCTGGTAAACGCTCCAGATGCCATCCTCGAGTTGATAAACCAAGTGGAAGCGATCAATCTCGCTGTTCAGGTCAATTTTTGCCATGCTCAGTTGGCCGGTTACATCCCGCAGCTCATCGTCGGACAGGTCGCGCCCGATAGTCAGATGCGGTACGTATGCGTAAGTTTCTTTTTCATTCACACACTGATTGGCAATCTTTTGATGCAGCTCGTTAAATGGTTCTTTGTTTTGCACAGCCAAATAGATCACGTTGTTCGTAGGGTGGAAAGAAGATACCCGATGGAAATGAGCCGAAAAGCTGTCGGTAGAGGAGGCAACCTGCTCCAGATGGCTCACCAGCTCAGGAAGCTTGGCTTCGTCCAGCTCAAAGGCTTCCTTCAAACGGATATACGGAGGAACCAAAGCATAGCCCGGGTCATAACGTTTCCGGTAAGAATTGGCTACTTCTTGCACCTTGCTAGATGGGAATATTACGATACTGTACATCATCAGAACCACTCCTCCTTACTATCTATCATGCTCTACAAGATATTATTTTAACAGAAAATTCTTCATTTGTGTAATGTTAAGCGTGGGTCTGTATATTCCTTGTGTCAAAGGAAAGACTGTGTAGTGCAAGGAGGTGCCGCACTGCATGTATACGGCTATGATGATCACATTCATTTTTCTGGTTCTGCTTCTACTGTCTGTGCTGACCTTCACGATCTTGACTGCGATACGAAAAGGAGAATTCGAAGAAGCACTCGTATCGACTATCAAGGATGAAGGTCCACAAGAAGAACAGCCACGGTAAGTTTACCCGTAAAGCGTCTTAAGCATACGCGGCAGATTGCGCTGCCAGTGGCCCCACGTATGGTCACCCTCAAACGTTTCATAAACGAGGGTGGCTTTTTTCGTGCCCAAAATCTCGCGCAACTCTTCATTGGCCGCTAGAAGATTCAATGTACCGCGGCCTGTGCTTACTGCCGTTTCCTCCGTCCCGATCTCCAAATAAATGGTCTGCGGCACGGAAAATTCAGCGTCAGCTATCAGACGATTTAACTTTGCGTCCATGGCAATCGACTGGCAGGCAACTTGTCCAAACGTATGTGGATAGTGAAGAGCAGTGAACAGAGAGACAACCCCGCCCAAAGATTCGCCAAGAAGTGTTCGTGCGTTCCCCAAAGGATGTGTGGAGTAATGCGTATCGACATAGCTCACGACTTCATCGGCGAGGAAGCGACGGTAGGCCATATGCTCCTTGCCATCCGGATGATAGCGGTCGTTCCGTTTGCTTTTCTCGACTGGGAGAAAGACAGCGATGATATCAGGCAATTCTTTGTCCCGATTCAATTGATCTAACAAAGAAGCCATCCTGCCCATTGCCAAGTAATCTTCTCCGTCCTGCACATAAAGGACTGGATACGAGTAGAGCGGCGAGTAGCGTTGGGGTGTGTAGATAATCAGCTTTTCCGGCGTCCCCAAATGCCGGCTTTCCAAGATGATTTCCTCAAGGGCCACTGCGGTGTCCTCCTTATTGGGATCTTCTGTTCATTATTATACAGGAGTGAGAGGGCATGCCCAACAGTTTGAGTGCAGGGTCAGTCAGGCTGTGGGCGAAAGATTGTCGCAATTTGGTCAGCGTGTGATACTATGGTAGGAAACGACTTCACTCGATTTGTGGAAGGGGTTGTCTCTTATATGAAGAAGCAAGTACACAGCATCGAAGTCAGAAACGCTGCTCTCGCACGTTTGGCAGAACGCGGAGTGACGATGGATGATATCGCAGAGATCGTCTATCTCATGCAATCGCCTTACCATCCAGATCTCACGATGGCGCAGTGCATCGAGAGCGTGAAAGCGGTTTTGGAAAAAAGGGAAATGCAGCACGCCATCCTGGTTGGCGTTGAGTTGGATACGTTAGCAGAGAAGGGCCTCTTGTCCGAGCCGCTCCAATCTATCATCGCGTCAGATGAAGGACTGTTCGGATGCGACGAAACATTGGCGCTAGGCTCCGTATTTGGATATGGAAGTATCGCGGTGACCACCTTTGGCCATTTGGATAAGCACAAGGTCGGGGTGATTAAAAGGCTGGATACCAAGTCGGGAGAGGGACGTGTTCACACATTTTTGGACGACCTCGTGGCGAGCGTGGCAGCCAATGCATCTAGCCGGATGGCCCATCGGATGAGAGATGAGCAGGAGGCGGAATTGACACGAAGTGAGGCGTTGAAGCAACAGGAAGCCGAGCTGCGTGTCGAGGAGAAAGGGAAAGGGACGGAGCAGGCGGGGTAGGTTAGGGGTGCGATGAGGGAGTTTGTTTCGATCGTTACCTAATTATCTTGTTTGATGTTGTAAGCTTTATTGGATCGCCTTAAGTCTGTTAGGAGCCAATTCTTCACCGGTGTAGCTCATGTGCTTGATGCGTCATGTATGATTGTGAGGCCATCATGTGGGTAATCCCCATGCTTTGTAAGGGGGATGTGGGCAGCAACGGTGGGGAATGGCTTTTTTGTTGGGGGAAAGGGTAACTACACATAGGTGAATTGAGATGGTCTAGGCCTTTTTAAAGGTAAAAGCAAGCCTGATTTCGCTGGGTTTCTTAGTGTTCTTTTGGTACGAGTGAAAATTTTTACAAGAAATTATTCATTTCCTCTTGAAATCCATTTTACGATACTGTATAGTAATAAATGTGATCGACGTCCGATACGATTCGGGCCCTTAGCTCAGTTGGTCAGAGCGGTCGGCTCATAACCGATTGGTCGTAGGTTCGAGTCCTACAGGGCCCACCATTAAACGATCACACACATATCCCATGATCCGGTAGCTCAGTTGGGAGAGCACCATCTTGACAGGGTGGGGGTCGCTGGTTCGAACCCAGTCCGGATCACCATATGATGAATGTTGAAACCCTTGGTAATCAAGGGTTTTTCTTATTTTTGTAGCAACCCCGCTTGTTCCCCTTTTGTGCGAACAAGAGCAAATTGGTGCCGAAATGGTGCCCTTTATTCAACTAAAGATTTCTTGGTGCCATTTGGTGCCGAAAAGAACATTTCCCCGAAAGCATCCGCTGTTTCCTTTTGCATGTGTGGTGTAATGTGCGAGTAGCGATCCAGCATCTTCACGCTCGACCATCCCATACGCTCAGCAATTCGCTTGTTGTTCTCTCTCATTTTTAAAAGCATAACAACATGAGTATGACGTAAATCGTGGAAACGAATTCTTTTCAATCCCGCTTTTTCAGTTAGGCGATAGAATGTGCGATTGATGTTTCGTGGTGAAACAGGTGTACCTAGCTGAGTACATATCACAAGGTCGTTGTCCTCGTAAATATCACGATTTGCCATCTTTTCTTCCTTGGTACGGTGCCGCAGTTTTTCCAGTTCAATTGCTGTTACTTTATCGATGCCAATGGCGCGAATACCTGATGCTGTTTTTGCTCCAGGCTCAAGAGTCTTTCCGTCATGGTTAAGAATCTGTCTAACGGATAATGTCCGGTTCTTCAAATCAAGATCCTGCCACCGTAGACCTAGTATTTCCCCTTGCCTCATTCCGGTTGTTACTGCCATCAACAGAGCGCAGTAATAGCGATCATCTTTGGCAACTCCAAGAAGGCGGTGTGCCTCTTCATCTGTCCAATACATCATTTCTTTAGTTTCGGCTTTGGGACGATCGACAACAGCAGCAGGATTTTTAATAATCATGTCCCAACTCGCAGCTTTATTCAGTGATTCGTTGATGATGGTGTGGACTTTTTGGATGTTCTCCCCAGAAAGCCTCTCAGACTCGTGCAGCTCATTATATAGATTTTGGATGTGCCGAGGAGTGATGTCGGCAAGGGCTAAGTCTCCCAATGTCGGCAGTATGTGGTTGTTCACTAATCCTGCGTAAGTTTCAAGGGTGCGCGACTTCACTTTTGTTTTTTTGTCTCGAAGCCAGTCAGTCATAAAGTCACGATAAATCGTTTTGGAGGCATTGAGGTTCAACCCTTGTCCCAATTCATTCAAAAGGTCACGTTGGGCCGCTTCAGCGTCTTTCTTCGTTTTGAATCCTCTGCGCTTGATCCTTTTCCGTTTTCCATTCTCATCAATTTCAATAGTGAAGTACCAGGGATTCTTTTGAACATTTTTGTCCTTAGTTACTGCCATCTTTCATTCCTCCTTCTTTAATCCAGACATTTAAGCTTATACCATATTTCTGTTTTGCAAATTCCTTTAGTTCTGGGATTAGCCATTCTTCGATTGGTAAATCACCGTTTTTCTCTGAATAGGTGAAGACAGTTTCTTGTTTTCTTTTAGACTTTCCTGGCATTGAACCCGCTCCTTTACTGTCCTTAACTTTGAGGAGAGTGATTATAATTTGAGCGTTTATCCAGAGTGACTCCGTAGTCGGCGGAGTCATCCACGGACAAATGACTGGACGGTTTGTCCACTCATGCCCGAGAAGGTAATCACCGACTTGGGGACACCTGAAAGCTTCGGAGTCACCAAATTTAGAGAGGGTGCCCTAGTGTTCCGAGAGGTCATCTATGTTGCTGCCTAACAAACCAATGTTAAGGCGATTACTTTCGTTCTAGGAACAGCACGGCAAGCATGTCCAAGATGCCTTGATTGTCGATGTTGGTAAGAGGGCACTAAGTTCGGGACTTTCTTTAGGTGAATTTCTGCACTAGCTTTTTGTTTCTTTTAAAGTTCTTAGAAACAATTTGATGCAGCTCATCAATTGGTTTTTGTTTTAACACCGCAGAAACATCCGAACTGGTAACTTTGCGGTCATCTACACGAAATTCCAACTCGTTCATTATTTTCGCCACTTCGCTGACATTTTCGTGGAGAGCGTACTCATAGATTACTTTGGATTCAAAAGTATTAGCTTGGTAGTTCTCTACTAGCTGGATATAGTGCTGTAGTTCCGCAAGTAATTGTTTAGCAGCAGACAATTTCATCTGGTTCCTCCTGGATTAATGACTTTAATAAGCATTTATATCAATCATGCCTAATCAATTAAAACTCGCGACATGTCACTCGTATCAAGAGTGGCATTTTTTTATTTCTCAGAAATACGACCGCTGAAAAGAGCGTCCAAGTAAGCTGTGATGAGTTGCTTGTCCTGATCGGTGAGCTGATGGCCACAGTAGGTGATGTTTTTCTGTTCCAGAACCTTCACTAAATCAAGTGCTATGTCAGCTTCTCTTTGGATTTGCTCATTTCTCCATATTTTAGTTTGAACAGCCACGTCAATTAATAAATCATACTTCCATTCTTGCTGCCAGGTACTATTCGAAATTAATTTTCTGAGGCTTTCAGGGGAAAATTCGAAATCATCTTCGAAAGCCGAATCATACTTTGGAATTAATTTATTTAACTTGTCTAATAGAGAATCAGGAAAACTATCTCCCATATCCGTAACCTCTAATATCCCCTTTAAAAGCCCATCAAGCATTGCTTGGAAATCTAAATCTCCTTGATTACTATAGCCAGCTATTCTCATTAGCTGCATGTATGGGACGTTTAGGGGTGTTGCTAATTTTTCTAATATCTCTGGAGAAGGTTTCTCTTTAATTCCTCTTTCCAATTGTGAGATGTACGAGTGAGATATTCCAGACTCAATAGCTAACTTGTATATGCTAAGACCTCTCTCTTTCCTTAACCGTTTTAATTCCGCTCCAACTTCTTGCTTAGTCATGTTACCACCCCTTAACAGAATTAAATTAATTATATATATGTGTTGCTGTAGTTACAACTTGTAATAAATAATGCTTGCAAGATATACGAAACTAGAGTATCGTAAATGACAACAGAAACATGTTTCTATAGTTTCGCAAAAGAGGGGTGAGAGGGATTGAAAATTAAGGTGAAGAACACGGATCGTCTGAATGAATTAATCATCATGAAGGGTTTTAACAAAACAGACTTTGCAAAAGAGATTCAGCTGTCCCAACCAATGACGATTCAGATTACAAATGGCGACCGGTCTCCCAGCCCGAAGACGGCCCGGAGAATTGTTGAAACACTGGAATGTGAATGGGATGAAATTTTTGAGATTGTAAAATCCACACAGCCAGGAATCAAGCCACAAACTATAGCGAGGTAAATCAGCCACTCTAACTATCTGTTCTTTGAAAACTGAATAGAAAACACATAAAGGAGGGGCATCATGCGATATTACGGCGTGAAGGTATGGGGGAAGCTCTACATGCGGACACCAAAAGGCAATTTACTACCTCTTGGGTTCTTAGCTGACATCGAAAAGCTGTTTGAGGAATTGGAGGTCGGTAAGCAATGATCTTCCTGTCAGAACACACGAAAGAAACGCCTGACATCAGGACCGACTATTTAACTGGCAGTTTGTTCGTTGAAAACGGAACTGTTGGTATCCAGTGTTCCAACGGGGAAGAAATTTACCTGGGCGAAAGAGATCACATCGAGGTTCGAAACGGTGACGAATACCATCCTGTTACAACTAGGGAAGCATTGAAAGCTAAGACGGTTGAGGGATTGGCTTTATACGCAGGGTTATATGCGAGGGTGATGCTAGGAAGGTAAATACCTTGTCGTAATTCATCTACTCATTAAACATGTGTCAACCGTCTTGAAATTCGCGACAGAAAGGAGGTGGTCATTCTCTTGAAGACGAGAAAAGATATTCTCCGCCCGATCCGAAAGCTGGTTCGCTCTACATGTGCATCATTCAGTCCTGATAGTAACGGACATTCCAACTGCTGCTATTTAAGCTCTAACATGATTCCCCAGTGTGTATTCTATCGAGACGATGGACAATATCCAGAACAGCTTAAGGCAGGGAAGGTTCGATGCCAGTATTTTGAAACGCATGTACTGCCTGTTGATCCAGCAATGGAAATAGCGTATTGGGGAAAACATCCTGATGGTGAACAAGGTCAGGCAATCGGAAGGTGTGTGTACTGCGGAAATTCATTTACTAAACGGTCGAACAGGCAAGAGTTTTGCTTGAATTGCCGTGAACAACGAACCCGAAAAGTTAACCGCGAACGACAACGCAAAAAATACTGGGAAGACAAGGGCAAAATCCTCACGATTTAGGCACTAAAAAAGCCTTTAGTAGCGCGGGTTTACGGAGTCGGTTTTTCGGTGGTGAGTATGTTTACACCTAAAACTTGATTTATGACCTCTAAAGCGTGAGAAAACAACAAATACAAGGGGGATAACCAATGCGTACTTCAACACGCAGGAAAACAAATCGCTCCATTAGCCCAGCGGTTATTGTTCATACCGCACAGCCTGTTCAACAAAGTTCAGATCCAAACCAACTCATTCAGCAATTGGCCCAGCAAATGGCACAAGCGTTAATCCAACAGCAGCAAATACAGCCCGACCAAAATAGACGAAACACGCTCACGGTGAAAGAAGCCCTTGAGGAAGTCTTCGAAAACTCCATTTCGGAGTACAAGCTGTACGCAATGCTACGAGCTGGGACGATACCGCATGTGAAAATTGGGGCCAAGTACCTTCTACGCCGGGATACGTTAGAGGGATGGATGCGGCAGCAGGAGCAGGGAGCTGGCTCATGATTCAGACGGTTAGGTCAGGTAATGACATAAGGAAAGTACGTTTTGAAATTGCAGCTAGATTTTCACAACTTGGCATCACTGATGAAAGAGAAATGACAGCGTATATTGCCCGAAACACTAAGGTGAGAGGAGATAAAAGACCAATTTTGACAGATTTACAAGCTTTGCTTCAAGTAATGGACTCGCAACTCAACGTGCAGCAGATCAAGAAAATAAAGCAGACTCAGGAGTATAGCTATCAGAGGGTATGTGTGTAATCTGCTTCAATCATGAAAGAGAGGTGGTGATATGAAAGGGTGGATAAAGCTTCATCGGTCGATACAAACTCACTGGCTTTATCAGGAAAGGAGAGTATTCAGTCGATACGAGGCGTGGTTAGACATGCTAATGATGGCTAATCACAAAGATAATAGAGTCGTACTGGGGAACGAATTCTTGGATGTTCAACGTGGTCAATTCATTACTTCAATCAGAAAATTATGCGAGAAGTGGGGATGGTCAAAGACAAAAGTAACGCAATTTTTAAAAATGCTCGAGTCTGACGAAATGATTGTCTATTTTAGTGACACAAAAAAGACAGTCATAACCATTGGTAAATATGGGTTTTATCAAGCTGGTGAGGACAGCGAAAAGACAGAAGAAGGACACGTAGAGGACACGGAAGAGACACGAAAGTCCACAAACAAGAATGATAAAGAAACTAAGAAAGAAATATATACTCCTCAATTCGATGAATTTTGGAGTGTGTATCCAAGAAAGTTATCAAAAGCTGATGCAGCAAAAGCATGGAATGCACTAATCAAGTCAGGAGCAAGCATAGACGAAATCATGACAGCAACAAGGAACTATACAGATGAATGCCATGGTAAGGAGGTGCAATTCATCAAGCATGCAGCTACTTTTCTCAAAAACGACCGTTGGAAAGATCATTTGTTGTTAGACAAGCTCTCGAATTATAAAGCAAAGAAGGCAGACCCAAGGGACAAAGAGATCCAGTTCCAGCAATGGTTGCAGCAAGGGAGAAGCCCAGAAGAATTCAACTGGGGAGATTCTTAGAACGGAGGATGTGATGTGAGGGCACGAGTAGATAAAGTCACCATCAAAACCGTTGACGGAATGCTCAAGCAAGCACAGTTTTTAAAATTCATCAATCTAGTTGGCGTTACAGAGGACAAGCAACTAGATAATGAAATCGTCAAACAGCGAAAACAATTTGTTGCACGGATTGAAAAAGCAGTTGCACTACTTGCTCCGAAAGAAATTCGGTTGATAACCGAGCGTTACCTATCTCAGGACGGGAATTATGTCAAAGATTATGAAGTGTATGAGGCTATGCAGATCAGCGAGTTCACGTACTACAAATATAAAAGTAGAGCAATGGAAAAGCTGGCTGAGATTCTAGGCATTAGCTCGGAAGTTCCAGATTCTCATTGGTGCCCACTTTGCAATCGAGGTGTTATCAGTGAAAGGGGCTGATACTTTACATAAGGGGGAACGAAAAGCAATACTTCAATCTGTTGAATCCCTTCTTGAGAAGTACAGGCTTTTCAAATACCTAATTCCAGAAGACGGCCAATCCATTAGATCAAATCATGATATCGAATCACTGGAAAAGCATCGTACATTCTGTAGAAAGATTGAACAGGCTGTCAGCCAGCTACCGGATCGTGAACAATTTTTGATCAAAGAAAGGTATCTAGGTATCAATACCGATTATATCACCGACTATCGAGTGTATCGCGATAGTTTCGATCCACCGATCAGCGAGGGTACTTATACCAAGATCAGGTGGAGAGCTATGTACAGTTTGTCAGTCCTACTAGGAATTACAGAGTACCAATAACCAATAAAACTATGAAAAGGATGATTGAACATGGAAAAAGCTAATCTGATAGATATGGTTACAGGGATCACTTGCGAAGGTGAAAACATCTCGTTTGATGATTTCTTGATTCAAATGTCAGGCAGCGGCGAAATTTATGAAGGGTACATTGGCGAACTAATAAGTGTTGCAACTACTGGGGATGTTGAGTGGCACGAGGTCTGCGATTATTTTGTGCCGATTGTAAGGGAAGTCCTACTAGAAGCCATTCAAGAGGATGACAAAGCTATATTTATTGGGTTAGCAGAGTCGATCAGATTTGCTTGGAACCGGCTGAAGGCGAAACAGAATGCGCTAAAGGAGGCAGATCGGGAGTTTATCTTCAACGAGGAAACACCAGATTTGGCACACGTTGTGGAAAATTTGTTTCACAACTTAAACGAGGGGTGGGAGATTAAAGAAACAGTCTTTTGCGCTGCTGGAAATACCCGTGTTGTGATTAGCAAGAAGGAAAAGGAGGTATGGGCTCATGAACCACAGCAAGCGTGCAATATGGTTAGCTGTTAATTCTGGACATGGCGATCACCTAGTAGAAATCACACAAGAACATACCAGACTTGCCCGAGAGTTAATCATAGATCGCTATCGATTGTCGGAGGAGGAGGTGGAGATTTACAAGGCACGTATCGAACAGCTACGCCGGGAGCGCGAAAGCATACTGAAACAGTTTCAGGAGGGTGAGGACGAGGGTGGACAACAGAAAAACAGTTGACTTAGGGAAACTGATCACCGTCATAAAAGATCGGGGCATAGATGCAAGTAAGGTTGAGGCGCTAATAGAAGAAATAAAGGCGGGAAGAAATAATAACCCCACTACCGCGAATAGTGAGGTTATCAAAAACATTAACATAGCATGAATCTAGGCTATGTCTCACGGAACAAATTTTATAACACTACAGACTATGAGTGCTATATAAATTTTCAATCATGTGTCAATCAAATCAAAACAAAGGAGAGATACAGATGTTTGGAAACAAAACGTTACAGCAACATGTTGATGAGTTTTTGGAAAAAGTGAGTGAGAGGGAAGGAAAGATCCAATCAAAAATCGAGGAACTGGAATCGCAACTGGAGTCTCTCATGGCTAAAGTTAACGAGCAGACTTCAGCCATGGTTGAATTGGAAATTGCGGGTGATGATACGGGTGCTGCAAAGATTCTAAAAAGTAATCGGCAGATGCAATTACAAATTGAAGAAATCAAGTATCGTATTCAAGAATATCAGGCCCAGTTTGGAAAAACCCAACAATATGAAAAGAGCTTGGATAAAGTGAAAGCTGCTGCAATTCAAGCTAAAAAGGCACGGTCTGAGAAAATGACCAGTCTTGAGAAACAAAAAAAGGAATTGGAACAGCAAATGGAAGAACTGAATAAAAAAAGAGATCAAGCCACTTTGGATTGGCAAGTTGCTTATTACACGAATGTTGAAATGAGTTTGATTAACCTTGCATCTTACATTGACGGGAGAGCACGCACGTTGTCTCATTCAGAAAAGGAGTCTTTGTTACGTACTTGGATCGATGGAGAGTCAATTGAAAAGTACTTCAGAAAATCACAGGAAAAGCAATACACAGGGCCTAACATAACAGTGAACAACACCGAATCGACAATGAGCTATGGGAGTGAAAAAATATGAATAGATGGGTAGAAAATCAAAAGAGAGTCAAAGAGTTAGAAAGGCTTGGAGTTCCACTGAACCACATTGTCAAAGCTGCGATTAAAGAATTAAGGAATGCTGAATATATTGACGTAGATCGTGTTAGATGTGAGTACCACCTTAGTGAAGGGGATGCTATTGTCGCGGAGATAGAAAAGTTAATGAAGAGCCGTGGGAGAAGATTGTAAAGCAAAAGGAAAATAAATACTCTGAGCATTGTATTGCCATTTCGTCTAAAAATACAGAACGGGGTGAAAGTAATGGCAAGAACATTAGAGCAAAAGTCCCTTGAACGTATGTGTTTCACACAGTGGAAAGCTAAGAACATGTGCAAGCGAGGCGGTTGGAGAGTGCCACATAAGAATCAAGATAAAAGCATTAATAAACCGCGCAGGAAGAATTTAATCAACAGCAATTAAGAAATACAGCCGCCTTTGGCGGCTGTATTTATAAGAAGAAGGTCGGATTTCGATCGCTGCATAATTGTGTTGTATTGGAGGTGTACGGAAGTAATTTGATGTCAATCCAGTTGATTGAATTTAGATAAAGAGCGAAAACCACTTGACGAAATTGAATGAAAATGTAAAAATCATATTACGAAATTCATCAGATTGCAGAAAGTGAGTGTGATTCGATCATGCAACTGAACATTCCATTGTTTGACAAGATCAAGGCAATGATTGTTGAAGGTATCGTCAGGGGTAACGATGACGATTATCGGGAATTCGTTGAAAATAAAAAAACGGAAACTAACAATGGGAATGTATTTTGTAGGATGGATTACATAAATACTAAGCTAATCGAGCATCTACCCGTTGATGACTTTGCTATTGAGAAGGTAAAACGCGGAAGATTTGAGCATATTCAGATTTATGAAAAACAAAGTGGAAATCTTTATGTAGTGATGGCAGAGACGCGTTTTCAAGCTGTTAGAGACAGTGTTAGTTTGGAGTCTTTGCATTACATTGAGGCATATGCAATTGACAACGGTCATCTTTCTAAGTCTGTAAGTTGGGATGAACGCCCTGGACAATTAGGGTACGACCTAGAAATGCCCGAAAATCATCAGGTTAATGCAAAATATCTGGATTTGGTTGAGCTATCTCGAAAAATGATCGGCGATAAAAAAATCAATATGTGTACAATAATTACCTTTTCCTTGGATCGCAATCAAAAGGTTAAGGAAGTGTTCGCACGTGTACCAGACATTGATTTGGAAAGACCATTTCTCTGTGAAGAGGACTGGAGTAAGTGGATAGTTGTTGACTACAGCAGCTTCTTTGATCAAGAAGCCGAAAGCGCTCCAAGTGATTCGGACGAAATTCCTCTAGAATTCAACCAGTCTGTTAAGGATATGTTGAATAATAACGAACAATTAGGTTTTAAACAACAAGATGAAAAAGAGGAAGATAATTAACAACTTTCTTCCCCATGAGGAGGAATAAAAGTGGATCGTATTAATCGATTCAATCCAAACAGATTAAGGTCAGCTCGTCTTTATGAGGGGCTGACTCTTGTGGAATTAGCCACTCAAACGGGTGTTTCTAAACAGATGATTTCCCAGTATGAAAATGGCAAGTCGGTCCCAGGCTTAGAGACATTAATGAGGATTATGGGGGTATTGGGATTTCCGAGGGAGTATTTTTATCTCCCAGACAACGACTCAGTTTTTATCGGACCTACATTTTTTCGATCATCTGTAACTGCGAATAAATTGATCAAGGATTCGCAGATCGAAAAACTAAAAGGATTATCTGAAGGATACTCGATGCTTGAGGCGTATATAGATTTTCCTAAACTAAACTTGCCCCAAATAAATATTTCTGGGTTAGAGCGAATTGACATAGAAAGATATGCCGAAGAGACAAGGGAATATTGGGGCTTAGGACAAGAGCCAATTAACAATGTAGTCTCATTACTGGAGAAGAATGGCATCATTATTTCAGCATTAGAAACAGCTTCTAACAAGGTTGATGCATTCAGTCATTCACAAACAGTAAACGGCCAAGAGAGATGCTTCATCATTTTGGGCAATGACAAAAAGTCTGCTGTTCGAAGACAATTCGATGCGGCTCACGAGTTGGCTCATTTAGTGATGCATAATGGTTCAATCAGCTTAGATGAGATATCAAAAGATGAATACAAAGAAATGGAAAGACAAGCAGATTCATTTGCAGCTTCTTTTCTATTACCAAGGACAGCCTTTATTAAAGACTTGGTATACCCAAGTAAACTTGATTTTTATGTCGAGTTAAAGAAAAAATGGAAGGTGTCCATTGGAGCCATGATTGTTCGGGCATTCCACCTTGAAGTAATTAGTTATAACCAATATCAATACTTAATGAGGCAGATAAGTACAAAAGGATGGAGAACAAAGGAACCTCTTGATGATGTAATAACAGTTCCAGAGCCTACTTTACTCAGGAGAGCCGTAGACATGCTTCTAATAAATAATGTCTTGAAAGCCAAGGATATATTAGCGAAGCTTAGGCTTACACAAAGTAAAGCTGAAACACTCCTAAATCTACCAAAAGGTAAATTAATTGAACTTGAAAATGCGGAAGAGAAAGTTGTTCAACTTAATCTTAGAACGTCAAATTATAGAGAAGGTACTTGAACGCCAGAGCTAATATCAGTAGTTAACGTCGCTTGACGAACGGTGAAGCGGCGTTTTGTTATTAGGGGGATTCAATGGATAAAGGTAGTCTTGACCTGTTTGAAAATGCAGTAGATTCGCTTCAGCACGGTATAACTCACCTTGCTGATTTTAAAAATGAGTTAACCCTAAGCGATGCCAAACAATCAGTCATGAATCTGGTTAATGCTATTGATCTACTGGTGCTTGAAATGTTGCAACGAATTGATAAAGATGCTATTTACATCATTGGTGAGGACACCTTCGGAATTGGCTATAGAGCTACTATACATGTGGATCAAGCATACAAGATGATTAGAAAACATCTAAACAAACCAATTGAAGGGCCTGAGTGGGATGCGTACCAGATCTTAAAAATACTTCGGAACTCAGCTAACCATTCTCGCTTTTCATTTGGTGACGAACGTAAGGAAAATATCATATTCCTTCTTCATTACATCGCAAGATTTATTAGTGATGATCTAGATGAGGAACTTGAAAGTATGTTCTCTGGAGAGGAGTATGCGTTATTTCTGGAGATCATTGAAGGTACAGAATACGGTGATGTCTTGTATGAACGAAAAGAAGCTGCTCGAATAGAAATTATTAGAGACAAAATTTGGGTGATGAATCATTGCAGTGTAGCCGATGGGTGTGGAGCTCCGGTTGTCGCTGAATGGCCATGTAATGAATGTGGAGAAGAGGGTATCTCTTTGGACGATGACCTATGTTCAGTAGGAAAGTGCGCTTTTTGCGGGACAGAGCATAATGTAGCATTTTGCGGAAATTGTAGTTACCCGTTTGACGCGGACTGGGAAGGTATAAGCGTAGCATACGATAATTATTTATGTGACGGTTGTTGGAGTCATTACATGGACAGAGATTAATAAGTCTTTTAATCGTCTGACACTCCCGAGGACTGGTCTTTTGAACTCTTAACAGGGAATGACTTCCTTTTGCCGAATTATGTTGGTGAGAGGGGGTGTGAATTTTGTCTAACGCAGTTAAAGCGATCATTGATAAACACCAGTATAATCAAGATATTAAGAAGTACTCGAACAGACACTTTTTTGGAGATCATTCTATTTTTGCTAAAATAAACTCCAAGAAGGAAGTGGAAATTGCTGAAAACACTGTCGCTACTAAGATCAAGATGTACGATAAAACTTATCCTCTGGTAAGAGAAGACATAGAAGATCTGGAAAGAGCAGTAGGTAGGTTCGAGATTTCAGTAAAGAAAGTGATTCAGTGTTATGGTATGAGTGATTTTGACTATTCGGCTGAGGAACTTCAAGCTTTGATAGATAAAGTGTTTGATTTTTACAACGAAGTTCAGCGAATAGATTTTCGAAGAGTATGCCAAGATTAGGATTGCATAAGTAGCACCCACGCGGTGCTTTTTCTTTTAACCGCCGATATGTAGGGGCTGATTGTTCTGCACCACCTCTAATAACGACCGTAACCACGGATTGGATTGTGGTGGCCGTATTAAGTGGGTTTAATATAGACATCTATCTCCTACTGCTTCAAAATGTAACAGAGGGGGATTATATGAAAAAAAGAACTTTTTTAATTTGCTTATTAATTATATTTACGCCAATAATACTTGGTCTTATCCTCAACATACCAACAGGATTTCTGACAATTGGAGATGAGTCTTCATGGGTTGGTTTTTTTGGGAATTACTCTGGAGGGATTATAGGTGGAATAGTAGCAGTTTTAGTAGCAAAGATGCAGGTTAATGATCAGATTAACAGACAAATAAAAAATGAAGAAGAAAATAAATTCATTAATCAAATGCCTGCTTTGATTAGTATTAAATATGAGTTAGTAAAAATGAAGAATTCAATTTCTTATGCGTATAAATATAGAAACAGACTGTTTGAAACTGAGGACAGTTCGAAAGATGTTCATGAACTATTATATTATTCGACTATTAAGTTGTATCAATTAAGAGATGAAAACTGGGCAAATATGTATAGTGTAACTAATGCGGATTTCCATGCAGACTTAATTGAATTAAAAAATCTTTATATAGATATCCAAGCAGCTTTAAATACAGATATTAATAAAATGACTGAACAAGTTACTAATTTGTATATAGAAATAAATCATCCTAATGATGCCCAAATAATAGAATTGGAGATAGAAATAGAAAAAGCCAAACAAGCTAAAAAATTGATTTGGAACGAATTAAATGCAAAAAATTACTTAGAAATATTAGATAACCATATATCGATCATTGATATCGTAATCTCTTCAATAAAAGAATTACAAGAAGAACGTGAGAAGATTAGAGATGGAGCATAAGGTATGAGGCACCTACACGGTGCTTTTTAATTTGATCTCATTTTCTCGGATGCTGTACGCAAACATAATTGGCTATTACAAGACTACTTGGATAACAGTGACCACAACGGATATGATCGTGGCGGCTGCCTCACGCCGAAGGAAGTGGGGTAGACAAATCTTTCCTATTCTTTCAAAATTGATTTTGAATATAGAGGGGGATGAGTAGATGGAAACGTCAGAGTGGATTGCAGTCATAGGGGTGGTAGTTACTGGTTTTTTTAGTTACAAGGTTTGGCGAGCTACAAAAGAAAGTGCCAATGCCGCAAGTGCAAGCGCTAATGCAGCCATAGAGAGTGCCAATGCAGCCAAGGCTAGCAATGAGTTAAGTAGGCTACTACTGGAACAGTCAGTAAATAAAGAGCGCGCAGTAAAAAAGCAATACAGATATAAGGCGCTACAGGATGCGCGAAAGGTTTATATTTCACTTGTTAACCAAAATCCAAAAGTTAATTATGAGTGGATAATGAGTGCACCAAAAGAGACTGGCTTTTCGCTAGAGGAAATTGCAACGTATTTTTCTGATGATGAAGCTGTTCAATTACACAAGGCTTGGGAATCATATAAGCGTTACCTTGATAAACACTGGCCCGATATAAATCAGGGCAAATGGGGATTCTCTGGCAATGATGATGTCATTGCTGCAACTGAAACAGATGCGCCCATTCAAGAATTTCATTTACTAATAGGAGTACTGGAGAAGTAGCACCCACGAGGTGCTTTTTCTTTTACCTAAAACGACTGTACTCCACGTAGAGTACGGACAGAAGCGCCAGCCCTTGAAACATAAGGCTTATACAGCGATCGTACTCCACGTAGAGGACAGTCACGACCGTACTCCACGTAGGGTACAGAACCGTACTCCACGTAGAGTACAGTCAAAGTTTTTCCTTCATTAGAGCGCGAAGCCTAAAGAAAATCTTTAAAGAAAATATTAAAGAAATATACTCGCGACACTGTCACTCGTAATAGAGTGATTTTTTTATTTGAGAGAAAGGAATGGTTGAGAGTGATAGAACCGATCAAACAGATCATGAATCATATTGAAGAACTAGATAACAGCATTGCAGCAATCAAGAGAAAGGGGAATGGTAGAGATCATGTGACATGGGAGTCATACGGTCAGTTAATGCAAGCTAAGTCCACAGGGCTATTAGCTCTTGCACAAATAGAGGCAAATACAATGTTGAACAGACCAATAATCATACAGGATTTAAAGGTAGAGGATATAATCACATGATAAAGAAATTCCTGTTGCTTTTTATTCTATTGATACTTTTATCAGGATGCGGAACAAGCAGAGAGTTCCTGGTAGTGAAGTATAACGAGCAAGATCACGTCATCACGTACTATCATGTCAAAGGCTTTCAGCCGACAAAGGATGAGGATAGTGTTTCTTTCTTCATGATGCAAAATGGACAGCAGCTATTCATACAGGTCAGTGGCAATGTAGATGTGATCGAGATAACAGGAACTGATGTGAAGGAAGTCATGTCTAAGGTAGGCATCGATTTTAAGGCTCAAGATGGACTGTCAACACCAAACTAGACAGATTTCTTAATTGCTTTCTGTTTGTAAACGAAGAGACTGTAAAATCTTTTG
>NZ_PXZO01000052.1 GCF_003013475.1 Brevibacillus porteri
TGCTGGGCGCACTAAAAAAGAGCTACAAGAAAGTTACCTTTCTTGTAGCTCAAAAAAATACGGCAAATCCAGCCCCGTTCAGGGAATGAAAAGGGTATATTTTTTGAGTGAAAAGAATAAGGTAACTTTCTTGCCAATGAAGAACAAAACAAACTCTGCTTCATTCTTCAAAAAGTGGCAAAAAATATTACATTATCCTCTTCAACTCCAATCGTTAATTGTCAGAACGATCTTAACATACCCCGCTTATACATTGCAACATCCTAAAATGACAACCAAAAACCCAAATTAAAAAGAAAAACCGAGGAAGCAATCCAAGGTCTCACTTTTACGAAAAATTTCTGCTCAGCAACTTCCGTGG
This sequence comes from Brevibacillus porteri, assembly GCF_003013475.1. Classification (GTDB taxonomy): domain Bacteria; phylum Bacillota; class Bacilli; order Brevibacillales; family Brevibacillaceae; genus Brevibacillus; species Brevibacillus porteri. The sequence continues at coordinate 362 of NZ_PXZO01000052.1, forward strand.
AATGGTATCTTTTTTTGATGCCAATACATTGCTTTCCGTGCACGCAGGCTCCAATTCCTATTCAGCTGAATACGTCAGTTAGATTCTTTTTCCTGAATATCCATTACTTCAGAACAAACAATAACAGAGGTTGACAGTCCAAAACCAAACGATAGATCAGGAGGCCATTATGCAACGTTTTGCTGCCCATGAATTTTTGGAAACACAAGAAGCACTCCGCTCCAAACACGCCGCGATTGAAATGCACGGATTACTTGCCGAGATGGCGCAAGACCCTCAATTAACGAGTATCATTAACCGACATCAGCAAATGATCATGACCGCATACCAGCAAGGGATTAGCCTACTGCAGGGAAAAGGATTCAACATAGCGCCAGCCCCTATTCAATTGCGTGTAGCCCAACCGACTGCTATTGGTCTAAATAACCCACAGATGGCTGCGCCCAACCCGCACCCAACCCGCTTGTCTGATATGACGATCGGTACTTTGATGTTAAACTGGCATAAAGCGGGTTCCGCTATCGGTATGCTGTGGGCGGCAGAGTGTGTGGACCCAGGTATCCGACAATATCATGTAAATGGCGCGAATGCATGCCAGCAAATGGCGTATGAAACTTGGCAATACTTGAATGCAAGAGGCTACTACCAAGCTCCGCAGCTTGCCGATCATACGATGAATACGATGATTAACGCCTACCAGCCTCAACAACAAATGCTCCTGTAAGCCACAAAAACCGTCCTTGTTTGGACGGTTTTCAATTTGTCGAAGCATAGAACCGGGAACGAGAAAAACCTCCCGGATTCTGGAAGGTTTTTTGTTACCATGTGTCAGCGACCTCGAACGGTCTCTGTATTATTTGACCATCCCCAGCTTTCTATTGGTCGCTCCTCATTGTCACTGCCTTTAGTCTCTTGAAAATTTGGGATGACTTGTCCTTCTTCGTCTTGCTTCGAATGGTTGTCCTGCAAGGTTTTTGGTAAATCCATGGTTCTCTCCCTCCATTCCTCTTTCCTTCAAGCATGTTTTGTTACTGTGCCCGTACAACGGGAAAGACATTCAAAAGTCTTTCACACTGCATGTGATTGGAAACAAAAAACTGCCACCTCTCTCGTATCACGTACAAGAAGAAATGGCAGTTTTCTTTTTCACTCTTCGCTTATCCGACCTGCTGGAGCAACTTTCCCCGCAGTTTTGCGAGCATGTCCTCAGTCATTTTGTCCAAGTCGTACTCCGCTTTGAAGCCCCACTCTTGCAAGGCAGCCGTAGCATCAATGGAGTTCGGCCAACTGTCCGCGATCGCCTGACGCACAGGGTCGACTTCATAAGAGAGTGTAAACTCAGGAATGTGTTTACGGATCGCTGCTGCTACATCCTCTGGCTCAATGCTCATCGCAGTCACGTTGAACGCATTGCGGTGAATGAGCTTGGAGGCATCTGCTTCCATCAGGGTAACAATCGCATTCAGCGCATCAGGCATGTACATCATATCCATGTATGTGCCTTTACCGATGTAGGACGTATACGCTCCGTGTTGGATCGCCTTGTAGTAAATGTCTACTGCGTAGTCGGTCGTACCACCACCCGGAGGCGCTACATACGAGATCAGACCTGGGAAGCGTACACCGCGCGTATCTACCCCGAATTTTTGATAATAGTAATCGCAGAGCAACTCACCGGATACTTTGTTTACGCCATACATGGTCGTAGGGCGTTGGATCGTGTCCTGTGGTGTGTTGTCCTTCGGTGTAGTCGGACCAAATGCACCAATCGAGCTTGGCGTAAAGAATTGGCAGTTCAGCTCACGTGCTGCTTCCAGCGCGTTTACCAGCCCACCCATGTTCAGGTTCCATGCCAAGAGAGGCTTTGCTTCAGCTGTTGCAGACAACAGGGCAGCCAAATGCATGATCGTATCCACGCCATGTTTCTTCGCCAGCTCAAACATCCGGTTCCCGTCAGTGACATCAAGAACTTCGAATGGACCCGATTGCACAACAGGATCGTCTTCGTTTTTCCGGATATCTGTGGCGATGACTTGATCCGCTCCGTAAATATCGCGTAATTTCATGATGAGCTCGGAACCAATTTGTCCTAACGCCCCGGTTACCAGAATTTTTTTCATTTCAGGATCCCCATTTCTTTCCCAACTTTTTCGTAGATGCTAAGGGCACGATCCAACATTTCTTTGCTATGTGCCGCTGTTGGCATATTCCGTACACGGCCGGTTCCTTTTGCTACAGTCGGGAACACGATCGCTTTCGCGTACACGCCCTCTTCATACAGTCGCTTGCTGAACTCCTGGGTTTGCTGTTCGTCTCCGATAATGCATGGAGTGATAGGCGTTTCGCTCTCCCCGATATTGAAGCCGAGTTCTTTCAAGCCTTTTTTGAGGTAATGTCCGTTATCCCACAGCTTGTCGTGCAGCTCGGTGCTGTTCATCAAAATATCGATAGCCGCAATGGAAGCAGCCACATCCGCTGGAGTCAGCGCGGTCGAGAACAGGAACGGTCTGCTGCGTACTTTGAGCCAGTCGATCAGCTCTTGGCGTCCTGCTACATAACCGCCGACTACCCCAATTGCTTTGGAAAGCGTACCGATTTGGAAGTCGATTTTATCAGACAGGCCAAAATGCTTAACCGTTCCTGCCCCTTTACCGAGAACACCAGAGCCGTGGGCATCGTCTACATACGTAATCAAGTCATATTGTTCGGCAACCTCTACGATTTCCGGCAGCTTGGCAACATCGCCATCCATCGAAAATACGCCGTCAGTAATGACCATCAGTTTTTTATATTTGCCGGATTCTTTCGCTTCCTTCGCTTTCGCACGCAAGTCATCAATATCGGAGTGGTTCACACGGATAATTTGTGCACGAGACAGGCGGCATCCATCAATAATGGAAGCGTGGTTCAACTCGTCAGAAAGAATCGCATCGTCTTTGTCCATGACAGCAGAGATCGCAGCCATGTTGCAGTTAAAACCAGATTGGTAAGCAATCGCGGCTTCCGTGTGCTTGAAGGCAGCGAGCTTTTCTTCTAGCTTCACGTGCAAGTCCAAGGTACCATTAATGGTACGTACAGCCCCTGCCCCTACACCGTATTTGCTTGCTGCTGCAATCGCAGCGTCCACTAGGCGTTGATCAGTAGCCAAGCCCAGATAGTTATTGGAAGAGAGGTTGATCAGTTCTTTTCCTGCAATCGTAATGACAGGACCGTTCGCGCTTTGCAAAGGGTCAATGACGTTGTACAGTCCCTTGCTCTTCAAATCTGTCAGATTTTCATGTAAAAAATGTTCAAGTGTTTTGCTCGCCAACGAGAATCCCTCCATTATTTCAGCCATCGATTAGTAAATTCCACAAAAACAATTGTTCACGCTGTATGGACATATCATTTTGATAAAATTCGCATAAAATCAAGTCAATCTACAGACAGTTTACCACCATTTACTTAAAACGTCCACATCACAAAGACATATTGTTAACGCTTTCAATCATTTTCCTTTCGATATTGTCATCTCTCCTACTTTCTCCTTTTGTCGTAATTCGTAGACTCCTGAAAATGAAAAAACCACTCTCTAGCTTCATGTGAGCAGATCGTGGCCTTTTCCTCATTTTTTTGCCTTTTGTGATTTTAAGATACCAGGCTTGGTGTCTATCGTACGCACAAAACCGTTCGTTTCGAAGCGATGCGTCATCAAAGCCTCTACTGGTCTACCATTTTGAAAATGCTCTTCCACCAACAGCTGTGCATCTTCTGGCGTCACGTTTTCATACCAGATTCCTTCGGGGTACACGATCATCACGCATGCGTCCTCACAGCGTCCGTTGCAACGCGTGCGGGTTGTATGTACATAGTCATCCAAACCTGCGTTGGTAATCGCCTCGCGTATCGCTACCGTAACCTCTTCGCCACCCTTGCGCATACAGCTTCCGCCATTACAGATCAACACATGATGCTTTGTCTGAGATAAATCCCATGTTGCCACTACGAATCCTCTCCGTTCTTCTCCAACATCCATCCATACTCCCCATCATGACGGTTTCTTGTTCAATTTGCAATTCCCAGAACGTTTGGTTTTTGATAGAATATATGTTCGTATACGATTTACAAAATGATTTTGGTGGTGAAAGCATGTCCGTTACCAAACAGCGCGATGCCTTGCAGCTTTTGCAAACAGTGGGCTCCTACCCATGGTATGTCGAAAAGTTTATTGAGCATAAAAAATCAAAAAAAAATTCACCCTCCACCTTGCTTGGATACCTTCGCGATTTCTCTTTTTTCTTTCGCTGGATGATGACAGAAGGTTTGAGTACCGCGACGGATATGAAGGACATTCCGTTAAACGATTTGAATGACCTGAAGAAAGAAACGGTAGAAAGCTACATATTGTACTTGCAGGAGTCGCATTTATATGAGCGATCCGCTTTGCTCTCGAACCCTACCAAAAGCGCGAAGAAAGAATACAGCGACCGCACCATCAGCAGAAAAATATCGAGTCTGAAATCGCTTTTTCATTATTTGTCTGCCCTCGCTGAGGATGAGAATGGGGAATCGTATTTGACGCGGAATGTACTCGCCAAAATCGAGCTGGAGATCACGGAGCTGACTCCCCTCGCACGCGCCCACGCCATTCGGGCAAAAATCCTGATTGACGACGAAATCTATCAGTTCGTCGATTTTGTCTACAACGGGTATCTGGCCCATTGTGATACGGAAAAAAAGAAGCAGTATCACATGCAAAACCGCGACCGGGATACTGCCTTGATCGCGATGATTCTCTCCGGTGGCTTCCGTGTGTCAGAGATCGTCAGTCTCGATCTATCAGACATTATTATGGAAAAAAACCAGTTGAAATTGATCCGCAAAGGAAAGAAAGAGGACGCTCCTTTTTTCAGTGACTGGGGCAAGGAGTACTTAGCAAAATACTTGCAGCTGCGTGACAAATACAATCCCGAACCGCAAGAGGACGCTGTTTTTCTCGCTGTTTCCCCTTCCAATCCGAATGGGCATCGCATTGAAGTGCGGTCTGTTCAAAAGCTGGTCAAAAAGTACGCCAAAGCCTTCGGCATCCCCGATTTGTCTGTCCATAAGCTTCGTCACAGCTTTGCTACACAGTTTCTCCGCTTGAACCCTGACCCCCATCAGCTACAAGCACAACTGGGGCACTCCAAAATCGAAACGACCATGCAGTATGCCCATGTACTAGAAGATGCTCTGGGTAAGGCTGTGAACCGGACGACGTAAGACTGCCTCAACAAGAACAAGTGACCAATCTGCATACCACTGCGGACTGGTCACTTTTTTCATGCTTTTTCCATTCCATCTACATCCCCGCTGACCGTTGCAAGCGTTCCGCGATTTTCATAAAGTCTTCCCGCGATACACCGGGCGCAAATTCTTCTGGCAGCTCATCTAAGTCCGGAACAGGGCCGCCATCCGGGACGCCTTGAATGACCTCTGCTGTTCCACCATCAGGCAACGGGCCGCGCCAAATCATGGCGATATCCTGATAGTCCTGATAGCTGAACGTAAACAACTTGCGATTCAATCCCATCGCGATATACGGGTGAGTGGCATCGAATTGTGTGTTATCCAGATTGGGAACAGGCAGCATTTTCGTCATATCCACACCCGTAGCGATCTCCAAAGCTTTGGCGTACGCTACGATATGGACGCCCCCTCTGACGAGCAAGTAACCGATCATGGCCCGAGCTGTGGGATGATCCGTCATTTCGTACACCCTCATCTTGTGAGTACGCGCTCCGCACTCCAGAAAAAAGTTGTGCAAAAGATCAAGCACCAGATTCCCGCTCGAGAATACGTAATCACCTGTCCATGATTTTCCCATGGAGTCTCCTGGCATCGCGGTTTGCGCGGTCGCAATAAAATGGTACGTATTACGCTTATTTAATCCGTTATTTAGTGGAGTCGTATCTGGGTCCCCCGGACGCGTAATCCCTTTCATGCACAAATTGATTGCGTTGGAGACCAGCTCCACATGCCCGACTTCTTCCGCTGTAATGCTGGCGACCAAGTCATAAAAAGGCTTTAGTTTGCTCTTTCCGCGAAAGTTGAAGGATTGGAACAAATAATTGTTTAGCGTTGACATCTCACCAAAACGACCGCCCAATAGCTCCTGGACGGCCGCAGCGGCGTTGGCATCTCCATAAGCCGGTTCTGGCAGCTCAATTGCCAACCTGTTGATACGAGTAAACAACCTGCTTCCCTCCCCCCGTTTTGCACCTACCTGTACTGTTTTATGTGGGCGAAGGGTTGTTTCATACCAGTTTAAAACGGCATGACCCAGACGATCTGTTGTATGCGTACAAAAAACGTAGAACCTCCCGTCTGTAGTACCACATGGTCAGGTAGCACATCGACAACGTTTCCACGGACATTTCCCTGGGTTGTTTGAATGGCAACTTCACGCCGTATGACACTTTGCAACGTCTGATACAAATAAGGGTCAATGAAGGAATTCATAGCGGGGGTACTTGACGCTGGTTGTGCTTGTGTCTGAAAAGGATACGAACTCATGACGTTTTTGGACTCCTTCCTGTAGTTCCTCACCGTATTTTATGCCCAACGGTTGGGATGGGTGAGTGCATAGGATATCGCTTACCATTCTGCATGCCTGATCGATTCCAAAACAAATATCCCCTGCCATCTAGACAGGGGATTCCATTACATTCGTTTATTTCGCTGCACGTTTGGCAGTAGGAACAACGTAAATCTGCTCGTTCTTTGCCAACTTACTTTCACTTTGATCAATCACGTCCAATTCGTTCATCCGGTTCAATACAACCGCTTGCCGTTGTTTGGCTCGGTCCCAGTTCTTGACCGGTGAGTAACGCTCTGGTCCTTTTGGTAAAGAAGCCAGCATAGCCGCTTCTCCCAGTGTTACCGCTCGATTCCCTGTTTCTGTTGCTTTTTTCCCGAAGTAAAAGGGAACAGCCTCGCCAATCCCGTACTTTCCGTGCCCGAAATAAATGACGTTGAGGTAGATTTCGAGCAGTTCTTTTTTGCTGTATCGCTGTTCCAATTGCAAAGCGATCGCGATTTCCTTCACTTTTCTGGTCATCGTTTTGTCGTTCGTCAGAAACAGGTTTCGCGCCAACTGCATGGTAATCGTACTTCCCCCCTGCACGTAGGCACCTTCCTTGATATCCACCCAGATCGCTCGGCTCAATCCAACAGGATCTACTCCTGGATGCTGCATAAACCGATGATCCTCGATCGCAACGAACGCCTTCCACACATGGTCAGGCATTTCGTCCAGCTTTACATAGCTGTTGGATTGCTGTACAGCAGCCAGCTTATTTTCATCTATCCATATATTCCCTGTCCACGCAAGCACGATCGGCGCCAAGATAGCTGCCATCATGATCACGAGAAAACTGATACGCAGTCGTTTTTTCCAACGAACACCGAGTTTCTTGATGCTCTTGGGCATGCTCGCGGCTTCATACAAGTCGGTGTTTCTTCCTAATGGGATTGGAAGGTGGTTCATGCTGCATTCCCCCTTACCTTGCTTCTACTCACATTGTAGGGGATGCGCGCATTTCGTCCCATCGAATCCACTTACAGCAATCTTACAATTTCGTAAGACAAACCATTACGAATGCTGATTTTGCTGTGCCTCGTGCTGCCGCAGCTCGATCCGTCTGATTTTACCGGAGGTTGTTTTCGGCAGTTCCTGTACAAATTCGATTTTACGCGGGTATTTATACGGAGCGGTTAATTGCTTGACATGGTTTTGCAATTCCAAGATCAACTCTTCGGATGGCTCATTCCCTTTTTTCAGGATGACAAAGGCTTTTACCACATGACCACGCTCTGGATCTGGACTGGCAACCGCCGCACACTCCGCTACTGCCGCATGCTTCACCAAGGCATCTTCGACCTCAAAGGGACCAATCGTATATCCGCCTGAGATGATAATGTCGTCCGAACGTCCTTCGAACCAGATGTAGCCATCTTCATCCATGCGACCTTGATCACCCGTCACGTACCAGTCGCCGCGAAACGCTCTGGCAGTGCGATCGGGATCATCCAGATAGCCTTTGAACAGCGCTACCATATGGCGATCAATGGCAATATCGCCCACTTTGCCTACTGGCAGCTCCGCTCCTTCTTCGTCAATTATGGCGCTCCTCACCACAGGAGATGGCTTGCCCATCGAACCTGGCCTCGGCTCCATGCCGACAAAGGTACCCACCAGCAAAGTATTCTCTGTCTGTCCGTAACCATCTCGCACGGTCAACTGGAATACGCGGCGGAATGTGTCGATCACTTCCCGATTGAGCGGTTCACCGGCCGAACATGCAGAGCGCAAGGCGGACAGCTTGTATTGTTCCAAATCCGTTACTTTTGCCATGATTCTGTACTCGGTGGGCGTCGCACACAAGACAGAAACTGGATGTTTTTGCAGAATTGTCAAATAATTCTCGGCAGAAAACTTTCCTTTATAGACAAACGCGGTCGCTCCCAGCCCTAACGTAGAGACAAACGGACTCCAGATCCACTTGGCCCAACCAGGCCCCGCCGTTGCCCAAACCACGTCACCTTCGCGAACGTCCAGCCACTGTGTCGCGGCCACAGCCAAATGCGCAAACGGCCAACCGTGAACGTGCATAACCCCTTTGGGTCCCCCAGTCGTGCCTGACGTATAAGACAGGAAGGCCAGCTCATCCGACTTCGTGTTTACGACCTCAAATTCTGTGTCCTGCCCCTGGAGTAGCTCCTCAAGCGAAATCCACCCTTCTTTCTCTTCGCCCGTCGTGATGTAGTGTTGCAGGGTAGAGTAATTGCCTCTCGTCAGATCAACCTCACTCATTGCTCCCGCGAAGCTGATCACAGCTTTGACTTTTGCATGATTGATCCGGTACTCGATATCTTTGTAACGCAGCATCTCTGACCCTGGCAAAATCACTGCCCCCAGCTTCAGCAGTGCCAAATAGAGGCCATAGGCCAAGGTTCCTCGGGAAACTAGGACGAGTACCCGATCCCCATGCTCGATTCCAATCGACCCTAGACCATTCGCAATTTTATTTGAATATTGGCGCAAATCTTCGTACGTAAGGATATGTTCCTGATCTTGTTCATCCAGCTCCCAAACAGCTCGTCTCTCCGGATGTTTTCTCGCCCATTCGTCCACCTGGGTAGCGAAGTTATAGTTCACTGGAATGTTCAGTTCCATAGCACATCTCCACCTTTTCTTAGATTGATGAATAATAATTCGACATCACTATAATTCTCCCCTTTTTCTTTCGACAAAAATGGGACAAAAAAAGGCCAACCTTTTGTATGGGTTGACCTCCCTTCTTTCATTCCTATCACTCTACTTGCTCCGTAATCGTTGCAGCCTGCAGGGAACGCTGTTTTCTTTTCTCTCTCCACTCTTGAAAGCTGCCGACAATTCCGCTCGGGAAGCAGAGCACGACCAAAATATAGAGCAAGCCTAGGAAGATGACCCATCTTTCGAAAATCGGATGAAGCTTCGCCAACTCTGTCAGCCCATGATGCGCCAACTCCACAATCCCTGATCCCAGAATGGAGCCGAAAAGCGTTCCCAGCCCACCGATCATGCTCATCAAGAGCGCATCCAGCGTCGTTTCAATCGAAAATACTTGGGTGTTCACAAAACGCAGCATGACCGCGTACAAGCCTCCACTAATCGCAGCAACCACTCCAGCGACAATGCTGACGATTACCTTATAATGAAGAATTTGATAGCCTAACGCTTCCGCACGTTGTTCATTTTGACCGATGGCTTTCAATACCTTGCCGAGTGGAGAGTGCGTAAACGCCCGCAAGATGACGAACAGCATGACCATTAGGATCAGGCATACATAGTAAAAGGACAAACGGTCACGAAACAGCTCAGGCACCGGAAAGGTGAAGCCATCCCCTCCCATCGTCAGTGAGCGCCATTTTTCTGCCAATACGAATAGCAGCTGGGAAATCGCCAAGGTCAGCATCGCATAAAAATGACTTTTCAATCGCAACGACAGCATCCCGATCACGTAGCTGAGAATACCGGAGAGCACAATAGCAACAAGTACGCCAAGCAAGAAATAACTGATCGTCGCACCAAAGTTTTTCAAGAATAAAGACACGGAGTACGCACCTATTCCGAAAAACATACAGTGTCCGAATGAGACGATCCCCGTATAGCCGAGCAACAAATCAAAACTCATCGCAAAAATCGCAAAGATAAAGATTTGGGTAAACATGATGTACATGCTTCGCGAGTCTGAAAGAAACGGCAAAACTGCCAAGGCTAGAAAGACAAACACAATAAATCGATGGTTCAACAATCCAGATGTAGTCAACGCATGATCACCCCTTCGCTCCAAACAGGCCGGATGGTTTGATAAGCAGCACTGCCAGCATCAGCAGCATGTTCACTGCCAGTGAAAGCTCTGGAACGAAGTAAGCCATAAACGAGCCAAGCACTCCTACTAAAAGCGCCGCAATCATAGAGCCTTGAACGCTTCCCATCCCACCGACAATGACGACGATGAATGCCAGAATCGCATACTGCATACCCATTTCCGCAAAAATGACCCCAGAATACGGTGCCAGCAGACTTCCTCCGAGCGCAGCCATGCCTGCTCCCAGCAAAAAGACGAATGTAAACACTTGTTTAATATTGATGCCGAGTGCCTGCACCATTTCCTTATCGATCACACCCGCTCGGACGATCAAGCCTAGTCTGGTTTTGGTTAACAACAGGTGCAACCCGACGTACACAACGATTCCCACTGCGATGACAAACAAGCGATATGTGATCAGTATGATGTCGCCAAGCTCGATGCTCCCTTGCAAATAATCTGGTAATACTGCCCGAATAGGATTGGGGCTCCAGAACACCTTGAGCAATTCACTTATCACGAGCATCCCGCCCAATGTCACGAGCAGTTGCTGAATGTGATCACCGTACACCGGACGGATCAGCACGCGCTCTAACACGAAACCGAGCAGCATCCCGATGACGACAGCACCTACAATGGCCAGAAGAAAGCTATCCGTCAATCCGAAAAGCCATACACCAGCAAAAGCTCCCCAGGCAAACAATCCACCGTGGGCAAAGTTCAACACACTCATTAAGCCAAAGATCAACGTGAGCCCAGAAGCGAGCAAGAAAATGAGTATGCCTGTCGCCAGTCCATTTACCAGCAAATTCATCGCGACATCCATTTCATCCTCCCCCTCCCTGTTATACGCTCAGGCAATGCCCAAATATTTTTGTCGCGTATCTGCATCATCCTTCAACTCCTGCATCGCGCCACCGCGGACAATTTTCCCTTCATCCATCAAGTAGTACTGCTCGCCGATCATGCTCGCCATCATAAAGTTTTGCTCGACTAAAAGCACAGTCGTTTTCTGCTTCATCGATTCGATGTGAAACATGAGCTTTTCAACCATGATAGGCGCCAGTCCCTTGCTCGGCTCGTCAATTAACAAGAGTCCGTTGCTGTTCACATAAGCTCGTGCAATCGCCAGCATTTGCTTCTGACCTCCGCTTAAGTGCCCGCTTTTCTTTTTCCAGTAATGACCCAGGTCAGGGAATAGATCCAGCATCCACGCGAGCTTTTCTTTTTGTTCGTCGTCATTTTTTTGCATGGCGAGCCGGAACGTCTCTTCTACCGTAAAATCATGGAAAATCCCTTGATTCTCGGGCACATAGCCAATCCCCTTACGCGCGATGGAATAGGTCGGCAGATGCCCGATTTCTTCTCCTAAATAGCGAATTTGGCCATGACGGATCGGGGCAAGCCCCATGATGGAACGAAGCGTCGTTGTTTTGCCCGCGCCGTTTCGTCCAAACAGGACAGTAATACTGCCTGCTTGCACGGATAGCGAGACTCCCTGCAAGATGTGAAACTGGTCGAGGTACGTTTCAATGTGATCAAGTTGCAGCATCATGCTTATACAACCCTCCCAAGTAGGCAGACTGCACCTGCTCATTTCGCATCATGTCAGTCGGTGTCCCCTCAGCCAATAGCTCTCCATGAAATAGTACGACCATGTGATCGGAGAGTGATTTGACCATGTCCATCTTGTGTTCGATGAGGATGATCGTGCACGAATTGCTTTCCTTAATCGATTCGATCACCTTCAATACAGCTGGGACTTCCTCCAGTGAAATCCCCGCAGTCGGTTCGTCTAGTAAGAGAACATCCGGACGCAGTCCAAGTAGCATGGCTAGCTCCAGCTTTCGTTTCTCCCCATGCGCCAATAGACTTGCCAGTACATCCGCCTTTTTCTCGAGCAATACCAGATGCAGCAATCGCTCAACTTCCTCAGCCTGTCGCATCTGATCTGCCTGAGAAATCCACAAACGAAACCGAACGCCCTGTGCGGCTTGCACGGCTAATCGAATGTTTTCCCGCACCGTTAGCTTGGGAAATAAGTTTGTCAATTGAAATGATCGACCAATACCCAATCTCGTTCGTGCTGCTGGGGGCAAGTGTGTAATATCTTGCCCCTTGTACTTGATCGTTCCTTGTGATGGAGCAAGCTGCCCGCTTAACAAGTTAAACAATGTCGTCTTTCCGGCTCCATTCGGTCCGATGATCGAAGTAAATCGCTGCTTCGGGATATTTAGCGATACCTTGTTTATGACTGTTTGCTCCCCGAATGCTACGCTTACGTCAACCGTTTCCAACAAGTAACTCATCACACACCTCCTCTACTTCTGGTTCCTGACAGGTGGTGCTGTCTCTTCCATCGTCATCTCCCGAACGAGTACAGGGACCGGATGATCGACTCCGTCTTTTTTCTCTAGCTTGATCGCGTACAACGTTTGCAGTGCCTGATGGTCCTCGACCCGGAACTGCATCTGGCCCTTCGGCGTATCAAAGGTCATGCCTTCCATCGTAGTAATCAACTTCTCCGAGTCTGTATCGGCGTTCGTCTTTTTCAGCGCTTCCACAACTGATACGGCTGCCGTCATCCCGCCTGCCGTAAATAAGTCAGGAATCTCGCCGTTAAAACGCTTCTTGTGCTCATCGATGAGCCAATCGTTCATTTTCGTTTTCGGGAGCGAATGGTAATACACCGAGAAGCCTTCCATTCCGATCATGGCCTCCATCGTTTTCAAGGCAGCGATATCAGGTGCTCCCGTAGACACCTTGATGCCTTTTTGCTGAACCTGCATATCTTGAAGCTGTTTCCATGGGGAGTTCGAGCCTGCCCACGTGATGAACACATATTCGGGTTTGGCGCTAATGATTTTTTGGATGTTGGCTGTAAAATCAGTCGTGTTCGTGTCCACGTATTGTTCTTCGATAATGACAGCCCCTAATTTTTCAGCTGCAGTCTTAAAGGCTTCAATCCCTTCTCGACCGTAGGCGCTGTCTTGGGCCATCGTCGCGATCTTCGTTCCTTTGGAAGCAATCGCCGCAGCGCCAGCAACTGCGTCCTGCGAAGAATTTCGACCTGTGCGGAAAATGTATCTGTTCCAGTTTTTCCCGGTGATACTATCTGCTACAGCCGGTTCTACGACCATGATTTTTTTGTACTCTTCTGCCAGCGGAAGGACAGCTAGCGTATCGCCTGAACTCGAGGAGCCTACGAGAAAATCTACCTTGTCGGTTTCCAGGAGCTTCGTCGCTTTTTGGACGGCGACATCCGGTTTCGTCTCTGTATCCTCAACGACAAACACGATCTTTTTGCCAGCGATCTCTCGCTTGCCCTCTGTTGCATAATCGAGTCCAAGCTCAAAACCTCTTACCGTCTGCTTGCCGTAGCTCTCCAATGGCCCCGTAAGCGAAGCGAGTACGCCTACCTTGATCGTATGACCACTGCCAGATGAAGCGCTTTCATTTTGGCTGCAACCAACAACAAGCACGACAGACATCGCTAGTGGGAGCAACATTTTCCAACCTCTTTTTTTCACGCCGGTTCCTCCTCGAGAGTCATAATGTTCATTGCGATTCGGCTAACCATTCCAGCACGGTTGCAGCCCACGTATATCCAGTTCCAGCACTGACAGCTACGACAATATCCCCAGGGGCAAGACGTCCCTCTTGTTGTGCGACATGTAGTCCAATACACGGATCGAGTGCAGACAAATGCCCGTAATGATCGAGATAGACGGCCTGCTCCTCGCTAAGTTGCAAACGTTCCAACAGCTCTAAGAACATCGAACGCTTTGTGTGCAAAGGAAGCAGCAGCTTCAAATCACGCAAGGAACGATTGCTTTTTGCCAAGGCCTGCTCTACCACATGGACAAAGTTCGGTATGGAAACGGGATCAAGTCGTTCTTTCATATCGGTCGGATTCGGAACATCGATGTAGTGGAGTCTGTTTTCCACCGTTTCATGACTAGGTTGTAGCCTCGAACCGCCTGCAGGTACCCTAATATCATCGTGAAAAGAACCATCGGTAATGACACAGCTGTGGAGAATTCTACTCTTTGTAGCACCACGCTTTACGAGAGCCGCTGTCCCCCCATCTGCAAAATTAAACATGAAGCGTGAGCGAGGATTGTCGTAATCGACGATTTGTGATTCTTTACAGCCAGCAACCAGCAAAATGTTTTTAATGGTTGCATCTGCCGTCAGCATATCTTTGGCGACCTTCAAAGCAATTGGAAAGCACGAGCTGACGTTCATCATCTCGAAACCGTATGCGTTTGTCGCTTTTAGCTCGTATGTAATCTTCGGTGCGCTGGACCATACATAGTAATCTTTGTGCGGACTGCCGAAGTAAATAATCACGTCAATCTCAGATGGATCGATCACCGAGCCGGTCAGTTGTTGGGCAGCGAGCACAGCGAGGTCTGATGCATGAAGCGTGTCATCTGCGACATGCTTTTGGTATAGACCGAATTTTTCGATAATAACTCGCGTGGGGATTCCGGTCTTTTCAGCCAATCGCTCAGCTGTTTCTACTCCCTCAGGAAAAAATACGGACGTCGCTTCCACTCCGATAGTCTGCTCATGGATCGTATTCGCTTCAAGATGATTCATACTTTCGCTCCTTCCTTCGGTACGAGCATCGTCGCTGTTCCAGTCAGAACTACTTTTCCATGCTGATTCGTGCATTCCGTAAGCAATCGGATCATGCCTCTCTCTTCCTGATACTCTAGCACAGTGGCGGTCGCGGTGATTGTGTCTCCGATCAATACCGGAGCCGTAAACTGAATGGTCTGGTCCTTGTAAATGGAACCGATGCCAGGCAGCTGCATCCCGAGCAATCTGGACAACATGCTCGCCGTCAACAGTCCATGTGAGATACGCTGACCGAATCGCGTGTCTTTTGCGTACTGTTGGTCGATGTGCACCGGATTGTAATCCCCACTCATTCCCGCAAATAGAACGATATCTGTTTCCGTAATCGTTCTGCTAAAAGATGCTTGCTCCCCTATTGCAAATCTCGCCATACGAATCACCTCATTGCGTAATGGAATCGCTCTTCAATCTGGTCAATGCTTGCTTGACGATTTTCCCTGTTGCATTGCGTGGCAGTTCGTTCAGAAACACGAATGACTTCGGGATTTTATACTTCGCCAGTCTTTGCTCACAGTGCGCTTTCATGTATGCTTCCGTGATGACTGCACCTGATTTGGGCACGATAAACGCCTTTGCGACCTCTCCCCATTTTTCATCGGGTACACCGACGACTGCGGCTTCCTGAACGTCATCCAGCTCGCCGATGACCTGTTCCAGCTCCAGTGGATAAATGTTCTCCCCGCCTGAGATAATCATGTCTTTGCGCCTTCCTACGATATAGGCGAACCCTTCTTCATCAAAACGTGCCAAATCCCCTGTGTACAGCCACCCATCCCGGATGGTCTTGGCTGTTTCTACTGGTTTGTTCCAGTATTCCTTCATTACATTCGGACCTTTGACGAGCAGTTCTCCGATTTCGCCATGACCCATGTCTTTTCCGTCATCCGAGATCAGGCGGACTTCACAAAACATGACGGGCTTACCGATTGAGCCGGCTTTTCTTTTTGCATCTTCCTTCGCAATCATAAACACAGTAGGAGATGTTTCTGTTAGGCCGTATCCTTGTCCAAAAGGGAGGCCTCGCTCCTGAAAATGCTGGATGAGTTCCATGGGGCATGGAGCGCCACCGTTGTAAAACCAACGGACAGAATCGAATGATGTGGTAGCAAATAAGGGACTTTGACGAATGGCTTCATGGATGGCGGGCACACCCATCACGATGGTGACTTGGTGTGATTCGATTAGTTGAATCGCTTTATCAGGGTCGAACTTCCCGGCGACTACGACGCGTCCGCCAGCAAGCCATGTAGGGAAGGCAAACAGTCCGATTCCCCCGATATGAAAGAGTGGCAATAAGACAATCGAGCAGTCTTCTGAGGTGAGATCAAGCGCGGCTACATTGTGTACAGAGTTCCAAAACATATTTTCTTGGGTGAGTACTGCTCCCTTAGGCTTTCCTGTCGTTCCTGATGTATAGCAAATGATGTATGGATCATCTCCACTGCCATCATCTACCTCGGTCCTACTGTGCTGGGATGACTCACTCGGGCCATCCTGGCTCCAAGGGAGTTCTCCCGGTTCCAGCCATATCATGTGCGCAACACTGGCCTTCCCCTTGATCAGCTCAATGGTGGCAGCGAACTCCGGCTGGGCACATAACACGCGGATACCACTATCCTCAAACTGATAGTCTAATTCTGCAGGGGTCAAGCGAATATTAAAGGGGACGGCAATCGCACCGAGTTTGGCGATGGCAAACAGCAGAAGCACATACTCCAAACTGTTTTGGGACAAAATGCCGATCCTGTCCCCCTTTTTGACCTGTAGCTCATGTCGTAAATAGTTGGCAAGACATTGCATCTGCTCATTCATTTGCTGATACGTAAGTGATTGATCGTTGGCAATCACTGCGATCCGCGTCGGAGTGATTCGGGCTCGCTTTTCAATCCAATAAGCAATTCCGTGCATGAACTCTACTCCTTTGCCTATAAAATGAATCGGTTACGGCTTGGCAGCAATCCCTTTCATAATCATCGACATGGCTGTTTCTAGCACCTCTTCCGGTACGTCTTCATTTTCCCAGTAAACCCAACGCATCCCGATGAATTGTCCGATCGACATGAGACAATAAGCCAGCGTCTCATGATCCATCTCTCGAAACGCACCTTCGGTCATGGCGTTCTTCAGACTTCGTACGTACCCCGCTGCCAGTTTGGCGTAATACCAGCGATATAGCTCCTGATCGACGAGCGCAGCCTGTTGAATAATGCTGTACATGTTGCGATGATGTTTGATCCAACGAAAAAAGGCCAGAAATCCTAGGCGCAAATTCTCTTCTTGTGTGGTTGCTCCCATGATTGCTTCTTTGATCGTCGAACGAAGCTCTCTGCTCAACTGCCTGATCAATTCATCATAAATGGCTTTCTTCGACTCGAAATAATTGTAAAACGTTCCTTGGGATACCTGTGCATGCTGTGTGATCAAGACGATAGATGCATCATAATAACCCAGCTCGCCAAACACATGCTCCGCGGCATCCAGTATTTTTTTGCGGGTTTCCTGTCCCTTTTTGGTCAAAACAGGGGTAGGCAGACTATTTTCTGACATCTGAATCACCTCTCAGTTTTTATTATATGTATAATTCAGAATATTACAATATGTATTTTTCGCACTCATTCTAGGGAGACTCGTTTTCACAATAAGAAAAGGGACCATAGTGGCCTTTCCCTTTCACTCGACGCGTCGCGAGTTCAGCCAAGGCGGCTGGCCCTTCTTCTAAGGGAATAACTTTCTCTACTCAGTTGGCAATAATTGACGCGAAACAAAAAAAGTGAAGCAGCGTCTTATTATACAAAAGCACATAAAAAAGCTCCCGTACGAAAGCACGAGAGCGGAGTAAACACTTTGAAGTTGTATGATTAGATAACACGCTTGATTTTCACTGTGCGCTTCTCCCAGTTCGTTCCATCGTACTTGGAGTAAGTCACACCAGGACTACCGTAAGTGTGCAGGATTTTTCCATTCCCTGCGTAAATAGCCACGTGTGTAATCCGATCAGAAGTACTGTTTACCGATGCCTTCATGAAGATCAGATCACCTTTTTGCAGGTTGCTTTTGGAAACAGATTTCCCAACAGTCGATTGCTGACGGGAATCGCGTGGCAGAGTAATACCCGCTTCCTTGAATACACGTTGGGTAAAGGAAGAGCAGTCGAACGTACTGGTTGTGCTACTGCTTGAACCGTATTTGTACTTCGTGCCCAAATACTTTTCGCCATTTTTAATGACCTGATCGGCAGTTTTGCTTACAGGCTGTTCTGGCTTGCTCGGCGTATTCTCTGAGGAATCAATAACACGACGAGCCCCTACAAATTTGTCACTGTACTTCGAGTATGTTTTTACAACTACCTCGTCTTCCCCTTTCGAAGAATAGACGAATTGATCACTGCCTATGTATATTCCCATAAAAGTTGGGCTTCCGCTTCCGCTAGAGGCGAAGAACACCAAATCTCCTGGCGCCACGCTTTTTTCGGATACTTTACTCCCAGTCTTGTACAGGCTAGAGATTGTGCTCCCAATGGATATCCCTACTTGTTTGTACGCATACGCAGCCAGCTCTGCAGATCCGAATTGCTTCGGTCCCTTTGCTTTGTACTCGTAATCCTTCCCGATCAAAGAAGTAGCAATATTTGCAACCTCTGACTGTTTTGAATCTTGTGTCTTAGCGGCCACTACTCCAACTTGACCACCCATTAACAGGGACGTACTCAGCATGACTGCTACTGTTGACTTCATTACCCAATCTCGTTTCGTCACTTTCTTTTCCTCCTTGTCATGTTGTGGCACCCGTCTTGGGTACATGGACAGAATAGCGCAGGAGGAAACAGGAGGATAAGACCGTAAAATTTTCCAATGATGGAATTGGTAGCATGGGACTAGTCAGAAAACAGGGTGCAAAGTAGGCGGTTGCTACCTCTTAGTTCCATGGAACCATAAAAGTTACAAAACGGTATCAAAGGTGATTTTCGTCGCAAAAAACGGCTATTTTGCTGGCCCGAACTCCAAACAAAAACCATCTTCTGCTTGTTTCTGTCAGAAGATGGTTCTCCATTCATACCTATTTCATTTTCGCCGTAAACTGCCCCCAAGTCTCTTCTCCCCACTTGAGAGTGAGGACATCCCCATCTGTAACAGGTCCTACCCCCGCTGGCGTACCTGTGTAAATGATATCCCCTTGATCCAGTCCTAGATGTTCGGATATATAGGCAATCATGGTTTCCAAATCAAAAATCACATCACGAAGATTACCGCGTTGCACTTGCTCTCCATTTTTCAGCAAGGAGAAATCCGTTTGGTGCAGCTCATGAATACCAGGGAAAGGATGAAAAGACGTCAAAATGGCTGAATTTTTAAACCCTTTTGCCAACAACCATGGATGCCCTGCTTTCTTCAGCTCGCTCTGAACATCCCGCAAAGTAAAGTCGATGCCGAGTGCTATTTTGTCAATCATCTCGTCAAGTGCAACTCCAGCCTCATATGGTCTCGCGATGTGAATCACAAGCTCCGCCTCATAATGAAGCTCTCCACGAGATGCCGGAAGCTCAATGGCCTCGCCATTTGCCATTGCAAGCGCATGTGTTGGCTTATCAAAGATCATTGGCTTGGTTGGTACATCGTTCCCCAACTCCGCAGCATGCAATCGATAGTTGCGACCGATACAGTAAATATTTTTGACTGACTCCATTTTGTCCTCTCCTTTGGTGCTATCTCTTTTTTCACTATATCATGGCTGCACGGCGTATTACAGCTTGTCTTGTTCGTCCTCTTCCATGTAGTTTCGATAGCCAGGCCAAAGACGGGCATTCCCTCGTGCTTCTACTTCAATCACGGTATCACAAATGGATTCCAACGCACTTTCCAGATCCATCTCGTGCTCAGAGCACCAGGAAAATTCGTAATGGAAAATCACTTGCTGCTCTGTCACTTCGGAGAGGACAAAGGCAAACTGCTGTTGTTGTTCCACGACATGCTTTCTGGCTTCAACCGTCGCTTCTACCGAGAACAAACCATCCCATTCCGCAACCATATATGTAGAAGTAACATCAATCCACAGAGAGGGAGTATCATTCGTCCGCCGAAAAATAACAGAGTCCTCCCGATAAAACCCGTAGCCGGAGGGCAACGCACCTGAGAGCTTAAATGGGATTCCTACCGGCAAATCCTGTGGCTTCAATGCATGGACAAGTCTCCCAGGCAAAAGATAGCAACCATCCTGCTGGCGATCTAACCGTTCTCCCATGACGAGAACCTCTTGATTGTGTGAATCACCTGTCATCTGAACGAACATCACGGCACCTCCCTCTACAAACAGTATGGTCAGGAATGCATGACTCAAAACTAAATTACCATCCATTTTTTTCCTGACAAAATACGAAAAAAAACAGGGTTCATCCATAGGATGCCCCCTTTATTCCTGCTAAGCTACGCACGTATGATCGCAATCACAACATGTTCGTCATCGTATGATTTTGCTTTGATTTTCACAGGGAAATCATACAAGTTGGTAAATTTAAAATCCATATAGCCATACGCTACTGTGGCATCTTGACCCACTGGCACGTATCCCACTGATTTGCTGTGGTTATGCCGTTCCACCATGATCATCCCCGCTACAGCAGCTACATTGTAAAGCGTGCTGGAAACCTGACAAATCCCGCCTCCATAGTCATCGACGAGCTGACCATTCTGAATAACGCCGGCCTTCTGCCAACCATCCTCTGGCAAATTCGAATTTCCCACTGTTTCATTGAAAGAAAACACCTGTTGCGGTTTGATTTTTTCATTATGAATCTTGGCCAATGCTTGCTTGATGTTATGTTTACGAGTATCTGTGCTGTCTTTCATCGATGAGTAATAAAAACCGAGAACCTCCTCTTCCTTGAGGTCCATCTTCTCCACATACTTTTTCTGTAACTTTTCCTGCAACTCGATAGCAGGAGATAACGGATCCACTTGTAACGCCATTGCACGCTCAGGCGCGTAGTTCATGCCCAGCGAGAACACAAGGGCCACTGTCACTATACTGATCGGCCAATGCCGAACTTTCTTCATTTCTACTTCCTCTCCCACATTTGTTGATCGATTGACTGACGCGAAGCTCCCTATTTATATAGCCTGTCATTGTTATTACACCTTGTCTCTAACAATGTAACGTATGGGAAAAGCGGCAATCAACCTGCAAATGTTGGGCTTTTTGTCCTACATCAGGTTCTATTCGTCATCCTCATCGATAACCCCGAGGGCTTTGTTCTTTTCTTTAAAGCGCTGGTTATGGGAAGAAACATACGCCATCCGATCTGCTACTGGGTCTATGTGTAATTTTGCACTGTTTACGGCCACAGCCGCATCGGTGAATGCTCCTGCGATCAGCGTAATCTTGCTGTCAAAGCTCGCAAAATCTCCCGCCGCAAAAATCCCTGGCAGATTCGTTGCCAGACGAGGACTGACAAACACGTTCCACTCATCCATGTCCAAGCCCCACTCTTTAATCCCAGTGAAATCGGCCTTCAATCCGTGATTGACGATGATGGCGTCGACATCGATTTGCTCCGTCTCGTCCGTCTCCAGATGACGTATCGTCACTTTATCGATCGTTTCTTTGTCTGAGCTTTGCAATTGCGTGACCGTATATGGGGTGCGAACGATCGCAGATGACTCTTTCATGCGCTTTACATTCCGCTCATGTCCACCAAATACATCACGGCGATGCACGACAGTTACGGACGCTGCGATTTGCACCAGTTCATTTGCCCAATCGACCGCGGAGTCCCCGCCACCTGAGATGAGGACGTGCTTCCCACGGAATGGCTCCAGTTCCTGCACCGTATAATGAAGATTTGTCACCTCGTAGCGCTCGGCCCCTTCGATCTCCAGTTTTGCCATTTTCAAAATACCTCGGCCCAGAGCCAGTATAATCGTGCGGGTCCAATGCCGTTTCCCCGATTTTGCAACGAGTATGTACGTACCATCTTCTTGTGGCTCCAGGCCGATGATCGCCTCGCCCAGCACAATGGTGGGATCAAATGTCTTCGCTTGCTCCACCAGATTGGCAACCAGCTTTTCACATAGTTGTGGTGGTACACCACCTACATCCCAGATCATTTTTTCTGGATAGATCAACATTCTTCCACCGAGATCTTCTTTCGCTTCAATGAGCTTCGTCTTCATATCGCGCATTCCGCTATAAAAGGCAGCATACATCCCCGCAGGGCCACCACCAATAATGGTTACATCAAACAGCTCCAACTGTCCTCCCACAACTACCCCTCCACTGTCTTTCTTGTTTGTTTATGAATCATCAAAAGTGATGTTGAAAATGAGATTCATTATCACAATGTGATTGTAATGGAAAATGGAGGAGGATTCAACATTCAATGAGCAACTTTATCGCTTGAACTGCAATGAAATGTGAGGAACGGTTCAAGAAAAAATAAACAGGTTCGTAAATAGCTTCATCAGCCAATTTACGAACCTGTTGTTTGCACTATGGTGCGGTCGAGAGGACTTGAACCTCCACGGTGTTGCCACCACTAGAACCTGAAACTTATACGTCATTATAACATAAGCTCAAGTACGCGGAATATCACCTGAAATAGTCTCATTACTCATGCATGAAAAGAACTGTATCAGCAAGACAAAACAGGGAACTGTGTATTTGTTGGATATAATCAAGTAGGAACTGCACGGTATTGCTCCATGCGCGGTACCACTCCAAACAAGCCTTTCAAGCAGGATCGGGAGTATTCGAACAAAAGTTATCCGTTTCTTCTAAACGGGCAGCCTGACAGCAAGCGGGTATACGTTTTTGAAAGCCCCATTGATGCGATGAGTAGGGCTACAATTGCGAAACTACGTGGTCAAGACTGGAAAGCTGCTTACTACATTTCGCTCGAATGCCTATCCGATCAGGCACTTGAGAGGTTTCTTCAATACAATGCGATACAAGAAATTGTGTTTGTTTGGATAACGATGCAAATGCTACTTATAGCAATGGCAGCCCCTCTCCCAATTGGGGACAAGAGGCTGCATTGAGTTTTAAGACAAAATATACTGCTCAAGGCTACGTTACCATTAATGAAAAGTCTGAGGGAAAGGATGTAAATGAGGATTTACTTATATCAATCTGTACATCAGATTCGAAATACATTTACAAATCCCCAGCCGAAATTGGTGCTAATACTGACGACACTCCATATGAATAAAATAGTAAACAAAAAAACTATCATCGGAGAATTGCTCCATTTTTGTTTACGTGTCTTGTATTTTTACGCACATATGATAAAGGCGAGTATTTTTACCTGAACGATTATGGGTCGTTGTCATAAATCTTATGTCAGAGTATGGATAATCTCTATCAGCATTTATATCTGAAGAGACAAGCATTACTGGGTATTCATGTTTTTTAACATAGTCGCAATACTTGTCCCAAAAAGAACTAAAATCTTTAACTTTAACATATGACAAGCACACATTAAACACATTTCCTGTTGTATCATAAGAATATATTTTGTCAAGATGAGTATCAAGATAATTAGTGTTTAAACTATCTAAATTAAGGGCTTCAATAATTGTAAAGGGCATTCCATTTTTTTCAACAAAAATATCAATTTCGCCAGACGATTTTCCACTGGCAGAACTTCCGCGTCGAGTTTGGTCTTTTATACGATATCCGTTTGTTTCCAGTAAATCTGTTATAAAGTCATTACGTTCATCTTCTGTAGTGCTCACATAAAGCTTACGTGCTTGAAGTTTGATGCAAGCCAAGTAAAGATCACGAATAAATAAATCGGTTGGAGATTCAGTATTTTGTGTAGGCTTGAAGAAAATTTCACTTGTAATATTTCTCACTTTGATTGCATAAATATTTTTACCTTCAATCATAAGGGAACCGAAGTCTATTATCGGTTGCTCAGATAATAAACTGAGTGCTCGTTTAATAGGTACATCTAACTTGAATCCATTACTTATTCCGTCAATAGAGTAATTATTTATATTTTTCATTACTCCTATTACAATGTAACCATACTCCTCTGTCATGTTTGACAGAGCAGCAATAAACATGGCCAAATTTTGCGGTCTGAATTCTAAGTTTGTACAAATAAGATTTTTTGAAGCCGGAGACTGCAGTAATTGCTGTACTTCATTAATGTCAATCATTTCTCTCTTATGCTCCTAAGTGGAATTTTATTAACACCAGTTAACTTCAGTATTTTTCCAAATGTAATTTTTTGCGGATCGCTTTTATTATCTTCAACCCACAATTCACAATCTTTTTCATAGTCAAGAACATCCAACTCAGAATCATAATATAATATTATTTGACCATAATCAGATGGTCGAGCAATTAAATAAATTTCAGTATTGTATTTTTTAATTACGAAGATAGTATTACTAATTTCCATTAAGTCTGAAACATCATATTCGGGCTGCTTATCTAAAAATTCAATGATTTTTTTCTTGGAGCGCTCAAGAATTTCTTGGACATAGCTGAAAAATTCTAAGCTACGTTTAGAATCATGAATAAATTCTGCACCAAACACATTATTTGCCAAAGCACGATTTAAATCTTCTTCTGTTGAAATACCCCATTGTGCAAGAAGTTCCATTGAAATTTCCACCGTTTTACTTGAACTACTTTCAACATCTGAGCGAGATAATATCTTCTCTAATTCCTGCACTCCAGAAACACCATATTTCTCTAATACGTCGTTGTATTCTTCAATTTTCGACATATTTTCAGCAATATCATTATCATTATAAAACCAATGTAAATTAGCTAATAATTCTTTGAAACACTTTTTGACCGTTTCATTATCCAAATTTTCTCTAAGCCAAAGATATGTTTTTTGAAATACTTCTTTCACATCAATATCGTTTTGCCCAATACTGTTTTTATTCTCTTTCACATACTGTGTGATTTTCTCGGAAATGTTCTCTAGGTATACAGTTCTATTTTCAGGTAGATCTAAAATAATGTCTTTTGATAACAATGTTTTACGTACATCATATCCAGCATATTTAGATGCATCTTTCAGGATTTCATCAATTTCACCTGAATCCAGTGATAATTCTGCTCTCATTTTGAAATTTCCATATTGATCAGGCAATATAGCAATCCGATCCAATAAACCCTCTTGCTCATATTTCGCCAAAATTCGAACGAGATTTGACACCCACATCATCGCCTCATGCTCACTGGCAAAATTAAAACTAGAGGCAAAGATTCCTATACTTTCATAGAAGCTTATGTCCTTGGTTATTTTTTCCCTCCAGAATTTTAATGCCAATTTTAATAGCTCTTGTGAATGTTTCGAAACACTATTCCTAATCCAGGCATCTTTACCTTGCAATTCACAAACAAGATCTAAAAAATCATTTTGTTCGCTATTCTGTTTAGCTTGAAGAGAAATAATGCTCTTATAAAAGTCTTCTGCTGCAGGATGTGATCTATGCAATTTTTTTAGAATCTCTGAGAAAACATCATCCAACGTGAGTTTTTTTAAATTAGTAAGGAATTCACTATTAATTTCTCTATCCAATAATTCAATTTTAAAATCGAAATTTAATACAGTAGATATGTCTTTATAAACTTCATCAATACCGCAATCAAGTGATACCTCATCTAAAGTACGAAATTCACCGTATTGATTTGGCAAAATACGTGGGCTTCTGCCAAGGACGTTGGTATACGAATATTCATTAGAATAGAATAATGCCAATAATTCATTTAGCCAGTCAGTTACATTACCATTAAGCTGTTTTGATAACTCACTAATATTTTCAAATGCTTCTACTCGGTTAATTAAATCTAATAAACCGTAATTTTGACATTCTTCCCATAAAGAATTGTACCAACACTCTAATTCTTCACGCTTTGTAATCATATGGGGAATGAGTTTGCTTGATAGTGTCCATACTTTTGCCCTGAGAGTTTCATCTAAATCTTTTGGAATGAAT
Organism: Brevibacillus porteri; assembly: GCF_003013475.1. GTDB lineage: Bacteria > Bacillota > Bacilli > Brevibacillales > Brevibacillaceae > Brevibacillus > Brevibacillus porteri. Next base: position 26,337 of record NZ_PXZO01000052.1, read on the forward strand.
ACACCTGTACCGCCCCATTCATCTTTAAGAGGTATTTTGCCAGCATTATGTGTAGAAATGAGAGGAATTTCTGTGATATGAGACTTTAGATTATTAATTATTTCTTGCTCAAACCACTCTTTAGATAGCCAATCCTTTTCAGGCTGTTCAGAGATTTTTGTAATGTTGTAGATTCCCTCATATTCTTTTTCTAAAAAGTAGTCCACTATCTTAACATAAAGTTGTGATGCTTCCATTAATATTTGCTTATTTTCTGTTATTTGTTTATGTACTTTATCCGTTAAATGTATTCCGTTTCGTGGTTCTGTTGGATTAAACAGAGAACTGTTTACTACAACAGGGAATGAAAAATCATTTGTTCCTAAGAGAGGAAAGTCACAAAATATCTTGGGTAATTGAGTATCGTACTTTGTTGTAAAATTGTTACCTGCACGCTGTTCAACTTCTACTGCAACAGATAAGTCATTCGTTCCCAAAACAAAAATATATCTATCTTTTGTTATCCCCTTTGTTGCAATTACAACATTTGTTACCTTCGCATCTTCAAGCTCAGTTTCAATCATTCTACCGCGGCTAATTTTTTGTATATATTGACCGCTTGTTACTGTGATTGAACCTATCTCTGGAACAAATGCAAATACGTAAGGTGCAGCAATAAGCAGATTCTTCAGACCTTTTTTTGCTGTTGACAGTCCAGACTCATCCAAAACATAGGTGAAGCAAGTATTGAAATCTTCGTCATTTATTGTTTTGTCAGTAGTTATGGTAGTATTCTTATCTAACTGCGAACAACTTTCTTGTATGGCACTAATTATTGATTGCTGATCCATACCAGATCGGTCTAAAATAACATTAAAAGAACATGGTGATTCACCAGCATCCTGCAGATATCCAGAAACCCTAACTTTTTCTGAAAGCAAGTGAGTAGTTAAAAAACCTGTTCCAAATTTCCCTGTAGTCTTCTTATTTTTTTCATTAGTTATTGTGCGATCTTTTGTGGACACTTGTTCTATTAGAAAAACAATATTTTCTGTTGAGAACAGTTTGCCATTATGTTTGAATTCAACAGTCTTATTGCCTTCGTCAAAGTTTATAACTATGTCAACCATCCCACTCGTGTTAACAACGTCTTTCGCATTTTGTATAAGTTCCCAGATCCATCTATAAGAGGTTGTTTCATCATTCTTCAATTTTAACTCAGTCAGCATATCAATTATTTTATTTGCAGCTTGTGTCTCTTGGGCTTTATTTCGTAAATTACGTATTTTCTGCGAAAACTCCATCATTTTCACTATCACCTTCAACTATATATTTTATTCAATTGGATTATTGCTCACTGTTTCAGAAATATTGTCAACCGGAATAAAACCATATCTCCCCACACCAATTACTTTGCTAAAATGAATATAGTTCATGTTATCCTGTACTTCTTTAATAGGGTCTATATTTTCAAAAATGATTACCTGAACATCATTTCGAAGTTTAGATAAATTTTTGAAAAAGGCTTGCTTCATGTCTAGCGATATATCTTCTTCACTACTGCTTAGTGTTGTTTGATTGAGCCTTTCTTTGTAAGTAGTTAGCGGAGAATCTAAAATAATCAGCCCAGGATGCTTGAGTCCAATACTTCTTGTATATTTCATAATTGCAATAACAAAAGCAGCATTTAATATTGCCCGATAACCTTTTCCATGATTTTTTCTCTTCTTACCTGAAACAATTAACTCCTGATCATCATAATCTATGCTTACACTTGTTAAATCAGGGTAGTTCCATCCATCAAGTAACTCTTTCACTTCTGTAGCAAAACCATCATAAATTTCTGTTGTTATTTCATTAACGAATTTCATCTTTTGATTCTTTTTAGACAACTCCCTCATAATATCTAACTGGCTAGTTTGATACTCAGCAATACGACGTTCATTAAGTTCAATTTCATGAAAAATCTTTTTTACGTTCAACAAATTATCCATTCTTTCTTTCGTTAATACTGCAATTGGCTTTAATTCACGGTGAATAATGACTTCAATTTCCTTAATTTGTTGACTTAGAAGTTTTACTTTCTCATTGTTTTCTTTATTCTCATTTTGTAGATTAGTTAACGTTTCTCTAAGATCATTTAGTTGAGCGTTAATTTTATTACTTTCCTCAGCACACGCAATTTGTAAATCCTCTAAGTAAAAATCATGATTATGCTCAGTAGTTTTTGAGTTGAAAGGATTATTGCAAACAGGACAATTTGAATCAAATAATTGTGAGATATAGTGATCACCTTCGATAAGCAATTGAAGTCTATCTAAATCAGAAAGATAACTTTTTTCAAGCAATCTAAATCTTTCTAATAGTTCTTCGAGCATTAAAATTCTTGATTTTATTTCTTGTTCTTGAATCCATATTTCTTTCTTTTGTCCCATTCTAAAGTTAATTTCTTTGCTGTTACTTGATAATGTGCTCATTAATTTCTCAATTTCTAAAGTTAATTCATTGGCATCATATCCCTGAATTTGTGCACCTTTTTCTTTTAATTCCAATTTTAATTTCTGTAACAAAGAGCCTACAAACTCCAACTTTCCTTCAAGTCGGGTTCTATATATCTTAGGGTCATCTATCTCTTCCCCATAGCTATCGTCGATACCTGTTAGAATAGTCTTAAATGCAGACTGTTCAGTCGTTTTATTTGTAGGTATACCGGAATAAATAGGTACTTCCTCTGATATAATTTTTTCTTCATTTAGCATCATTAGAGCAACGAGATGTCTGAAAGAAAAAGATATTTTGGTTCCTCTTGCATTTTTCCTTAAAAGCATATCTTTGATTCCCGTTAAGGATAAGAGAAATGTTGATATATTGTCCTTGTCATCCTTATCATGCTTAGCTTTCAGTTTCAAACAATTCTGCAGAAATGAAATATCATCAATTTTTGACTCATAGACAAAAATTGATGAATCACCAATTTCACGCTTTAATGTATAGCTTTCTCCTTCATATTTCTCAAGTTCAATAAAAATAGTTGAATACCCAATACTTTCATCTATTTCTTTTGGTTCATCTTTACCACCAAACATATAGTTTATTAATTGAAATATGTAAGTCTTCCCAGTATCAGAAGCACCTGAGATAACATTAAGCCCTTTTTTTAGTACGATACTAGCATTTCTCTTATTTTTTCCTGTAAGTCGGATTTCCGAAATAAAAAATCCCTCTGTATTCATTAGTTGCCCCCCCTTACGAAAGCTTCTTTTACAAATTCTCCACCCCACCGATCAATATTTCTCATTATAAAATTTTTGAGTTCCAAATCAGTATAATTAGAGAATTTGTCTATCAGTAATTTATTCACATCCAGAAGCCGTAGCATATAGTTAGATTCGAAATGTTGCAGAAACGCTTTAGAGTAAGGTGTTGCTCCATACAAAATTCCATTTTTTCCATATTCGATGTTAATAAGCTTTTTGCTAATCATTAAGTGAAGCCCTTGGCTCACTAAATCTCGCTTTATCAATATTTCGCCAGATCGAGATGGTGTTGAAGGATGCAGACTCTCAACTTCTGGCTCAACATCACCATAATGTGTTAATAGATAATCCAAATAAATAAGCCTTTGAATATCTATAGCTTTATTTTCTAATCCTGCTAAAATCACTAAGCACCGAAGCCCAGTTTCTAGTGGAGTATTGAATAGGTATGTTTCTCTACTTAATTTTACCTCGTTCATTTTCTCACCCAGTTCAGAGAGTCTTTGTTCGCTAGTTGATGGCATATTCCACTTCTATCACTTCCATCAATGTAGCTAATTAGTACATTGCTTGTAATCTCCAATTTTCTAGCTTCTTTTATTGTTTCCTTAACACATACAAAACCGTCTGCATGAGTATCCTCTGCCGTGTCAATTACTCCTCTATAAATTTCATCCTGTAACTTTTCAAAGGGCTCGTCATAAGGCAACTCATCCCTAGCAAATCTTCTAAGTGATTCCGCTTTATAATAGTCTTCCCGCTGTCTATTAAAATGTCGATGCAGCGAGCTGTAATTCTTCAGTTCCTCAATACCAGCAACCTTTTCTCCAAGGTGATCTGAATATGCTTCAAATAGTTGTGAAACATATCTTACTTCTTCCGGTTGTATTAAAGGTCCCGGGGCCTCTGACTGAGGTCTAGGCTTATTTAACCCGCCACCAAAACGATATTTGTAAAAAGGTGTGCTGCTGTACTGTTCTATCAACTTCTGAGGAGGACAGTGATTTATTATTGAAAAGTCAAATTTTTGGATATATTCCAGTAACTCGTTAGTTAAAGAAACTTCGTTTACATTCGTAATCTTTCTCTTGCATTTATCTTCCCAAGCTGAGATTAATCCTGCATTCAGACGAGTCGGATACTCGATTAATTCTGATAAAGAAGTTCCCAAACCACAAGAAGAAATCAAATAGTACTTTCTTGGAATTGTATATTCTTTAATAAACGTGTAGTAGCATAGTTTCCCCAATTCTAACCATACATCACTTGGATAAAGCGGATGGTCATAATGCTTACATTGATAATTATCCCAGACATGATTCGGGGAATCATCATTTACAAATGCGACTATATCCCTTCCCTTATCACCAGCCGAGCCTGAGCGATACACAGATGTATACTCTTTTTTCAAATATCCATCGACCCATTCACAAATCATGTCCTCAAATTGATCTGCTGAAAACGTTCGCAATCTATCTATAGGGGGGATAGGCAACCCAAAAAGAATATCGTAATTATCCGGCTTTTGCGGTAATTTGAATGGTTTTAAGTCACTAAGAGTTGTTTCCATATAATCACCTTTCAACAAGAAATGCTACTTTATTAGGATATTCTACATTTTCCAAGCATTCCCTTTCTATTCTACATAAAATCTAGGCAAGTAGCACTATGTTCTACCACTGATTTGGTATACGAATTTTGAACTATCATCATTGATAAATTAAGTAGGAAGGGAGTGAATTGAATGTCCCCTTTACCTTTTTTTTATTGGATAAGCCTTCTACTCTTCCACTCTCCAAGAGACCCGCCTCTTGGGAGTGGAAGAGTAGAAGGCAGGAATAGCAAAATGCCATTTTGCGAAAAAACAGCGTGGAAGCAGAGCTTCCACCGACATTTTCTAAGGTGTTCCCCCGATAAACGAATGTCACTAAAATCCCCTAAAGGCCCAAATCCCAATATGACTCCCTCAAGAAGTATACCGCATCCAAGCATCTCAGTATGGCATATGTAGTACGTGCCTTCATTCAAAAAGGCAGGTCCGTCGAAGCCTATACCGCAGAGATTGACTTCATTACTAGCATCATCCGTCAGGAAATCGGAATCGCGATAAACGGTCTTAGCAATCGACTGGCCCGACTTGCCAGCAAAGACCTCATCATGTCCGCCGCAGCGTACTATTCCACAATTGCCATACTAACCGACCTCATTGATACGAACCGCTACACCACCTTCCGCGAGATAGAAAAGAAAGTGCGACGGCTGGCCGTTGAATACACCAAGATGAAACTGAGTGATGCGGAGAAGCTGTTTCTATTGGGAGATGAATTCGAGGACAATCTGGAGCAATTGCGCGGAGGTGATGCCGATGTCGGCGCTGATCTATAAGAAGCGCTTCTTTCATCCCAATCATCTGAAAACTGCGATCAGCAACTACACGCACATTGGTTATATCGCCACCCGTCCCGGTGCAGTCCAGCATGCGAACAAAGGTTACGGTTTATTTGGAAAGATCCGACCCGGTACATTGCAAGATTTTGAATCCTGGCAGGAAGTGGCCCGGCTTGCACGGCAAATCTCCCGAGAAGGCAAAAACATGTATCGCAGCGTTATCTCATTTCAGACCGAAATCGCGCTTGAACTCGGCTTAACTGATTTCCCCGATTGGCAACAGTATATTGAACAGCATATCGCCACGATTGCCGCGCAAAATCAGATCAAGATTGAAAATGTATGTTGGGCCGCTGCGTTCCATAACGAGAAAAATCATCCCCACCTCATGTGGTGTTTTGGGATCAATCGCAAACAATCATGATAAACTACACCCATCCCGAAATTCCAAACCGTATTCGAAAACAGCTTATAAAATCAAACAAATTTGTGCGCTCTGGGACCAAGCTAAATCTGGTATTACTCAAGTAACCGACCGCACCGTGGACGAATTTGAAGCCTACCTGAAACAGTTGAATCTCAAAGAATTTCTGGCACTCCAGCATCGTTTTGAACATGAAGACGAGGACTCCCTTCTTCGATTCCCCAAACACCATCTCAACCAACCGTCTTCCGTTAAGCATCTTGCGAACCAAATGTTTGAACTGCGCCGTCATTTGCCTCCAACTGGAAGGCTGGCTTATCAATTACTGCCGCACGAGTGGATTCATATAGGGCAGATTTTCCTCTACTGCTGACAAAATATTTTCGCTTCGTAAATAAGAAGTGGTGATGACTGAAAGCGCCGTTTCCAATTTCTGCGTGCAACCGTTTTTTGTAAAACGTCGCTGTAAACAGTACCATCCAAAAGGGCATCATCGCCAAGCCGCCGCAAGAACCGGCAGCAGCCAAAGGTTGTTTATCAACAGAGCCAAGATTGCGCCCCAAACTGCCAGCAACAGGGACAGGACAAAAAGAAAGCCCGTTCGCTGCTCATTTCCGGTTTGTTTCAAGATCGCGATTGCTTCGGCTATGGTAGCCCGCCAGCCTTTGAGTTTTTTTTGATGTTTCACATGACGAATTTGTTTGGCGATTGATGGTTTGTGTGTCTGACGACGTTGAATGCAGGCGGCAAACGCCTGAATCAGAAGTCGAGGGGACAGCCGAAGGAGCAGCAGGCTTCCGGCGGATAAGCCAATGAAGGAAAGGAACAGCAAAACAATCATGCGTCAATGCCTCCCGTTCTCAACCGCTGCAATTCAGACAGCGGCAGACCGTTTTCTAACAGACGCTTCTCCAATCCGGGGGAAATATCGCCTACTTTTTCATAATCCCCTTCGATGCGGATGAGCCCGCCGACTTCCCGAGTCGAACGAACCGCATAACGGTATAAAGGAACAACTGCACGTTACCTCTCGTTCCGGTTTTTTCAGGAATTACTGCAACGGGCTCAGCAGGAGCAGCAGAAAAACCGTGAACTTTACAAAAATTCTTATAGCAACGAGTACAAAGATTACATCTACTTGGATAAGCTGGTGCAACGGATTAAACCGGGATATATTACTCAGCACTTTCCGTTTGTACTGGAGAAACATAAAATGCGCCGGATTCGTTTTCACGATCTTCGGCACAGTTGCGCTAGCCTATTGCTCGCAAACGGCGTAGGCATGAATGATATTCAAGAATGGCTCGGTCATAGTCATTTCTCCACTACAGCTAATATTACGCTCATTTGGATTACAGTTCCAAGATTTCTTCTGCTCAGGTAATGAGCACCCGCTTAAAGATATTGAATAACAAAAAGGCTCCTGCTCTGCTAGAAAAAGCAGATCAGAAACCTGTCATTAATGAAATGGTGCGGTCGAGAGGACTTGAACCTCCACGGTGTTGCCACCACTAGAACCTGAATCTAGCGCGTCTGCCAATTCCGCCACGACCGCATAAAAATGGTGCCGGCAATAGGACTTGAACCCACAACCCCCTGATTACAAGTCAGGTGCTCTACCAATTGAGCTATACCGGCACATTACGAGAAACTATGTAATTCGCACATTCTAAAAATAGAATGGCGGAGCTGACGGGACTCGAACCCGCGACCTCCGGTGTGACAGACCGGCGTGAACTCCAACTTCACCACAGCTCCATGTGATTTTTGTCTCCATCTTGCGGCGACTTCTGTAATATAGCACGATTCTATCTCCAGATGCAATAGTTTTTAAAAAAATAATGAAAGATTAATTTTTTCATAGATTTACCAACGAAAATCCGATAGAATTTTAGCTAGATATGCAGATTTTAGTAGATTGGTGGAGACGATGACATGAAAAAGACTTCGAGGCTACTCACCTTCCTCGCCCTCTTCACTCTGCTGCCTACTGCTGCCCATGCTTCCTCATCGGCATATGTGGTATCAGCAGGTGATACGCTGAGCAAGATCGCTCGTGAACATCAAGTAACGGTGGATCAACTTATTCAATGGAACCAACTGAATGACGATAGATTGTCAATTGGACAAACTCTATCTGTTCACGGTGAAAACACTTCTGGCTCCATTGCGACGGACACTCCTTCCGATGTAGCTGTCAATCAGAATGATAACGCTACCACTGAGTCTAAAGAACTAACTGCTGGTGAAAAAGCCCGTGTCACTGGTGACGTGCTGAATGTGCGTAAAAAGCCTTCGACTGACGCAAAAGTGTTAGGCAAGCTAAGTTTCGGTTCCATTGTAGAAGTCGTAGAAACGGGTAATGAATGGACGAAAATCGAATTCGAAGATCGTGAAGCATACGTTGCTACAGAGTTCCTAAGTCCAAACCTCACTTCTACCGTTTCGCTGCCTGCCGAGGTAAATGCAGAAGATCTGGGTCGAATGAAGGAAATTTTTGAGCCATTGCTCAATACACCATACGTCTTAGGCGGAACTACTCCGAATGGCTTTGATTGTAGTGGCTTTACTTCATACGTTTTTGAACAGCTTGGGGTTACACTGCCGCGCACTTCTGAAGATCAATTCCGTGGCGGTCAAGAAGTATCACTGGATCAAGCACAGCCTGGTGACCTCTTGTTCTACGATTCGCTTGGAAAAGGACGCGTGTCCCACGTAGCGATCTATTTGGGTAATGGAGCAATCGTGCATGCGAATGGCGAAGATGTTCGCTATGGCAAAGTCGAATACATGCATAAGCTCTACCCGTTTTATGGAGTGAAGCGATACGCTACCTTCCAGTAAGCTTTCTACACATAAAAGCAAACAGCCCTATCTGCCTTTGCAGCAGTTCGAGGGCTGTTTGTTTTTCTGTGCTTAATGTATTTCGGTATTATGGGCCTGCTGATGTTGTTGTTGCTGCCCTCCGATTTCGATTTTGCCCAATGCTTGTTTCATTTTGTCGAGCTGAAGTTGATAATCACGAACGACTACGGTAAGAACACTGACAGACTCCTTGAAATCCGGCTCGCTGCTTACTCTGTCGATGGCTCTATGTAAATGCAGCATCTTGTTCTCCGTTTCCCGCAATAGGTCGAGTAACTGCAATCCGTTTACCACGTAATCACCTCATCTGTTTTTTCTTACTTTCTCCTTCCGCTCTGTTCCCTATGCGCACAAAAACGCTTTGCAACATGAATAAAAAACGTCCGCTAATGACATAGCGGACGTTCTTCCTATTTAGTTTAGGCGTGCAGACGCGAGCTCTACGAATTTGTCGATATCTTTTGCAACCAAAGAGAGTGAATTCCGCCAGAAATCGACGGAGCGTACATCAACATCCATGATAGCTGCTACATCTGCAACGCTCATTTTGCCCGTAACAGATAAGAGCTTGTCGTACTGCTCAACAAAAGCTTCCCCGCGCTTGAGATACTCTGCGTACAAGCCTTTCGCGAACAGAAGCCCAAAAGCATACGGGAAGTTGTAGAAATTGTAATCCGCGCTATAATAGTGCGGTTTACATACCCACATGTACGGGTGTAGAGCTGCCGGATCCAAACCATCTCCGTAAGCGTCCTTTTGCGCTTGTAGCATCAGTTCGTTCAGAGTGGAAACAGACAAGGCACCTTCAGTTCTGCGCTCAAATACCGCAGTCTCGAACAAGTAACGGCTATAAATATCGACGATCACCTGACTTGCTCCGCTGATATCATTTTCCAAAATCGCAAATGCTTCCTCGGAGGTCGCTTGTTCAAGTGCTGCATTGGCAATGATGGTTTCGCACAAAATGGACGCGGTTTCGGCGATTGGCATTGGGTATTCGCTATTCAAGAATGCTTCGTTTACGAGACATTCTCCGTGATAGCCATGACCCAATTCATGTGCCATTGTGCTCACATCGCTGTAGCTGCCTGTGTAGTTCGACATAATTCTGCTCTCCCCTACGATGTGCAGGTTGTAGCAGAATGCCCCTCCACGCTTGCCTTCACGAATCTCGGCATCAATCCACTGATTGTCATAAGCTCGTGCTGCATAGTTGGCGAGCTTTTCGCTAAAGCTACCAAAGTGCTTCACAATGAAGTCGCGGGATTCCTCATACGAGAACCGCATGTCTGCCTCGCCCACTGGCGCAAACAGATCATAAAACGGCAACTGAGCGCTCTCATGGCCGAGTAGCTTCGCCTTTGTACGGAAGTATTGATGGAAGGATGGCAGGCTCTCACGCATCGCCTGAAGCATCGCTTCGAGCGTCTCGCGGTCCATACGGGAGTCTTGCAACGTCTTATCCAGCGGCGATTCATAGCCTCTTAGCTTCGCTACGGTAATAACCTCGCCTTTAATTCCATTCAAGCTGGCAGCAGCAGCTCCATCGATTTTTTTGTAAGCGGCAAGTTCCGCCTCGTAGGCCGTTTTGCGAAGCTGCGGATCTTTTTCGTTCGCCATGTTCCGCACCACTGGCAATGGAAGCTGTTTGTGCTCCCCATCGACTGTAATGTCTACCAGTAAAGTGGAAGTCAGCATTTCATGGAGCTTTGTCCATGCATTTGACCCTGTATTTTTCATTTTTGCTAGGACGATTTCTTCTTTTTCGCTCAGCATGTATTTGCTCTTATCTGACATTTCTGTCAACATAAAGCGATGTGTCTCTAACAGCTCCGATTGGTTAATCAACTCGTCCAGGTCGCTCAACGATCCTAGCCATTTTTGGAATTGTACGCCTGGTTCAACCAATTCCACAGCCTGATTCTGTACTTTTTCAATCGCAAGCAGTGCTACTTCATTCTTGGCATCCACGCTGGCAGTCAGCTCTCCGTGGGCGTACAAGCGGAAATGCGTTTGCAAGACGGAGGTCATCATCGTTATGTATGTCTCCATCTTCGCTACTGCATCTTCTGAAGATTGAAAGTTTTGCGCTGCCCAGCTTTTGATCTCTTCAGTTTCACGTACAAACTTCTCCCAATCTTGTTTCCATTCTGGTGCATCAAATGAGGAATACAAGACGTCCAAATTCCAGCGCATATTCATGGGCACGCGCCTCCTTTTCTCTTATGTAACAAGCCTATTGTAAAAAAATTTAGATGGATTCTGCAAGTTTTTGCTAAAAAAACTTCTTTTGCGAGAATAAAAAGACTCTGCCGCTAGCGTAAGCAGAGTTCTTTTGTAAGTGATCAAGCTCGTACTGGCTGCGTCAAAAACGTTAATGCAGACAAGGCAAAAAGCTGGGTGGATTCCACCAATTGGTCAATAGCTACGTACTCATCTGCATGATGAGGGATGTGGCGATCACCTGCGCCTGTCGTCAAAATCGGAATGCCGGCCTTGTGCAGGAAGGTTCCATCTGTCGCACCTGGGACGCCATTATATACGGGCTCTTTTTTTGTGATTTCCCGATAGGCGTTCGCAACGGAAGTCACAACTTCTTCATGCATGCCAGTCAACGTCCAAGGGCGCTCTTCGATTACTTCCAGAGTAGCCTTGAACTTGTCATCCTCTTTGCCTAGTTCCTCTAATATGACACTGATCTCTTTATACAGCTCTTGGTGGTCCTGCCCGGGAACCGTGCGAATATCAAGTGTTGTCATGCATTGATCGGGTACGACGTTGATTTGGGCGTCTCCTTTGACCGGTGCCTGCAAAATCGTCGGAGTGATACTCGGCCACCCCAACATTGGATGCTCTCCCAGACGAGCCATTTCCTTTCGTTCCAGCTCTTCTAACGCCACGATGGCGCGTGCCATCCTTGTGTTCGGATTGATGCCCGTCAGTGGCATAGCTCCATGCGCCATCTTGCCAAACGTACGAAGAATTGCTCGCATGGCTCCTTTTTGCGTGATGCAGAGCTGATTTTCTTCCGGTTCACAGATAATCGCCGCATCAACGTTGTTGGCCCAACCGCGACGAATGAAATCTTTGATCCCGATCATCATGCTCTCCTCATCGCAAGGGATGCATAGGAGGATTTTGCCTGTAAAAGACTGTTTGGATCGTTGGATAGCTTTGACGGCACATATCGCGGCAGCCAGATTTCCTTTTGTGTCACAGGAGCCACGCCCGTAGATACGCCCACTAGATATTGTTCCACCAAAAGGGTCGTAGCTCCAAGCATCCCGATCCCCTTCTGTTACGACATCTGTATGGGCTTCGAATAAAAGCGTTTTGCCAGGCTTGCCCGAATCATAAAAAGCGATGACATTCGGTCTGCCTGGAACAACCTCTTCATAGAAAACCTGCAAACCCATGTTACGAAGATAATCGGCGACAAATAGCGCTACCCGCTCTTCATTCGCTCCTGTCTGATCGGGACGAAACACACTTGGAATTCTAACTAGCTCCTGCGTTAGACGTACAACTTCCTGCTCGTCAACAAAGGATATCACCTGATTCATCCGCCAATCCTCTCCTCTGCATCCAAATATGTTACACCTATTCCTGGAAGTATCTGCGATAAGATGGCAGTCCCCCTGCTTCCTCTGCGTGCTTAACCGCTTGGATGACGGCTTCTGCCAGCACATCTGCGGACAACGCGCCCACCAAGTCTACACTCGCCTCTACTTCGCCTGTTGCTACAGCAAAAATCGTGTCGCCATCGTACATCGTGTGAATCGGACGGATTGTACGGGCAAGCCCGTCATGAGCCATTTGCGCTACTTTATTTGCTTCTGCTTTGGACAAGTGAGCATTGCTGGCGACTACGGCAATCGTCGTGTTCGTACCTGGAGGGATCGGAGCAAAAGCTTGCTGGCGCAGTATCTCCATGCTATCCCGAATGGTTCCCTGTTCATCTCTCGGCCCGGCTATGATCGTCCCTGACTGCGGATTTACGACATGACCGACCGCATTTACAGCGACGATTGCGCCTATGACGAGTCCATTGGGTAGAATCACGGAAGCTGTGCCTAACCCGCTCTTCATCGCATTCCCAAATCCATTCAGCTTGCCTACTGTCGCACCTGTACCAGCACCGACGTTTCCTTGTGCTACTTTCTCACGGCTTGCTGCCTGTGCTGCCGCATAGCCCATTTGACGATCCGGACGAACCCGATAGTCGCCTACTGCCAGGTCGAACAAGACTGCTGCTGGAACGATAGGAACGACGCCATAGCCAACATCCAGTCCGATGCCATGTTCCTCTAAATACTGCATGAGACCTGTAGCAGCATCCAAACCGTATGCACTGCCACCCGAAAGGCAAATCGCATGGACGACACTCACCAGATTGACAGGGTCCAAGAGGTCCGTCTCGCGGGTGCCCGGGGCAGAACCCCGGACATCCACGCCGCAGACAGACGGCTTTTCCAGCATAATCACACTGCATCCCGTTAATGTTTCTTCGTTTTGTGCATGCCCGACGAGAACGCCGGGTACGTCAACAATCGTTCCGGTCATTATAAGTCTCCTGAAATTTTTGATTTTTGCCTACCTGCTGACCCTAATTTCTTCCAAGCCGCAACGACAGCCAATGTAACAATGACCGAAACAATTGCTTCTGGCAAGCCGTTCGTGATTGCAACTGTGGTCGCTACGCCGAGGGTCATGTATCCTCGAATGACGGCCATGCCCAGTACCAGGATCGTGTTTGTCATCGCCCCAATAAAGCCAGCGGCACCAATCGCCAAGTACTGATTGACGTTTTTCAAACCAGCATAGGTCAAATAAGCAGTCACACCGATGAACAAACGTGGCAGGATGGCTACAAGAGGGTCTTTAAAAAGCGGAACGGTGGCATTTAAGAAAGAAGAGACTCCAAATATAAGGCCAATGATCATACCAACGCCCCAGCCCTCCATTATGCCCCCGATCACAGCCGGGATGTGCATAATAGTGGCATTGCCCGCTGCTGTCGGAACCGGAATGTAGCCGAGACGTGTCACCCCGAGCAAAATCGCTATCGCGCCCAAAACGCCTGCAATGACAATCTTGCGAACGGTCAAGCCTTTTTCCATGCATACTCCTCCTTTTACGAGTTTTATGTGGAATGCCCTACTCGGGCGAATTCCCGCTAGTCTCCCTTACCAAGGTATGGCGAGCATGACGGCTGAAATGACAATACTCACGATCAGCGCGACGTAATCTTTGCCTACAGCCTTGTATTGGGTGTATCTGGTCCGTGCAGCACCTGGTGTGTAGCATCTGGCTTCCATTGCCAAAATCAAATCTTCTGCTCTGGAGAGCGCCACATTAAACAGCGGGATGATGATGGGAAACATGTCTTTTGTTCGCTGGATGATCCGCCACCATTCTCCTGTACCGAAATCTGCACCACGGGATGCTTGTGCTTTCATCATTTTTTCCATTTCCATCGCGAAGGTAGGTACAAAGCGCACAGCAATCGTGATGATCAAAGCAAAGGCATGAACCGGAAACTTTACTTTTTCTAATGGCCCCAGCAATCGCTCCATTCCGTGTGTAAGTTCCGTCGTCGAAGTGCTGAGCGTGAGGACACTCGATAAGAAGATTACTTCTACGAAACGTATGGCAGACACGATAACGAGGCGTACACTCTCACTCGTGATCGTGATGAAGCCGTATTTCAAATAAACGGTTCCGCCATTGACAACCTCCCCGTAAAATAGTAACTGCATGATCGCCAAAATCATGATAAAGGGGATAGCGGGCTTGATACCGGATATACCGTAATGTAGGGGGATTTTCGAGATTTGAAACATCCAGATACAAATGGCTAAAGCAAACAGATTACCCACGTATGTATCGCAGATGGCAATCGCTAAGATGAGGATGACGAAAGCACCCAGCTTGAAACGAGGATCGAGACGATGAACGACCGAAGCAGTGGGTAAATATTGACCGATGGTAATATTGCGCGTCAATTCAAATTCTGCTGACATGTGGACCCCCTCCTTAGCGGTTCATCAGTTTCAAAATTTCCATCGCTGTCTCTTCGGGTAAAAAAGCGCTAGCATCGATGCTGTAGCCCTGCTCACGAAGTCTGTATAAAATATCTACCGATTCCGGTGTGCCGATATGATGCTGCCGCAGCAATTCCTGATTGCCAAAAATTTGTCGTGGTGTCCCTTCACAGACTGATTTGCCGTTTGCCATGACGTAGACACGATCAGCAAGCTTGGCGACCTCTTCCATATTGTGTGAGACGAAAATAACCGTTAGCTTTTCTTCCCGATTGAGACGGCGGATGCGCTCCAATAGCTCATGACGAGAGCGCGGGTCCAGCCCTGCTGTTGGCTCGTCAAGTACGAGAACCTTGGGTTGCAAGGAAAGGACGCCAGCCAATGCCACCTTGCGCTTCTGCCCACCACTTAAGGCAAAAGTCGGACGGTCTTTCATCTCCTGAAACGAGAGGCCAACTAAGTCCATCGCCCACTGTACACGTCGCCGCACTTCCTCTAAAGGGAGCCCCATCCGAAAAGGTCCGTAGGCTACGTCATCACCGACCAGTTTTTCGAAAAGTTGATCCTCCGGGTTTTGAAAAACGAGTCCTACTTGTCTACGCAACGTACGAATATCGATCTTGGGTGAAGATACGTCCATTCCATTGATGATGACCGTACCGGATTGCGGGCGAATCAGGCCGTTAAAATGCTGGATTAACGTCGATTTTCCCGATCCAGTATGACCGATAATGGCCAAGCATTCGCCTTCTGCCACCTGGATGCTTACCTGGTCGAGGGCCCGATGTTCGAGAGGCGTTCCGTGCATGTAGACATGAGATAGATTTTCTACGTTTACGATCGGTTGCGTCATGAACCACTCGCCTCCGCTTGTCTGACGTATAAACGATTAACCTCCGCGACAACTTCCGCATTGTGGATGAGATCAGGTGTAAATTCGTGATATTCGGAGTGAACGAGATGAGCAATTCGGCTCGCGTCTGGAACATCCAGATGAAGCTCGCGAAGTCTTTCCTGATGGGAAAATACTTCACGTGGAGTACCCTCCAATACGATCTTGCCGCCCTCCATTACGATGACGCGATCTGCTTCTGCTACCTCTGACATGTGATGGGTCACGGTGACGATCGTCATTCCTTCGCGATGCAGCTTGCGAACGACTGCTAGTATATCCTGTCTACCGTAGCTGTCCAGCATACTCGTCGCTTCGTCCATGACGAGGCATTGTGGCTTCATCGCCAATATCCCCGCAATGGCGATCCGTTGCTTTTGTCCACCAGACAAATGATGAGGCGGTCGATGGCGAAAGGCACTCATTCCTACTGCCTCTAGGGCAAAATCCACTCGTGTTTTCATCTCTTCTGCAGATGTCCCTATGTTCTCCAGTCCGAAGGCCACATCATCCTCTACAATCGTCGCGACAATCTGATTGTCCGGATGCTGAAAAACCATCCCGACACGGCTCCTCACTTCATGAATTCGCTGTTTTTCACGCGTGTTGATTCCGTTAACGATGACATCGCCATCGTTTGGAGTCAAAATTCCATTGAGATGCTTAGACAGCGTTGACTTACCGGACCCATTATGACCGATGATGGCGACATACTCTCCTGGAAACACTTCTAGGGAGACATTTTGCAGAACAGGAATTTGTTGATCTTGGTTAACCTGATAGGCAAACGAGACATTTTCTACACGAATAATCGGTTGTGGTGTCATGCTCTCCCCTCGCCTTTTCGTAAAAGTCGTAAGCGTTGTGTCCTCCATAAATAAGCAACTACCATGCCAAATGAATATGTTTTTAATTTTCTGTAAATTAAACAAATAACGGAGCCACTCTGTTGCAAACATGCATCGCTGATGTTGCAATTGCATCAATTTCTACAATCTTTCGTAGCGCTTCATTTTTCTCCACAGCGTAGACCGATCCATTCCCAAAATTTTCGCCGCTTCTCCCTTGTTTCCCTTCGTCTCCGCCAAAACCTTTCGGATGACTTCTGCTTCTCTCTCTTCTTGATCTCGGTAAGATTGCCGCTGATACAGCTTCTTGGCAAAAAAAGCAGTGTCCTCCTTGCCAAGCGCGTCATTCTTACAGAGCAAGACCATTCTTTCCACCACGTTGCGCAGCTCTCGTACGTTACCTGGCCAGTCGTATTGTTTGAGAACGCGGAAAACGGCCTCTTCTACTTTCAGATGCCTTTTATTTTCCCGTTCCTTGATCTCTCCAATGATCGATGCCACCAATAGCGGAATATCTTCAATTCGCTCTCGTAAAGCAGGCAGCTCTAACGTCAGCACATTCAATCGGAAGTACAAGTCTGAGCGAAACTCCTTTTCCTCTACCAGTCGTTCCAAATCCCGATTCGTTGCCGCGATAATTCTCACATCGACAGGGACGATGCGCTCTCCGCTGATTCTGCGGACTTTTTTCTCCTGCAAGATACGCAAGAGCAACGCTTGGATCGGGATCGACATCTCTCCGATTTCATCGAGGAACAGCGTGCCTCCGTGTGCCAATTCAAACAGCCCAGGCTTTCCACCTTTTCGCGCGCCAGTAAAAGCGCCCTCCTCGTATCCGAACAACTCGCTCTCCAATAAATTGCCGGGGAGCGCCGCACAGTTAACCGGGATGAAGGGCCCGGTTGCACGCTGGCTGCTCAAATGAATTCCTTGGGCAAACAACTCCTTGCCAGTTCCAGTCTCCCCCTGAATGAGAACCGTCGCATCTGTCCGTGCAAATGTTTCCGCCCATACCTTCGCTTCGCGGATCGCAGATGATTCTCCCACAATATCCTCCAGGCGGAATTTGGCTTCCAAGCCACTCTCCATGCTCTGCTTGCGAATGCGCATCTCCATTTTTTGAATGTCGGTGATCTCTTTAAAAGTGGACACCGCTCCCACGATTTCACCCTTTACGACAATCGGCAAACGGTTGATGATAATTTGCCGATTCAGGATCGTCGCGATATCCCCTCGCTCTTTTTTTCCCGTTGCCAAAATTCTCAACATATCTGAATTGGGAATATAACGGGTAATTTTTTGTCCCACGATATTGCCTGGCAGACCGAGTATTTCCATCGCGTTTTTATTGACCCCGATAATAATAGAATCCCGATCGACCGCGATGATGCCGTCATGGGAAGCATCCAGAATCGCCTGCATGTGGATGTCATGGATCATTTGCCTGGCTCTCCTTCCTCGGCATTCTCAAGCATGACTGCTACTTCTGGTGCTGGCCTTCTTGCCCGACGCTTTTTTCGTTTCTTTTTCCGTAAAATGAAAATGGACAGGAGCATCAGCGCGAGGATGGCGAGCTCGATTGGTTGTGCCAGCTTGGCAGAAGTCCAGCCACTCATGCCCAGCAAGTGAAAGATGACGGCTATGTAAAGGAAGATCGATGCTAGATTTTGAGCATTCACCTGTTTCACCTCTGTATTTTCTCGTTAGTGAAAGAATGCGGCAATCACTTTATCGTTGATCCCACTCTTGGAGTAATAATGAACCGGCTTTCCTTGTTCTTTTGCATACGCAATTTCCTTGCTTGTACTGCTTCCGATATAGCCCTCTACATCGATGACAAAAATCTCGTCGGACAAATCAATTTTTCGAAAGTGAATGTCAGTGAGTAGATCTGCTTGCTCCTGTGATATCTCAAAGCCCTCGCTCTGTTCAAAAAAAGCTACGCTCATCACGATGTTTCCTTGGAGAGTCAAATACGTATTCGCCTGCTCAAATTCTTTTT
The DNA here is from genome assembly GCF_003013475.1 of Brevibacillus porteri. Lineage (GTDB taxonomy): Bacteria > Bacillota > Bacilli > Brevibacillales > Brevibacillaceae > Brevibacillus > Brevibacillus porteri. Next base: position 45,036 of record NZ_PXZO01000052.1, read on the forward strand.
TGAATTTGGTAGACCCGCATAGCGTGATGATTTTCATTTTGAATCCCTCTTCCTACGGCATGCATTTTTCGTAATAATCTGACTGGTCTACTACGAAAAACTCCCATGGAGCCGTGAACATAGCTCCACAGGAGAGTTGGTTCTTGTTGTCTTGCGATTAGATAGGAAGCAGTTCTACAGTTTCTTTACTCTCCAAGTCTTTCACCATGTCGAGCCATGCTTGTGGCTTTTGTGGAAGCACGGCGTAATAACGCTTCAAGAACGTGACGATCAGATCCGCTTCGAGGGTTGTTTGCTCTTCGTTTGTCGGCATGAAGCCCAGATCAAGTCCAGATACCGCTTCCCCGTCATTTTGCCAGGACGGATGTACATAGGTAAAGCTCGTACGTTTGTAGCCGAGATGAGAGAGCACTTCACGGCGTACAAATGGGTCCATTGGCTTGATCCCGCCAAAGTTGTGTTCTTCCACACGGTACGGGTCGTAGATTTCTGCAAACATCCCGTACAGCTCCTTGCCGTTTTCAGCAGCCAGAGCGAGCAGGTCTTTTTGACGCTCTCTGGCGAGGAATCGGCCCACTCCGAGACCTTCTTGACCAATGATCGTGAAGTCTGTCATGGCTACGTTCATGTCTGTGTAATAACGGTATTCGGTAGCGCCCACAACTTCTCCTTCGTGTACAGCTACAAATACACGAATACCCGGATCTTCCAGCGGTTCTTTCCACAGATCGTACTCCAATACTTCCTCAGGCGGGAAAACCTCTTGCATCAAACGGTGCATCTTCGCAAACAGCGGATTGTCAATATGTTGAATACGTACGAATTCCATCAGTCATATCCCCTCTTGATCGATTATGTCGGATAAACGCCCTACAGATGCTGCTGAAATGGATTTTTCCATTCCATGAGTGTCGCGTAGTTGCGAGATTCCTCATCTTCCAAATAATTCGCCACGACCTGAACAGGCGTACGACCGCAGCGCATGAGAAATGTAATCACCGGGTCTCTTACTTCCCCTGTCAGAACACGCTCCAAATACTGCTCAGGTGTCCATTGGTCTGCATAACGTCCATATCCTGGCATGCGACCTCCGCCGAGCAATCTGCGCAGTCCTTTTTGTACCACCAGCTCATACATCGCTTGCATCATCTGTTGACCCAATCCCAGCTTGCGGAAGCTCGGACGAATGCAAATGTCTACGATGTACAGGGTGTCCCCTTGCGGATCGTGATTACGGATATAACCGCTATCCGTGACATCCTCCCACTTATGCTCGGGGTGAGCCGGATCAAACCTCACGAGCAACCCTGTCATCGAACCCGCCAAAACCCCGTCCACTTCTACACAAATGGCACCTTCTGGAAACAGCGTAATATGGTTCATCAGCTGCTCCTGGTTCCACCATAACTCAGACGGGAACGGCGGGGGAAAGCTCTCCGCCTGGATTTGGATCAATTCGAAGAAGTCTGCATGATTGTAGTTGCGTATGACGGCTTTGCGTGGCTTGTTCCCTTCAAATACATACAGCTCTTTTCTGTACATATTCATCCTCCTGCTGTCCTGATCACGATGGAATGCTTTACTTCCAGTCTGTATACAAATCGGTGCGGCGGTCGCGCCACGTTGTGACGGATCCTTTTTCCCGCACGTCGTATAGCAATTGGATATCCAGGTCAGCGGTTACCATCATGTCGTGGTTGATTTCCCCTTCAGCAAGAATGCCTCGCGGAGGGAACGGAACATCGTTTGGCGTCAAGATCGCCGCTTGTCCAAAGTTTGCTCGCATGAAATCAACTGTCGGCAGCGAGCCTACGGTTCCAGTCAGTACGACATACACCTGGTTTTCAATCGTCCGGGCATGACTGGTATAACGTACGCGGTGGAAAGCGTGGCGATCATCCGTGCAGGATGGGCAGAAAATGACGTCTGCGCCCCGTGCTTTGGCGATGCGCACCCACTCAGGGAACTCGATGTCGTAGCAAATAATCATCGCGACTTTCCCTTTGTCGGTCTCAAAGATTTGCAACGAGTCGCCAGCCCCCATGTTCCAGCCTTTTACTTCCCATGGCGTGATATGGATTTTTTTCTGCTGCCCTACACGTCCATCCGGGTAAAACAGAAAAGCCGTATTGTAAAGCTTGCCGTTTTCCTCGATGATGTGCGTTCCACCAATCAGATACATCTCGTATTTGGCAGCGAGGGAACGAAACAGCTCGACATATCGGTCCGTGAATGATGGCAATGCCGTAATCGGCAGCGCATTGCCCTGCTCGTCTCCAATCGACATGAGTTGAGTCGTAAACAGCTCCGGGAAAAGGAGAAATTCTGTGTCGTACTCTTGTGCGTTTTTCACGTAGTGCTCAACTTGATTGGCAAAGTCTTCAAAGCTATGTATGGTATGCAGATGATACTGCACAGCGGAAACACGCATTTTCATGCCATTCTTCCTTCCTCAAACGTGATAAGAACCTCTCAGACTAAAATATATCAAAAACAGTCTGTAAAGTCTCGCCATTGACTGTATGAAAAAGTCGCCTATCCACTTAGACGGGCGACTCTCTCCCTTATTGGTTGCTACTCATCCGCAATACGGTTTTGTAGAGCAGCTCTGTTCCCAGTGCCACGTCTTCATAGGCTGCGTATTCTTGCGGATTATGACTGATACCGTCCTTACAGCGGACAAAAATCATCCCGTAATCACAAACGTAGGAGAGCGCCAAAGCGTCATGGAAAGGACCGCTCATCAGTTCGCGCACAGAAGCACCGAGCTTGCTGCTCTCCTCATGCATGATTGCCTTTATCCAGTCTGCACAATAACGCGGGTCACTATTCGTATCTTCGGTGATCGTAAATTGCAATCCACCTTCTACAGCGGCTAGCTCAATCGCCTCGCGCAATGCTTGTTCACGCTCGTCACGACGCTGCAAATCGATATCCCGCAAATCAATCGAAAAACGTACCCGCTCTGGAATGATGTTGCGCGAATCCGGGAAAACCTCCAAGTGACCGACTGTCCCGACTGTTGGCGCTTGTGGATCGAGCTTTGCCAGCTCGTTCACAGCCAAAATTACTTTTGCTGCTCCGACAAGTGCATCCTTTCTCATCGGCATCGGTACAGAACCAGCGTGCCCGGCAAAACCAGTCAGCTCGACCGTCCACCACAAAGGCCCTGATATCGCAGACACGATTCCAATCGCTTCTTTCGCATCATCGAGAATCGGCCCCTGCTCAATATGCAGCTCCAGATAAGCACCGATGCTGCCTTTTGTATAAATAGACGCTTCTAGGCGATCAGGGTCGCATCCAAAATCAACGAGTGCCTGCCTGCGTGTGATCCCGTTTTTGTCCGTCCGCTCCAAGTCCGTCGGGTCCAGCATGCCGAGAATGCCTTTGGAACCAAACAGTCCTTTTTGAAACCGGCATCCTTCTTCGTCACAAAACGCAATGATTTCAATCGACTGTGCAGGCATGACCCCTTGTTCACTCAACGTCTGGACAACCTCCAGCCCGCCCAATACCCCGATCACACCATCGTACTGACCACCGTATGGCTGCGAATCGATATGCGAGCCAATCATCAAGATCGGGGCTTGATCATCCTTCCCCGTCATCCGACCAATCAAATTGCCGAAGTCATCGATCCGCGTCTGAAGACCAGCTTCTTCCATCCAGCTACGCACCAGCTCTACGCCTGCCCGGTCTTCAGCAGACAAAGCGAGTCGACATACACCCGTTTCCCCTATTTTCCCGATTTGCGCCAATTGCTCGATTCGTTTTTGCAGTCGTTCTTCATTGATCGCTAGCTTTCTCGCTTTTACGTTCATGCTTGTAAAACCTCCTCATCTTGGCGTTGATAGACGAACTCCCCATCGATCATCGTTTTGTCTACGCGCAGCTCTTTGATACGATCTGCCCGCGTTGCCAAAATATCGCCGTCCAGCACCACGAGATCAGCCAGCTTCCCGACTTCAATACTCCCTTTGATCCCCTCCTCAAAACTGGCGTACGCTCCGTTCCAAGTAAACATGCGAATCGCCTCCATGATGCTGACCCTTTGATTTCCCCCCACATCCTGACCTGTTTTACTCAACCGATTAACGGCAGTATGAATCCCAATCAGCGGGTTGAAATCAGTCACGGGACTATCCGACGCTCCTGCCGTAACGATCCCCGCGTCGAACTGATCCCTCGCCGGAAACATATGTCGGACACGCTCTCCGATGTTGGTCACATACGAATCACCGTAATCGTAGATAAAAGCAGGATTTGGGATGGGTACGACGCCTAGCCGAGCCATTCTTGCCAGCAGATCAGGCGCAGATACACCCGCATGTTCAATTCGATGTCGGTGGTTCTCGCGCGGATGCGCTTCTAGTGCCGTTTCAAAGCATGTCAGCAGCATGTCAATCGCTCGATCTCCCTGGGCATGAGCGGTAATTTGAAAACCTTTTGCATGTGCCTCTCCCAAAATGGTATTCAACTCGTCCTGTTCATAGTAGAGAATTCCATAATCATCTGGTCGGCTGGTGAACGGTTCACGCATGGCCATCGTGGGCGCAATGCTTGCCCCATCTGTAAAAACTTTCGCGGGTCCGATACGGAACCGAGCATTCCCCGTACCCGTTACCATCCCTGCATCGACCATCTTTCGGACAAAATCATCGGATTGATTCAGCGCACAAACCATTGCGTAGATGCGAACTTTCACGTCACCTTTCTGTACCGCTTTTTGCATCGCCCGATAGTTCTCTGGACCGTATCCTCCCGCATCGTGGATGCTCGTAATCCCCGCAGCAACAAAGTCTTTCGAAGCTAATCGCAAACCTTCGATATACTCTACTTCTGTAAAAGCCGCTTTTTCAAATAGGTTCATATGTGCCGTTTCGATGAGGAATCCCGTTAGCTCACCATCTGCATCACGATCAATACGTCCACCTTGGGGATCGGCTGTCTCTCTGTCGTAACCCGCTATGGCAAGCGCTCTGCTGTTTACGACTGAGTGATGAGCGCACGTCCTCATGACAAAAACAGGATGCGCTGTCGTCACTTCATCCAGCTCGGCGATTGTCGGATAGCGTTGCTCGATCATGAGATTTTCATCGAAACCACATGCCCTCACCCATTCTCCTGCTGGTGTTTTTGCCGCTTGTTCTTTCAGTGCGGTGAGCAGATCATCAATCGACCTGATCCCTCTCGCTTTGCAATCGACTCCCAGTTTGTTCGTACCGTAAATCGTAATATGCAGATGGGCATCGATGAAGCCGGGCAATAGACTCTTCCCTTGTAAATCAATAACGTTTGTATGTGATTGAATCAACTGTTTCACATCTTCACTAGACCCGACAGCAAGAATGCGATTCCCTCTGACTGCCACTGCTTCTGCCACCCGATTCTCATGATCTACCGTGATCACCTGTCCATTGAGAAAAACCATATCTGCCATATAACTGCCCCCTTTAGGAAATGAGTATTAAAGAGTGGGTGTCCCTTCTGTGTTTGCCGCATGACGATTGAGTGCAAAAAGATTCTTCGTCAAAAACGTCACAGTAAACATCACGACGATATTGACTAGCAATGCCACGACACCAATGTTCAAGTCTTTGACAACGGCTGGCCAATTCGGAAACATAGTCGCTATCGTCACTTGGAAAATCGTCACATACGCAACGGTTGACACCCCACATAAAATCCCGGCAAACGCACCGTATTTATTTACCCACGGCTTGGCAGGAAGACTAAAAAGCAATGCCGGGAATAACTGTGTGACCAAGCTGTAGCCCATTAATAACAGCGTTACGAGCGTATCTCCCCCACTCATTGCAAAATACAGCGAGATCAACGAGATGACAGGCACTAACCATTTGGCAATCCGGGCGATTTGTGCGTCAGATGTGTGCGGAGCCATGACTTTGTACACATTTTTCGCCAAGAGCGTTGCCCCTGTCATCAATAGCATGGAGCCTGGTACGAGCGCAGTTAACAAGCCTGCTGCTCCAATGATCCCGACTACCCACGGATCGAATGTTTGCAACGACAGACGGAGCAAGGACAAATCACCGTCCGCCCCTTTTAATCCGGGCACTTGCAGAATCGCCGTAAAGCCGACAAAGAACACAAACAACAGCATCAAGGTATAGAGCGGCAGCATGATCGTATTTTTGCGGAACACATTTGCATTTTTCGCTGAAAACACGGAACCGAACGTATGCGGCCACATGTAAAATCCGAACACCGTGACCAGCACCGTTGAAATATACCAGGAAATACTTAATCCCTCCTCAGGGAACGTCAAGAAACCAGGATTGGAAGCTTGTACGGCTTCAAACATCGGTTGGATACCCCCGTAATAATGAAACGGAAGGTAAAGCCCGAGGAAAACGACGACAAAGAAAATCATGATGTCCTTGATCGCAGCCGTCCAAGCCGAACCGTGAATTCCTGAGATCATGACGTAAATGGTCACAGCAATGACTCCGATCCATATCGCAGCAGCAGGTGAAATCGAGCCATAGGATGCTTCCGACACGATGATCCCCAATCCTTTGAATTGGAGGACGAGATACGGAATAATCGCAATGACTCCGACCGCTGCGACCAAAATGCCGAGTATCGGACTATTGTATTTGCTTACAAAAAAATCGGATTGGGAGACGAGCTTATGCTCTTTGGCATACCGCCAAATGGGCGGCAAGAGCCAGTAGGAAATGACATAGGCGAGGGAAATGTAAGAGAGAACGTAATAAGAAGGTGCCCCTTTGGAGTACGCCCAACCACTGCCTCCCAAAAAGGTAAATGTCGTATAAATCTCGCCTGCTACCAGCAAGAAAATAAAGATCGAACCGAATCCTCTACCGCCAACGGTCCATTGTTCCATATTCATGTCTTTCCCTCGTTGCGCACGAATACCGGAGTAGAAGGACAGCAATAAAAAGGCAAAAATAATGATCAAGGCAATATTCATTGGCTGTCCTCCTTTGTAGCAGGGTCGATTTTGTTGAGGAATGCCATGATGACGGAAGTTAAGACAACCCAGAGAACGATCCAAAATAGGACAAACGGCATGCCTAATACGTAAGGCTCTACCCGATTCACAAACGGAATTCCTCCTAGCATCCCAATGAACGGCAGTACTCCTAGCCAATCCCTCGCTTTCATACGACTCCCCCCAGTTTGCTCGATTTGTCCCATTGCCTGTACACATCCTGGACATGTACATTAGTATTATCTAAAAATTCAATTATTTCCTTTGTTCACATGACTAGAAAATGGAACGGTGTTTTGTACAAGTAGCTAAAAGATGATGAAAGCATGGTGAGCGTAATGATTACTGTCCGTGAGCTCATACTAGTTGGTGGCTTTGATGAATCGTCAGTGCTTGCAGGCGCGGACTCTTTAGAGAATGAACTGCTGGGCGTCACCTCGTTTGATTCTCCCGATGGCCACAGGTGGCTGCGTGCTGGTGAATTCGTTCTGACGACAGGCTTTCCATTTCTCTCTCAGCAAAAAACATGTACGAAACGGCTGATAACACTCATCGATGAGCTAGTCACCATCGGCACCCCCGGGCTTGCCATCAAATTAGGTCGGTACATCGAGGACCTTCCTGAAGCCGTTCTCTCCCACGCTACGAAAAAGGCATTTCCTATCCTGTCCTTTCCGATGAATAAAGCTTGGTCGGATGTCATCGTGCCAGTCGTTCAATACATCAATGACAAACAGCGCATCGAGCTAGACAGAACCCATGCCATTTATGAACGGTTTCATCACTATTTAACGGGAGGAGCTCCGATTTCTACTTTGACAGATTTACTGTCCGATACCCTTGATGCTCCTGTATCCATCCATGTCCCCCAGCATAAATGGAAATGGGATTCCTCGCTTGGTTCGTTCCCAGGCGATGATTCATTGGACAAGCTATACGGTCAACGCGCCCCAATTCGACTAACGCAAGAGCCTCTTAGCAGACAAAAAGAAGGCATCCATGTCCGGTGGCTTCTCCACGACCAAATCGTGCAGGGAACCATCATCATTGGACAGCGGGAGCGTGATCTTTACGCGTGGGAAAAAGTCGCCATCGAGCAAACGGCTGCCCTCTTGTCACTTGAAATGCAGCGACAACGAGCCATCCAGGAAACATTCCAGCGTTTTCGCAATGATTTTTTGCAACAACTCGTCAGTGGCCAGATCGTCTCACATGAAATGCTCATGCGAAAGGCGGATGAAGTTGGCTGGGAGTTGTCCGATCACTATATCGCGATGATCGTAAGCTCCTCCCCTCATGACAAAACCGGCATGGAACTTTGGCAAGAAAACCATCATCTTCTGAACGCGTTGCACAGCTTTTTTTCCTCAAATGAGGCGATTCTGTATGGTTTGGATCAGGAAAATCGTGTCCTCTTGCTCGTGCCTATGCCTATTCATGCCCCCACTGAACCGCTCTCGCAATGGCTGCAGGAACAGTGCTTGAATACGGTCACCAAGCAATTGGATCAGCCCGTCTTTGCAGGAATTGGGCGATATCATCCTGAGCGAGAAGGCATCGTTTGTAGTTATCGGGAAGCGCTGATCAGCTTGCGAACTGCTCTCCATTCTACACCCCCAGCCAACGTCTCTTCTCTTCACGTCAAAAGCTACCACGACTTAGGACTCGAGCGAATCATGTATGCAGACGATCCAGCGACAGAAGCCCAAACGTTTGCAGAAGAATGTCTGGGCAAAATTCAAAGCTATGATCGAGACAAGAACGGACAGCTCTTGCAAACCTTGCAAGTGTTTTTGCAAGCGGATGGGAATTACGCGGAAGCCGCGCGTCGTTTGTATGTCCATAAAAATACAATCAAATACCGCATCCAGCTCATCCGAGAGTGGACTGGATTGAATGCGGAAAACGGGCACGATCAAATGCTTCTGCGCATCGCCATAACTGCACATGTCATTGGGCATCGCCTTTAATCTTGGTATAATGAATGGGAAAGCCAGGTAGGAGGAACAACAGATGAACGAATGGTTGAATAAACCCGTGAAGACGATACAGAGACCAAAGAAACGAGGCACGGTAGAATACATAGATGACCAGTATATCGTGGTGTTCTTTACTTCCCCCCGAAAAGAGCGCGTCATTTTCTCGAGCAAGGAAGCCTTCCTTACTAAAATCGAGTTCGTGGAAAACCCCGTAACATGAGAAAAAGCCCCTGACTTCTGCACGATTTGTGCGAAGACAAGGGCTTTTTATATGTGCGTAGGCAGCTTACGCGTAATGCTCATCACGCAGGCGTTTGATTTCATCGCTCTCCAGGTACTCGTCATATGTCATCATTTTATCAATGACACCCTTCGGCGTGAACTCAATGACCCGGTTCGCAATGGTTTGAACGAACTGGTGGTCATGAGATACGAACAGAAGTGTACCGTCGAACTCAATCAAGCCGTTATTCAATGCAGTAATGGATTCCAAATCCAAGTGGTTTGTCGGTTCGTCCATGATCAGTACGTTGGCACTCGCCAGCATCATCTTGGACAGCATGCAACGAACTTTTTCTCCCCCGGACAATACGTTTGACTTTTTCAGCGCTTCATCTCCAGAGAACAGCATGCGACCGAGGAATCCACGAATGAATGTCTCGTCTTGATCTTTGGAGTATTGGCGCAGCCAGTCAACCAGGCTCAAATCGGAGCTAAAGTACTCCGCATTGTCTTTTGGGAAGTACGCTTGGGAAGTCGTAACGCCCCATTCGAAAGAACCGCTATCAGGCTGAACTTCGCCCATCAAAATTTGGAAGAAGGTTGTTTTCGCCAGCTCATTTGGTCCGACAAAAGCAACTTTGTCCCCTTTGTTGATGGTGAGGTGAAGGTTTTCAAACAGTTTTTCGCCTTCAATCGTCTTGCTCAAGCCTTCGATGGCTACGAGGTTTTTACCCGCTTCACGCTCTGGCTTGAAGTTGATGAACGGATACTTACGGCTGGAAGGACGAATGTCTTCCAACGTAATTTTCTCCAACAGCTTTTTACGCGAAGTCGCCTGCTTGGACTTGGAAGCATTCGCAGAGAAACGCGCAATAAACTCTTGCAGTTCCTTCATTTTTTCTTCTTTCTTCTTATTCTGGTCACGAACCATTTTCAGTGCCAATTGGCTGGATTCGTACCAGAAGTCGTAGTTACCCACGTACATTTGGATTTTGCCAAAGTCAATATCCGCAATGTGCGTACACACCTTGTTCAGGAAGTGACGGTCATGGGATACAACGATGACGGTGTTTTCATAATCCGCCAGGAAGTTTTCCAACCAACGAATCGACTCGATGTCCAAGTGGTTCGTAGGCTCATCGAGAAGCAGGATGTGTGGATTGCCAAACAGGGCTTGCGCCAACAGAACACGTACCTTCTCCGTACTAGAGAGGTCTTTCATCTGCTTGTCGTGCAAGTCAGTCGGGATACCAAGACCGATCAGCAAGCTAGCTGCATCTGCTTCGGCCATCCAGCCGTTCAGCTCTTCGAATTCTCCCTCCAATTGGGACGCGCGATTGCCGTCTTCCTCAGAGAAATCTTCTTTCATGTAGAGAGCGGTCTTCTCTTCCATGATCTCGAACAGGCGCTTGTGGCCCATAATTACCGTTTTCAACACTTCGTACTCGTCAAATTCAAAGTGGTTCTGCTTTAATACAGCGATACGCTCGCCCGGTGTCACCGAAACGTGACCACTCGTCGGATCGATCTCTCCGGAGAGGATCTTCACGAAGGTAGACTTCCCTGCACCGTTCGCACCGATGAGGCCGTAACAGTTACCTGGGGTAAACTTAATGGATACATCTTCAAACAGTGCGCGCTTACCGTAGCGCAGCGTCACGTTCTGAGTGCTTATCATCGTCGCAATACCTGCCTTTTTTGAATCGTTCAAACACTTATCTTACCAGAGATGACCTCATTTTGCAAAAGGTAAACGATTTCGCGCACAGCAAAAAACACTTGATTCATGAAAATCCTTTTCACAGGGAAAACTACCATGGCAATCCAATGGGAAGGAGGCAGAGAAATGTCCAAGCAAAACGGTGTAAAAAATGAGATGGGAAAGAAAGAAAACCCTTCGCAAACTCGTAGATCGAACACAATTAGCAAAGAACAGACACGCTCCAAGCAACGTGGCGAGTAGAGAGTGCCTCCAGCAAAAACCGGCCTGCGGCAAATGCAGACCGGTTTATTTGCAATCAATCGGATCAAACACTGGCCTGCAACGGAACGAGGGAAGGGCGATGTGTCTGTAGAGGCTGTGAATCCACATAGATCGATACATTGTGCAACGTCACATACACAATGCTCTCCTCCTCTACGTTCAACTCCATAAAACGCTGCCTGCTCATCTCTGCCTCAAAAACCTCATCCGTGTCCAAACGTTTCAGGTCCAGACGAACGATCGGACCCAAGAGCGAAATATGGTTAATTTCGGCCTGAACAGATCTGGCAGACTTCCCCTCTGGCGGTCGCAACGATATCTCTACATCATGTGGTCGCATGTATCCAACAGCGGGAGCCTCCACCGCTTTATCCTTCCAATCTGTCTCGAACTCTGCTTCGCCGAGCTTGATTTTGCCATTTTGGATTCGTCCGTGAAACAAATTGACCCGCCCCAGAAAGCTGTACACAAACGGATTCGCCGGATGGTGGTAAATTTCTTCGGGCGATCCTACCTGCTCCACTCGCCCTTCATTCATCACAACTACCTGATCCGCCAATTCCATCGCTTCCTCCTGATCGTGCGTGACGAACAGAATCGTCAGCCCGAGCTTCCCGTGCAGATGACGGAGCCAGCGACGCAGCTCCTGTCTCACTTTCGTATCCAAAGCGCCGAACGGTTCATCCAGCAGCAAAAATTTTGGTTCCACTGCCAATGCCCTCGCCAATGCGACACGTTGGCGCTGACCACCGGATAGCTGTGAGGGATAGCGATGTGCGAGACCTTCTAGCTGAACGAGCTTTAACAGCGAATGAACCTTTTCACTGATTTCCTCCTTGCTCGGTCGTGTTTTGCGGGAGCGAACGGACAACCCAAACGCAATGTTGTCAAAAATGTTCATATGCCGAAACAAGGCGTAATGCTGAAAAACAAATCCAACCTGCCGCTCGCGCACGTCGCGGTTCGTATTATCCTCTCCGTGAAAGAGGATGCTTCCCTCCTGCGGTTGCTCCAGTCCAGCGATGAGACGCAAAAGCGTCGTCTTTCCCGATCCGGAAGGCCCGAGAAGCGCTACGAGTTCGCCTTCCGGGATATGCAGATTCACATTTTTCAGCGCCGTAAAGCTTTTATATGACTTCGTAATGTTCACTACCTCGATACTCATCCGGCTCTCTCTCCTGTCACGTCGTAGTGTTGTTCCTCATCCAGCTTTGCTTGCCGCTCGGTTTTCCACTCGATCAAGCTTTTCAGAATAAGCGTCACCAAGGCTAAGGCAGCAAGCAAGGTGGCTACCGCAAAGGCAGCAGCGAATTGATATTCGTTGTAGAGAATCTCCACATGCAACGGGAGCGTATTGGTCATGCCACGGATATGACCGGAAACGACGGATACTGCCCCGAATTCACCCATGGCGCGGGCATTACACAAAATGACCCCGTACAGGAGTCCCCATTTTACGTTTGGCAGCGTGACGCGTAAAAATGTTTTCCAGCCGCTTGCTCCGAGCGAGACTGCTGCTTCCTCCTCGTCTCTTCCCTGTGCTTCCATGACCGGAATCAGTTCACGAGCGACGAACGGGAAGGTAACAAAGGTGGTCGCGAGCATGATACCGGGAACTGCGAAAATGATTTGTAAGTCCCATGCCGCAAGCAAGGGCGCCGCCACACCTTGACTCCCAAACAAGAGGACAAAGATAAGGCCCGCAATGACTGGAGACACGGCAAATGGCAAGTCTATCAACGTAAGCAACACATTTTTACCCGGGAATGAAAACTTGGCAATTGCCCATGCTGCAGCGATCCCGAACGTCACATTCAGCGGTACACTAATGGCAGCGACAAGCAAGGTGAGCTTGACAGCGGATAATGTTTCCTCCTCTGTAATGGACGCCACGAACACCTCCGCCCCTTGCCGAAACGCTTCTGTAAAAACAGCTACTAGCGGTAGGATCAAAAACAAGCCGAGGAAGAGCAAGGCCACGATAATCAGTGTCCATCGGATATAGGCCGGCTCCGTCAAATGTCTCATACGTGATACCTCCTAACGGGCCGCATCGAATTTATTGATTTTCCATTGCAAGTAGTTGATGACCAACAGCATGACAAAGGAAATCACTAGCATGACCGTTGCAATTGCCGTAGCGCCCGCATAGTCAAACTGTTCCAGCTTGGTCATAATCAAGAGGGGCACAATTTCTGTTTTCAACGGCATGTTCCCGGAGATGAAAACAACGGAGCCATACTCACCCAGTGCTCTAGCAAAGGCGAGCGCAAAACCCGTAATGATCGCCGGTAACAGATGCGGCAAAACCACCCGCCAAAATGTATTCCATCGAGTAGCTCCCAACGTAGCTGCCGCTTCCTCCATTTGCAAATCCCAATCCTGCAACACAGGCTGGACCGTTCTGACGACAAAAGGAAGACCGATGAATGTCAGTGCAACCCATATACCGATGGGAGTGTACGCTACCTTGATCCCCCACTCCGCCAGGTACTGCCCGATCCAGCCATTTTCAGCGTAAATAGAAGTCAGGGCAATCCCGCCTACCGCGGTAGGTAAAGCAAATGGCAGGTCAACTATGCCGTCAATGATCCGCTTCCCCGCAAACTGATAGCGTACCAACACCCATGCTACCAAGACACCAAACACCGCATTGAGACAAGCCGCGAAAAGAGAAGTCATAATACTCACACGAATAGAGGCAAGGACCCTCGTATCCATAATCGTCCCTATGAATTGCTCCCAACTCATCGCCGAAGCCTTTAAAAACAAGACAGACAGAGGGATCAGCACCAGAAGACTCAGGTAGATGATTGTATAGCCCATGGTCATGCCAAAGCCTGGCAAAAACCCTCTGTTGCGGAATGATTTTCTCATGAAGGTAACTCCTCTGAGGAAAGTGTACGTCTATGGTTTATAAAGTTGATCGAAGACGCCTTGATCTGCAAAATGAGTCTTTTGTGCTTTCGTCCAACCACCAAATAACTCATCGATGGTAAATAATTGGATGTCAGGGAATGCCGGTGTATGTGCTTGGAGCACTTCCTGCGAACGAGGGCGGTAGTAATGCTTGGCTGCGAGCTCTTGGCCTTTTTTGGTATACAGGAACTGGAGGTATGCTTCTGCTACTTCTTTTGTCTTGTGCTTGTCAGCGTATTTGTCAACGATGGTTACAGGTGGTTCAGCCAAAATGCTCAAGGACGGATTCACAATCTCAAACTTGTCTTTCCCTAGTTCATTGACAGCGAGATACGCTTCGTTTTCCCATGCAATTAGCACATCCCCAATGCCACGCTCGACAAACGTAGTGGTCGAACCACGTGCCCCAGAATCGAGGACGGGTACATTTTTAAACAATTGTGCAACGAATTCTTGTGCCTTCGCTTCATCCCTGCCATTTGTCTTCAAGGCATAACCCCAGGCAGCCAAGTAATTCCATCTGGCTCCCCCAGACGTTTTCGGATTCGGTGTAATCACGGATATACCAGGCTTGATCAAATCATCCCAATCTTTGATTTGCTTCGGATTGCCTTTGCGCACGAGAAACACAATCGTGGAGGTGTAAGGCGAGCTGTTGTCCGAGAGCTTCTTTTGCCAATCGGCAGGAATCAGACCGCGTTCGGCAATCGCGTCAATATCATAAGCGAGGGCAAGGGTGACTACATCTGCTTCCAAACCATCGATGACGGAGCGGGATTGCTTGCCTGAACCGCCATGTGATTGCTTGATCGTCACGGTTTGACCAGTCTTTTGTTGCCACTCTGAGGCAAACTCCTTGTTGATATCTTGGTAAAACTCTCGCGTCGGATCGTAGGAAACATTGAGCAGCTCTACCGTAGAGTTGCTGCCCGCAGCTCCATTACCTGTTTCTGCTGGTGCAGCAGCCGAGCAGCCTGCCATAGCAGCTGCCATAGCAACAATTCCTACGCGTTGCAGGATCGTCTGGACCTTGCCTTTCGTGGTTTTCATACAGCTCACCTTCACTCCTCTTCTAATCTATAGTATTTTACTCGGAATACTCTGTTATTGAAAATTATACCTGCCTTTTTACTCCTGTCAACGATATTTCCATCTACCCTATGCTAGGCAGGTAGGCCACGTTCAAATGTTACTTGCCCATCCAACAAATTTGGGCCCGCCCGTTCTGACATTTTCAAAAAAATAAGCCTTCCCGTTGAATGGGAAAGCTTTTTCGATCAGACTGTTACACTGGCATATTTTATCCGGTCAAAAGCAAAAAGATCGGCGTCCGAATGACTTCCTTTGGTAATCAGATCACTGATAATTTGCGCGCCGATGGTCGAATAGACGGTTCCGTTCCCACCGTAGCCTAGTGTGAACAAGCAATGCGGATAGCCTTTCTGCTCCCCAAAAAGCGGGAGTCCGTCATGGGTATCGACAAAAGTCGCTCCCCAATAATATTCAGCTCGCATTGGAATCTCTGGAAATAACTCTTGAATCTTTGCGAGCAAATGATCCCGCTTTTTCAGACTGGAAGCCTCCTTCTTTTGTAAGTCGTTCAACGGCTCATCCAGTCCTCCGACAATGATTCTCCCTTCCGAACAAGTACGGATATATAAATAGGGACGGGCTGTTTCCCAGATTAAACATGCATGCGGCCAACCCGTAAGCGCTTCGACTTGATTGGTCACGATGGAAAACGAGCTGGAAATCACAGCGTTGGCATTGCGCTTCATGGATTGTGCTTCGTAGCCAGTGGCAAACACGGCACGCCTGCACTTGATTGTGTGCCCATTATTGGTATAGACCAAAAGCCCTCCGTCCTGCACTTTTTGATGCACGACTTCCGTGTTTTCGTATACCCGCATCCCTTTTTTCACAGAGTGGGCGATCACACCGTTGGCAAATTTGTACGGATTGAGCTCCGCATCTCCCTTGGAATAAATAGCCCCTGCCCTCGAAAAAGAGAATCGCTTCTCTATATCCGGTCGCTCCAAATAGGTGACTGGAAAGCCAAACTTCCTCAATAACTGGTACTCTGTCCGCAAGCTCTCCGCATCAGCTGGTTCACTGGCATAATACAAGCTGTCACGTCTTATGTAATCTGGAGATTGATCTAGCTGCCCAGAGATGTTTTCCAATTCATCAACCGCCTGCCGCGTCAGTTCGTAAAAACGAACTCCTTTTTGCTCACCGAACGAATGGATACAGGCTGTTAACGTTTTATCGTTGCATATTTGCAACAAACCGGTGTTAGCGCTGCTGCTGCCCCCACTCACCCGCCGTTTATCCACGAGGATGACATCCACATCATGCTGCTTCAAATAATAGGAAACGAGTGCTCCTGCCTCACCGCCACCAATGATCAGAACGTCACACTTCACGTCCTCGGTCAGAGCGGGATATAGGGGTGGCGCTGGCAATGTTTCTGGCCAATACAGTTTTCCGGTCACGAATATCATCAGCAAGTCCCCTCAGGCTGAAAGTATCAATACGGACGTTACTTCAATTCTCAACCATAGGATAACCAACACGCCAACAGGCATCCGCTCCCCTATCGCACAATTCATTGGTGATGCGTTATGATGGGTGTCAGAAGGAGTGATTGTGATTGACTACGGTATACGTAAAGCTTCCGCATGAAAATGCAGTTGTTCGAGAAATCGCTGGGACGGATGAACTACAGGAGCTGGTGGGTGGAGATTATGAGATAGTGGAGGATGACCATCTGGAGGGAATCTCTCTCGTTGTGAATGAAGATGCGCGCGGGGTACAAGCCAACAATTTCCCCATCACATCAGATGGGTTTTTAGACTGGGTCTATGGACCTTGCGTATTCGTCAAAGCAGATGGACGTTCGCTGACAGCTGACGATCTTTCGAGAATCGACCAGTTTTTATCCGCCAAAGGATGAGGATTTGATCAAAACAATGACCCCTGACGTATCAGCTTACCTCCATTTACACGGCTGATGATCAGGGGTCTTGTATTTTTACTCGATAGAACTAGCTCTTGATACCGCTGCTGCCGAAGCCGCCTGCTCCTCTTTCTGTCTCATCCAGCTCATCGACTACTTCGAACTGTGCGACTGGAACGATTGCAATGACGCCCTGTGCAATCCGGTCCCCTTTTTTGATCAAGTAGCTATGTGCATCGACTTCTTGTTCAACGGTTACTTCGTTTTCGCTAGCGCCCAGACATACCTTGCCACTTTTTCCGGATGCGATTCGAATGTTATCGATCAGGACACATACTTCACCGCGATAGCCTGCATCAACAGTCCCTGGTGCATTGGACAAGCGCAGCTTTGTTTTTGCACTGATCCCCGAGCGAGGGCGCACTTGCAATTCAAATCCTTCTGGAAGCGCGAACGCCAAGCCAGTTCTAACTTTTGCAGATTGGCCAGGGGCAATCAATGTATCCTCTACCGCGACCAGATCAAAGCCCGCGTCCATTGCTCTCGCGTACGCAGGGATCACGGCGTCTTGGTGGAGCTTTTTAATTTTCACCTGTGTAACCAGGCGCTCATTTGTCATGTTCATGTAATGGTCTCTCCTCTATAGCGTTTCAGCTGATTACCATTCATAGTGTACAGGATGCGTCCACTTCCAGCAAGAAGCACCGATTTTCATAAAAACCTCACAAATCCCTTTCTTTTTCAGCGCTTATAACAATGGAATGTGATATAATCACCGTTGCATCTAAAATCACAATTGAAAAGAAAGGTGGAATTGTACCTTGCAAGTACAAAAACCATATCGCATTTTGTTGTATTACAAGTATACTCCTATTGAAAATTATGAGGAGTACGCAGCCGAGCACTTGCAATTTTGCAAGGATAACGGGCTGAAAGGGCGGATTATCGTAGCTCCGGAGGGCATTAATGGAACCGTATCCGGCACGATTGAACAAACCGACGCCTACATGGAATATGTGCGAAAAGATCCACGTTTTAGTGATATGTGGTTTAAAATAGATGAGTCGGAAGAGCATGCATTCAAAAAAATGTTTGTGCGCCCGAAACAGGAGCTCGTAACCTGGCGTTTGGAGGAAGATGTTAATCCGAATGAACTAGTCGGCACCTATCTGAACCCAAAAGAATGGCACGAAATGATGCAGGAAGAAGACGTCGTGATCCTTGACGGTCGCAACTATTACGAATACGATTTGGGACATTTCCGTGGTGCGATTCGCCCAGAAGTGGATTCATCCCGAGAGTTCCCTGAGTGGATTCGTGAAAACATGAGCCAGTTCAAGGATAAAAAAGTCCTCACCTACTGCACAGGCGGTATTCGTTGCGAAAAGCTGACAGGTGTCTTGCTGCAACAAGGTTTTGAAAATGTTTACCACCTTGAGGGCGGAATTGTCACGTATGGAAAAGATCCAGAAGTCCAAGGGCGTCTGTGGGATGGAAAATGCTACGTATTTGACGAGCGTATCTCTGTTCCGATCAACCATACCGAAGAAGACGTCGTGATTGGACGCTGTCACTACTGCGGTACTGTGGAAGACCGCTATCTCAACTGCGCCAACCCATTCTGCAACAAGCAGCACTTCTGCTGCCCAGAATGTGAGACAAAATTCAAGCGTTCTTGCTCCGACGAATGCCGCGAGCACCCTCGCAACCGTTATGTAGAAGCAGAAGAAAAAGCAAAGCTAGCAGCTGCTGGATCAAACGCTTAAACAGCATACACGACCGAACAAGCTGATTCTTACGTAGAGTCAGCTTGTTTTTTTATAGGCAAAAGGCTCACCCTTCTCTCCCTCCCTTTTCCATCCCTTCTCCCTTTTGCCTGAATTTGGTACTATAATAAAAATCAAATCATTCGAAAAAGGGGATAAATCATGTCATTGATTCATCAAACAAGCATTCTCGAATGGCAAGCTGCCATGACAGCTGGAACCACGACTTCGCGGGAACTGACTCTCGCCTTTTTACAGCGGATTGCCACCTACAATAAACAAGGCATCCAAATCAATGCCATTTGTGAACTGAATCCAGATGCACTGGCGATCGCAGAATCTCTGGATCGGGAACGAGCGGTGTCAGGCAGTCGCGGGCCGCTTCACGGAATCCCTGTACTGATCAAGGATAACATTGCGACATCTGACAAGATGCACACGACGGCTGGAGCTCTAGCTTTGGCTGATTCGTTTGCCTCTGCGGACGCATTTGTTGTGACTAGGCTCCGAGAGGCGGGCGCCGTCCTTTTAGGGAAAACCAATCTGACGGAATGGGCTAACTTTGTCTCCAATAACATGCCAGATGGCTACAGCTCGCGTGGTGGACAAGTGTTGAACCCATATGGGCCTGGTGTACTCGATGTCGGCGGGTCTAGCTCGGGTTCAGCTGCTGGTATTGCCGCAGGTTTTGCCGTTGTGGCAGTCGGTACTGAGACTTCCGGGTCGATTCTCCACCCAGCCGAACAGAATTCACTCGTGGGAATCAAACCTACTGTTGGCTTAATCAGCCGTTCCGGTATCATCCCGATTTCCCATAGCCAAGACACAGCCGGACCGATAGCGAGAACCGTGACAGATGCAGCTATTTTGCTTGGTGCGCTTACTGGTATAGATGCAAATGATCCGGTGACTGGAAAAAGCGAGGGGCTAGCACATACTGATTACCTCTCCTACCTCCATGCAGATGGATTACGGGGTGCACGTATCGGCGTTGTGCGCTCCAGGTTTTTGGCTGAGTGTGAAAACGAAGAAATCGCTTTGTATGAAGCAGCTATTGAAAAGCTCAAGGAGGCTGGCGCAACAGTCATAGATCCGGTATCCATTCCGACAGAAAATGCCGAGTGGGACAGACATGTTCTCGTGCATGAATTCAAGGTTGGGGTAAATGCGTATTTAAAAACCTTACCAGCCTCCTCCCCGATCCGCTCCTTACAGGATGTCATTGCTTTTAATCGGGCACATGAGGAACAAGCCCTGCTTTACGGGCAAGAGCTGCTGGAGGAATCCGAGCAAACAAGTGGTACACTGACAGAGCCGGAGTATCTGGCTAATCGCCTATTCGATTTGGAAATGTCACAGAAACAAGGTCTTGATGCTGTTATGAAGGAGCACGAACTCGATGCCCTCTTGTACCCCGGCAGTACGGGTTATGCTATCCCTGCCAAAGCTGGTTACCCTTCGATTACGGTACCAGCTGGCTATACTTCTGTGGGCAAGCCATTTGGCATCATGCTGACCGGATTGGCATTCCAGGAACCTACTCTTCTTCGCCTAGCCTACGCTTACGAGCAAGCAACTCGACTGCGTGTAGCTCCGAAAATGACAAAAGCGTAAAGGAAGCACAGAATGAACCGATATTACGGACTTTTTATTGGCACAGCAATCCCTTTCAAACACCTGAAGAAAATCATTCGCAAATTCAACTATGCTTACTATGCCAAAGCCAGTCCTGAACGAAAGCAGCACTTTATCGAAATTATTCCAGAATTCCACATCAGCCACTCTCATGATCCATACCATTGGCTAGAGTGTATCATGGTGGAACCAGCGTTTTTGAACAGATTTTTAGAAATCATAAACAACCTAGATTTCACTTTCATCCTTTGCCAATATCGGCACGGTCATTTTCAAACGATGATAAATGAAAGCGAGTATAGCGTTACTAGCTTTCGCTCCTTGGAAGATGTCGTGTATTTAGTATTAGAAGATGATACCGATAGGGGATTCGCTAAAAAACTGCTCACGCTCCCACTCGAAAAACAATTTGCCTCAGCCCCCGGAATCAAAACGAGCGAAGATTATCAGCATCTGCTAGATACATGGGTAAAGGAAGTACTCGCTTATCCAGCAAAAAACGCATGAGGCCTTTTGGCCCATGCGTTTTTCAATCTCTACATCGTTTTGCTTTCTTGCTCCGCTTTACCAAGTCGATCCTGGAACAGCTTGCTCAATTGACCGATATTTACTTCCCATTCCTCATCCTTGTAATAAACAGTCGCTTTGGATTCGCCTTTTTTGCCTACGATACGAATACTCGTTGTCTTCACTTCATAGGTGCCATCTTCCTTAAAGGAAATATCGGCATCCTTGAGCTCTTTGTCCAAGACGGGTGTAATCGTCTTATCGACGACTTCCTGTGTAGCTACGGCTGCTTGACGTCCCATTTGGATCACTTCTTCAGGACTGAATTGGAAAAACAACACGAGCACAACACCAATAATAGCAGCCAGCGAAATAATTCGAATGATACTTCGCACCACCCATTGGGCAGCCATGATAATGATTATGATACCTAGCGCAATCGGCCAGTAATCTTTGATCAGTTGAAGTATTTGGTCCACGTTTATCCCTCCTTCGATTTCAGTCTCGCCCAAAAATATCGAAACCTAATCTTCTTACAGAAAAAAACCGTCTCAACAAAGCGGACGGAATCGCAAAA
Organism: Brevibacillus porteri; assembly: GCF_003013475.1. Classification (GTDB taxonomy): domain Bacteria; phylum Bacillota; class Bacilli; order Brevibacillales; family Brevibacillaceae; genus Brevibacillus; species Brevibacillus porteri. The sequence goes on from NZ_PXZO01000052.1 coordinate 66,566, forward strand.
AATGGGTTGTCTCTCACTAATTCTCGTAAAAAAAGCAAACTCCTGCTCTCATTTTCAATCGTTTTAAACGAATAATTGACATCTTATTCATCTATTATCCATAATAGGAATCGTCCTGGATTTTCTCCGGCACCATACTCCCACCCGTCGCCCATACGATGTGAGTCGCCTTTTTCATTTTTTCTGTTAGACCTTGCTTCGCCAAATAGTGACGCCCTGTCTCCTGCTGAAACAATCTAGCAGGTCCTGGCATGCCAGCCAATGCAGACGGCTCCAATCGAATGGATTCGTGATCGCGCAAGGCACGTAACAAAGCGTATAGCTCCTCGTCGTCCACTGTAAACACGCCACTCAATAGGTCCTCCATCATTTTTCCTACCAATCGGGAAGGTCGACCAACTGCCAGACCATCCGCCTCTGTCTTGTTGTCGATCCCGAAATCTTGAACGGAGACCTTGTCATGCAGACCTGTCATTAACCCTAGCAGCATGCAGGGAGAATGAGTTGGTTCCGCAAAAAAGCAATGAACATGATCACCATAAATGAGCTTTAACCCGTACGCTACACCACCAGGACCACCACCAACTCCACACGGAAGGTAGACGAACAGCGGATGATCACGATCTACTTTTATTTGTTGTTCCTCTAGTTGCCTTTTCAATCGTTTTGCTGCTACTGCATAGCCGAGGAATAATCGCTTAGAGTTCTCATCATCGATGAAATAGCAGTTCGGATCGGCTTCTGCCTGCTTCCTGCCCTCTTCCACCGCTTTTCCGTAATCCGATGCGTACTCCACAACCTGGACTCCTTTTGCCCGCAGCAATTCCTTTTTCCATGCTTTGGCGTCCGCTGACATGTGTACGGTGACTTGAAAACCAAGCTTAGCACTGATAATCCCGATGCTCAAACCGAGATTTCCTGTCGAGCCTACTGCAATGGAATAACGGGAAAACAGTTCCCGCAGCGCATCCGAAGCCAAAATGGCATAATCATTGTCCGGTTGCAGCATCTGATGCTTTTGGGCCAATTCTTCTGCATGTGCCAGCACCTCGTAGATGCCGCCACGCGCTTTGATGGAACCGGCAATAGGCAAATGGCTGTCGCATTTTAACCAGAGATTCCCCTGTATATCCGACGCAAAGCGAGACTCTAGGTGCTTTTTCATCTCTTTTATCGGTACGAGTGGGGACTCGATCAGTCCACCAGCTTCTCTCGTCTCGGGAAAAGCCACTTGAATGAACGAGCCAAAGCGTCGCAAGCGTTCTTCTGCATCCTGGACTTCCTCTGGTGTAACAGCGAGAGTTGCTTTTGCGATCTCATCATAGCTAGGGTTCGTCCAGAAAACTTCATCCGTCTCCATCATGTTAGCAAGAAGCGGATATTTCTTTTTCCACTCCTCCATTGTTAGTCCTTCCACCTTTTCATTGTTTCCCATCTTGAACGAGCCCCCTATTCTTCCTTCCACTCATCTTTGTTATTATATCGAAATAGTACGAAACTTCTTTTGGAAAACCAAATAAAAATTACTGATGAATCCACTCATTTGATACAATGGTCGTTAAAGAAGTTGACTGTAACAAAAAGGAAAGTGATAACATGTATCGCTATACCATATGCTTTCTCAAACATAGAAATGGAATCCTCATGCTGAATCGCAACAAATCACCGTTGATGGGGCTATGGAATGGCGTAGGCGGTAAACTAGAGCACGGAGAGACTCCAATGGACAGTGTTCTTCGCGAGGTTCGGGAAGAGACGGGCATTTTGCTAGAAACCGCTTGCTACAAAGGAATTGTCTCTTGGCTCGTCGATGGAAAGGAAACGGGTGGTATGTATGCATTTCTCGCTCATCTTCCAGAAGACTACGAGCGCTCTCAAACCCCACAGGTAGTGGATGAAGGCATACTTGACTGGAAAGAGCTAGCGTGGATCTTGGACCCCGACAATGCTGGCGTCCCAGAAAACCTTCCCATGTTTTTACCATACATGTTGGAAGAAGCTGACCCTTGTCAGCATTCCTTTACGTACGAAAATAACCAGGTTGTCAACTATGAAACAGCTCCATTGCCAAAGCCGGTAACAACTTGAATCGGAGGAGAAATACAGATGGAAATTCGCAAGCTTGCCGCACAGGAACAACCACCAATGGATTTACTCTTATTGGCTGACCCCTCTGTCAAATTGGTGAAAGATTATTTACAAAGAGGTCAATGCTATGTCGCTGTTCTGGAGGATAGCATCGTAGGTGTCTACGTCTTGATTCCAACCAGACCGGATACGATTGAACTCGTGAATGTTGCCGTCGATGAGGCCTATCAAGGCAAGGGCATTGGCAAAAAGCTCGTTCTTCATTCCATTGAAGTAGCCAAATCTCTCGGTTATAAGACGATCGAGGTTGGAACAGGGAATTCTAGCGTGGGTCAGCTCGCCCTTTATCAAAAGTGTGGCTTTCGGATGAATTGGATCGATCGAGACTTTTTCTTGCGGCATTATGAGGAAGAGATTTACGAAAACGGGATTCAAGTGGTAGATATGGTTCGCCTCTCTCAAGATATTTGAGAAGATTGTCTAGAAACAGTGTGAACCAGATGAGTATACATAATTTATATTATGTTATCTTTTTATAGGAAAAGGTGATGCCAGGTGATCACGCATTTTTCTAAATTAACCTTAAAAACTGTGTCCATCCAAGGGGTACACCAGGTTTACGCAGACCGTCTCGGCTTTCCGATTTCATCTCAATCAGACAAACAGATTACGTTTCAAGTCACACCCGATTTTCGTTTAACCTTTGAAGAAGTGTATGAACCGATCTCCCCCGCCCATATTGCTTTTCAAGTGCCTTATTCCCTATTTCATGAATCAGCGAAAAAGATCAAAGAATCTGGTCTTTTGCTTGTTCGATGGGAGGATGGGCATGACATTGATCAAGAAAAAGGACGGATGAACCTGTATTTCCGGGATGGAGACGGGAATCTTCTTGAGATTATTGCCCACGAGTATGTGTCAGAAGAGGTCGTCCTGCCATCCACTCCCCTACACATTCTATATTTACGAGAAGTGGGCTGTCCTGTGGAAAGTGTGCCTGTTTTTACGCAATGGCTAAAATCGAATATAAGCATGAAAACCTATGAGGATGGCGAAATTTTCAACTTTGTCATCGGGGGTACAGCACATATTGTAGCCACATGGAAAAATAGACCTTGGATTCCCATCGCCATGAAAGCGTTACCACCAAAAATGCACGTCACTTTTGGAACACCTGACCAAGCGTTTCTGCAAAAAGTGCGGAGACGCTTTGAAAAAAGTAATGTCCTCTTCCATTCGGATGCTCATGAGCTTACGTTCGTCCGGGAAGGATACTCGTTTTCTGTTATCCATACACCCGATTACGCCCCCGACATCCCTAGTAAATTGCAATTACCGCTTTCTATCTCCACCTAACAAATACAGCGGCAGACGAGGACTTCAGACGTTGTCCTGACTGCCGCTGTTCTCCTTCCACACTATCCTCTGGCGACCTTTCTCTTCAAAAGTGGCTCGCGACCTTCGCGTCCTTGTGTTTTTGCAAGGTAGATGGCGTATTCAAGCGGGCGAGTAATGGCATTCTTGTACTGCCCCGTTTCCCCCATCTCCCGGAAAATTTCCCGAGCTGGTTTGGGATTCACTTCGATCAGCCAAGCACGACCATCTACATCGATGCCAATATCCAGTCCAAATTCAACCATCCGTCCAAAATGATCCTCGAGTGTTTCCGCTGTTTGAAAAGCGAGCTGTTCGCAATCATGTACGATCTGTGCAGTGCGCTCCTCCCCAAACTTCGGTCGGAGAAATACCGAAACAGGGATAGCTTTTCCCCCGCCATGCAGATTAGAGGTGGCACTGCGTTCTGGACCCACGCGAATTCCATGACCTGTAATGCTCCATTCACCCTGCCCATTCTTTTGAATCAATAGGCGCATGTCTACTGCACGCGAAGGAACCAGTTGCAAACGAAGTCCTTGCTGAACGATGTATTTCTCCTGTCTCGTCCATCGATCTACCCATCTCTGGGCAGCGGCTTTGTCTCTTACTACTGTGGATACTTTCGCCCTTTGCTTGTTCCGTCCGAGCAGTCGAAGTTCATCGCCACGCTTTTCAATGGACAAGATGTTTCGTCCTCCTGTTCCATTGAGTGGCTTTACGTAGAGCAATGGATGCTTGCCTAGCATGTTGACTAGGCTTTGTCGGTTGTAGAGGTGTGTCTCCGGAAGCCAGCGATGCATTCTGGGGTCCCGATGCAGCACCTCATGTACACGCCATTTGTTTGCCAAGCGATTGTTTGCGTACAAAAAATTACTCGTCCGCCGAAAGGCCACATAGTTCTTAAACGCTTGTGACGGTGTATAGCGGTATCGGTCGAAAACAGCGTCTGGACGGTCAAATATCCTTGCTTGCCAACCGCCATTACTCCCCGGGACATACCCTCTCACCTGCTTCCCGGCCCCAAGCACATCGTTTGGTGAAAACAAGAAAACGGTACAGCCTAGTTCTTGTCCAGCCTTGAGTAGTCGACGAAAATAGGTTGGCTCTGCAAAGCGTTTGCCTTCCCGCCAAGTCAAGATGCCGATTATGGGTCGTTTCAAAAGACCACCCTCTCTCGTTTCCTCCTTGGCAGTTTATTCAGTCCGTAGTCAAATGGCGATTATCTCAGCTTCTTTTCCAAGTGAAACAGATCGAGTGGCAACGGAGCCGTGACTTCGATGACTTCTCCCCCGAATGGATGCACAAATTTGAGCACTGCTGCGTGCAGCGCTTGTCGCTTAATGAGTTCGCGCTTGCCACCATACAGTTCATCCCCTAAAAGCGGGTGCCCAATATGATTGAAGTGAACGCGAATTTGATGGGTTCTCCCTGTCTCCAATTGACATTCTACTTTCGTAGCTGTTTGAAAGCGTTCCTTCACCTGATAATGGGTAATCGCTGGATCGCCGTGAGGTGTAACCCTTCTGCGCGTCCCATGATTCCGGTCTTTTCCAATGGGCTCATTGATTTTCCCGCGCTCTTTGGACATTTGTCCCGAAACATACGCGACATAGGTACGCTTGATTGTGCGCTCACGCAGCATTTCATCTAATAGTGCAGAGGCCCACGCATGCTTCGCGTACAGAACGACGCCTGACGTATCCTGATCCAGCCGATGGACATGGCGAACTTTTGCTTCCAAACCTGTACGGAAAAAGTGCCCCGACACGAGATGATCCAACGTCACATGATGATATCGTTCGGTTGGATGTAACAGAAGGCCAACTTGCTTATTCACGATGAGCAAATGATCATCCTCGTACAAGATCTCGGGAACTTCACTAGCCGGATCAAGCCCCAATGGCTCAGGCTTGCACATCCGCAGGCGAATTTCCTGACCTGCTTTTCCTGCAACATGCTGAGCAACAGGTGCGCCATCCAGTAGGATTTCTTTGTGTTGGAATAAAAGATGGACCTGCTTGCGAGGCAGCTTCCACTCTTCGCGCAGCAGGTTCCCAATCGGGATAGCATCGTCTTTGTCTCGTAAATGAGCAACGAGCCATTCCCCTTCTTTTTTCATGAATAACATTTCTGTCTATCTCCCTGTTCTATGTTGATGCAATTACGATTGCTCGAGTCCTTTACTGACTTGAATAGCACGGTCCAGGAAATGCTCGATCTCCTCACGACTTTTTCCGAGCTTGCTAACAAAGCGAACCAGTTCTTTTCCATTATGGAACGCAATAAAGCTCGGAATTCCGAAGATATCGTACTTTTGGGACAAGTCCGGAAGAGTGTCACGGTTGACTTCAATCATGTCCAGCTGTTCTTTGTATTTTTCTTCCACGGCAGGCATAAATGGATCAATGCGATGGCAATCTGGGCACCAATCCGTGAAGAATTTGACGATGACTGGCTTGGTTGCTGCGATTACTTGCTCGAACTCAGCTTCTGTCTTAATTTCTCTCATGTTATCTTCCTCCCAGAATGATTTGGAAATAGTGTACCACAGGCACGGGAAATCACTCTATATTTTTCCACCCTGCTCGATGAGACATTGCACAAACGCTTCAGCCGGGCGTGACAATGGTTTGTCCTTTCGATACGCCACGACGAGTGTGCGAGAAGGTTTTGATTTTATCCGCACATAAGTAGGTGGTTCAATTGTTCCAGGTGCGAGCGTAATCATTTTCGGCGCAAACGACAACCCCATACCTGCTGCAACAAGTGACTGAGCTGTCTGGATGTTCGAGCTCTCAAACACGATTCGCGGTCGGAATCCCGCCTGCTCACAGAGCCGGAGCGAAATCGTGCGGAAGCCTTGTCCTTCTTTTAACAGGATAAAAGGCTGATCAGCTACCTCTGCGAGATCGACTTCTTTTCGTTTCGCGAGCGGATGATTGGCCGGTACCGCTAAAAAGATTTCTTCATTGATCGCGGGGATGATTTCCAGAGACGGATCACTGATGGGCATCGTTAGTAGGCTTACATCAATTTTCCCCCGCACAAGTAGCTGCTCCAAATGACTCGACGTTTCCTCCATCAATTGCAGCTCGACACCGGGAAATTGCTTTGTAAACGTAGGCAACACCCTTGGCAGTACGTACGCCCCTGTAATCGGTAGACTTCCTACTAGCAATTTGCCGCTTTCTCCTATGGCATAAGCTCGCATTTCCCTCTCTAGGCCCTCTGACATGTCGACGAGCGTTTGCGCCACCTGTATGAAGCGCTGGCCCGCATCAGTCAGTTCTACATGCTGCGGCAAGCGATGGAACAAGCTGACACCGAGTATTTTCTCCAGCTTCGCAATTTGCTGGCTCAACGAAGGTTGGGCCAAATGTAATCGATTGGCTGCCCGAGAAAAACTGCGTTCTTCCGCAACAGCGAGTACATAACGAATTTGTCGTAACTCCATATAGACCTCCCGATAGGCAAAAACTATCCTTCTTATAATTATTATATCTTTGAACTATTCTCTTTGCCATGTTACAACCTTGTTAAGAGTTTTTTGATCGAAGGAGGAAAACATGATGACAGCCCGTACGATGTTTGAAAAGATTTGGGACAATCACGTTATTCACGAAGAGGCAGGCAAGCCGAGCCTTTTGTATATCGACCTGCACCTGGTTCACGAGGTGACTTCGCCGCAAGCTTTTGAAGGACTCCGCTTGGCTGGCCGCAAAGTCCGCCGTCCAGAGCTTACCTTCGCAACCATGGACCACAACGTACCGACTGCTGACCGTTTCAATGTCAAAGACCCTATTTCTCGTCAACAAATGGAAACCTTGACGGCGAACTGTGAGGAATTCGGGATTACACTCGCGGATCTGAACAGCCCAGATCAAGGGATCGTCCACGTCATTGGTCCTGAGCTCGGGCTCACGCATCCAGGCAAAACAATCGTCTGCGGTGACAGCCACACCTCCACTCACGGAGCATTCGGTGCCCTCGCCTTCGGTATTGGTACCAGTGAAGTGGAGCATGTACTCGCAACGCAATGCTTGCAGCAATCCAAACCAAAAACGATGGAAGTACGCGTAAATGGCGACCTGCCATTCGGTGTCAGTGCAAAAGATTTAATTTTGGCGATTATCGCAAAATACGGAACTGATTTTGCAACTGGTTACGTCGTAGAATACACAGGCGCTGCGATCCGCAACCTAACCATGGAAGAACGCATGACTGTGTGCAACATGACGATTGAGGGTGGCGCTCGTGCTGGCTTAATCGCTCCTGACCAGACTACTTTTAACTACTTGAAAGGCAAGCGCTACGTTCCACAAGGGGAAGACTTCCTTTCAGCTGTCGAGGCTTGGAAAGAGCTATGCACGGACGAAGGCGCTGCGTTTGATGCCTGTGTAGAAATCGAGGCAGCCGAGATCGCACCGCAAGTTACCTGGGGAACGAGCCCTGGTATGGGTACGAACATTACAAACACCGTTCCAAACCCTGAGTCATTCGAGACAGTCGCACAGCGCAAAGCGGCACAAGATGCTTTGGCGTACATGGACCTTGCACCTGGCACTCCTATGAGCGAAATCAAAATCGATCGCGTGTTTATCGGCTCCTGTACAAACGGTCGGATCGAGGACTTGCGCAAAGCAGCCGAGGTGGCAAAAGGACGCAAGGTCTCCCCTTCCGTACACGCGATGGTCGTTCCTGGCTCTCAGGCAGTTAAACAGCTCGCTGAGCAAGAAGGCTTGCACCTCATTTTCCAAGAAGCTGGCTTTGACTGGCGCGAATCTGGTTGTTCCATGTGTCTGGCCATGAATCCAGATATCCTTTCCGAGGGTGAGCGTTGTGCTTCTACCTCTAACCGGAACTTCGAAGGACGTCAAGGACGCGGCGGGAGAACGCATCTGGTTAGCCCGGAAATGGCAGCAGCAGCAGCTATCGCAGGCCACTTCGTCGACGTACGTGAATGGAAAAGCGAGAACGCTAGCAAGGAGGTATTCCAATGAATCCATTTGTCATCCACTCCGGAGTGGTAGCCCCACTCGATCGTGTAAACGTAGATACCGACGCAATTATCCCTAAGCAGTTCTTGAAGCGCATTGAGCGTAGCGGTTTTGGTCAATTCCTGTTCTACGAATGGCGCTTTACTGTCGATGGTGCGCCAATCGATACGTTCATTCTGAATACGCCTGCGTACAAGGAGTCTACGGTCCTTCTTGCCCGCAACAATTTTGGCTGCGGCTCCTCTCGTGAGCATGCCCCATGGGCTCTCCTTGATTATGGCTTCCGCTGTGTGATTGCTCCATCCTTTGCGGACATTTTTTACAACAACTGCTTCAAAAACGGCATCCTGCCGATCAAGTTAAGTGAAGAGCAAGTCGATGAGCTGTTCAATCGCGCTCAAAACAAGCCGAACTACCAGCTGACTATCGATCTGCAAGAACAAGTCGTTCGTGACAGTGAAGGTCTCTCCTATCCATTCGAGGTAGACTCCTATCGTCGTTACTGCCTGCTGAATGGTCTCGACGATATTGGAATCACGTTGCAGTATGAAGATAAGATCACTGCATACGAAGCAAGTCGTTAATTTACCATCCATAGCGTAGCGCATAGAAAAAGCGAAGGCATCCACTATTGTGTCCCTTCGCTTTTTCTATGCTTGTCCTATAGATGAATATACATGTGGTTCTCATCAAAGTATTGATCGCCGATTTTCAGTGCCCGCTTCTCTAAACCGTATGGGAGAAAACCCATTTTTTCATAGAGATGAATGGCACCCGGATTGGTCGTGACGACAGCGAGCTGTACCGTATCAATATCTCCCCGCTTCTTCAAATACGCGAGCTCAGTCTGCATGAGTGCTTGCGCGACACCCTTCCCCCGATACGCTTCACGCACGTACATGGAGACGATAGATGCTTTGTGTCTTGCTTTCATCCCTCGGTGGCGGAAAAAACCAATGATGCCAGCCAGATGTCCTTCCACAAAAGCTCCAAAATAGCCGCTATCCCCCGCCTCTCCTTGCGAAAGTCTTCTCAGCCACTCTTCCCCAGGCATTTGAATTTCCTCTTCATAGGTAGAGCCGAATGCATCTGGATCAGTTTGCAGCCCTTCCAGTCTAATTTTAATTAGCTCATCTGCATCATCTGGTGCCAAAAAGCGAACTTCCATTCTAAGCTGCACCTCTCCTATTTTTAATTTCCACTTATCTTAGTCAAGAGTTGCTAGAAAGTAAAGAACTATCTAAAAAAAATAGACCAGGAGCATCTCCCTGGCCTATGAACCTCTTCCTATGCAGTTCCAGACTGAATGGCGTTACTTTGCCCAAACAGCTCCAGTGCTTGCTCCCGCAGCTTGAACTTTTGAATTTTACCGGAAGCGGTCATCGGATATTCATCTACAAACTGTATGTAGCGAGGGATTTTGTAATGAGCGATCTTCCCTTCGCAATAGTCCCGTACCTCATCCTCCGTCAACGTTTCGTGAGGCTTTACCCGAATGCACGCCAATACCTGCTCGCCGTATTTAGCATCAGGTACACCTACAATCTGGACATCCAGCACTTTTGGATGTGTATAGAGGAATTCTTCCACTTCACGAGGATAAATATTTTCCCCTCCGCGAATGATCATGTCTTTAAGCCTGCCAGTAATTCGATAGTAGCCTTCTTCATCGACCGTTGCCAAGTCTCCGGTATGTAACCAGCCTTCGTGATCGATCGCTTTCACTGTCTCCTCTGGCATGTTGTAATAGCCTTTCATGACCAAATATCCTCGGGTGCACAGCTCGCCTTGTACACCTGGCGGCAAAATGTCATCTGTCGCCGGATCGATGATTTTTGCTTCTACCTCTGCATGCAGTCGACCGACAGTGGATACTTTTCGCTCGAGGGAATCCTCTGGCACGGTCTGTGTGATGACGGGAGAAGCTTCGGTTTGTCCGTACGCAATCGTAATGTCACGGATTCCCATTTGATCGACGACCTTCTTCATAACCTCAATCGGGCATAAAGAACCAGCCATGATGCCTGTTCGCAGCGAACTCAGGTCACGCTCGGCAAAAGTCGAATGGTTCAGCTCGGCAATAAACATGGTGGGTACACCGTACAGTGCTGTGCAGCGTTCAGCCTCTACAACCGCAAGTACCACACCGGGATCAAAGGCGATGACAGGAACCATCGTCGCACCAGTTACTACACATGCCAAGGTCCCCATCACACAGCCAAAGCAGTGGAAAAACGGAACAGGAATGCACACCTTATCCTCTGACCCGAGCCGCTGACATTCCGCTACCTTGACGGCATTGTTGACGATATTGACATGTGACAGCATGACTCCCTTTGGAAAACCAGTCGTCCCAGATGTGTACTGCATATTGATGACATCATCAGGGGAGAGCGTCGCCTGACGCGCGATCCGCTCTTCTTCCCTGACCAATACAGCACGTTCGAGTAAATCACTCCACAAAAACATTCCGGGTTGTCGCTCATTCCCTAGATAGATCACATTTTTTAAATGCGGAAGCCTTTTAGATTGTAGCGCTCCTGGATCACATGTCTGTAACTCTGGGCAAATCTCTTGAATCATGGCGAGATAATTCGCATCGCGATAAGAATCCATTAAGAGAAGTGTCGTCGACTCGGATTGACGCAGCAAATATTCCAGTTCATGTACCCGGTAGCTCGTATTGACCGTTACCAGTACACCGCCCATTTTCGCCGTAGCAAACTGGGAAATCACCCATTCTGGCACATTGGTTGCCCAAATCGCGATATTGTCCCCTTTTTGAATGCCAAGAGACATAAATCCCCGCGCTGCCTGATTGCATATCGCTTGAAATTCCCCAAACGTATAACGGAGCCCTCGTTCGTGATAAACCAGCGCTTCCTTTTCCTGATATTTACTGGTTGTGTCGTCTAACATATTGCCGATTGTGGTCATATGAATCATACAAGCACCCCCAAAACATTCAGACTATTCTGTATGATTCTTCTTTTACGCCACAATCCCTTCTTTTTCCATTATCGTCCTATACCCATTCGTTCTTGTGTTCTTTGATAAAGGCAATGTCCTCTTGATAGTGAAGAATATGACCTTCTTCCACCATCTTTTGAAAAGCAGCATCGCCTTCACTGGCTTTTCTGGCAATGGTTTTGCATAGTCCTTCTAAGCGAAGCAAGACCATTTCTAGCGTACCTTCCTTCATTTCCATCCCGTACGATTCAAAAAACATGGCCACTCGCTGTTTTCGCTGATTGGCATGCAGCAGTGATTGATAATGGATTTTTTCTCCGGATTCCGTTAAAGAAAATCTACTCAAAGGCACGCAGGTATAGAGCGTATAGGCGATATCCCAAAGTCTTGGACCCGGAGCCGCTAAATCAAAATCGATAATGCCAATCGGTACTTCTTGATGGAAAATGATATTGTACATAGCAAAGTCGTTATGACAGATGATCTCACACGGGCCAGGAGTGTGATCCAACGAATGCCACTGATCATCGAAAGGAAAATCACTCACAGAATCATGATAAAGCCGAAGCATTTTCGCAATTTCTTGTAACGCTTCGTTTGCATGCATATATTCCTTCCAAGGATAATGACCTACCTCTCCTTCAATAAAGGACAGGATTTCTCTCCCCTTTTCATCCATGCCTAAAAATTTCGGCGCATTCGGATAGCCTTTTCTTTCCAAGTGCTTCAATAAATCATGGATGTTCTTGCTTCCTGGCTTTACTTCCCTTCTAACTGTATGGCCAGAACGGTAAACGTTCGTGACGTTTCCGCCCGCTAATAATTCTTCTTTCGACGATGACGATTTTGACATTGCATGAACGCTCCTTTCTTTTGACGAAAAAAGAAAGCGTCCCTGTTGTGGAACGCCATCTACTTTACTGCACAACGATTTTTTTCGTAACCTCTACCTTGTATGGCAGGTGGTTGCTGTAGTTGAGCTCTACCCGAATTTCATGCTCTCCCTTGGGCAACTTTTTCAGTAAAAATTCTGGTTGATAAATCATCCCTTTTGGCTCGCCATTCAGGTATAAATGTGCGTGCCCCTCACCAAAGACTGGTGCCTCTGCCAATTCTCCATTGTCCTGAACAAACGTGAAGTTCTCTGTAAGCAAGGATACTTCTGCCGTCGTCCCATCCATCTTGACCTCCATATTCAGCGCTGGCTTTTCTGACCCTGCTGGCTGGTTCATGGGTGCCGTCGCTGTAACAGAAGTAGTTGGATCTGACGGTCGATAAGAGTCAGAGACGCTCAGAGGATCTTTGACCAAAAGTACGATTCCCGCCACTAGTACTACAAGAAAAACGATTCCGCCCAAAATGAGATTGCGCATACTGATAATAAAGACCTTCATGTCTCTACTCTCCCTTTCGCAAGTGCTTGTCACTTATTTGTACATGCATATGCGAGAGTGAAGAGAGTTAGAAGCAAAAACTTTTCTAGTAGTTAACGATAGTTAATAAATTGTACTTCCAATGGCAGATCAGCCTTGCGAATCGCGTTGATGATTTGCTGTAATTCATCTTTGCTTTTTCCCGTCACGCGAATCTGATCGTCTTGAATCTGTGTTTTTACTTTGACCCCTGTATCTTTAATGATGCTGTTGATCTTTTTCGCATTGTCTTTGTCGATCCCCTGCACTAGCTTAACACGCTGACGGACAGTACCACCCGCTGCCGGTTCAATTTTGCCGTAGTCGAGGTTTTTGATCGGGACATCCCGTTTGACAAGCTTCCCAAGTAAAATGTCTTTTACCTGACTGAGCTTGAAGTCGTCATCGGAGACGAGAACAAGCTCTTCCTTTTCCAAGTAGATGCTACTCTTGCTCCCTTTGAAGTCAAAGCGATTTTCTATTTCTTTTAATGCGGTCTGAATCGCATTGTTCACTTCGGACAACTCTACTTTGGACACGATATCAAATGAGCTCTCTTTACTCAAAGAAATTCTCCTCTCTTTTATTAGATCGCACGGATCAAGCCACCATCGACGAGGAAGGATTGACCTGTCACGTAGCTGTTTGCTGGCGAAGCCAAGAACGTCACCATGCGAGCAAACTCGTCAGGCTGACCGTATCTGCCCAATGGGATTTGCTTCTCCCAATTTTCTCTTACTTCATCTGCACTAATGCTCTTCGCCTCTGCGGTAAGCCCATCCAATTGTGCCACACGATCCGTCGCAATTCTGCCAGGCCCGATGGTATTAATCAGAATCCCATCTGGTCCGAGTTCTGAGGAAAGCGTCTTGGATAGGCCCAATACCCCTGTACGAAACGTATTGGACAAGAGCAAATTCTCAATCGGCTGTTTAAAGGACGAAGACGCGAAGTTGATGATTCTTCCAAATTGGTTCGCTCGCATATGCGGCAAAACAGCACGAATGGCCCGTACATAGCTGAGCAAATTTAGCTGGAAGGCTTGCATCCACTGTTCGTCGGTGAGCTGATCGAATCTGCCTGTCGCTGGCCCGCCTGAATTGTTGATTAAAATATCGACGCTGCCAAAATGCTTGACCGTTGCTTCGACAACTCGCTTTATGTCTTCTTCCTTTGTCACATCCACAGTTACGGCTAGAGGTGATTTTCCAGTAGCCTGTTCGATCTCAGCACGAACGATTTCCAGAGCAGCTTCATCTCTACCGCATATCGTGACATTCGCTCCTTCTTGGGCGAGGCACTGCGCTGTTGCCTTCCCCAATCCTTTTGATGAGGCGAGTACTAGAGCCGTTTTTCCTTGCAAATATAGATCCATGTGCATGCTCCTTTCATGGTTCACTCTTGTATGTATCTTGATCTCTTTATTCTACAGAACTTTCAGACGAAGGAAAAGCAAAAGAGAAGGGGTACAGCACATACTCCCCTTCTCTTGCTAATCGCTATACCTCTGTCGGAGGTACGTTCTTATCTTTATTTTGTTTTGCTTCTCGTTTTGCTTCGCGCTTCGCCTGGCGAGCCTCTTTGCGCTCCAGTCTTCTTGCCTTCGCCCCCTCAAACAGGGAGTACAGAACTGGAACGAGCACCAGTGTCACGATTGTGTGGAAAATCAAGCCGGAGATAACGGCTGTTGCGAGTGGAGCTTCCAAATCAGAGCCTTCCGCCATTGCAAGACCCATCGGTAGCATCCCGAGAATCGCCGTCAACTTCGTCATGATAACGGGACGAATACGTTCTTTGGTTCCTTGGATGATCGCCTCTGCGGTTTCCATTCCACGTTTACGCAGCAGGTTGATCCTGTCGATCAAGAGGATCGCATTGGATACGACGATACCGACAAGCATGATAATCCCGATCATCGCCATTTCACCGAATGTCCGCTGCGTAAGGACGAATCCAAGCACAACACCGACCAAGGCCATTGGAATCGTCAGCATGATGATAAACGGTTGGGACATCCGCCCGAACTGGGCAACCATAATGACGTAAATCAGAGCCAGAACCCCCAAGAATACGAAGATCCCCTGGTTTATATTCGTGCTTTGCTCTTTTAGCTTACCGGCAATTTCCACCTTATATCCTGCTGGTACAATCACGTTTGGCAATTTCTCATTAATCTCACGGCCTACTGGGCCTAAATCACTTCCCAGCATCTCGGCAGAAACCGTCACGATACGTTCGCCTTCTTTACGCTCAATCGTGATCGGAGACTTACTGTACTCCATATCCACCAGGTCTGCCAAAGGCACTGCTGCCCCGTCTTTCGATGTCACCATAATCGTTTTGAGCTGATCCGGGTGCTTCAGCCAGTTATCCGGCATCTTGGCAACGATGTTTACTTCGATTCCATCTTGTGTGATGGACGTAATTGGTTGGCTGCCAATTAACACGCTCAGTTGTTGCAAAAGGGAACGGTGATCTACATTCAGTCTGGTAAGCGCTTCTTGTTTTGGCAGCAACGTAACTTTTTCTTTTCCTTCTTTAAAATCGTTGCGAATGTTGGTGAGCCCGTTGATCGTGCCAAGCATCACTTCCAGATCGGTTGCGATCTTCCGCATGACTTCCATGTCATCCCCGTAAACATCCAGTTGGATCGGGCCGCTTCCCCCTTGTTGTCCGAAAGACATGGAGACAGAATCGATTCCTGGGGTCGCATTCAGGCGCTTGTTAATATCCTCATTCAAAGCGTCCTTTTCACGTGTTCTCTCCGTCTTCGGAATTAAGGAAATGAACAATGTTGCTTCTTCCTTGGAAGTGAAGAAGAATACATCCTTGATTTCCGGGATCTCCCGCATAGATGTTTCCGCGGTGATGGCTGCTTTTTGGGCTGTTTCCAACGTAGTACCGATTGGCATTTTCATAGTGACAAAGACGATATTTTCATTTGGGTTAATTCCTTGACCCATTTTCATAAAAGGTGTGAGGAAAGCAGAACCAACCAGCAATGCTACTGCGAGTAAAATTGTTTTCATTCGATGTCTAATCGCTACATGTAAAATACCGCTGAATACACGAATGATAAAGTGTTCCTTGCCTTCTCCTTCTAGTGAAACGTGCTTATCCTTCTGCAAGAAGCGATTGGAAAACACGGGAACGAAGAAGAAAGCAGCGATCGTCGATGCAATAATGGCAGCGGATACCGTAAAGGCGATTGTGGCTAAAACCGGTTTCAGCCAATCTTCAAAATCAGCAAAGACAAGTGGCAAAAAGACGATGATGATCGTGAGCTGCGAGGTGAACACAGGTGTCAAAACTTCTCTCGTTCCTTTAATAATTGCCTGCTTCAGCTCTTCGCCCTTTTCCCGGTAGTGATAGATACTTTCCAATACGACGATGGCGGCATCGACGATCAAGCCGACTGACAAGCTAAGTGACAGCAAGCTGATCATATCGATGTTGTAGCCTGCGAGTTTCATCGCGATGAACGTCATCAACGCAGAGAGCGGCAGCGTCGTAGCGATAACGAGTGTGACCCTCCAGTTGCGAAGGAAGACGAACAAGATGATGATCGCAAGCGCCCCACCAATCATGACATCCCGGCTGAGGTTGCTCACGGCATGCTCGACAAAGGAAGCTCCTTCGAACATGACTTTGATGTTGTATTTTCCGTTTGCTTCTGTGTTAATTTTGCGAACGACTTCTTCTACATTCTTTTGTGTCGTGATCAAGTCATAACCGTCTGCCCGCGTCACGCTGAGTTGAATAAACACAGAACCGTTTGTCAGGGCGACGAAGTCTTTTACTTTTCCACGCAAATCTTCAATTTGTGCCAGTTGATTCAGAGAAACGGTTCCTCTCGGTGTATCAATTGGCAAAGCCTCTATTTCCTGTGGAGTCTGATAAGTATTGTCAATCATGACAACCGTATCAAATCCCGTGTTCTCCAGTGTACCAATCCCTTGCTTCCAGTTTGTATCCTGAAGCTGTGAAATGATAGCCGCTGGCGTTGTTTGATAGGCATTCAATCGCTGTGGCAAAAAGGAAATGGTAATTTTATTCTCGAAGCTTTTCTCTTCTACGATTACTTCCTTGACGCCCTCGACTTCTTCAATGCGATCCTTGATTGAGGTTTTTGCCAAACTCAGCATGGTCTTTGGCTCTGCTCCCACGATGGCAAAATCAATCATTTGATCGCTACCCATATTGCTCTGGAAGATATCTACAGAGTCAACGGCTTTCGGAAAACCGTTTCGGAGACGGTTAACGGCATTTTGTACATCTTGCTTAACCTGCTCGCCTTTGCCTTCATTTGCAGAAACATTGATTCTGACAAAACCTGCACTTGTTGAAGAAGAGTATTTTTTAATATCATTAATCGATTTTAGTTCTTGCTCTACTTTCTTCGTTACTTTTTCTTCCATCTCTTCTGGTGGCAGTGCACCACCGGAAATTCTTACGTTAATATCAGGGAAGTTCGTCTTTGGAACGAGTTCGATATTAAAGCTGAATAAAGACCCCATGCCTGCAATGACGAGCAAAAATGTAAACAAGTAGACGATTAGCTGTCTTTTCAGCAAAAAGAGAATCATCTTGTTCATGCAACTATTCTCCCTTCGCCTCTACTTTTTGCCCTTCGACGTAGAATGTAATTCCACTGCGCAAGAGCTGGTCGCCTTCTTTCACTCCAGATACGATTTCGATGGAGTCTCCGACCAATTGACCGGTCTTCACTGGTTTTTTTACTGTCAGTCCATTCTCTACTGCCATCACGTAATGGTCGGTTTGACTCACGCCGACACTTTCCAGCGGCACGAGGAAGCCATTCACTTGGCGCGGCACCTCAATTGTTGCGGCCATTCCTCCACGCCAGTAACCATCTGCATTCGGAATCGTGATCTCGACGCGGTACTTCCCTGTATCCTTGTTCACAACTGGAGAGATAAATGCAATGGTTCCTTCACTTTTCTTACCATCGTCCGCCAAAGCCTGCACCTTTGTTTTCTCACGGAATTGGCCGATCAATTCATTGGAGACATCCAGGGTTACTTTAACTTCAGACAAGTCGACAATACGAATAATTTCTTGACTTGGAGAAGCCTGCTCTCCGATTTGCAGCTTTACATCCACGACTGTTCCTGCGAATGGCGCCTGAATTTTCGCATCATCCAAGCTCTTCTTCGCACGGTCTACACCGCCGGCAGCGGCTTTAATCGATGCATTGGCGACCATGACATCTTCTGGTTCCGCTCCTTTTTGCAGCTCATTCAGAGACAGCTGAGCGTCACGCAGGGTAATCTCTGCTTGCGTAACAGCCCGTTTACTTGCATTTATTTCGTTTTGCGAAATGGCTCCGCCAGCAAACAGCTTCTCACTTGTTGCGAGGTCCTGCTTTGCTTTATCCAAACTGTCTTGCGCACTTTTTACCTGCAAACGCTTCTGCTCAAGTGCTTCTGCTGTCGCGCCCTTTAACGTCTTGATTTTCCGCGCTGCTGCTTCCTCTACTTGCCCCTGTGCTGCTGCAATTTCTTTTTGGGTGTAACGCGTATCCAATGTGGCCAATAACTGACCTTGCGCGATTTTTGCTCCTTTGGTCGCGGAGATCGCTGAGATCGTTCCGCCTGTACCAAACGACAGTACCGCTTCCCGCTTAGCTTCCACCATCCCTGTGACCGCGAGCATCACTGGCTTTGTTGCTTTTTGTACCTTTACAACCTCTACTACCTTCGCCTTTGCCTCTGTCTGCTGCGGTGCCTCTGGTGCTGGTGCTGAACAACCTGCTGCGACCAACATTACCGAAGCCAGAATAATCGATGCCCGTTTTTTCACAAGAATTCCTCCAAATTTTCACAATCATTCCTCATGGCGTAATTGTGCCAGTTTTTACCTCTGCTGCAAAACAGTCAGCGGGTGGAAATTCATATCCGCCCCGAGACGGAGACCAGCACCTCCCAGCGCATAAATAAATACGCAAGAAAACTGGGAAAGTTACCTTTTATTGGACGATTTTATAGAAAAATTTACAAAAAAAGCAGCCAAGTCATAGACTTGAACTGCCTTTTGGATTTGATCCATGTTATTGTTCGATCAGTTGTTCCAGTTCTTCGAGCAATTCCTTGAATACACTTAATGCTTCTGCAATCGGTGTTGGCGACGTCATGTCTACGCCTGCGCCCTTAAGCAGATTGAGCGGATAATCTGAGCTACCGCCCTTGAGGAACTGCAAATAACGATCCACGGCTGGCTGGCCTTCCTCCAATATCTGCTTGGAAAGAGACGTCGCGGCAGAGAAGCCAGTCGCGTACTTATACACATAGAAGCCTCGATAGAAATGAGGAATCCGCGCCCATTCCAAATCTACCTCGCTGTCTACGACCATATCCGGGCCGTGATAGGCAACATTGAGCTCACGATAAATGGTACTGAGAGATTCCGCTGTCAGCGGCTCTCCCTGCTCTTCTTTTGCGTGCACAATTTTCTCAAACTCAGCAAACATGGTTTGACGGAATACCGTTCCACGGAACTGCTCCAGGTAATGATTAATCAAGTACATGCGCTGTTTCTTGTCAGTCGTCGTCTCGAGCAAATGATTCATCAGAAGTGCTTCGTTCAATGTGGAAGCCACTTCTGCTACGAAAATCTTGTAATCGGCATACGTGTAAGGCTGTGCGTGATTGGAATAGTAGCTATGCAAGGCATGCCCCATCTCATGCGCCAACGTAAACATGTTGTTGACATTGTCATGGTAGTTCATGAGCACAAATGGATGTGACGTAAAGGCGCCCCATGAATAGGCTCCGCTTGTCTTCCCTTCGTTTTCATGCACATCAATCCAACCGTTGGAAAAACCTTCTTCCAAAATGCGGCCGTACTCCTCACCCAGAGGATGAAGGGCTTCTTTAATCGTTGAGACAGCCTGATCATACGGGATTTTCATGTCCGTCTCAGGTACGATTGGCACGTACAAATCGTACATGTGCAATTCATCTACGCCCAATAATTTTTTGCGCAAAGCAATGTATCTGTGCATGAGCGGAAGATGCTCATGGATCGTTGCAATCAGGTTATCGTAAACAGGGAGCTCCACATTATCGGCAAACAAGGCTGCGTACAGGGCAGACGGATATTTTCTCGTCCGTGCGTAGAAAACATCCCCTTTGATGGCAGATGTCAACGAAGCTGCGATTGTATTGCGGAACTTGCCATACGTGCTGTACAACGCCTCGAATGCTTCTTTGCGCACGCGTCGATCTTTGCTTTCCATGAACTGCGTATAGCGTCCCTTGGTCAGCTCGACTTCTTCGCCATTTTCATCCGTGATCATCGGAAATTTCATGTCAGCGTTGTTGAGCATCCCAAAAATTTTGGAAGGAGAAGACACAAGTTCGCTCATATTTGCCAGCAATGCTTCTTCCTCGGCAGACAGCGTATGTGGCTTGAAGCGAGTTATCTCTTCCAACAAAATGCGGTAGTGCTCAAGACCTTCTACTTCTTTGATCCACGTTTGCAAGTCTTCCGTGGAAATCGCCAAAATCTCTGGCTGTATGTACGAAATGGAACCATATACTTGCGTGCTGAGGCTGGTCGCCCTGTCAGTCAGCCCTTGATACTTGCTGTTCGCATTGTCTTCGTCTCGACGCATACGTGCATAGACGTACACTTGATCAAGCGTCTTCAATAATTCATCTTGCAGAGTCAACACGGCCAGCAACTGTTTTCCGGAAGTAGCTAGAGAGCCTTTCATTGCTGCGATTTTTTCTGTGAGCTGTTTTACTTTTTGTACGTCCGCTTCCCAATCATTATCAGTGGGATACATGTCCTCAAGACGCCATTTGTATTCAGCGGGGACGTCACTGCGTTTCGGCAGTGTTTTGCTTTTATTCACCGTGATCACTCCCTCGTTATTCATGTAAGATGAAATGGTCAAATCATCCATATGTGTATCCTATCGCATTATGCCTACAGGTTCAAATCAATCAGGCGCTTTCACGTTTTCCACAGAAAAAAAGCCGAGCTTTCCCGTGATGGAAAAGTCAGCTTCTCCCTACTCCAATATAGTGAAAGCCTGCTTCCTTTACCTCCTGGTTCGGCCAGGCATTTCGTCCGTCTACCAAGAGCGGCTGCACCATGCTTTGATGAACCTGTTTCCAATCTAGTTGGACACACTGTTCCCATTCTGTGACCAATAGAGCGGCGTGTGCTCCCTCGCATGCTTCTGCCGCGGATTGCGTGTACGTGATCTGTGGAAACTGCTTGCTGACACCAGGTGCTCCAATCGGATCGAACGCCTTCACGGAAGCGCCTTTTTGCAGAAGTGATTCTATCAATTTGAGCGAAGGCGCTTCGCGGATGTCATCCGTATCCGGTTTAAACGTCAACCCCAAAACGGCAATTTGTTTGCCTTTCAGATCAGGGAGTTGCAAGCATAACTGCTCCAAAAACCAGCCAGGTTGTGTAGCATTTACCTCTCGCACTTTATCCAAAATGCTTAAGTGAATATTGTGCTCTGCTGCGAGCTGCAATAACGCAATCGTATCCTTCGGAAAACAGGAACCGCCATAGCCTACTCCTGCCCGTAAAAATTGCGGACCGATTCGGCTGTCCAGTCCCATTCCTCGCGCGATCGTCACAATATCCGTCCCGAGCGCGGTACTCAACCGTGCTAGCTCATTCATGAAGGAGATTCGGGTTGCCAAAAATGCATTCGAAGCGTATTTGATCAGCTCCGCGTTTGCTCTGGTGGTGATTACTCGCGGTGCCTTCACGCCATTGTACAGCTCCTCCATGCGAGCCGCTGCCTGAGGACTATCTACACCAATGACGATTCGCGAAGGCTCCAATGCGTCCAATAATGCACTCCCTTCCCGTAAAAACTCCGGGTTGGATGCAACAGATACACCTTGACAGCCAGCCAGCATCCCCGCTACTTTTTCGCCAGTTCCGACTGGTACGGTACTCTTGATTACCACGATGCGTTCTTGCGGCGCGAGCGAATGGACCTTTTCCATGTCAGAAACAGCTCCAAGTAAATACGTTAAATCGGCTGTGCCGTCTGCTGCTTCAGGTGTCCCCACACAAATGAAAAAAATCTCTGCGTCCTTCGCCTCTGTCAGATCCGTATAAAAAGCTAGCGCGCCATCATCCAATACTTTTTTCAATGCCTCTTCTAAGCCTGGCTCGTAAATCGGCGAGATCCCTTGCCGCAATTTTTCTACTTTGGACGCAACGAGGTCAATACCGATCACCTGATGACCGTTTATGGCAAGGGAGACAGCAGTCGTCAAACCTACGTAGCCGGTCCCAATAACTGCAACTTTCATTCCTTCACCTCATCATTTTTTCGACACACGTAAATAGAGCTCTTCTAGCCTCATCCGTTGCTTATGGATATCGTGGTTTTTTTCTACTTTCAGTCGAGCCTCCGTCGTGACCTGTGCCCACTCGTGACTATCTGTTAGTACACGATTTATCATTTTCCCGAGTGCAGTCGGTGATTTCTCCGGAACCAGATATCCGGTCACTTTGTTTTCGACCAGCTCCGGAATCCCCGCGTGATAGGTGGAAATGACAGGGCGTCCGCTAGCCATCGCTTCCATGATGACATTAGGAATCCCCTCTTGGTTGCCATTTCTCGCTGTCTTACATGCGATGATGAACAAATGGCACTTAGCCAGTTCACGCTGGACTTCACGATGTGGCAGAGCTCCTTTGAGTACGACTTGTGTGCCTAACCTGTTTTTCTTGATCAGTCGTTTGAGCTTCTTTTTTTCTTCTCCATCGCCGACGATGATTAGCTTCGCCTTGGGATGTTTTTTTTGCACGTGGGTAAACGCCTTGATTAACGTATCCATACCCTTTTTTTCAGTCAGTCTCCCTACGCTTAGCAATCGGTACTCCCCATTTTCCACAGGCTGTGGCGGCAGCATGGGAAATTTGCGTAAATCAATTCCTGAGCGGATAAGGGTAATTTTGGATGGGGGACAGCCCAGATGAATCAATCTCTTTCTCATGTGATTGCTCACGACTGTAAACGCATGGCCCTTTCGAAAGAGACGCGTGAGGGACCTTCTGTACAATGGATTTTCTTTGACGCGCTTGGTGGCATCAAAACCGTGAAAGGAAGTGATCAGAGGGAGCTTGCTTTTTTGTGCATGAGGAAGTAATTCTAATCCAGCAGGACCAAAACGGGCATGCAGGCACTTAAATTTTTTTCGTCGCAGCCAAGTGGAGAGGCCGGCCATATGCTTGCGCACATAGACCGGCGAATAAGGAAATTGTTTTCGGTTAAAGGCTCGCTGTCGGGTTAACACCACGGGTTTGACCACTTGATGTCCAAGCAATTGCTCGTAAATGAACGTTTCACTCTTGGGAAGAAACTTTCTGCGATAAACGAGGACCCGATGCATGCAACTGGCCTCCTTGATGACGGGTATTACCCCTTCGATTGCGAACGAATCTCTGCTAATTGATGGCTAAGGCCCTCTTCTAGCGTCACTTTTGGCTTGTATCCCAAGCGTTGTTGGGCAAATTGGATATCCGCACAAGTTCGTAAGGAGTCACCCGCAGGCCCATTTTGATACGTAATGCGAGGGGTTAGATTCATTAACGTACCCATGATGGATAGCACATCGATGAGCTTGATTTCCCGATCACCACCCACATTAAAAATGTCACCGGGAACAGCATGCTGTGCAGCGAGCAGATTCGCCTCTACCGCGTCTGTCACATACGTAAAGTCTCGTGATTGCTGGCCATCCCCATAGATGACGACCTGCTCGCCTTTCATCATTTGACGAAAGAAACGATGAAAAGCCATATCGGGACGTTGTCTGGGACCGTATACCGTAAAGTAGCGCAGCATGGTAACCGGGAGTCCATAAGCTTTTACATAAACGGAGCAGATTTGCTCCATCGCTTCCTTGGTCACACCATATGGGGAAACTGGGCGAAGAGGCGCATTTTCATTGGTTACTGTCCCTTGCATCGTCCCGTAAACCGAGGAAGAGGACGAAACCACGATGACAGGTGGCTTCGGTCTTTGCAAGCAAGCCTCCAGCAATTCTTGTGTAGCCAAAATATTATGGCTAACATAATCAGAAAAAGACTTTCCCCAACTGTTTCTCACGCCCGGCAAGGCAGCGAGATGGAAAACAGCATCGACGTTCTCAAGCCAAATGTCCCAGCGCCCAGTCTGAAGCGTTGTAGAGTGGAAGGTGAAGGCAGGATGTTTTCCTATTTCGGCCAGATTACGCAGTTTCGCGGCAACATCGTAGTTATCGATAAACCCGTCTATCCCGATGACTGTCACGCCATCGTTCAACAAGCGCTGTGTCAAATGAGACCCAATAAAACCTGCACAGCCGGTGACAAGAGCTTTCTTCATCGCCTCCGACGCCTCACTTTCTTCAGCCTTTTAATGACTAAATAACCTTCCTTGTAACCATAGATGGCCTTGTACTTCTTACCCCACCTGTTCAGATAAAATTTGAATGTTTTTTTTCGCAAATAATTACGGCGGAACTTCATCTTGCTGTCTGTGAGCTGACCTTTATGCTTCGTCCGGTTGTACAGGATCTGGTTGATGTATCTCACCCGATACTTTTCAATTAATCGCAAAATGATTCGCCGGTCCTCCATAATCCTTCCCTCGTATCGATCCGAGGTATCCCAACCACCCACTTTGTGCAGGGCTTCTACGCGATAGCAACGTGGAGAAACCATCCAGCGATTGTACTTCAGAAACTGGTATTTGTTATGAAATGTCTTATGCTTCACCTTAATCGTTTTGGTATACTTTCCGCTCCTAACTTTCCAGATGTTCATGTTGCCATAGAAGAGAGCTGTGCTTTTCTTGCTTTTGTGAATGTACTTTTTGAGCACTGACAGCGTTCGTTTCGGTAACCAGTCATCGGAGTCGAGTTGTACGAGATAAGGGGTATCCACCATGGACAATGCCTGATTCATGACTTTGCCGATTCCAGAATTTTGTTCCATTCGATGATACATAATGTTTGGGTGGTACATATATTTTTCAATTTTACTTCTGGTGTGATCGGTGGACGCATCGTCAATGATCAACAGCTTCCAATCTTTTGAGGTTTGATTCAAGACGCTGTTGATGGCTTTGCGAATAAACTTGGCGCGATTGTATGTCGGAATAACTACAGTAAAGGTCGGATTCATACGTCCTCCCTCTTGAAAGCCGGAATGCAAATGGACGATTTGTCGCTTACAATGAAGACTCCTGTACTGTTAGAAGATTGACCCGTCAACATCGATGAGCGGCCGAAAACGCTGTTTGTTATTTTCCAAGCGATTTCTTGCAGCGAGCTGTTTTCCAGCAAGATACTATTTTCGATATACGAGCAATTTCTCAAGCTTACGCCATTTTGGATCGAGACGTACGGTCCGATTTGACAATTTTCAATCACACAATCATCACCAATTAGTACCGGACCCGTAATCTTCGAATTTTTCACTATGGTTCCTTTGCCAATTTGATGTTGATTGCCTAGCTCCCTCGTAAGCATCCACTGGTTGGCCTCCAGCCAGCGATCGATGGTTCCCACATCCGAATACTTTCCGTTGGTGACGGAGTGAGCCAACTTGAATCCGCGATTAATCATCGATTGAATCGCATCCGTTATTTCTAGTTCGCCTCGGGGAGATGGCTGCAGGGTAGCAATCGACTCAAAAATAGGTGGCGTAAACAGGTATGCACCAATCACTGCCAGGTTGCTCTTTGGCTGACGTGGCTTTTCCTCTACAGAGATTAGTCGTCCTTTTTGTACTTCTGCGATCCCATAGTCCTGTGGTCTCTCCACTTTACTTAGCATCACGACACCGTCAGATTTTCCCTTCGTAAACGCTTTTGTAAGTCCGTGAAGCGAATCCATCAATAAATTATCACCTAGTAGCAAGATAAACGGTTCGTCTTGTAAAAACGGTTGCGCTAGCTGGACAGCATGGGCAATTCCCAGTCGTACCTCCTGCCTGATAAACGTAATGGTAGCCCCGAATTGACTACCATCGCCCACCATGGGAGGAATCTGTGATTGAGAAGGATGTATCACGATGCCAATGTCCTGAATGCCCACTTCACGCAGTTTGCGAATGCAATAGTGTAAGACCGGGTGATTGGCCACAGGGAGGAGGGTTTTCGGTTGCGAATAGGAAAAGGGGTGCAGTCGCGACCCACGTCCAGCACACAAGATTAACCCTTTCACAAGTATCACTCCCCAGTTGTGCTCTGCGATACTTATAAGGTATGCGTATCTGGATAGCTGGACAGGGCAGACGTCCACATTGGCGCAAGAAAAGGCAACCACCTACATCCTTTCCGTTCGAATTAACCAGTTTTTAAAAGCGGTTGTTTCTCTTCACTTCGCGTTGTAACAACTGTTTCAAACAAGTTCAGATAGCCTTGCGCTGTCGCGTACCAAGAAAAAAACTTGGCTCGTTGCAGGGCCTGTTTGCCCATTTCATTCCGGACAGCAGGTGAACTCCACAAGAGTTCCCAGACAGCAGGCAATCCTTTTTCCCAATCTTTTGGCGGAATGATAAAGCCACTTTTCTCGTGGGCAACGACTTCACGAATACCACCACGTGGAGTGGAAATGACGGGCTTTCCGGAAGCCATTGCCTCTAAATTGACACGGCAAAACGCTTCTTTCCAAACGGATGGTGTCGCCACGACATCCCCAATTTGATAGTAAAGCGGCATTTTTGCGGATGGTACGAAATTGACGAAACGTACCTTTTTACCCAAAGGCTTCGCAAGTCGCTTGAGCTCTCGAACATACGGGTTCAGGCGATTACTGCCGTATCCCGTACCGCCCACAATGACGAGTTTGGCTTTCGGGTCTTGTTTGCTCACCTGGCGAAAGGCTTTGATCAGCACATGCACCCCTTTTCCGCGCATGAGTCTGCCGGCATAAAACAAGACGCGATCATCTGGCTTCAATCCGATTTCTTGGCGCATTTTTTTGACCGCTATCTTTGCAACCTGATAAGGAGTGACATCGACTCCGAGGTGAACCGCATGAATTTTATTAGCAGGAATCTTGCACGTCCGAATAAAATGTTGACGTAAAAATTCACTGTTCGTAATAAAACCTGTTGCCAGTCGAACGGCACGCCGCATATTTTCCTTGCTGATGATCGGCTGTGACCCATACACGTGAGAGTGCATATTCACAAAGACCGGGATCTTGGGAAAATGGCGTTTTAATGTAAGAACATAGATCGGTCTGTTTTCCACGAGAATGACATCTGGCTTGTTTTTTTTGATATGGTTAATAATCCGGCGCAAATAAGGCTTTGGCCCTTTATACGGGACACGAATAAACTGCCGGTTTTCTTCCACGGATGAGGTTGGATAGGTCGCACATTGACGCGTGTAGATCTTCACGTTATGCATGGGCTCGATCATCTTTGTAACCTCGTCAATATCGTGTTCGACCGAGCTTCCTTTGACCGGTGGTACAGAAAAGGGACCCGGACTAATAATTGCGATGTTCATTTCGCTCGATCTCCCACTCCTTTTTAAGTGAAAGAACTACTTGATACAGGTACTGCAATTGTTTAGTATGGTTCCCTTCAAGCTTCTCCCATCTTTCTTCCCACGAAGCCAGTGCCTCTTTCAGCTCCATCACTTCTTGTTCAAGCTTGTGAACCTGTTCCACGACTACCTCGTCGGTCTCTCTCATAATAATTTCGAAGGTAGGCTCCAAGACCAGTTCCTTCGGCTGCTCTACTGTTGTTTTTACAACCAACTCTTGAACGCTTTCCGTTACTTCCTCTTCCTGTTTTTCATTGGCTTTTACGATTGAAATACGTTGAACTGCCTCATCTACGACATAACTTCCTGAAAACACACCTGGCGTTACCCAATGAGACAGATCCCATTTTTTTCGTTTTTCCACAAGTCATCGCCTCCTGAAGCTTGCATCTACGTAATATGTTATGACAGACAAGGAAAATGGGTACGTGTACGGTGACATAGAAAAAACCGCTTGATTTGGATGAAATCAAAGCGGTTGCCCGTGGTCTCTCATATTTGCTTGTCTACGGAAGTTCAAGCTGTAAAGACGTGCTTGTTCTACCGTTGTAATCTGCTGCTTTTGCCATTCGAGCAAGATCCTGTCAATATAGCGGATGTGGAGTTTGCCGACCGTTGCAGCCTCACGCAAAGCGGTCAATATCAATTCTTCCTGATAGCCGTCCTGTTCGGTCCACATGTGGATGTTCTCCAATTCAAATGGCGCTAACGGGCGACCAAATGCCTGTTCAAAACGAGCGTAAATGGCAACAGGTTCGGCATCCAGAGAAACGGCCACTTCCATAAAGGGCTCCATGCTTCTCGGGTCTGCTTGCTGCTCCCGCCAGGTCTGGTACAGCTTTTTGTACAAAGGGGTCAAATTGTATTGCTCATGACGCATGCCAGTCTGTGGATCGATAAACTCATCTATCGTAATCCAATCTTCTTTTAATAGCTTTTGTAGAGATTGAATCAATTTCCTGCTCGTCATGGACATGCGTTCCTCCAGCTCGGTTAAGGTCGGGAATCGATTCCCTTCCTGCTGAAAGGATAACAGATGAATCAGTAGCATCATCTCGTCATCAGTCAATGACATACGCTTATACATTTTCAAAAGAAGGTTGGAGACGGATGTTGCTCCTTCTTGCAACAATTGCAATATATGGGAGTCCATAACGCATATTCACCTCTGGGTTGGAATAACAAGGGAGTGCGTAAAACGCGCTGTCAAACAATAGGAACACCCTGCTGCCCTCGCGCAACAGGGTGTAGATCGTTCAATGATAAAGGAACTCTCTATGGGTAGAGACGATTCAGCATGCGTGGGAATGGGATCGTTTCACGCACATGATCCAGACCGCAAATCCATGCAATCGTACGCTCCAGACCCAAACCGAAGCCCGAGTGAGGAACTGTACCGTATTTGCGCAGATCCAAATACCAGCGATATGCCTCTTCCGAAAGCTCATGCTCAGCAAAACGTTTCTCCAAGAGTTCTGGATCATCAATCCGCTGGCTACCCCCGATGATTTCGCCGTAGCCTTCTGGTGCGATCATGTCCGCGCACAGAACCACTTCCGGACGTTCAGGGTGTGGCTTCATGTAGAAAGCTTTGATTTCGGTAGGATAATGAGTGATGAAAACAGGCTTGTCGAAGTGGTCCGCAATCATCGTCTCATCCGGTGCCCCGAAGTCGTCTCCCCATTTGATCTCGCTACCTTTTTCCTGCAACAGTTTGATCGCATCATCATAAGAGATGCGTGGGAACGACCCCGTTACATTTTGCAGTTTTGTGGTATCGCGCTCCAACGTTTTCAGTTCGCGCTCACAGTTTTTCAATACGGATTGTACCACATGAGAAACAAACGCTTCCTGAATACGCAGATTTTCTTCATGATCCACGAAAGCCATCTCCGGCTCGATCATCCAGAACTCGATCAAGTGACGACGTGTCTTGGATTTCTCGGCTCGGAAAGTTGGACCGAAAGAGTAAACGCGACCTAACGCCATCGCAACTGCTTCCATATAAAGCTGGCCGGACTGCGAGAGATACGCATCTTCCTCAAAATATTTGGTATGGAACAGATTGGTGGTACCTTCCGCAGAGGTTGGTGTCAAAATCGGTGGATCTACTTTTACGAAACCGTTCTCGTGGAAGAACTCATACATGGCGCGAATCACCTCGGAACGCACAGCCATGACTGCACGCTGACGTGGAGAACGCAGCCACAGGTGGCGATGGTCCATGAGGAAGTCAACACCGTGTTCCTTCAAGGAAATCGGATATTCCTGGGCGATCTGAATAATTTCCACACCTGTTACTGTCAGTTCGTAACCGCTTGGTGCGCGGTCATCCGCACGAACTACACCGGTTATGTAAAGTGAGCTTTCTTGTGTGAGCTGCGATGCATTCTCCCACACTTCTTCCGCTACTTCCGCTTTTACTACTACACCTTGGATGAAGCCGGAGCCGTCGCGGAGCTGCAAAAATTGAATCTTGCCGCTGCTGCGTTTGTTGTATAACCAGCATCCCAGGCGTACTTCTTGTCCAACATGCTGCCCGATTCGGGCAATCGTCGTCAACATTGAATGATTCCCTCCATTTACCATGCCACGCAAATACAGACTAAGTATACCTGATAATTATACTATTGGGGGCCTGCAAATTCAATGAAAGTCTCCTCGTATAATGTTAACCATAAAATCATTATGTAAACTAATGTACATTTGGGAGACCTGATCTCTACATCGGCCTCCCCGCTTCTGAATCATCCACTCGCCCCATTGTTGTTTCCTACCGAATTATTTATCATGCTCGATATCGCTATCGTATTCTTCACTACTTTCATAATAATCTTGCTCGAGATCCCTTTCATCCGTATCTTCTTCATCTTCATCCATGTCATCCTCGTCCATGTCCTCATCTTCCATGTCTTCATCGTCCGTATCTTCATAATCCGTGTCTTCATCATCGGTATCTTCGTCATAGGTATCTTCGTCATCGGTATCTTCGTCATCGGTATCTTCGTCATCGGTATCTTCATCATCGGTATCTTCATCATCCATGTCTTCATCATCCATGTCTTGATCTTCCTCGATCTGATCTTCGTCGACTTCTTCTGTCTCCAGTTGATCCCTCTCCGTTGACCATTCCAATATTTCGTGTGGGACACCTACTCCTTTTTCTCCAATCGCGATCCAGTGAATCACCCCAGTCGCTTCTTGACCCTCTTGATTGCGAAACACGGTGATGATCGCTGAAGTCCTCTTGGTGTATTTGAGCGACGTATATATCCCCGGTTGATTTGTCATCGCCACCATACAATAATGTGTATCCGCATATGGCTGTGGCAAACGAACGGTCACATCTGTGGACTTGCTCGTGGCAGAAAGTCTGAATGGGACGAAACCGTATTGTTGAAAGGTTACTCCTACGTGATTATGCGTTTCAATGACCGGAAAGCTCAGCTTCTCAGCCGTAATCGACTCATTCTCAATGTGAAGCGTAGAGACAGCTTTGGGCGCAATTTTGGAACCGGTCACGGAGTCCTCTGCCAGTTTTTCCTGCGTAATGATCCGGTTTTGCAGATGCTGTTCTGTTATGCTTCTGGTAACAAGATGATTTCCTTTGAGCGTCCCCTCCATAATATGAGTTCCATCCAAGCTGCCTTTTATGACATGAGCACCATGAATCGAATGGCTATCTAGCTTGCTCGCATCAATGCTCTGGTCAGCTATTTTCTCTCGGGTGACACTGCCTTCCTGTAATTTTTCCTTGGAAATGGAGTTACCCTGGAGATGTTCATTTTGAATGATATGACTGTTGAGATGTGTAGACGATATTGCTTTTTCGGCGATCTTTTCCCCTGTGACGGCTGCTCTGCCCAGATGGCGTGTCTTGATCGCATCTTTGGCTATTTTGGGGGCTGTGATGACGGCATCTCCAATTTTGCTTGTCGTAATGCTTAGATCTGAAATTTTGTCTGTGGAAACAGATTCCGGCGCCAATTTTGAGGTGGTCACCAAGTGGTCATGCAGATGTTGCGTGTGGATGATGTATTCGCGTAGATGATTGCTCCCAATGAGTCTGTCAGCCAAATGATGTTCTTCTACAGATCTTCTTGCCAACTTTTCTGAACGAATGCACCCGTCAATCAGATGTCGTGAACTCACACTCTCGTCGAGTAAGTGTTTCTCTCCTACACTCTTGTTCGCCAATTTGTCGATAGTGACAGCCTTGTCGGCTATTTTGCCAGTGGTAACCTGCTGATCCCCAATTTTTTTGGACGTCAGCATCCCGTCTTGCAAGTGGCTCGATAGGACACTGCCAGCTTGTAAATGTGTACTACCGATTGATTCTTTGGCGAGTTTTTCTGTCGTGACACTGTTGTTGTTCAAATGCTCAGTCGAAATCGCATTTGGCCCCACTTTATCACTGGTCACCGCTTCTGGCTGTAAATGCTGGCTGTAAATGGCCTGAAATGCGATGTGATGATTCGTGATGCTGCCAGCGCTAATATTACTGCCAGCTATTAGCTCTTCAGTGAGGTGATGACGGTAAATGGAGCCTTCACGGATATGTTGAGACTCAATTGCATCCTCGTCTATCTTCGTCGAAGTAACTGCTCCATCGCGTAATTTATCTCCTGTGACTGCTCCATCCTCAAGCTTCACTGTGTTGATCACATAATTGGCTAGGTTACTTGTTTGAATGGATCCCATTTTTATTTTTTCCGTGGTAATCGATTGATCCTGGATCAAGTCATTCGTAATAGCTTGATCCTGAATATGCTTACTCTGAATCGAGTGGTCGGCAAATTTCATGGAGTCGATGGTTTTATCAGCTAACTTCTCCGACGTAATGCTATGGTTGATCAATTTTTGCGCGGATATCGAATAATCCTGCAAATGCTCACCGTCTACGATTCCCCGCCCCAGATGATCCCTCAGTATCGCATGCGGTGCGATTTTGGTGGAGGTTACGCTCATGTCCGCGAGTTTGCTGCTGTCCACGGCATAATCCTTCAAAATCGAATTATCCACGGCGCCTTGCTTAATCTTGGACGAGTCAATGGCACGATTCGCAATTTTTTCAGTTGTCACTGATTGATCTGTCAAGTCGTCTGTATAGACAAATGATTGGACACGATCATCATTTCGGTCTTTGATGACCTTCGAATAAAAGTTCGGATTGGCAGCTGAGCTTTGTTTGGAAGATGCATCCTGTTTGAAAGTTGTATCCTGTCTGGAATTTGAAACCTGTCTGGAAGTTGTATCCTGCTTGGAATTTGAAACCTGTCTGGAAGTTGTATCCTGCCTGGAAGTTGTATCCTGCCTGGAAGTTGAAACCTGTCTGGAAGTTGAATCCTGCCTGGAAGTTGAATCCTGCCTGGAAGTTGAATCCTGTCTGGAGGATAGGTCCTGCTTGGGTACTTTGGGAATCGGTTGTTGTTGCTCTTTCGGTGTGGCAGCAGAGAGGGGAGGTATTCTCTGATCGCTCTCCAAATTACTTTCAAGCAGATTTAATTCGAGGTCTTCCATCCACTCCCGATCGGGTGATGATGTATATGAGAGCGGTAACTCGTGCATGGTCTGCCTAAAGGTTTTGCTCAGACTTTTGTTTGCTTTTCGCCGGTTCACATTGGCCATAGGGTCTCCTTGCCTCCTGATTTCATTCCCGTATCACTCTTGTAGGATATTCATCCATTTCCCTATTTGGCACCGTGTCTACAAAATTGTTTCATCCTTATTGGCCTAAGTTTCCAGCCAACACAAAAAAACCTGCTTGGCCAACTCTCCCGTTAGCTAGCAGGTTCTTTATCTTCATTTATACAGCAACTTCTTCTTTCGTTTGTGACAAAAGCGTTCTGAATTCATCGCCTTGCAGAACTTCTGCTTCCATCAATGTGTACAAGCCTGTTTGGAATACGGAGTCATATTGTCTCAAAAGATTGCGAGTTTCTACGAGCAACCCTTCCAGCAGACGCTCAACCTCGTCATGAATACGACTCTTCTCCACGTATTGCAAATGTACAATCCCCAGATCCGACATACCGCTTTGTACAATTTCCTGTGCCATTCCCAGCGCTTGCTCGAAGTCATTCTTCGATCCAGTACTGCGCCCACCGTAGTAGATTTCCTCCGCTACGGCTCCTCCAAGGCTAACCATGATTTGCTTTTCCATCGCATCCTTGGTATACAGATAGCGGTCTTCCATTGGATTTTGTCGGACGTACCCTAGTGCTTTGCCACGTGGACTCAGCGTGACCTGCGAGACAGAGCCTGGTCGCACCATCTCACTGACAATGGCATGCCCCAATTCATGGAGAGCAACACGCTTCTTCTCTTCCTCTGATGCTTGTCGATCTACTTTCTCTCCGAGCATGACCTTATCCACGGCATAAGCAAAATGCTTCGCAGTGATCTTGTCCAGTCGGTCACGCATGGCGTAAATAGCCGCTTCATTGGCTACACTTTCCAGCTGTGCGCCAGAAAAACCGAATGTCTCTTGTGCCACTTTTTCCAATGTGACGTCTTCGCCAAGCGGTTTATTCGCCGTATGAATGGTCAAAATCTGCTCGCGTGCTGGCTTGTCTGGGAGATCAACGCTAATATGACGGTCAAAACGACCAGGACGCAACAACGCTGCATCGAGCATGTCTTTCCGGTTCGTAGCTGCCATGACTAAAATCCGCGGCTTGTCGGTCGTAGCTACACCATCCATCTCCGTCAACAGTTGATTCAAGGTCTGATCGTATTCACGTTGCTGTTGACCGTCCCTTTTTCCACCGACGACATCGATCTCATCGATAAAAATAATCGCGCTGTCTTGCCCATTTTTCTCTGCCAATGTCTTCGCTTCTTGAAACAATTCACGAACGCGTTGTGCACCGACACCGACGTACATCTCTACAAACTGCGAACCTGATGCCGCCACAAAGGCAGAATTTGTATAGTTCGCTGCTGCTTTCGCCATCAGTGTTTTACCCGTACCAGGAGGACCTGTCAAAAGAACACCTTTGATCGGGCGAATCCCGTACTGCTCAATTTTGTCTTTATACACGAGAAAATCAAGCGATTCCTTCAGTTCTTTTTTAGCGCGTTCCTGTCCACCGATATCAGCAAACTGCACGTCCGATTTCGGCAGCTCATGCTTGTTTGCTTTTCTTTTCCCACCAAGGGCGACATTCCCGCCTTGTCCATTTTGCTGACGGATGACCAGAAAGTAAATCGCCCCCAGTACGGCTCCGAACACCAAGAATGGCGTAATATTTACACCTAGAAAAACAAGAAAAATAAACAGTGCAGGTACGACGCCGATCAGTACTTCCTTACGCACGTGCCGTCACCTCTTTTTCAATGGAACGGGGGATGATGGTGTAGAAATCCTCCGTTCCTTTTTTCAAGTAAACATAAATGTTCTCGTCATCCATTAATGCAGTTGCTTCGTCCAGCTGATTCCCCTTTTTCCATTGTTCCACGAGGGCTGGAATGCGGCTATATTCATGCAGCTCCACTGCTTCTGTAAACACAAATTGACCGCTCTGCCATATATCGTTCATCGCTGTCGACTGATTGACTATGTCAATGACCACTTCTTTTTCCCCTGCGATCTTTTGTGTTTCCGTTAGCAAATTGCGATATTCAGCTGGAAACGTGTCAGGTTTTGTAACAGTTACATCTATTTGAATTTTATCTTTGCTGATCTCCAAATTACCCAATGTGGCGGACTGCATTTGTCCAATTTCTGCACGGATTGGCTCCTCAATCTCCATCTTTTGATACAAGAACCATCCTCCGAACAGGAGTGCCAAGGTTGCCACCAAAGATAATCCAATTGCGCTCTTTTTCAACTGCACGGCTACTCCCCCCATAAATATCGTTCTCGTTTTCTCTCTCTGCAACGTCCCCAGTATATCATATGAGTATATCAATTTCTTATACAGATGTTGGATGGAATGCCAAACAGGCCTTCTCCCATAAGGAAAAGGCCTGTCGTCAAGCAAGCGTATTAGGTTGGCGCGAGCACGTATGAGGTTAACAAAGCACCTGTGAATAGATCATAGTGAATATAGTGAAAACGACCGTCTTTGTCTTTGACAGTGACTTCCCAAAATTTCTTATCGTTTTCGAGACCAGGAACCAAATGAGTGATCTCCGATTGCGGGAATGACTTGTAAACCGCCTCTTCTACATTCTTTTTAGGAACAGCTAGATCCATTCGATCGAAACTAACTTTCTGATCGGTCATCCATGCTACAACCTGTGTACCCGCCTTATTTTTCCCAATGACGACAGCGTAGCTCTCCTTGCCTCGATATTCATCAATGGATTCAATTTCCGTGATTGTCGTGCGATCCTGGACCCACTGACGAACGGTTTCCTCAAATTGATTACGCTCTCCTGCTACAGAAGCCGTCAGGTGATAGGCGAACCCAGCTCCCGTAAGTAAAATGACGGCTACGATTGATAGGATAATTCGTACTAACACAGCAAAGTAACTCCTTTAAATGGCTGACATTACAATCGGAATCGAAGCTGGTCTCTCTTCACTCCAACTGCTGTTTGCATTTGCAAATCCAGCTCCAGTTGGCGAAGCTGCCCCGTAGTTGACTCGTACCATAGTTGGTAATTGACTTTCATTCCGTCTGTTACGTTCGAAGACAAATCCTGAATAGGGAAGGATGGACCTAACCACATCGATAATAACGAAGAGACTTCCTCAGGTGGAACCGCTATCCGATATCCACTCCATCCTTGCCCTGCAGCATCTTCAAGGCGTTCAGGACTAACCGATTGCAAAACTCCCTTGAGCAATACTGCGTGCTCATGCGGGGTGAACATCGCATACGGCAGTGCGGCATGATCCTGTATCTGGCCATCAATTCGCACCGATACTGGTTGCCCATCTTTTCTGGCTATTTCAAGCTGGTGGCCACCGATTTCTCCTGTGAGCTGAAATTGCTCATTTTGATATCGCCCATGCAAGGTCTGATCCTGCATGTATACCAGAAATGAGCGTTCCTCGTCCTTCGTGATCTGCTCCAAAAGCTCCGCTACCGTCGTCGCTGTCTGCTCCGTTCCTGCTGTTTGTCTGACCGCAGACGCAGTATCAGTGCTGTCTGTATTGGCTGATCGACTTACTGTCCCCAATACAATCCCGAGGAGAAATAGACCGAGTAGGATAGGAATGAGCCACCACAGCATTTTGGGCCGGATGTACATGTCGTCCCCCCTGTCCCATTTTTGTCTTTAGCCTATGCTATACGGGAAGGTTTTAGAACGACACGGAAAAGTTGCTAATCATAGCTTAAGGTCGGGCGGTCATACTACATATACACCCCGAGGAGGTGAGCGCGTGACATCTTCGCAACAAACCACATCTCCTGACATACTTGGGTTTCTGTTACAGGAATACCGCGTCTCCTGGGCAGGATTGTCGTCTCCCTTGCGTCAATGGTCGCACACACCCACTCTTCATTTTCGCCATCATCTCCTGACAAAAGCTGTGGCAAAAATGAACAACGGAACGTCGTAGTATCTAATTCCCCTACCTACACCTACACTGCCTTACTCCTGTCCCCCACCTGACAGGAGCCTTTTACCGTTTTAACGTTTGGAATACGCGGTTTGCTTCATAAATCGCGCGCTCCTCATCGATGGTCAACAGCTTATGATTACGCATCAAGAATTTACCCGCTACAATCGTATCTTTCACATCGCGTCCATTGGCTGCGTACACCACGTGTGAAATCGGTTGGTGTGCCGGGTGGAAATGGGCTTGGTGGCTATCCAGCACGATCAAGTCAGCTTGCTTGCCTACTTCAATGCTTCCGAGTGTTTCCTCTTGGAATACCCCTTCTGCACCATAACGAGTAGCCATGCGAAGTGCTTCCTCTGCTGGAACCGCTACTGGATCGTTGTTCACACCTTTGTGTAGGATCGCAGCGAGTTTCAATTCCTCAAACAAATTCAAATTGTTGTTGCTTGCAGAGCTGTCGGTACCCAGGGACACGCTTACACCTTTTGCCAACATTTTAGGAACTGGCGCAACACCACTAGCCAGTTTTAGGTTGCTTACTACGTTATGAGAAACTCTTACGTTGTATTTTGCCAAAATGTCGATTTCTTCATCCGTTAGGTGAACAGCATGCGCGACGAGTGTTGGACGATTGAACATTCCCAGCTTTTCCAAATGCGCAACTGGACGAAGCCCGTAGTCCTTCTCGTTTTGACCGACTTCCCAAGCAGTTTCAGACATATGAATATGAAGCGGCAAGGAAAGCTCATCGGCTTTTTCGATAATTTGGGTAATAAATTCTGGCGAGCACGTGTACGGCGCATGCGGTGCCATCATGACGGTAATACGCCCGTCTGCCTGATTATGCCATTCTTTTGCAAAAAGAGTCGCGTCTTTCAGCTTTGTTTGACGTTCTTCTTCGGAGCACAGACCAATCATCCCTCTGCAAAGGCGAGCGCGCATTCCAGCAGTATCGACTTCCTTCGCCACGACATCCATATGATCATACATATCCACAAACGTAGTGGTACCGGTACGAATCATCTCGATAAGCGACAGCTGGGTACCCCATTTTACTGTGTCTCCCGTGAATTGCGCCTCCAATGGCCACATTTTGTCTTCAAGCCATTGTTGCAGCGGCAAATCATCTGCATAACCGCGTAGGAGGGACATACCAGCATGTCCATGCGTGTTGATTAAGCCAGGCAGTATGTAATCACCTTTTTGATCGATGACTTCATCGTATCCCGCTTCCGACAGGTCCTCAGGAGTTGGGCCCACATACGTAATCTTGTTGCCTTCGAATGCTACTGCACCATCGTAAATGACTTCATTCGTATCGTTAACGGTAATGACTGTTGCGTGAATGAGGATCGTCTTTTTCATAGTATACACTCCATTCTTACGTCAAATAGTAGGCCAAGCTTTGCAGGTTGGACGTCACATCCGCATAGTGAATGCGAACATCTT
The DNA here is from genome assembly GCF_003013475.1 of Brevibacillus porteri. GTDB lineage: Bacteria > Bacillota > Bacilli > Brevibacillales > Brevibacillaceae > Brevibacillus > Brevibacillus porteri. The sequence goes on from NZ_PXZO01000052.1 coordinate 104,933, forward strand.
TTCCTGCGCGAATCGTCGTAGGGGCAAAATTCAAGATCCCCCTGATACCCGCTTGAGTCAACTGATCACATACGGATTGCGCTGCAGGTGCCGGTACCGTAATAATCGCCAGCTTGATTTGCTTGTCGACGACTGTTTCTTCCAGCTCTGATAAAGGCTGAATGGGTATACCTGCGACTTTTTTGCCCTGCTTCTCTGGATTATTGTCAAAGATGGCCGCAATCCGCATGTTATCTTTCAAATAAGCGTTGTAGTTACTAATGGCATGGCCCAAATGCCCAGCTCCGACCAAAGCGACACGGATTTCATCCGTTAGCTTCAGAATTTCACGGATTTTTTCCACCAGATAATCGACATCATAGCCGATTCCCTTTTTTCCAAAATCACCAAAAGCTGCAAGATCCTTTCTGATTTGGGCAGGATTCACATCAAGATTCTTGCCCATCTGTTGGGAGGAAACGGTGGTCACCTCAACTTGCTGCAAATAACTGAGGTAACGCAGATAAATCGGCAAACGACGGACGACCGCTTCTGAAATCTTTTCGTGTTTTGCCACGTTCGGTCTTCCCCCCTAATTCTTTTGCTTCAAAATCCGATATTCTTTTCCATTGGATAAAATGGTAATGGAACCGTCGTCGCTGGTAACGTATGTCTCGGCCCATGACTCACCCAAGCGCTCCATGACTTCCGTCTGACCGTCTTTCATTTGATCCCGTGATCGGCCTGTTTGAATAATGGCGACCTGTGGATCGACTTGCGTCAGAAACGGTTGCGAAGAGCCTTGATTGCTCCCCTGACCTGCTACCTTTAGCACTTCCGCCTTCAGTCTGTCATTCTTCCGTTCCATCAGTCGCTCTTCTGCTTTTTCATTCACTGCGCTCATAAATAAAAATCGCAATTGACCGTGCGTCAATCGAAAAACGAGAGAATTGTTCTGAGGCGATAAAAATAACGGTTCATCCGGGAGCAAAACTTCCATGGAGATTTCTTGGTCAAGAGTGAGTACTTGTCCTTGCTCTGCTTCCATCTGTTTTTGGTTGGAGCGAAGCAGCACGACATGGCGAAGCGATGATGCGATCAGCTTGGGCAAAATGACGGCATCTACAAGCACTTGCTGGCTCAATGAAGCGTAGCCTCCCATATGCTCAGGCTGGTCGTTCGTCAACACGACATAGTCGAGCCGTGTGATCTTGAGCTCTGCCAAGCGTGCCGAGAGAACGGGCCAATCATCTGCCGTACCCGTATCAATCAGCATCGTTTTGCCGCCTGGCATTCTCAAAAGTGTACTCTCACCATGCGGAAGTGCCAAGTAGGTGATAATGAGACCCGAAAATTCCTGCTCTGTCTCTGTTTCAAACGGGTCATCTATCTTCACTGCTGCTTCTTGCAAATACAAATGGCTATCAATCGAGCATGCGCAAAGGAAAATCGCACTAAGAACTACAATCCACCAACGCCACTCTTTTTTCCATAACATTTATTTTATCACCTTAATCCCTATGAGACTATTGCTTCATTTTATGAATCTGACAGGGATTGCATACTAAGGAATGGCTCTATGCGTTCTCGAAGCGTTGGCCATGGACCGCTTTCGATCTGAAATGGCGGCAAAGATTGAAGGAATGAGCGTCCATATCTCGACTCAACCACACGCGTGTCAAGAACGATCACAACCCCGCGATCCAAGTGGTGGCGAATTAATCGACCCACCCCTTGTTTAAATTGCAGAACGGCTTGTGGAAGAGACAAGGACATAAAAGCGTTTTTTCCTTCTGCCTTCAAAAGCTCGGCCCTTCCTTGATACACAGGATGATTCGGTGGAGCAAACGGGAGGCGAACAATGACTAGACTGCTCAGCCATTCCCCCTGGATATCGACACCTTCCCAGAAGCTGCTCGTCCCAAGCAGGACACTTCTCTCCATGCTTCGGAACAAACGAACCAGCTTGCTCCGATTATTGCTATCGATTCCGTGACCGAATAGCGTATACGGTTCTGGAGCATCCGCAAGCCGTTCCTTCATCGCTTGGTAAACAAGTCGAAGCATCGAGTGGGAGGTGAATAGAATCAGCGTCCTTCCTTTCGAAGCCAGTACCACATCAACACACCCTTGAATGACCGCCTCCAAATACGTGTGGTCACTCTCTTTGCCTGGTGCGGGGAAATCAGATGGAATCAACAGTAATCCCTGCTCTTCATAATGAAAAGGCGATGGCAGTGACAAGGTACGCACTCGTTCCTCGGACAGTTGGTCGAGACCAAACTGGCTTTTGATGTAGGAGAAGCTGTTTTTGACCGTCAGAGTGGCTGATGTCAAGATCAGACTCCGCTTCTGCGCGAAAAGCGGTTCTGCCAGTGAGTCGGCAACCTTCAAGAGTGCTGCTGACAAATGAACTTGCTTGCGAGCTGTACGGGACTCTACTTCCATCCAATATACATACTCGCCATCCTGCTCAAGTAAAAAGAAGTGAAGCAGCTCCACAACATTTTGCCAGTCTTTGATGAGACCGAATAAATCTGTCAGTAGACTGCGTACGACAAATGGTGGCTTTTCCTCTGGCGGAGTCGTTCGCAAAAGCTGCTCGATGCCCGCTGCGTATGCAGTCATCCCTTCTATCAGCTTTTTGGTTACTTTGCGTATCTTCTCGTGCTTACCTACAAACGATTCGACCCGATAACGTACTGTCTCACGTCCTGCGTCCGTCGTCTCCTCCGCACGGTCTGATGCCCATGCATACAAGAGCTGTGTCCATTGCTGCGCTTTCTCACGTAAGGCAGCGGACTGTTTTCTCAGCTCTAAAAGCTTTGTGGCGACATCTTCTTCTACCGCAGGCATCCAGCTTTGCAGCTCTTCTGCGAAGCGGGAAATTGCCCCACTCTCTTCAACCGATGCACGATCTAACAAGAAAAGAAGCTGCGTGGTTGAAAACTGCTTGCCTAAATGCTGTGTCGCGGCATCCTCCAAATGATGGGCCTCATCGATGATGGCAACTTCATACGAAGGGAGGATTCTGTTTTCCGCTTGCAAGTCGCTGATGAAAAGGGCGTGATTGACGATGAGTACATCGACATCGCGAGCCCGTTCCTTCGCCTGAAAATAGTAGCAGCGACTAAACCAGGGACAAGCCCGGTTCAAACAAGAGCTCGTATCACTTTTTACCTGTTGCCACAGCAGTTGACCACTTGGAGGCATGCTCAGCTCCTCCACATCACCGGTAACGGTTTGCGTGAGCCACGTCAGCATCTGTCCTTTGACCAAGCGCATTTCTTGGCTGCTTCCTTCTACAGGCTCGTCCACGGCTTGTTCAAATTTACGCAAGCATAAGTAGTTTCCTCTGCCTTTTAGCGTCGAAGCTGTAAAGGAAAACGGCAACGACTCCTGCAAGGTAGCGATTTCCTTATGGAATAACTGTTCCTGCAATTGAATGGTATTGGTACTGACCACCAGCTGCTGCTGATTGTGATGAGTCCAAATGATCCCCGGTAAGAGATAGGCTAATGATTTTCCCGTACCTGTCCCTGCCTCTACCAATAAATGGGCACCATCCTCCATTGCCTCATAGACGGCATGCATCATCGCTTCCTGAGCATCCCGACGTTGATACCCCGACATTTTCGCCTGCATGTGCCCGTTTTCGCCCAAAACATCCTCGAGCTGGTCGGCAAACGCTTTGGTCACTGTCGCATTGATATGAGGACGCTTCAGAGACGCTGTTCCTTTTTCTTCCCGCTTCCGAAGGGCCAGCTGGCGATAAACATCCCACATGTCTGAGGAATTCGTTTCGGTTGGCGTTCCATCCAGCTCCGGCAACTCTATGAGCTTTTCCATCTCAATCTGACGTAAAAGAACCTCGATATCAGAGCGAAATGAAGAGACGAGCATCTGCAGGCGCTGGATCGTCACAAGCGGCAGTTTCTTTAAAATATCCAGCAAGTGGAGAAACAGTTGCGCCGTTGCAAGTGCATCGCTGTCTGCTTGATGGGGATTATCGTGCTCGATCTCCAGCTCAGACGCCAGTTCTCCGAGTCTGTAGCTATTTTGCATCGGCAAAAGAACGCGAGATAGCTCCACTGTATCAAACACGTAGCCGTCAAACGCATAATAGCCCTGGCTCAGCAGGGCTTCTTGTAAAAATTGGAGATCAAAGCTTGCATTATGTGCAACAAAAGCTCGCCCGTCCAATAAACGCAAGAAATCTGGAAACACTTCTTCCAAGGAAGGAGCATCTGCAACCATCTCATTGGTAATCCCTGTTAATTGGGTAATAAACGGTGGAATATCCTGGCCCGGATGAATCAGGGTGGAAAAACTCTCGGTAATCAGCCCGTCATCGATTGCGACGGCACCAATCTGAATGATGCTGTCACCTTGGCGTGGATGGCTTCCCGTCGTCTCAAAATCTACAACTAGTAATCGATTCAAACGTTGTCACCTCGTAACCTGGGCGGAAACATTCAATCCGCACCCATTCACATTCGGCAACGATGGGAAATATTCCTGCTTTCCTGTACATTTAAGGCTGTACGAGCTCGGTTTGCATTTCTGATTGACCGAGCTTGCTTGCACATAATTGCAGATAGATGGGGATTTCCCATAACTGTTCTGCGAATGGCAATGCCCGTTGAAAATATTGTTCAGCTAGGCGCCAATTTTCTTCCACAACCGCGATTCTTCCCAGATGAAAATACCCTAACGAACGTACATATGGCTCAGCGTCGTCCAGGAAATACTTTGCCAACCGTTTTGCTTCTTGTGTATCCCCCAGCTTTTCGTATGCGGAAATCATCCCGGATTGTCCGAGGCGATTGTCTCGGTTTTTCTCCAGCATGATCCGAAACGCTTTGATTGCGTCCTCTACCCTTCCATCAAACAACAGCATCCATCCATAACTAAAAAGAAAGTCGTCATTTTCGGGTGCAAGACTGATGGCTTTTTTGACGAGCGTCAATGCCCGCTTCGTACCTGCAATGAGCCACGTATTCCAGGCCAAGCCATGCCACGTCCACCCATCTTTTGGGGAACGCTCCGTCAAAAAGTGATAGCAAATTTGTGCCCGGTGATAATTGCCCACTGTTTCGTATAAAGAGGCCATTTCCTGAAGGGTATCGCTGTCCAAATCGCGCGTCGGCAGTTGCAAGCCTTTAGGCGGACTCCATTCCACAGTCTGGTCCATCGTATGCAGTAATTTGGCAGCACGCAGCCATAGCATCTGCGCTTCCCAATCGTGCTCGTTTTTTTCTAGATATGGTTCCAATTCGTCCAAAGCTTCCTGTGCATCGCCATCTCTTAAATAGCATAGCGCGAGGTTGTATTTGGCTTCTTCCTGTTCTGGCTTGATTTCGAGAGACGTCTTAAAAGCTTGCGCCGCCTCTAACCACTGCTCCTCTTCAGCCAGAATGCAACCGATGGCATTAAAGCTGATGGCCACAACGGTAGGTGAGCTTGCTGTCCTGCCGAGAAGACGGAATTCTCGAAAGGCCAATTCATTCTCCTCGCACAAAAGGAGACTGTAGGCGTAGTACAGGCGTCCACTTTCCCAGTCTGGCGATTTTTGGACTAATTCTGCAAAACACTTTTTCGCGTCTTGGAACATGCGCAAATGATAAAAGCCTTCCCCTCGACGAAAAATCGGCTCGTATGGATTCGTTTCAACGGCCTTTGGTGATTTTGTATTCACCTTCGACTGATCCGTCTTTTTCTCTTCCACTGGAAGCTGGCCTTCCATTTCCTTGATGTTACGAATCGCATTCGATAATTTTTCTTCGAATTGCAGCCACAGGTCTACGACTGTATCACTTACTTGGCGCAATTGAAACAATTGTTCCGCGAGCTGAAGACGTTCTTGTTCAGAAGCTCCCTGCCACTTCTCTTCAATCGTCTGAGCTTTGTTACGAAGCGTATGAAACCAGTCCTCGATTTTCACAAGAAAAGCCACCCCCTATGAGGCATGAGTACTTTCATTGTCTCACAAGGCAGGTGGCTCTATGCAGGAATAGACAGATCGCTTACAGAATCGTCGCGTGCACTTCTTCAGCAATCAATTCTTTGATCTGATTTTTCTCATCCATGATGGCGACACGTGGCTTATAAGTTCTCGCCTCTTCATCCGTCATCATCGCATAGGCAATAATAATGACGATATCGCCCTCTTGAACGAGACGTGCAGCTGCTCCGTTCAAGCAAATGACGCCACTGCCTGGAGCACCTTCGATGACGTATGTTTCCAGACGCGCTCCGTTGTTGTTATTGACGATTTGTACTTTTTCATTTGGCAAAATATCCAGTGCATCCAACAAATTTTTGTCGATGGTAATACTGCCCACATAGTTCAAGTTTGCTTCAGTTACCGTTGCGCGATGGATTTTTGCTTTCATCATGGTGCGGAACACTAAGAATTCCTCCCTTATCTCTACTTGATGGATGTAATCGTATTGTCAATCAGACGCGTTTTGCCAAAACGAGCAGCTAACGCGATGATGATTGTTTGACCTGCCGTTTCCTGCTCGACGGGTGTGAGCTCTGGATAGCTCAAAATTTCCACATAATCAATATCAGCCAGCGGCTTTTCTGAAATCATTTGCGTCATGCGATCTTTTATTTCAGAAAGAGCCATGCCCTGTCCCAACCATTCCACTGCTTGCTTGAGGCTCTGTGATAGCACGAGTGCTTGTACTCGCTCATCCGCTGACAAGTAGACATTCCGAGAGCTCAGAGCAAGCCCATCCGCTTCGCGTACAATTGGGCATGGAATAATTTGTACTAGCATCGACAAGTCGTGGACCATTTGCGTCACAACAGCTACTTGCTGGGCATCCTTTTGTCCGAAAAAGGCGTAATCGGGCTGGACAATTTGAAACAATTTATTGACGACAGTCGATACGCCATCAAAATGACCCGGACGAGAAGCTCCACACAACGGAGTCGTCACATTTGCCACTGAAATATTGGTCAGCATCGGTTTCGGATACATCTCGCTGACTTCCGGGGTAAACAGGAGGTCCACACCCGCTTCTTCCGCCATTTTACTATCCCGTTCGATATCACGCGGATAACGTTCAAAGTCTTCATTCGGCCCGAATTGCAGCGGGTTTACGAAAATGCTCATCACAACCAAATCACATACTTCACGAGCAGCTTTTACCAAGCTGAGATGACCTTCATGCAAAAACCCCATGGTCGGTACCATCCCGATCGTTTTGCCTTGCCGACGTGCTTCTTTTATATGAACGCGCATCTCTGCGATTGTCGAGACTTGCTGCATCATTGTTTGCATCATGACTGCTTCGCTCCTTCCCCGTACAATTCCTTGATGGTTTCTTCAGAGGCATGAAAGACATGCTCTGGCCCTGGGAAGCTTCTTGCTTCGACTTCTTTGTTATAGGTCTCAACTGCTTCACGGATGGTTTCACCGATGTTTGCGTAACGCTTCACGAATTTCGGTGTGATATCCGATGCGTAGCCGACCATATCATGGAACACCAGCACTTGCCCATCACATGTCGCACCCGCTCCGATTCCGATCACAGCGATGTCCAGCTTGTTTGCAATCATGCCTGCGACCTCTTCCGGAACACATTCCAGCACAATGGCGAATGCACCCGCTTCTTGAATCGCAAGGGCCTCATCCAACAATTTTTTGGCTGCCTCCAGATCTCTTCCTTGTACTTTATAACCGCCTAATTGATGTACCGATTGCGGAGTAAGCCCAATATGTCCAACGACAGGGATGCCTGCTTGTACACAGCGTGTAATGATTGGAGCCAGTTCACGGCCCCCTTCCATTTTGACTGCCTTGGCCAGCCCTTCTTGCATTAGTCTGCCCGCGTTTTTCACTGCTTCCTCAACTGTTCCGTGATAGCTGAGAAAAGGCAGGTCTGAAACGACAAATGCACGCTTGGCCCCTCTCGTTACTGCTTTCGTATGGTGTAGCATATCCTCCATCGTAACAGGGATGGTGGAGTCATAACCCAGTACGACCATTCCCAATGAATCACCAACCAGAATCATATCAGCGCCAGCTTCATCCACTAATTTGGCTGACGGATAGTCATAGGCGGTCACCATGGTAATCGGGGTTCGCGTTTCTTTTTTCTTGCGGATACTTGAAGTCGTAATAGGTCTGTCGTGTGTTGCCATTGTTCATTTCTCCTCTTTCGCATCAAGCCCGTGGATCGTGTGAGGAATAAAAAAACCTTCTCGCGTCAATCGGGAGAAGGTTGTCCATGTCAAAAAGACATTTGCGTCCAACGGATTCCTTCTGTCTCGGTCCACACAGGCTCTGAGCAGATTTTTGTCCTTACACGTATTGCTTTAAGATTACACGATAGATACAAAAATACTCCGGGAGTACCGTTCACGAGGTGATACAGCCTCCAAATTGGAGTATAGCAAATGATTTAATCATTTGCACGATAATTGACATCAGCCGAATAAACTTTGTGGATCTGTCCCGCCTGATCCTCGACCTTGAGTACGCCTTCCTCATCCAAGCCAACGGCACGACCTTCAAACTGTTGTGAAATCGTCTGGAGGGACACCCATTTGCCAATGGTGTACGAATGATCCTCCCACTCTTGTTTTACACGCTCGAAGCCAGCCTGCAAATAGTGATCGTACTCTTCTTCAAAAATTCGGCAGAGTCGTTGGATAAACGAAACGCGCTTGAGTGGCTCGCCAGATTCAATACGAAGCGAAGTCGCAATCTGTGCCAGTTCTGACGGGAAATCTGACTCGACACTGTTGGCATTGAGTCCTATTCCGATAACTAAATAATTGACTCGATCAGATTCAGCATTTAGCTCTGTCAAAATCCCGCATACTTTTTTGTCGCCGATAAAAATATCATTCGGCCATTTGATTTTAACAGGCAACCCAGTCTCTTCCCGGATCGTTGTCGCTACAGCAACTGCCGTTAGCAATGTCATCTGGGGTGTCTTCGGTAACGGAATCGCAGGTCGAATGATCAAGCTCATCCAAATCCCCGTTCCTTTCGCAGAATGCCACGGGCGGCCGAGTCTGCCTTTCCCACCTGTTTGTAGCTCTGCCAGCACAATCGTACCTTCTACTGCCCCTTTTGCCGCAGCCTCGTGTGCGAGTGGCTGTGTAGATACCACCTCATCGTAAGCGATGACATTTTGACCGATCCGATTCGTTTCCAGGCCAGCCATGATTTCTGCTGCTGACAAGCGATCAGGGGCAACCAGCAGGCGATACCCCGATTTTCGCACCGCCTCCACCTCGTAACCATCTCGGCGCAGCTCTTCGATATGCTTCCAAACCGCCGTCCTAGAGCAACCGCATGTTTGGCTTAATTCTTCACCAGAGATGAAACTGCCCGGCTGGTCACGGAATGCCTGAAGGATGACTTGCTTAATGTTCATCTTGTGCAACCTCTTTCTTTGCAACTTCGACGAGTGCTTCTGGTGTATTTGGTAAACCGTGCAGAGCCGTTTGTCTAAGCAACGATTCCAAGACGCGGACAATCCACTCGCCTGGCTTTTTCTGAATGGCTACTTGCAGGTCAAGCCCGGTGATTGCCAAATCCTTGATGGTTTTGACAGGCATGTTTTCGTATTGATCAAGGAGTGCTTGCATCGAAAACGATTGCCTCTCCTTCCACCAACACGCTTGCAATAAAAGGAAGAACTCGTTGCACGTGTCCAAACCGACTTCAAGCAGCAGTGGCCCCCACTCAATCGGTTGAGGGGCATCCCATTGTGGCTGCAATCGCATCAGAAGTTCAACCAAACAACAAATTGCTTCTGTTTCGCGCTTGGACATTTTGAGGAATCGGCATACTTCACGCGATTGCACAGGTGAATAATTCGCCGCAAACAGTAGCAACGACCATTTTTGCGTCACGGTTTGCAAATGATGCAACCGCCAGACATGCTCATTTGAGAGGACGAACAGTTTTTCTACCTCAGGGGCATAAGCCATGAGTCTTGTTTCATTCAACAACTGACAACCTACCTCTGGGGCTTTGCTGTCGAGCGTTTTATTCAGCTCTTCCCTTATGCGCTCCACAGCAATATGAGCTAACAAAGGCGCAGTCTGTTTCATAGCAAGCATAGTCTGGTCTTCTATCGCAAAACCTAACTGGGAAGCAAAGCGCACACCTCGTAAAAGCCGAAGGGCATCCTCCTGAAATCTCTCAAGCGGAATGCCTACAGCCCGAACCAGCCGATGCTGCATATCCTCACGTCCACCGAACGGGTCGTGCAATACTTGATGACGATCCATCGCCATTGCGTTCATCGTAAAATCTCGTCGCTCCAGATCGAGCCGAAGTTCTGAAACGAACTGAACCTCAGCCGGTCGACGGTAATCTTCATATTTTCCTTCCGTCCGAAACGTGGTTACTTCGAACATCTGCCCCTCGACTTTTACAGACACAGTACCGTGTTTCAGACCAGTCGGGACATGATCGGGAAACAATCGGATGACGTCGCCGGGATGGGCATTCGTACATATATCTATATCATGAACAGGTCGTTGTAAAAGCCAATCTCGGACGCAACCACCCACATAGTAGGCTTCGAAGCCGTGTTCCTCTAATCTGTCAAGAACACGCTTTGCCAATTCTATCGCCAATCCAATTCCCCCCTTTCTGGTTTGCTCCGCCTGATCTACACAAGGAGGCGTTTCTCATGAGAGTTTTGTATGGGTTGTTCATTTTAATATCCAAGGTACATCAACTAGCCAAAAGCTCGATCTCACGTTCAAAAGCTTAGGTTTTCCTCGGTTTTGCTTGCCAACAAGTTGGCGTAAAGTGCTTCATACTGAGAGGCAATCGTTTCGTGACAAAACGTTTTGCAGGATCGCTCGATGCTATTCGCGGAGAATTCGCGATATAGCTCTTCGTTTTGCAAGAGACGAATCGTTTCTTTCGCCATGCCTTCCACGTCCCCAATTGGGCGCAAGAAGCCGTTCACACCATCCAGGACGACCTCGGGCAAGCCGCCTGCCACTGTAGCGACGACAGGCACACCGCAAGCCATTGCTTCCAATGCGACGAGTCCGAAGCTTTCCTTTTCTGATGGAAGCAGCATGATGTCTGCCATCGACAATACCTCGGCGACATCTTCCTGCTTGCCGAGGAAGCAAACATCGTCGTTCAGACCGAGCTCAGCGATCAACTTACGGACCAGCCCCATTTCGGGACCTTCACCAATGAGGATCAGTCTGGAAGGCATTTCTTCACGTACTCGCGAGAATATTTCAATCACATCTGGCACTCGTTTGACCGGACGGAAATTAGAAATGTGCATAAGAATTTTTTCACCATTCGGTGCAAATACCTTTTTCAGCTTCGTAACCTCTTTTGGGTAATAACGCCGCTTGTCTACGAAGTTGTACACAGGGACAATTTCTTTTTCAGTATGCAGCAGTTCTTTCGTTTGCCTGATCAAATCATTGGACACCGCTGTTACCAAATCGCTTCGCTCAATACCGAAGCGGATCATATCACTCAAATTCGAGTCATAACCCAGAACAGTAATATCAGTCCCGTGCAAGGTGGTCACAATTTTCAAATGATCCCCTACCATTTGCTTCGCGAGAAACGCACACAACGCATGTGGCACAGCATAATGCACATGTAATAAGTCCAGGTTTTCATTTTTCGCCACTTGCGCCATTCGGTTCGCCAAGGTCAAATCATAAGGTGGATATTTAAAAACATCATAGTTGTTCACTTCTACTTCATGATAAAAAATGTTCGGGTGAAACGCACCTAAGCGAAATGGCATTCCACCTGTGATGAAATGGACTTGATGTCCTCGCTCGGCCAATAGCTTGCCCAGCTCTGTGGCTACTACACCCGATCCGCCCAATGACGGATAGCAAGTAATCCCGATCTTCATACAGTGTCACTCCTTCTCACAAGCTCTTTAATACATACGGAGCTGCACTGACAAATCCTTCTGCGTAGGCTACACCAGCCTGCTGACCAAACAGTCGCTCTCGATACTCGACAGATTCCAGATACCCGTTGGTAAGCGGTGTTTGAACGCCACCTTCTTCTAGCTCAAACTGACTACGGTAGCAACGCAGCGCCTCCATTTTTTGCGGATAAACAGCGGTGATATCCACGACAACCTGAGGCGTGACAGTCGAATTAATGAAATAGTAAAGGAATTGCGAAGGTCGATAGGCAGGCACAGAAGGCTCTGGCAAATACTTACGGATGCCCGCATTAAACACCGCCTCTCGAACGATTCGACTTACACTTTCGTGATCTGGATGACGATCCGCGAAATAAGGCGCAAGCACAATGGCTGGACGAGTTTCGCGAATGAGCTTGCCGACACGTTCAATCGCACTTTCTCTGACTGCTTCCAAGCCACGATCAGGCAGGCCAAAGTTATAGCGAGCAGCCACTCCCATCACTTGGTCAGCTGCTGTCGCTTCTTGCTGCCTTCTTTCAACCGTTCCATTCGAAGACAATTCAGCATAGGTCAAGTCGAGAATCCCCACGCGCTTTCCCTGTTTAGCGGCCAAGATCAGACTGCCTGCCGCACCGATCTCGACATCGTCAGGATGAGCGCCGATTGCCAAAATATCGAGTGAACTCATGCTTCATTCTCCTCATGCACCACTTCACGCCAATCCAGTTGTCCCAGCTCCAAAGCCTTCAGCATGATTTCTGCCGAACCGAGATTGGTGGCAAACGGTATCTTGTGCACATCACACAGTCGAAGCAGTGCGATAATATCAGGCTCATGTGGTTGAGAGGTAAGCGGATCACGCAAAAAGATAATCAAATCCATCTCATTGCGGGCGATCATCGCACCGATTTGTTGATCGCCTCCTAATGGCCCTGACAGAAATCGGGTTAGGGACAGCGACGTAGCTTCCATGATTCGCGACCCAGTTGTTCCTGTGGCATACAGGTCATGTTTTGCCAAAATGGATTCATAGGCCATCGCTAGTTGCACAATCTGTTCTTTCATTCGATCATGGGCAATCAATGCAATTTTCAAGAAAACCTCTCCCTTTATGGCTGGGTATCGTGTGTATGTTAATCAAACGTTTAATCAATCAGATGTTCCAATCCGTAAATCAATCCGTTCATATTCATTACGGCTTTAATGGCCATATTCACGCCTGGCATGAAAGATTCCCGGTTAATCGAATCATGGCGAATAGACAGCGTTTGGCCTGTTGCACCAAACAAAACCTCCTGATGAGCAACCATACCTGGAAGACGGACACTGTGAATCCGGAATCCTTCGTAATCTGCTCCGCGAGCGCCTGGAATCGTTTCTACCTCTTCAGGATGCCCTTGCTTGAGCTCTTCCCGAACGGCTGCAATCATCTCAGCGGTCTTCAAAGCAGTTCCGCTTGGCGCATCCAGCTTGCGGTCATGATGCAACTCGATAATTTCCACATGCGGCATATATTTTGCTGCCATTGCGGAAAACTTCATACATAGAATCGCGCCGATCGCAAAATTCGGGGCAATGATAGCACCCAGTCCCGCTTCTTTATAGCGCGCAGTCATCTCTTGCAGCTGTTCTGTTGTCAGGCCCGTAGTTCCGACAACTGGTCTCACACTACGAGCCAAACAGAGCTCCATATGACGGTAAACCGTATGGGGTGTAGTAAAGTCGACCAGAACATCCGGCTTCATTTCGTCCAGTTGTTGATTGATTTTCTCTTCGCTCACACGCGTATCCAGATTGCCAGTAAAAACAAGTGAGGTATCCTGCGCCAGCATTTTCACTACCTCTTGCCCCATTCGACCATTTGCGCCTGCAACTGCTACACGAATTTGTTTAGTCATGCTGCTCGTTCTCCTCTATTCTCGTCCAGCGATCTTTATCGCGAGTATTAAACTTGTGCATAATACGATCAAACGCTTCCTGCAAATCGATTCCGAGCGAGTTTGCGAAACAAATCACGATGAAGAGTACGTCACCCAGCTCTTCCTCTACTGTTTTTTCGCCTTCGTCCTTTTTCTTCGGTTTTTCTCCATAAAAATGGTTGATCTCTCTGGCTAATTCCCCTACTTCTTCTGTCATTCTAGCCAGCATCGAAAGCGGAGAAAAATATCCTTCTTTAAATTGCGATATGTATTGATCAACTTCTTGCTGCATCTCTTGCATCGTCTTTTGCCGTTCCATCCGCCCACTCCTTTTTTCACAGTCTTCTCTCTTTCACCTATCGTACTAAAAAAGGCTTGGTTTGCCAAATCACAATACTTCGTCTTTCCAGCATATGGACAATCAAACGAGCGTTCATTTATAATGGCTTTCGGATAGCCCTCAGGTAACACAAGTATTACCTGCACATCATGTCCGGGGGGAAGCCATTCCTGATCCGGCGAACAGGAGGACATATGAAAATTCGTCTTGATAGTATCTTTGCCATTATCATCGGTTCTGCCATTATGGGATTTGGTATTAATGCGTTCAACATTCCCAACCATTTAGCTGAGGGCGGTATCACTGGTATCAGTATTTTGATCAAGCTGTTAGTTCCATCTGTGGATCAGGGGGTCGTCTTCTTCGTCCTAAACGTACCGTTATTTTTTCTAGGCTGGAAAATTCTTGGACGAACTTCTTTTTTCTACACGATTTTGGGAACGGTTTCACTCTCCGTCTTCTTATCCTTGTTTGATGGAGTTCTTCCGCTTCAAATGAAGGATCGCTTGCTCGCCTCCCTCTATGCCGGGGTAGCTGTCGGAGTCGGTTTAGGGATTATTTTCCGTTACGGCGGGACCACTGGCGGAGTGGACATCATTGCCAGACTGCTTCAGAAATACATGGGTATCAGTATGGGGAGGACGTTGTTTTTCGGAGACATCTTGGTCATTGGGGCATCTCTCGTCTATTTGAATCTGGAAAGCGCCATGTACACACTTGTCGTCGTCTTTATCGCAGCACGTGTCATCGACTTTTTCCAAGATGGGGCATATGCCGGCAAAGCACTGACGATCATTTCCAACGAAGCGGACAAGATTGCCAATCAAATCCTTGAATTCGGTCGTGGTGTTACCCTTTTAGCAGGAAAAGGCGCCTACTCTGGTGATGAAAAGAAAGTAATCTATGTGGTTATCAGCCGCAACGAAGTGATGCGTTTTAAAAATATCGTGCAAGAAATTGACCCGCATGCCTTTGTCATCGTCAACGATGTTCATGAGGTACTCGGAGAAGGCTTTACTCTCGACGAAAACAAGAAACCGCTTCACGACTAGCACGAAGCAGCACAACAAAAACCCTTGCCTTTTCGTACAGGCAAGGGTTTTTTGCATCCATTAAGTCGAACGGATTTCTCCGTCATATTTCTTCCACGCCACATACGACAAGGCCATGATCAATGCAATCGAAATCGAGGCGAGAATGACAATTGGTGAATCTGGCCGCATCATTAAACGAGCAAACGTACTCTTTTCTTCTCCCACAAAAGCCACTTGAAAAGAGGTGTTCAATTCTCGCAACGCCTCTCGTACTAGTTGCCAATCTACCTGGCTGTTTCGCATCTCTTTGGATATGATATCGTACGCAACCGTAATCGAGGACATTTGCCCCTCTGGGAGCTGAATACTCATCCCCGGCTTAATGGCCAAAAATAATCGGTAATTCTCATCGAACTGTTCGCGAAACTGACTGAAATTCCGCTCAACAGCCGATAGCTGCAGGTTTTGGACCTGTGTTACGAGAGAAGGATAGTAGCTACGCCACATCGGCTGGTGATCATGCGTCAGAGCATCTATGGCGATACGGACCCGCGTCGCATGCCACAGCAATTGCTGTTCACTTGCGTTTGCGGAAGCAAAGCTTTGCTTGGCTGCCAGTATGGACTGTGTCACTGCATTCAGACTCTCAATTCGTATCGGATTGGGCAAATGCTGGTTCGGGAATCGTTCTGCCAGCTGTACAATGCGCTGCTCTGCCCCTTCAAGATCTCCCTTTTTTGCATACGTCAGTAACTCATGTGCAATTTGATCCAATGCGGCCAACTGCTTTTCTTCTATTGGTTGATTCAGCTTCGAGTACAAATTATGAATGGGCCACGACAAGAACAACCCGATCATGAGAAAGAATAATAAAAACCGGATGTTTTTCTTCAACGCAAATAACCTCCTTCCCTAGTACAGCCTATGGAAAGGAGGACAAGATTAGACCTTATTTGTCGTATACTTCATATTCACCCACCAGATCACCGAGATCGAGATCAGACTGAGAAGAACCGTAAACAAACCAACGAAGCCTTCATACGGATCCAGTACACTCGGCAGCCACGGATGGATGTCCATGACGTAATCGAGAAAATCATTATTTAGTGTCCACAGCGCAGCGATTCCCACCGGCAGAAGACTTAGCTTGTAAAAACGCGCATACAAAACAGATTCCACAGCCATGCCGGTGTGGGAAATGATTAGCATCACGTCTGTCCAACGCACTTCATTGCCCATCATCCAACCAGCCACGATAATGCAGACGGCCCAGACACCGTACTTAAAATTGGTGATGCCAGCCAAAGCTTCCAGTACAGGAATGTGGCGACCCAACAAATAGGTAAGGAGTACAAGCGAAAAAAGTCCGCTACCTGTCGGGCTGTCCGGAACAAAAGGAATCAAATATGCTGGTGTCTCAGCTAATTGGTTACCGTACCAGATAAATCCATATATGGTTCCCAAAAAGTTGACGACGAACAGCGTCCAAAGAAACCACCTTTTGCCCAAAGATTGCCGAAACCACTCCCATATCCAGATCATCTATAATCGTCTCCCGCTGTGTACGCCGCTAACGAAAAAGCTGACCGCATTACCAGCCAGCTTTTCCCCTATTAGCTTATTTCAAGCCAGCCATGTATTCAGCTAGCTTTGCGATTTCTGCATCATCTTTGATCATACCGCCTGGCATTGCGCCTTTACCGTTCTTGATGACATCAGTAATCTTGGCTGCATCCAAAGTTGCACCGATTTTTTGGAGGTTTGGACCCATGCCGCCCTCCATGTTTTTACCATGGCATCCCATACAGCTTGTTTGCGCTTTCCAAAGCGCATCTGCTTTAAAGCTGGTGTCAGCCGGAGCAGGTGCTGTTGCACTAGATCCCTCTTTGCCACCAGTTCCTTTACCTTTATCTGGGTGAGCCAGATGATATTCATGGTTTGCCGCCCAAGTCAGGTAGAAAATACCAACGAGTGCCGTCAGCATCAAGCCTGTAGCAACTGGACGTTTGCTAGGACGACGCTCTTTGCTGGTATCCAGCCAAGGCGCCAGCATCAGTGCACCAAATGCGATACCTGGAATAACAACGATTCCAAGAACGACCCAATCCCCTGCAGCCCATGGATATTTCAGCAATTGATACAGGAACAAGAAGTACCAGTCTGGCAACGGAATGAATGAAGTATCATTCGGGTTTGCTTTGTCTGTCAACGGCGACGGATGTGAAACCGTCAACACGAGGAAGCCAACTAAACAAACGGCTGCCACCATCCACTCTTTCAACAGGAAGTTTGGCCAAAACGGCTCGTTTTTACCTGGAAAGTCGGAGTAGGATGGAGAAATGTTTGGGATACGCTTCGCCGATACTCGGGAATCTCCGACGAAGGTAGCATCTTTATCTTGTTTTGCCATGCTATTTCCTCCTTTTTTCGAAGACCGATTATAGTGGACCCGAGATACCTTGCGAACGGATCATAACAAAGTGAGCTCCCAACAGTCCAAGCAGTGCCCCTGGCAGGAAGAACACGTGAATCGCGAAGAAGCGAGTAAGCGTTTGCGCACCTAGAATGTCTCCACCGGTGAGCAATGTTTTCACATACGGACCGATAAATGGTACCGAGTCTGCGATCTGCACACCTACTTTGGTCGCAAAGTATGCGGTGTTATCCCAAGGCAACAGGTAACCTGTGAAACCGAGGCCCAGCATAACGAAGAAAATCAGTACGCCGACTACCCAGTTCAATTCACGAGGCTTTTTGTATGCACCTGTAAAGAATACACGCAAAGTATGTAGGAACATCATCACGATTACCAAGCTCGCGCCCCAGTGATGCATACCGCGTACGATTACCCCGAACGCTACTTCGTTCTGCAGGTACTTAACGGATTCGTAAGCATTGATAACGTCTGGTACATAGTACATCGTCAAGAACATACCAGACAAGATTTGAATAACGGTAATAAAGAACGTAAGTCCACCAAAGCAGTAAACAAAAGCTGAAAAATGATGTGCCGGGTTCACGTGCTCAGGTACTTCGTGGTCAGCCAAGTCACGCCACATCGGAGTGATGTTTAAGCGCTCGTCGACCCAATCATACATTTTTTGCATCATTTTAGCCGTTCACCCCCGGACGAGGATTTGCTTTTACTTTACCTAAATACAATTTTCCATCTTTGACTTCTGTCTCATACTCATCAAGAGAGGCCGTCGGTGGCGTTCCCAAAATGTGCTCGCCATTGATCGAATAACGACCCATGTGGCAAGGACAGAAGTACTCATTTGGTTGTCCAGGGCCTGTTCCCCAGCTAACCGTACACCCTAAGTGCTTACAGATCGGGGACAGAGCAAGAATCTCACCCTTGTCGTTCTTGGTAACCCATGCAGTAAGTGTAGATTCTGATTCATACCAACCGTCCTTGGTATGGACCTTGAATTCTACGCGTTTTGGCACGGCACTAAACTCATCCGGACTGCCGACAGCTACTTTATCTCCACCTGCATGTCCTTGCAGAAGGGGGTCTACCGCAAAGCGAATCATTGGGGTGATCATTCCCGCAGCAAGGAATCCGCCAGTTCCCATCAGGGCGTAGTTCAAAAATGTACGCCTGGAAATTTCGCGTTTGTCTCCCATATCTTTTTTCCCTCCTTATCCTGTAAAATAGCGCTACGATGGCATTTTCATACATATACACTAGGTCAATCCCAATCATAGCTAACGCCTATAAAGATGTCAAGAATGTCCAGTGGACATGTCTTTACCCAAACGATGTGTGACAGGATATTGTTGCCAGATTGTCAAATTTATGACCTTGCCCCACCCATTTTTCTGTAGTATTACCGGAAAACGCTTTCTCTATTGCGTCTCTATTTTTTAGTCAAAACGATTATCCTCGCCCGGTTTGCCACAACTTGATGACCTCTTTGTATAGCACATCCACGGTCACTTCGAAACGCAAAGAAGATTCCAGGTCTTCATCCCCTACCAATAAAGTCAACACGCCTTCTTCCGTTCGTTCCTTTAATTGAATCTGTTCTCCCCGAAAATGAAGCAGTACTTTATAGGGGAATGCCGCCGGTGTTCGTTGTTCCAGCTGCTCTTCTCCTATTTGATAGCTTAACGGAAATAGCAATACGCGTCCCTTCAGTCGCTGCTCAATCCCCGCCGCTACATTCAATAAGTAGTTCATGCGTACAACATGCTCTTCTACTTTTCTGTCCGAGTTGTACAAATAAAGAGGGAGCAGCGCGGTATCCACAAAGGACCGCAACTCCTCCCAGTTTTCAAAATCGTTCAAGTTCCACTGCATAGAGCTGTCTCCTCATTTCCTTGTTCATTTCTGGAAACTAGCGTACCATGAATGGTTGGAGACTCGCAATAACGCATACGATTATGTATTTAGGCTTGCTCATAAGCCATGATCTCTTTTAATTCGTCTGTTAAGCGCAAAAACAACTCTTTGTTCTTCGATGCAAGTGCCTCATCAATCTCCTGGATTAGCGTGCGCTTGCGATATTGACGCATTTGCTCATCGATCACCATTTCAGATAGCAAACCAGAAACCATTTGATTGTTCGTTCCGTACGCGTTGGAATAGAAATTCGGCCACTCCATACCCATCCCTCACTTCAATAAAATAGTCGTTTCGGTAAAACCATTGTATTTTCGAAGCCAAGTCTGGCTCGCATACGTTGCGGTGTATAACCACTGCCCCTGTTCGTCTTGTCCGACGCGCAACAGTCCTAGATGCACCATCATTTTGCATACCCGATTCACCAAGATATCTGTAGGCGAATCGTAGTAAAACTCTTTCATCCAATGGAGTAGCGTGTCCATCAGCGATTGCTGACTTACCCATCCACCCGACGCGATCAACGGAATGAGCTGAACCAGCATCGGCAAGTTCGGGACAGCCCGCTTGTACAGCCTCATCCAGAAGCGAATGACATCGTGGTACAGTTGATCGTTATACGGTTGCTCCAGTCGCTCCCTCCCCGCTTCCGTTACTGCTACCTTGCCGTCCACTTCTACAATCCATCGGTGATAGTAGCAGAAATCGTAGAGCAAGGAAAAACGGTCAGGGTATAAATCAAAATGCAGCCCGTACCCAAAACGCCATTTTTGCGGCAAAAGCGGCTCTTCTTTTACATACAAAAATTGAAAAAGCTGCTGCTGATGACGCTTGTACATGCCACCTTCTGCGGTTAGCGGTACTGGCTCCTGCTGGAGAAATTGTAAAAATTGCATGATATCATCGCAGAGTGCTGTTCCCTCATCCCTATAAGCTTGCGGACCAGGATGAAGCAATGCGTTTGAATCACGCCATTTTGTCAGCCACGCTTGCAAGTACGGCTCACGGATGTCCAGCGGAATTTGATACTGCCCTATGGTTTTACTTTTCGCCGGAAAAATCCATCCTCGCTTCATTGCTGCTGCGACAAACTTCCGTCCTTCCTCCTGCTTTTTTTCCTTTTCACACTCCAGTGCCACCCCGGCTTTCGCCAATAAATCCTCAAGCGACATGACCGTACGCTTGTCCAGGAACAGTTGGAGCAAAAAATGGGTTTCTGCACTGCTCAGCTGCTCAACTTCTTGAGAGATTGTCAACCTGTGCCTCAAGCTAGACAACAGTGACGTAATCAATTCGTTTTTGGAATGAGGGTTGCATTCGCATCCGTAATGGTTGGCAATCTGATGGAGCTGCCGGATATCGGTGTACACCAAGATCTCAGCCAAGTTCATCTGTGCATCCCTTCTTTACGATGGCTTACTTGTCTCTCATTCTTGCCAAAATGCGGAAAAATAAACAGGAAGCCACCGAAGTGACTTCCTGTTTGTCGATTTTTTATTGCTCCTCTTCGGATTCATGGTCCCACTGGTCGTGAAGCTGTTGGTATTCTTTCGCTTCCTCATAGCGCCCGGCTTGAGTCAAAAGAGCGATCAGCCTGCGGATTTGATCCAAATCGAACCCTGACAACGATACATATTGCTTTAGGGCCTCAATAGCTGCTTCTGTTTTCCCCATCGAAAGATTCACATCTGCAGCTAATGGGTACGCAGCCACATACTCCTCGTCAACCGCTTGCAAGCTGCTGACCAATTCGGCTGCTTCATCCAGTCGTCCTACGTGGAATGCCATCAGTGCACATCCGTAGAGTACTTCTGGCGAACGATCCATGACCAGCGCCTGACGGAATACTTGGTAAGCCTGTTCGAATTGACCGTTTTGAGCGTACGAGCGCCCCTTTGTCAAAAGCATGGACAGACTTTCATCCCCGGCTTGTTCCAGGAGCTTCATTGCTTTCTCGTCATCTCCAATGCGGAAATACAAGTTACCCAGCGCTGCCATAATATCTTGGTTATCTGGCTCCTTCAGTCTTGCTTGCTCCAAATATTTGACCGCTACTTCATCTAAATCTTGGAGGGAATACAGATCCGCTAGCAATAAGTCAAGCTGGATGCTTTCAAAGCCAGATTCTTTGCATTCATAGAGAAGATGTTGCGCCGTCTCAAAATCACTGGAATCCAAAGCAATCTCTGCTAGCAGCAGCTGGCATTCTCTGCGCAAAGAGGAATCCATTTGGGGATTTTTGGCCATGACATCTGTCAGCAATTGACTCGCCTCCTCCAAATGACCGAGATGATACCAGACCTCCGCCAAATACATCATGACATCCGGCATATCTTTTCCATGCTCCTGAACCTTTTGCAGAGCGGTCAAGCCCAACTCCACTTCATCGTTTTCAATCCGCTTGATCGCTTCGTCTATGACATACAGCCACTTTTTCGGCATTTCTTTCACCTCATATGTATTTTGCGTGGCCTTGTTGCTCTACGCGCTTGCTGAACAACCACTCTAATAAAATAGCCACAAAAGACCGTCCGAAGACGGTCTTTTCTTTTACTCTTGATCATATACCATTATGCTCGCGTTAGCCAGCTCATTGTAAGAACAGTAATAAGGATTCCAAAAATACTAAGCACAATGCTGTAATTCGGCTTGGCTAAATCAGTAGAAGTCGGCTTTCCATCGAGCGGTACGATCGATGCAGTAGCATGTTCCAGTGAATCACCTTGCGACGTATATGGCTGTGCTTCTACCACGTATGTACCGTCGTCTGTTTGCATGGAAGAAGAAATGACTTGCGCCTTTGGCGTGTTAATCTCCATGACTTCTCCGTTAATAACGAGAGAATTCGCATGCTCCGTGGTACTTGTATTCACATATAAAGTGAATGAAAAGACCATGAGCAACAAAACCGCTACACTCGCACCCATGCGTCGCATTCTCGCTGTCACGCTGAAAATTTTTCTGCCGATCGGGATCGCCCACTGCTCTTCCGATAAAATACGGGCCATCACCGCGTCTACAATGGAACGTGATGGAGTTACAGAATGATATTCTTCTTTATCCATTTCCATCCACTCACCACTGTCCGACCAAATCTCATAGTCGGAACGACAGGCATAGCATGCGGCCATATGGTGATCAACCCGACGTTGGGTCACCTCAGGCAACAGATTTTCGGCGTATTCAGGCAGCATTTCCTGAACTTCTTCACATCTCATCATCGATTCATCCCTTCAGCTTCATCCAAATGAGGGTCCAGGATGTAGTTTTCCAACTGTCCACGAATACTTTGCCGCGCTCGAAACAGTAGAGACTTCACAGAGCTCACTGTTAAATCCAGAATCGTAGCGATTTCTGTGTAATCCATTTGTTCGTACTCGCGTAATATCAGTGCTGAGCGTTGCTTCTCTGGCAGACTGTTGATTGCCAGTCTCACCATGCTCTCCCGTTCATTCCGGAGCAAAACTTGCTCAGGCAGTGTCTTGGGAGATGCCATAGGCACTTGCAACGTATCATCCAGATACACATCAGAATTGCGACTCTTGCGCAATTCACTGAGTACGGAGTTGCGTGCAATCGTATAGAGCCAGGTGGAGAATGTAGCTTCTACATCTCGGAAAGAATGAATGCTCTTATACGCCTTGTAAAACGTCTCCTGACATATATCCTCCGCTATATGCTCTAAATGTGCCTGACGCAAAAGATGAGTGACAAATGAGAGGATCTTTTTTTCATATCGACGAATCAGTTCAGCATAGCATTCCAGATTACCTTCTTTAATCTCTCGGATAAGCTGGGAATCGGTCATGATCAGGATTACCTCCTTGCGATTCCGATCCCTCAGCGGCCTTTTGCATAATTAGACTGCTGGGGATGTAAAAAGTTGCGCGACCTTACGATTCTTTTTCTCGTGTGTCTGCTGGAAACCATTCACGAAAAAACCCCCAACCGGGGTTATATGACATAAGCGTAGGGCTTCGTGTCGAATAAACACTTACCCATACCAATCAAAGGGATAAATCGCATATTTCGATATATCCATTTACCGTTCGACATAACAGATGTTGGAAGATGCATTTCACTAAAATTGAGAATAGTGGAAAGATCATTCTTTGTCAACCAGTTTTCCTTTTTCAGGAAAACGATATCAGCGTCTGCGCCAGTTGTCAAGCTTCCTTTTCGCGGATACAGTCCAATTGCTTTTGCGACATTTGTCGAAGTGAGCCTGACTAGCAAGCAAAGCAATTCTTCAGGCGTACACCAGTTCTTTCGTGTATCAATCCGCACATCGTGAATCGGAGATGCTACTTGCCAACTCCCAAACCATTGACGATGTAATTGACGAAGACCTTGATCCGTCACTTCGGCAGGTAAACGAAAGATATGCAGGAACGGATCATTTTCTTCAAAATGAAAGGCCGCTTGAGAATCAGTGATGACTGTGCGTAATCGCCAATAACGAGTAGCCTCCATCCAAATCTGTCTAATGAGTTCCCGTTGTTCTTTTTTCAAAAACGGATCATTCTGTACCTGCATGTGCAGGATCGTATGTTTAGACGTATGAAGTTGCAAAAGCGTTTCCCATTTTATTGTGGAAATTTCTTCTGGATTTCGAATCGTGACATGAAACGAAGAATAGCCATGGTTCATCCACTCCGCTAAGCGGTCACCGTGAAGATCAGCGACATCGATTTCCACATGCCAAACATAATCCAACAAACTGTTGAAGTGCTGGGTTTGTTGATAGTGAATTTGCGGTCTGCTCATCCAACGCTCTGGTTGGAAGACGTCCACCAGGCTTGTACATCCCGAGCTGATGAGATTTCGCATGGCTTCTATATAAACATCTACATCTTTGATTTTATACAACGAATGTGTCGGGAGTGCGACGAAACCGGGCAAAAGATACATACCGGTAGCATCTATTTCTTCATATAAATCGTTGAAGGGGTTTTTCGTCAAGGTATCTTTAGCCATTCGTACAATTTTCCCATGACGAATCCAAATATCTACTTCTTTCATTCCTAGTGCTGTGACAATCGTTCCCCCACGTATGACCGTCCCTTGCTCCAGCATAGCTCGTCCCCCTCCCGTTTCTCATGCACACACTACCCTTGTACGAGCATATGCACAGAAAGGAGAAAAAGTACTAATGAGGATCAAACCGCTTTTTAAACAAAAAAAGACCGCCGTTGATGTAAGCGCATTCAAACGACGGTAGCACACACGTGCTTTCTTATATTGGATAGGAGTGGAGAGAAACCATACTGTAGTTTTATAATAAACGGAATGTAAGCGCTTGTCAAATCATTTTTGCTAAAATTCGGAACGCTTTGTCCTCCCTCAAAAAAAAGAAGCCTGCTACCTTATAAAGGCACAGACTTCTCTTTCATTTTTTCTTATTGGCTGATTTTCACAAGCAAGTCATGGAAGCCAGGGAACGATACATCAATCGCATCATCATTTTCGATGGTCGTCTCTCCCTCGGCAACGAGACCCGCAATCGCCATCGCCATGCCGATTCGGTGATCCCCCATGCTATCGATGACAGCCCCTGTCAATCCTGTTTTTCCTTCAATGATCATTCCGTCATCTGTAGCTGTCACCCTAGCGCCGAATTTGGACAGTTGACTAACCACCGTGGCAATACGGTCTGTCTCCTTTACTTTCAGCTCTTCCGCATCACGGATAACGGTTTGACCTTTGGCCTGCGTTGCCATGACCGCAATCACCGGAATTTCGTCAATCAGGCGTGGAATGATATCTCCAGCAATTTCAATACCGTGCAGCTCCGAATGTGTCACGAGGAGGTCTGCAACCGGCTCTTCATTTACGACTCGCTCATTCAAAAGCTCCAGACTTCCCCCCATCGCCTTGACAACGTCAATAATGCCCGTGCGGCTTGGGTTAATTCCGACATTTTCAATGAGAAGAGAGCTGTCTGGTACAACCATTACAGCCGCAATCAAAAAGGCAGCGGAAGAAATGTCACCGGGAACAGAAATGGCACGGCCCTTCAGCTTTTGTCCGCCTTCTACCGAAACGGTCAAGCCATCACGCACAACTTGTACACCAAATGCTTGCAGCATACGCTCCGTATGATCGCGAGATAAATGCGGCTCTGTTACACTCGTCACGCCTTTTGCCTGCAACCCTGCCAGCATAATCGCTGACTTCACTTGTGCACTCGCAACTGGGGATTGATACGCGAACCCTTGAAGCTCCCCACCTCGAATGGATAACGGTGTGTATTCGCCGTCTTTTCTTCCATCGATTTTGGCGCCCATTTGACGAAGCGGTCCGATCACACGACGCATTGGTCTTTTGGCAATGGACTCATCGCCTTCCATCACCACATGGAAAGGCTGTGTTGCCATGATCCCTGCCATTAAACGAATGGTCGTACCGGAGTTCCCTACATCCAAATGTTGAGACGGTTCCTGCAAGCCATACCAGCCTTTTCCTTGTACGGTTACGGCATCTCCTTGTTGTTCAATCTCAATCCCCATCCGACGAAAGCAGCTAATCGTGCTCAAGCAATCGGCACCCGGCAAAAAGCCTTCAATGGTTGTGGTTCCTTCTGCTAGAGCTCCAAACATAACTGCACGGTGGGAAATGGATTTATCTCCTGGCACGCGAACGGTACCTTTGATTTGTTTGGCTTGTTGTACGCGAAGCATTTCTTCCACTCCTTTTCTCTCTCACGCTCTCCCAGAACGCCAGTCGCACTGTGAAGCGTCTTCGTTGTAAAGTGTGTTTGCATAAAAAAACTTATGTGCGCTTGTATACATTGTAATCGAAAAAGCGAAGAACTTCCTCTCCCTTTTCCAACTCTTGTTGCGAATGGAACGTAATGCGTAGCACCCCATAAATGTCTTCTCGTGTCTCTCTGATTTGGAGATTCGTGATGTTGATTTCTCTTGCTCCCAATAGTGTCGTAATTCGTCCGATTTCACCCGGGTTGTCAGGGATATCGATATACAAATCGTTCAAAGGAGGCAATGCACCCGTTTTGCGCTCAGGCAAGCTGTCGCGGAATTCTCGTGCCGTTTTGAAGAAATGCTCGATTCCTTCTGGATCTCCCTGTTCTACAAGGTGAACGACATCTTCCAATGCGTTTGCCCAATCTTTTGCGATTTTCAGGATCGGATCACGGTTTTGCAGCAAAATATCACGCCACATCTGAGGGTTGCTCGATGCAATGCGCGTAATGTCACGGAAGCCACCAGCAGCAAGCGTAGCATGCCAAGCATTTTCCTCGTCGTACCCTGCCACCAGATTGACCAGAGCAGAAGCGAGAATATGCGGGAAATGGCTGACTGCACCCACGACCTGATCATGCGAATCCGCGTCCATTTGCACGACTTTTGCGCGAGTCAGTGTAAGTAGTTCAGACAATTGCTTTATTTTTTCTTCAGGTGTTCCCGGCGCTGGTGTCAAAACATAATAGGCGTTTTCCATAAGACGGTCAGAAGCAGCTTCCACGCCGGATTTATGCGAGCCAGCCATCGGATGTCCACCAATAAACGTAACATGATCGGGAATGACATCCACCGCTTGTCTCACAATACCTGCTTTTGTACTGCCAACATCCGTAATGATCACACCAGGCTGCAGATCCATTTCCACTAACGAGCGAATGGTTGCAACGATTTGCTCTACAGGTGATGCGAGGAAAATGACATTTGCTTCTCGAACTGCAGTCTGCAAATCAGTTGTGCCAGCATGAATGACACCAAGAGTCAGTGCTTTATCCAAACAATCCTGACGTAAATCGTAGCCGACTACCCGAATATTTGGATCACGTCGCATAGACAGCGCGATTGAGCCGCCAATCAACCCGACGCCGATTACAGTAATGGTGGTTCTTTTCATCTCCACTCTCTATCCTTCCTTCATCTCTCTTAGACAAAGATGCCGAGGCATGCCCGGCATCTTCGTTCTTTATTTCAATGCTCCAGTCACGATTTCTTTTAATACAGAAAGAATCTTATCATTTTGCTCTTTGGTCCCGATGGTAATACGTTGAAAACCTGGGAAGCCTAGCGCATTACCAGAGCGAACGATGATGCCTTGAGAGAGCAGCTTCTTAAATACTTCATCGGAATCCCTTTTCAAATCAACCAAGATAAAGTTGGTCTGAGATGGATAGTAGGAAATCCCCCACTCGTCAAAGGAATCGGTAAACTGCTTCATGCCTTCACGGTTGCGATCGCGGCATGCTTTCACAAATTCCTGGTCTTTTAACGCCGCACGTGCTGCTACTTGGCCAAGTGTGCCTGTATTAAACGGCTCACGCACATGTTCCAAAGAGGAAATGAGCTCCTCTGACGCGACCCCGTAGCCGATACGAAGGGCAGCCAAACCGTAGATTTTGGAGAAAGTACGCAAAATAATCAGGTTCGGATACTCAGCGAGCATCGGTACTGTTTGTGGATACTCTGGATCCACCACATACTCGTAGTAAGCCTCATCCAATACGACCAGCACATTTTTGGGAACCTTTTTCAGAAAAGCTTCCAACTCGGATGTTGTTACAATCGTCCCAGATGGATTGTTCGGGTTACACACCCATACGACCTTCGTCTGTTCGTTGATGGCAGCCGCCATCGCTTCGAGATCGTGAACGCCATCTTTCAACGGCACCTCAATCAAGTCTGCTCCTTCAATAATCCCATTTGAGCGATATTGCGAGAACGTTTGCGTCGCCATGACTGCATTTGTTCCTTCGCCCAAAAAAGCACGAGAGATCATCAACAGAATTTCATCAGACCCGTTGCCGAAAAACAATTGACCTGGTTTGACTCCGAGGAAGTCAGCAAGATCCCAGCGTAGATTAAGGCTTGCACCGTCTGGATATAGGGCCAAATTGTCCAACTGTTCCGCAATGGCGGCTTTAGCCTTCGGTGAGGAACCAAAAGGATTTTCGTTGGACGCCAGCTTGATGACTTCGGTCAGACCAAATTCACGTTTAACGTCATCAATGGGCTTGCCAGGTTGATATACCGGGGCATTGAGTATGCGTTGTTTCGGTTGCATCCACGTTCACTCCAGTCACATTTTTCCCACTATTGTAGCGCACTGGCTAACTGATGTACAAAGGTTTTTATTTTTTCTACTGCTTCTGGCATCTGTTTTGGGTCTTTCAGTTGCTCAGCATGTTCCTCGATTAGCTGTACAATGGCACTTCCCACAATGACACCATTTGTATGGGGTGCTACTGCTCGTACCTGATCCGGCGTGGATATTCCGAAGCCTACCGCAGTAGGAACCGATGTACTGGCCTTTACTCGTTCCAGAAAATCTGCCAAATCCTCTCGCAGGTCGACACGGGCACCCGTCACACCGAGCGACGATACACAATAAAGAAATCCGGTTGCTTGCGCGCCAATCGTATTGATTCTGGAACTAGAAGTTGGTGCCACCAGCGAAATGACATGAATGCCATTCTGTTGTGCTGCGGTTACTACTGGACCGTTTTCCTCAATCGGCAAATCAGGAATCACAACACCATCAGCACCATAGGCCGCGAGATCGGCAAAAAAGCGCTCGATGCCATATTGTAAAACCGGATTGAAGTAGGTGAACAGGACGATGGAAGCCTCCATACCTGATTCGCGAAGCCTTTTGACCAAGTGCAAAGCATCCCCGATCGTCACGCCATTTTTCAGCGCGCGTTCTGAAGCCCGTTGTATCGTTGGGCCATCTGCCAAGGGATCGGAGTAAGGGACGCCGAGCTCAATGAGATCTGCTCCTGCTTCGACCATCGCTTTTACGAGATGAAAGGTTGCTTCTATTGAAGGATCGCCTACCGTTAGAAATGGGATGAATCGTTTGCGATCACGATCCGCGAATAATTGATCGATTCTGTTAAGAGCTGTCGTCATGATTACTCTCCCCCTCCTGCTGTCAGCGCTTCTTGAATAGTTAGTACGTCTTTGTCCCCTCGACCAGACAAGCAGATCACGAGTATTTGGTCTGAAGTCATTTCTTTCGCACGTTTTATCGCTTCAGCTATCGCATGTGCGCTCTCCAACGCTGGAATGATCCCTTCCGTTTGACAAAGCACTTGTACTGCCTCGAGCGCTTCCGCATCTGTTACCGATGTATAGGTCACTCTTCCACTGTCTTTGAGATAGGCGTGCTCAGGTCCTACTCCTGGATAATCCAAGCCAGCCGAAATCGAATGCGCTTCTTGCACCTGTCCGCATTCATCCTGCAACAAGTAGGTTAAGGAACCGTGGATGACTCCCGGGCGTCCAAGTGTTAGTGTTGCTGCATGTTTTTCAGTATCGATTCCTTTTCCTGCCGCTTCTACCCCTCTAAGCGCGACAGACTCATCCTGAATGAACGGATAAAACATGCCAATCGCATTGCTGCCGCCACCAACGCAAGCAACGATCTCGTCTGGAAGCCTTTTGAGCATTTGTAGGACTTGACTGCGAGTCTCTTCTCCGATAATTTTTTGGAATTCGCGTACGATGTACGGATATGGATGTGGGCCAACGACAGATCCGATGACATAAAACGTTTCTTCGACATGGGAAACCCAATGGCGAATCGCTTCGTTTGTCGCATCCTTAAGTGTACGTGAGCCGGATACAGCAGGAATGACTTCGGCACCAAGTAGCTTCATCCGAAAAACATTCAACGACTGGCGACGAATATCTTCTTCCCCCATGAACACCTTGCAAGAGAGTCCGAGCTTTGCTGCCACAGTTGCACTTGCCACTCCGTGCTGACCAGCGCCCGTTTCGGCAATAATTGATTTTTTGCCCATGCGCTTGGCTAGCAAGGCTTGGCCCAAAGCATTGTTCAATTTATGTGCACCCGTATGGTTAAGATCTTCTCGTTTCAAATAGATTTGGGCACCGCCGACCGTTTTCGTCAAACGCTCTGCATAGGTGAGCGGAGTTGGGCGTCCAGCATACTCGCTGAGCAGTCCATTCAATTCTTGAACAAATGCCGGGTCTCGACGTGCTTCTTCAAAAGCGATCTCGAGTTCTGTCACCGCATTCATCAAGGTTTCCGGAATAAACTTGCCTCCGAAGGCACCAAATCGTCCGTTTTCGTCAGGCACGACTCGCGTAGTTGTTTGAATGTTGTTCATGCGCCTTCACCCTCTCCACCAATGTTTTTATTTTTTCGGCATCTTTTTCGCCATCTGTCTCTACTCCACTGGACACATCGACTATCCCTGCTTGATACTGCCCCATTAATTCTCCGACATTCTTCGCATGAATCCCTCCAGCAATGATGCAGTCTGCTTCCTCGCATGCTGCTTGCAATGCAGGGATTTGCTCCCACGAAAACTTTTTCCCTGTACCACCTGCTTGACTAGGGTCATACGTATCAAACAAAAAGGCACTGACAATGCCTCGATAGGATTCAATTGCTTGAGCAGCATCCGCTTCTCCGCCCACTGCCAACGCCTTCCATACCGGAATTGCAAACCGCTCCCGAACTTGCTGGCAAAATTGTGGCGTCTCCTGTCCATGCAATTGGATCACAGATAATGGTGCCTCACGTAGCACTTCCTCCAGTTCTTCCATCGTCGGATTTACGAACACACCAACAGCAGGAGGATGGCCCGAAACGGCTGCAAGCAATTGTCCAGCAGTCTGGGCATCTACTTGTCGCTTACTTGGGGCAAAAACAAGGCCTACGTAATCGACTTCCAGCTCATTTAACAGCGCAAGTGTTTCCGCTCGCTTAATCCCGCATATTTTCAAACGAGTCATACACTCACCCCCGATGCGGCTTCTCCCACGAGATCAATGACTGCGCGCTCTACGTCTGTTTGGCGCATGAAATGCTCTCCAATCAAGACAGCCCGGGCACCTGCACTTCGTACATTCTCAATATCCGCTGGTGTCGAAATCCCACTTTCGCTCACAATCGTCAATGACGTAGGCAGTTCTGCAATCAGCTCATGCGTAACGGCTAGGTCAGTTTGAAACGTATTTAAGTTTCGATTGTTGATCCCGAGCAATTTAGGTTCCATCGCTTGAAAAACAAGCTCGCACTCGCGTTTGTCATGAACCTCCACCAGTACATCCATGCCCAGCTCCTCGGCAGTTTGGTTCAGGTGGCGAAGTGTTTCTCGATCGAGAATGGCTGCAATGAGCAACACACAATCAGCGCCTGCTGCTCTTGCTTCCACGACTTGAATTTCATCAAGTAGAAAGTCTTTTCTGAGTAATGGACGATCAATTGCCTCGTGAATTTGCCGTAGATAGCTCAAGCTCCCTTGGAAAAAGGACTCGTCTGTCAAAACAGACAAACATTCTGCGCGAGCGGCCTGATAAGCCTTCGCAATGGTCACTGCTTGGAAATCAGGTCGGATTAACCCTTTGGATGGCGATGCTTTTTTTACTTCGGCAATCACGCTTACAGGCCGTACACTTGTCTCCAATGCGTGACGAAATCCACGTGGACGTTGTACTTCTTTCGTTGCTGCGAGCAATGCTGAAACGGTTGTTTCTGCTTGAAGACGTGCGATCTCTTCGCGTTTCTTTTCTACGATTTTACGAAGCATGAATCATACCTCCTGCGATGTGACGAACGTGCTCAAGCTTTCGCGTGACCAGTCCGCTGTCGATCAATTCCGCTGCACGTATAACCCCTGTTTCAATCGAGCTAACACGATCTGCGAGGTAGAGGATCGCGCCCGCATTCAGCAAAACGATGTCGCGTGCTGCCCCACGTGCACCGGAAAACACGTCGTGAATGATCTTGGCATTCTCATTGGCATCACCGCCGCGCAAAGCATCCTTTTCATGTCTGCGAAGACCGAACTGCTCAGGCTCGATTTCATACGTCAAAATACGCCCATCGCGCAACTCGGCAATATGACTCGTTCCCGTTACCGTCAATTCATCTAGACCATCCGAACCTGCGACAACGAGCGCTCTGTTCACATCCAGCTCGTGTAAGACTGCGGCTACATTTGGAAGCAGCTTGGCATCATACACGCCCATAAGCTGATGGCTGGCACCTGCTGGATTCGTCAATGGTCCCAATAAATTAAACACTGTGCGAATCGCCAATTCTTTTCGCGGTCCAGCTGCATGCTTCATTGCTTGGTGGTACAGAGGAGCGAACAGGAAGCAGAGATTGGTCGCTCGCAGGCAATCTGCAGCGTCCTTTGGAGATAAATTGACGGGCACTCCCAACGCTTCCAACACATCAGCACTGCCACTTTTGCTGGAAACTGCACGATTCCCGTGCTTGGCGATACGTACACCGTCAGCTGCTGCGACAATGGCACTCGCCGTCGAAATGTTAAAGGTGTGACTTCCGTCTCCGCCTGTTCCGCAGGTGTCTACCAGACCTGGCAGATCGATCGGAAAACTCATCGCCCGCGCTCTCATCGCTTTAGCAAAACCGATAATCTCTTCCACTTGCTCGCCTTTCAAGCGAAGACTCGCTAAAAATGCACCAATTTGAGCTGGAGTTGCCTTTCCGTCCATAATCTCACCCATGGCCTCTTCTGCAACCGTCCGTGTTAAGTGCTTCCCAAGCAGAATTTGTTCCAGCGCGTATGTTAGCATGACAACTCCACCTTTCTGACAAACATCTGTTCAGCTTTTTCTAAAGCGGAGAGCATCGCTGCTGCTTTGTTCACCGTCTCTTGATATTCACTCGCAGGGACTGAGTCCGCTACGATGCCTGCTCCTGCTTGTACATGTGCGTACCCATCCTGAAAGAACAACGTTCGAATCGTGATACAGCTATCAAGTGAACCATCAAATGAAATGTAGCCGATTGCTCCCGCATACAGATGACGTGCGTCAGGCTCGAGCTCTGCAATAATTTCCATCGCCCGTAGCTTGGGAGAACCAGATACCGTCCCTGCCGGAAAAGCGCTTAGCAATGCATCGAAAGCGTGCAGTCCCTCACGAAGCTTGCCTGTCACATGCGAAACCATATGCATCACATGGGAGTAGTTTTCAATAATCAGTGCTTCCTCCACTTTCACACTTCCGTAAGCAGAGACCTTTCCTACATCGTTGCGCCCTAGATCCAGCAGCATGTAGTGCTCGGCTCTCTCCTTTTTATCTGCCAAAAGATCAGCCGCCAGCGCAGCATCTTCTTGTGGGGTTGCCCCTCTTTTCCGCGTTCCGGCAATCGGTCGCATCTCTACTTTTTCATCTTCTACACGCACGAGCAGTTCTGGTGATGTCCCGACCACGGTCTCGCCCTCGTATTCGAGATAGTACATATACGGGGAAGGATTCAACGTGCGCAACAATCGATACACCGCAAAAGGATCGACATCTGTCTTTACAGAAAAACGTTGCGACAACACGACTTGAAAAATGTCGCCGGCTGCGATATATTCTTTCGCCTGCACGACTAGTTGCTCGTATTGCTCACGCGTCATATTTGGCTCTACTGCTAATGGCGTTGGTGTATCCGCCGCTACTTGAATGCGTTGATCCATTTCAAGCGGAGCCATAACTTTTGCAGCGAGCTCCTCGATTCGTTCGCAGACTTGCTTGTATTTTTCACCAATAGTATCCGCAGTGTCGCCTGGCTCCACATGGAGGTTCACAATCAATTGAATTTCCTGCTTCAAATGATCAAAGGCGATCATCTCATCAACGAACAGAAAGCGCATATCCGGCACTCGTACAGCTTCCTTGCGATGTGCTGGC
Organism: Brevibacillus porteri; assembly: GCF_003013475.1. Classification (GTDB taxonomy): domain Bacteria; phylum Bacillota; class Bacilli; order Brevibacillales; family Brevibacillaceae; genus Brevibacillus; species Brevibacillus porteri. Next base: position 139,122 of record NZ_PXZO01000052.1, read on the forward strand.
AAATTTTCGAAGTAGCGCAGAGTATTGTAGCCGAAAAAGCCTACCGCACCTCCACTGAGACGAGGTAACCCGGGTAGCTTTGGGCTTTTGTAGCGATCGGTTTCTTCACGCAAAAAGGAGACGGGGTTTCCTGTCTGGACAAGCTTTTCACCAGTACGATAGGAAATGGTGATTTCTTCCCCTTTTGCTTCTACGATTTGAAAAGGATTCATGCCAATGAACGAAAAACGAGCCCAGCGCGCACCACCTTCTACGCTCTCCAGCAAAAAGGAATCACTCGTGCGAATCTTCTGATACAAGCGAATCGGTGTCTCCTGATCCGCCAACAGTTTCATGCTTACAGGGATAAGGGAATACGACGCCGAGAGGGTCTTAACCTCGGCAAGGGAAGGGAAATACATGAACTCTCATCTCCTCAATTAGTGGGAGAGAAAAGGGAATCAGACATCGCCTTTTCTACACCCGCTTCCTAGAGCGAGAGGTAGGGGGGAGGAATTTTTTGTATACAAAAAAAACCCAGACAAAGAGACCTGGATTGGGTGTCAATATGTACCCAGCCTTCTCTTCTCTCCTCAACCTAACTCATCTCAACTCTGCTCAACTCATTCTCTGCTCTCAGCCGGCTTTTGCTTATTACCGGAAAAACGAGGCGCTCTCGTTTCACTTATGGTAAAAGAGAGCGCCCTAATTGTCAACCGCGATTTGTCAAATCCGGGCGCAACTTGACTGCATCACGCAAAAAGACGTGATGCATGTCTTTTGCTGTCTTGTCTGTATTCACATGCATCATGACACGAATACAAAGCGGCAAGCCACCCGGCACTGGGATTTCTCTTGCGCACATGAGTGGCACATATTGCCAAGCTTCTCCTTCAAGCAGGCGAGCCGCTTGAGCAGGGAAGGTCGCACAGAGGTCCTCTGTCGTCGTGATAATAATACTACCAATGTCTTCGGGGTTTACTTCATTGCGACTTACCATTTCTTCCAACAACCATTTTGTAGAGGAGACAATCTCTTCGCGCGTATCGGCTTCCACCGTGACTGCGCCTCTGATTCCTCTCATTCCCATCCTTATCCCTCCACTTCTTCTCTCATGACTCCCAGTATGAGTTCTTCTTCTATATTTTTGACGACTTCAACCTGCCCGATTGCCCTAGGCAACACCAATGCCAGTTTTCCGCCTACCGTCTTTTTGTCCCGTTTCATGGCTTCCAGCACAGCTTCTGGCGAGAGATTACCCGGCCACGCCGTTGGCAAGTGGAACAATTCCAGCATCCGTTTCGTGCGATTGTATACACCTGTCTCGGCAAAACCAATGCGTTCTGCTACCTTGGCTGCCAAACACATCCCAATTGAGATAGCTTCCCCATGATTCAGGGTGGAGTAAGCAGACAGCGCTTCAAATGCATGCCCAAACGTATGACCCAAATTAAGCAATGCACGCTGCCCTTGCTCTGTCTCGTCTTGCGAAACAATAGCCGCTTTGACTGCGCAACCTTTTTCAATGGCTTTCCCTAATAATTCTGAATCGAGCTGCCATAGCCTATCCGCGTTGTCTTCCAGCCAATCGACAAAGGCAGCGTCGGCGATAAGACCATGCTTAACAACTTCTGCAAAACCTGCTGCGACCTCCCGCTTCGGTAAGCTATGCAATGCTTTCGTGTCGTAAATGACAACTTTCGGCTGATGAAAAGCACCAATGAGATTTTTTCCGAGTGGATGATTGATCGCTACTTTTCCACCAACCGAACTATCATGTGCGAGCAAGGTGGTCGGCATTTGAACGAAATCAATGCCGCGCATGTACGTAGCAGCCACAAATCCAGCCAAGTCTCCGACGACTCCACCACCGAGAGCCAATACAGCAGACTTCCTGTCCAGTCCTGCATCAATTGCCTCTGTCATCAATCGTTCGTAGACAGCCAGGCTCTTCGATTGTTCTCCAGCAGCGATGACAGCTGAGTGGGCCTTATACCCATGCTGTCGCAAAACTTCAAGCAAAGGCTCTAGGTAATGAACCGCTACATTCTCATCTGTGACAATCATCAGCTTGCTAGTAGAAGCAATTCCTGCCTCTACTAGCAACGCTGCTGCATCGTGCAAAAGACCGTCGCCTATCACAATCTCGTAGGAACGCTCCCCCAGTTCAACAGTCAGCTTCTCTACACTCATTAGAATTTCTCCGTATACGCACGGTATTGACGTACGTTTTCTGCCATGTCGTCAAGAGAATCAGAAGGGAATTTTTCGCACATTGCACTCGCGATCTCCCACGCTACCACTGCCTCCGCAACCACACTTGCCGCTGGAACAGCACAACTGTCGGAACGCTCAATGCTCGCTGAGAATGGCTCTCTCGAGTCAATATCCACACTCATCAACGGTTTGTACAAGGTAGGGATCGGTTTCATGACACCCCGAACAACTACAGGCATTCCTGTCGTCATTCCGCCTTCGAGTCCACCTGCACGGTTTGTTTTACGGCTGTAGCCGGTTTCTTCGTTCCAAATAATCTCGTCATGAACTTGCGAGCCTTTCAGACCAGATGCCTCGAATCCGATGCCGATTTCGACACCTTTGAAAGCCTGAATGCTCATAATCGCTTGTGCAAGACGTCCATCCAGCTTGCGGTCCCATTGCACATGGCTACCCAAACCAATCGGCACGCCTTCAACGATAACTTCTACGGTACCACCGAGGGAATCCCCGTCTTCTTTTGCTTTATCAATCGCCGCCATCATCAGTGGCTCTGCTTCTTTATCCAAGCAGCGTACTGGCGATTCTTCTGTGCGTGCAATCAGCTCGTCCAGACTTACTTCTTGTCGCTTCGCCACGATCTCATTGATCTGGAGTACCTGTCCGCCAATACGGATACCAAATGGAGCCAGCAATTGGCGAGCTACTGCACCAACAGCTACGCGGACAGTGGTCTCACGAGCGCTGGAACGTTCCAGAATATTGCGCATATCGCGTTGATGATACTTAATAGCCCCGTTTAAATCAGCATGTCCAGGGCGTGGACGGGAAACACGACGCTTTTCTTCAGTGCCTTCCTCTACAGGTTCAGCACTCATGATTCCTTGCCAATGCGTCCAATCATTATTTTCAACGACCAGTGTGATAGGAGCTCCGGTTGTATATCCATGACGGACACCAGAAAGAATTTTCACCTGATCCTTTTCAATCTGCATTCTTCTGCCGCGGCCATGGCCTTTCTGACGACGTGCCAACTGCTCATTAATTTCCTCAATGGAAATCGGCAAGTTGCTCGGTACGCCCTCAATGATAGCTGTTAATTGCGGCCCGTGGGATTCCCCTGCTGTCAAGTAACGCATCTCTATCCTTCCTCCATCCTCCAGGCAGCCTGTATCCCAAAATGACTCTTTTCGGGATGCTGTCCTTTATCACTTTTAAGCGCTATAATATCATACCTAGTACGCCGTGGAAATACAAAAGTGGCAAACGTCTGCGAAAAACCTTTTCTTTTTACAGGAAAACGCCCCTCCGTATAAGGAGAAGCGCTCTCGTTACGCTATCGCGAATAAATCAGGATTGACATACCTACACGTTGAAAAAAGGATTGGGGCTCAGCGGTTTGCGAGTGTGATCTACGCGTATCAAATCATCTAGTTGTGTCCTCTCCGCCCCTAATATCTGACCACATTCCTGCAGCGTGATCAGCCCTCGACGGTATGCTTCGATGACCTTGTGTTTATCCATCTGCTGCCTCCTCTTGCAAAGTAGGTATTCCTAGTCTTGGGAAAAAACAGCAGAGATATACCAAGGCCAACATGAATCAACCCATTTTTCGATAGAAGAACGTATCCTCTGTCTCCAGTTGGTATTGTTGCGGCTGAAAAATTTGTTCCGTGCTGCCTACAAAGAGTACCCCACCAGGTTTCAGTGCCCGGCTAAACTTATGATACAGCTCATGCTTTGCTTCTTCGGTAAAGTAAATCATCACGTTCCGGCAAATAATCAAATCAAATTGAGAATCAAATGAGTCCGCCAATAAATTATGTTTTTTGAACGTCACTTTTCTCTTCACTTCGTCCGTTATGCGATAGCTAAGTGTATCTTTTTCAAAATACTTCGTTACGAGGTCTTTCGGACAATCTTGCAGGGAGCGATCCGTGTATACCCCTTGCTTTGCTTTTGCCAGTGCTCCCTCATCAATATCGGAAGCGAGCACGGTCGCATCCATCTTCTTGCTCAGCAAAATCAGTGAGAGTGTGTACGGCTCCTCCCCTGTCGAGCATGCAGCACTCCAGCATTTCACCCGCGGCGATTGCTTCGCCAAGCGTGGCAAAATTTTATTCTCGAGAACTTCCCACCGGCCTGGATTGCGGAAAAATTCCGATACGTTGATGGTCATCCTATCGAGGAACTCATAGAAAAGCTCCTTGTCTTTAGCGATGGCATCGAAATACTGGGCAAATGTGTTGTACCCCCGCTTTTGTCTCAACGAGGTTAGACGGCGCTTCATCTGTGCTTCCTTGTAGAGGGCAAGATCAATTCCAGTCATTTTCTTCACACTAGCAATAAATTGGAGAAAGTCCTTATCTTCCATGCTGAATCGTACCCCCTTTAAAAACTCCTTAACTTCATTCGCTATATTTCGTCATTATCCTATCTGTTTTGACAAAGATTTTGACAAAAAAAGAAAACCCCACTAAATGGGGGTTTTCTCGATCAGTCTTAGATCCAGCGTTGGATTGTTTTCTCGAAGGAGAGAACTTCTTCAGCGGAGAACCACAGGCCGATTTCACGCTCAGCGCTCTCAGGAGAGTCAGAACCGTGGATGATGTTCATGCCAACGGAAGTAGCGAAATCGCCACGGATCGTACCGGAAGCAGCGTCTACTGGGTTTGTTTTGCCCATCATAGCGCGAGCAGTTGTGATTACGTTGTTACCTTGCCATACCATAGCGAATACTGGTCCGGAAGTGATGAAGTCTACCAGTTCACCGAAGAATGGGCGCTCTTTGTGCTCTGCATAGTGTTCTTCAGCCAATTCGCGGCTTACTGTCATCAGCTTAGCACCTACGAGTTGGTAGCCTTTTTTCTCAAAACGGGATACGATTTCCCCGATCAGGTTGCGTTGTACGCCATCTGGTTTTACCATAAGGAATGTTTTTTCCATTGTAAGTATGCCTCCATTAGAGCTATGTATTGGTGCATAGGACACCAACGTAAATTTTATCAAAACTAGAGTGGTCAAGCAACAGGAAGACCGTCAAAAAATCATTAAAATTTGCGATCGATGATGTAATTGGCGATACCTGTCAAAGATGTCTTAGCTTGGTTGTTAGGTAAATCTACGAGAATGGCATGCGCACGGGCGATGTAACGTTCAGCGAGGCGCTGCGAAAAAGCAATGCCCTCATCTTCTCGCACCATACGAACTGCTTCATCTGTATGATCCCAAAACGTATTTTGCGCGATCCATTCCTGGAATTGCGCACGTGCCTTTCCATGATGAGCAGAATAAAGCGCAGGCAACGTAATGTTTCCATGCACCAAGTCACTTCCAGCAGGCTTCCCTAACTGCTTCTCAGTCCCTGTAAAGTCCAAAATGTCGTCGGTAATTTGAAAAGCCATCCCCACATTGTAGCCGTACCAGTACATTTTGCGAATCATGTCAGCTGACGCTCCGCTTGCCACTGCTCCTAATTGACAGCTAATCGCAATTAAAAGCGCCGTTTTTCGTTTGATTCTGCGCAAATACGTACGGAAATTTTGGTCCCAGTTATTCAAATCCTTTACTTGCTCGATCTCTCCCTTGCAAACCTCGACGATTGCATTCGAGAGAATTTGGTGCAATTGCGGAATCGGGAGCTGGGAGGCAATGGCCAATGCCCGCGCAAAAATATAGTCGCCTGCGTACATGGCTACTTTGTTATCCCACTTCATCCGAACGGTATCTTTTCCGCGACGCTTATCCGCATCATCAATCACATCATCATGGACAAGCGAAGCCATGTGGATCAGTTCAAGAGGAACGGCCACATGCTTTAGCTTCTTGACATCGTAATTGCCCCACTTACCGCCAAGCAAAACAAAAACGGGACGAATCCGCTTTCCTCCTGCCTTGAGTAAGTGAGTCGAAGATAGATACAGCTCTCGAACCGGCGTATCAATCGCTTTTTCCAGTTCATCTTCTATGTATTGGACATCTTTTTTCATCTTGAAGTAAATATCGACTAGATTCATCCGTTCCACCTATCTCGTCAACGTAGTATTGGTCTGTCGGCCGCCAGCTTGCCACAGATCGACGGTTGCAGGTGCCGATAGAAGTCCCAGCTCCGCTGCGCATCGGTAATAGTACTCCAGTCCAATCCGCTGAACGTCACCGAAATCGTGCTGTAATCCTTGGAAATAGTGGATCCATTGCTCTTTCTCTCCACCGAAATGTGTGTGAACGTAGTCAATCAAAGGGGCTGTATTCGCTCTTGTTTTCCTTTTGCTCTCTAAAAAAGAAGCATGGACTTCCGCGATCAAATCATGCTGATCGGCAATAACCGCTCGACGAAGAGCCCAAATGGCGAAGGTCATGGAATAGCCCGTAAATTGATGCCACAGCTCTCCTAAGTCATAGACATGCAGGTCTTTGGCCGTTCGCTCAGCTGAAATAGCGTCGTCCCCGATCAAGAGCGCTGCATCAGCATCCTCCAGCATTTCTTGCAAAATGGGTTCCTGTGTAACGTAGGAAATCTCATAATCGTAAAACTTATGGAGAATGATCTTTAAGAGGTTCACTGTGGTAGCCGATGTGTTGGTCAAGGCTATTTTGGCACCGTTTATTTGTTCAATCGGCTTTTTGCTGAACAAGAAAAGGGAGCCTACTCTCCCCTTGGCACTGACAGACAGATCTGCCAATGCCACGTATTCGGAGGCATGCTCTGCATAGCTAAACGAAGAAATCGGTCCCAAGTCTATCTCGCCATTCGCCATTGCAGTGTTTAACTGGGCAGGAACCTGGCGGATGAATTCGATTCGGTCTTCGAATTTCGCCTGATCAAAATAGAAGTAAACCGGCAATACATTGGTATACAAAATTTGTCCAACACGCAAAGACTTTTGCATGCGTTTATTCCCCCCAACGCCGGAACAGCGAATGTGGTACATCAATTGCATCCAAAGTTTTCCCTACTACAAAATTGATCAGATCGTCCATGGTTTGCGGTTTCTGATAGTAGCCTGGCATAGCAGGCAGAATCTTGACTCCCAGACGACTTAATTTGAGCATGTTCTCGAGCTGAATCGCATTGAACGGCGTCTCTCTCGGAACGATGACCAAGCGCCGACCTTCCTTGATCATGACATCTGCAACACGCTCCAGCAAATTACCTGATGCACCATGCGCGATGCCAGAAACAGTCCCCATCGAGCACGGTACTACGATCATACCGTCACAGCGATAGGAACCACTGGCTGCGGGACAATTGAAATCTCGCAGTCCCCAATAATGTAGCTCACCCGAAAAGTCTTGTTGCAGCTTCTCCTGCAATAGAGCTTCTCTGTCATCCGTGTGCCAATCCAGTTCATCACGAAATACTTGCCAGCCTGCTTCTGTAATCATCAAGTGAACGATATGTCCAGCACGTAAAAGCTCCTGGACGACTCGAACACCATAGATAGCACCACTTGCACCCGTTATCCCGACAGCCCACTTTTGCTTGTTCATGCAATCACCAAATCAATCATCGTAAAGGTAAACATCACGACACTCAAGATGCCATTCATATTGAAGAATGCCATGTCCAGCTTGGACAGGTCTGTCGGCTTTACCAGCGTGTGTTCATAGATCAAAATCGCACCAGAAATAAGCACGCCTACCAAGAACCAGATAGACAAGTCTGCGACTACATACAACGACATCAGACCAACGAAAGTAAGAACGTGGCATACGCGGGCAATCAGAAGTGCATTGGCAATTCCGAAGCGGCTCGGCATGGAATAAAGTCCTTCTTTACGGTCAAAATCTGCGTCCTGGCACGCATAAATGATATCAAATCCTGCTGTCCAGAACATAACAGATGCAAACAATAGAAGGCCGATGCCATCTACTTGACCTGTTGTCGCTACCCAGCCACCTAACGGACCAAACCCGATGGCAACCCCGAGAACAAAATGGCAAAGCCAAGTAAAACGTTTCGTATAGGAATAAAGCACAAGAACAAACACAGCGAGTGGCAACAATTTCACAGCCAAATCATTTAACTGGAATGCAGCAATGAACAACACCGCAAAGGACACCACGATAAATAAAATGACTTCCACAATCGAAATGAGACCAGCAGGTATCGCTCGTGTGACCGTCCGAGGATTTTTCGCATCAATCACCCGGTCGATGACACGGTTTAAGGACATCGCTGCACTTCGAGCGCCCACCATCGCTACCGTCACCCAGAAAATTTCCGACCAGGTAGGCCATGCATTCTCTACCACAATACTTCCCAAAACAGCTCCCATAAAAGCAAAAGGCAAGGCAAAAAGGGAGTGCTCGAATTTAATCATTTCCAAGATGACTTTCAATTTACGTAGACCCATCTATGACACTTCCTATCTAGTGAAGAAATACCGGTTTACTCCCCATATACGCGTTTGGGGCCATCGCATTCGTCAACCTATGGCTTTGTGCCAATATGCAAGGCTGATACGCCGCCCATAAACAATTTGACCTGAACCGGGTCCAAGCCTGCTTTCTGAAACATGCTTGCCAGTTCGCGACTGTCCGGGAAATTGGTCAGGGATTGTGGCAGCCACGCATACTCTTCGTACTTGTTGACTGTCAGCTTCGCGATAAATGGCAAGATTTTGTAGAAATATAAGTAAAATAGCTTCCGGTACGGAATGAACGGGGGCTTGGACACTTCCAGAGAAACGACTTTACCGCCCGGCTTCACAACACGCGCCATTTCATTCAAGACCTGCTGAACATCCGGTACATTGCGCAGGGCAAACCCGATTGTCACGAAGTCGAATGTATGATCCTCGTAGGGCAGATTCATCGCATCTGCGTTTACTAGCTTTACGTTGTTGCCAACACCAGCGTTCGCCACTTTATATGCCCCGACATCCAACATATTTTGGCTGAAATCAAGGCCAACAACGCTGCCTTCTTTACCAACTGCCTTGGCCAATGCAATGGTCCAGTCTGCTGTACCACAAGCGACATCCAACGCTGTATGCCCTGGCTGAATATTCATCTGCTTCATCGTGTAATTACGCCAAGCAATATGACTGCCAAAGCTGATTACATTATTCATTTTGTCGTAATCGTTTGCAATGCTCTCGAAAACGGAGTGAACGTACTCTGCTTTCTCATTCATCTGTGTCTGGTTCACTTGGCTACATCTCCTCAATTACCTTCTTCAAGCGACTGATCCGATGGGAGTACCGTGCCGTAATGGATGCAAGCATGTTCCGCGTCTCTGCCGGATGCAGCGTACGCACCATTTGCTCACATAAACCGATTAATTCGATGGCTTTTCCCTCAACGCCAGACAAAACTTGCGCGAGTGTAGCACCGGGTTTTTGCAGCAAAAAACGGGCAAAACCAAAAGGGACTTGTTCTTGCCATTTGAGCTGCTCCCACTCTCCGATCACACTCTCTACCTTGGCTGTTTCCTTCATCAGATCGCTCCAGAATCGACGGCGATCAGCTGAATCAGAATACTCCTCTACAACAGCCACGTATAAGCCCGTATCAATCGTATTTCGCAGTTCCCAGTACTCTTCATCTGATAAAATCTTGCTATCTCGCCCAGCGATGTAGAGTCTCATTTTCGCTTCGTTCACTCGCTGAATGGCTGCCGACAACACTTGAATAGCTTGGATTTCACCCGCTGAAGCCAGAAGGTGATAATAGCGACTGCTGTAATAATCACCCGCAAGTACGGTCAGCTGTCGGTTTCGCTCCGCGCTCTGTGAGGAGTCGTACTCATTTTTCACGAGCTCATGCGTGTCCAGTCCCAATTGGACAAGTCCTGTTGCTGTACATAAAACCGAAGCCTTTTCCTTCGGCATACCTTGTTCCAGCAAAAAAAGGTACAACAGCTCTAGACGATTTTCCGCCATGGAAGGAACGTCAACATAATGTTCTACATAGGAATGGGTGATTCTCTTGTAGATTTGTTCGATAATGGACCGAACCTCTTCTACATTCGGGGAAAGTTCTTTGCTCATGCGTCCTCCTCCACAAGCTGCACAACCTAAAGATGTCTGCCTGTTCCGTACTGTTCCTTACTCTTCGGTCTTCCTCTGCCGTCCGGTCAAAAGGCCGTCTCTACTATCATACCATACTTCTTCCATCAGGGACTAATTCGCTCATAAAAATACGGCTCGATTCGAATGGGAAATGTACTGCTTACAAAGGACTGGATATCCGAAGGGTCGGTCAAAGGTTTGTCATGCCCTGCGAGATTTCCCGTTGTCGATTGTATGGCAATCAATAATCTCGATTCTTTTGGTGGATCCGTCTCCTCCAACAAGCGATAGTACACGGGCCCAACATTGTCTGCATAGGTACGCAAGTCGTATGTCAAACGGTAAAAATCTTGATAGACGGTGTTTAGCTCTACTTTTTCGGCAGGTTTCACCACAAAATCGACATAGATCGATGGGTTTTCCCATTTTATACGCTTAATATTATAATGTGTCGACAACCTTGTAAACAAATCAAGGGCATTTTGCTCGCTTAAGTGAATGGCTCGTGCCGACTGAAATGTCGGTATATCCGCTTGCATCCACTGATTTGTAGGAACGAGCGACAGCATCAGAGCCAAGAAAGTGGAAACAGCAATCGCCATCAACAATTGGCGCGGCATAGACATCCCTCCTCTCCTCCATTGTACAAACAAAAAAAGCAGGCTATGCCTGCTTCTTAGCAAAACGACTTGCTCTTTATTCGGTCGTATCCACGACGCCATGCTGCGAGTAAATCACTGCTTTTCCTCGCACCTTAATCGCAGAGGTGTGCTCAGTAAATTGAAAAATCATGACCTCGTCTTTATCGAGTTTCTCTGTATGATGAAAACGCGTATCAGTGCCTCTTGTTAATCCGATCACATGAACGCCATTTTCCTTCGCTTTGACTACGAAATAATCCTGATTAAATCCCGATGGTTGTGCCAATATGTTTCCTCCTGACCAATACGATATGCGAGTATGTCTAGTATGATGCCCCTTCTGACTCCAGTCGGCTCATGATCTTGTCTACATAGCGCTGTGTCTCTTGCGGCAATTGGTCAAACTTCGCTTCTAGTTCGTCATCACTGCTGATTCCCAGACGACTCATCCGACCTGGACCAGCATTGTAAGCAGCAAGTGCTACTTTCACATCTCCATCATAACGATCCAAGAGCGACTTCAAATATTTTGTTCCACCTTCAAGGTTTTCATCAGGGTCGTATACATTACGGACTTGCATGGCTTTTGCCGTATTGTCCATCAGCTGCATCAAGCCCTTCGCCCCTGCGTGAGATTCTACATTCGGATTGAAATTGGATTCGGCCCTGACGACCTCTCTCACTAGATCAGCGTCCACTCCGATCGCTTTCGCTGTCTGATCAATCTTGCCCAAAATTTCCGGGGTAGGAACAGATGGCCCTTTTGCAAAAAATAGGGACTGCTCATTTTGAATATGGGTAGGAATCTTCCAGTTCCTAGAACCATCTAACTTGGCTAAAATCTCCTGCGAACTGATAACCCGCTGGCCGGTTGTTGCTAACTGGGACTGCAGGATGTCCGAGAAGAGCCCCTCGTCTCCATACGAAAGCGAAGAGGCGTCATAGGTTTGCGGCAATGTTTGCAAATATGGTTGAAGTGATACAGGCACCTTCATAGCATTGAACAACCCTTCCCTAGCTTGTCTACCTATCATTATAAAAAAGAAAGATCAAGAAGCCAATAGCAAAATGGTACTACTTGGGAGAGTAGCCATTTCACATAAAAAAGAAGCCTTTGCTCAAGGCTTCTGATCGTTATATGCAGATGGTCGGAATGCAGGGATTCGAACCCTGGACCTCACCCACCCCAAGGGTGCGCGCTACCGGGCTGCGCCACATCCCGACTGTACATCCGTACTATACAATATTTTACTTATAGAGTCAATATAATTTCCTTATTTTTGAATTTTTATGAGCGAATCAAGCTAAATACTTCTGCACGGGCAGCCGCATCTTTCTCAAACATCCCGCGAACAGCAGAGGTGATCGTTTTCGAGCCTGGCTTTTTCACGCCACGCATCGTCATGCACATATGCTCTGCTTCAACAACCACAACCACGCCATGCGGATCGAGCTTGCGCATAATCGCGTCTGCTACTGTCGATGTAATGCGTTCCTGCAACTGCGGGCGTTTGGCAACGGTATCAACCGCACGCGCCAACTTGCTCAGTCCAACCACGCGGCCCCCACGCGGTACGTAAGCGACATGCGCTTTACCGAAAAAGGGAACCAAGTGATGCTCACACATGGAGTAAAACGGAATGTCCTTCACTAACACCATTTCCTCATGATCTTCGCTAAAGACAGTCTCAAAATACTGATCTTCGTCTATATGCATGCCCTCAAATACTTCAGCGTACATTTTCGCGACTCGCTTAGGGGTATCGAGGACTCCTTCTCGATTAGGATCATCCCCTACTGCTTCTAGGATCATGCGAACAGCTTGCTGTATTTTATCCAAATCGACGTTCATCATTGTACCTCCTACGTAACGGCATACGCCTTGTTTCTCATCCAAAAGCTCTGCCTGCTCGCGATCAAAGCCAATCTTACCATATCGTTTTAAAAAAGACAAAAAAATATGCCAGTATTTTCATAGGCAAACTGTATGTACACAGAAAAAAACCCACATTTTATCAATGTGGATTTTTTTATGTAAGTGCTTCGTTCTCAAAAGAAACAACTACTTGATGGAGTCTTTGAGTTGTTTACCTGGTTTAAACGCAGGTACTTTGCTGGAAGCGATTTCGATCTCTTCACCAGTTTGTGGGTTACGACCTTTACGAGCCGCACGTTCACGAACTTCGAAGTTACCAAAGCCGATCAGTTGGACTTTATCACCAGTTTTCAATGCATCTGCAATTGCGTCAAGAACTGCATCAACTGCTTTTGTTGCATCTTTCTTGGTGAGTTCTGTGGTTTCAGCCACTTTTGCAATCAGTTCTGTTTTGTTCATTTTATTCACCTCCCCTCAAAGAACACCAAGTCCTAGCTATTATTTTTCTTAACCGAAACGAAGCGTTTTATACACGAATGGTTGTTTTTACCGATCTGACAAGCTTATAGTAATACACCGATTTCTTAAATTCAAGCCCCTCCTGTCGAAATTGAACGAAATACAAGAAAAAAAGGCATCTCGTCATGTCAGATGCCTTCCCTATATTTGTTGTTTATAGGACTTTAGAACTATTTATTAGAGTATGATCGCAATCAGGCCACCCGATCCCTCGTTGATGATTCGACCTAAAGTCTCCTGTAATTTGTATCTCGCGTTGTCTGGCATCATGGTAATTTTTGCCTGAATTCCCTCTCTTACGATGGAATGGAGCGAGCGTCCAAAAATATCGGAGTTCCAGATGGAAAGCGGGTCTTTGTCAAAATCTTGCATCAGATAGCGGACAAGCTCCTCACTCTGCTTCTCTGTTCCGATAATCGGAGCGAATTCAGACTCGACATCCACCCGAATCATGTGAATAGACGGTGCTGTTGCTTTAAGTCTGACTCCAAAGCGCGGCCCCTGGCGGATTAGTTCAGGTTCGTCCAAGGTCATTTCATGCAACGACGGGGCTGCTATACCGTAGCCCGTACTTCGGACCATGTGCAATGCTTCCGCTACCTGATCAAACTCGCGCTTGGCATGTGCGAATTCCTGCATGATTTTCAACAAGTGATCCTTGCCATTTATCTCAACACCGACAATTTCCATCAAGATGCGGTCATACAGTTCATCTGGAGCGTAGAGGTCAATCTCTGCGATCCCTTGCCCCATATGCATACCAGCAAGAGAGGCTCTCTCTACGAAGTCATAGTCATTGAAGAAGCCGACGACACGGTCCACATCGCGTAACCGGCGGATATCCTGCACGGTCTCACGTACGGCTTCCTCGTAGTTCTGACGCAGCCAGTGCCCGTTTTCCAGCACCATTACCCAGCTCGGCAGATTTACATTTACTTCATGAACTGGGAATTCAAACAGAACTTCTCTCATGAGAAGCAAGATTTCCTGCTCTGTCATATGATCAACCGACAAGGCAACGACTGGGACATCGTATTTTTCCTGAAGCTGTAAGCGAAGGTTCTGTGCTTCGTCGGCTCGCGGACGCGTCGAGTTTACAACGATCACGAACGGTTTTCCGACTTCCTTCAGCTCGTTTACAACCCGCTCCTCTGCATCGATGTATCCTACACGCGGTATTTCCGCGATGCTGCCATCCGTTGTCACAACAATCCCGATGGTTGAATGTTCCTGGATAACCTTGCGTGTCCCGACTTCGGCCGCTTCCTCAAATGGTACAGGCTCTTCATACCAAGGTGTATTTACCATTCTTGGGCCATTGTCGTCTTCAAAGCCCTTTGCCCCTTGCACCGTATAGCCAACGCAGTCAACGAGGCGGACATTGATGCTTAGCCCTTCTGTCACATGTACGTTAACAGCCTGATTCGGAACAAATTTGGGTTCGGTTGTCATGATTGTTCGTCCTGAAGCGCTCTGCGGCAACTCGTCTGTCGCTCGTATCCGCTCCGCTTCAGAGTTAATATTCGGGATGACAACTTGCTCCATAAACCGTTTGATAAAGGTAGACTTTCCCGTACGAACAGGGCCTACCACTCCGAGGTAGATGTCTCCGCCCGTCCGTTCGGCAATGTCTTTAAAGATGTCGACTCGTTCCACCATCGATGACCTCCTTCTATTTGTCTATTTTTACACTATGACCGATTTTCCGAATTATCCCTGACCGCCAGTATTTTCGTAGGGAATCTCGTACTAGTTTTGTGGACAGTACAAATATATGTATTTTTGCGTTAACTAGAACAAAAAAAACGACCCTGATCAGAGTCGTTTTTCGTAAAGCTAATTTAGTTTGAGAAGCCTTGGGTCACCATCGACCATTTCATATGGAAACGATTTCGCTGGCACAAACATCGAATGGCGTGCAAGAACGTACCTCGGGTCTGTTTTTTCCGGCACGGTTACTTTTGTATCCCGAAGCAATTGCGCGATATCCGAAGCATAGTCAATCCCGACTTGTCCTTCAGCGTTCATGACCAGTGGCAATAAGTAAGTCCCCATCGTGGACGGCACCTGCCACGCTTTTAACCCGAGTCGTTCATGATCGATGGAATAGTAGCCATTCCCCAGGTCAGCGAGTACAGGCAGCTTTTCGAAATGTCCCTTGTAACGGTCTACTTCGCTCTGTACATCCGCTACTGTACTTACAGCGGTCAAATGAATGAGCTTCACTGTCGGCTTTGTATCCACATCAATGAGTACGTACTTGTATACGCCACCTTTTTCAAATGCGTTCCCTGGTACATCCGGCATGTATTTAGGGATCATCCTACGGAAATCAATCTCGTATTTTTCAAAAATAGGAGTATCGAGGGGTTTCGTTACGATTGGCAATACTGCTGTGTCTTTTTTGAATTGCTCAATCGCTTTTTGTGTTGCTTCTACAAAAAAGGTACTAGGAATTTGATTCTCTGCTCTGCGCTCATCCGGATACAAGCATCCGGATAAAAGGGAAGACAGAATCGTCAAACTGATCACGAGCTTGAACGATTTTCGCCACGATTGCCACATCTTATATACACACCTCTTACATTCCATCTTCATTTTCTTTGCGTTGTCGCTCGAGTGCAGCGGCTACCACTGATTTCAGCTTGCTTTCTGGAATCCTGACCGTACAATCCTTTTCCGTCGTTTTTGCCTGACAGGCCAAACGAATCCCATTCGCGAGATCCTTTTCAGGCAGCTTGCGCTTTTCCAGCGCCGTTGGCGGGCACAGCAGGCCATTCTCAACGACCACACGGCACATCAGACAAGATGCATGCCCACCGCATCTCTGCGGGATTACGACGCGAGCTGACGAAGCTACACCGACCAAGGTTTGCCCTGTCCGCGCCTTCACACTCTTCTTGCTCGGGAGAAAGGTTACTTTCCCCATTTTGTCACTTCCTTTACTAGTACGGCCGATGAGCTACCTTGACTGTTCCTGCTGAAACAATCTTTGTCTGGCAGCCTAATCTGTAGCCTTCTGTGCGTTCAGCCTTGCGCAATCGCAGTTTTTCTTCTGGTGTCACTTCGTTTAAGTACTCTGCTCCTTCCAGAACATACGTACGGCATTGTGCACATACCCCTCTTTGGCAGGCATGGCCCCACACGACGTTGTTCTTTTTCGCAAGAGCAACAATGGATTCATTCAACTCGATCGAGACTTCATGAATGCCTGCACGAGTAAGTAATGTGATCGTTGACATCGATAATCCTCCCTAGACAAAAATCACAATCAAAATCATGACAAGCACGACGAGTAATAGTAAGAATGCGAAGGTCTTCACCAGGAACCGCAAAAACGCATTGGTTATTTTTCTGGCAAAGATCATAACTAAATTGCAGACGAACATGAGCCCAATGGCAATTAAGGAAATGTTCATCTTTGTCATAGGATCAATATACATCGGGACTGCAGCATCCTTTGCATTTTTTGCTTTATTATACCATACTTCCCCATCTTCGTCTGACGCTTGCGAACCTAATACTAGACATTCGCATAGACTATCGTGATGAATTCGCCCATTGGAGGGATGAAACGTTGAGTAATAAAGTAAATAATCGAAAATGGCGGAATCCATACGCGCCTATACCCAGCAAAAAATTAAGCGACCAAATCGAAAATGTCTCCCTTTCCATTTCACCGAAAAGAATCCTGCCCACGGTTGATTTGCGCACCTCTGTTTCGAAAATGCGCCATAACATCAAAGGGATCGGCAGCACGATCCGGCAGGTAGAAGACACGATGGATTCGTTGTACGGGGCGATGGAGATGATGGAGAACCTCGGAAAACGCACGCCTGAGCCTGAGGTCGTTGCCGAAAAGCCTACTGGCAAACGCAAAGCTGCTCCAGAGCCACAAAAGGCAGCAGAAACAGCACCACAGGAATCAGGCTTAGGCAACCTTTTGGGCAATATAGATATCGGGCAATTACTGGGTCTCCTGCAATCCCCATTAGTCCAGAACCTGATTACACAGGTAAGCAGCAACTCCAAGGAACGAAAAAAAGAGGGATAAGATCCCTCTTTTTTTCTTGCAATCTGTAGGTCAGCCATGTCCCTGTAGAGCCATGATTGTTCCTAGTCTTACTGTATGACGGTTTTTGTTGCAGGTAACGGGCATAATCGCCCATTTCTCTTATTTGAGCAGCTTGGTCAAGGTGGACATGTCACCCAGATTGATTTCCTGATTGCGAAACATTTCAATGACCTTATCCTCCTTTTCAGGAGTTAATTGCTTGCCGCTAAGGGTAGCAAGTGTACGAATGATTTGACGCAGCTTAGTCTCATCTTCAAAATCACTGCGCTTGACCTGACCGGCTAGTGAGCGAAGCTTTTCTTCATCAACATTTTCCGTTGCTTTTCCTTGCAAGCGCTCAAAAAGTCGTTTCGACATATTATTCATGTGAAATCTCCTCCTGCACATGGGCTTTCACCCTATCGTATGTGCAGAAGCCTAAATCGGTGATACTTCATTCATGACTTATTCCGCATCAGGATTGAGGTATGCCATTTCAAAGGTTTTTCCGCGCCCCATCAGTTCTTCCACGCCTTGACGAGCTTCTTTTCCTTCAAACAGCATGCCATACAGAACAGAAGTGATTGGCATCTCCACTTGCTCGCGTTGCGATAAGGAAAAGGCTGCATTTGTTGTCCGAACGCCTTCGACGACCATCCCCATCTGCGCCAGTACGTCATCGAGTTTTTTTCCTTGTCCGAGCATATAACCTGCACGCCAGTTTCGGCTGTGTTTACTCGTACATGTGGCAATCAAATCGCCGACACCAGCCAGACCTGAGAACGTAAGCGGCTTAGCACCGAGCTTAATGCCCAGACGGCTAATTTCCGCCAAGCCACGGGTCAACAGCGCTGCCTTAGCGTTGTCTCCATACCCTAACCCATCAGACATCCCTGCACCAAGTGCAATGATGTTCTTCAACGCTCCAGCGATCTCAGCGCCAATCAAATCCGGGTTAGTATACACACGAAAATTCGTATTCATCAGCAAATCCTGAGAGCGCAGCATGCTTTCTTCCGATTCAGACGCCATCACAACTGTCGTTGGTTGCCGTTTGACTACTTCCTCAGCATGGCTCGGTCCTGACAACACAGCCATTCTAGACGCAATCTCTTTCGGCACCTCTTCCGCAATGACTTCTGACATTCGCTTCAGACTTTCCAGTTCAAAGCCTTTTGTCGCATGAATCAAAAGTACATCCGGTTCTAAGTACGGAGCCACTTGCTGACAGATTTGGCGCATGGCATGGGAAGGAACAACGAGAAGAACAATTCGCTTGCCTATTACAGCCTCTTGAATGTTGGTCGTCGCCACTATGTTTACTGAAAGCTTTTCTCCAGGCAGGTATTTTTCATTCACATGCTTGCTATTTATTTCTTCTGCCAGCTTGGTATCCCGTACCCAAAGCGTAACCTGATGCCCGTTGTCCGCCAAAACAGTTGCAAGTGCCGTTCCCCAGCTTCCGGCCCCAATCACCGTAACATTTTGAATCAATACGTCCCCCTCCACTTTTCTCATGTCCGTTCGTACATTATCCCAGCTTCCGGTTGGACTTATCTCCTAGTTTCCGTTCGTTTCCTGAAAGAAGATTGCGGATATTATTATAATGACGAATGTAAGCAAAGATTGCGATCGCCAAGCTCGCCCAAATAAAGGAAATAGGTTTGTCCAACAAGTAAAGGGTGAATGGAATAACCGTTACGATAACCAATGATCCTAATGAAACAAAGCGAGTGATCGCAATGACTATGACAGCCAACACGGCAGCGATCAAAAAAGCCAAGGGAGAAAAACCTAACACGACACCTAGCGTGGTCGCAATGCCTTTCCCTCCGCGGAATCCAAAAAAGATCGGCCAATTGTGACCGGCGATAACAAACAAGCCTGCCACAGCATACGCTGCCGGGTCTCCTGTCATCAGGTGAGTCAGTCCCATCGCAGCTGTTCCTTTAAGTGCATCAAGAAGGAGAACGGCAATGCCGGGGCCTTTTCCTAACACCCTTAAGGTATTAGTTGCACCGGCATTTCCGCTGCCATGAGAACGTATGTCAATTCCTGCGACTTTTTTGGCGATAAGATAGCTAAAGCTAATAGAACCGATTAAATAGCTAATCACCCAGGATAATAACACCATGGCGTTTTTCTCTCCCTACGTTTTTTTCCGTGTCCAGATTCTAACTGGTGTGCCTTCAAACACAAAAGCTTCACGGATCTTGTTCTCTATGTAACGTTCATAGGAGAAGTGCATAAGTTCTGGATCGTTCACAAACAAAATGAACGTCGGTGGTTTCACTGTCGCTTGTGTCGCATAGTTGATCTTCAAGCGTTTGCCGCGATCAGATGGTGGAGGTGTACGGATCGTCGCATCTGTTACCAAATCATTGAGAACGCCGGTAGGAACGCGCATAGTATGTGCTTGTGCTACTTCATTAACCTTCGGCAGAATCGTATGGACACGTTGCTTCGATTTTGCAGACACATACATGATCGGAGCGTAATCCAGGTATTTAAATTCTTCGCGGATCAACTCTGTGAAGCGTTGCATCGTTTTGTCGTCTTTTTCAATAGCATCCCATTTGTTCACGACAATAATGACACCACGGCCAGCCTCATGTGCATAACCCGCGATCTTCTTGTCCTGCTCGATAATGCCCTCTTCCCCGTTAATGACAACAAGAACGACATCGGAATCTTCAATGGAACGCATCGCACGCATCACACTGTATTTTTCCGTTGTTTCATACACTTTCCCGCGCTTGCGCATACCTGCCGTATCTACGAGAATGTAGCTTTGGCCATCACGCTCAAATGGCGTGTCGATCGCATCACGGGTCGTTCCGGCAACATCACTGACAATGACTCGCTCTTCACCGAGAATCGCATTCGTCAAGGAAGACTTCCCGACGTTTGGACGACCGATGATGGATACACGAATGATATCGTCTCTTTTCTCTTCGTCATCCTCTGCTGGGAAATGCTGAACCACGTCTTCCAGCATATCGCCCAAGCCAAGACCATGGCTACCCGAGACAGGGAATGGCTCGCCCAAGCCCAAGGAGTAAAAGTCGTAAATATCCGCACGCATTTCCGGATTATCCGCTTTGTTCACCGCGAGTACGACAGGTTTTCCTGTCCGATTCAGCATTCGTGACAGTTCAACGTCCGCATCTGTCACACCTGTGCGGCTATCTGCAATCATAATGATGACATCTGCTTCGTCAATCGCAAGCTCTGCCTGGTAACGCATCTGTGTAAGAATCGCGTCGGTCTCGCCAAACTCAATTCCACCGGTATCAATCACATGGAAAGTATGAGTTAACCATTCACCTTTCCCGTACAGGCGGTCACGGGTTACTCCCGGCATATCCTCCACGATCGCGACTCGTTCGCCAATCAATCTGTTAAAAATCGTGGACTTTCCCACGTTGGGTCTCCCCACAATGGCTACCACTGGTAATCCCATAATCAACAACACTCTCTCTCATTTTACGTTTTGACTAGCTAATCATACCATACACTACTTATGCCGAACAATGATAAGGGTATCGTCGCTCACTTCATGCACCATCGCGTCCAGTATCTTTTCCAGCGTGAAAGCCGTTTGCTGCATCTTCTCCGTGGTAGATTCGATAAAAATCGGGACACCACCCGCAATCCTGTCTTTGTTCGTCGTAATCACCGACAAGATTAATCCTGTCATGGCCTACAGCTCCTTTTTCACCATTCTAGTCTTCGTTGGCATTCGGAAGACGCTTTCGAGAATTGGGACTGCACGAATGACGGACGTTGCGCGTTCCACATCTTTTTCTTGCGGTAATAAAAATACACCCAGTCTCCCTGACTGTATATCACGTTTTACCAATGGTGATAGCGATGGCTCTCCCGTATCTGTATAAACGCCGAGCTGCGTCGCGACATCGTGCAATATCGCTTGCCGCTGTCCTGGGTGGGCAATCGTGACCTTGGCATTGGCATCCCTCGGTGTCAGAATAAAACCCACACCTTGCTCACGTATGATCTCTTGGGCATCTGCCAACCCGACGTTCATGATGTAAATGTCGTTCACATACAAGTCTCTTCCTTCCATTCTCACTTCCCCCGGCTCGATCTCTGCAATCAGCGACAGTGTTTTTCCAGAGCGCAGCTTGCGAGAAATCATCAAGGCGATGACACCCGCGATGACACCTCCCCACCAATGAAAAAAGATGGTAGCCGTCGTTGTCACCAAAGAAGTAAACATGACCATGTAATTGCGTCCTTCAAACACCATTGCGATTCCTTCGATGTAGGGACCACCACGGGGCACTAGCTCCTGCTTATCGATCTCTGTGAGCGTAGTGCGTTCCATGTTCCTGACATCGCGGAATTGCTGAGCAGCCACCGTTAAAAATGTGACCGCCGTGTAATTCTCCTTGAGCAGGGCGGGAATCGCTATCGCTCCGAGCGCGGATGCAATCACCCCAAGTGAAATGTGAATAATTTTTCCGTGGGGATAGGTTGGATATTGTCGATAATCTGTTCGCAAAAGATGAATCCGGCACATAATGCCGAATAGGAAACCCAGAACTAATGGAAAAACATATTCGTAAGCTAGCAATTCCTTCAACACCCTAGCGTCACCTGCCCGTATCGGAATGGGAAGACTCTGTTTCTGTTCTACCAAGAATACGACGAATCGCAGACCAGACGATGCTGACGAGAGCCCATAGTGATATGCCACTCCACAAGAGATCTTGCGCATACTCCGATCCCCATTGACAGGAACCCGACAATTTCCAAAAATAAAGCGAATGTATCACATCTGCGAGTGGCATGGCGAGCGTAAGCTGAAACAGCTGGCCCAGATTCGTTCTGCTCATCAAAAAAATCGTACTAACTCCAACAGCGGGTACGATGATCCTCTCATCCCAAAACAGCAAGATCGGATCGGTAAAAAACAGCCAGCGCAGCCAAAATAGCAAAAGGGCCGTTGCCAGCGCACTCAGCAAGTACAATCTGCGTATTTTTGACATGAGCTTGGTGTAAAGGACAATGCTTGCGATCAGTGGCAATATCGTTCCACTTAGACTAACTTGAATGGGGGCAAAATAGATTTCCCAGTTCACAAACGTACAAATTAAAAACGCACTGATCACTGCGAGCACTCGTCTGCGTTCCATCTTCATGTTTTGCAGCTGCAAGTCAAAGCTTCCCATCCAGACAAGACACAGCAAAGACCACTGGATGAGGATCGCAACGGTTCCCTCGTTCATGTTCATCTCCTCAAAATGATGGTTGTCTCCCCCAAAAGTATGCCTCAATCAAGGAAATTTCATGAATCGAATGCTCGTCCACTAACTAACGTTGCGCCAGTCTCTCCAATTGGATGTGACGAAGCCTAGCTCTCTCCGCTGTTTTTCCCGTGATCATAACAGGAGTACAAACTGCGTCTGCCAGACCTTTCATACCTAGTGCCGTCATCGCCACACGAATTTGGTGATGCCATCTGTCTACGGTAGACAAGCATCCTTCCAGAGATTCGCGTTGAACCAGACGCAGCATTGCCCCCGCCATCCCGACAGCGGACGCACCTAAAGAAGCGGCTTTGACTACATCGAGACCATGACGAACACCGCCTGTTGCTATGTACGACATTCCCGGATGACCGACAGCATTCGCTTCCAGCAAGCTCTCTACCGTCGTGAATCCCCAATCTTCAAACATCGTGTGAGGATGATCACTACGCATATTTTCGACTTGAGCAAAATTTGTTCCGCCCCTTCCACCCACATCGATGGTTCTGATCCCGATTTCTATGAGTTTCTCGATTGATTCCTTCGCCATGCCAAAACCGACTTCTTTGACCATAACCGGTACATCCAGACTCTCCCTGATTGCTTGAATCCTCTCGAGATAGCCGCGAAAATCCCGATCTCCCTCTGGCATCAGCAGCTCTTGCATGACATTTAGATGGATTTGCAGTCCGTTCGCTTCGATCATCTCCACCGCTGCTGTTGCCTGCTCCACTGTCGCTTCCGCCCCAACATTTGCAAACAAGATCCCCTGTGGATGTTCCCTTCTGACAATCCGATAGCTATCCGTAACATCCGGATCACGCAGAGCTGCCATTTGTGAGCCAACAGCCATAGCCAGATTGCGTTCCCTCGCAATGATCGCCAGTTTTTGATTGATTTGCGTAGTCCCACCAGCTCCACCCGTCATCGCATTAATCATAATCGGTGAGGAGAGTCGTAAGGATGCGATCTCGGTGTCCAGTGAAGTTTCAGCAAATGCTGCATTCGGCAAGCTGTTTGGAACAAAGCTAACATCATCAAAACTATTCGCACCATTTTCCCCGGTAACAAGAGCATTTCGAATATGGTCCAGTTTCCTAATCGAACGACGATCCATTCTACCCCTCCTAGACTTTCACTCCCAGAAAAAAGGGATACGCCAGAGCGTATCCCCATGAGTCCTACTTTTTATCTTACTTGAACTTGTCTTTCAGATCACCGAACAACTCGCCCAATGTCACGCCCATTGGTTGGTTGTTTTCTTGCGTGAATTGTTGCTGTTCACGCTTACTCGCACGTTCTGCCTGCTCCACACGGTCTTCTTCAACTGCACGGATGCTGAGGCTAATGCGCTGTTCTTGTGGAACAACATCCAAAACTTTCACTTGTACTTCTTGGCCCTCTTTCAAAACCTCACTCGGTGTATTCACCCGGCGATTTGCAATTTGCGAGATGTGTACCAGGCCTTCGATTCCAGGAGCCAGCTCAATAAATGCACCGAAGGACACCAAACGTTTTACAGTTCCATTCAAAATAGAGCCCGCTTTGAAATCTTCTGCAACGCTCGCCCATGGACCTGCTTGCGTTTCCTTAATGCTAAGGCCAATGCGCTCGTTTTCACGGTCAATTTTGAGGACCTTCACTTGCACCTTGTCGCCTTCCTTCACGACATCGGACGGCTTATCTACACGGTTCCAAGCAAGTTCAGATACGTGAACCAATCCATCAACACCACCGATATCCACGAATACGCCGAAATCGGTCATGCGCTGAACCGTTCCTTCCAATACTTGACCCACTTGGATTTTATCCATAATGGATTGCTTTTGCACTTTTACTTCGTCTTCCAAAACTGCTTTGTGGGACAGGATGACTTTATTCTTTTCCTTATCCATTTCTACTACTTTCAAAGCCAATGTTTTGCCTTTGTAATCAGAGAAATCTTCAACGAAATGACGCTCTACCATGGAAGCCGGAATAAAGCCGCGAACGCCTACATCAACAACCAGGCCGCCCTTCACTACTTCTTTCACGGACGCTTCGATGATCTCACCCGCTTGCATTTTTTGCTCAAGATCAGACCAAGAAGATTCCATCGCTACGGCTTTCTTGGAAACAACGAGCTCTTCTTTCTCGTCGTTTAGCTTGATGACTTTCACTTCGAAAGTATCACCAACCGCTACTACATCAGATACCTTTTCAACATGCAGTGGAGACAGTTCGCTGATAGGAATCAGACCATCGTACTTGTAACCTAGATCTACAAGCGCTTGTTTGTCCTCAACTTTTGTTACGGTTGCTTTTACGACATCTCCTACGGAAATGGTTGTTGCATCCGTCAAGCTTACGTTCGTTTCTTCCATCATTCAAAAGACCTCCTTAATACCATCCAGTCCCAAACGTCTATGTACAGGTTGTGTACAACCTCACTACACGAAGCGGGAGCATGTATATTTTTAACTGTCGCCTGATGGCTGGCAGTTAGTACTGATGAAGCCAGTAAGTTCCAGCAGATTTAGTATTCGTCCCTTTAGCAATTCTATACCGTTTGCTAAGAGAGATGCTGGTTCCGTAATTGCTTGATGTGCTCCATAATCAGATCGCTCGCTTCCTTCAACGTATCTGCGCTTGATTTGGCCTCGCGCAGTTGAGTCAGATCGATCGGTTTACCGTAAACGATCTTAATAGAACGAAACGGCTGATATGGCCCGATAATGGCTACCGGAATGACCGCGGCTTCTGATTTGAGAGCGAACATCGCCACACCCGGCATTGCTTCCCCTGGTTCCCCTGTTTTGCTGCGAGTTCCCTCAGGAAAGATTCCAAAGATTTTTCCATCTTCCAGCAATTTGAGAGTCGTGCGAATGGCCGCACGATCTCCTGCACCCCGTTTGACCGGAAATGCACCGAATTTGGTAATGAGAAAGGATATGACCGGAATTTTGAAAAGCTCTTCTTTGGCCATGAAATGAACCTGACGCTCGATACCACTCCCGAGAAGAGGTGGATCCCACAAAGAAATATGGTTGGCACAAAGGATCACTGGGCCTTCCTTAGGTATATGTTCACGCCCGATCACTTGCCAACGAAAGACAAGCGAAAAAATTATGCGAAAAAAACCTCTGAATAAACGATAGTAACTCAATGGGTTGACTCTCCCGTTCGCTCGCAGATTTGCAAGATGCGATCGACCACCTGATCAATGGTCATTCCTGTTGTGTCTACCAAAACGGCATCTTCCGCTTGGCGCAACGGCGCGACTTCTCTCTGCATGTCCCGTCGATCTCGCTCTTCGATTTCTTTTTCCAGCTCAGATAAGTCTGTCTGGGTACCTTTTGCGAGTAGTTCCTTCCAGCGGCGTTCTGCACGCTCTTGGATGGAGGCTGTCAGAAATATCTTCACATCTGCATCAGGCAAAACATGAGTACCGATATCTCTACCGTCCATGACGACATTGCCTTGAGTCGCTAATCGTCGCTGGAGCACAAGCATTTGTTCACGTACGGAACCGTAGCTCGCTACAATGGAGGCGTACTGGCTCACTTCTGTGGAACGTATCCAGCTTGTGACATCGATTTCATTCCAGAATACATGTTGCTGTCCGTTTTCCCGAACCAGTTGAATCCTGTTTTTTTGCAAAAGTTCGGAAACTGCAGACTCATCGTTGATAGGGAGCTGATGATGGTGGACTGCCCAAGCGAGGGCACGATACATGGCACCCGTGTCAATGTACACGTATTCCAGTTGTCCCGCTACTTTTTGGGCGACAGTGCTTTTGCCTGCTCCCGCTGGTCCATCAATGGCAATGTTCATTACTTCTCACCTGCTATGTACGTTAGTTCGGATGGGAATAAAACAAGAAAAGCTTCTGTCGAAGCCCTTTCCCATTCTTTGTGTGATGAAAAACGATATTGCGTTTTTCGGATTTGGCTGTGACCACTAATGGTCTACAAAAAAACGATCCAAGACCGTTTTCTATGTTATCTATAATAGTACCATAGTATGGAAGCATGCGCAAACCTTTAGGGCTCTCTGGACACGCCTTCCAAGCGCTCTGTTTCGATTAATACTAGTCTTGCGGGAACGTACTGAATGAGGACTTCGCCTATGGTCAGTACAATCGCACATATGACAATTCCAATCATGATGCCTTTTTCTACCCGTTTGGAAAAGCTGCGAAAACGATCGTTGTACTGACTGGTCAATAGGGTCACTTCCTCTGATGAAGCGTCAATCCACAACGCCTTTTTTGCGAAGCTCTAGCTGTCTCTCGTAACACGCTCTAACCACTTTTGCCCGATCTTGCTCACTGATTTGGGTGAACTTACCCGAAATCCATTGGTGCAAACCTTTTTCTTCCGCCGGTTTTTGTCTGACGATTTCCATCTCAACAAAGGCATGTTGAACCTGTCCATTTTTGCTTGGAAGGGAAATCCAGACGTGCAAGTTGTCTTTTTCCTTCAAATGATAGCTTTCCTCACAGCTAAAAGACAGCCCACCACCGCTGATATCCAGCGTTCGTGCCAGAAAATGATAGCGTCGAATCGGATCATCCAGCTTGACTGCGATGTCTACCGTGGTGTCAATTCTCAAGTAGTTTCGTCGCTGTGTGCGCACAATCTCCTCTTTCGCCGGGAGTTGCAAAAGCAGTACAGGAATGTGGTTGTTTTGCCTGCCGACAATCGCAGAGCGGAATTCATAGCGTGAGCCATCCTCGCCAACATACCAAACCAAGCATTCTGTCCCTGGTTGAAATATCCCAGTCCGTCCAGTGTTTTCGCTGGTTGGCAACTCGATGGAAGCTACATCATCCTTCAAATCAGCCACTCGGCTTTTGAACGTTTGCAGCTCCATTTCTTCTGAGGAACTCGTGAAGTTTAGTCTGATTGTTTGTCCTATTCGTGGAAGCATCATAAAGTAAATGTTCCTCCCCTTCCCTATCACCCTTTCCATTATATACCCTTTTGTTTCGAATCAGCAAATAGGGAAAGCCGCTAAAAAACTAGCTTTCCCCATGATTTTTCAAACGCTATTGTCCCTCGTTCTGTGCTGATCCCGTTTCCATTTTCACAACTTCTTCTTCTTCTCCATTCATGGCGTTGATATAGACCATGTACGAATTTCCTTCAAAGCTACCTGTCATTTCCCATGTCAATACTTCTTTTCCATCGTTTTTCCCTTCGATGAGAGAAAGGCGTTGATCCGTCACTTTTACACTCGGATTGACTTTTTTCCTTGCTTCTTCTTTCGTGAGACGAGGCTCGGAGAGAATTCTCTTTTTGTGATTAAACAGATACTCCGTCGAGTTAAAGGCAGTAACCTCTCCATTGTCCAACGCGATCTCGACGACCACCCCGTCAGGATAAATTCTGACGCCATCCTGAACAGGCACAAACGTAAAGAGTGCGTTGCGGTCGTAGCTGTCAATCTCGGAGACCTGCATATTGTCAAATCCGTGGTTACGCAAGAACACGCGACCTTTTTCTTCTGCCTGTGTCATGTCCAGCTTTTCCTCACCAACCCCACGCTCGTTCATCATCCAAACCACTTTACCGCCGCGTTTGGTGACATCGAGGTTAATGCCTGTCTTGTGTCCTTTTGGCGTGACACGTACACTATACGCCGAGTATTCCTGCCCCTTGCCGTTCTCATTCACCTCTACTTTCGCATCCCCTGGCTTCAACCCGAGAAACGCCAGTGCATTCTTCTCTGCTTCCTCTTTGGTGGCTGCTTTGCCATCGATCCCTTTGATTCGCTGCTGCTTTTTCTTATCGAGACTCTGTATCCCGACGCCCCAGTCTAAATCAGGGTATTCCTGCACTTTTTTCTCAATGGTTTGGAAGCCATCAATGATGGAATTGTCCTCTTTGCTTTTATTGGAGGCCAATGCCGTCTCAACATCCATCCACCTCAATTGTTTGTCCATCGCGAGGGTTTGTACCTTGCGTAGCTCATCCTGGATATCCTTTGCTTGGGTGTGCAGGCTCTTCAAGGTCTTGTATTCACTCTGGCTCAATGGCTGCTTGTCCAGATCACGCACAGCGACGCGATAAGAAAAATCTGCGACCCTCGACAGCATTTCTTCGGTTTTGCTAAACGCCATCAAGGTCAGTGGGAGTTGTCCGACATCCGCTTGTGCCGCATAGGAAAGCCGCCAAACACTCGTCAAAATGGGGGTCATTTGTCTGCGCGAGTTGACTACCAGCGATTTGCCAAGCTCATCGTGCAGCTTGTCCACATGATAAGTGAGATCGTGAAAAGCTCGTTGATATGAGTTTTCCGCTTTGATCAGGACCGAGTTCTTCTCATTGTGCTCCTGATATCCCCACACGCCAGCGCCTATTAAGGCAACCAGGGCAATGGGAAATAACACACGTGCTGTTGCTCCATATACCATCCCTTGCCACTCCTCCTTTGATTACGTATCCATCATCTGCAAAAGATGTGTTTCCCGATCTTTTTGACCTGCGGCCTGGTCCAAATCCAACCGGATGTTGCTGTATCCGGATTAAAATAGTACGTGCAGCCTCCCGTCGGGTCCCAGCCATTTAGCGCATTCTTCACTGCTTTCGTCGCACTTTCATTCGGTGTCAGCCATATTTGACCATCAGCAACTGCTGTAAAAGCACGTGGTTCGAATATTACAGCCGAGGGCGTATCAGGAAACGAAGGACTCTTGACGCGGTTCAAAATAACGGCTGCGACAGCTACTTGTCCTTCAAACGGCTCTCCTCTTGCCTCCCCGTAAACAGCATTCGCCATGATTCTCAAATCATTGTCAGAGACCCGTGAAGGATGAAAGCTGGCTTGGGTTTTGGCAGTATTTTTCTTTGCAGCAGGTGCGGCCATCTGCTGTTCTTGTACGGCAGCTACATTCTTTTCTTTCCAGACAACCTTGTATCCACTCAAGCCAGCTGCTACCAACATCACTAACACACCTGCGATCCAGATTGTACGCACGGCTGAATCCTCCTTGGCATGTATTGAAATCTTTGCATAGTGTTGGTGGAGGAAGAATGGATTATGCATGTAAATCTGGATATAGAAAAAGACCGATGCTATTTGCATCGGCCCACATAGATTTGTCACGCTTTTTCAGTTGGGAAAGGAAAAGATCAGGACTCATCAATCCGAAAATGCTTATCGTTGTCACACAGGCATTGCTTGAACCCTGTTTCTATTTGCCCTCCAGGTTCTCGATGACCACGCAGTGTAAACTTTTCTCCACATACATTGCATTGAATTGTCACTTTTGCTCGTTCGGTTTTTAGCACGTACGTCTCCTCCTTACCGTCTATTGTGGACGTGAAGAGAGATTTTTAGAACCGAAATCGTGTGCTCTTTGTACCTTTTTTAAGCCTTGCCACCACAAAACGAGCATGAATGGCACAATCACTACCAACCAGTTTTGCACGGCCAAAAAAATCACGTTGTACAAGGCATGCAAACCGATCGGCAAGGTAATCGACATCCATAAAAAAAGCCGCTCATGTTTGGCGTCCTTGGAAAATTTGGCCCGTCCGAGATAATAGCCCATCCACACCGCAAACAACGCATGGCTGGATACCGGCAAAAAGGCACGCCAGATGGCGATATTCGTTCCGTTGATAATGAGGTAGAACAAATTCTCCAGCGTAGCAAAACCAAGTGACACCGCAACCGCATAAACAATTCCATCGTATGGCTCATCAAATTCCAAATGTTTATAAACCGTAAAATAGATGACCATCCATTTAAAAAATTCTTCCACGACAGCGGATTGGAAAACTTCCGCGACAATGCCATCCCGCCAGTTCCATTCATTCTGCATGATGTACTGGAGCACCATAATCGGTACAACCAGCAGCATCCCAAAGATAAACGACCGGATCACCATCGAAATCGGCTCCGGTTCGAGACTGTCACGCAGGTAAAAGTAACTTAAGATGGCGATACCGGGGGCAACTGCCGCGCCGATCAAAGCAATCATCTTTTATTACTCCTTTACACAAGACTATTGTTCATCGTACCATGAATACTGGTTGATGAAAACCCGCTACAGGAGAGAGATCATGTCAAAAAAAATTTTGGTAGTGAACACAGGCGGTACGATTGCCATGTCTGTCGATGACTCAGAAGGCGTAAAGCCATTGGATGATCAAGCAGTCAACAAAATCCTTCCTTTTTTAGAAAAACACGCGGATGTCACCATGAAAAATGTACTCAACCTACCTAGCCCTCATATGACTCCTGCGATCATGAATCAGCTGCGACTCGATATTGAGGAAGCCTTTCACAATGATCACTACGATGGCATTGTCATTACCCATGGGACTGATACGTTGGAAGAGACCGCATACTTTCTCGACTTGACTTTATCGGTTAACGTCCCAATTGTCGTTACCGGAGCCATGCGCAGCAGCAATGAGCTCGGGGCGGACGGCCCTGTTAATCTTATTTCTTCCGTTCGTGCAGCCGCAGATTCCTACAGTTTGAACAAAGGTGTTATCGTTGTGTTTAATGATGAAATTCACGCAGCACGTCACGTAACCAAAACACATACGAGCAATGTAGCTACCTTCCAGTCGCCACAATACGGACCGATTGGAACCATTGCGAAAAAGAGTGTGCAATACCACCATGCTCCATTGGATCGAGAGCATTACGCCATTACCCATGCTGATGCGAATGTACCGCTGATCAAAGCAGTTGCAGGCATGGAGCCCGCTTGGCTGCAGTTTTTATTGGAGCAACACATTGATGGACTCGTCGTAGAGGCGTTTGGATTAGGAAATCTTCCTCCCGCTATCATCCCTACCCTGCAACAACTACTCGACAAAGGAGTACCCATCGTGCTCGTCTCCCGCTGCTACAATGGCCAGGTGCAGGATATCTATGACTATGAAGGTGGAGGCCGCAAACTAAAAGAGATGGGCATCATCTTCTCCAATGGCTTGAATGGGCAAAAGGCTCGTCTCAAGTTAATCGTAACGCTGCAAAAAACACGGGATTTCAAAGAGCTGCAGCAGTTGTTCGACCAGTAATTAAATGACTACAACCTCCTGGCTGGTCAAGACCCCATTTAGT
>NZ_PXZO01000053.1 GCF_003013475.1 Brevibacillus porteri
CGCTACGTCTGGAAATATTCTTCTCTGTCGTAACCGATGACATTCTTCAATCTTTTAATGCTTTTAAGACCCGTTTAAGCACGGAAAGCTCGTAGAGGAAACAGGAGAAAACAGCGAAGATCTTTGGTACACCGACCGAGACGGAATGCAAAAAGGGAAACATGCCCTTAAGCGTCCACCTCTGAATTACATCCTGAAATGACCACTTTGGACGCGGTTTCGCTTTTTGCATGGAGGCGGGCAGTCAATCCCACAGCGGGTGGGACAAGAAGCTGAGCGTTTTCTCCTGTTTCCTCCCCACGACTACAGTAACGTTATACTTGTTCTCTCTTTTAAGATTCTCTATTCATACGGTGGCTATGTGCATGAGACGAAAACTTGGCGCAGAAGTAGTGGTTGAGGTTCCTCGTCAAGAAGCGTACAATTAGTACGAATTGAAAGGCCTACAAGCAATGACGTGCTTGTTCTTCATAGGAGAGCGCACCGATAAAAGGAGTCAATCAACATGTTAAACGACTGGCGTATGTATACAGATGGAAGTGGAATGGAGCAAAAGCATGTAGCTTGGCATGAAGTGCTGAAGGAAATCGCTCAATTGGACGGAGTAACGCGGACGTTGGTACACGCAGCGTATGGAGACCATGTGGATTTGGTCGTAGCAGGCGGGAACAACGGCAAAGTATTAGTGCAATGGAAAGAACACGAGCCGGTTGAGCAGCACTTTGTACTTGCGGCAGACAAGCAATCGGCGGTAATGTCCACGCTCGTCATCGAGGGTAGTGAAGTTGCCTTTCCCCTTTCCTGGTGCGTTCCGCTTGAGCAAGTTGTTCCTTTGTGCGGAGATTTACTACGAACATGTGAAAAAGGGGAGCCAACCGAACTCGAATGGCTTCCGGTAGAAATGTAGGCAGGAGGGCAGCATGGAACTACAAACGTTGCAGCAGTCCATCCTCATCATGGCCGTCATCATTGGGATCGGTAGCTTAATCGGCTACCGGCAACCCTTGACTGCGGACTCCCGCCAACTCGTCATCACGATTATTGTAAATGTTGCCATGCCGTGCATTATTTTAGACGGGATCTTTCAGACAACCATTGATCAACAAATTTTATACCAAATTTTTGCAATATTCTTCATTTCGATTATCCTAAACTGCCTGGGCATTTTCATCGGCTGGCTAGGTGCGCGTGCACTTCCGCTTCCGGTAAAAAAACGTCGGGAGATCGCGCTCTTGTCCGGCTTGGGGAATACAGGCTTCATCGGTTTACCGCTTTGTGCGGCATTGTTTGGACCAAAAGGGGCGCTCTTGGCCGCTATTTTCGACGCAGGCGTAGATGTTGTGCTATGGACAGTGGGTGTGATGATGCTCCAAGAAAAAGGAAGCTTCTCCTTGAAAGGGCTCAAGACACTCATCAACATCCCGATGATTGCAATCGTTTTTGGACTCGGTTCTGCCATCATCGGGTTTGTGCCACCTGAGCTTGTGAAGCAACTGTTTGGAACGCTGTCCAAGCTCGCTTCTCCGTTAGCTATGATGTACATTGGTATGCTCTTGCCTATGTTTTTGCGCAATAAACCGCAAGTGTCATTAAAGCTTTTGAGTATGCCACTCACGTTTAAATTAGTTGTTTTTCCGCTGATGACGGCTTTTCTTTTGTCCGTTTTTTCAATCGACAGCGATATCGTCAGCGTTTCCCTTGTGCAAGTAGCAATGCCCACCCTGACATTGGCCTCGATCTTGTTCGGGCGCTACGCGGCAGATGAGGAGATGGGTGCCATGACGACGGTTTGTTCTACCTTGCTGGCGCTCTTGTCTATCCCGGTTGTTCTGATCATGGGAAATTGGCTCTTGCACTAATTTCTCGCCAATCTCAGTCATAGTGAAACGAATAAGAGGTAACCTATGTCTAACAAGTAAAGAATGACGAAAATGATGATCAGGGATGGAGGAACAACAATGAAAGGCAAATCGATTTTGGCAGTTGCACTGACACTCCAGATATTGGCAGCATACCCTGTGCAGGCGGCAGGGGCTAGCACAGCACAAACAGAGACAACTGCGATCCTGGTAAACGGAGAGCAATCTACCTTGGCAAAAGCACCGATTCTCGTCCAGCAGCGTACGTATGTCTCTGCCGAGGATGCGAGCCGGATTTTAGAAGGCACTTGGAAACAAGACGCAACGAATGGAGAAATGAAGCTGGCAAAAGGTACGCTGACGTTTCAACTGGCTACAGGAAAAGTAGCGTTGAATGGCAAGTCGCTGCAAGATGGGCAGGGCGCAATCGTGCGTGACAAGCAAGTGTATTTGCCGTTGAGATGGATGGCAGAGCAGGCCGGACATCAAATCACGTGGAATGCCGAGAAAAAGGCGGTGGAAATTGTGATGGCCGGAGAAGAGAGTGGTTTTACGCTTGTCGATGCCGATAAGCTGACGGAACAGGAACGTACATTTATTGACTCGGTAAAAGAACAGCAAGGCATTCACAAGCAGGGAGATCTTTATGTCATCGCACGCGGGTCCTCACCGAATCCTGGCTACGGACTGCAAGTAACCAAAGTCGAGCAGAGCTGGGAGCAGCTTTTTGTGTATGTCAAACAAACGCTGCCTGATCCGGGGAGAATGTACCCGCAAGTGATTTCCTATCCGTACTTGGCGGCAAAAGTGAAGCTGCCACCTTACACGACGATTGTCTTCTTGGATGCAGAGACGAAGAAGCCGCTGTTTGCCACAGACGGCAACGGAAGTCGATAAGAAAATCGGGCAAACGACGTAGAGGGTCTGCTACAGCAGGCCCTCTTGTTTTTGTGTGACTCCTGATGTAAGATATGGTTGTGATTTCCTATCCCTTGAGAAATGGAGGTGTGTGTACGTGTTCGGAACTCTGCAAGCATGGTTTGTGGTAGAAACTTCCAGTATGACGCATGATTTTGTATTCAACGGGACCAGTCTGTCCTTTTTTGCGCATACAACTGAACGGAGTTTCCATAGGCGTACCATGCATCGATCAGGGACGGTTTGTTCTTGTCTATAATGGGTAACTGACGTAAGGTCGGTCCCTTTCACGATGCCGCAGGTAATGGCCTGCGGCTTTTTTGCGTCCACTCGCACGTGCGGGGTGGTCTCAAAAATTGTGCCGGGGCCACCAGGAAATCCATTAATTTGAACCGTTACCAACATTTCAAGGAGGAAACAATCATGATTATTGTCGCGACGCAGCAATTACAGAAATCGTACGGAGCAGATCCGGTTTTACAAGATATCACGTTGGAAATCAAGGCAGGAGAACGCGTTGGGATCGTCGGACCGAATGGAGCAGGCAAAACCACGTTGTTCAAGCTACTGGCAGGTATCGAAGGCCCCGATTCGGGTGAGCTTTTTCGGGCAAAAGGAACGATTTGGGCGTACCTACCGCAAACGCCGCAGTATCCAGCTGAGTGGACGGGGACGGATGTTGTAGCCAGCGCGTTTACCGATGTCATCAAGCTACAGGAGCAGATGCGCGAGCTCGAGCAGCAGATGGGGTTGCTTTACGAAAATGAACAAGAGCTAAACCGCCTCATGCTACGCTATCAAAAGCTGCAAGATGAATTTGAACAACGGGATGGCTATCAGTGGGAGACGAAAATGACCCAGGTGACACAGGGCTTGGGCGTTAGTGCAGAACTGTTAGCGACACCTTTTGCCCAACTCAGCGGTGGGGAAAAGACAAAGGCGGGCCTTGCAAAGCTACTCTGCCAGAAAAGCGATGTTTTGCTCTTGGATGAGCCGACCAACCATTTGGATGTGGAGTCGATGGAGTGGCTAGAGGAGTTTTTAAAAAATTATCAGGGGACGATCCTGATTATCTCCCATGACCGTTATTTTTTGGATGCGGTCGTCACGTCTGTCTATCATGTGGACGGAGGAGAAGCCGAATTCTATATTGGCAATTACAGCGCATTCGCTACGGAGCGTGAAGAACGCTTGCTGCGCCAGTTTGCCGCTTATCAGGAACAGCAGAAGCAAATCAAGAAAATGAAAGAAACGATCAAACGGCTCAAGGAGTGGGGCAATCGTTCCAATCCGCCGAACGAGGCTTTTCACCGAAGGGCAAAAAGCATGGAAAAGGCGCTAGCGCGGATTGAGCGTATCGAGCGACCGAAAATGGAAGCGGATCGCATGGGCTTGCAGTTTATGAAGACCGACCGAAGCGGGCAGGATGTGCTGAAAGCGACGGGGGTACAGAAAACATTTGGCGGAAAACAGTTGTTTGCGGACGCTAGCTTTTTGTTGCGCTACGGGGAGCGAAAAGCGCTGCTTGGACCAAATGGCTGCGGGAAATCTACGTTGATTCGCATGCTACTAGGAGAGGTTGAGCCAGACGTAGGTACGCTCAAAATTGGCAGCAGCGTTAAGGTGGGCTACTTGTCACAGCAAGCTTTGGAAGGGGATCAAAATCAGCGGCTGATTGACGTTTTCCGTGAGGTAGCCAGAGTGACAGAGCCGGAAGCACGACATTTACTGGCACGGTTTATGTTTTACGGCGAACAAGTTTTCAAGCGGATCGGGCAGTTGAGTGGCGGAGAGCGGATGCGACTGCGCTTGGCCCAAATGATGCATCAGGAAATCAACCTGCTCATTCTAGACGAACCGACCAACCATCTGGATATTGAAGCGCGAGAAACATTGGAGGAAGCGTTGGCGGATTTTCACGGATCGTTGTTTATCATCTCGCATGATCGCTATTTCCTGCAAAAGATGGCAGATGGTGTGTTTTGGGTGGAAAATAAGCGGCTGGTTCACGATGTGGGTACCTATGAGGAAGCAAGGGAAAAGCAAAAGCAGCGGATCGCAGCTCGTGCCAGTAAGCCGGAGGAACTAGAGCGAAAGCAGCCAGCAGTCAAGCAAGTTCAAGAGGCGGCCGTGACGAATGCGACAGCCAAACGTCCGAATCCATACAAGCTGGCAGAGCTTGAACAAAAAATAGCTTTGTTAGAAGAAAGAAAAGGTGAATTGACAGCCTTGCTCCAAAGTGAAGGGGCAGATTATGAGCAGTTAGTGGCTTGGCAACAATCGATCAATCAGGTGCAGCAGGAGATAGACGGAACCTTTTCGGCTTGGATGCAGCTACAGGAACAGTAGGCTGCAATAAAAATAGCACCGCCAGCAAAGTGTTGAATGCTGGCGGTGCTTCATTTTGTATCGCTTACGATTGTGCTTGAGTGCTTGGTTCTGGCAGGCGACGATAGCCGCTGACAAACCAGAGAAGGAGCAATACCATCAAGACTCCTCCGAGGAAGAACGGCCCACTGTGGGAGACCTGGTAAACCGCTCCACCAGCTAATGGACCCAAGATGCGTCCTAGGCTGTCCATCGAGCTGATTGCCCCACTCGTTACGCCTTGTCCTTGTGTCGTCCGTTGGGTGATCATCGCTGTGGCTGTCGCTCTGATCATTCCTTGTCCCGCTCCGAATAACGAGAGGATCAGCGCCAGCACCCAAAAATTACCCGACAACGGAATGGCAAAAAATCCAATACCGTAAAGAATCATCCCAATGACGAGGACGCTTGCTTCCCCTAGCTGCTTGACCATTCTTCCAATGAGCCCGCCTTGTACTGCGGCAGCGATCAAGCCCATGACGAGAAACATATAGCCGAGGTCTTTGGAGGTAAAACCGTACAAATCACTTATGTACAGGGCAAAAGTCGTTTCCAGTCCGGAAAAAGCAAAGGAGACGGTGAACAAAATACCGTACAGCAAGGACATGGAACCAAACAAAGAGACAAGCGGATTTTGCCGCTGTTCTTTTTGTAGATTCGCCCGCTTTTCTTTCGGCAAGCTCTCCGGCAAGGCAAACAGGATCAGGAAAAACGTAAGCAACGCCACGATACCCGAAGCGTAGAAGGGAACGGCGAAGCCAAATTCACTGAGCAGTCCACCAATTACCGGACCGAAGACAAAGCTCAGTCCAATCCCGGCTCCAATGATTCCCATCCCTTTTGCCCGTTCTTCTGAAGGGAAGAGATCCGCCACCATAGCGGTTACAGTTGGCAATGCGGCAGCCGAGACGATTCCACCTAAAATGCGATACAGGAGCATTTCCGTATAACTGTCAGCTAGTCCAAACAGGATAAAGGTGATGGAAAAGCCGAACAGCCCGAATGATATGAGTGGCTTTCGCCCGATTCTGTCTGAAAGTGCTCCCCAAATCGGTGCAAACACCAGCTGCATAATATTGTAGCTGGCAAAAAGGACACCGATTTGAAACGATGTCGCACCCAATTTTTCCGCGAAAAAGGGAAGAATGGGGATAATGATGCCAAAACCGAGCATGATGAAAAAAGCAATAAAGAACAAGAGGGCAAGGTGCTTCTTATTCACTACGTCTACCTCTTTTCGCACAAAAATCTTTTCAAGCGGATTGTTTGCTTTTTCCACCTTACGTGAAGGAAAAGGTGAAGTCAAGCCAGCAACGTGGGCAGTTCTGGCGAGACGTGCTATAATAGAAAAGAAATGGCTACTTATATTGTCAAGTATATATCCATGAGGTGTTTGTTACATGTCTACTGCGATGCTTTACTACCTAGCCTGGCATGAAGATGATTGGCTGGATGAAGTGCTCGATCGTTTTCCTGAGATCAACGCCCTTGTGCCTTCGGTCAAAACGTTTGAGTTGCTGGCTAAACAAAGAGAGTCTGGAGAAGTTGAGCGAGCTGTCCTCGTCCTGAATGCGGCTGTCGAACAGGAGAGAAGCAAGGAGTTTTTACGCTTGTGTCAAGAACACCCACAGCTGTCCGTGGACCCTTTGTATATCGTCGGATTGAAACCGGAAGAGGAGGAGGCGTGGCAAGAAGCGTATCCACACGCGAAGATCATCGTCATTACCGGCTTTGCTGTCGAGTTTGATTACGATGCCGTCCTCGCCAGGATGGAAATCGATCTGGAGGGAGCTCATTGAAAATAAACCCGAATGAATTCGATTTGAAGGCGTTTCTGCACCGTTTCGGATTGGTTATTTATACTGGCGATCCTGAAGGGGATTTGCTGTTGATAGAAGATGAAATTCGGGAGCTATATGAGCTGAATGTCATTGACAAGGAAGAGTTCATAGAAGCCATGTCAGCGTTGCGCAGCAAGCGAAAGGTTGAGGGAATAGAATAAAGAGTAAGAACGTGTTTGCCAAGCCGTGTGTATGCGGGAGATGGTGAACACGTTTTTTTTGTGGTCGATACCCCATAGTGAAATGTAATTTTATTAGTTCAGTGTCCGAAACTTACCGTATGGGCATTATTTCCTTTTTATATATAGAGTGGATATTGGTCTTCATCTATTAGCACGAGCATCTTCCATCTGTATAGGAACCTTACAGAGAGGAGGAGACTGTATGCCCAATATTGAAGGTATCTCCGTCCAAAAATCGAATGCGGAACGCAAGAGCTATGTGGTTGTTGGTGCCATTTTATCATGCAGCAGCGGAAGTCAGTTAAGTCGGCTGAAAATGCCGTTCAGTCATGGTGTTTTTGTAAAAGGGAAGCCGCAAATGAACATCTTGGACTTCGTTCCCAACGTTAATATCATGCCATTTGGAAAGTGCAGCAGCTTGAAGAATCCCGCTGTCGCTTCTGCCACCGCAGCAAATAATGGTGTACTAACGCCAATGCCGTGCACACCTGTGATGACCATGCCATGGATAGATGGAAAGCCGGACAAAATGGTTGGTGGACACCCCGCATTGCTGAACAAATCCACGAATATGTGTTTCCATTGTGGACTGATCAAGATTGAAGCGATGGGCAGGATTTGGGTGGTGTAACGATAGGGAATCAATCGTCAGCTAACAGTGGGCCTTCAGATGCCAGTTTTGGACAAGGACCAGCTTGCGAGAAGCCGCAGGAAAAGCCAACCATGTGGGACAACTTCGTCAAAGGAATATCAAAGCTGGGAGATGTTCCTGCTGCAATGCAAAAAGCGGCAAGTGAGCTGCCA
Source organism: Brevibacillus porteri (assembly GCF_003013475.1). Lineage (GTDB taxonomy): Bacteria > Bacillota > Bacilli > Brevibacillales > Brevibacillaceae > Brevibacillus > Brevibacillus porteri. Next base: position 7,972 of record NZ_PXZO01000053.1, read on the forward strand.
GGAGCTTTGGAGAAAGCGGCAAATGATTTGCCGAAAGGTTTGCAAAAGGCGGCAGAGGATTTACCTAAGGGTGTAAAACTATTTGTGCAAGAAAGCTATGTTAAGCCGATCCAGGAAGACTTGGATACGTTGCGGGATGATCAGCTAAACCTCGCCGATGCAGATGCAGTCGGTGGCATACAAGAACCTCTGGAGCGCCAGTTGATCAAGGAAACACCTGGGTAATTCAGAGAACTATACCAGGTAGTGGAGGACAAAAACCAAAGTCATTTTACAAAACTGGAGAAGATGAATGGGTGGAAGGGTACAAATGGTATGAAGCAATAGCTGCTAGAAAAGCGGGAACCGCTACACCTGAACAAGTAAGAATATTAGATCAAGGTCATTGGAAGGAGTAATATTATGAAATCAGAAGCGATAAATGATTTATATTATGTTGGATTTGAAGGAGAGCCTGAGATAATCTTTATGTATGAAAAATCAAATGAAGTGCAAGTGCTCAAACTTTGGAATGGGTATTTTGAATCATTGCTAGATTGCTTGGTCCAACAGGCTCCCGTTCAAGATGGAATATTACATGAATATTGCGTTCATGAAGGATGGTATGAAGAAAGTCCTTGGGAAATCACAAATGTTGAAAAAGCAGTACAATTGTTTAAATCATTTGATGTTAAGAAAGTTACAGAAAATGAATCAAGTAATATTATTCCAGTGCTCCCGGCTATTACAATGGATATTATTATCTTTTTAGAGCAAGCAATTCAAAGTGGAAATAGAGTGTTTATTGTGTACGAATAAGTGCTTGTGCAGACCAGTTTCCAATTTTAATAGCTAGATCGTACAATACAATCCAAACCAAACAAAAAAACTTGACAACCAAGCATGATTCATTTTCAAAGCTCATTCTACTTTAAACACAAAGGAGGAATGAGCTTTTTTGCGCACTTCGTAAGAAATTCTTCAGAAATCCTTATTCATTTCTTAAGGAATTCTGTCTTCTTTTGAAAGGTTTACCCGTTAGGATAGAGTGCAGAGAGAAAGGAGGCGGCACAGGTGGAGTTTACAGGGTATTACGAGCTATTCTGGGAGATGGTTACAGGCATGCTGGGAAAATTCATTCCTGATGAGATTACGGTCATGACCGTGGGGGCGCAGATTGCCAATACAGGAGCGGACTTTTTTACTGCATTTGCGGTCATATACCCCGTTTTTTTCCTTGTTTCTTACGCGGGGTACTTACTGGGAGCGAAGGCATTTAGCTGGATGGTCCGGAATCTGGGCTTGCGTGCTGATTTCCTGTCGGCATTGCGCGGGTCAATGGGCTGGCTGCTTGTTTTTGGTATCTTTCTTCCGATTATTCGTCATATCGTGCCTATCCTCGCCGGTGCCAGCCGAATGTCGTTTCGGCAGTTCCTTCTATTCTTTATGCCGAGCAGTATTGTATGGACTTTGCATTACTTTGTCGCAGGCTATTGGTTCTCCGATCAACTGGAAATAATGGTTGCGGGAGTTTATCAATATAGCAAAATTACGTTGACGATCGTTTGTTTCGCAGGGTTTTCGTTCCTCATGATTCGCCAGTTGCAGCGTCTTGGTGGAATGAAAGAACCTCGAACGAATAAGCAACCACCTGTTTCGTAATTTTTACGAATTTCTAGAGTACGGCGTCTACTATCCACGAACTATTCGGATGGCAGGCGCCTTTTTGTTAGGTGGATTTATTTTCTTTATGTTCTGACGCTTTTAAAAGTTTGTGAAAAAAGAAGTTTACATATGGTAATAGTGGGGTAGATTACCAAATGTCGTCGTGTCATGAATTTCCATTTTTTCAATTTGTGTGATTGGAGGCTTTTGCATGAGGAGCATAAAAAATGTGCTGGTAACCATTTTGGCTGCCATCACCATCGGTATTTTTATTCTTCAGCTAGTGTTTGGTTTTCTCCAGTTTGAGCAAATTATCTCGAATGAAGTAGAAGCAAAGCTACAAATGCAGGTAGCCAAAGAGGCGGCTTATCTGAATGGTATGCTGGACAAGACAGGCAAGCTCTCGGAAACACTCACTTATTCTGTCTCTCATGGCTCGAAGGAAACCATCAAGCATCTCGAAGGGACGCTGGTCGATGTCGTAGCGTCTGAGCCGTTGATTGTGGGCGGTGGATTTTGGATGGAGCCATACAGCTTCGACAGCTCGCAAAAGCTGTACGGCAGGTACGCTATCCGCAATAACGACAAAGTAGAGCTCGATCCGGCTTACAGCGACGGTAGCTATGATTATCTTGCGCAGGATTGGTACAAAGCGGGGATGGTTGACAAACCATATGTGTGGACTGAGCCGTATGCCGACCCGATTTCCAAAGTTCCTATGGTTACAGCCATTGCGCCCATTAAAGTGGGAGGTAAGATCAGCGGTACGACGACATTGGATATCGGACTTACGGAGCTTAACAAAAGCATCGAAAATCTGAAGGTTGGCGAAACAGGTTACGGTTTTATCGTTTCCAAATCGGGCATTTACGTTTCCCATCGCGATGCACAAAAGAACTTGCAAGTGAAAATGACGGACGAGTCTGAGACGGGGCTTAAGGACATTGCCCAAAACATTACCGAAGCAACCGCAACGGGGATGATCCAGGCTACCATAGGTGGGCAAAAGCAATACGTCACCTTCGCTCCAATCGGGGAAACGGGCATGACGCTAGCTACTGTCATGCCCGCAGCAGAGATTAATGGGCCGATTACCCAATATCTTTACATCAGCCTGATTATTTTTGGTGTCTCCATCAGCATTTTCCTCGTGTTCTTGTACTGGTTCATTAATCGTCAGGTAGCACGTCCACTGCTGCAACTGAAAGCAGGCATCGTTAATTTGGTGGAAAAAAAGGATTTAACCCAGACGATCCCAATCCGGCGAAAGGATGAGATTGGCGACGTAGCGACTGCAGTGAATGCATTCATTGAAGATCTTCACGGAATGATGAAAAATATTAGCGGCTATACCGGTCAAGTAGGAACAGTCTCGGAAACCTCCACAAAGAAGGCCCATGAAGCAAGACTTGCCTTTGGCCAGGTGGCCTCGTCGTTCCAAGAAGTAGCAACCGGCACGGAGAATCAACAGCATAGTGCCGAAGAAAGTGCGCGGGCTATGGAAGAGATGGCGATTGGTATTCAGCGGATTGCCGAAGCCTCCTCCACGATGGCCGAATCATCGAAACATATGGCAAACGAAGCGGTGGCGGGCAACCAATCCGTAGAAAAGGTGTCAGGACAGATGGATTCGATTAACCGATCCGTAAGCCATTCTGCCGATGTCGTTCGTTCGCTGGATAGCCGCTCAGCAGAAATCTCACAGATCGTGGAAGTAATCGCAAGCATCGCATCCCAGACGAACCTGTTGGCACTCAATGCGGCGATAGAAGCTGCTCGTGCAGGAGAACAGGGCAGAGGTTTCGCTGTGGTAGCGGATGAAGTGCGCAAGCTGGCAGAGCAGTCCAACGACTCGGCCAACCAAATTGCCAACCTGATTACCGAAATCCAGCGGGAAACGACGTCAGCGGTACAAGCTATGGATGAAGGAACACGCGAGGTTGAAACGGGAATCCAGATCGCCCATGAAACAGGGGAAGCATTCCGCCGAATCATGGATTCTACCCAGGATGTAGCGGATCAGATTCAGGAAATTTCCTCGGTTGCAGAGCAAATGTCAGCGGCTACGGAACAGGTGACCGCATCCATTTTGCAGTTGTCTTCCATTGCAAAGGAATCTGCCGCAAGTGCATCGAATGTGGCTGCTTCAACGGAAGAACAGCGCATCTCGATGAACCAGCTCTCTACATCCGCAGAGCAATTAAACCAGATGGCAAAGGAATTACAACAAATGATCAACCGTTTCACAATCTAACCACTGTTTGCAAAAAAATGCAAAATGATGAGCTGCTGCTATCATACGATGGGAGCAGTTCGTTTATTGACAGAAAAATACAAGTCAGAATATAATGAATACGAAATAAAGCAAACAAAAGCAATGTTTTGCAAACAAAAATCCGAGGTTGGTGGAACAGAATGCAAAACCATAAGTACGACGTTGTGGTGATTGGTGGTGGAGTAGTCGGTACAGCCATATTACGCGCCCTTTCGTTTTATCAACTGAAACTGCTTTTAATCGAGAAGCAGCCTGACGTTTGTGAAGGGACAAGCAAGGCGAACAGTGGGATTGTTCATACCGGGTTTGATGCAAAGCCAGGCACGGTTGAGGCAGAGTGCCTTCGCCGCTCCCGCAGCTTATGGCCAATATTGGTTGAGAATCTGAGAATCCCCTTCATTCCATGTGGCGCCGTAATGGTGGCGACAAACGAAGAAGAAAAGCAGATAATCGAAACCACCTATGTTCCCAATGCAAAGGCGAATGACGTAGATGTTCACTGGATGTCTGCTGAGGAGATTCTCGAGATGAATCCCGCTGTGACAGCCGAGGTAACAGGCGGATTGGCAGTGCCAGGTGAAGCAATCTGCGATCCATTCTGGGCCACCAGAGCCTTCGGAGAGATAGCAGTGCTAAACGGTGCGGAGGTTGTTCTTGGGCAAGGCGTCTCCCACATCGAGACAGTATCGAATGGAGAGGACTTGCGCCTTACGCTGGAAAATGGTGAAACGGTCACGACCCGATATGCGGTGAATGCTGCCGGATTATGGTCTGATGAAATTGCCCGGATGGTGGGAGATGAGAGCTTCTCGATTTCACCGCGTAAAGGCCAGTTTATCTTGACCGAAGAGGCGATATCCATCTCCTCGATCATCCTGCCTGTTCCTACGAAAACCTCCAAGGGCGTGTTGGTTTCACCAGTCGTGTTCGGCGGTTTTCTACTTGGGCCAACGGCGGAGGATCAAGAGGACAAATGGGATCGTTCCACCTCTCAGGCCGGCATGGAATCGGTACTGGCAGGCTGTGAGAAGCTGGTTCCCGACTCTCGGCAGTTCTCTACGATTCGTCAGTTTGCCGGAGTCAGGGCAGTTTGCAGCGAAGGAGATTTTGTCATCCGTCCATCCGCTGTACAGCCACGCATGATTCATGCCGCCGGGATTCGTTCCACTGGACTCTCTGCTTCGCCTGGCATAGCAGAGCTGGTAGCGGCAACTCTCCAGAAAGCCGGGCTTGAGCTGCAAGCAAACGAACAGGCACAGCATGCCCTGCCGGATCTTTTTTCAGAAGAGCAGGAAACAGGAGAAATCATTTGTCTGTGCCGCTCCATTACCCGGAGTGAGATCGTCAATTCCTTAAAGCGTCCACTCACCCCACAGACCATTGATGGAGTGAAGCGGCGGACGGGCGCCACCTTAGGAGAATGCCAAGGAAACTGCTGTATTCCCAAAATCATCGATGTTATGGCCGAGACCTATCCTGAACACACCGGGAAGCAGCCTTTAAAAGGAGTAAGAAACTCCTATCTAGCTGTAGCACAAGGAGAGAAGCAGGCATGATGTATGAATTGGTGATCATTGGAGCAGGAATCTCGGGATTGACAGCAGCCCTTTCAGCGTGGGAAAGAGGAGTCAGCTCTGTTCTGATGATCGATTACCAGAAGAGAAGAGGTGGCTTCACCTTACCGTATTGGAGCTCTGATGAGTTTGCTCCAGAACGGGAACTGCTGGAAAAAGCCGCGTCCCTTCCCTACGAGATTCACGAACAATCAACTGTCGTCGGTTTTTTCCCAGGGGCAAATGGTCAACTGCACCAGTTGTACGTCCAATCGCCGATGGGCACCTATTCTATTGAGGCAAAAAAGGTACTGATCGCCTCAGGCTCGCTGGAAAAACCGCGTGAGGCGCACAAAATTCCGGGGACACGTCCAGCAGGAGTCATGACGCCGATGATGGCGATGCAGTTGATCGAGCGAGGATATCAGCCGGGCCGCAAGATTGTGTTGATCGAGAATGGCAGAATCTCTCGCAGTACAGCGGTCCTTCTGGAAAAAGAGACGAGCAATCTAGTCAAATATGCTGAATCAGATTGGGAGCTTACCTCTATCAAGGGATTGTCCCGTGTAGAAGGAGTACAGCTGCGAAATCGGATGACGGATGAGATAAACGAAGTGGCGTGCGATACGCTCATTTTTGCAAAAGGTCGGGTGCCCTGCACGTTTTTCTTGAAAGGAGCGCCAATCGAGCGTGATCAACACGATGCCATTATCGTAGATGCCACGGGGAAAACGAATTTGCCAGATATTTATGCAGCAGGGAGCTGTACCTGCCTTGGCGACGATGATCACACCAATTCGATGGAATTGGCTAAAGAAACAGCCAAGCAACTCTTTTAAAGCGATCATCAGAAGGGAGAGTTCATGATGAAGCTATCCGACTCGTTTACCATTCAGGCAAGCAAAGCGGATGTATGGTCCGTCTTTATGGATGTTGAAAAGCTGTCAGGCTGCGTACCAGGCTGCAAAGAAGTAAAAATGAGTAGCCCCACCCGTTATGAAGCGAACATGGAAGTGAAAATACAGTTTATGACGATTCAATTCCGCGTCACGGGGGAATTAAAAGAAGCGGTAGATGGAGAAGCCCTGCAAGTGGAGATGACTGGACAACCGGTAGCGTTGGCAGGATTGTTCCGCAATCAATTGCACCTTCAGCTAAAAGAGGAACAGCCGGGAACCACACGGGTGCAATATGAGATGGATTTGCAAATGACAGGACGACTGGCATCATTAGGAGATATACTAATGAAAGGGACTGTGAAGAAAAAGGCAGAAGAATTTGCGACGAACGTCCAGACCCTGTTCCAGTCTAGTCAGGAGATTTACAATTAAGAGAAGATGGTGATCATCCATGCTACAAGAAGAAAGACAGCAGCTGATCCTGCAAATGCTACAAGAAAATCAATCCGTTCGTATTGCGGAGCTATGCAGCCGATTAACGGTGACGCGCGAAACAATCAGGCGTGATTTGTATGAAATGGAGCAGCAGGGACTACTCAAGAAGGTGCATGGTGGCGCTATTCTGAATAAAACCAACGTGGAACCTCCTTATGCCAAGCGTAGTGGATTAAACTTGGCGGAGAAGGAGGCGATTGCGGTCGCCGCTGCCTCCTTGGTGGAGGACGGCGACGCGATCTATATTGATTTGGGCACGACGACACAATTGTTCGCCAAACACCTTTACCATAAAAAAGGAATTACAGTGATAACCAATGCGCTACTGGTGGCATTGGAACTATCTCATCACCCAGATGCGAAGGTGATCATGAGTGGGGGTGAATTGCGCGCAGGGGATCTAGCCATGTCCGGTCCGATCGCCAGGAAAAGCCTCGAGGGTTTGTTTGTAGACAAAGCGTTTATTGGTGTGGGGGGATTGGCAGCAGAAACTGGTTTTACGGATTACCATGTGGGCGAGTCAGACATCAGGCAGCTGATGCTTACAAACGCCAAAGAAACATATGCACTGATTGATCACTCCAAAATAAATGTAACCGCTTTTATGAGGGTGGCAGAGCTATCCGACATCGACGTAGTCATTACAGATGAGGAACTACCCCAATCTCTTGCTGGGCGACTCGCTCAGGAAGGATTGCAAGTCATCGTTGCTAAGACATCCGTGTAAAGCAAATGGTGAGGGAGGCAATCAATGGTGAAACAATCGGTACAAGCAAATGATTCGCAAGATATGCAAACGTATCATTATAAGCAAGAATTGAGACGGACATTAAAACTGTTCAGTTCGTTTGCCGTCGCGTTTTCTTTCATTTCCATTACCACAGGCATTTTTAGTAATTATGGATTTGTGCTTAGTACGGCAGGGCCGGCTGGTATCTGGACCTGGCCGATTGTAACCATTGGGCATTTGTTAGTTGCCATTATTTTTGCAGAGCTGGCTGGACGCATTCCATTGAGCGGTTATTCCTATCAATGGGTGACACGTCTTGCCAACCCGGGGCTTGGTTGGTTTGCTGGCTGGATTGCCTTTTGCTTTCTCGTTATCGTGGTTCCAACCGTTGACTATGCGCTGGCGCCCATCATTGCCGAGATGTTTGGCTGGGATTCAGGCGCAAAGACGCTGGTCTGGATCGTGATTGGTACACTGGTCGTACAAGCTTTATTAAACATTTATGGAGTGAAACTGGCTACTCGCATTAATGATATCGCCGTATACACCGAAGTGATCGGTATGGCTGGGATCGTTGTGGTGCTGGGGGCAGTGGTGATGTACAACGGGGCAAATTGGAGCATGCTGACCGATATCGGTACCGCTGCAACTCAATCGGACGGTTCATACCTAGGCGCTTTTATCATGGCTGCCCTGATGGGGTCCTTTACATTAGTAGGTTTCGAGGCTGCTGCAAATCTCTCTGAGGAGACGATCAATGCAAAGAAAACGGTTCCTCGTGCCATGATTTTATCCGTATTACTAAGTGGTATGATCGGTTTCTTGCTGTTGATCGTCATTTCAGTTGCCATCACGGATCTGCCGGCTGTGCTCGGTGTAGCGAATCCGATTCCGTACATTTTGCAAACAAGTCTTGGCTCTGCTGTATCCAGCTTCTTTTTGGTGCTTTGCCTCATCTCCATCTTCGCGTGCGGCTTGATCATCATGGCTTCCGCTTCCCGACTCATCTATGCGTTGTCACGCGACAATGTATTCTTCGCTTCCTCCATCTTCAAGAAGGTATCACCCCAGACTTCCGTACCAACAAACGCAGTTTTACTCGTTTTAGTGCTAGGCATTCTCGCTGTGTTATTCGCAGATTCCCTAACCCTTCTGGTAGGGGCCACCTCGGTTCTACCTGCCCTTCTCTATCTGACAACGATTGCTGCTTATGCTTGGAAACGCAAGGAACTGCCCAAATCGAAGTACTTTGACCTGGGCAAGTGGCGCACACCGCTCACTTTCCTTGCTATCGCTTGGTTGATCTTTGAAATTGGCATCTTGACCATTCCGAAAAATTTCCATAGCGTAGCGATCGTCGCAGCTACCTTGCTCGCTGTTGGCGTCATTTTGTATCATCTGCTGTTCCGCAAAGGGATTATGGAGGGCCGTATCGGTATTAAAGACAGAACATTCCGATTTGATGAAGAGAAAGAAGATCATTCAGCCTAGAATAATGAAAAAGGAGTCTGCTGTATGGAAAAGTATTTGCTGTCGATCGATCAGGGAACAACTGGGACCAAGGTGCTACTGGTAAATCACCTTGGAAGGGTTGCTGCCGAAAGCTATCAGAAGCACACGCAATATTATCCACAATCCGGATGGGTGGAGCATAACCCGGAGGAGATATGGGAAAAGGTCTTGATGGGTGTCGCTGACGTGCTGCTCAAGGGACGTATCGAACCTGAGCAGGTGGAAGCGGTAGGCTTAGCTAATCAGGGAGAAACGGTCGTCTTCTGGGATTCGGTCAGCGGAGAGCCGCTTTATCCAGCTGTCGTCTGGTCGTGCCGCCGCTCCGATCAAATCGCCGAGCGTTGGAAGGCGGATGGTGTGTGGGCACAGAAGGTAGCCGAGAAAACCGGACTTTTGATTGACCCGTATTTTTCTGCGACTAAGATTAGATGGATGATGGAGGAAGTGCCTCTGGTGCAAGAAAAGATCCGACAGCGGCAGGCTTATTGCAGCACGCTTGACTCTTGGCTGATCTGGCAGATGACAGGAGGTGCCTCGTATGTAACCGATGCTTCCACCGCTGCCCGAACGCTGTTGTTTGCTCATCGGCAGGGGAATTGGGATGAGGAAATATTGCGGTATTTGGAGATAGAGGAAGACTGGTTGCCGCAGGTTCGTCCAACAGTTGGCTCGTTTGGCCGTACAGATCCGGTTACATTTTGCGGCATTCAAGCACCGATTCTCGTCAGCCAGGTGGATCAACCAGCCGCCCTTTACGGTCATCTCTGCATAGAGCCGGGTATGTCCAAATGCACGTATGGCACGGGCTGCTTCGCTTATATGAACGTGGGAAACGAACCGCCTGCTACGAAAGAGAGCGGACTCTTGACGACGCTTGTCTGGAAACGCGGGGCCAAGCATACTTATGCGCTGGATGGAGCGATTTATGCGGCGGGGTCTGCTGTCGAATGGGGCAAGGAGCAGCTTGGGCTGTATCAGGATATAGACGAGCTGCAACGATGGTCGGAGCAGTGGTATGAAGAACTTTACAAAGGAGAAGCCCCAACCACTCTTTTATTTATCCCGGCATTGAATGGGATCGGCACGCCATACTGGAACTCGGAGGCGAGAGGGGTGTTTCTCGGACTCTCCCAGCATACTGACCGACCGCTGATGGCAAAAGCGATGCTGGAAGGGATCGCTCACCGTGTAGCGGATGTGTTTGTCACAATGGAACAGGCAGTCGCACAAAAGATTTCACTCTTGCGTGTAGATGGCGGCTTGACGGACAATCCGTATTTGATGCAGTTTCAGGCAGACCTGCTGGGTGTTCCGATTGAGGTGCCCCAGATCAATGAAACAACAGCGATGGGGATTGCGTTTCTACTCGGGGAAGAGTGCGGCTGGTGGTCGGTGAAAGACTTGGAAGCGCGAATGAAGGTAGGGCGTCGCTATGAGCCGCAGATGGACGGAGCGGTGAGGAAAAGACTGCGTACTCGTTGGAACAAGGCGGTTCACCTTCTGTTACAAATAAGCGAAGGATAATGTAAAAAAGCAACCAACTGCCAATGCGAGCACAATGCTTTTGGCGGATTGGTTGCTTTTTATTACTTCTTCAACTCGAATGCAGGCTCCCAGCCAAAGCTGTCAAACCAATGCTTTCGTCTAAAGTTCGAGAGAGCTTGTCTCACATAAGGAATGACGTTCGGGGGTAATTTATCCATGTCCGCCCATACGAGCTCATCGCATTTATTCGGCTCGGCATTGATAATTTCTCCGCGCCATTTTGTGGCAGCGACAAAAAAATCGATGCGCTCATCATTGGAGCGACGATGCATGACGCCTACCATCTCCAAGCTCGCTGGATCGATGTCAATTCCGCATTCTTCTTTTGCCTCGCGGATCGCGGCTGTCTTCACTTCTTCATTCCCATCCAGATGTCCAGCGGGAACACTATAATTGCCGTCTTCGTAGCCGGTATTGTAGCGGCGTAATAACAGGACTTGCGCACCCTTCACTAGGAAAAGGTGAACGGCTACCTGCATCGCGAAGCGCTCTATCTGCATGCGAATTCTCCTCTATTAATGATATTCTTCCGGGCGATGATTCTCGGCAGCCTGTCTACGGCGTTCCAGTCTGTTTTTTTTCAAAATAGGTGAGCTGGTCAAGCCCATAAGCAGCATAATAATTCCAGCAGCACCCAGGACGATTCCGATTATAAGATAAAGCCAATTCATTGAAAAAGACCTCCTTCATTCATGCAAAGCGAACATGATTCTAAATGGGAACTATGCTATAATGGCACAGTGTGTTTTTACCCGATACTCGGTAGTTATTTCTAGAAAACGCAGGGAGGATTTTGCGAGATGACTCAGCATACGTCTGTTGATCAGCTATCCATTAATACCATCCGCACGTTGGCGATTGATGCCATCGAGAAGGCGAATTCCGGTCACCCGGGAATGCCGATGGGTGCAGCCCCTATGGCACATGTACTGTGGAGCCGCTTTATGAAAGTAAATCCGAGCAATCCAAAATGGATTGACCGTGACCGTTTTGTCCTCTCAGCAGGACATGGCTCTATGCTATTATACTCGATGTTGCATTTGATGAAATACGATGTTTCACTGGAAGACCTACATAACTTCCGTCAATGGGGCAGCAAAACGCCTGGTCACCCTGAGTTTGGACACACGGCGGGTGTTGACGCGACAACGGGTCCTCTGGGACAAGGGATCGCGATGGCTGTCGGTATGGCGATGGCTGAAAAGCACATGGCAGCTGTTTACAACCGCGACAATTTTGACATCGTTGACCATTACACATACGTAATCTGCGGCGATGGTGACCTGATGGAGGGGGTATCCAGCGAGGCTTCTTCTCTGGCTGCTCACCTGAAACTGGGCAAAATGATCGTGCTCTACGATTCGAACGATATCTCTCTGGATGGGGAGCTTTCCCGTTCCTTCTCTGAAAACGTAGCGGATCGCTACCAAGCGTATGGTTGGCAATACATTCGCGTAGAAGATGGCAATGATCTGGCTGCTATTGACGCGGCTATCGCAGAAGCGAAAAAAGATTTGGATCGTCCTACCTTGATCGAAGTAAAAACCGTCATTGGATACGGAAGCCCGAACAAAGGCGGCTCCAGCTCTTCTCACGGCGCTCCGCTTGGAAAAGACGAAGTGAAGCTGACAAAAGCAAACTACGAGTGGCACCACGAAAGTGAGTTCCACGTACCACAAGAAGTGACTGACTTCTTTGCAGGCTTGGCTGATGCTGGAGAAAAAGCAGAAGCTGCTTGGCGCGACCAGTTTGCTGCTTATGCAAAAGCGTATCCGGAACTGGCGCTGCAATTTACGACTGCACAAGAAGGTCATCTGCCTGCTGGTTGGGACAACCATATGCCGACGTACGAAGTTGGCGCGAAGCTGGCGACACGCGTTGCTTCCGGTAATGCGATCAATGCATTGGCAAACAGCGTTCCGTTCTTCTTGGGCGGATCTGCTGACTTGGCACATTCCAACAACACGGTGATTAAAGAAGCGGGCAACTTCCTGCCAGGCTCTTACGATGGCCGCAACATTTGGTTTGGTGTTCGCGAATTCGCGATGGGTGCAGCCCTCAACGGTATGGCTCTCCACGGTGGCGTAAAAGTATACGGCGGTACGTTCTTCGTATTCTCCGACTACGTGCGTCCAGCGATTCGCCTCTCTGCATTAATGAAGCAGCCAGTTGTGTACGTATTTACACATGACTCGATCGCAGTTGGTGAAGACGGACCGACGCATGAGCCGATTGAGCAGCTCGCTTCCTTGCGTGCGATGCCAGGCTTGACCATTCTTCGTCCGTCTGACGCAGTAGAAACGAACGAGGCTTGGAAATATGCTGTATCCCGCACCGATGAGCCAGTTGTACTGGTGCTGACTCGTCAAAACCTGCCAGTCCTGCCTGAGACCATTGAGAAAGCGGCAGAAGGCGTGAGCAAAGGTGCGTATGTTCTCGCAGACGCGCCAAGCGGCAACCCGCAGCTCATCCTGTTGGCAACTGGTTCTGAGGTATCCCTCGTGATGCAGGCGCGTGAACAACTCCTCTCGAAAGGTATTGAAACACGCGTTGTTTCCATGCCGAGCTGGAACCTGTTCGAGCGTCAACCGAAAGAGTATCGCGACGCTGTAATTCCACCGGCTGTAAAAGCACGCGTGGCGGTAGAAATGGGCTCTCCAATGGGTTGGGAGCGTTACGCTGGTGATAGCGGTACGGTCATCGCAATCAATCAGTTTGGCGCATCTGCACCAGGTGAGCGCATCATGAAGGAATACGGCTTCACGGTAGAAAACGTTGTGGCTGAAGCAGAAAAACTGCTGAAATAAATCGTTAACCTTTAGGAAAAAGCCTATCTTCTGTTTCAGGAGATAGGCTTTTCCAGTGACAAACGGAATTTTGTATGGAATGATAGACTACAACCCAAAACAGAAACTTTTTTGAAATGAGACCGTCTATATAAGATGTGGGGGAGAGAGAGAAGACCAGGAGGTAAATAATGGCAGCAAAGGCCAAGAAGAAAGTCAGGAAGAAAAAGAACAACTTGCTGATGATTGCCGTATCGTTTGCAATATTCCTTTTCCTTAGTGTTATTGGGGGCTACTTCGCCCTGTTGTATGCGGGAGATCGGATGATTGAGCAAAACGTACAAAAGCTACAGGACTTAAAAGCAGAACCAACTGTCATATATGACAAAAACGGGAACGAGATGACGAGTCTGATTCGTCAGAAGAACCGTATATACAAACCGATTAATGAAATGCCAAAGACTCTGATCGATGCTTTCCTCGCCGTAGAGGATAAGCGCTTTTATGAACACAAAGGCGTCGATATGGTCCGGATCGGTGGCGCCATCGTCAATGACATCAAAAAAGGATCGTTAGCTGAAGGGGGAAGTACCATTACCCAACAGCTGGCAAGAAACGTCTTTCTCACCCTAGATCAAACGTTCTGGCGTAAAACAAAAGAAATGAGTATCGCGATTGGCTTGGAGCGCAAATATTCGAAGGATCAGATTCTAGAGATGTACTTGAACCGCGTTTATTTGGGCGAAGGGGAATTTGGGGTAGAGGATGCTGCCCAGTATTACTTCGGCAAGTCGGTAAGCGATGACAAGTTTTCCGTTGCGGAAGCAGCGATGCTGGCGGCCATTCCAAAAGCACCGACCACTTATTCACCTTTTAACAATCCGGAAAAAGCGAAACTGCGTCGAGACACCGTTATTCGTCTGATGTATGAGCAAGGAATCATTACCGATGAGCAAAAAGAAGCAGCGCAAGCAGAGGCGTTGCCGACCGAACCGCATGAAGTGGCGGGTGCGAGCTTGAAAAAAGGCTATCGCGCGTTTTTTGACCATATGGTGGAAGAATCCGAAGCTACGTTTGGCGTGACAGAAGAAGAACTGTACCGCGGAGGCTGGAACATTTACACGACCTTCGATCCGAAAGTACAGGATGCCATGGTAGAGGAATATGCCAAGGCCAAAAACTTCCCGAAAGACGGCGCCAAGCGCGGTGTAGAATCATCGATGATTGTCATCGACGCGAAAACGGGCGGAATTGCCGGGATGGTGGGCGGACGCAACTATGCGGCAAAAGGCTTTAACTATGCGACAGACATGAAGCGTCAACCGGGCTCCAGCTTTAAGCCGATCGCGGTGTTCGCTCCAGCAGTCAATAAAGATATCAACAAATGGAACGCGAACTCGCAACTTAGCAACAAAAGGCAGAGCTTCAATGGCTACGAGCCGCGCAACTACAATAACCGATACACGGAAACGGTGAGCATGAACCGGGCGATGATCGACTCTGCGAATATCCCGCCGGTTTGGTTATTAAATGAAATTGGTGTACCAGCAAGTTTGGAATACCTCAAGAAAGTCGGCATTGAGCTGACTCCGAACGATCGAAACCTGGCAATTGCCCTCGGGGGCTTGAGTGTAGGTACATCCCCGCTGGAAATGGCTCAGGCATATACACCTTTTGTGAATGCAGGGGTAGTGTCCGAGGCGCACTCGATCGCCAAGGTTGAGAACAAGGATGAGGGTGTCGTCCGTGAATACCAGCCAAAACAATCTGAGGCACTGAAGCCTGAAGCAGCGTGGGAGATTCACACTATGCTGGAGAAAGCGGTTCAGGAAGGGACAGGGAAGGCAGCGCGTATCTCTGGCCGCCATGTTGCAGGTAAAACCGGTACGACCCAATCGATAGCAGGCGACAGCAAAGCAAACAAGGATGCTTGGTTCGTCGGATATACACCGGAATACGTCGGTGCAGTCTGGATGGGCTTCGATCCGGAGGACAAACAGCATTTGATGCACCAAGGAAGTAGCATGACGGCGCAAATGTTCTCCAAAGTGTTGGGAACAGCCTTAAAAGGTGTGCCGTCATCGGACTTCGTTCGACCAGAAGGCGTCGTACAACATAAACAAGAGGAAGTTGAACCGGAAATCGAATTGGCTGCAGACATGACATTGGATAATAACCAATTGAAGGTAGTGCTTAGCTGGATTGGCGGAGCTGAAGGTGGTACGTACGATTTGTACCGCATTAGTGAAAACGGCGAAAGACAACTCATCTCTGCGGGTATGAAGGAAACCTCGTTCGTAGATGTGCTGGATAGTCCAAGACAATATCGTTATCAAGTTGTTCCGAGAAATGCGCAAGGTGAGGAAGGGACACCATCAAAAGAAGTCCCGATCAACTCCAAGAAGCTGGAGAATCTGATTAATCAAGATCCAGGTCATAACGAGGAAGGTAACGATCAGGGACAAAATCCGGGTGGTACGGAAAATGGCAATGGTGAAATTCCACCTGACCAAGGTACCGGAGGAACTGGTGAGCATACAAATAATGGAGATGGTGGGCAATCGCCAAATCCGGGAACAGGTGAGGTTCCACCGGATATCGTGAATCCAGAACCTAGTCAGACAAATGGTTCCTCCAACGAAATCCAATTACCGCCACCTCCACAAGAGGAGGGGCAGAACCAGTTCCCAGATGCATCAAACGGCTAAAGATTAGCCCAGCAAGAACGATTCAAAACCGATTCGACTATTTGCACAGGTTCTTTCGCGTGGTACAATACCAATAAATCGGGAGACAGGGGGGACAGTCCATGTCTGGCTACGCACAAAGAGATCTACCCACATTTTTCAAAGAACAGTTACGCCAAACCAAGGTGAATTTTGAGCGAGCTCTTGACTGTAAACACACCGATTTCGATGATCTGTACCCATACATGAACGAACAGCCACAGTTCTTCTGGTACAAACGTTACGTGGCTTGGTCAGAATTGCTGACCGTCGTACGTCTAGCTGAACAATTGGGTATTGAGTGGACAGAGGATTTCAGTGAGCAGCAGGTAGAATTCATTCAAGGCAAAGTTCTGCAAGGAAAAGTGCTCGATTATTGGAACCCAGAAGAAGAGCAAGAAGAATCGATGAGAGAATTGGAAGAAGAAAAATAGATGTGAAAGTAAAACATGGCGCGTTCCCACTTCCGGGAACGCGCTTTTTTGCGTGTACAAAGCAAAGTTCGCTTTTCATAGTAACGGTGTCTAATATCTCATACATGTTTATGAAAATTTGTAAAAAAATGTATACATCCTCACTCTTCTTTTCTGTTATATGTATTGGCACCATAATTGCAATTTTAACAGCGTGTATTTTATTACATTCCAAATGGAGAGAAGGTGAATCTGCACAAAACAAAAAATACGGTTCCTCGCAACAAACGAAAATGCGGTTACCATTCAAAGGAGGTTTGCTCATTCATGAAGAAAAAGCGTGACACAGTACACACTAGCCGCATGATGGCTGGTGTCCTTCTCTCGACATCATTTCTATTGGGGATGGTTGGTAGTCCTGTCCAAGCCTTGGCAGTCAACGATTATGCAAGTACGATCGGTAGGGATGAGAGTCAAAACGTTCCGCCTTCTGGAAAATATGTGGAGAGAAAGCTGGACCCGATCACCTCGTTTCAGCATCAATCCAGTGACGAAGCAGGAGAATATCCGCATCCAGTGGAGCCGACCTGGAATGTAGAGGAGCAAGAGCCTTCTAACGAACAGCAACGGAGCATGAAGGCAAATGTCGAAAAGTACGCGATGTCCGATTTGAACAAGCTCAGCTACGACGAATTGGTCAATGTACTGGTGACGATCAACTGGGAGCAGATTCCTGAATTATTTGATTTTACCCCCGATTCGTATGCCTTTTACAACGATCGTCAGCGCGTTCAAGCCATCATTGACGCATTGCAAGTCAGAGGCACACAATACTCCAGCAGCGATTCCAAAGGAATTGACACCTTGGTTGAGGTGCTTCGCTCTGGATATTACCTCGGCTACTACCATCAGGAATTATCCTATCTCAATCAGAGAAGCGAGCATCAAAAAGTGTTCCCTGCTTTGCAAGCCATTGCAGACAATCCGAATTTCAAATTAGGGACAGATGCTCAAAATGAGGTAGTAGGTGCATTTGGTGGGCTTATCGGAAACACTTTTGTAAGCGCTTCCCTCGTGGAGAAAGCTGCACCGATCATCCGTCAATACGAAGAACAAATGGGTACTTTCATTACGCAGCGGAGTGCGGGTGATGCTGTTTTCCGTATCATGAGCCAGTTTAGCTATATTCTGATGTGGAGAGTGGATGAACCAACCAAGCAACAGGAGTTTTACGGCAAAATAGATACGTATCTGAACGAGTTGGGAAATCTCGCCTTGCATGGCGATACAGATGAAGCGAAAGAATGGGTCCTCGACAATGGTTTTTATCACAGTGCTTATTTGGGAGAATACCATTCCAATCCGAATAAGGGTAACGAGGTCCTCACAGAAGCGTTAGAGCTTTATCCGTATGTGGGACTACAGTATATGCAGGTAGCGAAGCTGATCCAGACGGTCTATGGCGGAAAAGATGCGCAGGGAAGGGACATCCAGTTTAACAAGATTCGTGAGGATGCCATCGAAAAATATCTGCCCAAAGAATATGCGTTTGATGACGGAAGCATCGTCATGAAAACAGGTGGAGATGTCACAGAAGAAAAAGTGAAACGGTTATATTGGGCGGCAAAAGAGGTAAAAGCTCAGTTTCATCGGATGGCAGGACGAGATGAACCGATGGAAGAAGGGAACCCCGACGATATTTTGACCATCGTCCTTTACAATAGTCCTTCAGAGTACAAGATGAACAACCCCCTGTATGGCTATGAAACAGACAACGGGGGTATGTATATCGAAGGGAGAGGAACTTTCTTCACTTACGAACGAACACCGCAGCAGAGTACGTACACACTAGAAGAATTGTTCCGTCATGAGTTCACGCACTATTTGCAAGGGCGCTACGCTATACCTGGTTTGTGGAATGAAGGCCCGATTTACAGAGACGAGAGACTGTCGTGGTTTGAAGAAGGAGGGGCGGAACTCTTTGCAGGCTCCACGCGAACAACAGGTATTCTGCCTCGAAAATCCATGGTCAACAATCTGATTCGCTTTGGACAAAAAAATTGGTACACGGCGTCTCAAACCTTGCACGCACGCTACGGCTCGTGGGACTTTTATACGTATTCATACGCCTTGCAGTATCACATGATGAAAGAGGACTGGAACAAGCTCGATGATATCATGGACTACATAGAGGCCAATAACGTTGACGGTTATGACCAGTTAATCCGTACGCTTAGCAATGATTCAGAGCTAAATCGGGATTACCACCGTACCATGGAATGGTTGGTAGACAGCTATCCTGATCTGACCGTGCCGCTGGTGTCGGATGATTATCTGGTAACGCCGTCCCCCAAAGCAAGTGCGGAAATCTTCCGGGAAATTGAAGATGTCACCGGATTGCAAAATGTGTCTACCAAAAGGCACGATTCAGGGTTCTTCCAAACCTTTACGTTAACAGGGACGTACACGGGTACGCAGGCAGAAGGGGAGAAGAAAGACTGGGAAACGATGAGTCGCATCACAGACGAGTTTCTAACCACACTTACTTCCCATCCATGGAACGGCTACAAAACCGTAACCGCCTACTTTACCAACTACAGAGTAAATGCGTCCAATCAGTTTGAATATGATGTCACCTTCCACGGGGTACTTCCAGAACAAGGAGATGGGGAGAATCAGCCGCCTGTTATTGTCATGAACGGTCCGTCAAAAGCAGCCGTAAACGAGGAGGTTGCATTCAGCAGTAACGGAAGCTCCGATCCGGATGGTAGCATCGTATCCTATCTGTGGGAATTTGGAGATGGCACAAGCAGCAGTGAGGCCAATCCTACGCATGTCTACGAAAATAAGGGAGAATATACCGTGAAACTGCGAGTAACGGATGACAAAGGAGCGGTTACTGCGAAATCGATGAGCATCACGATCGAGGAGCAGGGTGGAGAAATTGGAGAAAAGGAACAAGAGCCAAACAACAGCTTTTCAGAGGCAAATCTGTTGAAAAGCAATGTGGAATTGAGTGGTCAAACAAGCAAACAAGACGACAAGGACATTTTTGCTTTGAAAGTATTGGGCAACGGAACAGTGAAAATCAACGTATCGAGTGAGCATGATTCTGGTTTGAACTGGGTCGTTCACCACGAGGATGATCTGAATCAATATGTCGCTTACCCCAATACCTCAGGAAAAAAGCTCTCCGGTGAGTTTGAAGCATCTCCGGGTACCTATTATTTGTCCGTGTACAACTTTAACGGTGAAACCATTCCATACAAAGTAACCGCTGAATTGCCAGAAGAAGAATCAGAACCATCCGAAACGGAGCCAAACAATTCATTCGATGAGGCTAATGTGCTACGATTGGGCGAAGAGATAAGTGGTCAAACCGATCGTACAGATGACAAGGACACGTACCTCATTCAGGTTAAAGAGGAAGGGATCGTTCAAGTTACGGTAAGTAGCGAGAAGGACGAAGGCTTAAACTGGGTGGTGTTCCATGAAGATGATCTCGATACGTATCTGGCCTACCCCGAAAACGCAGGTAAGAAATTGACTGGAGAATTTGAGGCAAAACCAGGGAAATATTACTTGTTAGTCTACAACACGAACAACACGACGATTCCGTACAGAGTTATCGTAAACGCAGAGTAATCCCCCAATCAAACGAAAAAAGCCCTTTCTCCCCCTTTTTTAAATGGGATAGAAGGGCTTTTTCCGTCTAATAAACGTCTGGTAAAAATCAGCGCGTAACGGGATAGCGTTCCGTACGTCTTTTCTTTACGTAGCCTAAAGAATTAATGGAGCCAATTGTAAATGACTTGTGGTGTCTCTTCCTCAGGGCCAGCCGGGAGAACGAATGGAACAGGGTTGCTCCAAGGCTGGGCAGAGGACGGGGCATTGGAGATAATGAATTCTGTCCCTAATGAAACAAAGCTGTACAGCTCCTCGACAGCGGCATTGTACAAGCGAACACATCCGAGCGAAACAGATGAGCCGATGCTCTCGGGATGGTTTGTCCCGTGGATGGCATACCCGTTCTCCTGAAAGACCATGCCCCTCGTTCCATAAATATTGTCATGTCCGCGGGGCTGATTGATTTTTTGTTGAATGGTATAGTAGCCTTCGGGTGTAGAACCGTTTTTGCCTATGGCTACGGGATAGCTGCGTACCAGATGGGAACCGCTGATGAGCTTCATCGTATGTGTCGAGGTAGTCAAGTGAAGCTGTAACGGTTCGAAAGGCGCCACTGGCTCCGGATAGCCGGGAAGCGGCAGCACATTGCGCAAGCTGTCCCATGCGGACTCTGGCAAGAAAGCTTTGGGATGATACGGATAGCTTTTGAGCAAAAGTCTCTTTGGTGGTACTGGAATTTGCGGCAAATAATTCCCTGGATAAGCGCCAGCCAGATCAGACAGCTGGGCAGGCAACGTACCCGTTTGCTGATAATAGCGATACAAGGCGTTTCGCAAGATCAGTACATGCTGGAGGGTTAGCTGCTCATCCGTGAGTTCTGTCTTACCTGTGGCAAGTGTCGGTTCTCGTTCCAACTGCACAGGTTTCTCCCACCATTTTTCACTGAGAACAGTCCGACTCGTCGGATTGTAACGCAAGATGCCTCGAACTTCGCGCGGCTGATAAAACAGCAAGGGACGAAACAACGGCGAACCAGGCACTTCTGGGACAACCATCACTGTAAAAGGCTGCGTAAGAGCAGGACGCCGTGACTCTACATAGCGCCGGACCTGCTCAGATAGCTCACGGGCACTGAGTGTTGGAGGAACTGCGATGACCTCGACATGTGGCTGCGTTTGTGCAGTTGTCGGTACGGGCTGTTTGGCAGCCTGTGGCGTTGTCTTGGTTGACGCATCTCTCAACGGTCCTGGTGAAAAAGCGAATTGAAAATAGAGAAACAAGAGTGACGCCAAGAGTAAACGTGTTCGATGGCCCAACGTATTGCGCTGTCGCTCCCGCAGTAGTCGTTGATAAGCGTCACGGGTCTCGTTGTAGTACGAGCCTTGCTTGGATACCAGACCACGCCTGTACGCTTCGAGAGCCTGTTCTGTATTTCCTTGTGTCTCCCGTTCTTGGCCAAGGTGAAACCAGCCGATGGCTTCGGTTGGATACTGAGTCGTATACCACCGGTAAAAGGCGAGGTCGCTCTGATCCGGATATTTCATATGAAATGTACTTTTTTCCTGAAGAAAGGAAACCTTGTCCACGGATACTTCTCCCCCAAATAAATGAGCGTTAAAAAGGCGCCCTTATAAGGATGTATCGGCGTGAGTCGGGAAAATAATGAGAGTGGAGGTAAAAATGGTCTATTTGCGAACGATCAAGCTGCTGCGTGAGGAATTTCCTAATACGAAAGAATATCCGTTTCACCTGCCATCCTTGCGCAAGCTGAAAACGATTGACCTTGAAGCGAGTGTCACTTTTTTCGTAGGAGAAAATGGCTCTGGTAAATCTACGATGCTCGAAGGGGTTGCCTATCAATGCGGGTTTCATACAGCTGGTGGGTCGCGGAACAATTATTATGACGTAGATCGCTCGGATTCGAGCTTGGGTGACTACATACGTCTTTCCTGGCTACCCAAAATGACGAATGGCTTTTTTCTACGGGCGGAGAGCTTCTATCATTTTGCCAGTCATATTGACGAGACGGAGCGCATTCGTGGCACAGGATATTCTGGCTACGGCGGACGTTCTCTGCATAATCAGTCACACGGAGAATCTTTTTTCGCTCTATTTGCTAACCGTTTCAATGGTAGGGGTATTTATTTATTAGACGAGCCCGAGGCTGCTTTGTCGCCCAAGCGTCAGATTGCCTTCCTGTACCTCATGCAGGACTTGGTGGAGGAAGGGGCACAATTTATCATCGCGACGCATTCACCGATACTACTGGGCTACCCAGACGCAAAAATTCTCAATTTCGATGAATCCCCCGTCCAAGAGGTGAATTATCGGGACACGGAGCACTATCAATTAACGCGGAGATTCCTAGAGAATCCGGCTATCTTTTTAAATGAAAAATAATTTGATCTTTCCTGTCACAAAAATCGTCTTGGCGGTTTCTATTAGATGAACGAAGCAGTAGAGGCATTCGTCAATGGCGCACGCAGGAAGGAGGAATCCAGTGGAGGTGCAAGCAAACCTGGTGATGAACCATGCTCGAGTAGAGGATCAAGCAGATTCCTTTCAAGAAATGTTTACAACCTATTATCCGTTTGTGGTCAGACAGATCATGCGTATTGTGAAAGATCAACAAACGGCAGAAGATATTGCACAGGATGTATTTCTCTCCTTTTACCATACTGATCGCTCGGTGATCGAACATATCCCGGCATGGCTGTCCAAGTCCGCGCTCTACGCAGCGTACAATTATCTTCGTTCAGAAAAACGCAGGTACGCAAGACAAGAGCGAAGTGCATCTGAGCAAGAGCATGTCAGCCCTTCTACAGAAGAAATGTGGCTTGCAAAAGAGTCCCAGAGTATCGTTCGCGAAGTGCTAGAGGAGCTAGACGAGCGGGAACGAACCTTACTGGTCATGAAATATTCCGGATTTCCTTATGCGGAGTTAGCGAAAGCGACTGGCACGCAGATCAGCTCGGTGGGAACACTCCTCGCCAGAGCGAAAAGTAAATTTCGTACCATCTATGGCCGGATGAGGGGGGAAGAGGAATGAAATGTGCCGATACAGGCTTTGTCCAGGCGTTCTTAGACGGTGAATGCAGCTCAAAAGAAAGTGAGCAATTCCTGCTTCATCTGGAGTACTGTGAAACCTGCCGTACACAGCTGGACGAACTGTCCGCTTTGGATAGCTGGACGCGTGAGAAAATGGAGCATGCTTTTTCCGAGAAAAACGATGTGAAGGTCAATACGGAAGCAGCGTGGCAGCGATTTTCGCAAACAATCGAGAAAACGACTGACACATATGCACAAGAGCGACAAATGATAACCAATCGAGCAACAATCAGAAGGAGCTGGAATCAGATGAACAAGCAAACAAAAAGATGGGTGACAGGTGCTTCGGCAGCAGCAGTATTGGCAGTGTCCCTTTCTTTCCCCCAAGTACAAGCAGCAGCGAACGATTTTCTGTCCATTTTCCGTATGGATAAAGTAGAGTTTGTCAAAGTGACGCAAGAGGATTTGCGAGAGCTGGAACAATGGATCGCAAACGGCAATGTGGGCGAGATGGAACTGAATGGGATCGGAAAAATCTGGATAGATGAAAACGATCAAGAAAAGCTCGAGCAAAGAAACTATTATTACAACAGCAAGGAAGCCGCTGAAAAGGCTGGCGTGAAGCTGCTACAGCTGCCGAAGGATGTCACGGTGGATAGCGTAAACGTCAATTCCCCTTACACCATGCATTTGGAAATCGATGCCGATCGTGCAAACAAGCTACTGGGGCAATTGCAGGTAGAGGCGCGCTTTGATGAAAAGCTGAGTGGCAAACGCTTCTCCTTGAAGATCCCACAGATGCAGAACGTCTGGATGACCGCAGGAAAAGAAAGCTATGGCTATTCTGTCATGGACGCACCTGAGCTTACTGCTCCAGAGGGAGTTGATCTGGCACAGCTTCGCGAGACACTTTTGGCCCTGCCGTTCATTCCGGATCAAGTGAAAAAGCAGATGATTAGTATCGAAGACTGGCAGCATACCCTCCCGGTGCCATACATGGCAGACGGCGAGAGCAAGATGAAGGAAGTAAAAGTGAACGGTCAAAACGGAATGCTGATCACAGGTAAATACAATGCACATTTGATGTGGCAACAGGATGGACAGATTCACATGCTGGAAGGCAGCGAAAAGAACGCTGATGGGCTGTTGGATTTCGCAAAACAACTGAAATAAGTAAACAAATAGTGGGGCATTGGCAGAGTTTTCCTGAAAAAAGGAGGGCTCTGCTTTGTCCCGTTTGCAATGGAGAAAGTGAGGTAAGCGATGTCAGATTATGTGATAGAGACCTGGGAGTTGACCAAGCAATATAACGGGAAAGCCGGCTGCAAAAATATTACGCTACAAGTACCACGCGGCTCCGTATTTGGTTTCCTCGGTCAAAATGGAGCGGGTAAAAGTACCTTTGTCAGGACGATGCTCGGGTTATTGCACCCGACGGATGGCAAAGCGGTTATGCTTGGGCAGCCGATTGGCAGTGTAGAATCGCTAAAAAAGGTAGGGTACTTGCCTGAGCTGTTCCGCTATCCTGATTGGTTGACGGGCCAGCAGCTCTTGGAGCATCATGCCGAGTTGTGTGGATTAACACATCGCGAGAGCAAATCAGTGATAAAAAATGTCGTCGAGCTGGTCGGAATGGCTGGACGTGAGCGTGAACGCATCCGGGGCTATTCCAAAGGCATGCAGCAGCGTATCGGGATTGCCTGCGCCCTCTTATCCGATCCAGAGCTGATCTTCCTCGATGAGCCGACCTCCGCACTGGACCCAATCGGGCGAAAGGAAGTACGTGAGCTGATCGCGCGGCTGCGTGACCAAGGAAAGACGATGTTTCTCAACAGCCATTTACTGAGCGAAATGGAGAGCGTGTGCAATCACGTTGGGATCATTCACCGCAGCGAGTTGGTTGTCCATGGCGAATGGCGTAAACTGAGCAGTGTTCAGCCACAAATTGAGCTGACAGTGGACAAGGCCAGTGGAAGTCTTCAGAATGTGCTTCCTTCCTTCGTCACAGCGAGCCAACTCGTCAGACAAGAAGAAGACCGTGATTCTTGGTTGATGACCCTGGATCAAGACAATCGAGTGCCGGCTCTCTTGCAACAGTTGATAGCATCCGGAGTTTCGGTTCATGAAGTCGTGCGCAAGCAGCAATCACTGGAAGACGTATTCCTGTATTGGGTGCAGAGAAAGGAGGGAGAACGACATGTGGCCGATCATCAAAATCACGTATAGAGAAATGATCTCCAAGCGTATTTTCACGATTACGCTGATCATGTCGCTGGCCTTCCTGCTGTTGTTTGGACTGGCAACCGGCTATGCGGTTAAAGAAATGAAGGAGATGCTAGGAGCCGCTAGCGTGGAGAGATTGTTGGAAAAGCAGGTTCTCTCCACGCAGATACTGGGCATGGGCTTGTACTTTGGTTCTGTGATTACGGCACTCCTGGCAATTTTGAGCAGTGTAGGAAGCATTGCCTCTGAAATTGAAAGCCATCAAATCGATACGTGGCTGGCACGAGCGCTTCCTCGCTACAAATATGTGCTGGGGAAATTTTTCGGGTTGGCGAGTATGCTGGGGTTGTACGCACTCCTGATGTTCCTCGGACTATTGGGGATCAACCAATGGGTAGGTGAAGGTATGCTGGCTGTTCAGGTGGATGCTGGACAAATGCTGAAAGCAGCTGCCTTCTTCGTTAGCATGCCGATCATTCTTGTCTGTGTAGCTATGCTTTTAAGCAGTATCACCACAACAGTGACGGGTGGTATTATCCTGATCATTCTGTACGGGATCAGCTTCGTTGGCGGCTTTATTGAGCAGCTTGGTGCGGTCTTTAGCAATAGCTCGCTTACCAATATCGGGATTATTTCCAGTCTGCTCTTTCCAGCTGATTCATTGTTCAGGCAAGCGACGCTTTCGCTATTTGATTCGGCTGACGATCCGTTGTCCTTTGCTTCGCAAGGCATTTTCGGTACGACTTCTCCGCCGAGTACTGCTATGCTCTTCTACACGGTTCTCTATGGCATCGTCGCGTTGGGGCTGTCCATTCGAGTGTTTCAAAAACGAGATGTATAAGAAAAACAAGAGAACGGCTGATTCGTGCCGTTCTTTTTCTTTTCGAAAGCTGGGTCTATTGATCCAGCCGAGCAAACCACTGTCTATATGCTGCCACTACACGCCGACAACGGGCGGAGAAGTCAAGAAAACCATAAATGGTTTGTAGGCAGCGAGCTATCCGCTAAATAAGAGAAGAGAATTTCAACAACATATTTGTTTCGCGATCTCCCAGGCATGTCCTGCCGGATCGACGAATGAAGCCGTTCGCACTCCCCACGGCCGGTCGATCGGACCGTTTAGTAGAGCAACCCCACGTTTTTTCAATTCTTTACAGACCTCATCCACGTCATCGACCCAAATGGTGAGTAGGAAACGGAATCCGGATTCACGCGTTGCGACTATTCCCGGTTTCATCAATTCGTGTGACTCGGAAATATCTAAAAGGTTCACGCTCATATTCCCGAAGTTAAACACCGACGAGACCTCGTCTTCATATATGGCTTGAAATCGTTCCATTCTTTCACATAAGCCGCGCATTCCTTTCGGATGGTGTCGTCGGCATTCAGCCTTCGAATCATCGCCTGTTAGCTTAATGAGTCTCATTTAAATTCAAGAGTTAAACCCACTCCAACCTCCAATACATTCGCCACATCTGATAATGCAATTTTCGATTTCAAATCTGTACAATGACAAGCATGTAAATATTTCGGTTTGACAGTCTGAAAATATTCCACGGTTTTATTCATCTGATATTCTCCAGGGTTTAGCAGATGAAATCCTCCGATTATATCGAGAATTCTATCGTCTCCACAAACTTTTTTGGCATATTCAATGGTATTGCAGATTCCTGAGTGTGAACATGCAACAATGATGACAAGTCCGTTTTCAGCTTTATAAACCAGTGCAGAATCATCCAGCAGGTAGTCCTCTGAGATTTCGCCATCTCTTGCAATGTGTCCAATAGCGTTATCTGCTTCAAAAGGCATAGTCCTTTCAATTTCACCTAAGAAGACCAACTTCTCCGTCAGCCACAACGGCTTTTTGGTATATTCCAATTTAAAATGCCTACTGATTTTCTCAGCAGTTAGCAAACTCCCTATTTCTTCACCATTCAAGAGTTTGCTGTAGAATACATCGGGATGAGCAATAATGGTTGGAAGTCTGAATTCTAATTGTTCAAGTTTCGCTTCAGAAAACATTCGAATGAGCGGATCTAATCCCCAGGTATGATCGTTATGTCCATGTGACAGCGCAACGTAATCAAGTTTTCTCAAATCAATTCTCATCTTTTCTGAATTGCGAATGAACGCATCTGAGTATCCTACGTCGAACAGTATCCTCTTATCTTCATCTTCGATTAAATAAGAAACAGCTGGCTCACCAACAAAGTAGCGGTCGATGTAAGTGTTATTATCAACCAGCACTGTTAATTTCATTGAGATATCCTCCTCTTCATGTCATAAAGATCTAATGTCCCTTCACAAAACCAAGCAATTATATTATACCGAAATTTCTGTCACTACATTTCATTCAACACTAATTACTTTATCCCAATTGCCGGGTGGATTATATTTCCAAACTATCTTATCAGGAACAGTTACTCGTGGTAGAATGCTGTCAGACAGCGCCTTGTAGACGAAACAGGCGCAGAGGAGGAATGATTCAGTGAAGCCTTGTCCTTCTTGTGGAGCACAAATCGAGGCAAACGAAGGATATCCGTTTTGGTGTGAACACTGTGACTGGAATCTAGCGGTTCCATCGAAAGAACGCCAAGGTAAAGCTTGGGAGCGCCTTGAGAGGAAAATGCGTGATACATACGGTCAAGCCTTATTCAAAGAGCTAAAGGGCCGCACCGAGCTCGTAACCAAACAGGGGGTGAGCGAGAGAGTGGCATCCGCTTACTCACTCGTCGTTATCGGATGTTCCGTTGCAGGCTTTCTCTTTTCTTTGTACGGACTTGTCGCCTGGTATAGCAGCCCCTTTATCCTCATAAGCTGTCTGCTAGTCCTCCTGTTCGCATGGTTGTCGCGGCCTCGACCCCATCCGTTTCCGAAAATGACCATTCTTTTGAATGCTGATGAACACCCAACCACCATGAAGATATTTGAAACCGTGGCGCAAAAGATGGGGGTCGAAAAAAGAATACAGTTCGCGCTCTCTCCTTACTATGAGGCGTATACCACTGAATATGGATGGCGCAGAAGGAGGGTGGTTGTCATCGGTTATCCACTATTGTTTGCGTGCACACCGGGAGAGTTGACCGCACTGCTTGCCCATGAGCTGGCTCATTGCCGTAACAATGACATTAGGCGGAGCGCTCTGGTATCGCATGCACAGCGTATTCTCCTGAATTGGTGCGATTTGCTTGACCCAATCCAAGACGAGGATGATGAATACCATTTTTCATTCATCGCCACGTTCAGCAGAGGCATCATGCGGCTTCTACTTTGGATTCCCTATCGTTTGCTGGCTGTTCTCATTCATCTTTATTGGAATCAGAGTCAACGTGCTGAATATGAGGCGGATCGTATGGCGGCTCAGCTTACAGGCAGCCAGCATCTCATTTCCCTGCTGCAGATCATCCACATGAACGATGTGGTGGAGCCACTGATCGCGAGACATTCCTTGCAGAAGCAAAGTATGACACTGGGTCAGCATTTGCATGAGACTTTTTCTAAGCTGCCTGGAAAGGAAAAAATGCGCATAGTGCGCATCCTGGAAAGAAGTCAACAAAGCATGGACACGACACACCCTGCGACTCATATGCGGATCGCCATGCTGCTGCATCAAGATGCTCCTCCTGCTTATAAGATATCCGATTGGGAATACAACCGGATATGCCAGGAAATGACCGACCACCTACAGGAAAAAATGGAGCATCGAATCATAGATGACTATCGCGCCAAGCTCGTTTAATTTGACGGACGTAAGGCTTCTCGATGATTATTTCTGTCCAAATGATTCTCCTTATGGTTGTAATGTGATTGTTGGTTGTTCGGGTGCAAAACGCTGAATGGACGAAAAGGCCTTGCCTGGGAGCTCTTCTCTCTCAGGTGGGGCCTTTTTTTATGTACTTGTATGGCCGATCACCATATGCGCATGTCGTGATTTTTATGATGTTAATAGAGGAAATGCGGTTAAAACAGTTTATGCGCATATTCTATTCGGATTTTTACGAACATTGTTATAATGACAGCACAATATGACAGCGCATTCGTAATGGTTGCTACAACATCATTGTAAGCGCATTCTTGCAAGGGGGAACTAGCGTATGCTGGCATTACTTGGATTTCTCATGGTAGCCGTTTTCATGTACTTGATTATGTCGAGACGGCTTTCGGCATTGGTTGCTTTGATTGTTGTTCCTGTTGTTTTTGCGTTAATTAGCGGATTTGGTGCGACAGAAATTGGCGACATGATGCTTGCAGGTATCAAGAAAATTGCGCCTACGGGAATTATGCTGTTGTTCGCCATTCTATATTTTGGAGTCATGATGGATGCGGGT
Source organism: Brevibacillus porteri (assembly GCF_003013475.1). Taxonomy (GTDB): domain Bacteria; phylum Bacillota; class Bacilli; order Brevibacillales; family Brevibacillaceae; genus Brevibacillus; species Brevibacillus porteri. Next base: position 37,776 of record NZ_PXZO01000053.1, read on the forward strand.
CTGTTTGATCCATTAATTAAGAAAATCGTGAAAATGGTGAAGGGTGACCCACTGAAGGTGATTGTAGGTACAGCGATTCTCGCTACCTTGGTCGCATTGGATGGAGATGGAACCACGACGTATATGATTACCGTTACCGCGATGCTGCCTTTGTATCGCAAGCTGGGAATTAGACCGATGATTTTGGCCGTCATGCCGATGCTCGCACTCGGTGTCATGAACATGACGCCTTGGGGTGGACCAACAGCACGTGTCATGAGTGTACTCCATATGGATGTTTCTGAGATTTTCGTCCCTGTTATTCCTGTGATGATTGGCGGAATTGCGTGGGTTATGATCGTAGCCTGTATTTTGGGCAAACAAGAGCGCAAGCGTCTGGGGATTATTGAGATACCAGATGAAGATTTGCAATCGCTTGCAGGACAAGAAGTAGCGGCTACGGATGAGACTGCTGCACTGAAACGTCCGCGCCTGATCTGGTTCAATCTGTTGTTGACAGCAGCCCTGATGGTCGGTCTGATTACGAGCTTCTTGCCACTGCCGACGATGTTCATGCTCGCTTTTGCCATAGCCCTGTTTATTAACTACCCGAAAATGCAAGATCAGAAAGAGCGGATTGCATCGCACGCAGCTAACGCACTGGCTACGGTATCCATGGTTTTCGCTGCGGGAATCTTTACAGGCATCCTGACTGAAACGAAAATGATCGATGCAATGGCGAGCACACTCGTTTCCTGGATTCCAGATTCACTTGGTTCTCATATGCCTCTACTCGTGGCGCTGACAAGCATGCCATTCACATATTTCATGTCTAATGATGCGTATTACTTCGGGATCGTTCCCATCCTGGCAAATGCGGCAGCAGCTTACGGAATCGATCCAGCGGAAATTGGTCGCGCTTCCATCCTGGGTCAACCGCTGCATGTACTCAGCCCGTTGTTTGCAGCACAGTACCTGTTGATCGGAATGGTTGGGGTCGATTATGCGGAAACCCAAAAGTTCATCCTGAAATGGGCGTTTGGAACATCGATCGTAATGATTGCGCTTGCTCTTCTTACCGGAGTCATCTCATTCTAGTCAACTATAAGAAGGAAGAAATAAGAAAAGAGGCCTGTTCATGGCCTCTTTTTTCGTCATCGAGCGAAATGAGATACAATGAGAAGAAGAGGAGGGAACGATGTGCGTTTTCACAGCAAGCTGATGTTGATTATTTGCTCGCTCCTTTTTGGTGTGACGGTCATACTCGGTACGATGTTTGAACAGATGCTGGCGGGCGTATTAGAGCATGAGATCGGGACGCGCGCGCTGCATACCGCCAAGACCGTCGCGCAGATGTCCGAGATCAAACAGGCGTTTGACGCAGAAGATCCTGCCAAGATTATCAATCCAATCGTGGAAAAAATACGCGTGGACACGAATGCGGCTTTTATCACAGTGGGAAATTTGCAAAGCATCCGCTATTCACATCCTGATCCAGAGCAGATCGGCAAAAAGATGGTGGGAGGCGACAATGAGGCAGTATTTGAGGGGCAATCCATCATCTCCGAGACAGTCGGTTCGCTTGGCCCCGGACTCAGAGGAAAGACACCGATCTATGATGAGGAAGGAAAGGTGATGGGGGTCGTTTCTGTCGGCTTTTTGTTTGAGGATATAAATGAAACGATTGAATCATATCGCAATCGAATCTTCGTCATCGGCATCGTCACCTTGCTCTTGGGTGTGGTGGCTACGCTCATTCTTTCACAGAATGTAAAGAAAGCGATATTTGGTTTGGAGCCTGAACAAATCGGGCGATTGTATCAGGAAAATCAAGCCGTGTTGGAATCGATTCGTGAAGGCATTGTGGCGATCAATAAGGAAGGGGCGATCACGCTCGCGAATCAGACGGCTCTCCATATGCTGGGGCAAGCGAAGGATAAAGACAGTATCATGGACAAACAGGACGAGCTGGTTCGTTCGCTGGGCCTACATGAGGTGATTGAGACTGGGAAAGCCGAATTTGACCGCGAAACGAATGTGGACGAGCACGTATTAGTCGTGAACCGCGTCCCGATTATGGATAAGGAGCGCCATGTTATGGGCGCGGTAGCGAGCTTTCGCAATCGGTCCGAGCTGTTCGAGGTCACACAGGAGCTATCACGGGTAAAGGAGTACGCGGAAGTCCTTCGTTCCCAGACGCACGAGTATTCCAACAAACTGCATCTCATATCAGGACTCATCCAGCTTGAATCGTATCAGGAAGCCATTGAAACGATTTCTTCTGAGCTAAATGTGCATGTCCACAATACGACGTTTATTATGCAAGAAGTTCCCGACCCACTGATAGGTGGATTGTTGCTTGGGAAGCTGAATCAAGCCAACGAGCGCAAAGTGGAATTGAAAATAGATCCGGAAAGCAACTTCCGCGACATTCCTGCCTCGATTGATCGCTCACAGCTGATTGTCATTCTTGGCAATTTGATAGATAATGCGATGGACGCTGTAAAAGCTCCAGGTGCATTTGCACCAGACATCACGATCTTTTTGCTCAATATGGAAGAGGTCTTGCTCATAGAGGTAGAGGACCTGGGGCCAGGCATCTCCGAAGAAAATGCTGAACGAATCTTTGAGCTGGGCTTCTCTACCAAACAGCAGCCGAATCATGGCTACGGATTGCACTTAGTCAAACAAGCTGTTTTACATGTACACGGCAATATTACACATACGGGAAATCCGGTAGGCGGAACGATTTTTACTGTGACGATACCAAAGGACGCACGCACGGCAGATCGGAAGGAGGCCGTTATTGATGATTCGGGTACTGATTATTGAAGACGACCTGAGAATCGCAGAGGTAAACCGACGCTTCGTGGAAAAAGTGGAGGGGTACGAGGTGATTGGCATTGCCACGAATGGGCAAGAGGCCAAGGACCAAATGGAAATTTTGCAGCCTGATCTCGTGTTGCTCGACATTTATTTTCCGGATATGGACGGCCTCGATTTTTTGTCGATCATAAAGGAGCAGTTCCCTACAACGGATGTCATCATGCTGACAGCAGCCAAAGAAGTGGATGCGGTCGTAGAGGCGATCCGCTATGGCGTATTCGATTTTATTACCAAGCCACTTATCTTTGCACGCCTGCAACAAACGTTACGGAATTATCAGGAGTTCAGGCAAAAGGTGAGTGATTGGAAAAAAGACACCGATCAGATCAGTCAAGCCCAAATCGATGAGCTCATTACCCGGACGGGACAAAAGAAGGCAACCGAGACAAGGGCAGTCAAAGGAATTGATCAAATTACGTTGGACAAGATTTCAGGCTTTCTCATGCAGATACAGGAGGCTACGACGGATTTGGTCAGCAAAGAAACAGGCATTAGCCGTTCAACAGCAAGGCGATACCTAGAATATTTAGTAGCCAAAGGAGACGCTATCGCAGACCTTTCGTACGGTGTCGTTGGACGACCAGAGCGCGTATACAAGAGCGTCGGTCGGCAAAAAGAATAATAAAAACCCTCCGTGCTCACAAGTAAGGTTCAAAGCCTACTTGAGAGTGCGGAGGGTCTTTTTGTATTAGATAGGCATTTAGAAAGTACCGATGAACAAACAAAGCTGGCGAGAAGAAAAAGCACAGATCTCGCAGACCTTGACAACGCCTACCTAGTCGGAACTTCAAAAAGGGGACCCGCTTGTCGAACACTTCTTCTTTGAAAAACTTCCGCCCGTAGGGTGGCTTTGGCTCGACGGTCCCCTTTTTGAAATGGAGACGGCCAGTCAATCCCCCATGCTGGCGTGTCAGAGTCGAAGAGAACTGTGCTTTTTCTTCTCCTCCCCTATGTTGACTCAAACCAGGGTCTACTTAATCACACAGCTCGCTTCCACCCGATAAATGCGCTGCCCACGAGAAGAAAAGCGCTCCTCGTACTCCGTCATTACATTATCTGCCGCCAGCTTGGACTGGTGCAGGTCAAAGGTGATATTGCGCATCTGGAAGCGTTCCGCAGCGAATTGGTTGAGTGAAAACTCAAAAAGGTTCTCGTTGTCTGTCTTCATATGAATCTCGCCGTCTTCTACAAGTACCTGACGATAGGTGTTCAAGAAGTTTTTGTAAGTAAGACGGCGTTTCGCATGACGGGTTTTTGGCCACGGATCACTAAAGTTCAGATAGATGCGAGAAATTTCATGATCGGCAAACAACTCGGTCAACTTGGAAGCGTCGTACTGGACAAAGGCCAGATTCGGAACCGTTTTGTACTCCGTACGCTGGACAGCGCGCAGAACGACCTCCGCCTTCAGTTCAACCGCAATGAAATTGATGTCAGGGTGACGCTCGGCCAGTGTATTAATGAAGCGTCCTTTTCCACAGCCGATCTCCACATGAATCGGGTTGTTATTCCCGAAGCGTTCCCTCCAATTTCCTTTATAGGAAAGGGGATTGTCTACGAACGTCGGATATTCTCTCAGGGCCGCTTCGGCACCTGGAATGTTACGCAGTCGCATATGTGCCTCCTTCAAAACGAACTCCTATCTACTTTACGATGACTCCCTGCTAGTTGCAAGTAGAGAGAGAAGAAAGGAAAGAGAGATTCCAAATGCAGATTACGTGAAAAAGGAGGGAAAAGGGGTTTTTTGTAAACGGAACTAGGACGAAAGTCGCATGGGACGCGGATTTTAACAAATGAGGGCTGGATAAATTTTGCCAATTTGAGAGGGACATTATGGCAAGAAAATAGACTGAAAATTTGAGGAATGCCTGTTAAATCAAGCGCGAAGGCGTCAAGCGGTAATCGTATCCAGTTGGAAAAATAGTTTTTGGTAAGTTTTTGGTAATTTCATAGAGGGTGGGCTTTGGTAAAGTAGAGAACAAGTGAGAAGTCAGCCAAACTTTGCATAAAATGGTCCCTTGTTGAGCAGGGATCTTTTTCACAAGAAAAGGGAGGATGAACAGCATGAAATTACATAAAGCCCTCATAGGAATCGTAATGGGAGTAGCATTGGGAGTCACAGCGATTGTCGCTCCACTGCCAGGAGAGCAAAATGTAGCCGAGGCTGCGTGGACACAATCCAAGGCGGACAAGGTCATTGCCACGGGAAGAAAGTATATGGGTACGCCTTATAAATTCGGTGCGAGTAGTAATACCACAGCTGTATTTGATTGCTCTTCCTTTACACAGCGCGTATTGAAAGTCGCAGTTGGCAAGAGCATACCACGCACTTCTCGCGATCAAGCAAAGGTAGGAACGAGTGTGTCCAAGTCGAACCTGAAAAAAGGAGACCTGGTGTTCTTCAAGGCGAGTACAACGACGACGTCCAAACGGATTACACACGTGGCGATTTATGCAGGCAACAACAAACTCTTACATACATATGGAAAACCAGGAGTGACGTATTCGACCTTTAAAGGCACATCATGGGAGAAGCGCTTCGTTTCGGCACGGCGAGTCTTGTAATCTACTCGTTTGGCTCTCTACTTACTAATACGTCTCGCACACTGTAAAGTTGCGAAGAGTGAATATGCAAGTTTTGTAAATACGATACGGAAGAGGGATGATCCATTGCAGATCATCCTTTTTGCTTTCGCGAATAATTCAATCGGATCTCTTTGCAGGCCGAGCGTACTTTTGCCGCCAATAAAAGAAACAGGAAGCAATGAAGAGAGGGATGGAGGCAAGCAGCATCACTTCCTTGGCCGTTAGTCCGCATGCGATCAAAAGACTCGTCATCGCCTGTGAAATCGGCTGCAAACCTAAAGAGGAGAGCGAGACCAAACTCATGACTTTCCCCAACGAGGCTTGTGGTACCTTTTCCTGAACAAAAGAGAGGATCGGAATATTAATGAGAGAAAACGTGACGCCAAGCGTAAAAAGAATAAGCAAGCTTAGCCAGAACTGTTGAGTGAGACTAAAAGCAAAGAAGACAAGCGCTTGCATCATCATGAAAAGAAAGGCGATCTGCAACCTGTTTTGACCCAGTGTCGTGAGTGCGAGCACGATTGCCCCGGCAAGCATGCCAAAAGCGAGTGCCCCTTCCAAAAAGCTGTACTGCAGGGTAGAACCAGACAACACCTGATCTACAAAAATCGGCAAGCCGATGTATAAGGGGCCCATCAAAAATACATTTAGGCAGATGATGGAGGTCAATAGCAAGGGAAGGAAATTTGATTGCCTGACATAACAGAAGCTTTCCTTTATCGATTCCTTGAGCCTTTGCTGTGGTTTTGAAAGAATGGCTGGTTCCTGTTTCGGCATGCACCATGCGGATACACTTGCAACCAGAAGAAGCAGCCCAACAAAGCCGTATAAAAAGGGGTAACTTCCCCACTCAATCACAAAACCGGCAAGAACAGGACCGAGCAGCTGTGAGGTTTGGTTTGTCGTTTGCAGCACCGAATTCGCACGCAAAAGGGAAGAAGAGGGTACGATTGACGGCATAAGCGAATTTTGAGCTGGCCAATAAAAGGCATCAATGGTACCGAAGAAGAAAGCGAACCAAACAAACAGCGCAAGCGAGGAATACCCCCACCAGATGATACCTCCAAGCAACAGCATCAAACATGCTTTCATCATGCTTGTGATCGACAGGATTCTCTTTTTGCTCATCCGATCAGCGAGCGTTCCGCCTATGAGCATGAAGACGATTCTGGGAATGGTTGCCGCCATAAATACGATGCCTAATGAGGCTTCCTGAGATAAAACCTGGATGATATACCAGGTTTGCGAGAAAAGAAAGAGTGAGATACTGAGTCCGGAACAAAGGGCGGACAACCAAAGAAGGGTAAAGGGTTTCGTAAACAAGCGGGATGTATCCGCCGAGGGAAGGCTAGATTGCTTGGGGACAGCTTCCATGGAAATTCACTCTCCTTATTATTAACCGGTTAAAAAATATTAACCTAATGTCCGAAAGAAAAACCTACTCGAATAGGTTTTTCATACACAGGTGGAATTATCGTATGACAGTTTCCTTTGTTACTGCTGTCCATCCTTTTTGAATAATGGTTCATCAATTTGAAATCCCGTAATCATCAGGTAGTAATCCTGCATGGAAGATGGGTCATCCAGGGAGCTTTGCTGCAATTCGTGGAGCAGGTTCCGGTATTTTTGCAAAAAGGACACAAACGCCTGCTCGCTGACTCTGACTTCAGACTGCAGGGAGATGCGCGGCCATTTCTCGACTTCCGTTGACGTCAGCGCAAAGGCTTCTTCAGGAGCACTGAGCGCTCTTGTTTTCGCACGTTGCAAGACTTCGACGTAAGATTGTCTGGTAGCCTCTTTCGATTCCGTATACGTGAGTAGATGATCAGCGGGTATGAAGCCTCTTGCCACCGCCTGATAGTACTTGAGAATGTTGCCGCCCTTTTCTTCTTTTTTAACCAACTGGATGATGCCGTGCTTCTCCAGCTCACGCAGGTGGTAGAGAATCTTCGCGCGGGACAGTCCAAAAAGTTGGGAGAGCTGTTGCCCTGTGTGCGGTTTTTCCACCAGACGCATCAGCATTTTCGTGCGTAACGGGTCACTGATCACTTTTAGCTGATCGTAGTTTTCGATGATAAAAATCGACTTTTGCTCCAATATACATCACAATCCTTTTTAACCAGTTAAAATTTATTAACTTGATTGTAGAAGGGAATAGCTGGAAAAGTCAATACAAAATACAAAAACCCTTCCTGAGTAACGGTGATTTACAGAGGAAGGGTTTTGCCTTTACTGAAACACTAGATTTTCAAAATACCACCCATGCTCGCATTCGTTACCAGTTTGGAGTAACGAGCCAGATAGCCAGTTTTTACTTTTGGCTCGAATTCTTTCCAGTCTTCTTTGCGGCGAGCCAGCTCGGCTTCATCCACGAGTAGTTGCATCGTGCGCTCCTCGAGGTCAATGGAGATGATATCTCCGTCTTGTACGAAGGCAATTGGACCGCCTTCTGCGGCTTCTGGAGAAACGTGGCCGATACTGATCCCGCGAGAAGCACCGGAGAAACGTCCATCTGTGACGAGAGCGACTTCTTTACCGAGGCCCATACCCACGATTTGTGAGGTAGGAGCCAGCATTTCTGGCATGCCTGGGCCGCCTTTAGGTCCCTCGTAGCGGATGACGACAACGTGACCGGATTTAATTTTGCCAGCAGCGATTCCTGCCAGAGCGTCCTCTTGGGAGTCAAAGCAGATCGCTGGACCTTCGTGCTTTTTAATAGAAGGATCGACACCGCCTGTTTTGATGATCGAGCCTTGCTCCGCCAGGTTGCCGAACAGAACAGCGAGACCGCCGGAAGCACTGTACGGGTTGTCTAGGCGACGAATGACTTGATCGTTTTTGATTTCGGCGTCAGCGATGTTTTCGCCAAGGGTTTTGCCTGTGACAGTGATACGGTCTGGATGGATCGCGCCTGCTTTTTTCGCGATTTCATTCAGAACGGCTGATACGCCGCCTGCCTCGTGGCAATCCTCGATATGATAGTCTGAGGAAGGCGCCAGCTTGCAAATATGCGGAATGCGCTTCGCTACTTCGTTGATGCGCTCGATCGGGTATTCGATGCCTGCTTCTTGTGCGATCGCCAGTGTATGGAGAACTGTATTGGTTGACCCACCCATCGCCATGTCGAGTGCGAATGCATCGTCGATTGCCTCGAGTGTCACGATGTCGCGTGGCTTAATGTCGCGTTCAATCAGATTTTTCAGTTTTTCAGCAGATGCTTGCACCAGCTCGCGACGTTCAGGAGAGACAGCGAGTACGGTACCATTGCCAGGCAGAGCCAAACCGATGGCTTCGAGCAGACAGTTCATCGAGTTCGCTGTAAACATACCAGAACAGGAACCGCAAGTCGGGCATCCATATTGCTCCAGCTCTTCGAGTTGCTGGTCGTTGATCAAGCCTGCTTGGTGAGCTCCGACACCCTCGAATACGGAGGAAAGTGAGATGGAGCGACCATCACTCGTTTTTCCGGCTTTCATAGGACCACCGGTTACAAATACGGTTGGAATGTTGACACGAAGTGCGCCCATGATCATCCCAGGTGTGATCTTGTCACAGTTCGGTATACAGATCATGCCATCAAACCAGTGAGCAGCGACTACGGTTTCCAAGCTGTCTGCGATGATCTCGCGGCTCGGGAGGGAGTAGCGCATCCCGATATGTCCCATAGCAATTCCGTCGTCAACACCAATCGTATTGAATTCGAATGGAACCATGCCAGCAGCACGAACGGCTTCTTTGACCAGTTTTCCAAACTCCTGCAAGTGCACGTGACCTGGAATAATGTCGATGTACGAGTTGCAAATGGCGATGAACGGTTTATCGAAATCCTCATCCTTTACACCTGCTGCACGAAGCAAGCTACGGTGCGGTGCGCGGTCGAATCCTTTTTTGATCATGTCACTGCGTTGTCTGGCCAATTTGAAAAACTCCCTTCCCATACGGATAATGCCTGTCTTATGTTTTGAACTATCTTATCAATTTTTAATAACAGAAACAACCGTAAAAGTCTGAACATTTGCTCAGTCTCGAGTGGTTCGGACAGCTGCTCTCGATTGGCATAAGTTTAGGAATCATAGCGAAATCAACTTGTTTGGTATAAAATAGAAGAATCGATTCCATTTCGGTTGGAGTGAACAAAATGTTAGATGAGCTAAAAAACATCTGGTCGGACGGGAATGAAGAAGAGCGCCGCATTCTCGAGCTGGCTGTTGCTGCCATTCAGCAGAAGCGGGAAAGGAATAGCGCGTTTATCTCTGGATTTCTTGGATTAAAGGGAGAGTTCATCGACGACGAAAGACAGTCGTATCGCTTCGAATTGCCTCTGACCCCTTTTATGCACAATTCAGGTCGAGTTGTTCATGGAGGGATTCTCGCGACTTTGATCGACTCAGCAATGGGCTCCTTGATCAATCGGTCTTTGCCACCAAATCAGTATGCAGTGACCACAGAGCTGAAGGTCAATTATTTACTTCCGGGAATAGGAGAGCGGCTGCGCGCAGAAGCCAGCTTTTTGCATCGCGGACACACGTTGGTCGTCATGGAGGGCAGTGTCTACGATGATCGGGATAGGCGGATCGCCCATGGTACAGGAACGTTCATCGTGCTATCCAGAAATGATCGGAAATAAAAAGCCCTCGCTCCACACCAAAAAGGCGAGAGCGAGGGTTGACGGTGTTATTTGATGACAACGAGACCGCTGTATTCCGAAATATAAGCGAGCATTTTGGTGGAAAGCGGCACGATAAACTCCATGTTTTCTTTTTCGACGATACCGGATCGAGAAACAATCCGCGCCCATTTAGCTGTCAGCTTGTAGTAATCGGAACCAAATGAAGCATGAACCCCCTCACTCTGATGCCGAAACGTGACAGGGCTAACGTCCAGCTTCATCGGGACCATGCTAATGATATCCTGCAAAAACAAATGGTAGGTCATATGTGGCTTGAAAAAAACGAGCTCCTTCGTGGTGACAGAGAAGCCGTAGCTATTGTTCATTTGGGTGAATTTGAGTTCACCGTCCATATTTTTTAGCCGAATGAAGTCGGTGTTCATGTTTATCCCCCTCCTTCGGGTGTCTTTCTATGATAGTAATCTTTCCTGCACAAGTGCAAGTGGAAGGTTGTTCAAAAAGTCGTCTTTTGATCACGAAGTAGTCCAGAAAGCGAATTCGACATCGAATATGGCGTTCACCTCCGAAGTCCGGTGCTCATGTAGATTGCCTACACTCCGCTCCTCCTTCGTTCAGTTCTCGCCATCTTCTCGGTGCTGAAAAGCCGACTTATTGAACTCTTATTTGAAAGGTTGTTCCAAAGAGAAAAAGGAGCGAAATATCATGATCGAAATTGCAAAAGAAGCAGCAAGTGTCGCGGGTGCGTTTTTGAAAGAACGTTTTCTCGAACAGCTCGTGCCCGATGAGGAATTGCATAACGACGTGAAGCTGCCAGAGGATAAAGGCAGTGAAAAGCGCATCATTGAGGTCCTGCATCGCCACTTCCCGACACATACCATTTTTTCTGAAGAGGTCGGAATGGTTTCCCGCGAGGAAGAGTATCTGTGGATTATTGATCCTTTAGATGGAACGAATAACTATTTTATCGGCTATCCGTATTTCTCGATCTCGATTGCCTTGCAGCACAAGGGCGAGCTGGTGCTGGGCGTCGTCTACAATCCGGTAGCGGGTCAAATGTTTTGGGCGGAAAAAGGAAAAGGAGCCTATTTGAACGGAAAACGATTGAACGTCAATAACCGTCAAGACCTCTCACGTGCAGTCGGTACGTACATCCGTGGACGCGACACGGTAACGAAGGAAGAAGAGATGGCTTTTACAGAACCGTTTGTATTCCAGACCAAGCGTCTCATGCGAAATATTGCGCCTGCGCTGGACTGGTGCTTGCTGGCAAACGGATGGCTCGATTATATCGTGATGCAACGTTCCAATATTATGGATGTGGCCGCCGGAATTGTTATCGCCCAGGAGGCGGGTGCAACGGTTACGGACTGGTCTGGAAAACCATATCAGCATGAGCCATTCCAACAAGATCACACGCCTTCATTAGTGGCGAGCAACGGACATTTGCATGAAACGATTCGTGGTATGATTCGACAGTAACGGGAACGAAAGAAGTAGGACTTATGTAGCGGTTTATGGCTCAGCTGGATTTCTTTTCATTTATTGGCAACCAAATGTTTCGGCGCACGTATAAAACTGTTGCGCATGATTTGTTATTCTGTGATAGGTAAAAGAGGTGAGAAAAATGGCACGACTGGAATATCGGCTGCTGGATGAGGCGAGGGGATACCCTGTTCAGTTTTACTACGACAACGTGAACAAAGACGAGGTCTCCTTGCGTTTCGCTTGCGATTATTTGGTGAAGGGGCATGTCGTTTATGAAAAGACGTCCTGTGCAATCGAAAACGGCACGTATGTCATTTACGTCAAGCGCTCAACAGAAGAGCAAGCTGTCGATTATGCGGAGGCTGTGACTGCACGCTGGGGCAGCATCCAGATCGAAATGCGTGAATATCAAGAAAATGCACGCGTTTATCCGCTTGTACACACGTTTTACTTCAAGGACGATGACGATGCTCTCTTGCATTTGCAAAGCGACTATTTGTACGTGAATGGACGCGAATGGGAGAAGACATCGGCCGAAGTGGATGAAGATCGGCAGGTTTATGTTTACTACGCGAAGCCAGTGTAGGAGGAAGAAAGATGGCACAAACGAAATCGAAAAAAGTAGTCGGTCTGTTCGTCGCAGCTGCACTTGCGATCAGCGGTTGTTCTTCCGGGGACGACTATGATGATGATTGCTACGATAACGACAATGACGGCTATTGTGACGATAGCAGCAGTGGGGGTTCGAGCTCTACTTACAGGTCTTACAAGAGCAAATCCGGAGTATCGAGTGGGATAAGCACGAGCAGCTCCAAGGGCGGTATCGGCAGCTCGGGCTATTCCAGCTCCGGGTGAGGTGATGGAAGTGGAAGACCATAACCGACGAGAACGAGAGGCGCTGTATGGTCCGATGCGGGAAGAGGGCGTATTTACCTGGGATTGGATGTATGGCGAGGAGTATGCGCTTTATGATATCCACCTGATCCCGCCCTCCTTTCGAGAGGAAGTCGCGATGGCAACCGAGCGGCTTGGGCAAATTTTTACCAAGGTCGTTCCGGTATTGCAGCGTGCAGAGGACTCCCTGTTGTTGGAACTAGGAGTGCCAAAGCAGGCTTTGCAGGCAGTTAGGATCGTCGTTTCCCAAACAGTGCCGACTGTGATTGGACGCTTTGATTTTGCCCAGACAACAGAAGGATTGAAGATGCTTGAGTGCAACAGCGATACCCCTACAGGAATCGTCGAGGCTTTTTATGTGAACGGTCGTGCTTGTCGCCATTTCCAGCGTGAGGACCCGAATGTAGGGATGGAGCGGCAGTTGCGTTCGGCATTCAGCAAGGTGGTCGACGCGTATCGGGCACAGGGCTATAATACGGACTCTGTCTGGTTTAGCTCGCTCGACTGGCATGAGGAAGACAAGGGAACGACATTGTACTTATTGAACCAATCGGGTCTGTCTGCTCGGTTTGCCGCTTTGGAGCATTTGCGTGTTTGGCAAGATCGTCTCTATGTAAAGGAGAATGAGGAGCTACTGCCAGTCGATGTGCTGTACCGTTTGCATGCTTTGGAAAAGCTGGCGGTAGAACAGGATGAAGATGGCTACCCGACTGGTGAGCATGTGCTTTCGTTGATTGCCCGCAAAAAACTCGCCATTATTAATCCTCCTTCTGCGTTTCTCATTCAGACGAAGGCTTTGCAGGCGCTCATCTGGAACTTGCATGAGGCGAATGAGTTTTTTACAGAAGAGGAGCACGCGATCATCGAAGCTTATATGCTGCCGACTTATTTTGAAAATCGGTTTGCAGGCAGGGAGGACTACGTCACGAAACCGATTTTTGGGCGGGAAGGTGGCGGTGTCATGCTGTTTGCATCAGATGGTACGCTGCAAGAGAAGGATCAGGAGGAGTTTTACTGGGAGCAGCCGATGATATATCAGAAACGAGTGGAGCTTCCACAGATAACGGTTCAGACGATGAAGGGAGCTTATGCTGGACGGCTGCTCTGGGGGTCCTTTTGGATCGGCACAGAGGCATCAGCAATTGTAGCCCGTGTCGGGGGACCGATTACAAACAACCTATCCTATTATTTGCCGGTCGGCATAGATAAGTAGCGAAAGGAGAGGACAATTTACATGTTGGGACAATTGGATTACGTATTGAATTTTTTGGCGTATTTGGCAGTAACCATTCCGATATTGGCTGTGGGAATTTTTGTGTTTACAATCACGACTCCTTACAAAGAATTTGATCTGATCAAGCAGGGGGCACAGACTGACGATCCGAAGAAAATGGCAGCGGCAAAAGCAGCCTCGCACGATTTGGGAGGGAAAATCATCGGTTTGGCAATCGTCCTCGCTTCGGCTGTATACCACTCCGTTAACTTGTGGGATTTAGTCATCTGGGGTATTGTAGGAATGGTATTTCAAGTCATCGTTTTTTATTTGTTCGAATGGGTCACACCATTTAAAGTCGTGTCTGAAATTCCGAACGGGAACGTATCCGTCGGTATTTTCGCTTCGCGTTTGAGTATTGCAGCGGGCTTGTTGATGGCTGCGCTGATCAGCTACTAAGCATGGAAAGAGGCGTTCACCTTAGAAGTCTGGTGCTCGTGTAGGTTCTCTACATTTGGCTCCTCCCGCTTCAGGTTCTCGCCTCTTTTTCGATGCGGAACAGATCATATTTTGAGTAGGCACTTATGAGCACAGGGAGGAGTCTTTTTGTTCTGGCGCGTCATGTATGAGATTTTTATCATTATGCTAGTAATTACGTATGCGATCCTGTTGTTCGCAGACTTCTCCAATCACCCTCTGTTGACTGATGAACTGATGAACAAGGTAGACAATGCGCTGATCATCATGCTGATTGTCGAGTATTTGGTCCGGCTCTGGAGGGCGAAAGATAAACGAAAATTCGTATTTGCCAACTGGTTCGACCTGATCGCGATGATTCCATTGGACTCTTATTTGTATTTAGCCAGAATTATGCGCGTGCTTCGGCTAGTGCGTATCGTGCGTGCTTCGCCGTTTTTGCTGGGAATCATTCGATCAGGCCCGATGCGTCAAGTAGTTGGTGTCGTCACGATCATCATGCTGTGGAGTTCGACTGCTATTTATTTGCTCGAATACGGTGTAAACGAGAACATCAAAAGCTTCCCGGATGCGCTGTGGTGGTCGATTGTGACAACCACGACAGTCGGCTACGGTGATATTTCGCCCGTGACGGCAGGTGGAAGGATCATGGCGACGATCTTGATGATAACGGGGATCGGAATGCTTGGAGCCTTGACGGCGAATTTTGCTACGCATTGGACAGAGACACATGAAAGCAAAGGCCCGGATGAGAAAGATCGCTTGACCGAAGAGATCAAAAAGCAGGCGATTGCAAATATCCAACAGATCGAAAACTTGACCGAGCACGAGTATGAGACGCTCAAAGAAAGTATGGATTTGCTGTATCGTCGAACGAGGAAAAAGAGTGAGGAATAAGAGGAGCTGTCAGGTATTGGCCTGACAGCTTTTTTATGTGATTATCCCGAGAGCGTAATGCTGTACAACAAATTCACGAAAGGTCTGTGCAGCAAGTGACAAGTAGTGCTTTTCATGCCAAACCAAATGAGGAGTCCATTGGCAAACAGGCTCCTCAATATGAAGGAGCGTAAGCGGTGGCAATTCCTTTTTGGCGGCGATTGGGATAAAAGCAACACCAAGACCAGCGCGTACCAAGCCGCTGATGGCTGCAGGCTCGTCCCCTTCACATACGATATTGGGTATAAAACCAGCCGCTCGACAGAAATCATCGGTGATTTCACGGAAGCTGTAGCCCGGTTTTAGACTAATGAACGGATCAGTTGCTACTTCACTGAGGTGGATACGCTGGCGGTCTGCGAGACGATGTGTACTTGGTACAGCCAGTACGATCTCTTCCGTCAATAAGGGTAGATTACAGATTCCCGGCCGATCAATCGAGGAAGTAGCGAGGCAAAAGTCGATTTCACCTTTTTCGAGCAGTTGAACCTTCAATTCGTCTGTAGTTGCTTGGGTGATGCGAAAGCTGATGTGAGGATATAAGGATAGAAAAGGTGCTAGCAATTCAGATACCCGATTCAAGGTTGTCGTAGCTAACAAAACACTTCCACGTTCCAATCCAGCTAGGTCTGCAATTTCGCGTTTCCCATCTTCTAATGCCCCAAGAGCGATATCCACCTTCTTGAGAAAAGCTTTTCCGAAAACATTCAGGCGGATTTGTCGCCCAATCCGATCAAATAAGGGGACTCCTAATTCTTCTTCCAAGCGAGCGATGGTAACACTGAGAGCTGGCTGGGCTATACGGAGTTCCTGTGCCGCTTTTGTCATATGTTCCGTACGGGCGACTGTCTGAAAATACTTGAGTTGAAGTAATTCCATAGTACATTTCCACCTTATATTGATATATTCAGGGTTATTAATATGATAGTTAAATATATATTTTTATTTATCAATGATCAACCTTACAATGAAAGTACAAATCGAAACATTATAAAAAGTTAAGTATATAAATGGAGGTAAAAGATAGATGGACACTCAAAAATATTTAGAACGTATTCAGGCGCAGATGCAGAGCGAGCTAAATCTCGCGTATTTGTCCCATCTTCAAAAACAACATGTACTCAACGTTCACTTTGAGAATCTCGACATTCTTGCAAGGAAACCCCTCTCTTTGCGTGAAGAGGATCTGTATCAAAAAATTGTCCAAGCAGAGAAGGGTGGCGTGTGCTACGAGTTAAACGGAATCTTTTATTTTCTGTTAAAGGAACTGGGATTTAAGCCTTATCTGATGGCAGGAACCGTCTATGTAGGAAATGGAGTCTGGGCTCTGGAAAACGCCCATTTGTTCAACATCTTATCGCTAGATAACGAGCCATACTTGGTGGATGTAGGATTTGGCGGAAATTCACCACGGCTCCCTGTTCCACTGAGTGGAAAGGAAGTTGTTGATAGTGATGGTATTTACCGCGTCTATAAGGATGAATCCGAATCGCTCTACTACATGCAAAAGAAGACCGATGAGGAGTGGGAAACCCAATATCGTTTTGAGGAACCTTCCAATCAGTGGAACTTTGAAAATATCCATCCAATTTGTGTGCTAACGGAAACATCCCCTGAGTCCATGTTCAACAAAGTGTATTTCCTTTCGAGAGTGACGGAAACGGGGCGTATCACCCTGTTGGGAAACACATTGATCATCGTCAACGGAAAAGAGAAAACAAAAGAAAAACTAGAAAAACATGAGATTGAGGAAACCGTTCGTCGCTACTTTCACTTCTCCATTTGATGAGAGAAGCCATAGTCTAAGAAGATACGATTAGATACAACAGCCATCCACGAAATGGGGTGGCTGTTGTTTTTACCATTCAAAAGATTTTGTTATTGACGGAGCAATCCATCCCAATTATAATTCCGAGTAAACATATATGAATTACAAAATAAGTTTGGATAAGGGGATTATCCGATGGCGAAAACAGCGGTTTTGGTAATTGCTCACGGTTCACCCGATCCTGACTGGTTGGCGTTGGTGGAATCAGCCGTTTGGCAGTGCCGCACTGATTTGCCAATTCGGGTAGCTTACTTGGGAGGAGTGGAAGGACGAAGTATCAGCGAGGAAGTGAAACGTCTGGAAGCATCAGGAGCGACAACGATTGTCGTCGTTCCGCTATTCGCTACGGCAGGAAGCAATCACGTAGGGGAAATCCGCGCGATGCTTGGACTAGACCCATGGCCGACAGGAGAGACAGACCTGATTCGCGTTCCGGTTCAGGCAAGAATTCTCTGGTGTCCACCATTGGAGGATCACGGAAATGTCGAGCAGATCGTGGCAGAGCGAATCGCAAGTCTATCACGCTTGCCTAGTCAGGAGGCTTTGTTGCTCGTCGGGCATGGCAGTGACTTGCCTGGATGTCATGAGCGGTGGGAAAAGCTGCTCTTGCGTCTGACATTCCGCTTGCAAAACCGCTATGCATTTGCCGCTGCCGGATATGCGACACTGAGGCCCGATACTCTGTACGATCAAGCCTGTTCACTGGCACAAAAAGGGGATGTCATCGTGCTTCCTCTGTTCGTCAGCCAGGGCTATTTCACGCGACAAGTAATCCCGAAACGGCTTGCGGGCTTGGCTTATCGCTATGAGGGCAGTGCGTACTTGCCCCACCCCCTGATTGCGGACTGGATGAGCCAATCGATTCGAATGGCATTGGTAACTGACATCTTCACACAAAGGAGCATGTACGAGCATGGCAGAGAGAAAGCAGTGGAAGTGGGCTGCTGATCCATCCCTCAACAAAATGGAGTTTACGAAGCTGGAAAAAGACGGACTAGACGTCATTGAAACGATCGTAAACACCTATTCCAAAGAAGGGGTTTCGTCGATTGAATCTTCTGACATGGATCGATTTAAATGGGCAGGCATCTATCAGCAGCGACCAAAGAACGGCCACTTCATGATGCGCGTGCGCATACCTGGAGGCATTTTGAGCAGCGAACAAGCTCGGGTGCTCGCCAACATCGCGGAAGATTGTGGACGTGATCTGGTGGATGTGACCACACGTCAGGCCGTGCAATTTCACTGGCTCACGGTAGAATCGCTCGCTGACATTTTTGATCGGCTCGCCTCTGCGGGACTATCCTCTTTTGAAGCATGTGGAGACTGCCCGCGGCAAATCATGGGGAACCCACTGGCAGGAATTGATCCGCATGAAGTGCTGGATACACGTCCTATCGTAGCGGAGCTGGAAAAGTTCTTCTTGCTCAATCGTGACTTCTCCAATCTGCCACGCAAGTACAAAATATCGCTTTCTGCCAATATTCATAACGCCGCGCATGCGCAAATCAACGATCTGGCTTTCACTCCGGCTAAAAAAGTCATTGCTGGCGAGGAAGTAATCGGCTTTCATGTATGGGTAGGTGGCGGCTTGTCAGCGAAGCCATACTTGGCGAAGCAACTGGATGTGTTCGTTCGACCAGAGGAGGTCGTCAAAGTGGCGGCAGGAGTTACGACTCTGTTCCGCGATTTCGGCTACCGTCAAAAACGTACCCATGCACGTCTTAAGTTTTTGGTCGCTGACTGGGGACCGGAAAAGTTCAAGGAGCAATTAATGGAGCTGATTGGCGAGCTTGAGCCGGGTGGTATCGATTTAACCTCGGGCTGGAATGGTGGATATTTTTACGGCATTCACGAGCAGCGCCAAGCAGGACTATATTACGCAGGCTTGTCTGTTCCCGTTGGACGGATGAATGCAGGGGAGCTAACTGAACTTGCCCGTCTGGCAGACGAATATGGCGATGGAACGATTGGCACCTGTAACACCCAAAATGTCCTGATACGCAACATTCCCGAAGCGAAGGTCGCAGCTTTCCGCAATGAGCCGATGATTGTGAACCGTTTCAAATTGCAGCCCAATACGTTTGTCGGGTATGCCGTATCGTGCACAGGTACTGAATATTGCAATCTGGCTATCGTGGAGACCAAGGAGCGGATGCGTTCGCTGGCTCAATTTTTGGATGATACGGTCGTTCTCGAAACGCCGCTGCGCATTCATATGATCGGTTGCCCGAATTCTTGCGGTCAGCGCCAAATTGCGGATATCGGACTGCAAGGCTCACTGGTCAAGACATCGAACGGAATGGTAGAGGCGTTTGACATCTACGTAGGTGGGACACTGGAGGAGCCGCAATTCAACCGCAAGCTCAACGCGCGGATTACTGTAGACAGACTCGGTCCGTTCCTTGCCCAATTGATTACGCTGTACAAGGCGGATCGTCAGGAAGGCGAACCATACTGGCGCTATGTGGAGCGGGTAGGACTTTCCCATATCCAAGCACAGGTTGACTCTATTCTGCAACCAGCGTAATACAGGTGCGGGTATAGCCAGGTTAGGGGGGACATGTCATGGCAGAGGAAACAGAGAGCTACCTTTACAAGCTGGAAGCCGTGCTAGAGGAAGGTCGGTTACTGACGGTAGTGGTCATCGCCAAAACGGATGAGCGAGCCTTCACTTCAGCTGAGAACAATCTCTTGCGACATACGATAGTGCCACCGCGTATCAAAGAGATGAGCTTGGTTGAAAAGAAGCCGTTCGGACGCCAAGGAGTCGGGTACGTAGTGGAAACCTCTACGTTTACTTAAATATGGTGAGGGCTCTTCCTGTGAAGGAACCAAGCAGCAAGGAGGACGGATTCGTAATGAACACAGGCAGAGTCGTTTTTGTCGGAGCAGGGCCTGGTGACCCCAAGCTGCTGACGATTCGCGGCATGGAGTCGCTTCGGCTTGCGGATGTGATTGTGTACGATCGCCTAGCAAGCCCGCAGCTTCTCTCGTACGCAAAAAAGGGAGCCACCCTCATCTATTGCGGGAAAGAGGCGGATCATCATACATTGCCGCAAGAAGAGATCAACCTCCTTCTCATCCGGGAATCTCAAAAAGGGAAATATGTCGTTCGACTGAAAGGCGGGGACCCGAGTATGTTCGGGCGGGTAGGAGAGGAAGCACAGATGTGCCGTGACCATTCTATTCCGTTTGAGATCGTCCCAGGGATTACTTCCGGGATGGCGGCTCCGCTCTATACGGGGATTCCGCTGACTCATCGTGACTACAACTCTTCCGTCGCTTTTGTCACCGGTCACTTGTGTGAAAAAAATGCGGGAAAGGAACCGGACTGGGCTGCCCTCGCCTCGATGGAAACGTTGGTCATCTACATGGGTGTGAAAAATCTGCCTCGCATCAGGGAGCGCCTTCTTGCGCATGGAAAAGACATCCATACGCCCGTTGCTCTCGTGCGCTGGGGGACGGTGCGTGAGCAGGAGACGTTGATCGGCAAGCTTGGGACGATAGATAAGGAAGTCGAGCAGGCTCGTTTTGCCGCACCCGCTATCATTATCGTAGGTGAGGTCGTCCGTCTGCGGGAATCGCTGAATTGGTACGAATCACGCCCCTTATTCGGACAACGGGTAGCCGTTGCAGGAAGAGCAAGCGATGAAGGAAATAGCGAGCTCGTAATTGCATTGGAGCAGTTGGGCGCCGAAGTCCTACCGATTCCTTTGAGCGAACGTTGCACGTTTGACACACCATTGACAGAGCTTGCCACTTATCGTTGGCTCGTCTTCGAGAATGAGCAGCAAGTATCCTTTTTTACTTCTGCCTTGCGACAACAGCGTTTTGATGTACGGCGCTTGACGAACAAGCTGGCTGTTTGTGGGCAACTGGCTTTTGAGGCTTTCGAGAAACGGGGGATATATCCGGACTTGGTGCTGGATGAAAACACATCACTGCTCGCATTCCCTGACCTGCTTGCCTTGGAAAAAGAAGAGCAGGTGCTTTATATAGGGGCAAGGAAGCCGCAAAGAATCACGCTGGACCACGGCAAGGTGATTCAAGTGATCCAAGCAGGCACGGTGGAATGGGATGAGAAGCAGGTCGGTACGAAAGAGGCAGGATTGTCATTTGATTGGATAGCGACGGATGACGCTCATACGCTGTCAGCTCTGGCGCAATTCGCCGGCGATACCTGGTCAAAGACACCGATCGTATGTGTCGGGAAGGAAACAGCAGCTGCAGCGAGAGAAATGGGCTGGCAAACCGTGAGCAGCCAAGAAGATAAAGCGATCCATATAAATGAGCTCATGGCGTGGCGCCCATGCCAAGCGTGGGCAGACTCTTGTCTTGTCGACGACTAGTTCGCAGGAAGGATCGTACGCTGAATGATCAAGGAGGGGGCATATGAGCCAGCTGAATTTTGCGACAGCTACAGAGGAACAACTCGCTTCCATCAATAATAGTCTCGCAAAGGGCGACACCATAGATGTAATCAGATGGGCCTACCAAACGTTTTCAGATGATTTGATTTATTCTTGTAGCTTTGGGGCCGAGGCCATGGTGCTGCTCGATATGATCAGTGGAATAAAAAAGGATGCCAAGATCACTTTTTTGGATACGAATCTCCACTTTTCCGAGACGTACAGCTTGATTGAGCAGGTGAGAGCGAGGTATCCTGCGTTGCGGATATCGGTCAAGCAGCCGGACATCACGCTGGCACAGCAGGCAGACCTCCATGGCGAAGAATTGTGGAGCAGGCAGCCGGATATGTGCTGCCATATCCGCAAAGTACAGCCGATGGAAAGTGTGCTGACCGGAGCGGTTGCATGGTTGTCAGGACTACGCAGAGAGCAGTCGGCCACGAGAGCGAATGTCGATTTTATCAATCGCGATGAAAAATTCAAGTCGCTAAAAATTTGCCCGCTCATTCATTGGAAGTCGGAGGAAGTATGGCAGTACATTCGGGCATTTGAATTGCCGTACAACCCCCTTCACGACCAGAGCTATCCGAGCATCGGCTGCGCTCCTTGTACTCGTCCTGTAAAAGAGGGCGAGGATTCGAGAGCAGGGCGCTGGGCGCAAGCAGGGAAAACGGAATGTGGCTTGCATCTCGCAAGGTAACGAAAAAGAGAAAAACAAACCATGGATAGGAGGGACTTTTGTATGAGTGGGAAACCTCACGGGGGAGAGCTGGTAAACCGTTTTGATCCACAGGCAGACCTGTCGGTGACTACGCATGAGGTAGAGATAGATGCATTTGCACTCGCAGATCTGGAGTTAATCGGGATTGGGGGCTACAGTCCGCTTGAGGGATTTTTGAATCGTGCGGATTATATTTCTGTCGTAGAGCAGATGCGACTGGTAGATGGTACCGTTTGGAGCATTCCGATTACGCTTCCGGTCTCGACCACTGTCGCAGGAGCCTTGCAGATTGGAGACAAGGTGCGGTTGAGCCATAAAGGTTCGGTCTATGGCATTCTTGCGATCACCGATATTTATTCACCTGACAAGGAGCGTGAAGCCCGGCTCGTCTATGGTACCGACGATACGAATCATCCCGGGGTGAAAAAGCTACTGGAGCGTCCCGCCGTTTATTTGGCTGGCCCAATTACGTTAGTAAGGCGCACCGAAAAAGGTCGCTTTGCCAGCTATCACTTCGATCCGGCACAAACGAGAGAAAGATTTGCCGAGAAGGGCTGGAGAACGATTGTCGGCTTTCAGACGCGCAACCCAGTCCACCGCGCGCATGAATACATCCAGAAGTCAGCACTCGAAATCGTCGACGGTCTCTTTTTGAATCCTCTAGTGGGCGAAACGAAGGCAGATGACATCCCAGCGGATGTGCGGATGAACAGTTATCAGGTATTGCTGGAGAAATACTATCCGGCTACCCGGGTAGAGTTGGCCGTATTCCCAGCTGCGATGCGTTATGCAGGACCGCGGGAAGCGATTTTTCACGCATTGGTGAGGAAGAATTACGGCTGCACTCATTTTATTGTAGGTCGGGACCACGCGGGTGTTGGCAACTATTACGGGACGTACGATGCCCAGCATATTTTCCGCCAGTTCCAGCCAGAGGAGCTAGGGATTACGCCATTATTTTTCGAGAACAGCTTTTATTGCAAGAGCTGCGAAAACATGGCCTCTACCAAAACATGCCCGCATGGTAGTGAGCACCATGTCGCGCTGTCCGGAACAAAAGTGAGGGAAATGCTGGCGCGCGGGGAGGCTCCGCCACCTGAATTTAGCCGTCCTGAGGTCGCGCTGGTATTGATCGAAGGGATGCGACCGGTGTCCGTATCATAATCGGCTAGAAGAAAGCGGTTGTAAGAGAGGAGAGAGACGATGAGTAGAGAGGGCACCGCGAATATCGTATGGCATCCAACGACGGTAACCAAACAAGACCGTCAAAAGCGTGCGGGCCACAAAAGCTGTGTCTTATGGTTTACGGGGCTGTCTGGTGCGGGCAAATCGACGTTGGCCAATGCAGTCGAACACGAATTGCATCAAAGAGGACTGGCCAGTTACGTACTGGATGGTGACAATATACGTCACGGCTTAAACCGCGGATTGGGGTTTGGGACAGAGGACAGACGGGAAAATATTCGCCGAATTGGCGAGGTCGCGAAGCTGTTCGTAGATGCAGGCTTGATTACCTTGACGGCATTTATCTCTCCTTATCGGGAAGACCGGGAGCTTGCGCGTAATCTGGTAGAGGCAGGAGAATTCATCGAGGTATACGTAAAATGTTCATTGGATGAGTGTGAGCGACGGGATGTGAAGGGACTATATCAAAAAGCGAGAAACGGAGAGATTGGTCAGTTTACGGGGATTTCAGCACCGTATGAAGAGCCTGTTCAAGCGGAACTGGTCATTGAAAGCGACAAGCAGACAATTGAAGAATCTGTCCAGAGTGTCCTTACATACCTGGAAGAGCAGCAAATTCTCTAATTTTATGGGGATGTAAAAAAGCACGACGCGAGAGGCGCCGTGCTTTCTTCGTGAGGGAAAATATTACTTCGTAGTGGTCGCTGCTTCTTCAGCTTCCAGATCCTCAGTCAATTCTTCCATCCATTTTTGTTGATCAACCATGCTTTCAGCGATTGGACGAACAAAGCCTTTGTCGCTAAAGCTGTTGATTGCTTTTTCATCTTTCACCAGCTGTTCTACAGTCAGACCAGCATCTTTTGCTGGTGCATTGAACTTGGTTGCTTTTCCGAAGTTGTATGCATATTGATCAGCAGCCAGACCGATTGTCACTGCTTGCTTCATTTCAGGAGCTTGGAAAGTTACGCTCAGATCGCTTGTTTGTTTCACAGGCATTTTGTTGCTGTCGATGTAGAAGTCGAGGTTCCAAGCGAGCTTGTGGAAGCCTTCTTTTTTCATTTCTTCTACGATTTTTTCAGGTGTGTATACTTTACCTGTTTCATCCAGCCATTTTTTCGCTTCAGCCATGCTTTCGTTGATCATTGCTTCTGCATTTGCACGCTTCTCAGCCTCTGTAGTTTTCTTGCCCAGTTCTGGATACAGATCTTCTGTCATGGAAGTGGTCAGTACCATCATATCGATCGCAAAATCTTTTACTTCTTTGCTAGCTACTGCATCGTTAGCTGTGAAGAAGAACATTTTCACGAGTTCTTTTGCGTCGATTTTTACAGTTACGTGAGTCGCTTCTACTTTCTCACCGTTCGGCAATGTAACGGATTGTTTGCCATGGTTTTTCGCGTCTGTCAATGTATAGCCATATTTACTTACATACTTTTTAACAAAGTTGAAAGTAAGGTCGTTCATTTTGTCTTGGTAGTCTTTCAGCTTCGCAGCGTTAGCAGCATCGGAGCCGCCAAACTCAGCCATGAAAGGATTGGATGCGCTCGAATCGATTACCAAGTACTTGCTGTCCAGTGGAGACTTCACATAGACTTTATCTTCGTCAACGATCGTTTCAACAGATGCTTTTTTGTCACCTGTCCACAGCTTGTTGTCGCGCAGGAGTTTGTCGTCTTTTACTTCTACTTCAAACTTCACAGTATCCATATCCAGCTGGGAGCCTTTTACTGTTACGCCTGCTTTCAAAGCGGACAACAACGCCGTTCCTTCTTTGTCAGCCGTTTCTCCGAATGCTTCAGGCAATTTCTCAACGTCGCCTGTCAGCTTCAAGGAGCCTTCAAAATCATAGTTTGGCTTTTCAATTGTCGCTACGATAGAATCACGCACCAGGGATGCCTCGCCAGCACAACCGGTCAGCAATACTGTACCTGCTACCAGAAGGGCGCTTCCTTTTTTCCACATGATGTTGTTCCTCCCCTATGTATATTATTTTTTTATTCCCCTCTTCTTCTACGCACAAATAGAGAAAAGGTTTCGCAAAAACGGAAAAAAATCACAATCCAGCTAATTCTGCCCCATTTTCGTGGTAAAATGAAGGGGAAAAGATGGTTAGTGAAGAAAGGGCGTTGCAACATGTGGTCGTGGCTTCAAAAGCTGATGAACTTTTTTCAGGGAGAAAGAGAAGAAGAAATAGAGGAAGAAGGCCGTCCAGCAGGTACCGGTAACCCAACAGGTAATCCCGTTCCCCGTCAGCCTCAGCCTCAGGCGAAAACAAAAAGCATCTACCCAAAAGAACGGGTAAGCAATCGAGATATAGAAGACAATGTGCGTCAAAGAAGAGAGCGTCAATTTCGTTTTCCAGTTGTCCCGGATGACTATTTGGACAAGAAGCGTAATCATAGCGTAAATCCTGCCGAATCGAATGAACGCAGTCGTCAGCAGGCACCTCGTGAGAGATTCGAGCCCAAGCGTGAAACGGTGCGGCCAGCAAATGATCGTGTGCTGGAAACAAAGACAGAGCCTGTTTTCGAGAAAAAGAAACCTGAGCTTGTCAAAAACAACATCGAGATACCGCAGCGTCCAAACCGTACGCCGAAAAAAGAAGCGGAAAAAGTAACGAGACCCGTTTTTTCTACAGAAGAAAAGCGTGCCTACCAGCCGTCTGAAATCGTTTCCCCTGTTTATGGGAAGATAACCCCGGCGACGCGCGAGGCAGAGCATCGGATTCATACGACTGCAGGAATCATATATCCGCGTCTGGAGCAAGAAGAGCATTTGCAGCAGGTGAAGCAGTGGGAACAAGAGATGAGCGAGCGGTATTTTCCAGAGGAGCAAGAGACTGCTTCTTTTGAGCAAAATGAACCGCAGCATGTTGTTGGAGATGAATCTATACATAACGAAAGAGAAGAGACTGCTTCGGAGTCTGCTATGGCAGAAGCTCTTGATTCAGAACGAGAGGTTGCTGCTTCCATGCAAATGGAAGAGACGGTAGCAGAAGAAATAGCAGGGAAAATGATAGATACGGAGTTGCAAGCTACGGATCTGCAAGAGTCTGATGTTGATGCTTTTGAGCCAAAAGGCGAAGAGATTGTAGCTCGGGAGAATGAGGAAGAAGAGGCACAAACTGAAGAGATAGAACTTGCAGAATCAATGGCGAGCGAGAATTCCGAAGAGAAGGAATCGGAGTCTATTGGGCAACCAGAACCGACAGACTACTCTCAAACGATGGAAGAGCGACTAGCCCATGAGGAAGCCGAGCATAGACTGATCACTACACGCAGTGCGGTTGTGCAGGTGGAGAGCGAGAATGTTTGCGATCATGTGGAGTCTCCTTCTGTTGGGGAGGAGAATCAAGAAGACGAAACAGCGCTAGGGAGAGATGGCCTCGAAGAGCCTGCCTATGCATCTGCAATTAGCAGATTGCTAGAAAGGGCAGAAGTAGATTCACCACAGGAGCTCAGTTCTGCAGAAGTGGGTTCGGTTTCCGAAGATACGCCAGGGCCAACTGAGCCAACTGAACCTGAATCTATTATTCAACAAATTGTGGAACCAGTTGTGGAATCTGTAGAACCGATTGTAGAACCAGTTGCTGAATCCGTTGCAGAAACCATACCAGAATCCGTTCCAGTCTCTGTCCCTGCTTCATCCGCTGCACTGCCCGTGAACATATCTCAGGTATCCATGACGAAGCAATCTGCGTCTGCTCCGGTAAAAGACTCGTCCAATGAAGCGGACCAAGGAGCAGAGTCAGCACAGCCGCCATACGACTTGCCGGATTTGGGACTGCTGAATCCGAGCCCGCCGGTTAGCGATGACGACGATGAGCATACCCAAATTCAAAAGCTGTTATTGGAAGAGACGCTCGCGAATTTCAATGTCAGCGCTCAGGTAGTAGGGATTGTCAAAGGTCCATCCGTGACGCGCTTTGAGCTGCAACCGGCTCCCGGCGTAAAAGTGAACAAGATTACGGGATTGATTGACGATATCAAGCTGAATTTGGCTGCCAAAGACATTCGCATCGAGGCACCGATTCCAGGTCGCAATGCCATCGGAATCGAAGTCCCGAATATGTCCAGCCAGCCTGTATTAATCGAAAAGATCATCAGCTCTGACAAGTTTCAGGAGCATTCCTCTCCGCTGGCGGTCGCACTCGGTATGGACATCGGCGGAGAGCCGATTATTGCGGATATTAAAAAGATGCCGCACGGTTTGATTGCCGGCTCGACAGGCTCCGGTAAAAGTGTCTGCATCAACTCTATCATCGTCAGTCTGCTTTACAAGGCGACTCCTGAGCAGGTGCGATTGCTCTTGATCGATCCGAAAATGGTGGAGCTCGCCCCTTACAATCATTTGCCGCATCTGGTTACGCCGGTCGTGACGGAGGCCAAGCAAGCAACGGCTTCTCTCAAGTGGGCCGTGGAAGAAATGGAGAAGCGCTATGCGCTGTTCGTAGATGCGGGTGTTCGCGATATTGACCGCTACAATCAGACGACAGATGATCAGCTTCCTTATATCGTAATCATCATCGATGAGCTGGCTGACCTGATGATGGTCTCGCCGCAGGATGTGGAAGATTGCATTATCCGGATCGCTCAGAAGGCACGTGCTTGCGGTATTCATTTGCTTCTAGCGACACAGCGCCCATCTGTAGATGTTATTACCGGAAACATCAAGGCAAACGTACCGACTCGTCTTGCTTTTGCCGTGTTCTCCCAAGTTGACTCACGTACGATTCTCGATCAGTCTGGGGCAGAACGACTGTTGGGTAGAGGGGACATGCTGTTCCTTGAGAGCGGCACGACTCCGGTTCGTCTGCAAGGGAACTTCGTTTCAGATGACGAGATCGAGCGAATCACGCACATGATCAAAAAGCAAAGAAAGCCTGCGTACATTTTCAGCAAAGAAGATTTGGATCAGCAGGTTGCATCGTTTGACAGCGGAGATGATCCGTTGTATCTGGAAGCGCTCGTGTTCGTGGCCGATCAAGGACAAGCTTCTGCATCTGGATTGCAACGCCGTTTCCGCGTCGGATATAACCGTGCCGCTCGTCTCATCGAAATGATGGAGGCAGATGGGTACGTCGCAGGACAAAGCGGCGGTAAGGCTCGCGCTGTCCTTATTTCCAAGGAGGACGCACAAGCCGTAGTGGAGGGATCGACACTCCTGTAATAAATGAGGGTCTTGCATCGAGCAAGGTCCTTTCTAATCGGACGAGTTGCCTAAATATTCAGTAAGGTAGTATGCTATAGGATAGATGTGAGATGGAAAGGAACGATGACGATGAATCCGCTGGCGAAAAAGTATCAGGAGATTGACGACAAAATTGTCTTGTTCAATGAAGAGTATTATTTGAGCGTGGAAAAAATCGACATTACCGCAATGACGCTGGAAAAAAGGGAGTCTCTCTTTAACCAGCTGTACGATTTCGACAGTTCGGATATGGAACTGGAGATCGATGTCTCCGAGGAAGAAAAGGGCGTCTGGTACCTGCAATTACTCGTACCGCATGTATTGACATTGCCTGAGGCTGCCAAAAGACGCATCGAAAATGGAACCAATCAACTCACCCAGCATTTGAGTGAACAGGCAGATGAGCTCGTGAGAACGCAATTGCTCGGGGAAGAAATTTATACCTATGTGAAACGCTACAATCCGGATTTGGAGCGTATTGCCTAATAACAAACATCCATCTATCCCACAACGAGGGGCAAGATGGATGTTTTTCATTCCCCTTAGCTTTTGGCCGTTTTGGTCGTTAGCCAGGTGCAGGCAGTTTTATTTGTCGTAATCGCAATCCATTCGCATGGTTGATTGTTTACAGGAGTGATCAAGCGCAGTGTATCGCCTTTGAGACCGCCGTATTTGACGGAGGCGCTGGGGGCTGTTGCGACATACACCACACGTTCGTTGATGGAAACAGTTGGGATATAGGTAGAGTTTTCGGATTTGTAGCCGCTAGTGAGGGAAACAGGAACAGGGAGGTTTTTCATGGAGAGGGTTATTTTATCCGAAGACTTGTGATAAAACATTTTTCCAGTAACCTGGCTGAAGTCGCCACCATCCACGGTGACTACCAATGGGTACGTTCCGGTGCCGAAGAGCATGATCGCGTGATCAGAACCGGAATAACGGTTGTTGATGAGGGAGACATTTCCGCAGCGGTTCAATGAAATGTTTTGGGTCAACCGAGGGTCAAACGAACAGTCTCTCACGGTAACCTGTCTTTCGGCGAGTACATCCCATGGTTCCAAGCTCAAGGCATAGCCGCCGATGGAAGTAGCTGTATCATTGGCCTCGAAGCTGCAGCCATCAAATACAAGACCTACATCCGAATAATCCACGGTCAGACCGGTACCAACCGTCTTTGTACTTCCTTGTGCGGTCGTATGCAATACCCAGCGACAGTTGCTGAAAGTCATGTTTTTCATAAAGTTCACCCGATTTTTCTGATCAGGTGCCGTATAAAAAACCGAGGAACTGATACAGCCTGTCATGCCAGTGAGACTGAAGCTGGCGAGCGAAACAAGCTGACTACCTTGCACGACCATCGGGGAGGACAGGTCTCCTTCCAAGTCGAGCTGTTGACGGCAAGAGATATTGCTCAGGTTTACGAACATGGGTGTGGCTCCGTCGAACCCTGCATTGAGCTCGACCTCAAAACGATCACACGCTACATTCGCTGCATTCAGACGTTCCAGGCCACCCGTCACCGTAATATCTGAGCGTGTACGATTGCGGTTGTCACTGTAAAAATCGGTAATTTGCACAGTGCGGACATAGGAGTTCGTTTCCCCGGCAAAGTAAAAATGGTCGGCGATTCCATCCGTACACCATACTTGTCGTAGCGCTACGTAATTGATATAGCTGCTAGGACCGCCACCACGAATGTAGAAATCGGCGCTATGCTCGTAATCGTAAGGATCGGGAGGCAGTGGGTTTGCTCTGGCATTGGAATCAATCTTTAGGTTGGTGACCACAAAAGAATCCGCATCACCACCTGTGGATGTAATCGAGAACAGCCAGCGCCAATCTGCGGCAGTTGAATTGACTTTCCTTTTTAACACGGAATAAGGACCGATTCCCAGCATTACTAAGCTTTTTCCTGCCTCCAGGATGGCCTCCAGCCTGTTTGGTTCAATGATATAGGTGCCAGCAGGGAAAAACAGAGGAATTTGCAAGTTCAGAGCAGCAGTCAAGGCAGTCTGAATGGCTTGGGTATCGTCGGTCACTCCATCCCCCTTTGCTCCGTACGTTTTTACATCAATCCACATAAAAGCATTCTCCTCCAAAAAATGGGTAGACAAGATTGTCTTCTTTTCATTTCATTCAACCATTTCTCAAATGTTGACAACCATTTGGTAAAAAGGGCATGGACTACATAAAAAATGTGTTCCATAAACTTCGGGCAGCCACTGGCATATTTGTCCTAGAACCTCCGTATGAATAAGCAAAGAGGTGGATAGTATGTCGATTTTGGTGACAGGCGCAGCTGGATTTATCGGTTTTCATGTAGCACGACGGCTTTTGGAACAAGGACAGACGGTATGGGGGGTAGATAATTGCAATGAGTATTACGACCCGGTCTTGAAGAGCAAACGACTGGAAATCCTCCAAGCGTATCCATCATTTCGTTTTTTCAAAGCGGATATTGCAGATCAGAGCAAAATGGACGAGTTGTTCCGAGAAATGGAGCCGGAGATTGTCATTCACTTGGCCGCTCAAGCGGGCGTCAGGTACAGTCTGGAAAATCCTCATGCTTATACGACTTCCAATATCACCGGGTTTCTGCACATTTTGGAAGGATGCCGACGGTCGAGAGTCAGGCATTTGCTCTACGCATCCTCAAGCTCCGTCTATGGAGGGAATACAAAGCTACCATTTGCTGAGTACGATCCCGTAGATGAGCCGGTCAGCTTGTACGCAGCAACGAAAAAAGCCAATGAACTGATGGCCTATACCTATAGTCATTTATACGGCCTGCCTGCAACGGGACTTCGCTTCTTTACGGTATATGGGCCTTGGGGACGACCCGATATGGCACTCTATACGTTTACCAAGGCGATTTTGTCGGGAGAGCCTGTCCGCATTTTCAACTACGGCAACATGACAAGAGACTTTACGTATGTGGACGATATCGTCGAAGGGATGCTGCGACTGATGAATCGAATTCCCCAAAGGGAAGGGGATAAGGCGCCGCATGAGGTGTTCAACATCGGGAATCACCAGCCGATCGATTTACTTACGTTTCTCTCGATCCTGGAAGAGAAACTGGGTAAAAAGGCTGTTCGCGACTATTTGCCCATCCAGCCGGGGGATGTTCCTGCTACCTATGCGTCAGTGGAAGCTCTGTATGAGGCGACAGGATTTCGACCGAAAACACCAGTCGATGTAGGGATATCTCGCTTTGTAGACTGGTACGTCAGCTATTATGGTGTGGCTCATGCGTAAAAAAGTGGGAGTAGTAGGTCTTGGATATGTAGGACTGCCTGTCGCGATTGCTTTTGGGCAAGTGCTTCCAGTAGTTGGTTTTGACATAGACGAAAGACGCATACGCAGTCTGGAGGGCGGAATGGATGAAACGGGAGAGATGTCGACGGATGAGCTAAAGCGAGCCAACATCACGTATACAGATGACCCCGCAAGTCTCGCAGCGTGCAATTTTATCATCATCACGGTACCCACTCCTGTCGATTCTGCGAAACGGCCCGATATGCGGGCACTCATTCTCGCATCTGAAAGCGTTGGGCAACATCTGACTTCAGGGACCATCGTTGTCTATGAATCGACCGTTTATCCAGGGGCAACAGAAGAAATTTGTATTCCTGTATTGGAACAAGCATCTGGAAAGCTGGCGGGGACTGATTTTTTCGTCGGTTACTCACCTGAACGAATTAATCCGGGGGATCGGGAACGGAGATTGTCCCAGATCGTCAAGGTCGTTTCAGGGCAAGATCGCCAGACGTGTGAAACGATTGCCGAGATGTATGGGTTGATTGTAGAGGCGGGTATTCACAAAGCGCCTTCGATTCAGGTGGCTGAGGCAGCCAAGGTGATTGAGAACACGCAACGCGACATCAATATCGCCTTGATCAATGAGCTCTCGATTATTTTTGACCGCTTGGGCATTTCTACGGCAGATGTACTCGAAGCAGCACGGACCAAATGGAATTTCCTTCCGTTCTCTCCAGGACTCGTCGGTGGTCATTGCATTGGCGTCGATCCGTACTATTTGACATACAGGGCGGAGAGTGTTGGTTATCATCCGCAGGTCATACTGGCTGGACGACGGATCAATGACGGAATGGGCAAGTTCGTCGCGACCTCACTCGTGAAGCAAATGATCTGGCAAAATATTGCGATTCAAGGCTCGCGAATTACGATCATGGGCATCACCTTTAAAGAAAACGTGTCGGACATTCGCAATAGTCGGGTCATCGACATTATTCAGGAACTAAAGGAGTTCGGAGTAGAGGTCCAAGTGACAGATGAATTGGCTTGTCCAGAGCGGACGAGAGAGGAATACGGTATTCAATTACGAGAGTGGGAAGACCTGCAGCCTGCCCACGGAATCGTATTGGCCGTACCACATGAACGATATCTGCACCTGGGATGGGAGGAGCTTGCAGGGCTCTTGTATCAGGGGCAAGGTGTCATCGCAGACGTGAAAAGCGTGCTAAATTGCGAAACATGCCCGGCAGAAATTAGTCTGTGGCGTTTATGATGACCATTCTTTGAATAACGATCACCTGGAGCGGATGAATATGAGCTACCGGAAGAGAAGATTCTGGTTAAGCTTATCGGACGCAGGAATTATCAGCTTGGCTGTCTGGTTGGCCTGCCTGGTTCGATTTGATTTTTCTTTCACGGAGATAAGCGAATATCAACCTATGTATTTGATGATGGGCCACGTACTGTTCGTCGTGACAGGCATGCACTTTGCTCAACTCTATCGACCTGTTTTCCGCTATGTCAGTGTTCGCGAACTGGTCTCGATCATTTTAGCTACGAGCTTTTCCGTTTTAGCTCTCTATCTGGTACTGAAAATGACGTACCTGCTTGGTTGGTCCATCCGATTTCCCACCTCACTTTTTCTCATGACGCTCGCCTTTGTCTTGTTCGGGATCACAGGCTCCCGGTTTGTATGGAAGTGGTGGTATGAAGAGCGGGAGAAAAGAACCCAGGATCGCAGGCGCACATTAATTATCGGAGCAGGTAGCGCAGGTGTGCTCGTAGCCAGGGAGATGAAAACCTCGCCTTTGTCGGAGCTACGTCCAGTGGCTTTTATCGATGATGAGCCCAGCAAACAAAATCTGCGTGTGTACGGCCTGCCAGTTGTAGGGAATCGGGCTGACATCGCCCGCGTCGTGCAACGACTTTCTATATCAGACATCGTGATTGCCATGCCATCCGCTTCCCGGCAGACGATTAAGGATATTTTCGACATTTGCAAAACGACGAGAGCGAGCGTCAAAATTTTGCCGCATGTAGCAGACATCATCAGCGGAAAAATCACGATGAACATGATTCGGGATGTAGCATTGGAGGATTTATTGGGAAGGGAGCCTGTTTCTGTCAATCTGGAAGAGATTACGGGGTACTTGCGGCAGCAAGTCGTACTTGTGACAGGAGCGGGCGGCTCGATTGGGTCCGAGCTTTGCAGACAAATAGCTAGATTTGGTCCAAGGAAACTGCTTCTCTTGGGGAACGAAGAGAACGGCATTTTTGAAATGAGCCTGGAGCTCTCGCGTTTGTTTCCTGAACAGGAAACGGTCAGCCTGATTGCAGATATTCGTGACAGACAAAGAATTGCTTCGATTATGCATGAGTATCGTCCCGCCGTTGTGTTTCATGCGGCAGCCCACAAGCATGTGCCGTTAATGGAGAACAACCCGTGTGAGGCATTAAAAAATAACATTCTGGGTACGAAAAACGTTGCGGAATGCGCGCTGGAAACCAGCGTTTCTCATTTCATCCTGATCTCGACGGACAAGGCAGTGAATCCAACCAGTGTGATGGGTGCCACGAAAAGGATCGCTGAGCTTCTGATCCAGGGCTATAACCATTTCGGACTTACCCGTTTTGCGGCTGTTCGTTTTGGAAATGTCCTGGGGAGCAGGGGGAGTGTCGTTCCTGTTTTTCTCAATCAAATCCGGTCAGGTGGACCGATTACCATTACGCACCCAGATATGGAGAGATTCTTTATGACCATTCCTGAGGCTGCCCAGCTCGTCATCCAGGCGGGAGCACTCGCTCAGGGAGGGGAGATATTCATTCTCGATATGGGGAAACCGGTCAAAATTGTCGATATGGCCCTCGACCTGATTCGCTTGGCAGGCTTGGAGCCCGGTAAGGATATTCCGGTTGTATTCACGGGAGTTCGTTCGGGTGAGAAGCTGTACGAAGAAATTTTGACAGAGGAAGAAGGCTTGTCGTCTACTTGCCATAATCGCATCTTCATTGGGAAGCCGCTCGATTTTTCCTGGAATGAGCTCTTGGCAGGGATCGCCCGGTTGGAGCAAATTGCAGACAAGGGAGCGACGATGGAGGACAAACAAACCATTATCGAGACTTTGCAAGGGATCGTTCCTGGCTATCAATCCACTTCTTACGTGAAGGAAGAGTCTACGCCAGTCCCTTATCAAGTGGCGATCGGATGAGCGTCAGCAAATGGAAGGAAAAGATTTCCTCGATAAAGTGGAAGCGGCTGCTTGTATGGGGAGGATTGATTTGTCTCATCAGCTTGAGTGGCTATGGTGTGTATGTCTATCTGTCGTTAAAAGAAACGGCCAGCAAAATGTACCTCCCTGTTCGCACGCAGAAATCTGTCGAGGTACCTGTAGCGACTGCACCAGCTACAGTGAGGCAATCGCCGACCGTGAATTCACAAGAAGCAACTACACCGCTTGCGGCTGAAGTGGAGAACTCCGCTATCTTGCCCAAAGAACCGATCACTCTGCTGCTTCTTGGTGTTGATGAACGAGAGAATGACAAGGGGCGCTCTGATGTCATCCTCGTACTCTCCGTCAACCCGAAAACGAAATCTGCGTTGCTCCTCAGCATACCGCGTGATACGCGAACCGCTATGGCTCACAAGGGTACTCAGGATAAGATCAATCACGCATATGCATTCGGTGGAGTGCAACAGACAGTAGACACCGTCGAACAGTTTCTCCAATTTCCCATTGATTACGTGGTGACCGCGAATATGGAAGGATTCGCAGGTGTGATCGATGCGCTGGGAGGAGTGGAAGTCAACAACAAGCTTGCCTTTACTTATGCGGATTTCACCTTTCCAGTAGGTCCCATCCAGTTAGACGGGAAGCAAGCCTTGGTCTATGCTCGCATGCGCTACGAGGATCCGAGAGGCGACCTCGGGCGCAACGAAAGACAGCAGGAAATTATCAAGGCATTGCTGGACAAAGGTGTAACGCTTGCAGCGCCTACCCGATTGAATGACGTCCTTGCGACGATGGAGAAATACGTGAAAACGAACATGACCTTTGATGTGATGAAACAGCTTGCCTTAAGCTACAGCACGGCAGTTACCTCCGTTGAGACGATTCGTTTGGAAGGAAAGGGTCAAATGATCAATGGAATCTACTACTATATCGTCAGCCCGCAAGAGCGTGAGAGGTTGACCGAGAGTCTTTCAACTTTTCAAAAACAAATCGAACCTCCCGTACAACTGCCGAAAGAAGGAAGTGACAGCATGGCGGGGCAAAGGGGGAAGCAGGATGAATGAGGAGCTTAATCTTCGTGAAATACTCCTGATGTTGTTGAAGCGATGGAAGCTGATCCTTTTAATTACCTCTTTGTGCACCATCGGAACAGCGCTCGTGAGCTTCTATTTACTGACACCGATTTATCAGGCGAAGACGGAAATATTAGTGAATCGCTCACTGGATTCAACCGTAGAGAGCGTGCTATCCGTCGCGGAAATTGATTCCAATCTGAAATTAATTGAGACCTATCGCGTGATAATTGAAAGTCCGCGGGTGATGGAGCGCGTGCTCGAAGTGATCGGGGCGGGCGCTACGATGGAGGATCTGCTACTTCAAACAAAGGTGGAGCCAGTCAAGGATTCGCAGGTCATTTCCATTACGGTAGAAGACCCGGATCAGGGCAGAGCAGTGCTCATCGCCAATACAATCGCGACGACCTTTCAGAAAGAAGTCGTCAAAATGCTTAGCATGAACAACGTGCATATTTTGGCAGAAGCCCGAAACAATCCGGCGGCCATTCCAGTGAGTCCAAAACCAATCCTCAATTCGGTGATCGCCTTTGTCCTCGGGTTGGCAACATCTATGGTCGTCGTCTTCTTGCTGGTGCAGATAGATACCCGGCTTCAATCGGAAAAAGAAGTGGAGGAGTATTTAGGCTTACCTGTCCTGGCAACGATTGCGGTGATTGACAAAAAAACGCGGAAGGCATTTCGCCAGCCCAAGGTGGAGGAAGTGAGGAATGAGTATGAGAAGGCAGAAGCCTGATGATCGTTACCAAAAGCTGATCGCCCATTGGGAGCCGCTGTCTCCGCTGGTAGAGGGCTACCGTACCCTTCGCTTAAACATTCAGTTTTCCATGGGCGACAAGCTGATGCAAACGATTTTAGTCACCAGTCCAGGGGCTTCTGAGGGAAAAACGATCACCGCTGCCAACCTGTCCTTGATGATGGCAAAGGATCGCAAAAAAACGGTGCTGCTTGATTTTGACTTGCGCAATCCGCGGGTACATTTCACCTTTGATATGCCGAATCTGTACGGAATTAGTTCGTACTTTTCGGATATGTGCCAGATTGACGATATGATTCAACCATCTGGCGTGTCAGAGCTGTCGATCATTACGGCAGGGCCAATCCCGCATAATCCGGCGGAAATGCTCGGAACGCCACGGCTCTTGGAATTGATGGCATACCTGCGCCACAATTTTGATTTTGTGATTGTCGACAGCCCGCCATTAATCGTAAGCGACGCAATGGTGCTGGCAAGGGAAATGGATGGCTGTGTCATGGTGGTGGATGCAAGCAAGACGAAGCGGGATTCTGCTGTCAAAGCGGTAGAGCAGTTAAAAGCGGCAGGAGCCAATCTGCTCGGTGTTGTTCTCAACAACAAAAAGGTAGGGAAGAGAGAAGGCTACTACGGATATGGGTACAACGCATAGCAGAAAGCGGGGCGTTTGTAGGCATGCATGCCCTCAAATTAGCTTGGCAACGACAATGGAACCGTCTGCATAAAGATCGCGATGTTCACGAAGTGATTCGCGGCTCGGCCTTCACGTTTTTGTTTCGGCTCCTTGGCTTCATGCTGCTCTATCTCTTGCAGTTCTACATTGCCAGAGAGTATGGAGCCGAGAGCCTGGGCATCTATTCGCTGACGATCACCCTGATGAACATCGGAATGGTGCTGGCCGTTTTGGGGACGGATACAGCCATAATCCGCTTTCTCTCGGAGTTTCGCGCGAAAGGCTCGCTTTATCAGATTTCCGAAGTATTCAACAAAGTAGTGCTGTGGGCGACGCTGATTTCGATTGTGCTTGGGGTACTTTTGCATGTGTTCTCGGAGCAGGTGTCCGCCTACGTGTTTGCAGGGGAGCTGCCAGCAGAGGCACTGCGAGTCGTCGCGTGGATGCTTCCGTTTGTGTCGCTCGCAAGGCTGTATGCATCTGCGTTTCGGGCACTGCATCGGGTTGTCATCTCGATCACTGTCGATATCGTCGGTATGCGTTTTCTGCACTTGGCGTTTCTTTTCATCGCCATTCCTTTTTTCGAACCCAGTACGATGCTCTTGATTCAACTGCTCGCAGCTGCTGTTATCTTGAATGCTGTCTATGGGATGGGGCAGTGGTATGCGACGAGCCGAGGATTCCGTAATGGTGTACAGCCAACTACGCGAGAACCTGGCGTTGGCTTGAGGGAAATTATTGCAGTCGCACTGCCCATGTATCTCAGTGCATCGATGGAATTGATTATGACGTGGACAGATATGATCATGCTGGGCATTTTTACGGATGCAAAAACAGTCGGAGTATACAGTGTGGTCATTCGTCTGGCAATGGTGACGGGCTTTGCGCTGATTTCCATCAATACGATCCTCTCTCCCAAGTTCTCTGAGCTGTACGCACGTAATGATATGGACGGCTTGAAAAAGATGATTGCGTTTGCCAATCGTCTCATTTTCTTCACCTCTGCTCCTCTCAATCTGCTCGTAGCGATATTCGCCGTTCCGTTGCTTACTTTTTTTGGTGAAGAGTTTGCGAGTGAGAGCCTCGTCCTTGTGATTTTGTGTATGGGGCAGTTTGTCAATTTTTGCACAGGCAGTGTCATCCCCTTATTGACGATGACCGGACATCAAAAAACGGCCCGCAATATTCTTATCTGTTCAGCTGCACTAAACATAATCGGAAACGCTTGTCTCATTCCGCTGTATGGAATTATCGGGGCCGCCATTGCTACTTCGATCAGCCTGATTTGTCGAGATCTTTGTGCTTCGTATTGGGCATCCAAATATTTTGGTTTTCGCACGTGGTATATCCCGTTTTTATCCGAAAAATATTCCGTCTCGCTCTCGGAGACGAGGTCATGAAGAAGGTGGCTTACCGTGAAGGATGAGCTGTATCCGTCTATGTTTTGGGATAGTGAAGAGACCCGCTATTGCCGTGTGCAGGTGCAGAAGCCATGGAGCAGGGAGGAATTTTGGTCGTACTACTTCACACGACGCATCTCCATCTATGTGAGTTTATTGCTGACCCGAAAAACACAAATATCCCCCAACGCGATTACGATTGGGGGGATTGTCGCCGGACTCCTTAGCGCTGGAGCATTTATGTACGGAACGGCGGCATCCTTTCTGCTCGGCTGCTTCTTCTGTCAGGTGTGCTACTTGGCGGATTGCGTCGACGGAGAAGTAGCCCGCATGCGCAACCAGAAGAGCAAGGGAGGAGAATGGCTGGACATCGGGCTCAACTATGCACTCTACCTGGCGTCATTCGGTGTGATATACGGCATCACGAATCATCACGCGATGTTGAGTCCGTGGCTGCTCTATTTGATTTTGCTCACGATTTTTGCAGAGATATTGGCGACCAATGGCTCCGATCTCGTCTTTAGTCAAGGGAAAATCTCTCACGAAACAGTCTCTATGAGAAAGCGCAGCAAATGGATCGATGCTTTTGTCTTCCTTTTTCTTACCCAAACGGGCTATCAGTTGGGCGTGCTGGTTACCGCATTTCTGTGGGCAATCAGTGGTCAGATGCTATTTTTGCTCCTATGGTCCTTCTACCACCTGTTTGTCGGGCTGGCCAGATCGATGTACAAGCTGAAGCTGAACATCAAATACGTCATGCCATCTCTGA
The DNA here is from genome assembly GCF_003013475.1 of Brevibacillus porteri. Taxonomy (GTDB): domain Bacteria; phylum Bacillota; class Bacilli; order Brevibacillales; family Brevibacillaceae; genus Brevibacillus; species Brevibacillus porteri. The sequence goes on from NZ_PXZO01000053.1 coordinate 77,355, forward strand.
AAGAAGGAGGGGAGTCAGATGAAGGCACTGCTCATGGCAGCAGGTCTCGGGTCACGAATCAACGAGCAAATTGACGGAATTCCCAAGTGCACAGTGGATATCGGAAGCCAAGCGCTCATTGAAAATACGATAGCGGAGCTAAGGCGCCACGGAATTGAAGACATCGCATTGGTGGTGGGCTATCAAGCTAACGTGATTACCGAGTTGCTCAGAGATGAACCTATTCGTTTTTATCACAATCCTTTTTATGATCGGACGAATAGTATGGTGTCCCTCTGGTTCGCCCGCGAGTTTTTGCAAGGAAGCGACTGCTTGCTGTTGAACGCCGACGTTTACTTTGAATCGAAGGTACTGGAAGTCGTGTTGCAAGAGACCGCGTGTCCCGTCATGTATGCTGATCCAGCCCGCCGCTATGAGGGAGATTATAAATTTGGTTATAAAAACGGACTGCTACTCCGCCACGGGAAGGGACTCTCGCTGGAAGAGACAACTGGCGAATACGTTGGAATTGCTAAACTACACGAGAGCTTTCTGCCGATATTTTTGCGTCGATTACAAAGGTTGATTCAGGAGAAGCAGTATGATCTGTGGTGGGAAAATGTCCTCTATTCTTTTTTGGGCGAAAGGAATGTATATGTCGCACAAATACCACCGGGATTGTTTTGGGCAGAGGTTGATACGTGGGAGGATTATCAACGAATCCTGCAATTCACCAACCATCTGGCGCACAGGTGAATGATGATCAAGGAGAAGCTCTCACCGGACAAGGTTCTACTTTTGCTATATGTGGTGCTCAAGCCCTTCTACTTCTTCCCAAGTGGCAATCCGCAAATCGCCGATTTTATTATGCTCATCTTGATCGGCTACAGCTTCTTGTTTCGCCTGGGTCGCATTAACCGCAGACTCGGACTTTTTCTCTTCCTTACCCTTCTGTTTTTGTACGACATTATGATGGTGAATGGCATATGGACGATTGCACTCGGCGGGGAAATGGATGTATTCAGCTCGACCAAGTGGTATATGTACAACGGCGCCGTGATGCTTGCCCTGGTTATTTTGTTCAGGCGCAACCCTCAAGAGTACGTCAAATGGGTCTTCCTGGCTACGTCCACTTCCTTGCTCATTCAGGCATTCATTCTCGTGTCAGGGCTGTCACCGGATAGTGACGAGTTCAGGCAATCCTTGTTCTTCAACAATCCGAACCAGCTCGGCTATTTTGGGCTTTTGTGCATGGGGATATGCCTGCTGTGTGCTCGTTTCGTATCTGTGAAGACCCTACCTCTCTTTATTGCGATCGGCACGGCGTTCAGTATCATTGCAGCATCCTTGTCGAAAGCAGCGATCATTAGTGCTGTAGGGATGTACCTCGTTTTTTTGCTCCTCTCCATCAAAGAACGAACGGGCTTGTTTTGGATGAATCTGCTTTGTGTGCTCGTCTCGTCCTTCACTGTCTTCTTCATCTATTTGTACACCAACGAAAACGTACTGAGCGATGCATCTATTTACACACAAATCGAAGAGCGAATGGTATCACTCGGGGAAGATTCGGATGACAATTTGGCGGCGCGGGGCTATGACCGGATTGCCAACCATCCGGAGTACATTTTGTTCGGAGCAGGGGAAGGGATGTACGATCGATTTAACAGCAGCATTTCATTGGAACTCCATTCTACCTTAGCCAATCTGTTCTTCTCCTACGGTGTCATGGGCACGGTGTTGTTCATTCTCATGATTTATGGGGCGGTCCGAGGGCATCGATTGGTTGCTTGGTATCCACTTGTCTTCCAAATTTTGTACGGACTCACTCATAACGGAATTCGCGAAACGTTTTTCTGGATCATGCTCGCGCTGTATTTCGTGACAGCCGAAATCAATACGCGTCAGATCAAAAATGGCGGTGATCTGCTTGAAAAAAATCTTGCAAGTATGCGCAATTGACCGCTCTGTAGAAAGCTTGCTGTTTCCTCTGATTGAAAAGCTGATGGGTGAAGGCTACGAGGTGCATACCGCGTGTTCGGATACGGGGCGCTTTGATGTGTTAACAGCAAAGGGATTGACGCTCAAAAGTATCCCCATTAAGCGAAAGATCGACCCGATTTCCAATTTGGTGACAATTGGGGCATTGTATCGACTGATGAAAAGGGAGAAGTATGATGTCGTGCATGTCCATACGCCGATTGCCGCTGTTCTCGGGCGCGTGGCGGCAAGGCTGGCAAGAGTGCCACATGTCATTTACACAGCGCATGGCTACTTCTTTCATGAGGGCATGAGCAAAAGTACGTATCAGATGTACTACACGCTGGAAAAATGGTTTGCCCGGCATATGACTGACTATCTTTTACTTCAGAGTCGAGAGGATTACGAGTTGAGCGTGAAGGATAGCTTCTCCTCCCAGACGGAGCGGATTCTGCACATTGGCAACGGCGTTGATCTCACAGAACGCTTTCACCCGCGACACGTAACGAGAGAAAAGGTCAAGTCTATCAAGGCCTCTCTGGGGCTGCGGGATGAGCAGGTGGTGATCACCTATGTAGGACGTATGGTCTCGGAGAAAGGGATTTTTGAGCTGTTGGAAGCCTTTCGCAAGCTGGCGGGCGAATTTCCGCGCCTGCGCCTCTTGTTGGTGGGGGATGTGTCTTCCAGTGAACGCGATCAGCGAGGTCAAGACTTCGTAGGGCTTTGCCGCCAGCATCCGCAAATCATTTTGGCTGGATTCCGCACAGACATCCCGGAGCTGATGGCCGCCAGCGATATATTTGTTCTTCCCTCTCATCGCGAAGGACTGCCTCGATCCATCATTGAGGCGATGGCGATGGCAAAACCAATCGTCGCCACGAATATCCGTGGATGTAGGGAAGAAGTCAGGGACGGTGTCAACGGATTTTTAGTAGAACCGAAACAAGTGTGTCCCTTGTATGTAGCCTTAAAAAAGCTCGTAGTTGATTCCAGACTCAGAGAAGCATTCGGGCAGAATAGCCGCAGCATCGCGCTTGAGCACTTCGATGAGCGAACAGTCCTTGCGAAGCAGGCGGCCTTGTTTGCCCAACTGACTGGTCAGCTACGAGAAGAAAGAGGGCAGGAGAAAGGAGGCAGCGGAGAAGATTGGACAAGACGGGAGCATTCGTCATTTCCCTAGACTTTGAACTTTACTGGGGCGTCCGAGACAAGAGAACCATTCAGTCATATGAGCAAAATTTGTTAGGTGTTCGTCAAGTGATCCCCGCACTTTTGGAGCTGTTTGCCAAGTATGAAATGCACGTCACCTGGGCTACTGTCGGTTTTTTGTTTTGCGAGTCGCGCAAGGAGCTAGCAGGTGTCATCCCACGGCATCTCCCGACGTATTCCGATGATAAGCTGTCACCCTATCCCTATTTGGACACAGATGCGATCGGTGAGCATGAGCAGGTCGATCCGTATCACTTTGCTCCTTCCTTGATCAAGCTGATTTCCTCTTACCCGCATCAATTCATCGGAAGCCACACCCTTTCCCACTATTATTGTCTAGAGCCGGGACAGACTCCCGCAGCTTTTGCTGCTGACCTGGATTCTTTTCAGAGAGTGACTCGCAAAAAAGGGTACTCATCTTCCAGCATCGTTTTTCCGCGGAATCAGGTGCAGCCTGCCTATTTATCTTTGTGCAAGAAAAAGGGGTTCCGTTCCTATCGCGGCAATGAGCAGTCTTGGATGTATCACACAAGAGGGGCTGCCGAAGAGACATTGTTCAAACGAGCCATGCGACTGATGGATGCGTATGTAAATCTCTCCGGTCATAACAACTATGAATCATTGCGGCGTAGTCCAGAGGGAATGGTCGATGTTCCATCCAGCCGGTTTTTGCGTCCTTATTCTCCTCGCCTACAGAGGTTGGAAAAATGGCGCATGAAGAGAATCAAATGCGACCTGACTCATACGGCGGAGCACAAGCGCTTGTATCATCTGTGGTGGCATCCGGAGAACTTTGGGAGTCATATCGAAGAGAATCTGTCCTTTTTGGAGGAAATCCTCCAGCATTACGCCATGTTGCGCGAGAGGTACGGCATGCAGAGCCTCAGCATGGAGGAAGCGGCAGCGAAGTGGAATCAACAGGAGGTGCGGCATGAAGTCCTTGTTTGATCGTTGCGTTTCCTTCCTGATGCTCGTCATTCTGTCCCCCTTGATTTTGCTAGTGAGTCTGCTCATCCGCTGGAAGCTGGGCTCTCCGGTTTTGTTTGTACAAGAGCGACCGGGTTTGCACGGAAAACCATTTTTCATCTATAAATTTCGCACGATGACCAATGAACGCGATGAGAGTGGAGAGCTTCTCTCTGACGAGCAGCGACTGGGATCATTCGGAACGCTTCTGCGCAAGTATAGCTTGGATGAACTGCCGCAAATATGGAATGTGCTTCGTGGTGAAATGAGCCTCGTAGGACCGAGACCGCTACTGATGGAGTACCTGCCCCTGTACACGCCACGGCAGTTGAAGCGACACGACGTAAAGCCGGGGATTACAGGCTGGGCGCAGGTCAATGGGAGAAATGCGATTGACTGGGAGCAAAAGTTCGAGCTGGACGTCTGGTATGTAGAAAATGGCAGCTTTTTTCTGGATATGCGGATCATCGGTCTGACGATCAAGCGCGTTTTTCAATCGACAGGCATAAATCAGCAGGGCAGCGTCACGGTAGAAGACTTCAGAGGGAGTGAAAACACAGAGCGCGCTGGGAGGGAAGCATGTGAGCCTGATCGTACTTTCGGAACTGGATGATTGGACCGAATATTTGCAACGGTTTTTAAAATTAGATGTGTCCTACACGAAAGAATACGTACAGCTGTACGCCAAAATGGAGCAGGGCACGCCAGAAGCTGTTTTTTTCAAGAGTGGGGAGAACGAGGTTTTCTACCCGTATTTGGTCAGACGTCTGGATGAGTGGATTCCTGGCTATGCCGATTTGGTTTCGATTGGATACGGAGGGCCATTCGTCGTGGGGGGACAGACGGCTGCTCGATTGTTCCAGGAGCAATTCCATGTCTACTGTCGGTACAAAAACTACCTGACGGAAACGGTTCGCTTTCATCCGTTGCTGGGGAATGCGGAGCTGTTCGTGGGTCAAATGCGACTGGATCTGGTGAGAATGGTAACGGCAGTCGATTTGCGCCCCACACTTGCATACATTCGTGCCCACTATACGCAAAACGTGGGACGAAATATGAGGAAGGCCGCAGCAAACGACGTCCGGGTTACATTGGGCGGAACTGATTGGCTTCCTTCTTTTATCCAGTTGCATCGGGAGACGATGGACCGCAACCAAGCCGCGGCGATCTACTACTATGCTCCAGAATTTTTTTTAGGACTCATGAAAAAAACAGCACTGTGCAATCCGCGGCTTCTGCTTGCCATGCATGAGGATCGGCCGGTGGCGGGAGTGCTTTTGCACAGTGGAAATCAATTCGCCCATTATCAGCTAGGGGCATCACATACGGAAGACATGGCGCTTGGCGTCAACCACCTCCTCTTCGACGCCATGATCCAGCAGGCAAAGCTGGATGGAGCGGAGCTGCTTCTCCTTGGAGGAGGGAATCTGGACGGAGATGGCTTGTTCCGTTTCAAGTCCTCGTTTGCAAATGGCAATCATTTTGCTTACTGGATGGGCAAGAAAGTTCACGATGAGGAAGTGTATTTGGCTTTGTGCCAAAAACTACAGGTCGATCAGGCTGGCGAGCAAGATTTTTTTCCTGCCTATCGCAATGGGGGGACGTCGAAATGAGTGTGCAGCAGCGGATCTTTTTATCACCGCCACATATGGGGGAGGACGAGCGGGACTTGGTGGCAGACGCCTTTGCCTCCAATTGGATCGCGCCGTTGGGGGAACACGTCGATGCTTTTGAGAGAGAGATTGCCCAGTATGTGGGCGTAAAAGCTGCATTGGCTGTTTCCTCTGGTACGTCTGCTATCCATCTCGGGCTTAGGCTAGCAGGCGTCGCTCCGGGTGATACGGTGTTCTGCTCCAGTCTCACCTTCGTTGCCAGTGCCAATCCGATTCTGTACCAGGGAGCAACTCCGGTATTCATTGATTCCGAGGAAGAGTCTTGGAATATGTCACCGCTGGCATTAGAGAGAGCCCTGCGGGAAGCGGCAGCAGCGGACAAGTTGCCCAAGGCGGTGGTCGTCGTTAATTTATATGGGCAGAGCGCGGAAATGGGTCAGCTGATTGCGCTTTGTGAGCAGTATGGAGTGTACGTGGTGGAAGATGCCGCAGAATCGTTAGGGGCTGTATACAAAGGGAGAATGAGCGGTGCCTTTGGTCATGTTGGGACTTTTTCATTTAATGGCAATAAAATTATGACGACTTCAGGTGGTGGAATGCTCGTCTCCGATGACGTTGAGGCGATCGAAAAGGCGCGCTTCTGGTCGACGCAGGCGAAGGAGCCAGCCAGGCATTACCAGCATGAAGAGATGGGCTACAACTATCGGTTGAGCAACGTATTGGCGGCAATTGGCCGAGGGCAGCTGCACGTTTTGGAGGAGCGAATCGAGGCAAGGCGAGGGATTTACAAGCGTTATGAACAAGCTCTCGGACAATTGCCTGGTATTTCGTTCATGCCAGAGCCGGCGACAGGGCGATCCACACGATGGCTGACGGTGATGACACTGAATCCAGCGGACACAACCCTCTCTGCTGCACAACTGATCGATGCACTGGGCAAAGCAAATATTGAAGCCCGTCCCGTGTGGAAGCCGATGCATCTGCAACCGTTGTTCGCGCAGTGCCAATACTATCCGCATCAACCTGATGAGAGTGTATCAGATCGGCTATTTGCCCAAGGTGTTTGCTTGCCGTCCGGTTCCAGCTTGACCGCTGAACAGCAGGAGCGAGTCATTGGTGTTATCACGAATTGCCTCCTGAACCAGGAGCAGGGGGTGCGCCATGTATAGTTATGAGCAGATAGAAAAATGGCGTAGTCTGTGCTCGTCTTCTTTTTATGTACTGGACACAGTGAAGCTCTCCGAGAACTATCGTCGTTTCCAACGGGCTTTTACTCGACGCTATGAGCATGTGGTCGTCGCGTATTCGTATAAGACCAATTATTTGCCGTTTTTATGCCAAAAGCTGCATCAGTTAGGGGCGCATGCAGAAGTCGTTTCTCGACTGGAGTACGAATTGGCACTGAAGCTCGGCGTCGATCCTGCGTCCATCATTTTTAACGGCCCGCTCAAAACGGAAGAGGACATTCACCTTGCCCTGGAGCAGGGGAGCCTGATCAATCTGGATTCCTTTTCGGAAATTCCGTGGGTGGTGGCCTACGCCAAGCGGTATCCCGAGAAGACGTTTCGGATTGGGCTACGGATTAATGTGGATTTGGCCAGGGGTGGAGTGAGTCCTCTGCAAAATGGGTACGAGGTCAGCCGATTTGGTTTTTGCGTCGAAAACGGCAATTTGGAAAAAGCCCTGAGCCATTTGGCTGTCGCCCCGAATGTGCATGTAGTCGGGTTGCATGGACACTTTTCCACCAATCGCAGTGTCGGTGTGTATCGCCAAATTGCGCGCCATCTATGCCGTGTGGGGAAGCAGCTTCTGGGCGAACGGCTTGCTTTTATCGATATGGGAGGCGGATTCTATGGCGAGCTCCCGACCTCGTTCGGGATGACGGCTGCACCAACCTTTGAGGAGTACGCCGAAGCGATTACGTCAGTTATGAAGGAGGAGCTGGCAGAGCTGGTTCATGCGCCGTTGCTAATTCTGGAGCCAGGTATTTCACTCGTGGCAGATGCCCTTGATTTCGTGTGCCAAGTCATCGATGTAAAAGAAAACAGAGGAGAGCGGTTTGTTCTCGTGGATGGAAGCATTCACAATGTCAAGCCGACGATGCACGCGCACCTCTTGCCAGCCAGACTTGTGTGCAACCGCAAGTCAGTTCCCGAAGCGAGCTATCATGTTGTCGGGTATACGTGCATGGAAAAAGATTATTTGCTTCAAGGCTACACGGGGCCTCTGCCTGATATCGGGGATTATTTTGTCTTCGGACACGTAGGGGCGTATACGCTTGTCTTTAATCCGCCTTTTATTCGGGAGAGGCCGCCGGTTCTCGCCATCGACGGAAAAGAAGCGATCATTGTCAGAGGAAAAGAGACTCTCCAACAATTCATTCCCGAATCGGTTTATCGTTTTCACGTTGACAAGCAGGGGGTCGTGAACTGAATGAACATACTTGTGACCAGTGTAGGCAGGCGAGTCAAGCTGCTCCACTATTTTGTACGAGAATGGGGTGACACTGGCAAAATCATCGCAGTCGACTGTGACCCGACGGCCCCCGCCCTGTACGCTGCTCATTATCATGAGCAGGTGCCGCGTATCGATGATCCTGGTTATCTCGATGCCCTGCTACAAATTTGCCAACGGTACGAGATCAAGGCAATCCTCTCCTTAATTGACCCTGAGCTGACACTGTTGGCTGCGCAGGCAGATCGGTTCTACATGCAGGGCATCGAGGTAATCGTGTCCAGCCGGGATGTAATCGAGATATGCTTGGATAAATGGGCAACGTATGAGTTTTTGTCCGCGCATCAGATTCCCGCCATTCCCACCTTTACCAAAATGGACGAGGTACAAGCAGCGCTTTTTGCGGGGCAGATTATGTATCCACTGATCGTCAAGCCGCGGTATGGAAGTGCCAGTTTGGGCATCACACGTGTGGAGAATGATCAAGAATGGTCTGTGCTCATGGAAAAAACGGAGGATGTCGTCATTCAACCGTTCTTACAGGCAGAGGAGTACGGAGTGGATGGCTATGTGGATCTGATCTCGGGAGAGCTGGTGACACTTTTTACCCGCAAAAAGCTGCGAATGCGGGCAGGGGAGACAGATCGCTCCCTCGCGGTAAAAGATCCGCGTTTGCTATCACTAGCGAAGGAACTCATTCGTGTCCTAGAGCCGCGTGGGCCAATTGACATCGATTGTTTTTTGGTGGGAGATCAGTACGTTGTGTCGGAGATCAATCCCCGTTTTGGCGGCGGATATCCGCATGCGCACGAAAGCGGAGTGAACAGCGTGCGTGCGCTTCTCCAAAACATAAAGGGTCTGGTGAATGTGCCAAAAGTGGGGGAGTACAAGGAAGGAAGCATCATGATGAAATACGATGAGGTCATGCTGCTGGAATGAACGCAACCACCGTCATTCATGAGCGGAGCATGGGCAGGAAGCAAAACGAAGTTCCTGCCCTCTCCCTGCATTCCGGCACCAACACTTTATAATACCAGTAACAGTATATTTCTCTACTGTGCTACAATCATAGTTGGGCGAGTCGCTCATTCGATTGAAGGTCAGGAGTGTTACTTGGTATGGTTATGATCCAGTTCGTTCGTAATCGGTAATGTGAGGTACAGATCAACGTAATCCCGCATTTTTTGAAAATGCTTGGGGTTTATTTGACTGTGCCTTTTTTCATTCACCGAAATACGAATGAATGGGGTGCTTTTTTTGATGTCTACAGCTATTTCTCAGCATGTGGAGATTTTTCGTTGTCCAATTTGCCAGGCAGCTATGCGCAACGTACCTGCAACCAGCTTGGTATGCAACAATCATCATTGCTTTGATTTATCCAAGCACGGCTACGTTCACTTGGCAGCACGAACCTACAAAACAAAGTATGACAAGCAAATGTTCGCAGCGAGAAGGACGATAATGGAGCAAGGTTTTTTTGATCCATTGTATGACGTGTTAAGCGAAGTCATCCTGCATACGACAGAACCCGAGGAAAGCCAGATGTATGGACTGGATGCAGGATGTGGCGAAGGCTATCATCTGTCGCAGGTTCGGCAGCGAGTGATGCAAACGAGCGAAGTCCCCTTTATCGGAGTGGGTGTCGATCTCGCCAAAGAGGGAGTTATGCTCGCGGCGAAGAGCGATCCAGAAGTAGTTTGGTGCGTTGGCGATTTGACGAAGGCGCCGTTTGCGAACAGACAGTTTCCGTACATTTTCAATCTGTTATCTCCATCCAATTCGGATGAGTTTCATAGACTCCTGGCTGATGATGGACGGATGATCAAAGTCATTCCCGAGGCCAACTATTTGCGAGAACTACGAGAAGTCTTGTATCAAGAGACACCAAAAACAAAATATTCGAATCATCGTACGATCGATCACTTCAAAGCCAGCTTCCAGCTAATCGGCAAGGAACGGATTCAGTATCAATTCCGACTGGATGAAGGGAGTCTTGCTTCCCTGCTCCAGATGACTCCGTTGGCATGGGGGGCGACACCTGAGCAGTTAGAACGGGTGTCTGACTTGGCAGGAGTGGACATGACGATAGACTTGGTTGTGTTGATTGGCAGGAAATAACGTAGCGACTGTCCTGAGCGGGAAAAATCCGTTCTGGACGGTCGTTTTCTTTTGTTTGACAGCGTTCCTTCTTTTATCGAAAATAAATGTGAATAGTCAGAAAGGTTTCGGAGGGATAGTATGGGAGCGGATCAGGATGAGGCTTCCTTTTTGCGCGTAAAACCTTTTCTTGCGGATATCCAAAAGCATTGCTTGTCCCTCACGCAAAACGACTGGGATGCGCAGGATCTCCTGCAAGAAACCTTGACGAAGGTGTATCGATCCTTGCAGAAGGCTCCAGGCAGACAACTGACCAAGGCATTTTTGAGGCAAATTGCCACGAATGCTTGGATCGATCATTGCCGGAAAGGAAAGGCGAATGAGCACAGGATGAAAGCCCATCCAGCAAAAAGAAAATCGACAAAGCTGGACGTCGTGATTCGTCTGGATTGGTATCAAAAGAAGGGTTCGAGCAATTTTTGGCTGCTTTTCGTGCGGGGGATGCCTATGCGATTTGTCAAACGTACCTACGCCTCGCAGAGCAGGGCGTGAGCGTGGAAAAGGTTTCGGTAGCAGGCGATCGCCTTTTCTTTGCTGTTCGTGACCCGGATGGACATTTGCTGCATTTTTTTCAGAAATGGTAGAGGAACCCGTTTCTTTTTGTTGGATTCTTTCGTTCATGAGGGTGAACGTATATTGAAAATAAAGGAGCGAACACAAATGAGTATTCATGTACATAACTTTGCGGTTGTACAGCTGCCAGTCAAAAACTTGGAGGTATCCATAAAGTGGTATCGGGATGTGCTTGGCATTCCGTTTACTTTCGAATTTTCACCTGGAGACAACGAGGCTTGGTTGAACGTAGGCGGAGTAGGTCTCGGACTCATCCGTTGTCCGGAAGTTCCGCGTTTGGACTTTACTGATATGGTCGGACAAGCCCAGCCGATCATCTCTTTGCAGGTAGACCGAATCCATGAGGTTTATGAGGAACTGAAAAGTAAAGGAATCGAAGTAGGTGAAATGACGTATAAGAGAGGCGGGGGCTATAGCTTTAGATTTCGTGATCCAGATGGGAATTTGAACCACCTATGGGGTGGATGGCCATCTGCTGAAGATGAAGAGAGAAACGCATAGAGTCATTCTGTTCGAAAAAGCCACCTGTAAGAGGTAAGCAGGTGGTTATTTCTATATACGGGGCTGCAGTGGAGAGAAGAATATTTCCAGTCTACGCTCCGGGCTACGTCCTGCTAGGAAGTGGAGACTGTCCGCTCCGCAGCGATCCTGCGGTTCAATTCGGCCGGAAACGCAAGGGAATGTTCGTAACAATTTTTTACGGTCCTTCATTAGCGAAAAGGTGGTGCTTGCCATTATGCAGAACATATAGAATAACTACAGATATCTATAGATCAATGAAGCACGTAAAGAGGGAAACAGGTGATCACCAAATGAGAGCAAACCGGATGGAAGCGTTCAGCGATGGCGTACTGGCGATTATCATTACGATCATGGTGCTAGAATTCAAAGTACCGGAAGGCCACGACTGGTATTCGTTAATCGAACTAGGCCCAAAAGTGCTTAGCTACATCTTTAGTTTCGTTTATGTCGGCATCTACTGGAACAACCATCATCATCTGTTGCACATGATTCGAACAATGAACGGGCGGCTAATGTGGCTCAACTTGATATTGCTTTTCTGGCTATCCTTTATTCCCTTCACGACCGCCTGGATGGGGGAAAGTCATTTTGCCCCCGCCCCGATGGCATTGTATGGGATCGTTCTTCTGCTTGCAGCGACTTCTTACAGGTTTCTCCAGCTCGCAATCATTAGCCAGCATTCCGGCGATTCCGCATTCGTAAAGTCAATGGGCAGAGACTGGAAGGTGAAAGTATCTCCTTTTCTCTACTTGCTCGCAATATTGACCGCGTATGTGGGTCCATGGGTTTCCGGTTTCTTTTACGTACTCGTTGCTGTGATCTGGGTCGTGCCGGAAAAGCGAATCGAGCACATCTTGAGAAGCGAATAATTGGGCCGAAGCAAAGCCTCCAAACCGGAGGCTTTGTTTCAAGTAAATCCGAAATGAATTATTTTTCGAAAAAATAGGTTTCTTTACAGCTTGATTAAACGAACGGAGAACGATCGTCGAATACAACGAACTCAAAAATGGCCATCCCGCAAAGGATGGCCTTAAAACTTATTATCAACCTTGCTTCACTTTATTCAGTAATCGCGTGCTGCGTCGAACCAGCGTTGAGCCATCTCCTCCGTTATAGGCTGGCCGATTTGGTGGTCAGACTGGCTTAGTTGCCATACAGCTTCACCAAGGTCTTCTCGTTCAATGGTTTCGATACCTTTGAGGGTGTTGAAACGCACGGTGAAGGCGGTAATGGCTGTCTCCGCATCAGTAAGGCTGCGGGCTTGAGCCAAGGCCGCTTGTGCAACGTCATAAGCTTCATTAGCCAGCTTGGCCAGACGTTTCGGCCAGGACGAAAATGGGCGGCCAAACTCGGTCGTCCACCACTCAGACTTCCGTAATTGGCTCACTGAAGCGTAGCCCGTCCACGGGCGGGTCTTAGCTCGCGCTTTCATTTGCTGTCTCAGTCGCTTGCCAGCAATCTCCTCCACGTTATAGGCGATAAATCTGTCAAGCAAAGGCCACACATGTAATGGCGGCAAGTCACCCAGATCAGGCATGAAGCGCAGCTCCAAATTCGTTAACTGGGACTGACGAGCTAGCAAGTCCAAATCGCAGAAATTCCCCCACAAACTCAGTGATGTAAGATTCTGAAATCGACTTAGGCACTCCAGTGAGATAGGCTGCGCCAGCGGTTCGTTTCGAAGCGTCAGGCTCGTGACCTGGTGCAGCTCGCCCAGATCGGGTAGCAAGAAGGGATCCTTATTCTTGCGGCGGCTGGTGCCCGGCTTCAGTGTTAGAGAGTAGGGCATGTCGCCATCGACAGAGAAGCGCGATAGATCGCCAGCTACACTCAGACGGAAATATTCAGAGACCTGGTGCTTCGGGAGTTTTAGATGCAAACGGCTTTCAAACTTGTCCAGCTCGATAGACAAGTCGTGCAATTTGGAATGGCTGGCGTCCACGACTATGTCATTAGGCAAGATCGGAACCCATGACATTCCTTCAATGGGGCGTTCTTTGGCCCAGTCGAAGAAGCCCACGTCGCTACCTGTGTAGTACAGAACTCGCGGCCAGGGCGATCCAGCTGGTGTGGCAAAAGAATCGAATACGTTCCAATTGATAGGTGTATAGGGATCGATGTGAAGGTCTGCTTTATTGCCCAATTGTGACGGTCCGATGGAGAGGCTCCCTACGCCGGGCTTGAGAACAAGCGTGTGGCTCTGTGGGCCAGTCAGGTCGATGGGATAACGACCATCTTCTCTAATAGAACCAATAGGAGAACGAGATTGCTTATGAATTGGCATTTCCTTCATCCTTCCTTCTTAACTCCTGACTTCTGTGCTATGTATCAATCCATCTCAGTACTTTGGAGATTAATAAAAATATAGCATATAAATCCAGACTGAACTTGTAGTTGCTGCGGTGGAGAGAAGAATATTTCCAGTCTACGCTCCGGGCTACGTCCTGCTAGGAAGTGTGAGACTGTCCGCTCCGCAGCGCTTTGCGGGGAAACGCAAAAGTGGTAGCCGCTCCGTCGCAGGGGCACGTTGCGTTTCTTTTGCCCGCAAATCGCCGCGAAGCTGGGTTGGACTTCGAAAGTCGCTAGGACTGGAAATATTCTTCTCTGGCGTAGCGAATGGTTTGTCCTCAATCTTTCAAAGCCTATCTGAAAACCAACAGCTTGTAAGGAAACAGGAGGAATAAGCGAAGATCTTTGGGGCACCTACCGAGGTGCAATGGAAAAAGCGAAACACGCCTTTAAGCGTCCACCTCTGAAAAGCATCCCTGAACCTCTACTTTGGACGCGGTTTCGCTTTTTCCATGGAGCCGTGCAGTCAATCCCCCAAGCTGGTGACCCAAGAAGCTGGAGCGTTTTCTCCTGTTTCTTCCCACCACAGCAGCTGGAATAACAAGTCTCAAAATAATACTTTCAGTATCAAATTGATACAATCGAATCTCATTTTGATACGATTGCCACCAAACTAATAAGCCATCGACGCCTCGCACCGTTGGCACGATCCTTGCTCTATCAAAAAGGATGAAACCACACGAGGAGGAACCCATCGATGGATAAACGCCCACCAATCTACGTTGTGAAAAATAATAGAAAAAATAGCGAGACTTCTCGCATTCCTACCTATTTGACTGAAAAAGAAACCCGTTTTGCCAAAGCCTTTCACCAATCTCTTGCAAACTACGAGCCGACTCCCCTCGTTACATTGCCTGTACTAGCACGTGAGCTGGGAGTAGATCAGGTACTTGTAAAAGATGAGTCTAAGCGATTTGGTCTCAATGCCTTCAAGGTTCTGGGAGCTTCTTATGCGATGGCTCGTTTCTTGTGCGAAAAGCTGGGGAAATCGACAGAAGAGATGACCTTTGAAGCATTATGTTCCCACGACATGAGAGACCGAATCGGAGAAGTCACCTTCGTCACTGCGACAGATGGCAATCACGGACGGGCAGTTGCATGGGCTGCTAAGGCGCTAGGACAGCATGCCGTTGTTTATTTGCCCAAAGGCTCCGCCCAGCAACGGGTAGATGCGATACGGGAGGCGGGTGCACATGCCCATGTCATCAATGGAAACTACGATGAAGCTGTGCGTCTCTCAGAACAAATGGCGAAGGAACGTGGTTGGCAAGTGATTCAAGATACGGCATGGGAAGGCTACACGACCATTCCCACATGGATCATGCAAGGCTATACGACGATGGCAGCAGAGGCCATGGAACAACTCACAGCCCTCACCGACTCCAAACAGCCGACGCATCTATTCTTGCAGGCAGGTGTCGGTTCCATGGCCGCCGCAGTCTTAGGACATTTCGTAGTAGCGCAAGCAAATAAAGACCTAACGACCGTGATCGTCGAGCCGCATAGCGCCAATTGCATGGTCCTCTCAGCAGAAAAGAACGACGGACAACCACATGCAGCTACGGGCGAGCTAGGAACCATTATGGCGGGTCTAGCATGTGGTGAGCCGAATCCGATGGCATGGGAGATCTTGCAGGAGCACGCAGACTTCTTCGTCAGCTGTGCCGATTACGTGGCGGCAAACGGCATGCGTCTACTTGCGGCACCGACTGGAGCCGACCCTTCCATTGTGAGTGGGGAAAGTGGAGCAGTCGGGGTAGGGCTTCTTGCTGCCTTGATGAGCAAGCCTATGTATCATCAACAGCGTGAGCAGCTCGGCTTGAATGAAAATTCCGTTGTTCTGTGCTTTAGTACGGAAGGGGATACGGATCGGGATATCTACAGACGTATCATCTGGGAAGGTGCATGCCGAGAAGAGGAGGAGATGACAAAATGAACGTGACGATCAATCGAGACGAACTGATTTCATTGGTACAGAATTTGATTCGGATTGATTCGGTGAACCCGTACCTTGATGAGGATGGACCGGGCGAGAAAGCGATCGCCGCATTTATTCGAGAGCGTTTGGAGGCGGCAGGACTGGAGGTTCATGTCACGCCTATTAACGACACCGCGGTCAATGTCGTCGGGATCCTACGGGGAGCAGGCGGAGGCAAATCCCTGATGCTAAACGGACATATGGATACGGTGAGCGCCAAACGCATGGAGATTCCGCCGTTTGAGCCTACCCTTGTGGACAACAAAATTTACGGTAGAGGCAGTCAGGACATGAAGGGTAGTCTGGGGGCCATGATCGCCGCAGTAGAGGCGATCGCACAAGCAAAGGTTTCTTTAGCAGGAGATGTCATTTTGACTTTTGTCGCTGACGAGGAGTATAAAAGCATCGGCACAGAGGAGCTGGTAAAGGCGTACAAAGCAGATGCGGCGATATGCTGTGAGCCTTCCGATCTGGCGATTGGCGTCGTTCATAGAGGATTTGCCTGGGTTAAATGCGAGGTGCTGGGCAAGGCAGCTCACGGAAGTCGTCCAGCAGAAGGGATTGATGCAATCGTTCGTGCGGGCAGGGTCCTGCAAGAGCTGGAGCGTCTTTCAGACAGATTGGCTCAAGGCACGGCTCATCCGATACTCGGTGCGGCATCTGTCCATGCTTCACTCATTCAGGGTGGAACAGAGCTGTCCACCTACCCAGATTATTGCCGCATCGACTGGGAGAGAAGGACGTTGCCGGGCGAGACAGAGGCAGACGTGGCCAATGAAATAGAAGCAATCCTACAGAAGCTGCGCGCTGAAGATGAGACGTTCCAAGCAAGCGCCGAGCTGTCATTTTTGCGAGAGCCGTTTGAAGTCGGGCTGGATGAACCTGTTTATATCGCTCTTCAGGCAGCATGTAAGAGCGTGATGGGAAAAACTCCCGAAGTATGCGGATTCTCGGGGTGGACGGATGCGGCATTATTGCAGGAAGCGGGAATCCCTACTGTCTTGTTCGGACCAGTGGGAGCCGGTCTGCATGCGGCAGTCGAATATGTAGAGGTAGATAGCTTGGTAGACATGAGTGCCATCTTGGTGGAGACAATTTGCGATTTTTGCCAGTAAAAAAATGCATAAGGGCTGGCTTCCCCTGTGATGCGCTATAATGTAGGCAATAGATTGACGGGAGGGGAAGCCCGATGCCCTTGCGAGATATTCAAGAAAGTGTGCAACAGATTGCTTCGGCTGTTGCATCCGTTCTGCGCGTAGAGGTAGAGATTGCGGACAGTCAGTTTTTGCGGATCGCAGGGACGGGGAAGAATGAGGCTGGCGTTTTGCGGACGATGGCAGGAGAGGACCATATATACCGGGAGTCGTTGCTCGCCGGGCATCCTGTTGTGATCATGCATCCAGGGCAGGATGAGCGGTGTCGTCCCTGTATGCATTATGGAAATTGCACGGAGACGGGAGAGATTTGCTGCCCGATACAATTAGACAATGAAAATATAGGTGTGATCGGCCTGCTCGCTTTCGATGAGGAGCAGCGCGAGCGGTTGTTTGCGGATGTGGATGCGATATTGACCTATTTGCAAAAAATGGCCGAGCTGATCGCCATTAAGCTAAAAGAGCATTACTTGTACGTCGAGCAGTTGCATACGGTAGAAAAGCTGCGTGTCGTCATGGATGAAATGGACAAAGCCATGTTTCTCGTCGATCAAGACAATCGGATCATTCAGGCGAACCAGCGTGCCCGTCAGTATTTGCAGCTCGATCACGACGACAGTCAAATGGCAGGATGGATAGACGCTATTCGCGATGCAGATGCCGCGCAGTCTGCGCCAAAGCAGGTCGTTTTGTCCATCGGGCAGGAAGAAAAGACATTTTTGTTTGCCATCAAGCCCATTCTCCTGGCAGGAACGGTCAAAGAATGGGTGATTACGCTAGATGATGTACAGGAAGTCGTGCAAATCGCAAGGCAGGTGAGTGGATACTCGGAGCCCGACGCTTTTCGGATGATCGGTGGAAACAGTCCTGCGATTGTACAGGCAAAGGAAGTGGCAAGACGTGTAGCAGCCAGTGATTCGACTGTCTTGCTCCAAGGGGAAAGTGGAACCGGAAAGGAGCTCTTTGCTAGAGCCATTCATCAGGCAAGCCTGCGCCGTGACGAGCCGTTTCTCTCGATTAATTGCGCCGCAATCCCTGAGCATTTGATGGAGAGCGAGCTGTTCGGTTACGAGGAAGGCTCATTCACAGGAGCGCGAAAGGGTGGAAAACCGGGGTTGTTTGAGGTCGCAGGAAAAGGCACACTGTTTCTCGATGAAATCGGGGATATGCCCATGCACTTACAGAGCAAGCTGCTGCGCGTGTTGCAAGAAAAGGAACTGTATCGAATTGGAGGTAATGGCAAGCCCATACGCTTAGCGGCAAGGATCATTGCAGCAACCCATCTGGATTTGCAGGAGCGGGTAGACGCGGGGTTGTTTCGCTTGGACTTGTACTATCGATTGCATGTGATTCCCATTCACTTGCCCTCGCTGCGAGAACGTAGAGAGGATATACTTCCTTTGGCGAACGATATCCTTTTGGCGCATGCGAATCGGGTGGGGAAGAAGTTGCACGGCTTTTCCCAAGAGACGCAAAACGTCCTGTTTCATCACGACTGGAGAGGAAATGTCCGAGAGCTGGAAAATGTAATCGAGTACGCAGTCAATATGGAAGCAAACGCTTGGGTTCAGCCTTCGAGCTTGCCGATTCGAACGGGAATGCTGCGTGAATCTTCCTCGCATTCCATTAAAGAAAGTCAGGGGTCATTCGACTGGCAAAAGCAAGGGCTTACACTGAAAGAACTGGAACGAGCAGCAATAGATACTGCGATGCAACAAATCCGGGATAGAAACGGACGAAAAGAAGAAGCAGCTGCACTATTAGGCATAAGCCGGGCAACGCTGTTTCGGAAACTGCGCGAGTATGGTCTCACCTGATCTTTGCTTCTAGCTGATTTTTTGGGATTGAGCGGATAATGTGGTATGATGGTTTCGATGAATGAAAGAGAGAATGGTATAAGGAAGGAGTGCCAAAAGAAAATGAGAGAAGTATTAGGATGGATTCGATCGATAACCTTTGCTGTCGTTTTCGCTCTTGTCCTCGGAATCTTTGTATTTCAACCGTTCAAGGTTGATGGGCATTCCATGGACCCTACCTTACAAGACGAACAGCGCATATATGTGTCTAAACTATCACACACGTTTTCTTATTTGCCAGATTACGGCGAGATTGTCGTGATCGACAGTCGGGTAGAGCGAGACCGTACATTGATGGACGATATCGTGGGGCATCCCTTGGTGTCGCTGGTCACTGGTCAAGGCGATGATCACACGATGTATGTTAAGCGAGTCATTGGAAGACCAGGCGACGTACTAGAGTTCAAAGACAACAAGGTGTATCGAAACGGTGAGGCATTGAACGAACCATATATCAAAGAAACGATGGAATATGTAGCAGACGGAAAGATCACGGTTCCAGCCGATCATGTTTTTGTCATGGGAGATAACCGGAATCACAGCACGGATTCCCGCGATATTGGTTTTATTCCGCTGGATCATGTGATGGGAACCATGATCGAAAATCCTCTCAAAAAGTAAGAACGTGAGTGAGAAAAGGTTGTCCAATTATGGGCAACCTTTGTTTCATAGAAAAAGATGTCCCACTCTTCTGATAGCTCTAAAAAGGAGGACGGCTTATGCCCAGCATTTTGATAGCGGATCGGGACCAGAACGAACGAATCGGAATCGGATGGCTCGTCACCAGCTATGCCATTCCGTATGACAAGGTGCATAGTGCCGGGACCATGGAAGACGTTTACGAAATGATGGAAGCGCATACACCGGAAGTGATCTGTATTGAACTGGACATGATTGGGCGCGGGCAGTGGGATCGGCTGAAGCTTCTGGTGGATCAGTATCGTCCGACTGTTGTGGTGACCACATCAGAGGCGACATTCGAGCGTGCGATGCAGGGGATTGGACTTTTTGCACGCGATCTATGGCTGAAGCCACAGACACCTGAATACATCAGGAGAATCCTGACGAGATGTTGCCAGGAGCGCTTGGATCGGAAGCGAATGAACGAAGAGAAGGGAATGGGAGCGGACAATGACAGGGATGTCTCGTATCTTGACCTGTTTTTCCCCGGGCATGCTCAAGCCAAGTCTTTTTCGCTCATGCTGGCTCAATTGGAGGATCCGAAGCGGCATCCGGAATTGCTGCGCTTTTTTGAGGAATATCCGTTTCGCGACAAACCCAATCTATTGCCGCTAGGGGAGACCATTGTGGGGGTTTTTCCAATGGATGCTGCGGTCTCGCCTTCTACGCTCCACCAAATGGGTAAGCGTTTGCTGATGGACTGGGAAGCAAACAATGATGCGCCGCTCTTTTTGGTCATGTATGACGCAAGCAACTATGAGCAGAGCTTGAACGAAACGTATGCGGAAGCGAGCCAAGCGCTGCAAGTCCGCTTTTTCAAAGGATATCGGCAAGTGACGGTCATTGATAATCGTGTGAATTGGACGATGATTGACCCATTTTTGACCCCTGCCGAACAGCGCACGTGGGTTGAAATGCTGGATGAAGGCAATCGGGAAGAGTTGAAGCAGTGGCTGTATACACACTTTTTTTTCAAGGAAGAGCCTTATCCGGAGCCGGGACTGTTGCGTATTCGGCTGACGAGTATTTTGGCCCAAGTCAGGAGATACATGATATCACGTGGTCTTGACTCTGCACCTTTGGAAGAGGAGTATCACCGGGTTTTCGAAACGATTCTTTATTCGCCGATCTTGTATCGGATCGTAGTGGAACTGCTGCTGTTCATCAATCAGCTTCTTGATGTCGCTCATCATCCCATCGACGAATCCCGTGCAGATGTTGTGGAACAGGCGATTCGCTATATAGAAGGCCGCTACACCGATCCAGCACTGCGCTTGGAGGAAGTCGCACGCTATATCGACCGCAGCCCTTCCTATTTCAGTACGCTGCTCGCACAAAAGCAAGGAAGCTCTTTTCGCCAAATACTCACATCGTTGCGAGTAAAAGAAGCACGCCGATTGCTTCTCGAGACATCCTTGTCTGTCCAAGAAGTGGCAGAACGATGTGGATTCATCAACGCCAATTATTTCAGTAAAATTTTTAAGGAAAAGACCGGGACAACTCCACGTTTGTTACGAAATCAGAAAAAAAGATAGAAATCGAAAGAAAAGACAGATTTTTTTGTCAAACCATGAATGCGGTTGCATGTGAATCGAAAATAGAGGCACCAAATCGAAATTGCGGTGCCTTTTTTGTCTTTCCTTGCTTTTTTACAATGGAGCTAAGAAATACATCCTTTTAGAAAAGCAGGTGGAAATGATGACGACGACACAATCCGTTGAGCAATTGATCCAAGCCTTTTCAGGTACCCAATTACATACAAAGGGATGGGTGCAGGAAGCGGCGTTGCGCATGCTTTTGAACAACCTCAATCCTGATGTAGCTGAGCGTACAGA
Organism: Brevibacillus porteri; assembly: GCF_003013475.1. Lineage (GTDB taxonomy): Bacteria > Bacillota > Bacilli > Brevibacillales > Brevibacillaceae > Brevibacillus > Brevibacillus porteri. The sequence continues at coordinate 98,658 of NZ_PXZO01000053.1, forward strand.
GGATCTGGTCGTATACGGCGGAATTGGCAAGGCGGCACGGAACTGGGAATGCTTCGATGCGATTGTCAAAACATTGCAAACGTTAGAGAGTGATGAAACACTCCTCATCCAGTCTGGGAAGCCGGTTGCTGTATTCAAATCGCATACCGATGCACCGCGTGTGCTGCTGGCAAACTCGAATCTGGTGCCTGCTTGGGCGAATTGGGAGCATTTCCACGAGCTAGACAAAAAGGGTTTGATGATGTACGGACAAATGACGGCGGGAAGCTGGATTTATATTGGCAGCCAGGGCATCGTGCAAGGGACGTACGAGACGTTTGCAGAACTGGCACGCCAGCATTTTGAAGGCACGCTGACCGGAACGATTACCTTGACAGCTGGCTTGGGCGGCATGGGTGGTGCGCAACCGTTGGCTGTATCGCTCAATGGTGGAGTCAGCATCAATATCGAGGTGGACCCGACTCGTATCCAGCGCAGACTGGACACGAAATACCTGGATGTGATGACAGAAAGTCTAGACGAAGCGATCCGTTTGGCGGAAGAAGCGAAACGCGACAAAAAAGACATTTCCATCGGACTGTTAGGCAATGCACCGGAAGTGCTGAATGCCATGCTGGCTCGCGACTTTATCCCGGATGTGCTAACGGACCAGACCTCCTCGCATGATCCACTCAACGGCTACATTCCCATCGGCATGTCACTTGCGGAAGCAGCCGAACTGCGGACACGCGATCCGAAAGCGTACGAATCCCGTGCAAAAGCAAGCATCGCTGAACACGTTCGCGCCATGCTCGCCATGCAGGAAAAAGGAGCAGTCACTTTCGACTATGGCAATAACATCAGACAGGTGGCAAAAAACGAGGGTGTAGAGGATGCATTCCGTTTCCCTGGCTTTGTGCCAGCCTACATCCGACCGCAATTTTGTGAGGGCAAGGGGCCGTTCCGCTGGGTAGCGCTATCCGGCGATCCTGAGGATATTTACAAGACAGACGAAGTCATTCTTCGCGAGTTCTCCTACAATACCCATCTGTGCAACTGGATTCGCATGGCGCAGGAGCGCATTCAGTTCCAGGGACTGCCTTCCCGCATTTGCTGGTTAGGCTATGGCGAGCGTGCGCGTTTTGGTCAAATCATCAATGAGATGGTAGCGCGCGGTGAGCTTTCGGCCCCTATCGTCATTGGGCGTGACCATCTGGACTCCGGTTCTGTTGCTTCGCCAAACCGTGAGACGGAAGCGATGAAGGATGGCAGCGATGCGGTTGCAGACTGGCCGATTCTCAATGCCATGATCAATGCAGTAGGCGGAGCGAGCTGGGTATCTGTGCACCACGGAGGAGGCGTTGGCATGGGCTACTCTCTCCACGCCGGAATGGTCATCGTGGCAGATGGTACTCCAGAAGCAGCACGTCGTCTGGAACGAGTCCTCACGACCGATCCAGGCATGGGCATCGTCCGACATGTCGATGCAGGGTACGACCTCGCAGTTCAAACAGCCAAGGAAAAAGGCGTCCACATTCCGATGATAAAGGAGTAAGAGCCGTGACTAAACCTGTATGGATTCGCCACGCCAGTCAGCTTGCTACGCTGGCTCGCAGCTCCTCTTCCCCGGTAGTAGGAGCGCAAATGAATGAGCTGTCGATCATCGAGGACGGAAGCATCTGGCTGGAAGACGGCGTTATCCAGCGTGTGGGAACAGATGAGGAGCTGGCGCTTTACTATCGAGACCGTGCACATGAGGCGCAAATCATCGATGCTTCGGGTAAGCTGGTCACACCAGGGCTGATCGATCCGCATACACATCTGGTGCACGCGGGCAGTCGGCAAAACGAGTTTAACATGCGGCTAAACGGTGCGACGTATATGGAGATTATGAACAATGGCGGGGGAATTCACTCGACAACCGCAGCGACGCGCGCAGCTACCCACGAAGAGCTGTTTGCTCAGAGTAAGCAGCGTCTTGACCAATTTCTGTTGCATGGGGTTACAACTGTCGAGGCGAAAAGCGGCTACGGCCTGACATTGGAAGATGAGCTGAAGCAGCTGGAGGTCGCCAAGCAGTTGCACGAGGAACATCCCATGGACATCGTCAGTACCTTCATGGGAGCACATGCGGTGCCGCGCGAATACAAGGAAAATCCGGATGCATTTGTAGATGTGGTCATCGAGGAAATGATCCCAGAGGTTGCTCGTCGCAAGCTGGCTGTTTTTAACGATGTGTTTTGCGAAAGAGGTGTGTTCACCCCTGAGCAGTCCCGACGCATTCTCGAAGCAGGAGTCTGTCATGGGTTGCTGCCGAAGATTCATGCGGACGAAATCGAACCGTATGAAGGGGCAGAGCTGGCAGCTTCGGTTGGCGCGGTATCAGCGGATCATTTGCTGCGCGCCTCTGACAAGGGGATTGAACAGATGGCAGAAGCGGGTGTCATCGCTGTGTTACTGCCCGGTACGGCGTTTTTCCTGATGGCAGAGTCAGCAAATGGCAGGAAAATGATTGATCGTGGGGTCGCTGTCGCGATTTCGACGGATTGCAATCCGGGCTCGTCTCCAACCGTTTCGCTCCCACTCATCATGAATCTGGGTTGCCTGAAAATGGGGATGACGCCAGCCGAGGTGCTGACGGCAGCTACCATCAATGCTGCTCACGCAATCCGCTGCGCGCATGAAGTCGGCAGCCTTGAGGTAGGGAAAAAAGCAGATGTCACGATTTTTGACGTCCCTGATTTCATGACCTTGCAATATCGTTACGGAATCAACCACGTAAACACAGTAATCAAAAACGGAGCGATTGTCGTTGCTGGGGGCAGACTGGCGTAATATGACCCTCTCCGGACTTCCTGCTTCTGCCATGAGCAAGAAAAGTGGTATGATGGTGGCAGGTTTGAACAAGCAGAGGAAAGAGGGGTTATTCATGTCAGGATTCGGAATTTTCCGTGATGTGGTCACGTCAGAACAGCAACTGCGCGAAATGGTTGGAGAGCCAAGTCGTCTCGTACAGAACAAGGCGATAACCCAGTTGGATGACCATAGCCGCAACTATATTGCCCAAGCGCCATTTCTCATCATTGCCACAGCTGACAAAGATGGCCATTGCGATGCTTCGCCACGCGGAGATGCGCCTGGTTTTGTGCATGTCATCGATGATCATCATCTCGTCATCCCTGAGCGCCCAGGAAACAAGCGGATGGATACCATCACAAACATTTTGGTCAACCCGCATATTGGGCTTATCTTTTTGATTCCTACGCTGGAAGAGACGTTCCGCGTGAACGGCAAGGCTTGCATTATTCGCGATGAAGAAATACTGGCGAAGATGGCGGTAAACGGGAAGGTGCCTACGCTTGGGATCGGTGTGAAGGTAGAGGAGTGCTTCGTTCACTGTGCGAAGGCATTTATGCGCTCTGGTCTATGGAAGCCGGAGTCATGGCCGGCAGAGGGGACGACTCCTAATGTCGCACAAATGCTGGCGGACCATGTGAAGCTTCCGGGTGTGACGGCAAAAGAAGTGGCGGAGGGCTTGCAAGACAGCTATACGAAACGATTGTACTAATCATGTCGAAAGAGAAACGGCAGCCATCCATTCAGCGTGGCTGCCGTTTCGTCATGTTATTCGCGAACAGGATCATCTACCAGCCACCCTGCACCGATTTCACCCCAGTAGTAACACTCCAACGAATACGATTGCATATTCGAATAGCGGATGTGTTCCGGGATAAGGAATGCGGGATTTACGCCACCTGTTCCGCCTGTGGGCGTTCCTTTGGTGATCCCGCGGAAAATGACCTTGATATTATAGGTGGGCAGATTGGTCATGCTCCTCAGTCTATTAATAACTCTTTGCTTGAGATCGCCGAGTTCGGCAGCCGCATTGTTTTCCGTTTTTGTGTAAGGCCAAGGATTTTCCGAATGATACTTTTGAATGACGATGACGTATTCATCATAATTACCAGTGTCGCGCCGTTTGTCCAATTGGCCGATCGCTTCGTGAATGCGGGCGTTAATTTGTAAATCATCATGGGAGCTGATCGTTTTGATCTCCATCGCAACGCGTTTATTTACTTCTAAAACGTTGGAATGATCCTCGTCTTCGTCCATCATGTGGACTCTCTCATCGTTGGCGTTTTCCTGCTTCTCCAAATAGTTGTAATCGATGTCAGGATCGTTGTCCTTATCTTGACCGAAATATGGCGTGATCTCCTGTCCGAAAAGACGCTGTGCTTCTTCTAGTTCTGTATAGTTCCCACCTGTAATTGAGAAAATATCCGAAATTTTGGAGTGCAGACTGTAGCTGTATTTCACTTTGTTAAAGTAAGACAAGTAGTTTGTCTCGTCAAAAAGTTCATTGATTGTTCCTTCATGCAAATCATTGGTTTTCGCCACATGCTTATTCCACATTCTGCGTGCATCTAACAAAGCTTCATCCCACGTTCCTTGTATGATCGGGGATGATACAGAACTTGTTGCGTTATAGTCTGTGCTGTCCAACTGGGTACCAGAAGCCGCAACAGACCCGTAGCGATCAGCTTCCGCTTCGAGAGCAGGATCGTCATTGATCGGTAGGCTGGAATCTGGAGCGTTCGCTTTTACCCGTCCTTGTCGTTGCTGGACCACATGTGTCAGCTCATGACCGAGCAGTTGTTGACCACTTCGCGTCTCCGGCTGATAAGTGCCGGGAGCAAAGTGAATGTCATTCCCTTGGGCAAAGGCAACAGCCCCGATTTGGGAGGCGACAGACGATTCTGGATGAATCTGTACATCTGAAAAATCAGTGCGAAAAGCCTTCTCCATTTTTGCTTGGACGGAATCGGGGAGTGAGCGACCGCTGCCGGAAGAGAGATTCTCCGATTTTTGCAAGAGAGTCCTCGATAACATGCGCTGCACAGCCTGATTGCCAAGAGTCTTTTGCAGAGAAAGGATGTGGGAAGAGTGACTGGCCTTTCTTTGAACCTGGCTCGGTTGGAGCAGGGGCCTGGAAGCAGGTGCTTTCGTTTTTTCATGAGTCGCATCCATAGATGGCTTGCTAGATTCATAGCGTCGCATGATTACACCCCCTCTGCTTTTGTCACGTCCAATTGAATGGGTTCCTTTTGCTGTGCTTGATAGAAATAGAGATACAAATACGGGTCGACCAAATAGCTCGTGATAGCTCCAGTATGGTTAGAATACGTGGTGGACGTCTTGGGCAAAATGGCAGATTTGCTGTCGAGCTCGTTCCGATCTTCTTTGACGATAGAGATGATCTGTGGGTGATATACGTGGACGGCAGTGACAATCTGCTTGCTAGGGTGTCCTGGTGCTGGTTCAAGTGTAAAAGACATGTTCATGTCACGGTAGGTAAGCTTTTGAGACGATAAGGTGGCCTCGTTTGCTGGTAGAGCTTCGGGTACTTTTTGATCGGCAGAAGGAGTGACAGCTCCCTCGGCTTGTTTTGGCGCGTCATCGTCGGGCTTGCCCATAATCTCTTCCAGCTTGCTACTGGAGATGCCGATGAATCCAGGCAAATAAATACGTCCTTCACGGAAGTACCCCTTGTACAACGGCAAGCCTTCCTTGTCGTAGAGCACCCCGATGCCATCGTAGGAACCTGCCCGAAATTGCCCTTGATACAACAGAGCGTCTTCGGCAGAACGAAGCTCTCCCGTTCCGTGATAATGCCCTTCGGCAAAGCCGCCTTTATACAGCGTTACGCCACTTGTATCACGAAGCTCGCCCTGCCCGTGATATACACCCAGCAAAAAATCACCTTGATAGACGATGCTACCACTGGGGGAGAGTTTGGTTCCGGCTCCATTGAAGTGCCCATTTCGAAAATGACCTTCATACACGAGCTTGCCATCCCGATCAAAAAAACTTCCGGTTCCATTGTATCTGCCGTCCACAAATTGCCCTTTGTACTGCACGAGCCCGTTTTCGTAGTAATCGGTACCTTCACCGCCGTAGAAGCCATTGTCAAACAGTCCGTCGTAGAGCAGCTTTCCATCCTTCGTAAAAAGCCTGCCAGCTCCGTTGTACACGCCATTTTTAAAAGCGCCCTCGTATTTGATTGCGCCGTTTGTGTACAATTCCTGACCGGCTCCATCGAGCTTCCCATTCTTGAATTCTCCCTGAAAAACGACTTGCTGGTTGTCGGTGTACAACGCTCCCTGACCAGCGTAAACGCCATTTTCAAACCCACCTTGATAGACGAGAACGCCTTTCCGGTATCCTTTGCCTAAGCCTTGTGGAGTGCCACTTTTGAACTCGCCATTGTAAAGGAGCTTCCCATTGTCGTCATAGAGCTCGCCTTTTCCGTCATACAGACCATCTACGAGCTGGCCATGATAAATCATCGTGCCTTCCGGGTTGTAGATAATCGCCAGACCCGTGTCGGAAATCTGCTGATTTGGAGTTTTTAGATGAATGACGATGGGACGCTGCAAATAACGGTTAAGCGCATCGGGAGGATTGATGAACAGGAAGTAGACCAGGACAAGGAGGAATAGTCCTGTCAAAATGAGAAAGCGTTTGGCGATGTAAAAACGGCCGACATGCACGTAATCGTTGAGTGAAGTTTCTTTTTTGGCGAACAGTCCGGCAATGCCGTTCTTGATCCAATCGAGGGCTTGCTTGGGGAGGGCGGCTCCTTTTTTTATCCAATCCTGCACCCATTTTTTGAGCGGATTGATGAGCGGGTCGACAATCGTTTGTTCCGTTAGCTTTTGGAGTTGTTTGTCCATATCGTTTCCTCCCTATCTGTCAGGGAACCTGAATCGTCGCTTGACCGGGGTTCGTGATCTGGATGACGCCACCCCAGCTACACATGAGCTTGGAGGTTTGATTGAGGGCAGGCATGTTGGCGACGAGAACAGTAGGGGAGCCAGGAACCCAAGGGGCGGCGGTGACAGGAACGCAGGGGACTGGAGTGAAAACACCCAGCTTCGCCGCTGTGGCTGCTGCGACCTGAGGGTTGGACATCGTATTGCACATCCCGAATGGAAGGACGTTTACCATCGGTTTATTGTCCATGATGTTTGCGATCGGCATACTGGTTGTGACGCGGTTCACTGGGAGCACCATGAGTGAGCTGGGAGCTGCCCCGAAGCTGCACTGTAGCATGGCTCCTCCGCAGACGAGTTGTCCCATAAAGCCAACTCCTTTGCATAAGTCATCTGGTAAGATATTGAAAATCAATCTGTATAGTAGTATAAATGTCAAATAGAGAAGATGTATAGCGAAATTTGTAATTTTTAGTATAATGTTGCTTGGTATCATTTTCGAAAATATGTTTTCGAGAGATGGGAGAACCGCAAACGATGGGAAATAACAAGAAGTATTCCTGGTTGACCGGACTGCTGATTGTGTTTGTTGGGATCGGCTTGCTGCTCGTTTGGAACGTGGATAGAAGCGGGAAGCAGGGCGTACCGTTTCGAGGGATCGACAGCATCGCGGTCAATAGTCAAAAGGATGTCATCCTCATAACGGATGGACATCAAAAGCTGACTAGCCTGTCCCCTGATCGGTCGCTAAGGTACCAACAAGTACTGGAGCAAAATCCAGAAGAAGGCTTGGAAAATTTCACAGAGGTAGCCATCGACGAAGAAGGTTATGCGTACGTGCTGATTACAAAGCTCGATAGCTTTGGTTTGCGAACCGTATCCGAGAGAATCGTGCGAATGTCGCCAGATGGAGAAATCGTACAAGTCGTGTATGAAGATTCATACGGAGCGAACAGCTCGTACAAGCGCATTGGCAAGGTACGCTCCCTGCAAGTCGCGAAAGATCGTCTTTCCTTTTATGTTTATCAACACCCTGAAGTGATTGCCTATCAATTTGTACCCTCTGATTCACCCCCCACACAACTCTATCAAATCCAATTGCCTAATGAAGTATACGTCAATGAAATCATAGGAGTAGATCCGCAATATACCTATGTCACTACCAAGCGCGGAGAGGTTTTCCAGGTCGACGTTCCCCTTGGGAGCCGGGAAGCTCAAGTGAAGGGTCCGCTCTACATTCACTCCGAACGGTCCGAAAAGAATCAAACCGTCCCCAATCATGTAAAAGTGGGGCCAGCAGGTCGTCTCCTTTTCTACAATTCCGATCAAAATGTCATGGAACGCTTCGATCCCGCACACCCAGATGAAATCGCCTTGATGGTGCCTTCCAAAACATTCGAGCAGATCAAGTCGAGCGATAGCAGTGCACTAACGGCGTTTGCTGTTACCCCCAAGTATGAGTTCGTAGTGGCCACTGATAGTCAGCTCGCCTTCTTGGATCAACAAGGAAATGTGATGACCAAGCTCACTTCCCCGTCAGTATCCGAAAAAGACCGCTTGAAGGAATGGGCCTGGTGGACAGGATTGGGCGTGGAAATTCTCCTGTTTTGTGTCATTCAGTTTCTGTTGTTTCGCCTCTTCCGGATTCCGTTGATTATCAAGCAAACGATCGTGATAGCTCCACTAGTTGTTGTCCCCGTATTCCTTCAACTGGAGGGAACGAAGCTGACCTTTACGTTTATGGAGCAGGAAAATCAAACCGATCTTCGCCTCCAAGCCTATGTTATTTCTACCCTGATCGAAGGGGACAAGCTGGATGGAATCAACGGAGCCATTGATTACATGAATGCGGATTATCAAGCAGTACAGGCCGACCTGAAAAAACTGGAGGTCCCAGATGATGTGAATGTGAACAGGGGGCTGTACAAAACGATTTACAAATACAAAGATGGCGAATTGTTTCTCATGATGGATGACAATGACAGCGCAGAAGTGTTTGAGAATGTGCCCATTGATGACGAGTTCCGCAGTGTGGTCATGAAAAGGGAGATCGTCTCCGGTAAAGCACAGGATCGGACAGGCTACTGGATGTACGCGATGGCCCCGATATACAACTCCTCCGGTAAGCTATCCGGTGTGTTGGAGCTGGGCAGAGAAATGAACGGAGTCCGTATGCAGCACACCGACATGTCCCGTGAGCTCGGAAAAGGAGCTGCACTGGTCTGGTCTATTTGTGCGAGTCTATTTTTCCTTTTCTCGTGGCTGACATACCGAAACATCCGCAATCTGCAAACGAATGTCTCCGATATGGGAAAAGGCGACTACAGTGTGGTGGCGAGGGTTCGCTCCATGGATGAAATTCAAAAGCTGGCAGAAAGCTTCAACCAAATGGCAAAGCGCATTCGTCAGTACATCTCGAATATCACGAGGATGAGCGAGGCGAACAATCGTTTTGTGCCGCAGCAGTTTATCCATTTTCTCGGGAAGGAAAGCATACTCGACGTGGAGCTAGGTGATCAGGTGGAGCGGGAAATGGCGATTATGCGCATGAGTCTGCAATCGTTTCATGACATCTCTCATCGTCTGCGACCAGAGACGACCTTCCGCGTCATCAATGCGTTTCTCAAGCGCTTTGCTCCGATTGTGAACGAGAATCAAGGAATGATTACCGAATATCTCGATCCCGGCGTGCTTGCTGTTTATCCAAAAGAAGCGAAAGACGCGCTGGATGCGGCCGTACAAATGCGCCGTACATTAGCGGACTATAACGAGCAACGGGCGGAAAAAGGGTACGATCCGATTGATTTGCGGGTTGCGCTGCATCACGGTCCACTGATGCTCGGAATTATTGGCGAGTCGACGCGTCTGGAGGCTGCGATCATATCGGATCACGTCCGCGTGGTGGAGAAAATGGAAAAGATGGCAGAAACGCTCGGAGCCTGCATCCTAATGTCCGATTCGCTGTTTGCCAAAATGGGAGAGAGCACGCCGTACCGATATCGTGATTTAGGCTGGGTGCATATGGAGGGAGAGGCTCAGCCGATGCAATTGTATGACGTCTACGAAGGGGACACTGACCAGATTCGTGCACACAAGGAGGAGACGAAGGAATTGTTTGAGCAAGCGATTGTGATGTATCAAAATGGGAGGTTTCACGATGCACGCTCCGCTTTCCTGTCCGTCATCAAGCAAAACCGCTGGGATCAGGCGGCGCGACAGTATTTCTACTTATGTGACGAATACGCCCAAAAAGGGGCCGAACGAGATTGGTCTGGCGAATTGAAAATATCGTAGGAGCGGTGAAAAAGCGAAATGACTAGTCCCGAATCGAATCACAACCAGTGGAACTATTACGAAGAAATGCTTCGATGGCTGGATGTTCATCTGATGCGCTTGCTGGCAGTGCGAGCACAGCAGGGGGATGATTATCCGCTTGATCAAATGAGGGGGGTGATTGTCACAGAGGAAGAAGTCGTGCAATTGCTCGAGGCAGCCCCGCCAGCAACGCAGCTATGGGAAGCTTTCACAGAGCGGGTGGCAGCATGCGAGGAACGCCTGGATGCCCTGCACATGCAAGAAGCAGGTAGCGTACCGATTCTGGCAGTGGCAGAGGCTTTTTTGCTCAATCGCTTCGAGCTGGGATGTTTATTTCTTTGCCTGGCAGTCGAGCTGGATCGGAAGTACGAAAAGCTGTTTGGCTACCTCCTTGATGATATTACGTGCAAGTCACCTACTCCCGAATTGGCGATGCAGCTATTTTGCCAGAAAGCTGCTGAGAGAATAGAGGCCTGGACAGCGTTTACGCAAAAAAGCAAGCTGGGCCGATTGCTGCTTTTTACCGAGGCGGACATGGGTGGAAGCGGCTCTTGGCTCTCTCGGCCGTTAAAGCTGGATGAACGCATGCTGCACTTTTTGACGACAAGGGATGGAGGTGATGCCAGTCTGCCGCCTTGGCTATCCTGGAGCTTGCCAGATCAAGAGTTGGAACCATTTGTAGGGGAGAGCGCGATTCATTTGCAGGAGCGCTTTGAAACATTGTGGGAAACAGCAGGAGCAGATTCAGAGCGACTTCTCCTGCACTTGCATGGTCCGACTGGCGTTGGTAAAAGGCATCGCGTTAAGCATTTGTTTCATCGCGTCAGGCGGCCGGTGCTGTTCGTCGATGCAGAGCGCTTGATCCGGGAGGAAGCTTTTGCACGAAGATTACAGCAGGTATTGCGGGAGGTGCAGCTGCGGCGGGGTGTACTGTGCTTGCATCAGTTCGAGGTTTTTCTGACAGAAGAGGTACAAACAGCTGTGCGCAAGCAGCTGGTAATGGATGAACTCGAAAGCTTTTCAGGACCCACTGCCATTGTGGCGAAAAGTCAATGGAAGCCGAAAAACGCTCTGGGGAAGCGGATTTGGCTGGAAATGGAGGTGCCTAGTCCAGATGAAACGGAAAGGAGGCGATTATGGGAAACGGGCAGTGCAGGCATGAGCTTTTCTCAAGAGATTGACATAGGCGTTTTCGCAGGGAAATTCAAGCTGAATGCGGGGCAAATCAATCAGGCGCTTCACAGAGCAAATGAGATGGCGATGCAGACGAAAGAAAGGATCATTACGAAAATACACCTGCATGACGCTTGTTTCCTGCAAATGAGACATGCGCTAGAAAAGCACGCTTCTCGATTGAGACCCAAATACAGATGGGAAGATCTGATTTTGCCTGAGGAGCAACTGACTTTGTTGCGAAACGCCTGCAATCAGGTGACCTATCGAAATGTTGTTTTGGGGGAGTGGGGCTTTGGGCGAAAGCTTTCTTATGGCAAGGGCGTCAGCATGTTGTTTGCAGGTCCTCCGGGTACGGGCAAGACGATGTCGGCGGAAGTCGTGGCAAATGAACTGGGTCTGGAGCTTTTTAAAATAGACCTGTCGCAGGTGATCAGCAAGTACATTGGGGAGACGGAAAAAAACCTCCACCACATTTTCTCAGAAGCGAGAATCGGCAATGCCATCCTCTTCTTTGATGAAGCCGATGCCCTTTTTGGCAAGCGCTCAGAAGTGAAAGATTCGCATGACAAATACGCGAATGTGGAAACGGCCTACTTGCTGCAAAAGATGGAGGAGTACGAGGGGGTCTCCATTTTGGCGACGAATCTCCTGCAAAATTTTGACGAGGCTTTCATGCGCAGAATCAACTACGTGGTGAAGTTTCCTTTTCCCGAACCGTTCTATCGCGAAGAAATATGGCGCAGCATGTTCCCGGCCGATACGCCGCGAGCTGCTGACATCGATTTTGAGTTTCTCGCGTCCAAGCTACACATTGCTGGGGGCGGGATCAAAAATGTGGTTCTCGCTGCCTCTTTCTTGGCTGCATCGGAAGGCACGCCCGTTTCCATGAGTCATTTGATTGCGGCTGCAAAGCAGGAGTTAAAAAAGACGGGTAAGCTGCTATTGAAAGAGGATTTGGGGGAGTATGCCATCAGGTAGTGCGTATCAGAAGAATGCATGATTTTACAAAATTAGATAAAAATTTATGCAAAACCATTAATTTCAATGTTATGATAAGTATATTCTGTCAAATAATGTCGAGGTGAACGGGTATCAGCCAGTACACCGCCATTGCTGAAGTAGGAGAGACGCTGCTCACTCTTTTGCGCAAAGAGATGACGCCGGAGCCGATTAGTCAGCCGGAGTTGATTGGCCTAAGCTCGCCTGCTCAGCCAGGAGATTTGGCGCTAGCCTTGTTTTTATACGAAATCCGGGAAAGTCAGGAGAGGCAGCACATGATGATCAGTGAAGGTACTGATCAGTTGCGATATCCCCCAATGACGGTCAATCTATCCTACATATTGACCGCCCATTCCCCAGCAGAACAGCATACCCGCATGCTGGACGAGCATCGCATCCTCGGGCGTGCCATGCAGGTTCTCTACGACAACGCCATTTTGCGTGGCGATCAGCTTCAAGGCTCCCTCGCAAACATGGATACAGAGCTTCGTGTCGTCGTGGAGCAGCCTCCCGTTGATAAACTCATCCAACTATTTCCACATGTTCCGTACAAGCTATCCATCGGCTACTCGGTAGGGCCGGTTCATATCGATTCAACCCGAGTTCGTTCAACGAAGCGCGTACTGGAACGGGATATTCGCATACGAGGGGAAGGTCATGGTTAATGGATCAGCATTTCCAGGTGCGCATTCGTTCCGTCTTCTCGTATGCCGTCCGTCTGGTGGACATGTATACAAGAGGAGCCCCTTTTCGCTCGAGCTTGTCTGCTCGCTTGGCGAATCATCCACAAGTGCCCGTATGTAAAGGGGACGGATGGTATATCTTTACGGACTTGCCTGATGGGATTTACACGCTCTCCATAAGCAGCCGGGAGTATATGGATCACTCCATGTCCTTCTCCGTGATCACTGGGAGTACATCTTACACGGAGTCCATCATTTACTTGCAACCGAGTCCAGCCTATCCATTCCAGGCAGGAGACTCCCTTGTTCGAGGGAGAGCTTGCGTGGAGGATGGTTCCCCAGCTGGCGGAGCCTATGTGCAGGCTGTCATCTCGTATGAGCGAGATGCCCCGGTGAGATTGGCTGAGGGCGCTGACAAAGAGGCCACGGAGCTAATCGTAGCCAGTAAAAAAGGTCAAGTCGATTTGGCTGACGCTTTTCTTCTCGAAACACCCACATGCAAAGGGACGATCATTCGTTTTGCAAGTCCCCCAAAAGGTCGGGTTTATCCCTTGACCGAACCTCTTTCTTTTGCCTACCCAAGAGGCACTGTCTTACTCCCCCTGCTCGAAACGCATTGCGACGACAGAGGAGAATTCGTAGTTGCCCTTCCGTTGTTTCTGGAAAAAACTCATGCTCGTATGAATATTGAAGTGCGGCGGGAAGAAGCCGCTGGTTTTGCCGAGCTTTCCATTCAAGCCGGTACGACCCAATCCATAGGTATCATCCAAATGAACAGACCCAAATAGGGTGATCCGGCAGTTGTTTGGCGTCGGTCCATGACATCCTGCTGCCTGATTATAGAGCAAGACTCACGTATCAAAACGGCTTTTTTCGTAAGTGGTAAAGCCAGTGATGAAATTATTCGGAGGGAGGGACTGATTGCAGGTTTCTGCTGTCTGATACAAGCGGAACTCTCCAATCAGGTTACGATGCCAGAGTACTTATCACCAGGGGTGTATGTCGAGGAGTTTGATAGTGGCCCCGTTCCCATGGAGGGAGCGAGTACGAGCACGGCCGGCTTTATCGGGTTGGCCCAAAAAGGACCCGTTGCGGGATTGCCTGAGCTGATTACAGGTGTCAATGATTTCCGCAAGTTGTTCGGTTCCTATTTGTCTGAGAACGCGTTTGGCGAATACCGCTATCTCGCCTATGCGGTGGATCACTTCTTTCTGAATGGAGGCTCCCGTTGCTATGTGATGCGAGTAGCGCCAGCAGATGCGAAGCCAGCTTCCAATGAAGGCAACAGCGAAGGAGCTGTCCTTCGGATTACTGCAAAAAACCCTGGGGCATGGGGAAATCAGATCCGCGTAAATTTGATTCCGTCGAGCAAGGCAAAAACGCAGATTTACGAGCAGCTAGGCGAGGCTCCCAAGTACCGTGTGAAAAATAGTGCAGGCTTTCAACCAGGTGATGTCGTTTCTTTCTATGACGGTGAAACCAAACAGTACAGGGAAGTGGTTTCATCCCAAGACAATGTGATCGAGCTGTCAGCTGTGCTCACAGGAGACGTCGTCGATAACAATTTGCTGCCAGTCAAAATTTTGTCCACATGCGAATTCACGGTGCAAGTCTTCTACAACGATGAGGCTGAAGAGTTCGACAAATGCTCGCTCAATGTCTCTGCTGCCAATCATGTAAGCAAGCTGCTGTCCAAGAGCAATATCGTTGAGGTCGAAGCGGGTGCTGCCCCAGCAAGCCCTGAAGTCATTCCTCCTTTTACCGTCATTTCAGGGATGGCAGAAGAAACTCAATCCGAGGGCGGAAAGACGGAATTCGGTCTGTATCAAATCTCTTTGGCAGGAGGTAGCGACGGTTCTGTCGCCAATCTGTCAGCGGGCGAATACATGGGGGAGGATCACGGACCGGGGAAACGTACGGGAATCCAAGCCTTCATCGATAATGACGAAGTGAGTATTATGGCCATTCCTGGCGTGACAGACCCAAATGTGCAGCTCGCGCTTGTGGCTCATTGTGAAAACTTGAAAAGCCGCTTCGCCATCCTCGATATCCCACGCGACAAGAAAAAAGTAAGCGATGTGTTGACGCATCGCAATATTTTCGATACGCAATACGCGGCCATCTACAATCCTTGGCTGCAAGTGTTTGATCCACTGGACAAGCGCAACATCTACATTCCGCCATCAGGCTCCATGGCTGGTATTTACGCACGCTCGGACAATACCCGAGGCGTGCATAAGGCTCCGGCAAACGAGGTCGTGCGCGGCTGCACAGGACTGGATTGCCAGTACAATACGGGCGAACAGGATATTTTGAATCCGAAGGGAGTCAACCTGATTCGCGCGTTTACAGGTCAAGGAATTCGCGTCTGGGGTGCGCGGACGATGTCATCGAATGGGCTATGGAAGTACATAAACGTACGGCGCCTGTTCATTTTCCTCGAACAATCGATCAAAAACGGGACAAATTGGGTGGTATTTGAGCCGAATGACGAGAGGCTGTGGGCCCGCGTCCAACGCACGATTGATTCTTTCCTGACGCGTGTTTGGCGAGATGGCGCGTTAATGGGCTCAAGCCCGCAGGAAGCCTTTTACATTCAAATCGGCAGAAGCACGATGACACAGGATGATATCGACAATGGCAGATTGATCTGCGTGATTGGTATAGCACCTGTCAAACCAGCAGAGTTCGTCATCTTCCGTATTACGCAAAAAACATCTGATCAGCAATAATTCACGACGGAAAACGGTGTGAGGAAAGGGGTACAGTATGGCAGATCGCAAGGATCCATACCGCAAGTTTCGGTATCGGGTAGAGATGGACGGGATTCAGCAGGCTGGCTTCAGTGAGGTTTCGGGTTTTGATGCGTCTGTGGACGTAGTTGAGTATCGCGAAGGCAATGAGGTAATTACTCCGCGCAAGCTCCCGGGCTTGGCGAAGTACGGGAATATCACGCTGAAATGGGGCGTGACGGATTCGATGGATTTGTACAACTGGATGCAGGACACCATCCAGGGCAAGGTCGCACGCAAAACGGTAACGATCATCGCCATCAATGAAGCTGGAGATGATGTCGCTACATGGAAGGTCATCGAAGCATGGCCGACCAAATACACGGCGCCTGATTTTAACGGTACGTCCTCAGAGGTAGCGATTGAGCAGCTGGAAATCGCCCACGAAGGAATGACACGCACGAAATAATAGAAGATCCCGACGCCAAAGAGTGGCAAGGAAATGACTTTTCTTTGTCACTCTTGCTGGCCTAGGGTGATGAGGAGGATGACACCATGGCATTTAAAACGGAATACGAATTCGAGCTCCCGCGCGGCTATGTTGATGAAGAAGGAAACCTTCACAAACGAGGTGTCATGCGCTTGGCGACGGCTGCCGACGAAATTTTGCCGATGCGTGATCCACGTGTCCAGCAAAATCCCGGTTACTTGACGATTATTTTGCTGACGAGAGTGATTACCAAGTTGGGAGATGTACGGGGAATTGACACAAGAGTGGTGGAAAGGCTGTTTACCGCTGATCTCGCGTACCTGCAAAACCTGTACAGACAGATCAATGAATTGGACAGCTCGATGTTCAAGACATCTTGCCCGAAATGCGAGCATGAATTCCAGGTAGACATGGCTTTTTCAGGGGCGCTGGAGGGAGTATGAGTGGGTATCCCATCGACAAGATCTATGAAGAAGCCGCCTTCATCGCCTACTATTTTCACTGGCCACATGACGAGATCATGTCGATGGAACACAAGGAACGGCGGCGCTGGTGTGAAGAGATATCCGCGATTAACCGCAAGCAAAATGACGAACCCGAAAACGTTTTTGATGTGTTCAAGCGGAGGTGATTCTGGTGTTCGCCAATGAGAATCCGTATTACACCAACCTCCGATTTCGTGTGGACTTTCTTCCGTTTGGATTGGAGATGGATGGCATCTGGGTCGCTGGATTTAGTGAAGTGTCCGGATTGGCCGTCGAAACAGAGCTGGAGGAGTACCAAGAGGGCGGCGTGAATCATTTCGTCCACAAGCTGCCGAAACGCAGCAAGTTTCCCAATCTCGTCTTCAAACGAGGGTTTGTGAGATCAAACGAGCTGTGGAGATGGTATGAGGACTTCCACTTTGGCCCGCCAGAAAAGCGCAAGCGCAAGCAGGGAGCGATTATTCTGATGGACCCAAACGGAAATGATGTGGGGGCTTGGGCATTTGAAGGGGCTTATCCGGTCAAGTGGGTTGGACCGGAGTTCCGGGCCACGCATGGAGAAGTGGCCATCGAGACATTGGAAATCGTGCACCACGGCTTAAAATCGTATTTTTAAGCCTTATCCCGTCTGCAAGGAGCAAAAGAAACGATGATAACGATCAAGGCGCTCCCACCTTCGCGTGGTCCATCACTGCTGCCAAGGGCGTCCAGCCAAGGCTTTGCACAAAGCATCATGCAGAAGTATCGGCACGGGGAAGGGCGCGATCCCGGCTACCTCGCTTTGATCCATCGTGATTTTTCGCCGAGTATCGGAGGGCAGGAAAACCACTTTCATCAAACCTTCATTCATGTACGCATGCAAGTACAAGTGGACTCCTACCTCGGATTGAATCGAGAAATGTTGCCGAACGGACAGGCTGGTTTCCCATGGCCAAAAGAGCGTGCGGTGATAACGCAAGCATCGGGATCAGGACGAAAAGTACAACCAGCTACTTTGATACATGAGCTTTTTCGAAAGTGGGAGTCATCCAAATTAATCGAGAAGGTTTACCTGCCTCGGATCATGGTTGTCTCAAATGGGAGAGATAGATATCGCTGGTCTAGCTATGTTCAGTCTTCGGTTCAGCGAGCAAGCTCACTTGAAAAATGGTTGCCGCTGGGTCGATTCAAAGAGCAAATAGACCCGGTCGATATTACCTCTCCTCTTTGGAAAGCAATCGTTTCAGACAGCAAAGAAACCGTACGGGAAAGATTCAGGACGCCTGAGACTTCCTATGGTTCACCAGAATTTTTGGTACACGGTGATCCTGGTGGACGCAAGAGCATGCAAATTGCACGTGAGCGGATATGGCTCGAATCAGCGACAAGAATAGACGCGATCTCGAATTCACGTGTCAGAGCGACGCGTTCTGAAACAGGGCGATTCGAACGGTTTGGGGTTCGCAATTTTTGGCAGTTGATCGGTAGAGGAATGGAACCAGAGATTGGGACGTGGTCCTTTCCTGTTTTGCTAAAACGAGCAGAAGGACGGGCTGCGAGCTCTTTTTTTGATCGCGCGGTGTGGACAGAGAGAGCCGGAATTGACGGCAAAGATATCACTAGACGAATCGTTCGTGAAAGTGAAAGTACACGTTGGTCCGTAGCTTCCCAGCAGACTGAGCTTTGGAGGCGCTGGTGGGAAAACCTGAGTCTGTGGCAGAAAAGTAGAGCAACATGGCTACCAAGGACGATGACTGTGCATCCACGTCTACGTGTTTTACAGCCAACTGGTTTCCTGAAAAGCCGTCAACATCCGCAAGCGAAAAGCGCATGGATGCTAGAAACGCTGTCCCCATTAGAACGGAAGATATTTCAGAGCAATGAGCTTTCGAAGATGTTCTCGTCCGTATTGCCTAGCATACTTCATCGAGCTGATGCTGGTCGGACCAAGCAGCAGGCTGTAAGGGAACGGTTCAAACAGCTGTTCCATTTGGCTCAACAGTTTTCGAGGGCAGAAAGTGAACGTCGGCAAGCAGTGCTTGTTTCTCGACAGAGGTTGAAGCAGATAGAAAGCAGGCGGGAAGAACAGTCGAGTGCCTTGGCGCATTTGTTGCGTCACCTCATAAGTCGAGAGCGACAAGCAACCGTGCTTGCATCTAGGGTGGAGCAGGAGCAGCCGAGTAGCATTACATTTCACCCGTCACAACTGCTGCTTCCTTTCGAATCCATCGGAACAAGGAATCAGCAGACATACGCGTTCCTTCAACAACTGATATTTCAGGAAGCTAGGTTGAACGAGATTGTCCGGGAGCAGTCCATTCGCTTGCGATCAAGCCATGAGCAAACTCATCCAGGCAAAACGAACATGATCCCGGTTGTCTCTCATGCATCGTATCAGCAGCTTGACGTGCTACAGCATGAGTGGTGGACGGGTTTGTCGTTACGCCTTTTACACCCCTTGCAGGGGCAACTGTTCCCATTGCGTATGACACGTATCACAGATAGCTCCCAAACAGTTCCGCTTCTCTCGCAGCCAATTGTCAGGAAGTCGATCGCTGCTTATTGGATACAGAGCTTCCAGTCCGCCAATGCTCTTGTTTTCTTTGAAAAACGAGGATGGTTGAACCAGCCTTGGATCAAGGAATATCTTGAAACGCATAACGAAATAGAGCGCGGGCTTGCTGGTATAGCTAGTGCTGCACGATTTGCATGGAATCGCTTCGTACCTGTCTTCCATGTGAATCGCCAACTCTGGCAAACGCTACAGGATCAAATCGTCAGTTCTACCCATCAGGAGACGAACAGGAAGTCTGTGATGGCGTGGGTGCATCTTCAACAGAGAGTGGCAAAACAGCTCAGCGCAAGGGAATTCCTTGCAACTAGAACGCATGCGCCAAGGCACCTTCCGTATGAGCCGAGGAATCAATCTCCGTATCCTGTAGGCATCTCCCAACCGTTTTTTCAGTCACCTATTCATTTTCCGGGAAATAAACACGTGTATCAGTTGCCATACGAGACGGTACGTCAGCTACTGTCGTTCCAGGGTAGGAAAAACAAGCGGGCAGATGTTGCTTTCTTCAAGAATCAAGAAAAGTTCAGCCTACCGGGACGAAAAGCGACGATCTCGATGGTACACGAGCATGAGCATAGACCGATACGGCACACCTTCTCCCTAAAAAATGAACAGAGTACAAGTCGAGCATTCTTGCATACTCATCGTCATGATCGGGCTGCCGTTTCCCTCAGGTTGAACGGCTTTGGTTCTGCAATGCTTCGTGTCACAGAGTGGATTGGACTTGAAAGAACAGAACATCAGCGATTGTACAACACGTCTGCGAAGTCGTTTTCAATCAGAGAGGATGTCTCTGACAGGAACTCATTGCGACGGATCGCTGCTGGATGGAGTGCAGAACTAGGACTCACGATCCTCTTGCAAAAAAGCGCGAAGCTGGCTGCGATGCGCGAGTTTTCAAAGGTAGGCAAAATTAGCACAAGTGGGAAAGCTCCCCCGAGCAGTGAAAAGCAATCGAATGATCATCCAAGGTCTCGCCAGGGCGAAAGCAATCCAATACGAGAAAGCCGTCCATCCCGTGAAAGCTACCACTCCCGTTTCTTGCACGAGACAGCCAGCTTGTGGACAAGCTCCGTTGCCCTGCATGCTCGTCTCTATCTTCAAGTCATGGAGCAAATCAAAAAGGCTATCCAGACTGATTTCCGGACGGAAGCCTATATCCAAAACCATCACTCACTCTCGACAGTACTGAATCGTCACGATACACAAATGGTTGTTCAGAAACAATGGAGACCACTCCCTAGCCTTATGCATGGTCAAAGCGTGAGGGTGCCTGACAGTTTCATGCATGAGAGTGGGAGCATACGTGCAACAGAGCTACTACCACGAAAAGGTCGAGTCAACAGCTGGGAGACTTTATCTCGCCACAGCCGTTTTCAACAAACGAACCATGAGCAGATTCTGACGGTCAATCAGAATGGGCAGATGGTCAAACGGCTAACTCATAGTGAGTCACAGAAGATTGAGATTCAAGACGCTCGACTCACCCCCTTGCAAAGAGCAGGGATATTCAACCTGACGTCAACAACGCCAATGGCGGCGGAAAAAGTGGAGCATGCGAAAGAAAACACATCCCTAGCACTTTTGCCAAAGCCAATGCTTGCGATGGCGAAGCAGCCACCACTCCTGCAAGCTTTGCAACAAGCTCAAAGAGCGCCCGGAGAATCCGAACAGCGCTCCCTGTCCGAAAACGCAACCCATACTCATCGACAATCGTTACGCACAGCAGACAGCTATGCAAGCCCTGCTGCTACCGTTCAGTCCCCGCCGTCTATGGAGTTTCTGAGAAAAAACATTCAGCCTCAAGAAACCGCAGTGCAGCAGACGACAACACTTCCACTCCAACGACAAGTCGATCTAGACGTGCAAGAGAGGGCTGGCAATCAGACGTCGTTATCCCCACAAGAGGTGGATCGATTGATGGATAAAATGATGAAGGAGCTGGACAAGCGCCTCATTCAAGAGCGGCAGCGACGAGGTTTATAAGCAGGAACTGCCGCATTCACAGACGACTATTTCTTCGGTAAAGAGAGGCAAAAGCCAATGATGGGTCAGGAGAAAAAGGCCAAAATTTTAGTCGATCGCAACGGGCAAGGAGACTTCAAGGAGAGTATTTCCGTTCTCTTTAACCCTTCGGAATACAAGGTGGATGCTTCCAATAACTACTCGTGGCAAAAGATATTGGGACAATCGGTACCAGTGGGGATGTTCACGAGCGGAGATATCGAGACATTATCGGTCGACTTGTTTTTTGATACATACGAGGCTGGAGTGGATGTGCGTGCATTCACGAATCAGGTGCTGGGGCTGATGGCCGTAGAAAAGAAAATCAGTACACCACCCCTATGCAAATTCGTCTGGGACAGCTTTCAATTCACAGGCGTGGTCGAAAAGGTTTCGCAGCGGTTTACGATGTTTCTCGATCAAGGGACACCAGTACGAGCCACGTTAGGCGTCACGTTTAAAGGCACGAGTGTGAAAAAATCCGCGGACGATATCGGAGCCGCAAGAGAAAAAGTCGCACAACAAACGGTCAACCAAGGAGACCAGTTGTACTTGATGGCGTATCGCTCGTACAGTGATGCATCGAAATGGCGAAACATTGCGAACGCCAATCGGATCGACAATCCCAGACTTCTAAAACCGGCTACTACCCTGCATGTGCCACTTGTGAGGTGACGAAGGAATGAGCGAATTGAAATTGACGACAGACCGCCACTCCTTCGATGACCTGCGCCAAACGTACAATAACTTTCATTCCCCAGCCTTGGAAATACTCGTTGGAGGGAAAAAGCTGATCAGCCAGGTAGGTGTCGCCATTACCAAAGCAACGATCAACTCCAGCTTGGACGGCAAAGCCGATACGTTTTCGTTTTCGGTAACCAATGCTTTTGATACGGCAAAGTGGGAATTTCGCTGGGCAGATGACCATTTGGTTCCTGGAAATGAAATCGAAATTCAGTTGGGCTACGGAACCGAGCTTTCCAGTCTCTTTTACGGGCATATTACAGCCGTTTCGTTTGCATGCGAGGAGACGCCTACCATTACGGTAAAAGGGATGGACAAATCGTTCCTGCTTATGGTGGATAACAAGTCTACCTCCTGGAATAAAAAGAAATACAGCGATGTCGTGAAAGAGTTGGGACAAAAATACGGCTTGTCGACGCATGTGGATGATACGGTTCAGACAATCGAGACCATTACAAAGACGGTCTCCGAGACTGACTTTCAATTTTTAAATCGTCTCGCAAAAATTTGTAACTACGATTTTTTTATCGTCGGGAAGAATTTATATTTCCGTAAGCCACTGAGCAACATGACGCCGGTCCTCACGTTGATCTGGGGAGTTTCCTTGCGCAGCTTTTCCGTCGATGTCAACATCGCTTCCCAAGCTTCCTCCTATACGGTGCGATGGGTAGACAAGGACAAATCAACGGTGCTCCAAGAAGCAAAAGCAACGAGCACAGATATCGGGAAGCTCGGGACCAATTCGAAGACAAGTGCTGATCTGTTGAAAGCAATCGGTGATTATTTTGATAAATACGAGTCAACGAAAAAACTGGACTCACCTGAGGAGATAAAAGCGGTTGCCAAAGCACGCTTGAATCAACTCGCCATGAACCTTCTCGACGGCAACTGTGAGGCAGTGGGTCTGCCAGAAATTCGGGCTGGCCGCTATATCAAGCTAGAGGGCCTGGGGAAAAAGCTGAGTCAGCCTTATTACATCACATCCGTCACACACACCATCGATGTGGCATCTGGCTACGTCACGACGTTTCATGTGAAGGGAAATACGATATGAGCTTTGATCATTGGTTCTACCAGGATGAAATCACAGAAGAAGAACGGGCGAAAATCCACGGTGTCATTGTCGGCATTGTGACGAACAACGAAGACCCGGAAAAGCTCTCGCGAGTGAAGCTGAAGCTGCCTCTGGTTGATAATGAGCGGGAGACGGACTGGGTGCGAATCGCCACGCTTTTTGCAGGAAAAGATCGCGGCAGCTTATTCATTCCGGAGGTAGGCGACGAGGTGCTGGTCGCATTTCATTGGGGAGATGTACGCGAACCATTTGTGATCGGGATGCTCTGGAATCTGGAAAACAAAGGCCCGGAAATGGCGGAAAAAAACAATATCCGAAAAATCACGACCCGTGCAGGCCACGAAGTGATTTTTGGTGATGATCCGAATGACGGGAAGATCACGATTGCCACGAAAAAAGGACAACAGGTGGAGCTGTCGGACAAGGATGAGAGTATTGTGCTTACGGAGAGCAGTGGAAACAACCAAATCTCCATCAAAGGCGGCAGCACCAACGAGGTTACGGTGAAGAGCGGTTCAAGTACGATTACGTTGAATGCAAAAGGGCAAGTGACCATACAGTCAGACACATCGCTGACAATCAAGTCCACCCAGCTGAATCTGGAGGCGCAGGGAGCCATGTCGATTAAAGCAGGAGCGTCCCTGAACATCAAATCTGACGGAATTGTTGCCGTCAACGGTTCGGTGATCAAATTGAATTAATTCATGGGAGGATTCCATGCAGCAGCCATTCGGTGAAAAAGGATGGAAGTTCCCTATTCAGGTGGATCAGGCTACAGGCCGGATTCGTTTGTCCAACTACGAGGATGACATCGCTGAAGCGATTCGCATCATCCTTTCTACGGCAAAGGGAGAGCGTGTGATGCGACCGAAATTCGGGAGCGGATTGCAAGGCTTCATGTTTGATGGCACGGACGGAACGAGTCTAGCTTTGCTCCAGTCGGACATCGCAGAAGCGATCATGATCTGGGAACCACGTGTGCGAGATGTGCAGGTGGAGGCCAAGGTCGACAAGACTCATTCCGAAACGGTGAACGTTGCGATCAGCTATACGGTACGTGCGACAAACAAAGGCTATCAGCTGTTGTATCCTGTCCATCGTCACGGTCCACATGGATAGCGCAAGAGTCACAGTCGCGTGAAGAAAAATGGAAGGGAGGTGGGTAACGTGAAACCACCTTTGGTTGATCCGCGGGACATGCAGGCAGTCATCCGAAAAATGCGCGAAATGGTGCCATTCTACACCCCGGAGTGGCGCTTCACTCCAGAAGATCCTGATGCGGGTACGGCTTTATTTCTCCTTTTCGCAGACATGCTGATGAATAATCGTGAGCGGTTGAATCAAGTACCCGAGCGAAATTTTATCGCTTTTCTCAATATGCTCGGTGTTGGAATGGATCAGGCTAGATCGGCAGAAACCTTTTTGACATTTGAATTGAGTACAGGTGTGCAAAAGCCAGTGTGGATTTCGGCGGGCACAAAAGTTTCGGGTAAGTCTGCCCTTGGCGATGAAGTGGTTTTCGAAACCGATCAGCCTATGCTGGCTACCCCCTCTCTCCCGACAGATCTGTTGTTTTCCAATGGCAGTCGAGATTTTTTAACAGATGTAACGGGGTGGCTTGGAACAAATGCACCGCTCTCTCTCTTGGACTGCAAGGCTTTGCCGAATCATCAGGAACATTGCTGGTATTTGGGGCATGAGGACTTGTTTTGTTTAGGAGATCGTGCTTCGATCCAGCTCACGATGGTTTCCAATCAGGAACGCTATCAGGAATCCTTGCTGACAGAGAAGCTGGCGAATCCAGAGCTGGTCGAGTGGACGTATCTGTCAGAGGGCGAATGGGTTTTGTTCGACAAAGTCGAGGCTGATCAAAATCGGCTGTGCTTGGAAAAAAAGCAGCGGAAAAAATGGGAGTCTAGTGACGTGCAAGGAATCGAAAATCGTTGGCTCCGTTGCAGAGTGAAGCCAGGCATGATTCATGAATGGGTGAAAAATGGCGGGAGCACCTCTCTGACCCAAATCCAGATGAAGACGGATTATTTGCCAACAGATGATCCGGAGGGCCTTTCACCCGACATGCTTTTCTCCAATGATGTACAGGTTTCTGGGAGCGGTTGTCTTGCGTTTGGCGAGCAGCTCGCACCGTATGGCATGTTTTTTTTGTCCTGTGAAGAGGCGCTGACGAAGCCTGGAAGTACGGTTGCCCTTCGTTTTCGGATGAAGACGGTGGCTTATCCCGCTACGCATCTGTCACAACCGGAACCGAAATGGAAATGGATCATGAAGGAATCTTCCTTTGACCCTCCTGCGACGACACCCGTCACGGTCAGCAAGGTGGTATGGGAATACTGGAACGGCAGTGGATGGATGGTGCTCCTGGCAGGAGAGGATCGGGAGAAGCTGTTTGCTGGCACCGATTCGGATGAAGAGATTGTGGTTATCTTTACGTGTCCAGATGATTTGCAGCCGACAACCGTCCAATCACAGCTAGGTTATTGGATCCGTGTGAGAATTCTTCAGGTGGAAGGTTTATACGGCCCGAATCCTGTATACATGGCCCCGTGGCTGGAAGACATGCGCCTGACCTACTCGTACCGAGAGTCGTTACATGAGCCGGAAGCGATTCTCACACAGAACGACTTGGATTGGCAGCACCCTGTCCGTACAGGTAATCATCAGGCTAGCTTCCAGCCGTTTTTGCCGTCCGAATGCTTGCATCCCGCCGTCTACTTTGGATTTGAACAGCCGCCTTTACAAGGACCGCTCTCTTTCTACTTTTCTTTTCTACCGATGGAAGAATCCCCAGGGCCTGCTCCGGTTGTGCAATGGGAATACAAGCGCAAAGAAACAGGAACAACGTCTTGGGCCAAGCTGCAGACAATTGATCAGACCGCTGGTTTTACGGAAAGTGGTACCGTTCGTTTCGCTGGTCCTTTTGATATCGAAAAAAGCAAAATGTTTGAGCGGGAGCGTTATTGGATTCGCGCCGTCAACGTAGACAATCGTCTGGGAGGAGGCGCTTTGGATGCACGACATCCCGTGCTAAGCGGTTTTTATCCGAATACGATACGAGCCATTCAACAGGAGACGACTCGCAATGAAATGGCAGAGCGGATAGCAGAGGGGCCACAAGCCGAGTACAGACTCATCCGACATCCCGTCATGGGCGAAGAGGTATGGGTAGATGAAACAGGCTTCTTTTTGCCGAGTGAACGAAAGAGCTGGCTGGAACATCCAGAAAATCGGGTGGAACTTCTCTATGATTCGGAAGGGAACGAGCAAAAATGCTGGGTTCTGTGGAAGCGAGTAGAGCATCTGCACGATTCGGGCCCGGATGATCGCCATTACTGCTTGGAGAGCGCTACCGGAATAATTTTGTTTGGCGATGGCAGACACGGTAGGGAGCTTCCACAAACCGGACTCGGTTCCGTGAGGGTGACGTATAAGGTCGGAGGAGGAACAGTAGGGAATCTTCCAGCTGGGCAGTTGAATCAACTGGAACAATCGATTCCGTTTGTCCAAGCTGTCAGCAATCCGGTGCCTGCACTTGGGGGAAGTGAGCGGGAATTGCTGACGGACGCCTTGCAGCGAGGTCCTCAAACCATCAAGCATCGCTATCGAGCGGTGACGGCTGAAGATTTCGAATGGCTCGTCCGTGAAGCGCATCCGGGGATAGCCAAGGTGAAGTGTTTACCGAATCGGAACAGCCGCCTGCAAAGAGAAGCAGGGCATGTCACTGTGATTGTATTACCCGCAGCGGGATGCTTCGGCACACAATTTTTGGAGCTTCGGCGTTCTGTCACGAACTCCTTGCTCACACATGCGGCAGCGACGGTAGCCTCTCCCGAGCGGATTCATGTTAGGGAGCCTGTCTACTTGGAAATTGCGGTGACAGCAGAGCTAGCAGTGGGGTCTTTGGAGGAAATCGTTGAGGTGGAGCTGGAGACACTCAGCAAGCTCGCGCGATTCCTTGACCCGATATCGGGAAATCTGCATGGTGGAGGCTGGGAAATAGGACAACGTGTGCACCCGTCGCTCTTGTTTGCCTTGTTGAAATCTGTAAAGGGCGTCCGCTTTGTGGATCATCTGACCTTGGCTGTATTTCGAACGGAAAGTGGGCAACGAAAGGAAATACTCGCTTCTGAATACGAGACGATCGTACATGGGATCGTCACAGAGGGTGCGCATCGAATCAGCGTCCGCGTTCACGAAAGCCAGGCTTTCTTCCCAACCAAACATTGAAAAAGGAAGTGTGCGCTATGCTTCCATCCAAGAATCTGGATGATCGCCACTTTGAAGAGATCCTAGAACAAGCAAAAAACGCGATCCCCAAGCTGCAGCCAGAGTGGGGGGATCACCGTCATCACGATCCAGGCATTACGCTTTTGGAGATGTTCGCGTGGTTGATGGAAATGCAACAATACTATCTCAATCGGATAACGGAAAAGAACGAACGTAAATTTTTGCAGCTCATGGGTGTACACCCACAAAATCAGTCATGTGCGACGACTGAGGTTACGTTTTTCGACGTGTCAGAAGAAGCGATTCTTCCGGAGAAGACGAGATTGTTCGCGGGGAATCTTCCTTTCGAGACGGAACATTCGCTTGTTCTGGTACCCGCCAGTCTGGAGCGTGTTCTGGTTCATACAGAAAGCGGGACGGCGGATGTGAGTTCATCCAATGCGCATAACGGTGTTTCCTACTACGCATTTGGCCAGGAACCAAGGATAGGGAACAAGATTTACTTAGGCTTTGATCGGCCGCTGCCAGTGGGGGAGGCAGTCTCCATCGGTTTGCGTCTGTTTGAAGACTATCCTGTCCCAATGGTCTCGCTTACACCCACGTCCCTTTTCGTTCCATCGGCGAGTCTCGTTTGGGAGTACTATGGACAGAACGAGCGCACGCAAGAAATGGGATGGAGTCCGTTACCGGTCTCGGATGAAACGATGCATCTCTCCTTTTCGGGACGAGTCCTGATCGAGCTTGAAGGGGCAATGAAGCCAAGCATGCTTTACCCCGCCAATGATCGGCCTCGATTTTGGCTCTGTGCGACATTGCGTGCAGGTCGATTCGAATTGGCTCCACGCATGGAAAAAATCGAGCTGAACACCGTGAGCGTCATCCAACGCGAAACCTTCAGTCAAGTGTGGGAGTACGATGGAACGGGTCAAGTGGATCAGACGATCGTGCTTGCAAGCTCGCTATCGTATGAAGGCACAGTAGAGGTTCAATGCAAAAAGGGGCGTTATTGGCAAAGTGGATGGGATCAAGATGAACCAGATCAAGCCGATACAGGTGCATTCTCTTTTCGCGTTTCGCGCGGCTCAGAACAGGGAGCTACGATGATTCGGTTTGGGAGTGCAATACCTGAGGGCCGCAAAAATATTCGGGTCATCGCCTATCGGAGTGACTTTGCAGGGCAGCGATTCATTGGAGAAAGCAGTGGATTGCCACATCAAATGTTCCGGTTGAATGTCCAATCGATCTTGCCAGAAACGTTTGTCATTCAGGTGGCGCGTCAGGTCGAAGGCAGTCCGTTTCCCGTCTGGGAAGACTGGTCGCTGGTCACTGATTTTGACCGATCGGGACCACAGGACCGCCATTTTATGTTGAATGATTCGGACGGGGCAGAAATCGCGTTTGGCAACAATGAGCACGGAGCCATTCCCGAAAGGCTGGAAGGCATGGCGGGCATTCGGATCATATCGTGTCAGACAGGCCAAGGCGCGAAGGGGAATGTACAGGGTGGCCAAATTACTCAGTTCCTTCCGCTCGCCAGGCAGCGAACTACCACGCAGGTGACGAATCCCCGTCCAGCCAGTGGGGGAAGCGAGCGCGAAACGATCGATCGAGCCAAACGCAGGATGAGAATGGAATGGAAGAAACCCCAGCGGGCCGTTACAGCAGAAGATTATGAGGCCATCGCGCTGTCGACTCCCGGATTGCGAGTGGCCCGCGCGAAGGCCATCCCCCTGTATAAAGTAGGGGAAATGGGAGCAACCGAGCAAAACGCAGCCGCTCAAATGACCGTCGTCATCGTCCCGTTCAGCGACCAGCCGACACCACAGCCAAGTGAAGGCTTCCTGCGGACCGTTCGTCACCAATTGGAACAGCGAAGGCTGCTGACGACAGAAGTCCATGTGACTGCTCCAGCCTATATCAAAGTGACCGTTTTCGCGACAATCGTGGTGGAGCCTGCGTTTGCAGACAAAAAGCAGATCGTGCTACAGGCACTGAAGCGGTATTTGACGCCATTGAATGTCCAAGATTCTTCGACTCATCAAGGAAAAGGATGGGAATTTGGTCGACCTGTTTATAAAAGCGATCTTTACGAGGTGTTAAACCAGATCGAGGGTGTGCTATACGTGACGGATTTGTGGGTTTCCACAGAGGGTACAGGCATCATCAGGGATGAAGGGGGAGATATTCAGATTCCGCTCCATGCACTGGTGTACTCAGGAGAACATGTTCTGGAGCTCGTTGTGGATAGAGAAAGATAGACGGGAACAAACGGAGGAGTGGGCGTGGATACAATGAATCGTTTCTTTTCCCTGAACAATCCGTCCGATTGGCAGCGGGGGGCTTGGTATAACCTTCACGTCTCCAACGAGGGGATCGCGCTGAACAAATCGCCCGAATATGTGATCGATCATGTGCATCAAGCTGGGACGACACATCACTCTCGACTCTTGGATTTTTCCATTGCACGCGTCGGTTCGTTGCTTTGGCTGGATGAAAGCGGGCATATCACGCATTACGATGACAGCAACAACTTCAAGGAGACGGTGTTTCGCGCTGGACGCGGGTTGTTTTCCAAAGACTCGTTTCTCGTCGCTGACGATGAATACGTGTACATCATCGATCCCGAAGCGAGGCGAAAAGTCGGAGCGTATTCCATAGCCAACGGCCAATGCGTTTGGAGCTGGGAAGATGGGGACGGACAGCGATTTTTTCCTTTGGATGCAGGGCTAGATGAAGAAGGGCGTCTTTACATCACGACACCTGTGGTCGTAGATCGAGATAACGAACGGAAGGAAATCGCGGCGGGAACACAAGTCGTCGTCCTTCGGCTGAATCGGGCAGGCAAAATAGACGCTACATACGCGCATGCAGAATTGAAAGTAACAGAGAAAGCTACACTCCGTGAGATCAGGCGAAGAAGGTTGTTTCGCCTGTCCATTGCCGAAGCGGGCGAGGCCTATCTATTTTGGGCACAGACGAATCAAGTGTTTCGATTCTCTTCGGAAGGCTCCGATGTGTGCAGCCTGGCGATCCCGTCAGGCACCAAGCCCGCGGGATTTGCAGTGGGTCCAGGTCCCATTCTCTACGTGGGTGATAGTCGTTCCATCGATTCGGCTCATGATCATACCCGATTCATTTTGCGGTTTCAACCAACGGGAGAAGCACTCGGACCACTAACAAACTACCATGGACGAGCAGACAAGCTCGTTTTTGACAAGCAGCAACGTTTGTATGTTTGGGACGCACAGAAAAATGTTTTGACCATGTTGAGGCTCGTCTCGCGGACGTCCACCTTGGATGCGACCGGAATACCGATGGGCATCTACTTCTCTCGTGCATTGGATAGCGCGGAATTTGAAACGGTGTGGCATAAATTTACGCTGGATGCAGACATACCGGAAGAAACGCAATTACTCATCTCGACGTTTTCTTCTGATCGAAAAGAGCATGTGATTCATGGAGCCGTACACAACCTGGATGATTTTTTGCTGGCACCCGATATGGACTGGAAAACCAAGCTGCAAAGGACGGCCAATCTATGGTCGAAGCCGGTGATCAACGCCTCAGATGCGTTGTTTCATTCAGCAAAAGGTCGTTACTTATGGATCAAAATCGAATGGCTCGGTACTGATCGTCACTCCCCGTTGCTCAGGCAATTGCGGATTTACTCGCCGCGCGACACATTTTTGCGGTATCTA
Source organism: Brevibacillus porteri (assembly GCF_003013475.1). Lineage (GTDB taxonomy): Bacteria > Bacillota > Bacilli > Brevibacillales > Brevibacillaceae > Brevibacillus > Brevibacillus porteri. The sequence continues at coordinate 129,604 of NZ_PXZO01000053.1, forward strand.
CCAGCGACTTATCAAAGTGAACCTGCCAGTGCTGATTTTTTGGAGCGCTTCCTCTCCCTTTTCGGGACGTTTTACTTGGAGCTGGAGGAACAGATTGATACCATCTCGCGGTTGTTCGATCCTGATACGACACCTGGTGAATTTGTCCCTTGGCTCGCTTCCTGGTTAGGAATGGGCAGGGAAGAGCATTGGACAGAGGCGCAGCGACGAGAGCTGATTCGTCGTGCGCCGGAGCTGTACGCAGAGCGGGGCACTCGTGCGGGCTTGGAAAAGATGGTGGAGCTGTATACCGGGGAGCGCCCGATGATCGTAGAGTATTTTCAAATCAGGGACATGAAGGCGATCCCGGAGCTGCACGAGCTGATCTCTTCCTTGTACATGGATCATCCGTATCAATTTTGCCTGATCGTTTCACAGGAATGCGCGAAAACAGAGCGGGAGCAGTCGGTTCTGCAAAAGATTTTGGAAGATCAAAAGCCTGCTTTTACAGAAGCGAAGCTCATCGTTCTGCGCCCGGGCATCTACGCCGACTTCCATAGCTACGTGGGGATTAATTCTTATTTGACAGAGCCGTCGTTCCTAACGCTTGATCAAAATTTATCCATACCTTACAACACGGTACTAAGCGGGAAGGACCGCAGCAGACGAATCGATTATGACACGAGGATTGGCCTGGATGCAGAGCTGGAGTAAGAAGCCGAGATTTTTACGCAAAGTGAGGTGTTCGAGATGAAGAATCTGCGTTATTTTCCACATGAACGGAATGTGTATTTCAAAGGGAAGCTGTTGACCGTCAGAGATTTCGAATCAGAACAGCGCTATTTCAATGACAAACGTCGACTCACCAATCGCTTGCTTCACGGGGGTGGAGTGGTATGCGGTTTGCAAGTGATCGCTGTGGACGAAAAGCAGATTTCGGTCGAGGCTGGAGTCGCTCTCGATTATCTCGGGAGGGAAATCGTACTTCCTGAGCCTGTGAAGCTGAAGCTGTCTATGATGGAAGGCTTTAGCAACAACGATTACGCGAAAAATGTGTACGTCTGCTTGTCCTATGATGAAAAAGGCAAAGAACAGGTCTTCTCCGTCTCCGAAACGGTCGAGCAGGAAATGGCTGAATACAACCGAGTGGCAGAAGGATATCGGCTTTTTATCAAAGAGGAGGCACCACATCCTGCTTCCATCGAAGGGGTGCAACTAGTAGAGCAAAGAGTGCTGCTATTTGCAGATCCACAGGTGCGCATCTGGCAGGCGACCCCACGATACGTCAATCCGGGTGAAGTATTTTCCTTACAGTTGCACATTGAGAAGACGGTACAAACGTCGCGTGTGCAATTCCAATACAAGCTGGATGCACCAGGGCTGACAGTCTTGGAGAGCAGTGACGGTAGTGTATCCTTCTTAGAGCCTGTTGACGCGAAAGAGACAGATTACGTCATCTCCATTCCGATCAAGGCTGGCTGGGATCGTGGAACGGTGGAGCTGGCAGTGCTGGGGGGCAAGGCAGAGGTTCAACTCGGCGATCGCTTGGTGCATACCGATCTCGGTTCTGTAGGAAAAATCGAAATCACGCCAGACGATCTGGTAGAGCGTCTCGTGTCCGATTACTACAATCGCAAGCTGGATCAGGTGACACATGCAAACGAACAGCCTTTTCTTTATTTGGCAAAAGTATGCTTGCTGCAAATGAATGCGACCTATGTCATTGAGAAGGTTGTTCCTGTTCCGTTTGGTGAGTACGTGTATACCCCAGCGCTTTTGCAAAAGCTTGCGTTGCGTGCACAGAAGGGGAAGCAAGTCGAGCAAGGGTCCCATGCGGATTCCTTCCGGGTGACCACGCGTGTGAAAGAAATCGCGGCAGGCGATAAGCCGCAGTTTGATGTGAGCTACGATAATCTGGCGTCCGTCTACCAGTTTGAGCTTGGTCTGCCCCGACCCGGAAAGGCAAATGAACAAGTAGCAACTGGCGTGGTGGAAATACCGATTGAGCCATATTCGTCCAACTGGCCGTTTGGAGTCAGGATCGGCAATCGATATTTTTCTGACGAGATCAAGCACTCCCTCGGAAAAGGGAACGTGTATGCCAGTGCAGGAGTCGAGGATTTTCATGCAGATGTGATCGATGAGTTGCTTTCCCAACATGAGCAAGTGATGTACGGGCATAGTAGTGTTTTTGTTGATTCAGAGTATGCGACAGATGCAGCGCATTTTGCCGTAGGGGTCATCGTTTATCCGCAGAAAGGAACGTTTCGGATCGGCGTTCAGGTAAAGGGACCTGTTCAGACAGATCGGGCAAGGATCAGGTGGTGGGCGATCAAACCACTGGCAGCTGAGACAGAGGACGTGGCGCATCAAGATTCACAAGAGTAGCAAGGTTTGCTTCATTCTGTATTTATGCTACACTTTCTTAATGTAAGTACATATCAGCGTTAGACGGGAGGAGATCCAATGGCAACACATATCACAGATCATTCCGTTTTGAACAACGGGGTGAAGATGCCCTGGCTGGGTCTGGGTGTCTGGAAGGCAAAAGACGGAAACGAAACGTTGGCCGTCCGTTCCGCGATTGAGGCGGGCTATCGCAGTATAGACACGGCAGCCATCTACGGTAACGAAGCCGGCGTAGGCGAAGGAATCCGTCAAGCCGGGATTGATCGCGATCAATTGTTCATCACGACCAAGGTGTGGAATGCGGATCAAGGCTACGAGTCAACGCTGAAGGCTTTTGATGAAAGTATGAAAAAATTGAGTATCGATACGCTGGATTTGTACCTGATTCACTGGCCCGTAAAAGGCAAGTACGTAGATACATGGAGGGCTTTGGAAAAGCTGTACCGCGATGGATATGTACGTGCGATTGGCGTCAGTAATTTTCATAGCCACCACCTCGAGGATTTACGCCAACATAGCGAGATCATTCCGGTTGTCAACCAAGTCGAGTATCATCCATTGCTTACCCAAAAAGAATTGCATGCGTATTGCAAAGAGCACCATATTCAACTAGAAGCATGGAGCCCGTTGATGCAAGGAAACCTCGATCATCCTCTCTTGGTGGAATTGGGACAAAAATATGGCAAGTCTCCTGCACAAATTGTGCTTCGCTGGGATTTGGAAAACCAAGTGGTCACGATTCCGAAGTCGATCACACCAGAGCGGATTCGCCAGAACGCAGATGTTTTTGACTTCTCCCTCAGCGCAGAGGATGTAGAAAAAATCACTGCCGTAAATGACAACAAGCGGTTTGGGCCAGACCCAGATAACTTTGATTTTTAAAGGGACAACGATAAGGCATAAAAGGGGAGCCGCAACAGGTCGGCTACCCTTTTTTTCATTCCTGTCTTTGGGTGGTCCTTGGATTCGCTCTTTACTATGCTTTATTTTTTCGTATACTGAAAAGTAGCATATTCGTTTCATCAGACGAAACGATCGGAACAAAGTAGGAAGCAGGTGTCAAACACTTATGGAAGAAGAACAAAAAGCAAACGTTCGGGCAGTCGATCGGGCTTTGGATATCCTGCTCTGTTTTACAGACGCTACGGATCTGGGCCTGAGTGAGATAGCGAGTCGACTCTCCTTGCATAAAAGTACCGTGCATCGTTTGCTGGCAACGCTGGAGAACAAAGGGTTTCTGATACGTGATGTTCAGACGGAGAAGTATCGACTTGGGTTTCGGGTTTGGGAGTTATCCGCCAATTTGTCGCAAAACGATGATCCAGCGATATTGCTGCTGCCGGAGATGGAGCGATTGCGGGATTTGGTGGAGGAAACAATCAGTCTGTACGTGCGGGATGGAAACGAGCGGATACGCGTACAGGCAGTCCAAAGCAAGCAGCCGATTCGCAGGGTGGCGCCAATCGGAGCGCGTATGCCACTCACGGTGGGGGCATCCAGCAAAGTACTTGTGGCATATGCAGAGCCTTTCATTTTGCAGGAAGTCATCAGCGACCCGAATTGGCCTGACTATGTGAACAAGGAGTCTTTTATTGAGCAATTGGATCAAATCAGGAAGCAAGGCTTCGCGACTAGCGTGGAGGAACGGGAGCTGGGAACAGCAGCCGTAGCCGTCCCGATATTCAACCGCAACGGACAATTGGTAGCGTCTATTGCAGCGTCGGGTCCTTCCAACCGCCTGACTCCTGAAAAAATGAGCCAATACGCGCCTTACATCATGGAAGCAGCCTATCGGATGGGGAAAATGATGAAATAACGAAGAAGCCAGTCAAAACACGAAGAGAATGTGTTTTGGCTGGCTTTATTTATTGAACGATCAATGCGTAATCATTGTCGCACGGTTAACACCACGTTTCCTTTCTTATGTCCCAACTCCACATAAGAGTGGGCCTCCACTGCTTGCTCTAGCTGATAAATGCGATCGATGACGGCACGCAGCTTGCCAGCCTCGATCAGCTCCTTTACATACCTCAAGTCTTCCGCGTTTTCCTTCGCGGTCCCACCAATCACCTTCTTACCACTCGTCATGTTCGTCCATAAACCGCGAACGATTGGCAGAGGGCTAAAATGGACCGCTCGCAGGTAGTAACCGTTCGGTGTCAGTCGCTCGACGCATGCCTGAAACGGACTCTTTCCGACCGTATCGAAAATGATATCGTAGATCGTATCGTCGTCCTCGAAGTTTTCTTTTGTATAATCGATGATTCGGTCGGCCCCCAACGATCTTACCAGCTCCACATTCGATGTGCTGCATACTCCGGTCACTTCCGCACCGAAATGCTTGGCGAGCTGTACCGCATACGTCCCGACACTGCCAGAAGCACCGTATATGAGCACACGCCTGCCGTGCTGGATATTGCCCTTCCGGAGAAATTGCAAGGCAGTATAGGCACCGACCGGAACCGCGGCTGCTTCCTCAAACGTCATGTTCGCAGGCTTCAGCGTAATACAACCGTTCTCAGGTAAGCATTTGTATTCGGCATACGCGCCGAAGCCGTTTCCGCAGGCAGCATAGACGGCATCCCCCGGTTTAAACTGAGAAACACCACTGCCCGTTGATTCGACCACCCCGGCTAATTCGAAGCCGAGAATCTTGATTTTCCTCGGCTTCCACAGACCATTGAACAGACGTGCCAGGAAAGGATCTGCCTTGCGTAAACGCCAATCCCCCGCTGCGGCAGTTGCAGCATAGACTTTGATTAATACTTCGTCGTCCTTTGGTACCGGCTTGGCGACATCCCGGAGCTGTAGGACATTGGGCGGTCCGTATTGCTCGTATACGATCGCTTTCATCTCTTCGCCCTCCAATTAGCCTTGGCTGTTTTCCTATTTTATACGGAGTCATTTGATTAAAGTTTTCATTTTTTTGAATAGGAGAGCTGATTTTTTTGCTTACTTGAATAAAAAACTTTACTTAAGTTAATTTATATACTATTATAAATTTAAAGTAGAAATATGGAAAAAGGAGTTCAAGATGGCAGAAGCATTATCGCTACGCGAGAAAAAGAAAGCCAAAACTAAATTCGCCCTTCTGGACGCTGCCTTGGAGCTGATAGGCGACGGGAGCTTCCGAAATGTCCTAGTGGATGACATTTGCGAACGAGCAGAGGTGTCGAAGGTCACATTCTTTAAATTTTTCCCGCAAAAGGAAGAGCTCTTGATTTATTACATGAGCATATGGCAAGCAGAGTGCTTTGTTGAGTTGCGGAGTACAGGTAAGAGGGGATGGGAAGCCGTTCGGCATATTTTTGCCAAGGTTACACGCGATAGTGAGAAGCAACCTGGGATCATGCTTAGCCTTATCAGCTTTTTAGCCGAGCAACAAATGCACCCGTGTGTCCCACTTTTATCTGATGCTGAATTGTATTTGCGCTTCCCCGAGGAAGAGGAGAGAGAAGCCATTCGAGCTACTGATCTGCATGAAATGTTGCAAAAGTGCGTGCAAGAAGCAGCCGAAGATGGACAGCTTGCCCTTCACTTGTCGGAGGAAGAGGCCGTTATTTTGCTATTCTCGATCTTTTACGGAGCCTATCTGACTGCACATTTGTTTCATGTGTCTGATTATATGGCGTTTTACGAGTTGCACCTCAAATCTTTGATAAGGTAGGGGAGTCGGATGGCAAAAGTAGTTCCGGGGCGTTTTACAGCACAAATGGAAGGACCTTTCGTCGTATTTATCATCGGGATGCGAATCAATCGTAGGCTGGCGGTTCACAAATGGATGCCAGTAGCCAACGCCATGGGAGGCATGATGCGAGAGTTGTATCAGCACCCGGAGCTCGGACTGTTGGGTCACACTTCGCATTTTAATCTGCGTGAAATCACCCAAATCCAGTACTGGCGATCCTATGAGCACTTGGAAAATTACGCGAGAAAAAGCCACAATCATTTGAGCGCTTGGAAGAAGTTCAACCAAGCGGTAGGAACGGATGGAACGGTTGGGATTTTTCACGAGACGTACTTGGTTGATGCTGGAAAATACGAATGCCTTTACGGAAATATGCCTGTCTGGGGATTGGCCAAGGCAGGTGAGCATCTACCGGCAGTGGGAAAAAGGGAGACGGCACGCCGGCGTTTGGGCGGTGAGAACGAGCCAGCGGTACCTTCTCCTACACAATAAAAGCTTGTCGCAAACAAGCGGCCCTTTCTTCTTTTTTGAGCGATGCAGCATTGGACTGAGTGTCCAACTGCTGCAAGGTCTAAGGAAGAGAGGGTCGTTTTGTTCGAGAAAAACATTAAAGCTCCATGACGTGATACTTCGTCTTTCTAGCAGTAGTAAAAGGGTCGTTTTTGCAGTAACCTTGGCACTTGCATGAATGTTGTATAGTAGATCAAGCAGGTCGGTCTTCGTCAGCGAAAGGGACTGACATTTCAATCATGAAGGAGGTTTTTTGCATGAAAGACTTGATTCGCATTCGGGGAGCAAGAGAAAACAACTTGAAAAACATTTCTCTCGAGATTCCCAAGCATCGTCTCGTGGTGGTAACCGGACCATCTGGATCGGGTAAATCGACACTGGCACTTGATATTCTGCAACGAGAATGCCAACGACAATATATGGAGTCCAGTGGAATGTCATCTGAATCACTAGCGAAGCCTCGCGTGGATTCGATCGAGGGACTGTCTCCCTCCATTGCAATCAGTCAACATGTGACCAACCGTAATCCTCGATCGACAGTGGGAACCGTTACAGACATGTATACCTATCTGCGGACAGTCTATGAAAAGAAGGGGGAGAGACACTGCCAGAAGTGTCACGCACCAATAGCATCTGCTGCCAATGGCAAAGAAACAGAAGCCGTCACGTGTCCGGTATGTGCCTATATTCATTTCCCTCTGACCAAAGCAGATTTTTCGTTTAATACGCCCCAAGGTGCTTGCCCGACTTGCAGTGGATTGGGGACGGTCGTCGATATTGATGTGGAAGCCGTGTTTGATGAAACAAAGAGCATTCGGGAAGGAGCTGTTACCTTTTGGTACGAGGCGATTAATGAATATCAGGCCAGCGTGATGGAGGCGGCAGGAAAACATTACGGCTTGTCGATGAATCTGCCTTTGAACGAGTACAACGAAGCGCAGTGGGATTTGCTCAAATATGGCGTGGAGAGCGAGGAGTTTTCTCGACACTTCCCTTCTGTTCAGCCTCCGAAAACGGTAGGAAAGGGAAGGTTTAAAGGTGTGATCACAGGGATGTGGCAACGCTATAAGGAAAAAGACGGACAATCGGGTGAAGCTGCTTACTTTCTGACCCAGCCTTGTCACGACTGCCATGGTGAGAGGTTAAAGGAGGAGAGTCGCCTCGTTACAGTGGAAGGGAGGACCCTGCCGAGCCTATCCAAGAGCTCATTGGAGGAGCTGGGGGATTGGGTGGAGAGTGTGCTTGTACGAGCTGTCCGTGAAGGAGACACGATTTTGGAGGCTGTCCTTCATGATTTGCTCATCAAGATCAGGCGCGTCATCCATGTGGGGCTGGGCTACTTGACCCTCGATCGACAGGCCATCTCTCTTTCTGGCGGTGAAGCACAGCGATTGCGGCTCGCTTCCATTCTCGGCTCTGGCTTGACGGGTGTACTTTATTTGCTGGATGAACCAACATCGGGATTACATCCAAAGGACACGGATGGACTCGTGAAGGTCATGAAGGAGCTGCGTGATTTGGGCAACACTGTGCTGCTCATCGAGCATGACCAACGAGTCATTCAAGAAGCGGATCACGTGATTGATGTGGGGCCAGGAGCAGGACGTTTTGGCGGCGAAATCGTCGGGCAAGGTTCGCTGAAAGAATTGCTGAACCAACCGCATTCTGTCACAGGCCGCTACTTGAAAGAACAGAGAGTGCTGTCGTCCAAAGAGCGCAAGGGAACAGGCGAGTGGATTACGATTGAAGGGGCCACGTTGCACAATTTACGGGATGTGACGGTAGCGTTCCCACTGGGAAGGCTGGTAGCAGTTTCGGGTGTCTCTGGCTCGGGTAAATCGACACTCGTCTACGATTTGCTGGCAGCTGCTGCCGAGAAGCGAACGGGAAAAGCAGCAGGATGCCGCGCAATTACAGGACTCGAAGCCATTCAAAGCGTCATAACAGTGGATCAGTCGCCGCTATCACGCATGCAGCGCTCCAATGTCTCCACGTACGTCGACTTGTACACGCTCTTACGCAAAATATACGCTGCCTTGCCCGCAGCCAAAAAGCGTGGTTTGGATGCCAAACACTTTTCATTTAATACGCCGGGCGGAAGATGTGAGCGATGCGAGGGACTGGGGCGAGTGGAAGTGGACATGCACTTTCTATCCAACTTACAGGTCGTCTGCCCGGATTGTCGCGGAAAAAGATTTCGTTCAGAGGTCTTGGAGGTATCGTACCAAGGCTATTCCATTTCCGATATATTGATGCTTAGTATTGAGGAGAGCCTCTCCCTGTTCAGCGAGCAAAAGAAGATGATGCAATTGCTGACCCTGCTGTGTGAGGTAGGACTCGGCTACTTGCAATGGGGGCAGTCCGTGACGACCTTGTCCGGTGGTGAAGGACAACGGTTGAAGCTGGCTAGGGAGCTGAGTGCATCTTCTACAGGGCATACGCTGTACTTACTGGATGAGCCATCGACAGGACTGCATCCAATTGACGTCGAGAAGCTCCATGTCCTCTTGAGCAAATTGGTCGACGCCGGAAATACCGTATTTATGGTCGAGCACAACACAGAATTGATCGCCGCTTCTGACTGGGTGATTGATATGGGACCTGGAGGCGGTAGTTCTGGAGGGAACGTGGTTGCGAGCGGGACACCAAAAGAAGTGGCGGCCACGAAAGAGTCGATTACCGGAAAGTTTATCCACTAATCCAATACGCGTCGATACAAAAAGGTCGCCCCGATTCTGCTGTGGGCGACCTTTTTTCCGTCAAAAGTCAGGTAGACGATCCAAATTGTTTTCCTTGATTCCGTCTGGCTCACTCCGCAGAATGTCTCTCCCATACTTGTGAAACACGTCTACATGAGCCAGCTTGCCAGCCTTTGCATCGTTGAGTGCGGTGATATAGTCGAGCTCACGGCCTGTGTCTGTTTTAAAGGCGATCAAGTCTCCATCGTCGTTTTTCCTGACAGCCACGATTTGCTCTTTTCCTGTATTCGTCAGTGGGCTGTTATCTCCATTTTCCTGGATCGCCTGTTGTTCTCCAGCATTTTTGTAGGCCTCATAAATTTGTTCAAAGCTCCGTTGATCCATGCATCATCCCTCCTCATCAGTAGGGTGCCTAAAACAAAGGAGAACATGCATTCGTTTTTTGCTTTCGGGGACTATGCTCGCTGTGCACTAAGAGGAAGTAAGGTCGCTGCTATCCGCTTATATTTTTCCTGGTCGTGGATGCGATAGTACAGGCTCCGCAAAAAGTTTTTCGCATTGATTCGCCCCGTATACGCTTCGATTGAATAGCTACTATCCAAACGATTCGCAAAACTCCGAACCCATCCATCGATATCATCCAAGGAGAGTTCATCACGATTCCAGACAGAAAGGACAGCAGTCACCAAGCGCTCATCTTCTTCGTGCGCATAAACTGATTTCGCCCCTGTGATTGTTTCGCGGATGACTCCGAGAATTTGCTTCAGGTCAGTCTGATCCAGTTCACTGCATTGGGCCAGGTCATCGAGAGCGTCAGCAGCATGAGCGGTAGCATGTGCCCAGCCCTTTTCTTCCACATAGCCTCGCAGGTCTGTTTCTTGCCGTATGTAAGCGAAAAGTTTGTCTTTCACGTAAAGGATCGCTTCTTTGGCGAGAAAAGGATGATTCCGATGCAGGATCAGGATAAGGGGGAGCAATAAAACGGAAAAGGAGCGCGTGAATACCGAGTCAGTCCCATTTTCACCTATGCGATAAAATAAATGCTGGTCGTCGAGTGCAATCGCTAGCAGCTCTTGTAGCTGTTCAGGGGAGAGCACACCTTCCTCTATCCAATGAGAAAACGTGGAATAGATGAGCTCATCACGCAGTTGGGGATCGGGGGAACCGATGTGCGTAACCATTTCGAGCGCCAATTCAAAAGCATGTGGCGGCGCCAGAAAGCTATTCGCCCGAATCGCGAGCAAGGTTTCTTTTAATGACATCTTCTCAGCTCCTTTATTTTCTTAATTTTACAACATTGCTGGAGACGGCGGCGAAATAAAAAGAGAAGAGGGCAGATTTGCCGATACTGCCCTTTCTCTAAAAGCTGATTCGCTCATTCGGTTGTCAGGCGTAGCAGCCAATCTTTCAAGTCGACGATACGCAAAGTTTGGGGTCCTGTGGCGATCCCGGTTACCAGCAGGGGAACGAGTGAATCTACCTCGTGCAAGGAACCGTGTGCCGCTCCGCCGATATGGGTGGGAGAACTTTCGGTAATGAGCTCATGCCCTGGTTGAACAGTAACGACCACATATCTGCCTTCATGCGAATTCATCGCACCGTAGAGCCTCGCCAAAACGTCCGGATATTTCCCATACGTGATCCGGTTCTTGTTCATGGTCATATCGAGCAGACGAGGATCGCCGCTGAAGGTCCATGTTTGCCCATATGGATCGGTAAAGGGACCGTTTGGTTGATAGCTAAACTCTCGGTTGATTTTGCCTGCTGTAACGATAATCTTTTTGTCTTCCTTTCTTGCAAGGATGTCCAGCTTTGGTTCACGCTGCAAACGTTTTACGATATCGGATAACGGAATACGCGAGTCCAGGGCATAAATATAGGCCATCCGTTCGTTGGCCGAAATCACGATTTGGTCAGCGGGTGTGACAGGCTGACTGATTTTGGCTATTTGATAGTCGGTCAATAAGCTGCGCAAGTCAATGGTAGCGGCCTTGCGATCATCCAGAACAGCACTCTGGGCACTGTCTCCCATGACGATCCACCGCGCTTCTTTGAGTGCCTTGTCCCAAGATCCAAATGCATCGAGTACGGCTTGAAGCGCTTTATCCGCTTTTTCAATTCCTTCGATCGTAGCGGGGCCATTCTTATGTACTTCCATATCATTTTCCGGCAAATAGGTGATGGTAAGAGGCGGGAGCTTCTTGTTGGCGATGAGATAGGCAGCCTCCTGCGCGGAAAACTCATCATTCATCCCGTATTTTCGCCAAATGCGCTTTTCACTCTTTTGATTCGGATCCAGCTGGACAAATGCTGCATACGACATCAGTTTTGGTCCGGTCACATTCAGTTCGTCTGGCAAACGCGTGCCGAAATCAATGAGACGGGGGATTTGTAAGGCGTGCGGCGTTTTGCCTCGCCATAGAATAGCATTGATGGAAGCAGTATCCTTGCCTTTTTCCGCCAATTCTTCATGGATGGTTTTCGTATCACGATTGAGCTGGACCAGGTTCAATTGATGAAGGATATCTAGCAGCACTTGGGGCTGATCGATCTTCAGACCTTCTTTGGGACCATACCCGTAATAAATCATCCGCTTTTCCTTGTTGCTGAACCAGGATAATCCCGGTACATGATGCTCATTGGCATACGTTCCTGTAAGGAGCGTGCTGTCGATAGTTACCGACATGGTGGGAAAAGAACTCACAACTTGCGGGTAATAGCGCCCGTTTGCAAGCAAATAACCTAAAGCAGGAGCGCGACCTTGCCGGATCGCTTCTTGAAGTGGTTTGTCCATTAACGAATCAATGAGAATGAGCAGGACAGGCTTTTGCGATTTATTTCTCTCAGCTGAGGGTTGAGCCTTAAGGCTATGCTGACGGATTTGGGAGGCTGAGTCTGGCTTGCAGCTGATCACAGTCAGACTCAGCGCCAACAGGAGAAGGATGGCGTATGTGAATCGCGACTTCATGTTTCCATTCCTTTTTTGCGAATTTGATTTTCCCTATTTTTTGTTTTCGCGGAAAAATTATTCACCAAGCCTGCCTCATTTAACCTTCCGGCAACAGATGAGAGATCTCGACAACCACCCCTTTTTCCAAAAACAAGCGAGGGATGCGATTACTAAGGGTGGCAACGACTTCATAGTTGATCGTCCCGAGCATTTCGGCAATCTCATCGACAGTAATCTCACGGTTTCCTTGCTTGCCGTAAATCACGACTTCATCGCCTTGCTTTCCACTGCCTTCTCCCAAGCTGACCATCATCTGATCCATCGTCACTCGCCCTGCGATCGGCAACCGTCTGCCTCGATACAGAACAAATCCCCGGTTAGAGAGTGCGCGGGAATAACCATCGGCATAACCGATTGGAATCGTCCCGATGACCTCTCCGCGCTTTGCTATGTATGTAGCACCATAACTGATCGTATACGGTGGCGTCAGCATGGTCTTTACATAGGAGAAGCGCGATTTCAAGCTGAGTGCCGGAACGAGCTTGACGCGATTGAGTTGTCGGATATAAGTGGATGGATACAGCCCATACATGCCGATTCCGAGGCGGATCATATCGGCGCTGTATGCGGGAAAAGCAATGGTAGCAGCGGTGTTGCACATGTGTACGGTCGGAAGCTCGAACCCTTTTTCCTTCAGATAACGAAGATATTGAACAAACAACTCGTGTTGCGCTTTGGTCAATGTGTGATCGGGTTCATCCGCAGTGGAAAAATGAGTGAAGATTCCGGTCCATGCAAGGGAAGAGCTTGACGTTAAGGCCTTCACGACTGAAAGCAACCCAGATCTTGTCCGTACGCCCAAACGTCCCATACCTGTATCGATGTTGATATGGATGTTCAGACGATTGGAGAAAGCTGTTGATTTGACAATTTTATCGGCTTTTTTGATCCAATCAGTCTGGAAGGCAGACAGCTCAATATTCCAGGCGACCGCCTCTTTGACACGTGAAAGAGGAGTGAATCCCAGCACGAGTATAGGGGCTACAATTCCTGCCTTTCGTAAGACGATACCTTCTTCCAGAATGGCGACAGCGAGGGAAGTAGCCCCGTTTTCGAGGGCATGGCGGGCTACTCCAACAGAACCATGGCCATAGGCATTCGCTTTTACAACCGCCATGATTTTCGTCTGTTTAGGAATATGCCGACGTATCGCTCGAATGTTTTTCTTGATGGCATCGAGATTTACCTCAATCCAGGTTTCGCGAAACAACTGTTTCATCACGAATCCCTCCCTTTTTCTGGCAAACGGTTCCCTCTTCCATGCGTATTCACCGTATCTTCCACTTAAGCGTGGCCTACCGGGAAGAGATAATAAAAAGCAGGCCATGTGTAGAGGCCTGCAAACGACAACCATGTGTCTGGCTGGAAACGTAAAAAGAGCAGACTGCCGAATACTCGGAGTCTGCTCTTTTCGTTGGGTGGGTGCTGATACGAACTTATTTTTTAATCGTTTGCTTACGCAGTTACTGGTTTACCTTCATCCAGCAATTGACGCAGAACCGTTTGCAGGATACCACCATTGCGGTAGTAGTCTACGTCTACCATGGAATCGAGGCGCACGATTGCTTCGAATTCGAAAGTGCTGCCGTCTTTCTTAGTAGCTTCTACTTTTACGCGTTGGCCAGGTTGAACATCATCGGAGAGGCCTACAATGTTGAAGGACTCAGTACCGTCGATGCCGAGAGACTTCCAGCTTTGGTCACCAGCGAATTGCAGAGGCAGAACGCCCATACCAACCAGGTTAGCACGGTGGATACGCTCGAAGCTCTCAGCGATAACCGCTTTGATACCCAAGAGGAATGTACCTTTTGCTGCCCAGTCACGGGAAGAACCAGTACCGTACTCTTTACCAGCCAGTACAACGAGTGGAGTACCGTCTGCTTGATACTTCATGGAAGCATCGTAGATGGACATTACTTCGTCAGTTGGCAAGTATTTGGTTACGCCGCCCTCAGTTCCAGGAGCTACTTGGTTGCGGATACGGATGTTTGCAAATGTACCGCGCATCATTACATCGTGGCTACCACGACGAGCACCGTAGGAATTGAAGTCTTTGCGCTCTACGCCGTTTGCTTGCAGATACAGACCTGCTGGGCTAGTTGGCGAGATGTTACCAGCTGGGGAGATATGGTCAGTTGTCACAGAATCACCGAAGAGTGCGATCGTGTTCGCTGCTTTGATGTCTGCGATTTTAGCGATTTCTCCAGCCAGGTTTTGGAAGAATGGCGGCTCTTGGATGTACGTGGATTTTTCATCCCACTCGTACAGGTCGCCAGTTGGAACGTCGATTTTGTTCCAAGCTTCGTTTTGCGTGAACACTTGGCCGTACTCAGCGCGGAACAGAGCAGGATTCATAGCTTTGTCCATTGCAGCTGCGATCTCTTGTGGAGAAGGCCAGATGTCTTTCAAGAATACAGGTTGACCGTCTTTGCCAGTACCGATTGGCTCTGTAGTCAGGTCGATATCTACAGTACCTGCCAGTGCATAGGCGATAACCAATGGAGGAGAAGCGAGGTAGTTCGCTTTTACCTGTGCATGGATACGGCCTTCGAAGTTACGGTTACCGGAGAGTACCGCTGCAACTGTCAGATCTTCGTCAGCGATTGCTTTGCTGGTTTCCTCTGGCAATGGACCGGAGTTACCGATGCAAGTGGTGCAACCATAACCTACTACGTTGAATCCGATAGCATCCAAGGAGTCGATCAGACCAGCGTCAGTCAGGTATTGCGTAACTACGCGGGAACCTGGAGCCAGGGAGCTTTTTACGAAAGCAGGCTTTTTCAGGCCTTTTTCCACAGCTTTTTTCGCCAGGATACCTGCACCCAGCATTACGCTAGGATTTGATGTATTGGTACAGGAAGTGATCGCTGCGATAACAACTGCACCTGTTTTCAGCGTAGCTGTTTCACCGTTTGCATAAGCAACTGGTGCGCTAGCTGCGATTTTCTCTTCGGAGAGACCAAATCCGCCTTTGTCGATCGGCGTACGCAAGCTGTTATTGAAGGATTCCTTCATAGCAGTCAGTTCTACGCGGTCTTGAGGACGTTTTGGACCAGCCAAGCTAGGTACGACAGTGGACAGATCCAGTTCCAATGTTTCGGAGAATACTGGGTCAACAGTCTCGTCAGTACGGAAGAGGCCTTGTGCTTTGGTGTAAGTTTCAACCAAGGAGATGAGGTCTTCTTCACGACCAGTTTGACGCATGTAGTTGATTGTCTCAGCATCTACTGGGAAGAAGCCCATTGTAGCGCCGTACTCAGGTGCCATGTTCGCTACGGTAGCGCGGTCAGCCAGCGAGATGTTGGACAGGCCTGGTCCGTAGAACTCCACGAATTTACCTACAACGCCTTTTTTACGCAGCATTTGCGTAACAGTCAGAGCGAGGTCAGTTGCAGTTGCACCAGCATTCAGTGTGCCAGTCAGTTTGAAACCAACTACTTCTGGCGTTACGAAATACAGAGGTTGGCCGAGCATTCCTGCTTCTGCCTCGATACCACCAACACCCCATCCAAGAACACCAAGACCGTTGATCATAGTGGTGTGGGAGTCAGTACCTACGAGAGAGTCAGGGAAAGCAACCAATTCGCCATCAACTTCGCGAGTAGCGATTACAGTAGCGAGGTACTCCAAGTTTACTTGGTGAACGATACCGGTAGCTGGAGGAACCGCACGGAAGTTGTCAAACGCAGTTTGTGCCCAACGCAGGAAGCGGTAGCGCTCTTGGTTGCGTTCGAATTCCAATTTCATGTTGTTGTCCAGAGCGGACGCGTTACCGAAATCGTCAACCATGACGGAGTGGTCGATAACGAGGTCAACTGGAACCAATGGGTTGATTCGTTTTGGATCTCCACCAGCGCGTTTCATCGCGATGCGCATTGCTGCCAAGTCAACTACAGCTGGTACACCAGTGAAGTCTTGCAGTACGATACGAGCAGGCATGAGAGGTACTTCTTGGTTTTCGTCGCGGCCTTTTGTCCAGGTCGCCAATTGTTGTACGTGTTCTTTCGTGATTGCACGGCCGTCGAACTGACGAACAGCAGCCTCGAGCAGAACTTTAATGGAGAACGGCAGTTTGGAAACATCGCCCAAACCTTGTTCTTCCAACCCTTGCAGGCGATAGTAAGCAAAAGACTTGTCGCCTACTTGCAGGGATGACTTTACTTTGTAAGCATCTTTGTTAGCCAATGTATACAACCTCCCTATAATAACTTGGAGTTTCACCAGGTGAAACGTTGTTTCGTTTCTTCATACGAACCTATTATATACGATTTGTTTCCCGGCTTCTACCCCAAATTCATCATTATTATACAAAAATCATAGGTAAAGAAAAGTGGATCACGAACGTCTTCTTATTATAAAGAAGAAAATTGCACGCACTTCAATTATTATCCCGTTTATATTTCGTTTACATTCATGCAGTATCTTATCTCTTGCAAGAGAAATGAGTGAGGAAAAAGGGGAGAAATAACGAATGGAACAGACCAATCGCGTAGCGAAATGGGGAAACTGGAGGCCTTTCTTTCGATTAATTAAGGAAACAAAACCATCCAAGCTAAAAATCGGTGTCGCATTGTTCATGAGCATCGCCACCACACTGGTTACTTTAGTGATTCCGCTCTTTACAAAAGACTTGGTCGACAGCTTTTCCCTAGCTACGATCACGACAGGACAAATTGTGCTTTTGGTCGTCGCTTTTGTTGCACAAGCCATTGCGGGAGGGCTGTCCATCTACTTATTAAACCATGTTGGCGAAAGTGTGGTAGCTTCGCTCCGTGAACGACTCTGGAAAAAGCTCCTCGTCCTGCCGATCTCTTATTATGACAACAACCGGACAGGTGAGACGATCAGTCGAATGACCAACGATACGGGCGTCGTGAAAAGCCTGATTAGTGATCAATTGTCCAGCTTTTTCACCGGATTGATCACGATTGTTGGTTCCGTCGTGACGTTGCTATACCTCGATTGGCAAATGACCTTAACGATGCTCGTTGCTGTTCCGTTGTGCATGGGGATTCTCATGCCGCTTGGCAGCCAAATGTACAAAATTTCAAAAGGATTGCAAGATGAGACTGCGAGCTTTACAACGATCATGAATCAGGTGCTTCAGGAGATGCGGCTCGTAAAATCCTCCAATGCCGAGGTGTACGAATTGGGGATGGGGACAAAGGCAATCGGAAACCTGTTCCGATTCGGGTTGAGAGAAGGAAGAGTCCAAGCCATCATTGGACCGTTAATGTCCTTTATCCTGATGGTGCTGCTCGTGGTTGTCATCGGCTATGGCGGCATGCGGGTGTCCTCGGGAGCATTGACAGCTGGTGAGCTGGTCGCGTTTATTTTGTATCTGGTGCAAATTGTCATACCGCTGGGGCAATTCACACAGTTTTTCACCTCCTTGCAAAAGGCCATGGGGGCAACAGAGAGAATCATTGCGACACTGGAAGCAGAGGAAGAAGATCTTCTGGCAGGACGGACCCTTGCTAACGCAGGGCTGCCGATTCATGTGAATCATGTTAGCTTCGCGTATGAGAACGGGGAAACGATTCTTGACGATGTCAGCTTTACGATTGGGGCCGGAAAAGTAAATGCGATTGTCGGGCCGAGCGGCAGCGGCAAAACGACGTTGTTTTCAATGGTCGAAAGGTATTATCAGCCACTGAATGGAGAAATCAGGCTGGGCAATGATCCCATCACGGATTTTTCCTTGAAGTCATGGAGAAGTCAAATCGGCTACGTATCCCAGGAAAGTCCTTTGATCGCAGGAACCATCCGAGAAAATATTTGCTACGGGATTTCACGGACGATTAGCGAGGAGGAACTGAAGGAGGCGGCAAAGATGGCCTATGCGGATCAATTTATTGAAGAATTGCCGAATGGCTATGAAACAGAAGTAGGGGAGCGAGGTATGAAGCTATCGGGCGGACAGCGCCAACGAATCGGCATTGCCCGTGCACTGCTTCGTGACCCGCAAATCTTGATGCTGGATGAAGCGACCTCTAGCTTGGACAGCAATTCCGAGATGATCGTCCAGAAGGCGTTGCAAAATTTGATGAAGGGACGTACCACCCTCGTGATAGCCCATCGCTTGTCGACTGTGGTGGAAGCAGATCAAATCATCTTTTTGGAAAAGGGAAAAATCACAGGGATGGGTACACATGAAGAGCTTTTTCAAACCCATGCGATGTACCGTGAATTAGCTAGTCAGCAATTGCTCGTAAAAGAGAGGGTGTAGAACGTGACCACAATTATGGTAGTCGACGACGATCCGCATATTCGCGAGCTCGTCAGCGTCTTCTTGCGCAATGAAGGCTTTACGATAGTGGAAGCCGCAGACGGACAGGAGGCACTGGATAAACTAGAGTCGGTTCAGGCACAACTGGTGATTCTTGACATTATGATGCCGAACATGGATGGCTGGGAGCTGTGTCGAAAGCTTCGCAAGCATTACGATTTTCCCTTACTCATGCTGACTGCCAAGGGAGAGACATCACAAAAAATCAAAGGCTTCGAGTTAGGGACAGACGATTATTTGGTGAAGCCGTTTGATCCGCAGGAGCTGGTCGTCCGGGTAAAAGCGCTGCTCAAGCGTTACCGGATTGCCGCTTCGCATCAGGTTCAAGCAGGAAGACTGCTGCTTGATCGTAAAACGTTTGCAGTCGCCAGTGGCACGAAAACATGGAGCATTCCACTAAAGGAGTTCGAGCTGCTGTTCAAACTGGCCAGCTATCCCGGGCAGACCATCTCCCGCGAGCAGCTGATCGAACAAATATGGGGCTATGATTTTGAAGGCAATGAACGTACGGTAGACGTGCACATCAACCGATTGCGGGAGCGATTTCCGGAAGCGATGTACGGCTTTTTGATCCGGACAGTCCGGGGACTTGGTTATCGTTTGGAGATCGTCGTATGAAAAAGAGGAGGCCAGAACGTCCCCATGTTTTGCTGAAAATCGCAGGCGTAGTGGGCTTATGTGCTGTTTTTGCTTTGTGCGGGCTAGGTGCATTCGGAATTACCTCTCTCTTTTATGGCTATATGGACTATGATCCCCATGATCTTGTAAAAACGTTGGTCAATTCAGTTTTGAGCTGCATTCTGTTTATTGGAATAGGCATGATCATTTCTTTCTTCACCATGCCAAGACATCGGGGCAGGTTTCAACCATTGATTGATGCGCTCAGACGGATTGCCATGGGGGATTTTCGGGTCAATCTCGATATCAAGCTGGCGCACGAATGGGGGGAGTTGGTGGAGGGCATTAACCACGTGGCGGAGCAATTAAACGAGATGGAGAAGCTGCGGCAAGAGTTTATCTCCAATGTTTCCCACGAAATTCAATCGCCCTTGACGTCGATCAGCGGGTTTGCTCGCGCCCTGCATAATGAAAGACTGAGCCCAGAAGATCGTAAACGTTACTTGGAGATTATCGAGTCGGAAAGCAAGCGCCTGTCCAAGATCAGTGACAATCTGCTTAAACTCACTGCGCTAGAGGGCATCCAGCATGATTTAGAGCGGAAGCGGTATCGGCTGGACACGCAACTACGCGCAATCATCCTCGCATGCGAGCCGCAATGGATGGCGAAAGAGATTGAAATGGACATAGACTTGGAAAAAGTCGAAATCGTCGCCGACGAAGATATGCTGAACCAAGTCTGGACTAACTTGCTTGGCAACAGCATCAAATTCACGGAGGCAGGCGGGAAAATTAACGTAAAGCTGGAGAGGGTAAACGGAGAAGTACTCGTGAAAATAATCGACTCGGGAATCGGGATATCCAAGGAAAATCAGGAGCGCATTTTCGAAAGGTTTTTCAAGGCGGACCCATCGCGGAACCGAGCCAATTCGGGCAGTGGCCTGGGACTGGCAATCGTGAAAAAAATAATCGATTTGCATCATGCCACGATCGTCGTTGAGAGTGAAGTAGGGATTGGTACCACGTTTACGATTACATTTGTTCAATCAGATAAAAAAGCTGCCCCTTCGTCCGGATGACGGTCTGGGACAGCTTATTTTCATTACGGGTACCAGTTACGCGCCGATATACTTGGCATGGAGCGAACGTGCTAGGCTAATGTCATCTGTGCCTTGCACGAGGACACGACCATCCGGGAAAATGACGAGCGTGTACGTATCGACACGGAATCGCAGCAAAAATTTGTTTTGCTCGATTTGTCCCAAAGGGGAGAGTCTATCAGCCAATGCATTCAGATCAAGTGTCATGGCATCGGCGGGCGAGATTTGTACGGTGTCTCGACCGCAAAGCGAAACGGCTTGTCCATCCTGGGTATCCGGCTGCAAAAACGAAAATTGCTTGTGCCCACATGTCGGACAGTCGTCTCGGCGGGCATTGACCACCTTGATTTGCTGATGGCGGTTATGCCAAATCTCAAAGTGCTCCAAATTCGGATTAAGCTGATTCGTTGCATCAACTAACAGCTTGAATGCTTCTGTTGCCTGATAGGAGGCGACGATGTGAATGATTGGTCCGATGACGCCAGCCGTGTCACAGGTAGGCATCTCACCCGGGTTTGGTGCTTCAGGGAAAAGACAGCGCAAGCAAGGCGTGATCCCCGGACGAATCGCGGTAAATGTTCCAGTCGCACTCACAGCACCACCGTACACCCACGGAATACTATGCTTAACGCAAACATCGTTCACGAGATATCTCACCTGAAAATTATCCGTCGCATCCAGAACGAGATCGACATCTGCCAGCAATTCCTCTGCATTGTAAGCGGTGAGGTCTGCGACAATCGGTTCGATCGTGACAGCTGAATTGATCTTTGTCAGCTTGGCGTGAGCGGCGATTGCTTTTGGCAAATGCTCGGCTGCATCTAATTCGTCGTAGAGCATTTGACGCTGCAGGTTGCTCGGCTCGACGAAGTCGCGGTCAATGATGCGGACAAAACCTACTCCAGCACGGACCATATGATTGGAGAGAACAGTTCCAAGTGCTCCCATGCCGACGATCGCTACGCGGCTTTGTCCGAGCTTTTCCTGTCCACTGCGCCCGATCGGATGAAACAATGTCTGACGGGAATAGCGAGTGTCCAAGGCGTTACTCCACCTTTCCTTCTGGCATCGCAAGCGGATTCCACGGTCCTTGCTGATGTCCCTTCCATTCGCTTCCATCTTCCCACATTTCTTTTTTCCAAATGGGAACGATCTCTTTGAGTCGCTCGATGGCATAACGGCCTGCTTCAAACGATTCATTACGATGCGCTGTTGCAACGGCACAAACAACCGCAATTTCTTCTACAGCCAAGTTACCGATACGATGGTGCATCGCGACTTGCGCTCCCGGCCAGCGTTCCTCGATCTCTGCTGCGACCTGCTTCATTTTTTCAACAGCCATAGGGGCATATGCTTCATAGGACAAATACACGGTGCGCTGACCATGGGTAAATTCCCGAACAGTTCCGACAAAAGTAAGGATTGCGCCTGCATGCGGGTTGCTCACCAGACGAACCAACTTGTCCGCCGAAATGGGCTCCTCGGTAATGGCGAAGCGCGGGTCTTCTTCTCCGCCGCTTACAGGAGGTAAGAGGGCAATCTCGTCGTCGGCTGAAATCACCTGATTTTTCGCCGCATATTCATGATTGATGGAGACAAAGCAACTGCCCAAAAGCGCAGAGAGCGCAGGATATTCTCTTTCCACTGCTTGCAGTAGGTCGCTAACGGTCGCGCCTTCAGATAGGGTCAACTGTACTTCCCGGGCATTCGCTCGTTCAGCGAGTCCGGCAAATAACAAGATCGTAATGGTCAAGACAATTCCTCATTTCCCTGGATGATACTACACTCTAGGCTAGACGATATCATAAACCGATCAAAGTTGCCAATGAATGGGGTGTTTCAATCAGCGGTTGATTCTAAGGAGCGAAGCCTTCCTGACTCAAATAGATCTGGTTCGGGGGAAAAATACGTAATAGCCGATCATAGACGATCCGATAGGCGGTAGGATCATACCATTCTTCCAGTCCAAGCTGTTCATAGAGAGCGGGAATGCCGTTTCTTTTCGTTCGTTTACCGCCGCTGCCATCTCCCATATAAAAGTCGTCGACACAGACACGTGTTACCAAGGGGCGCAAAATCTCCGGGAATGACTCACTGCTAGGCAAAACAGGGGCAATGGTTGCTTGTGTAGGGATGCCTGCTTCCGCCAAACGCTGGAGTGTTTTTAGCCGCGCTTGAATGGGGGGAGCTTGTGGGCTAAAGTGCCTGCGAATCTCCTCCAAATCGGTCTCGACGGTCATGCTGACGCGGATGCGATCACCCAGCAGGAGCAACAAATCGGCATCTCGCCAAACCAAGGGACTTCTTGTCTGCACCAGCAAAAAATCGGGTGGATGCTCTACCATGACTTCGAGTAAAGACCTCGTTACCTTTTCCGTTTGTTCGATGGGCTGGTACGGGTCTGTACTCGAAGACATGAAGATGGTCACCTTTCCTTTTTTCTTAGCCCGCATTAGCTCCTTGCGCAATAAATCGGCAGCTTGCTGCTTAATGTCAACCCATGTGCCCCATTGCTCGTTGCGAAACAAAGAGACAGGCATTTGCCGAACATAGCAATAAGAGCAGGCGAAAGAGCAGCCCGTATACGGATTGAGCGAGTGGGTGTAATCCGCAAGAAATCCGCTTCCTTTATTGAGGAGGGTTTTCGGCATTTTATAGGAAAGGATGCTCTTCATATTGTGCGTTCCTCACTTTGCATCATGAAAAATAATTCCGAGGCTGTAGCGCTTTCCTGAGGTAATCGTGCTGACACCGTGGCGCAGCGTGTTTTTATAGAAGCCTCGCGTTCCCTGCACAGGACGATAGGATGTCGGGAAAATCAGTCCAGCGCCTTGGTCCAAGGTTATCACATGTCCCCGGCTCTGCGCGCGCGGCCGTTGCTCCATCAGCAGAAATTCTCCGCCAGTGTAGTCCTTCTCCTTCTGATTCAAGGCAAACACGACTTGAAACGGGAAGAACACCTCGCCGTACATATCCTGATGTAAACAATTGTAGCCACCCGTTTCGTATTTCAAAATCAATGGAGTAGAGCGCAGCTGCCCCTGGTCGTGACATTGCGCCAAAAAATCAGGGAGGGTAGCAGGATAAACAGCTTCACGTCCAAGCATTTCCAGCCACCGATTCGCAGTCTGCGCAAGCATCGGATAAAAGCCTTCGCGAAGCTCCTGCAAAAGTGAGGGAAGGGGAGCCTGATAATAACGATACTCCCCTTCACCGAAACGGTACCGTGCCATCTGGATCGTATTGCGAAAAAGATCATCCTGTCCATACGAAGCGATTAATTCTTCGCACGCATCCGAGCTTATTAAGGAAGGAAAAGCTGCATACCCTTGTTCGTCCAACTTCTGTTGCAGGGAATGCCAGTCAAGTGCAGCGATCCTTTCTGTCAGTGAACTAGCCATGCTTCACACCCCGATTCGACTTTTGCTCCAGATCAAGCAGAGTTGTCTTCATGGGCAGTCCTCCACGATAGCCAGTCAGTGAACCGTTTTTACCGACAACGCGGTGGCAGGGAACTGTAATGAGAACCGGATTGGCACCGATTGCTGCACCGACTGCACGAACAGCAGCAGGCTTTTCAATGATGTTTGCAATGTCGGTGTACGATGCTGTTTGACCGTATGGGATTTGACGGAGTGCCTCCCAGACAGCGAGCTGAAAAGGCGTTCCAGAGAGGTCGCAATTCATGGAAAAATGCTCGCGCGTTCCCTGCATATATTCCATCAGTTCTGTTGCAAAAGGCTTTAACCATGGATCGTCTTGCACCAGTGAACTTTGTGGGCGATGCTTTTCAACCCAGGCTTCCAATTCAGCAAAAGGCTGGTTGACCGAGCCGACATAACAAAGTCCGGCAGCCGTTGCAGCCAAATAAATAGTCCAATCACCATGCACAAGCATTGACCAACGTACCGTCTGATCCTTCATCGTTTCCATTTCCATACGCCTCCTTTGAGCTGTGTACGCACAGTATACCTCCAGCACCTGTTCTGCGTACGTTTTTGGGAGTGGATGAGCAAGATAACGAAACGATGTCTTCTACATTCCCATTGCTTTTATCCAGCGGCGGGAGTAAGGTAGGAGAAGATAGAGGAGGAAAGATACTCGTATGACTGATCAATTAACACATTTTAATGAACAAAATCGAGCGCGGATGGTGGACGTGTCTGAGAAGGACGTCACAAAACGGGTGGCTGTAGCCGAGAGCCAAATCAGCATGAAACCCGAAACACTCGCCCGAATCCGTGAAGGTCGAATCGAAAAGGGCGATGTACTCGCAGTTGCGCAGGTAGCAGGTGTCATGGCTGCCAAAAAGACGTGGGAAATCATCCCGATGTGTCATCCGCTGCCATTGACTGGCATCGACATACAATTTGCTTTTGTAGATGAAACGACGCTTGCGATTACAGGAACCGTGAAGACGACAGGGAAAACAGGCGTCGAGATGGAAGCGTTGACCGCAGTCAGCGTAGCGGCTTTGACGGTGTATGACATGTGCAAAGCCATGGATAAAGAAATGATAATCGGTCCGACCAGTCTGCAATCCAAAACAGGCGGAAAAAGCGGCGATTTCCATCGGGGTGAGAAGTAAGCCATGAGGCAAAAGTGGGAATCCTATCCGAGCAGCATTCGTTTATTGGCGATTGCTGCCGTCATTTTTTCTACCGGAATGGCGTGTATTTGGCCGCTGGTCACGATCTATATTCACAACCATCTCGGAAAGCCGCTGACTGTAGCCGGCTTCTTGTTGCTTTTAAATCAAGGCGCATTCCTGATCGGGAGTATTGTCGGCGGGATGATGTTTGACCGCTGGGGTAAAATGCGCACTATTGTTGTGGGCTCCATCGGTGGAATGATTATTTCGGTCTGTTTAGGTGTTACACAAGATTTTACCGTATATGTCCTACTGTTATTATTGAATGGTCTGTTTTATGGATCCCTTTCTCCCGTTATGAATGCGCTGGCAGTGGTTTTATGGCCGGAGGGAGGCCGTAAAGGAATCAATCTGATTTACGTCGCCCTCAATGTGGGTGTAGCTGCCGGCTCTGCTTTAGGCGGCTTCTTGGCAAGCGTTTCGTTTGCTTGGACGTTTTTCGGAAATGCGATCACACAAGTAATTGTGCTGACGATGTTTATGCTCATTTTGCCGCGTCAGTTAAAACTGGCAGAGCAAAAACGTCACTTGCAGACGACTGCTCCCGAACAAGCAGAGGGAGAACTTCTACGAGAACCACAGCAAGAGACCAAGGTCGTATGGGGAGCATTGCTGCTCTTATGCGGAGGGTTGCTCATTAGCTGGATTGTCTATGTACAATGGACAACGGTGCTGTCGACCTACATGCAATCCCTGGGCATTTCACTCCGTCAATACAGTCTGTTGTGGACGCTGAACGGCGGTTTGATCCTGTTTGGTCAGCCATTGATTGCGTGGGTCATTCGACGCTTTGCCCGTACGCTAAAAGCACAAATGCTCTTGGGCGCTTATATTTTTGCCATGTCGATGTTGATTTTGTCTCAATCAACGGTTTATGCAGGCTTTGTTGCAGGCATGTTCATCATGACGCTGGGAGAAATGCTCGTATGGCCAGCGGTGCCGGCAGTAGCGGCACAGTTTACGCCAGAGGGACGAGAAGGCTTCATTCAAGGTCTGATTGCAGGGACTGGATCTGCTGGGCGGATGCTCGGACCACTTCTCGGCGCCTTCATTTTCCAATCGATTCATGCGCAGGGACTATTGTTCGTGATGGCGGGCTTGTGTCTGTTGTCTGTCGCATTCTTTGCCTTCCACACATCTTTTCAAAAAAGAAGGCATCAGGTACCCTTACAGAATCAAGCATCTTGACACGGTTTACGTGCTCAAGTAGTATGATATAGACGAAAAAACAGTATATTCCGTGTGTTTGACTTATTCAGAGAGGTGGAGGGACTGGCCCTATGAAGCCCGGCAGCGGATCTGTTCTATGTGATGGACAGATGCTGTGCCAATTCCAGCAGGATTTTTTCCTGACAGATAAGGACGTGACCAAGCTGATCTCCCCCTTTTTCTGTATGGAAAAAGGGGGTTTTACTGTATTGGGCCCAAGAAAGGAATGGAAGAAAGATGCGCATTCAACCCTCCGACATGATTGATCGACTCCCTACCCAGTTTTTTGCGACCCTGGTGGCAAAAGTAAACAAGGTCATTGCGCAAGGCCATGACGTCATAAACCTAGGGCAGGGCAATCCTGATTTGCCGACACCGCCACACATTATTGAAGAATTACAGGCGCAAGCGGCACAACCACTCCATCACAAATATCCGCCTTTTCAGGGACGCGTGGAACTGAAGCAGGCAGTGGCTCATTGGTATAAGCAAGAATTTGATGTGGACCTCGATCCGGAGGAAGAAGTCGCGATATTGTTCGGCAGCAAAACCGGACTCGTAGAGATTTGCCAAGTCCTTATGAATGCAGGCGATGTTGCACTGGTTCCAGACCCAGGCTATCCGGATTATTGGTCGGGTGTTGCTGTCGTAAACGGACGGATGGTCATGATGCCGTTGAAGGCGGAAAATGACTTCTTGCCAGATTACAGCCAGCTCTCCCAAACTGATTTGGATCGAGCGAAACTGATGTTTCTCAACTATCCGAACAATCCGACAGCAGTCAACGCACCACTGGAGTTTTATGAGGAGACCATTCGTTTTGCCCGAAAACATGAAATCGTCGTCTGCCACGACTTCGCCTACGGGGCGATCAGCTATGACGGGAAAAAGCCGGTCAGCTTCATGCAGGTTCCGGGTGCAAAAGAAGTGGGTGTAGAATTTTATACCTTGTCTAAAACGTACAACATGGCAGGCTGGCGTGTTGGTGCTATGGTAGGAAATCGCGAGCTGGTTCGTCTGATTAATCTCATTCAGGACCATTACTTCGTCAGTCTGTTCGGAGCGGTACAGATGGCGGCAGCGAAGGCGATGACAGAGTCACAGCAGTGCGTTCGCGATCTCGTTGCTGTCTACGAAAGCCGCCGCAATGCTTTGTACTCCAATCTGCATCGGATTGGCTGGCAGGCGCCACCATCTCAAGGGTCGTTTTTTGCTTGGCTTCCTGTTCCAAGCGGCTTCACATCCGTGGAGTTCTCTGACCTGCTTTTGGAAAAAGCGCATGTCGTCGTAGCGCCAGGAAATGGCTTTGGTCCGACAGGTGAGGGTTATGTGCGAGCAGCTTTGTTATCAAATGAAGAGCGTCTCGCAGAAGCGGTTCAGCGAATTGAGCGGTTGGGGTTATTTACGAAAACAAAATAAAGGCGAGGTAATTCGGCCACACTACCATACATGAAGTGCACCCCTTAGAAT
>NZ_PXZO01000054.1 GCF_003013475.1 Brevibacillus porteri
CTAAATGGGGTCTTGACCAAATAAGGAAGGAAGTTTTTTTCCCAACACCATGCTCCGTGACATGCTCCATGGACAAAAAGAAGAGGCGCTTCGCTAGAAACGCCTTCAGGATGGTATTCTACTAGTTCCAAATTCATTTTCGCCGTTCCTTTCTTATTTGAGGGTCATTGCTTCTTTATTTGCTTGAACCTGTTAAGGCGTGGATACGCTGATTCAAAAGGTTGGCTGTCTCCTTGATCATCATTTCACCAATTTGATCAACATGACGGTCTCTCCAGTTTTCAACAGCCGTTCCCTTCACCCATTGATTAAAAGAACCTAACGCTGGACCGCAGTAAATCTGATAATCCACTTTATAGCTTTCGGCTCCATCCAAAGCCCAGTCAAAACAGCGGTTAAAATACCATTTGAAAAGTAACGCCATCTTGTATTTAGGCGTTCGTTCCGCTCTTTTCAGTTCCTGAGGTGGGCAAGTCGTTTTCATCTGCTCATACACCTCTTCAAAGCTGCGTTTAAAATACTTTTCCTGGAGCTGCTTCTTGGTTTTCTCATCGATTTCATCAAGCGAGTTGTATTGACGATAGAGGTCGTGCAATTTGTTCGCTCTCGCTGGAAAGAATAAGCCTTTTTTCAACACTTGAATTTTGGCTCCCATTTCAAACATTTCACCCGCCGGAGCATACTCTGTGTCTTGAACATTGGCCAACTGCAACGAATCCTTCACAGACTCGCTGGTCGCGGCCTCCACTGTGCACTGGTTAATCGAGCCTGTAACAATATAATCTGCCCCAAGCATGAAAGCGACCGCTGCCGCCTCAGGAGTTCCAATCCCTCCCGCAGCCCCGATTCTGATCGGCTTTTGGTATCCATACTTGTGCATCATGTTATCTCGTAGTCTGATCATCGCTGGCATCAAAGCAGATGCTACACCATGATCGGTATTTCCGCCAGAATCGGCCTCTACCGTTAACTCGTCCGCCATCGGAACTTCTCGTAACAAACTCGCTTCTTCTGTCGTAAGCTTATGTTCTTGCACCAATTTTTCTATCAGATACTCAGGTGCGGGACTTAAAAAGGCTTCCGCAACCTCAGGCTGTGATACTTTGGCAAAAATTTTGTTTGCCGCCTCCACTTGCCCGTTCATCCCCCGCTTTAATCCCTTGGCCCGATAGATGATCAACGCAGGGGTAATCGCCATAAACGCAGATGCTTCCATCACCCTCACTTGATAAGCAAGATACAGATCGACGGTTTTTTCTTCCATGGACGGGTCACTTGGATGATGCAACAAATTCATACCATACGGCTCGCCATGCTGTAGTTCACGTTGAATCTGTTGGATGGCTCGCTCGATTCTATCCAGCTGTAAGCCACCACTTCCGAAAAAGCCCATCATCCCGGCTTTCCCCATTTTAATGACAAGCTTTTCCGATGAGATTCCCTTGTACATCGCTCCTGCCAGGTAGGGATATTTCAGTTTGTAGTCCTGTTTAAATTGCTGATTTCCCAGCGAAAAAGCGGTAATCCCTTTTGGCTGCTCCATGCTGTTCGATATCTCTTGCTCCTGTACAGTGATAGCAACCGGCTTTGTCTCTTGCTCCATGTTTTCTTTCTCCGCTTCCTCTTCTATGATCAGGGGTTCTGCTTCATTTCGGATCGTAGTAACTAACTTGGTCAACACAGTACCAGGACCAACTTCTTCTATTTCGTTTTCCCCCAAGGCCAGGAGATATCGAATGCTGTCATTCCATTTCACTGGGTGTGTAATTTGTTCCACCAAATTTCGTTTCACATCGCTCTGTTTATAGGGTCTTGCGTGAACATTTGAAATCACAGGGATGG
Organism: Brevibacillus porteri; assembly: GCF_003013475.1. GTDB lineage: Bacteria > Bacillota > Bacilli > Brevibacillales > Brevibacillaceae > Brevibacillus > Brevibacillus porteri. The sequence goes on from NZ_PXZO01000054.1 coordinate 1,843, forward strand.
TCATACTGGAAAAGGCAAACTGATTTAAATAGTCCTCAAAGCGTTGCTTCGCATCACTCATGTAACGGGAATGGAATGCTCCGCTCACCTTTAAGGGTATGTATACTTTTACACCCGCTTCCTGAAAAACAGGGTTGGCCCGCTCTATATCTTCTTTCCGACCTGCAATCACAAATTGGAAGGGAGAATTGTGATTGGCAATATCGATACTGGTCAAATTATTTTCATGTAACACGCGTTCTACTTGCTCCGAAGTAAACCCGATCACAGCCGCCATACCTCCACCGACGGCCAAACTCATCAACTCGCCTCTTTTTTTCACCAAATGCAGCCCTGTCTCAAAGTCAAACACCCCTGATGCAAAAAGCGCGTTGTACTCACCCAAGCTGTGCCCCGCCACATAATCTGGTTTTTTCCCGGTTTCCTTTACCTTTTTCAGATAGCTAAGCGCATTTACCACGTACAAAGCAGGCTGGGTAAACTGGGTTTTACTTAACTGTTTATCCGGATCATGCAGACAAAGCTCTTTGATGGAATAACCTAATATCTGATCAGCTTTGGTCGTTATTTCTGGAAACTCATCAAACAGAGAGCCCCCCATTCCTTTTATTTGGGAGCCCTGCCCGGGGAAAACATATGTGGTCATTTTTCTGTCTTCCTTTCTGTTTGTATGCAAACTTTTATTTGAGAATAGTTGCTTGATGCGCTCTACATTTTCGCCATCCTTTTTAAAAGGAGTGATAATCGAGTAGCATTCTGATTGTGAATCTTGTCGCAGATTTCGCTTTGTAAAATTACTCAAATTTCCTGCTGGTCCCAAATCCAAATAGATGTAGCTTTGCTGTTTCTCCAGCTCTTGGACAGCTTTTGGAAGCTGCATTGGTTTTCTTACCACTTGCCAAAAGTAGTCGACTGGCAGTTCCTTCATGATTTCACCGTGAACACACGAGACAAAGGGAATCTGGGGAATTCCAAACGATTTCTGTTTCAATACCTCCCGATAATGTGGTTCAGCCGGATCGATGTAAGCTGAGTGAAAAGCATACGATACGGGTAGTCGTTGACAAATAATCCCCTTGCCTTTTACATAATCCTCCATGCGTTGTAGCTGATGACTGCTCCCAGCAATGACAAAATGCGAATGAAAATTCACTGCTACCAACTCACTATTTCGATGTAATAAAGGGTCTTGATCATACAAATCGGGATTGTGGAGAATCGCAAGCATACTCCCTTTCTGACAATACGTTTCGTAAAGGGTGGCTTGTTCAACCACGAGTTGTAGCAATTCTTCCACAGGCATGATCCCAGACACAGCCCCCGCCGCAAACTCCCCCAAACTGCTCCCCAGACAATAGTCAGGCTTAATTCCGCTTTCCATGAGAACCTGAGCCAGAGCGTATTCCACCATAAAAATGGCGGGATGCGTAAAAAGGGTGCGATCAAATATGTCGTCTCGACGCTTCGTGTCATCATATAACTGGGCAAGGACAGACTCCCCGATCAGGGAATGTACCTTTTCATCTAACCTAAGCATCCATTTGCGAAATACCGGATTCTGATCAAAAAGGTCTCTCCCCATCTGATAGTACTGAGACCCCTGTCCAGAAAACATAAACACAACAGGCTTTTCCATGTATGATGCACCCCTTGTTATTAAATACAGTTTTTTTATAATAAAAACTCCCCACAGCCTGGTCAATTGACCGTTGTGGGGAATTCATAAGCGATTTGTCATGGAGTGTTCTATCTCCTGAAGTACATCTTTTACGGCAGCAACACTCCACTCTGTCTTTTTCGGGTAGGTGATCGAACACACATAGTCACCAAGGATAAAGGATGCCGTACGGTATTGAGGAAAGTTTTCAAAAAGACTATAAACAACCCCATCCCTTGCCTCTACTTGGCTTATTTCATAGATATGAAAAGAAGTGGTTAAACCTGTTTTCAAAATTTTGGATAACGCTTCCTTGACTGTCCAGAAAAGAGTGAGAGTTGTTTCATAAGAATAAGGCAAGCATGAAAACAAACTGCTCTCTTTCACAGTCATCTGCGTCTCCAGAACTTTATTTCTATCCACGCTAATTCTCTCCATATCAATCCCCATCGGCAGTTCTTCCGAAAAAGCAATGCCGGCTGCAAGATCGTCACAATGGGTGATACTCACCTGGACGTTGGTTGCACTCGGTAAGTTCACGACAGGTTGATGAAAAATGCCCTGTTCAATACATATTCGCTCTAAGCTTTCGTCTCCAACCAAAAACGAAACGGCTCTTTTGGCGACATATCTCCCTGTCAGGTAGCTTTTTACTCTCCGCTCATACTCCAGCTGAAAATAGTACTCGAATTCTTTTGGGTGCAAGAATTTTACTATTTTTAAAAAATCAGCGGGAACAGAAAAATAGCCCATGCACAAACTGGCACGATACTCTCTATCCTTACCTTTTATAACGATTTCTTTCGTAAAGATCTGTGGAAACACATGCAATTCAATCTCCGCCTTCCGTTCTCCTACTGTGCCAAAGGGCAGAGCTTCCCCAGTTCGTGGGTAAATAAATATACACACTACCGTTTCAACGTATGTCCTCCCTACGTTCCTTTAACGTGCCGAAACATCGATTAAATTCCCTAAGGGATTTTCCTTTCGATAAAAAACTTATACAGCTAACTCTTTATATTTATGCAGAAAGTTACAACAACCACGTTTATTGCATAACGCGAAGAAATTGGATATATTTAGTATAATACCACAATTTTTAGGATTTTATCTACTCAATCATTCCTATTTTTGTGGAAGCAGTAAGCGCTCAAGATACTTGCGAATCTACTTCATAATGAAAGGATTACTCACCTTGAAATGGTATGCCATCTTTGTAGAATCTGGTAAAGAAGAAGTCGTTCAAAAGTACCTCAAACTCTATTTTAATGAGCAGTCTTTAAAGTCCGTTGTGCCGAAGAGATTGGTTCCTGAGAAAAAGTCAGGCATTGTGAATAGTGTCATGAAGAATATTTTTCCTGGATATGTACTTATTAAGACTGAAATGACTAACGAAATGTTCCACAAAATCAAAAAAATTCCTAGAAGTTTGCGTTTAGTCAATAACGGTAGTTACTATTCGCAAGATGAGGGTACTTATTATTCGAGCATTGATGAAAGAGAAATCACCCCGATCCTCCAACTCATGGGAAACGGTGAAGTTGTCGATTATTCAAAGGTTTATCTAGAAAATTCTAAAGTGATCGTAGAATCTGGTCCCCTAAAAGGACTGGAAGGTCTTATCAAAAAAGTGGATAAGCACAAAAACAGGGCTAAAATATTTTTAACCTTCATGGGAGTAGAGAAAACAATTGATGTGGGAATTGAAATCCTCTCAAAACCTTTGTAAAGGGGGAGCGTTGCGTACGCTTCCCCTTTTTATTTTCTTCATACAAGCACGCATTCCATCGTAAAAACATAGGCTCATGGTAAGTATCATTCGAGTAGGATTGCCCTGCTTTCATTTGGGAGAGACAGACAAGAGTTCCGATGTACGACTTTTCAAAAGTGTTAGATCCTTATTCTTGTTTGGAAAGGAATTTGTATACATGGTTTTCTCGGACGAAGACAACATGTTTACTAGTCAGGCTGCCATTTTCCTAGCAGCCATGAGCTATCAGACTTATCCATTATATTTTGAAGGGAAGCTTACCTTACCCAAAGGTTTTCAACTTCGATACACGATTCAGGCTTTCGCAGATGTAGAGAATCCAACGGAACATGTATATGGTTTTGTGGCAGAATCAAAAGATGAAATCATCATTGCCTTCAGAGGGTACGCAGCATATCCGGCAGACCTTTTGGCGGCCTATGACATCCTACAAGTCCCCTATCCTTTTGTTACAGATGCAGGGAAAACCTCACGTGGATTTACATGCCTGTATCAATCAACACGGGATCAGTTCATCAGAAAAATCAATCAGTTTCCCGCATCAAAAAAGCTGTTTATTACTGGCCACAACTACGGCGGCGCGCTAGCTGTACTAGCAGCTTTAGATATTGCGGTAAACACGAAGTTTAGGCAACCAATCGTTTATACCTATGGCAGCCCGCGTATTGGTGACCCCCACTTCGCTTCACGCTTCAATCAAGTCGTTGCCAATAGTCTGCGCATTGTAAATGTCCACGACTCTTTTCCTACATTCCCCGATCAAAAGTATCCGCCTCCTTTTACCCAGGAAGGTATCTATTATCAACATGTAAAAAACAAGTTTCCGCTCTCGTTTCAACTGAATAATACGCCTCGAAACGATAGTATCGCCTGCTATTTTCATAGCCTCACTCAGCTTGACCCTGATTATGCCCAAACGCTCTGTGTGGAAAACCCTGGGTTTTGTCCCAATACCGATACGTGTATTCCGTTTCTAGGCAAATGCTAGCTTTTTTACAGCCTTGAAACTCAGAAAGGGAGACACATGAATGATCGATCGTATTTATAACAGCAAAGATGCGATTTTACTTGCGGCTATGATCCATCAGGCCTATCAGCTATTTGAAACAGATTCACTTGTCTTGCCAAAAGGGTATCGCCAGCTCTCGACTATTCGAGCATGCGCTGGTGTTGAGACTCCGGAGTCAGAGGTGTTTGGTTTTGTAGCCGAGTCATCCGACAGTATCGTTGTAGCTTTTCGAGGAACACGCACGTTTAACGACAATGAGTCTGATCAAGATTTGTATCAAGTCCCCTATCGTTTTGTCAGAAAGGCAGGAAAAACCCACCGTGGGTTTACTTGTATGTATCAATCCGCGAGAGATGAATTGATTCGGGAGTTGAGCAAGCTCTCAAGATCGAAAAAGCTATTTGTTGCAGGGCACAGTTTAGGGGGAGGGTTGGCCGCACTAGCTGGTTTGGATATTGCGGTGAATACGAAATTTGCGCATCCTTTTGTGTATACGTATGGGAGTCCTCGTGTCGGAGATCCTGTCTTTGCTTCGCGGTTTAATGAGACAGTAAAGAACAGTGTTCGGATCGTGAATGTTCATGATATTATTCCAACTTTGCCGTCCAAGGCGTACCCACCTCCGTTTACGAAGAAAGGATTGTACTACCAGCATGTGGATCGGAAGTATTTGTTGGATTTTCAGTTGAATAGTGTAGCTGTAAGGAATCATGAAATTGTTTGTTATTTTAAGTTTCTGGCGCAGGAGGAGTCTGGGTTTACGGAGAGGTTGTGTGCCGAGAATGAGGGGTTTTGTCCGGATACAGGGATGTGTGTGCCTTTTTTAGGGGGATGTTGATTCTATGGAATCACTCTCTTTTTTTATACTCTCTTTTTCACGCCGTGAGAGGTAATCTACAAAAAAACTTATTGATAACCATTTTCAACGAGATTATAATGGTTGTAATTTCCAAATATTTACTTTCGCTCATGGATGAGCAAAAAAGGAGGCATTACGATTATGAAAAAAGCCATTTTAGCAGGAGCATTAGGGATTGCCGTACTTTCAGGTGCAAATTTGCCAGGATTGGAAGTCTCAAAAGCTAACGCAGCAGCAACGGCTTTAGACATTCAAGAGGTTACGAAATACTATTCTCTGAGTTCATACGAAGTGACGCAAAAAGAATCTTTTCCGCTTAAAAAGGGTGAAGAGCTTACGATTTTTGTAAACAATTCAGGATTCCCGATCTCTTATACAGTCTTTGATGCGGATAATCAAGCGATTGGTACATACCATGCGAATTCGCCTTACGGACGAGTATTCCAAGCACAAAAAGACGGCAATATTTCTGTACAATTTCAAGCCGGAGCGAACTCTTCCTATATGAAAAAGATGAATTTTACAGCTAAATTCGCTCTTTCCAAGTTTTAATAAGCGTTAAGCGTATGTAAAACAGTAAGGGCTGTCTCAAAAGTCGATTTCTCGCCAAAGAGACAGCCCACTTGGATTCATTAACAATTCGAAAATCAGCGTAGTTGACGTCAATAAACCAGGCGCAAAAAAAAGACCCCCCTTGTCTACAGAGGGGTTGAGATTATTAGTAACGATGTGAAAGAAGCAGTCGATAAGTACAATACATTCAAACACGGATGTTCTGTTTATAGAGTTATGATTTACAATGGGGCAATGGGACAACCAGTTTTCCCCGTTCGATGTTAAGTCGAGTGAGAAATGGTCTGTGTCGTTCATTGCTCCTTATTTCTTTAATTCCTCTGGAATTTCAGGTTTCCCTACGAAACCAAAGGATGCTGTAGTTACCGCCAGTACCGCAACAAATGAAGCAATTGCTGAAACATGTTTCGCTACGAACATCATCGCTTTATTTTTCATCTTTTCCACCTCCTTTCAGTGGAATTAGCGTCAGTGATTGCACAAAGAAGGTCTTAACCAGTGTCTCGCTGTCTATGAAAAATAATGAACTGACGATGATAATGGAGATGGTCTTGAGGAGCAAAGTCTGATTCTGTTTGAATAGTCGTGATTGCAATTCCATTTCTTGCGGTGCAAAAAGTGCTACTAGGACTAATGTGATAATAATAATCGGGGTGACAAAATCATTAGGTAGGGTAATGAGAGGGATTAATACAGCTCCCACTATACTTGTCATGGTGCAGTAGACAGACGATGAATAGTGAAATCCTCCTGAAAATTGGCGTAGTACTAAAAATCCAGCCAATGTGATTAATGTTCCTTGAAATGTCCCTAACATTAGTGAAATGGTAAGGCTACTCGTAATGATGAGAAGCATGTTGATGATAAGGATTAACCCAAATTTCATTGTAGGCACTGACTTCGTTTCATGTGGATTGATCGACTTTAGTTGGATTGCTATTCTTTCAGCAAGAGTTTCAATCATATTCCCCATCCCTTTTTATAGCCAGCCATGCCAGTATCGTGATTCCGATAGCCATCCCAAAGAAGATCCAGACTATGGAAGCAATTCCATATGTACTTGCTAATTTAAACAAGACCGTTATCAATACACCTGTTACAATAATCAGTGACAAAATAACCATGTTGATTCTATGGTAAATAAAGAAAGGCGCTCCGTCTCTGACAAATGTAAATTGCAGTCCAAATTTTCGAAGTCCATAGCATAATGCAAAGGTAAATAATGCGGAGATTGTCTGGAATATGAAACCTGTGTTGATGGTTCGATCCCGTAACGATTCGATTGTCTCTAGGGCTCCTATGACGGTCAGGAAGAACACTTCCACCATCTGAATCCCCAAGTATATTCCTGCTGTTATCATGGTCATTAAGGCAGCATGTCCCCAATTCACGTTCCATACCAGGATTAATGCCCCAAAGATGATGACGACTTGGGCTATGGTTGCATAGTCTCCATATGGCGTAAATTGTCGTAGCCCAAACGAGAAAAGCATTAATACCAGACTCACAAAGAGAATCCTGTTGATATGCACCAAAAAACCAAACCTAAATAACGTAGTCATAAGAGCAAATATTGCGAGGTATTCCAATGTTGAAAATAGGACAAACAGCATGTAACTTTTTCACCTCAATTACTTATTGAGGGTTATATTCTACTAAAAACGACAGATTCCTGCTTGAATTTACCAAATTTTACATTTTAGTGTGGCGCTGCGCCACAACCAAAAACTGCTTTCAGTAGCAGATATATATTGCTACGCTTGTTCTTATTCGAGGTGTCAATCTAAAAGTTAAGTGAAAGATTAGGACATGCAACCATCCGATCGGCGCATTGCTCTTACTCATACCAAATTAGTGAACCCAAAACAAAAATCGCCCGGTTATTTACCTTTCTAGATTCACTGCGTGCTTCTAATGTTTTTGGATTTAGATTCAACATATCGCTATTCCTCCTTGGGTTATACTCTACTTTGCCATTCGTTTCATCCTCCTTTGATTTTGAGCATGTAAAAAAAGCTCATTCCTACTCATGGTTCAAGTTGGAAGGAGCTTTTGAAAGTTTATCAAGTGCTTGAATTGTACTGTGTTTGGTTTGTGGTGTATTGTACGATCTTGTTCTTGCGCTGTAAACCCGCAAGTTTTAATCTTTAACGCTCATCAAAATTATAACCGCCTTTTCTTGGAAGCAAGTCTTCTTGCATTGGCACGATATAGCCTTCCCTCACAAACACCTTCATTCCCTTTGGTAAATCCTTTGCTGCCTTGTTCAAGCCTTTTGGCAAATCATTAGTAGTTTTCTCGAAAGCCCCTGGCAGCTCACTTGCCGCTTTTTGCATCGCAGCAGGAACGTCTCCCAGCATTGAGATTCCTTTGACGAAATCATCCCACATGCTAGGCTTTTCCTGCGGCTTTTCGCAAGCTGATCCTTGTCCAAAACCAGCAGCAGACGGCCCGTTATTTGTTGACGACTGATTTCCTACCGTCACACCACCCAAATCCTGCCCGTCATCTTCAATCTTGATCAGGCCACAATGGAAACACATATTTGTAGATTTATTCAGCAGTTCAATATTGGGCATACAGTCTCCCCCTCTCTGTAAAGGATTTCATACGGATAGAAGGTGCTCCTGATGATCGATATGCTAGATATCCACTCTATATATAAAGGAAATAATGCCCACATCTTGATGTATCGGATATAGAATGGTCACGAGCAATAGGTATAAATATTGCTATGCTGTGCTAAAAATGCAAAAAGAAGCTACCGACAACTTCGCGAGAAAGATGAAACAAAGTCTCTCAGGTTAGCTTTGGTTGAATCAAGGCTGTTAAAATATTTTCAAGCGACAAGCTTTTGGAGTTATGTAATCAGGGTAGTTGGTTGAGAGCATAAAAAACCCTTGATTCCTCAAGGGTTCGAACGTTCGTTTTATGGTGATCCGGACTGGGTTCGAACCAGCGACCCCCACCCTGTCAATTACAACATCACCTTATCCCATCGTATCCCTTCATGTCCTAAATCGCATAACGTCAACGTTTCTAAGGTAATCAATTAACCTCTATTAACCTTAGAAATACTACTTTTTCCGATATTTCGCCACCCATTCTGCCACCCACTTTTGATATCAGCTAAGGGGAGATATTGCCTCCCTTTAGTTCCCTTCTAACCAATTAAGAAAAACACTTTTTGCTACTTTAATTCTTGTTCCAGCTCTTGCTACATGAAATTGGCCTGAATTACAAAGTTCATATGCTTGGCGCTGTCCAATGTTCATAATCTGCTTTATGTCCCTTACATCTAAAACATCTGGATAAGACTCCAAAATGTTAATACTGTTTTTCATATTAGTATCCTCTCCCATTTGTATATATATGTCGAATCGTTTGATTAACTTAACAATAAAAAAGCCCATCGAACGAATCGATAGGCTCAATTGCTCCCCTATTCAAAAAACTCATCTATCAACATTTTGTGCTTCCTTTTCCCTATCTCGTGTTTCTTCTTTGTCAACCTCAACAGAGATTATAAAAACGTCTCCAGCGTTCATTATTGATCTTCACCGAAAGGTAGATTTTATAAAAATCTAAGCAAAAGAAAAACCAGCCTATGCTGACAGCTACTTTTATTATTAAGTGGGATACATTGCATGTTATTCTATCACTATCTTCTTTAGAGAGTTTTAAACTCAACTTAGACCCTCTTTTTAAACAATAAATTTACAAGTAGTATCGATGACAATAGCACCAAGACACCTAAAATCGGATCATTTTTAACATAGGGCATCGTATGTACAACCACATAGATAATAATTGCAAATACAATTACTAATAAAAATAAAAGTAATTGGTTCTTCATAAAACTCCCCCTTTTTTCCAAAATAATGCAGTTCTATTTTAAAACACAATTAAGCTATTATGCAAATGAAATCAATTTTCTGGTAATATTGACAGAATAAAGATGTCTCTGTTACCCTCATCATGTAAATCATTTACATTTCTGGAGGGGTACAAATGAAGCCTGTAGTTAAAATCGTCACTGCATCAGTTTTAAGCTCATTGTTACTGTTTAATCCACTAACAAGTAAAGTTTCGTTTGCAAAAGATTCCTTTGAAGTGAACATTCTAAATGCAAGCAGCTTTGAAATTAGGGAGGATTTCGTAAACGAGAAATTAAAAAACGTTGCTGCTGACATTCAGGAGATCAAGAAATCGTCTCTTAGAAGTGATGATTTAACCCTTGATAGCGTGAATGGCGCACCTAATGTGTTGATCATGGATCACAACAAAGACACTGATTTTGAATCTCTTATTGACCAGTACGATTTAATAATGAAAATTGAGAAAGTAGACTCTAAAGAAGTAGATTATAAGATTTATTGGTTTGGCAAAAACAAACATGATGCTATTATAAAGGGCACTGATAAAATCTTTGTCGATGTAAATGGATATAAGAACCGCGACAATGTAAACAAAGAAGAAGTTATTGAGTCCAAAATTGTGGCTGTCACAAAAGAACACCTGAAGTTTATCGAAAAAAGCGAAGAGCTTCCAGAAGATGACGAGCTTCGCGCCTTGGCTGATTATGGATGGAAGACTGTAGACAGCGACCAGATTAGTGAACTTGCTCCTCCATATGGAGATTTGTACATGAACTTTAAAGCTAGAAAGGCTATAGATGCAGGTAACTATTATGCTATAGCAAATATTACAGCTCATATTGTTCCAGGTGCATTTTTGTTAGCCGAAGAAAATGATAATGACTATGAAGATTTTGAAACAAAAAACGCAGAGATTAAAATTAAAGGTTTTGATAAAAATGGAAAAAGTAGCGCTGTAAAATTTTTAGAACATAAACCAACAAATCAAGGTAATTCAGGCTCTAAAAGTTATTCAATTGGTGGTGGCGCTGGCGGCTTAACTAGCGGTATTACATGGGAGCAAGATTGGGATGATTTAGACATGGAAGACAAAAGCAGTACCTATGGAAGATGGTTTTGGGACTTCTCTGGTGCTATAGAAGAGCAAGTGGCTGAGGTATCAGGAGGAGCAACTTTTAGATTCACTAATGACACTGAGGCTGAGATAGATTTTGAGGCTGAGGTATATTGGACGGATGGATGGGTAAATGACCCTAGAGACTCATCACTTTTAAGTGACTATTTAGAATTTGATTTTTGATAATTAGATTTACTTTGAGGCGCTTAAAAGCGCCTTTTTGTATTTGGTAGATGTGAATCGGACATGGTGAATCGCCATCACTAATAACGTAAAATTGGGGTCTGTCAAAAGTTTTGTG
>NZ_PXZO01000055.1 GCF_003013475.1 Brevibacillus porteri
GCGTATTCAGTTTTGAAGGAACAAGCCTTCTATATGGAGCTGTGGTGAAGTTGGAGTTCACGCCGGTCTGTCACACCGGAGGTCGCGGGTTCGAGTCCCGTCAGCTCCGCCATTCTTATTCAAGAGTGGCGAACAAAGTATATGGCTCGGTAGCTCAGTCGGTAGAGCAGAGGACTGAAAATCCTCGTGTCGGCGGTTCGATTCCGTCCCGAGCCACCATGTACGAGCCATTAGCTCAGTTGGTAGAGCATCTGACTTTTAATCAGAGGGTCGAAGGTTCGAGTCCTTCATGGCTCACCAGTTTTTTCAATCGGACAAAATATGAATAGTTGATAAGATGTGCGGACGTAGCTCAATTGGTAGAGCGTCGCCTTGCCAAGGCGAAGGTCGAGGGTTCGAGACCCTTCGTCCGCTCCATTTTTGTTCGTAAACACCACTTGCTATGTGCCAGTGGTGTTTCTTGCTTTATCCGCTGAACACTTTAAAAGACGAGTCAGCTTGTAGGGTGCCGATGCTTCTGGTACGATACTTGGAGTGTAAGCTCCTACGATGTTGGAGGTTTTATGAAACATAACAAAAGTATTTTGAAGAAAACGACCGTCGTTGACTTTAAGCAAGATGCTGCTTTTTTTGTTGACCGGGGAATGCGTTGTTTGAATCGGTACGACTATGATAAAGCATTGCGTTCATTTCGCCGAGCAGTTGAAATGGAGCCAACGAATGCAGAATGCCACTGCCATTTGGCAAGTGCTTTAGCTGAAACCGGACAGTTTGAAGCGTCAAATGAAGTCCTCTATGAAGTGATAGAAAAATGGGACCCATCTATGACAGAAGTGTATTTCTACATGGCGAACAACTATGCCAACTTAGAAGATTACCCTATGGCTGAAGAAATGGCTGTTCGTTATTTACAAGAAGATAGCACTGGACCGTATCGGGAAGAGGCCGAAGAGCTCCTCGACTATATTTACTTTGAGCTGGACATGCCACCGCGACACTTCCTCCCAAGTGAAAAAGAGGATGTATACAGCAAGCATGAACGAGCTCGTCGGAGTTTGGAAGAGGGACGTTTCTTGGAGGCACTGGATACCTTAAAAGAAATCGTCGAAGCCGATCCTGACTTTTTGCCAGCGTGGAACAATTTGTCTCTCGCCTACTATTATGCTGGGGAATTCCAGAAGGCGATGGAGACAATCGAACAGACGCTGGATAAGGAAGAAGGAAATCTGCATGCACTGTGCAATTTGGCGGTTTTGCTCTCCCATCACAATCAAACGACAGAGCTGTTGAGCTTGATTGATATGCTGAAAAAGGTCGTTCCGTTCCATCCGGAAAATACCTATAAGCTCGCAACAACAATGGGAGTGCTTGGCCAGCATGATGAAGCGTATTTCCATTACCAACGCATGCTGCGAAATGGACGGCCGCATGAAGCGTGCACGTACCACTATGCTGCGATCTCAGCTTATTTGAGCGGGAAAAAGGATCAGGCACTGCGCTGGTGGCAAAAAGCCAAGCAGTTAGACCCAGAAGCAGGAATCGCAGATCAGTACATTCAAATGGTAAAAAACGAACAAGAAGGGGAGACTATAAAACCGATCCCCTACCAATACAATACGACCCAACGTGATGTTTCTTGGGAAAAGGCTTCATTCACGGGAGTGGAAGATTTTAAAACAGACCCGATGATCCGAGCTTCCCTTCTCTGGGCATTGCAGCATGGACGCGATGAAGTGAAATTCGCGGTGTTGCAAACCTTGTCTCTGATCGGAGACGATGAAGCTGAAACCGCGGTCCGTCAATTTTATTACCAGACGGATAACCAACAGCTGCAAAAGTTGGCGTTGCTGGCTTTGGCTGATATGGGTGCAGACATGCCGGAAGGAACTCCTGATGGATCGAATGGTTCACCCGCGACGGATGAGCAAAAGGGCAGTATAGAAGAAGGTATAAGCCGTTATTTGCTCTTACAGGGCAAGCAAGAGGCCGGAGAATGGTGCCTCGATGTATGGCGCAAGCATCATGAATATGCCCAAAGTCTTGTACAAGTGCGAAAAGAAGTAGCGTGGGTCGCAGCATTAGAATATGTATACGGAACGATAACGAACGAAAAACAGTCACAAGCCCTTCTAGCTCAAAAATACGGCATTTCTGCCGCTACCTTGGCAAAGTGCGTCAAAGTTTTGTCGACACTTGATTTTAAATAGATTATTACATTATAATTAATTTAAATAAGGAAACAGAACTGTGTGAGATGAGGAGGCAACAACCATGAGCGATCAAAAAATTTATGATGTGATTATCGCCGGAGCTGGCCCTGCTGGAATGACGGCTGCTGTATATACATCCCGTGCGAACATGAGCACATTGATGCTGGAGAGAGGAATTCCAGGCGGTCAAATGGCGAACACGGAAGATATCGAGAACTACCCAGGCTTCACTTCTATTCTTGGCCCTGATCTCTCTACAAAAATGTTTGAGCATGCACAGCAATTCGGTGCGGAGTATGCATATGGCGAAATCAAAGAAATCCGTGATGAAGAGCCGTACAAGCGCGTTATCACGGGTGACAAGGAATACTTGACCAAGTCTGTTATTGTGGCAACTGGTGCAGAGCATCGTTTGCTCGGTGTACAAGGCGAAAAAGAATTGTCCGGCCGTGGCGTTTCTTACTGCGCGGTATGCGACGGTGCATTTTTCCGCAATAAAGAGCTGGTGGTTGTTGGTGGAGGAGACTCCGCAGTGGAAGAGGCTGTGTTCCTTACTCGCTTCGCTTCCAAAGTGACGATCGTACACCGTCGTGATCAGTTCCGTGCACAGAAAATCCTGCAAAAACGCGCTTTCGATAACGAAAAAATCGAAGTGATCTGGGATACAGAACTAAAAGAAATCCGTGGTGAAGGCAAAGTACAAGCGGTTCTCTTGGAAAACACCAAAACAGGTGAACAAAGAGAATACCCAGCAGATGGGGTGTTCATCTACGTTGGTATGGACCCATTGACTGCAAGCGTACGTCCACTGGGTATCACCAACGACGCGGGCTACGTATTGACAGACGAAAAAATGAACACCAAAGTAAAAGGTGTTTTTGCAGCAGGAGATGTACGTGAAAAAATGCTACGTCAAGTCGTGACAGCTACTGGAGACGGTTCAATCGCTGCTCAATCTGCTCAACACTATGTAGAAGAGCTTAATGAAAAGCTAAAGGAACAAAATGTCACAATCTCTTAACCTGCTTGTAACATGGGTGAAATAATTCAAGAGTAATCTATAGACAATGAATTGACCCCCTTATCTATATAAACAATTGTTGCGTGGCTGGCATTCAGTCACGCATCTTTTTTTCTAAAAAAGCTTATACGCCTGTAGAAGACATCAATGGAAAAACAGGGGAAGCGGTTCAAAAAGGTGCGAATAAGGTGGACAATATGGTATGCTATTGTCAGAATCGTAGGAGGCGAGTTGCGTGACGGAATTGGGAAACGACAAGGCCATGAATCTCCTGATTATTACCGGAATGTCAGGTGCGGGAAAGACAGTTGCTGTACAAAGCTTGGAGGACCTGGGCTTTTTTTGTGTAGACAACCTACCCCCTGTACTGATTCCCAAATTTGCTGAGTTGGTCAAACAGTCTGGTGGGAGTATTGAGCGAGTCGCATTGGTGATTGACTTGCGAGGGCGTGAGTTTTTTGAAAATCTAGCCGTAACCATAGAGAGCCTCAATCAGATGAATGGATTATCGTACCACATCCTTTATCTGGATGCGAACGATCAGACATTGGTTTCTCGCTATAAGGAAACACGTCGCAGACATCCGCTTTCCCCGAACGGTTCGCCTTTGGAAGGAATTCACGCTGAGCGCCGTTTGTTGGAGGAAATGAAGGGCTGGGCGCATCAGATTATCGATACGAGTCAAATGAAGCCAGTTCAGCTTCGAGAAAAAATCATCAACCAATACGGTCAACAAGGATCACCACTTACGATTAATGTTTTGTCGTTTGGTTTCAAATACGGCGCACCAATAGACGCTGACTTGATGTTCGATGTCCGTTTTTTGCCTAACCCGCATTATGTGGAGGATTTGCGTCCGAAAACAGGATGTGATCCAGACGTGGCAGAGTATGTGATGAAGCACAAGGACACAAAAGAATTCTTAGAAAAGCTTACAGACTTTTTGGGGTACACCCTGCCACATTACCAGCGAGAAGGAAAAAGTCAACTTGTGATAGGAATTGGATGCACCGGTGGCAAGCACCGCTCGGTCGCCATTGCAGAACATTTGGGAGAAACCTTTGGTAAAGATTTTTCTGTCCGTGTCAGTCATCGAGACATGGAAAAGAACAAATGAGCATAAGATGGCAGGAAAGACTGAAGCGTGCATAAAAAGCCACCTGTGGTATGTGTATTAGAAATAATGAGGTGACATATGCCTACTAAGGGAGTCGGGAGGCTACAGTCAAGGCCATTACGGGTAGTCGTTATTGGCGGAGGAACGGGTTTGTCCGTCCTTTTACGCGGTTTGAAGCACGAGCCGGTGCATATCACAGCGATTGTGACGGTAGCAGACGATGGGGGAAGCTCTGGACGTTTGCGAGAAGAAATGGATATGCTACCACCTGGCGACATTCGAAACGTCTTGACTGCTCTGGCCGATACAGAGCCGTTGATGGAAAAAGTCATGCAATATCGTTTTTCCACAGGCACGGGATTAGCAGGGCATAATTTGGGAAATCTATTACTTGCAGCGATGAACGAAATCACTGGAGATTTTGTCACCGCAGTCAAAACACTAAGCGGAGTTTTGGCAGTGCGTGGAGATGTATTGCCAGCTTCCACGCAGTCGATTCAGTTGAAAGCGGAAATGACAGATGGATCTCTCGTAATCGGAGAATCCCAAATACCGTTGACTGGCAAAGAAATCAAGCGGGTGTTCCTTGATCCGGAGGACGCTGTTCCTCTGAGCGAAGCCCTGATGGCCATTGCCGACGCGGATGCCATTTTGATTGGGCCTGGCAGCTTGTATACGAGCATCCTGCCCAATTTATTAGTACGCGGGTTATTTGAAGCGATTACACGCGCACAAGCCCCGAAAATCTACATTTGTAATGTCATGACACAACCGGGGGAGACAGACGGTTTTTCTGCATCCAGGCACGTCAATGTCATGTATGACCATGTAGATAGACCATTTCTGGATACGATCATTGTCAATTCAGCCGAGCTGCCTACCCATGTATTGGACAAATATACGGAAAAAGGAGCAGCTCCTGTCCGATGTGACTTAAAGCAATTGCGCCAACTCGGTTTAAATGTGGTGGCGAAGCCGTTAGTCACATTTGAGGACGGATACCTACGTCATGATGCACATGCTGTCAGCAAGCAGGTTGTGTCACTCGTCAAACGTAGACGGAAGGTGCTGAAGATAGAGAAGGAGTAGTGAAGTCGATGTCATTCGCCGCGCATACCAAAAAAGAACTTACCATGACGGAGGGTGCCGATTGCTGCAGCAAGGCAGAGCTCTCAGCCTTGATTCGAATGAATGGAAGTCTGCAGTTTGGAGCCGGACGACTGGTGCTGGATGTGACGACAGAGAACGCGGCGATTGCCCGACGCATTTACACGCTAATCAAGAGGTTGTTTCAAATACATGCTGAACTGCTGGTTCGCAAAAAAATGCGATTGAAAAAGAACAACGTCTACATTGTGCGTATTCCGAATAAGGCCAATGATATCTTGCAAGACTTGGGGCTAATGGATCAAAGCCTGTCGTTTATCCCAGGAATCGCTCCTGAGATCGTGAAAAAGTCCTGTTGCCGCGCTGCTTATTTGCGGGGGGCTTTTTTGGCGGGGGGATCTGTGAATCATCCAGAGGCATCCAGCTATCATCTGGAGATTTTCACTTCCTATCAGGATTTTTGCGAAGCATTGACCAAGATCGCCAATCGGTATAAACTAAATGCCAAGTGCATCGAGCGGAAAAAAGGGTATGTTCTCTATATTAAAGAAGGCGAAAAGATTACAGAGTTTTTGAGCTTGATTGGGGCTCATCAGGCGCTTCTGTATTTCGAGGACGTCCGAATCGTAAAGGACATGCGGAACTCAGTAAACCGATTACACAATTGTGAGATCGCCAACATAAACAAAACGGTGAATGCAGCCACCAGACAAATGGAAAGTATTCAGCTCATCGATCAAGAGATGGGGTTGGAGAATTTGCCAAAACGTCTGCGCGAGGTCGCGGAGCTACGATTGGCTCATCCTGATATCAATTTGAAAGAATTGGGCGAGATGGTGCCAAGCGGAGTAGTGAGCAAATCGGGCATTAACCACCGCTTGCGAAAAATTAACGAAATCGCTGACAAAATACGAGAAAAACAAAATATTTCGATGTAGATGCATGTTATACTAAAGGATAATAGTCTACAAGTAAGGAGGTCCGTTCATGGTTCAACAGCAGGTCGTGGTTCAGTTAAAGACCGGTTTGCAAGCTCGTCCAGCAGCCTTTTTCGTACAGGAGGCTAACCGTTTTGCATCGGAAGTATTCGTAGAAAAAGGCAACAAGAAGGTTAATGCGAAAAGCATCATGGGTATCATGAGCCTCGCAATCAGCTCTGGAACAGAAATTACCATTTTGGCAGAAGGGCCGGATGCCTCCCAGGCAGTTACTAGCCTTACGAATCTGGTAAGCAAGGAAGAATAGAGTCACGAGAGACACTTTTCCCTTAAGGGAGGTGTCTTTTTTTGTTGGTCATCTTGATGAATATGTATCAATTCACTTCGGGCAGGGCATTTCTAACCATGTATATTGCATGAAGGAGGAATCAGACATGAGTAACCGTGATTCATGCCACGAAGGCCGCGATTGCTTTGACATGGACATTGACCGGATGATTAACGAAGGATTAGGGGGAGGGATCGTTTCCGATCAGAACGGCTTGATTGAAGAAACCAGTGTAGACACAATGACAGGGGCGTCGTCAGCCAAGCAAGCCCTTGAAGATGAGCAATAGGGAGCCGCTTATGAATGTAACGAGAGCACAAGCCATTATGAGCTCCGACGACCATATCAAGGTAGAGTACGAAGGACAAGCCGTTTGGATCGATGCTGTAGACGAAAAAACGTCAACAGCACGTGTGCATGAGGAAAAAAATCCAGGACATAGCCGGACGGTGTATGTCAGTCAGTTAATGGAAGTATCACAATGATCCAGCGAAAAAGCCGGGCAAATCAAGGGAAGCCTCTTGGGGTTTGCTCGGCATACAAAAAAACACTCGGCCAGTAGTCCAGGCACGAGTGCTTTTTTTACTACGTATCTCTTATTTTTTGGAAGACGGTTCGGAAGTGATTACTTTGTCAATCAATCCGTACTCTACTGCTTCTGCGGCAGAGAGGAAGTTGTCACGATCGGTATCCTTTTGGATGCGCTCCAAAGGCTGTCCAGTGCGTTCAGCCAGGATAGTGTTCAGATGATCACGCATCTTCAAAATACGTTTTGCGGCGATCTCAATGTCGCTCGCTTGTCCTTGGGCACCACCCAATGGTTGGTGAATCATGACTTCACTGTTTGGCAGAGCAAAGCGTTTGCCTTTTGCCCCAGCAGCCAGCAGGAATGCTCCCATCGAAGCAGCCATTCCGATACAAATGGTGGATACATCTGGCTTGATGAAGTGCATAGTATCGTAAATTGCCATACCAGCAGTAATAGAACCGCCTGGGCTGTTTATGTACAAGTGAATGTCTTTCTCCGGATCTTCCGCCTGAAGGAACAACAACTGTGCCACAACGATATTGGCTACGGTGTCGTTGATTGGGGTTCCCAGAAAGATGATGCGGTCTTTGAGCAGGCGGGAATAAATGTCGTAAGCACGTTCCCCGCGGTTCGTCTGTTCAATGACGGTTGGAATTAAATTCATATGCATCTAGTCTTCCTCCTCTCTTTGTAACAATATCATACACAAAAGGTCAATGAAGGTCAAACACATAAGTGCGCGCCCTCACTACCATGTTTGCCAAATTCCCTTTGTCTAAACCTACTCCAAAAAGAAAACATTCATTCCTTAGAATTCTCATCGGCCTCGGTCAAATCGACGGCGAGTTTCAGCGTGGCCTTCATCTTTTTTCCCTTGATGATCGTATACTCATCGACTTGTTTGGCTTGCAGCTGATTGATGGCTTCTGCCAGCTCCTGTTGATCTTTGTATGGTTCAATGGTCAATAAGCATTCTTCGTCACTGGCCTCTTGATAAATGAGAAAAAAACGTTCCCCTGCCATGGCAAGCCTCACTTTCGAAAGTTATCCACAATGTTATGCACAGGTTGTGCACAAAAACATTTGTTCGTGGGATATTTATTTTTTCAACGTACTTTCCAGAGCACATGAAAACGTTCCACTAAAACGCGTTTGCTCATGAACAGGCGTCGCTAAAGGTTTTCTTATAGTCTGGTCATGTTTGTCGGGAGAGTTGCATAGGAGATATATGGAAAGAGTAGAGGGGTGTGTATGCTTCACAAGTTCTCGACCTAGATCACGATGCAAAACGCGCACTTACAAGCTGATTATTCCAATTTTTTCCTGAAATCAATGAGATGCTTTTCATCAAGATAGCCATTTCTATGCGAAGAAGTGGCTATTTCCTTGATGCAATACGTCATACACCTCTATTAACAGACAGCGATAGAGGTCTTTTGATTGATTCTTCTTTTAATCATTTCTATTGCAAATTTTCTAAAATATCCTACAATAAGATTGTGATTCATAGTTTGCTCATAAATAAAGAGGGGGATGTTTTTGCTATGAAAAAACAGAAATCATTGTCGATACTGGCTGCAACATTTGCTCTGAGCACATTGCTCGCGGGCTGCGGTGGAGGTACGGGGACTGGTGGACAAAGCGCGACACCACAGCCGAGCAACAATAGCGGAGGAAGCACAGGCGGTGCAAGCGGATCTACTGAGAAGCTTGTGATTGCTGTAGTTGGTCCGATGTCTGGTCAGTACTCCGACTACGGAAGCACAGCAAAAGCTGGTGCTGAATATGCGTTGAAAGAAAAAAAGGAGGCATTCAAAGCACTTGGCTTTGATGTTGAATTGTCCGCGCAAGACGACCAAGCTGACCCGAAACAAGGGGTAGCAGTCGCACAAATGTTGATTTCAAATCCTGACGTAGTCGGAGTAGTTGGCCATGCTACAACAGGTGCTTCGATTACAGCAGCAGCGCAATATGAACAAGAAAAGCTCGTAATGGTATCTCCTTCCGCAACGGGATCCGATTTGACTGAGCAAGGCAAGAAGATCGTACACCGCATTTGTGCCCGTGATGATCAACAAGGCTCTAAGGCTGCTATTTTTGCCAAAAATCAATTGAATGTAAAAACGGCTTTCGTTATGCATGACAAGGCTGCTTATGGACAGGGTCTTGCGGAAGAAGTGAAAAAGCAGTTTGAAAAAGACGGTGTACAAGTTCTCGGCTATGAAGGGGTAACGGCAGGCGAGAAGGATTATAGTGCGATCATCACCCAAATCCTTGCGAAAAATCCAGAGATGATCTACTTCGGTGGATACTACTCTGATGCAGGGATCATTGTGAAGCAAGCACGTGAAAAAGGCTTCAAGGGTGTCTTCATGGGTGGCGATGGCTACGACTCCGCTGACATGGTGAAAATTGCTGGTGCGGAAAATGCTAATAACGTAGTCTTTACTTCTACTGTTGGTGATATTGGTGCTACCGAAGACGGCAAGAAATGGATCACAGATTTCGAGAGCGCGACTGGCAACAAAGTAGGGATCTTCACTTCGTTTGGTTATGACTCCATGGGGGTTATGCTGAACGGTCTGGAAGAAGCGATCAAAGCAAACGGCGGCAAAAAGCCAACTCGTGAACAAGTGCTGGAAGCTGTTCACAAAACCAAAGATTACAAAGGCAAATTCGTCAACGTAACATTCAATGAAAAAGGCGACAACGACTTTGCTTCCGTATATGTGTACAAGTATGAGGATGGAAAGAAAGTATTTATGGGTGAAGCGAAGTAATTCTTCATTATGAATCAGCCGTTTGGGACATACTACGTTTGGCATGAATACCAGAATGAAAAGGAAGGGATTCTGATGTCAAACAATCGTAATACGAAGAATGGCGGCAACCAAGGACACAGCAGCAAGACGCAAGGCACCCAAAAGCAAAAGTCTGAAAGAGATCGTAACCTGAATAAGCAGGATCCACAATAACAAACAAAAACCCACCTGGCCCAGCAGTGAGCTCGCAGGTGGGTTTTTGTTTTGTTATACTCGTTGCTTGCTGGGCAGCCGCTGTTCCGGGTGACCATAGCCCTGATGCTGTCTGCTGCGCAGGTTTTTCGCTTGGGATTCGCGAATTTTGGCCACAAACTCACTTGTGCTCATTTTGGTGAAATCCATAGGGCACCTCCGCTGATAATGGGATGTACACCTTTCTAGGATGACCCAATTTGGTCCTGTACAATCGGCAGTGTAATCTCTACCACTGTACCTTCGTGCTCCCTGCTTTTAATTTCCAGGCTACCGTTGTGGTCTTTCATGATTTTGCTGCTGATCATGAGGCCGAGGCCAGTCCCGTTTTCTTTTGTCGTGAAAAAAGGGGCGCCCAGCTTGTGAATCATTTCTTCAGAGATTCCACAGCCAGTATCCGTGAGCGTAATGAGCACCTGATGATTGTCTTTTAAGGAGGTGGCAATATGAACCTCTCCATGTCCGTCGATCGCTTCGATGGCATTTTTAATGATATTGATAAAGACTTGCTTGAGCTGGTTTTCTTCTCCCGCAATGATCGGATGGTAAGCAAATGCGGTTCGGAAATCGATGTTTTTCAAGTTTGCTTCCGACCTCAATAGTGCCAAGACGCTTTCCAGCAAAGGGATGAGCGGAAGAGGCTTGATTTGAATGCTATGAGGCTTTGCCAAGACTAGTAATTCACTCACAATAAAATTGATCCGGTCCAGTTCAGAGAGCATGATATCTGCGTACTGCTGGTTATCATTCATGCTCGGATAAAGAAATTGGATAAAGCCCTTCAAGGATGTTAGGGGATTGCGAATCTCATGGGCGATCCCAGCAGCCAGCTCCCCAATCACGGACAGCTTTTCAGCCTTCCGTAATAATTCCTCGTTATTTCGGCGTTCTGTAATATCCCGCGATACGATGATAAAGCCATCACAATCTCCCGTTTTCGTCAGGATAGGGGCACCCTTTGATTCGAGAACGATCCATTTGTTATTTTTCGTTTGAAAACGGAACTCGCATATCTTTGGTTCTTGGGTCACCAGCAAATGATGAAAGTGGTCAATGACTGTTTGCCGATCTTCTGGATGAATGTCAGCAAAGGTGAGCTGACGGCAATTTTCACTCGTTTCGATTACGCGTGAATGAGAAGGGGAGAGATAGAGGATATCCCCATTTTTGTCCGTAATCAGAATAAGATCATCTGTGTATTCCGAGATGATTTTGTTCGTTTTCTCGCTTTTAAACAAGGCGGCCTCAGAGTATTTGCGTTCTGTGACATTTCGCGAGACTAACATGATGTTTTGTACGTCTCCTACCGCGCTTAAAATGGGGATACCGCGTGTTTCGAAGGAAACCTCGTTTCCGTTCCTATCCATAGAGCGCGTCTCGAAATGAACGGGTTGTTTCGTTGCCATGATCTCTTGAAATTTGTCCCTGAACATAGGGATATCCTCTGGATGTGTGAGTTGCAGATTGTTAGGGGAAGTAACCTCGGCTGGAACAAATCCCAATTGCTCGATTGATGGGGATGCATAGATGCGTCGCATAGATAAATCATAAATCGTCACGATATCCTGGGTATGATCGATGAGGAGACGATATTTGGCTTCGGTTTGACGCAAGGCCTCTTCAATTTTTTTGCGGTCGGAAATGTCACGGGTAATACAGGAAGCACCAATAATTTTTCCCGTTTCATCTTTGATTGGAGCAGCCGACAGAATGACATCCATCTTCGTGCCATCTTTTCGCTGCCTGATGGTTTCGTAATTGGTTAGTAAGACACCCATGCTCCTGACCGCATCAAATAACTGTTTGGTCTCGCTCCTATACTCGTCTGGAATGAAGCAGAGCGGTGAAGCGTAAATCTCCTCCATGGACCAACCGTAGTATTGCTCAAAAGCATGATTCACCAAGACGATATTGTTATCGAGATCACTAATCGAGATGGCATCCGTCGTAAAGTGAAAAAATGCTTTTAATATTTGATCTGGAAATAACACTTGCGTGATTTCCTTTTTTGAGCGTTTCTTTTTCCATAAGAAAGGGGTATTAAGCTTGTTCATCAGAGTTCCCCCGCATAGTCTATCAAGTATTTGAGTGAGATAGCGTTGTCGTAACTATTCGAGATATAAGACCCATTTTCCTATCAAAATTTGGAATAGTTTGTTATTCCATAATGAATTGGTTATGCATGAAGGTTCTGACTCGCATGGAAATCAGCTATAATGAGAGTTAGAAAAAAGTCGGGGGTGTATGCATGACAACTGGTTTTATCGTTGCGTTGGTGCTCATTTTTATCGTCATCATCGGTGCGACGATTTTGGTTACAAACAAAGCTTATTCGCGTAAACCTGAACAAATAGATCCGATTCTGCCCAGTAAGGATACTGCTGGAAGTAAGGAACTCGATCAATAATGCCAGTAGGTAAAAGAAAAGGAGTGGTTATCTCAACCACTCCTGCTTTATTGACGGTATCGGAAAGTATATAGCCTACAGTTTGGAGAAGCGTTCTACGATGTCATCAACAAGCAGTTCAGCAGAAAGGATACCGCCACCTACGTTCCAGATCACTTCGTCAACTTGGAATGCCTTATTGTTTTTCGCGACATTCAGTTTTTGATAGAGCGGATCTTTCATCCATTCCTCGGTGTATTTATTGGCAGATCCATCACCGGAATAATCACCGATCCAGTAAAACATGACATCGCCATCCATTTCAGTCATGAGCTCTTTTGGAATGTCTTTTTTGAACTCATCGATGTCTTGGGAGGCTGGTCGAGCAAGGCCGAGCTGGCTCAGAACAACGCCAGAGAAAGTGTCTTTCAAGTAAAGACGAGTTTTGCCAGCTACGAAACGAACGACAGAGACTTTCATCTTCGTCTTGTCACCCAGTTTTCCTTTTGCCTCTTCAATCTTCTTATCGAAATCAGCCATCAGCTTGTCGCCTTCAGCTTTTTTATTCAACGCTTCGGAGTAAAGTGCAAAGTTGATTTTCCATCTGCCTACGAGATCCTCGGAGAAGACGGTTGGGGCAATCGCGGAAAGCTGAGCGTATACTTTTTCTTGTCCTTGGCGTCCTTTTGTTCCCAGAATCAGGTCTGGCTTCAGGCTGGCGATCAGTTCAACATTCGGTTGGTTCTCGTCACCCAATTCAACTGCATCCTTCATTTTCTCTTTAATATGTGGATGCCATGGGTCACCAGGTTTACCGAGGCCACTCATGACAGCCCCAACTGGCGTAATCCCTAATGCGAGAACAGCCTCTGTGCTTTCACTGGTAAGAGCGACGACACGCTGAGGAGTCCCTTTTATTTTTGTTGACCCCATAAAGTGCTTTACTTCTCTCTCTTCAGACGCTGCCGGCGCAGGTGCTGGTGTAGATGTTGACGCAGCTGGAGTAGAAGAAGATGAGCTGGATGTAGACGTTGCCTGTCCCCCGCAACCTGTTACGAGCATCACAGCGGAAAGCATAGCCCCGAGCATCAAACGCAGGGAAGTTTTGCGCATGATGGAAAATCCCCCTTTTAACTGATAATGATTATCATTTTTCTTCACTACTGTATATGCTTATATGACAATGTGTCAATATATTTTTTGGAATGAAAGGAAAAGTATAGATATTTTTGTGCTGAATTTTCCAATAGCGATAATAAAAATCAATATCATTGACTAGCCCTATCCGCAAGCTTAGACTGATTAGTGGGAGAAACTTACATACATATGTAGCGAATAGACAGAATAGGTAGAATGCAACGGAAAGAAGGGAACAGGCGTGAATGTGATTTTGTCCAGCCGACTGCAAAAGACTACTGTACTCATAGTAGGACTCGTCGTCCTGGCAGTCGTGATGGTTGCTAGTATCCTTTTCGGAATCAATCGGTATTCGCTCACTACTGCAGTAGAGGCATACACCCAATTTTCCGGTTCAGAGGAACATTTGATTATTACGACTTCCCGAATGCCGCGTACACTTACAGCGGTAGCGGTGGGGAGCAGCCTCGCTGTAGCAGGTGTTTTGTTGCAGGCGTTGACTCGAAATCCTTTGGCTTCACCATCTCTTATCGGCGTGAACGCTGGAGCTGCAGCAGCTATTGTGACAACAATTGTTGTTTTTGGCTCGCAATTCCCAGTGTCGCAAATGATGTGGGCAGGCTTTATCGGAGCGGGTGTGACTGCTCTGCTTGTATACGGATTGGCTTCCGCTGGGCGGGGAGGCATGACTCCGATTAAGCTGACACTTTCGGGTGCAGCGGTTGCCGCTTTTGCTTCGTCTGTGACCTCTCTGTTTATGCTGCTGCAAGAAAAGACGATGACAGAGGCTTTTTATTGGTTAGTTGGTTCTGTGGAGGGAAGACAGCTCGATCATTTTGTTATGATCATTCCTTATTTGCTAGTAGGTTGGTTAGGCGCTATGCTACTGACCGGTTCGTTAAACTTGATGGTACTCGGTGATGATGTGGCGACTGGTCTGGGCCAAAAGATTATCTTGGTAAAAGCTACAGCGATATTGATCGTGGTGCTCTTGGCAGGTGGGAGTGTCGCGCTCGCCGGACCGATTGCATTTGTGGGCATCATCATCCCGCATCTTTGTCGTTTTTTAGTCGGTCTTGATCATCGATGGTTGATTCCCTATTCGATTGTCTTCGGTGGAGCTTTTCTGGTTTGCGCTGATTTGCTTTCTCGCCTTGTATTGATGCCGCTGCGTTTGGAAGTACCAGTAGGCGTAGCAACCGCCATGATCGGAGTGGCCTTTATCATCCCGCTGGTCAGGAGGAGGGCGTATGCATAGACATGTAGTCATTCGGACCAAAAAGCCAGCGCTCTCGTTTCATGTAAATAAGCGGGCGTTAGGAATTAATTTCATACTATTTTTGCTGTTATCTGTTGTGATTGTATTGAGTATTGGCTTAGGAAGCTTGCATATTCCTGTGTGGGAAGTCATCAAAGCTTTTGTGGGAGCGGGCAGTGAACAGAATGAATTGATCGTGCTCGATTGGCGGTTGCCTCGCGTTGTCGTTTCAGTCATGGTGGGGGCTTCCCTGGCGGTATCGGGGGCCATCTTACAGTCCTTGGTACGAAATCCGTTAGCTTCGCCTGATTTGATCGGAACTACAGCGGGAGCGACGGCAGCAGCGGTAGCATTTATCACATTCGCAAAAGATGTAAGTGTGCAATGGATGCCATTGGTGGCCTTGATCGGTGGATTGCTAACCGCTACGCTTACGTATCTCACTGCGTGGAAGGAGGGAGTCTCACCTTTTCGCCTCGCGCTTGTCGGTGTATGTATATCCGCGGGGATGGGAGCATTAACGATCTTTTTCATGGTGATCACCCAAACCCACAAAGCATCAAACGCTCTAGGGTGGATGACTGGAACGGTGTACGGTATGTCTTGGGTAAATGTCATGACGTTGCTTCCATGGACCGTTTTGTTTCTCGTGGCTACGATTTTCCAAATCCGCTATTTAAATGCCCAGGAGCTCGGTGATGATATCGCCAGAGGCATTGGCGTAGCAATTGATAAAAAGAGATTGCTCTTGATTGCGATCAGTGTGGCACTGGCAGGTGCTGCGGTAGGTGTGGCAGGAGGAATCAGTTTTATCGGTTTGATGGCTCCACATATTGCGCGTAGGCTAGTTGGCTCAGCGTATGGCTACTTGCTGCCGGCTTCCGCTGTTTTGGGCGGGATGCTTGTCGTCTTGGCTGATTTGATTGGGAGAACGGTGTTTTTACCGCATGATTTACCAGCTGGGATTTTTACCGCAGCGATTGGAGCGCCGTTTTTTGTTTATCTTTTGTATAAAACGAGGAATCATCAATAGGTCCCCTGATGTCAAGGCGATTTTTAACGAGTAAATGTCACGCAAGAGAAACAGTTCATAATCGGGCTGTTTTTTTTTGTTCCCATGGGGATTCAACATAAAAAAGCGACCTCTGGAAGTCCAAGAGATCGCTTTGTCTTTATAAGTATGGTACGCCTGAAGGGAATCGAACCCCCGCACATGGTTCCGGAGACCATTGCTCTATCCACTGAGCTACAGGCGTATATTGTGACGACAATTTTCATTATAAAACATCGAGAATCTCAATGCAAACGAAAAAAAGTAGTTCAGCAGAAAAAACTAGTGATAAGGTAAGCGAGAGTGAAAAAGTCCATTGGTGAAGATCTTTCGACGTTTTTTGTGTTCTGCTTCATCAATTTGGCAGGAAAATTGCATGAGAGAACGAATATAATGAAAATAAAGAGTCATCGAGCAGCATGAGCAAGTGCGAAGGAGGCGGGCTTCATGAACATGGGATTGGGGTTATTTCAAGAACAAACACTGAAATTAGTGATGACGCCGGAATTACGCCAAGCGATTACCATATTGCAGTATTCAGCCATTGATCTCATCTCCTATTTGCAGGATCAGGCCAATGAAAATCCTGTTTTTGACCTTGAAGTTGCTGGAGAAGTCGCTTCTGCAAAAGCAGAGAAACCAGCTCCTGAGATTGACTGGAAAGAAATTGTGGGCAATCGCGCGACAGGTGAGTACGGTTCGTTGAAAAATGAAAGCACTTACAATCCGTTGGATTACGTCCAGCAAGGTGCGGAGACGCTGTACGAACATCTGGAGCGTCAACTCGGCTATGTAAAAGGATTCTCGTCGCTGCAAAAACAGATCGCTCTCTTTTTGATCGGGAATCTGGATGAGAAGGGGTATTTGGAAATTTCACTGGAGGAAGCGAGTACGCGCCTAGGTGCTGAAATGCTGGAGATTGAGGACGTGTTGTCCGTCTTGCAGCATTTTGATCCAGTAGGCGTAGCTTCACGCAGCCTAGAAGAATGTCTTTTGCTGCAGCTCGGGCATTTGGCACTCGATGATGAAAAGATCGTTCAGGTCGTTCGCAACCACCTGCAAGATTTGGCGGACAATCGCTATCAGCGGATTGCAGACAAAATCGGGTGTACACCGCAAGAGGTACAGGCGATGGCAGACTTGATCCGTACGCTGAATCCGCGTCCAGGTGCGGCCTTTTCCGCAGTAGACACAAGATATGTCATTCCAGATGTGACGGTAGAGAAGGTCGGGAATGATTATGTAGTATTGGTCAATGATGTTGCTGCACCGCGGCTGAAAATCAACAGCTTCTATGAAAAGATGCTGAGCCAGCAAAAAAGTCAGGATGAAGCCAAGCAGTTCATTCACGATAAGCTGAATGCTGCCATGTGGCTGGCAAAAAGTCTGGAGCAGCGCCGCCTGACGCTCATGCGTGTAACTCAGGCCATCCTCGATATGCAACGGGAGTTTTTTGATCGGGGGATTCATTACTTAAAGCCCATGACACAAAAAGAAATAGCAGAGCGGGTCGGCCTGCATGAATCGACGATCAGCCGGGCAACCAGCAACAAATACGTCCAGACACCGCGTGGAATCTTTGAACTGAAGTATTTCTTTACGTCAGCACTCTCTACATCCAGCGGGGAAGTGACTTCTTCTGAGAGTGTTAAGCGAAGAATCAAAGCACTGATCGAACAAGAAGATCGGAAGTCTCCGTTATCTGATCAAAAGCTGGGTGAGATGCTGCTTACAGAGGGGATTGAAATCTCCCGCCGTACGGTTGCCAAGTACCGGGAAGAAATGCTGATCCCATCGTCGGCTAAACGAAAGAGGTTTTAACGGGCATGAATGAAATAACGTTTGAAATTGTCTTGTACGGGAGAAAAAAATGTCATTTGTGCGACGAGGTGGAGCTCTACATCCGCAGTTTGGCGGAGGAGTTCCCCCTTCGTATGCGCATGGTTGATATTGAAAGTGATCCGGTCTTGCATGAAGAAATGATGTTTGTCATTCCAGTAGTCGAGATTGATGGAGAAATCGTGTTTCGTTCCATTACACATGTGGTGACGCTAGAGGAGCTGCGAAACGAATTACATAGACGTGCCGCTCGGTCATGAGTGGCACTTTTTTATAGGGACTCGGGGGAACTTGCAAGATATTGTTAAATATGATACATTCAAGTTGTAGCAAGTGATCTTTTTTTTGCACCAAGTGGGACAAAAAATGTATATACAGGGACATAAAACGTCCCGATCAACAATTTGTAACCAAGGAAGAAGGCAAAATGCGACGTTTACTGGAACTGCAACAAAAATTGTTGCCTGACTTGATTCAGGTTTTGCGTCAGCGGTACATGTTGCTCCGATCCATCTATCATTTGCAGCCGATTGGCAGAAGAGGTCTAGCTCAAGCCATGGATACTACTGAGCGTATTTTGCGGGCAGAAGTGGAACTGCTAAAAGAGACGGGGCTCCTTCATGTAACGGCTGCGGGAATGAGCCTGAGTGAAGAAGGGCAACAAGTCTTGGACGACATGGAGCCTCTCGTCGGAGACCTATTCGGCCTTACTGACTTGGCGGAGCGCCTGCAAAAAAAGCTGGGCATATCAGAAGTCATTGTGGTGCAGGGCAATGCAGACCAATCGCCTTGGGTAAAGGAAGAGCTGGGACGGGTAGGGGCAAGGGTACTCAAACAGGTCGTGCAAGAAGGAGACATTGTAGCGGTAACAGGTGGTTCATCCATCGCCAGCGTAGCAAGTCATCTGACGCCTTCTGCTTCGTTCAAAAACGTTCAGTTTGTCCCTGCTCGCGGTGGACTGGGAGAACGCGTAGAGCTACAAGCGAATACGCTCGCTTCCGCCATGGCAGCGAAAACAGGTGCTTCTTATCGGCTTCTTCACGTACCGGATCGCCTTCATCCAGAAGCCTTGCAGACATTGGTCAAAGAGCCGCAAGTGCAAGATGTGTTGTCGCTCTTGGGCGAGACTCGAATCGTTTTGCATGGAATCGGGGATGCCGTCACGATGGCGAGAAGGCGGAATTATTCGGAGGAAGAGCTCGCAGAATTAGTGGAGACGGGTGCTGTATCAGAAGCATTCGGCTACTACTTTAATGAAGCGGGAGAAACGGTCCACAGAATGCCGACAATTGGTTTACAGCTAGAGGAAGTGCACAAGGCAGAAACCGTGCTCTCCATTGCGGGGGGCGAAAGCAAGGCAAAAGCGATTCTTTCCTTTGCTAAGCAATCGTGTCAGAATGTACTCATTACGGACGAAGGGGCAGCTTACACGCTGTTGTCCGCACGATTGTAACGGAAGGAAGTCGGTCGCATGTCTATCACATCGGTAACACCCATCTTGGCAATGATCGCTGGCATCATTTTGAGCCTATCGCTCGGTTTTCCGATCGCATGGGGGATTGTTTTTGCGATCTTGGTCACACTGGTTAGTGTAAAAAGATTGGGTTATCCGTGGAAGCAGCAGTTCGTGTTTGGCTGGGAAGGTGTCCAAAAGGCAAAGCCCGTCCTTACGATTCTGTTTTTAGTAGGACTCTTGATTCCGCTTTTAATGATGGGAGGAACTATACCCGCCATCATTTACTACGGATTGTCGATTGTGAATGTCGAGTATTTGTTCGTTCTCTCTTTTCTGTTGACCGCAGGCGTCAGTTATTTATTGGGTACATCAATCGGTACGCTGAGTACGATTGGGCTGTCTCTGATGGGCATCGCACACGCAGCAGGGATATCACCTGCGATCGTAGGAGGTGCGCTCATCTCTGGAGCGATGGTGGGGGAACGTTTCTCACCGATATCGAGCAGTCGTTTACTGGTGCTTTCCAATGTCGGTATGACAGAAGAGCAGGAAAGAAGAATACGGCGTCCTGCTTTGCTTACGGTAGCGATTTGCGCGTTACTTTTCCTGATTCTTGATCTGTTTCGACCTCAGGCGAGCTCGACGGATACCATTCAAATGTACCAAGAGCTGTTAGTCAGCCATTTTTCTGTACATTGGCTACTCATGCTGCCTCTCGTCGTGTTAATTGCATCTTTCGCACTGAGAGTAAAAGCGGTGAAGGCATTGTTTTACGGTATTGGAGCCAGTGCGATTCTAGTCGGGATCAATGGGAATTTGGATGTGAAGACGTTTTTTACATCGATGTTAGTTGGATTTGAGCTTCATTCAGGAACGCCGCTGGATCAACTGGTCCATGGGGGCGGGATGTTCGCCATATTCAGTGTTCTGGCGTTAATCATTCTCGCAGGCTTTTTAAACGGCATTTTGAACAGAGCCAATTTATTAACCCCCATCGTAGACAAAATGATGGGCCATACAAAAAATAAGACGGTATTGGTAGCGAAGGCAGCGGCATTATCGTTGTTAGTGGTCATCATCAGCTGTAATCAAACCATTCCAATACTGGTTCTCGGCTCTACTCTTCTCGGACGGTTCTCCCAATGGGAGGGAGGGCGCGAGCTGTTGGGCAAGACGATGTTGGACTCCACAGTTGTCATGCCTGTACTGATCCCGTGGAACGGTCTATCGATGATGATGGCACTCACGTTAGGTGTTTCGACGATCCAGACATTGCCCTTTGTGTTTTTTCCAATCTTATTACCGATTGTTACGATATTATCGACCCGCTGGTTTTCGCCAGAGGGCAGGTTTCTCGCGATGAAGAATAAAGCTAGCTAATGAGCAGGAGGTATACATTATGGTAAAAGTAGGTATTAACGGATTTGGTCGTATCGGTCGTAACGTATTTCGTGCAGCACTGAACAATCCGAATGTAGAAATCGTGGCGGTCAATGACCTGACAGATGCACACACACTGGCTCACCTTTTGAAATATGACTCTGTTCATGGTGTTCTGAACGTGAGCGTTGAAGCTTCCGAAAACACGCTCATCGTTGACGGCAAAGAAATCAAGGTGTTGGCAGAGCGCGACCCAGCTCAACTCAAATGGGCAGATTACGGTGTTGAAATTGTAGTGGAATCGACTGGACGCTTCACGAAGCGCGAAGATGCAGCGAAGCACCTGGAAGGTGGCGCGAAAAAAGTCATCATCTCCGCTCCAGCAACAAACGAAGACATTACAGTCGTAATCGGTGTAAACGAAGACAAGTACGATCCAGCTCAACACACTGTGATCTCCAACGCATCCTGCACAACGAACTGCTTGGCGCCTTATGCGAAGGTTCTCAATGAAAAATTCGGTATCGTACGCGGATTGATGACAACCGTTCACTCTTACACCAATGACCAACAAATTCTCGACCTGCCGCACAAAGATTTGCGCCGTGCCCGTGCAGCTGCGGAGAACATCATTCCAACCTCTACAGGAGCGGCAAAAGCGGTAGCACTCGTACTGCCTGAGCTGAAAGGCAAGCTGAATGGTTTCGCAATGCGCGTACCAACTCCAAACGTATCTGTAGTAGACTTGGTAGTTGAGTTGAAGACTGATGCAACTGTTGAAGAAATCAACAACGCTCTGAAAGAAGCGGCAGAAGGCCCACTCAAAGGCATTCTCGGCTACTCCGAAGAGCCACTCGTATCGTCTGATTACAATGGAAACCCTGCATCCTCCACAATTGATGCTTTGTCTACAATGGTACTGGAAGGAAACATGGTGAAAGTCGTTTCCTGGTACGATAACGAGTGGGGTTACTCCAATCGTGTCGTAGACTTGTGTCATTATGTTGCACAGCGCGGCTTCTAACACGTAAAATAGAACTGTTGTGGAAAAAAAGGGAGAGCAATCTCCCTTTTCCCATATCTTTTTTCCGAATAAAAAGCCAATGATTTGGGAGGATCGTTCATGAACAAGAAATCTATCCGCGATGTTGAGCTGGCAGGCAAGCGCGTATTCTGCCGCGTCGACTTTAACGTGCCGATGCAGGACGGGGTAATCACCGACGATACACGCATTCGTGCTGCTGTACCAACCATCCGTTTCATGATGGAGGCAGGAGCCAAAGTAATCCTGGCGAGCCATTTTGGGCGACCTAAAGGCCAAGTAGTGGAAGAGATGCGTCTTACTCCTGTCGCAGCACATCTATCCTCGCTCTTGGGCAAGGACGTGCGTAAGCTGGAGGATTGCCATGGTGCTGACGTAGAAGCGGCAGTAGAACGGATGGAGTCTGGCGACGTCATCCTGTTGGAAAACGTGCGCTTCCATGCGGGAGAAGAAAAGAACGATCCAGAACTGGCAAAAAGCTTTGCGGCCTTGGCTGATCTGTTTGTCAATGATGCTTTCGGGACAGCTCACCGGGCACATGCTTCTACAGCGGGAATCGCTGAGTACATACCAGCAGTTGCGGGCTTGTTGATGGAAAAGGAGATTCGCTTCATGGGCGGAGCCTTGTCCAATCCGGAGCGTCCGTTTACAGCGATTGTCGGCGGTGCAAAAGTAAAAGATAAGATTGCTGTCATTGAAAATTTGTTGACCAAAGTCGATCACCTGATTATCGGCGGCGGTATGGCGAATACATTCCTCAAAGCACAAGGTTACGGTATTGGTGCTTCTCTGTGTGAAGACGACAAGCTCGATCTCGCACGTACGTTGATGGATCAGGCGAAAGAGCGCGGCGTTCAATTGCTGATGCCAGTTGATGTTGTGGTAGCTGATCGTTTTGCGGCAGATGCCGAGAAGAAGGTCGTAGCAATTGATGCGATTCCAGAGGGCTGGATGGCACTCGATATCGGGCCAAAAACAGTGGAGCAGTACCACAGCGCCATTGTAGAATCCAAAACAGTGGTGTGGAACGGTCCGATGGGCGTATTTGAAATGGATGCTTTTGCAGGCGGCACGATTGGTGTAGCCAAGGCGATGGCAGCATGCAGCGGTACGACCATCATCGGTGGCGGGGATTCCGTAGCAGCTGTGGAGAAAGCAGGCGTTGCCGAGCAGATGACACACATTTCTACAGGTGGCGGAGCGTCTCTGGAATTCATGGAAGGCAAGGAACTGCCAGGCGTAGCTGTGTTGGCAGATAATCAATAAGAGCGAAGAGGGGGAGTTTGCATGCGAACACCAATTATCGCGGGGAACTGGAAGATGTTCAAGACGATGGCCGAGGCAAGAGCATTTGCGCAGGACGCCAAGGCAGGCAACAATACTTCCGGGGTACAAAAAGTCATTTGCGCACCATTTACAGCGTTGGCTTCACTTAAGGAAGAACTGGCGGGCACGGATATTGCCATCGGCGCGCAAAACATGCATTTTGAAGAGCAAGGTGCTTATACAGGTGAAATCAGCGCCTCTATGCTGAAAGAAATCGGTGTGGAGTACGTGATCCTTGGTCACTCCGAGCGCCGTCAGTATTTCAATGAAACAGATGAGACCGTGAACAAAAAGGTTGTAGCCGCATTAGCAGCAGGTCTCGTACCGATTGTGTGCGTAGGCGAGAGTCTGGAGCAGCGGGAAGCGGGCGAGACAGCTGACGTCGTTCGTACGCAGACAGAAGGTGCCTTTGCTGGAGTGGACGCTGCACAAGTGGCAGATACCGTTATTGCATACGAGCCGATTTGGGCGATTGGCACAGGCAAGTCTTCCACGGCAGAGGATGCCAATGAAACGATTGCCATTATTCGTAGCGTAATCGGTGAACGCTTCGGACAAGCGACAGCTGAAAAAGTGCGCATTCAATACGGCGGAAGCGTAAAGCCGGAAAACATCGCAAGCTACATGTCACAGCCGGATATCGACGGAGCATTGGTCGGTGGAGCGAGTCTTGTAGCGGACAGTTACTTGCAGCTTGTGGCAGGAGCTACGTCGCGATAGGAGGAGAAAGCAATGGCACAAAGACCAAAACCGGTTGCCCTTTTGATTGTAGATGGTTTTGCTCTGCGTAACGAGACGCATGGAAACGCAGTAGCACAAGCCAACAAGCCGAATTTCGACCGTTACTGGAACCAATACCCTCACGCGACACTGGAGGCAAGCGGGCTGGCTGTTGGGCTTCCAGAAGGACAGATGGGGAACTCCGAAGTAGGCCATCTCAATATCGGCGCAGGGCGTGTTGTTTATCAGGATTTGACGCGCATTACCAAGTCGATTCAAGAAGGCGCTTTTTTTGAAAACGAAACACTGATCGCTGCTTTCCAGCACGCGAAGCAAAACGGCAAGCAGCTTCATCTGTTCGGGCTTTTGTCCGATGGTGGTGTACACAGTCATATTAACCACCTGTTTGCAATGCTCGAGTTGGCGAAAAAGCAGGACTTTGTGGATGTGTTCATCCACGGTTTCCTCGATGGTCGCGATGTATCGCCTGACAGTGCAGTGGGATATATCGAACAGCTGCAAGCCAAAATCGCAGAGATCGGCGTTGGTCGCATTGCTACCGTACAAGGTCGCTACTACGCGATGGATCGGGACAAACGCTGGGAGCGCGTAGAGAAGGCGTATCGTGCCATGGTGTACGCAGATGCTCCGGCTTATCGTGATCCGGTTCAAGCAGTAAAAGAATCCTACGAAAAGTCCATTATGGATGAGTTTGTCATGCCAACCGTGATTCTCGATGAGGCAGGAAAACCAGTGACGACCGTTCAAAGCGGCGATTCGGTTATTTTTTATAATTTCCGCCCGGATCGTGCGATTCAAATGTCGCAAGCCTTTACGAATGAAGATTTCCGTGGCTTTGACCGCGGAGATGAGCGTCCACGCGATCTGCATTTTGTGTGCTTGACGCATTTTTCCGAGACAGTTGACGGGTATGTCGCTTACAAGCCTTCCAATCTGGATAACACGTTGGGAGAGGTGCTTTCCCAGCAAGGCTTGAAGCAGTTGCGCATTGCCGAGACGGAGAAATATCCGCATGTGACGTTCTTCTTTAGTGGCGGGCGGGAAAAGGAGTTTCCAGGTGAGACGCGTATCTTAATTCCTTCGCCAAAAGTGGCGACGTACGATTTGCAGCCGGAGATGAGTGCTCCAGAGCTGACAGACGCGGTTGTCGCTGAGATCGAGGCGGAAAATTTTGATGCGATCATCCTGAACTTTGCCAACTGCGACATGGTTGGTCATTCCGGTATGATGGAGCCAACGATCAAAGCAGTCGAGACGGTCGATGCATGCTTGGGCCGAGTGGTCGATGCCATCGTAGCAAAAGGCGGCGTAGCCGTCATCACAGCTGACCACGGCAACGCGGATCTGATGCTGGATGAAGCGGGACGTCCGATTACTTCACACAGTACGTATCCGGTGCCTGTAATCGTGACTAAAGACGGGGCTGCTCTGCGCGAAGACGGTATTTTGGCCGACTTGTCGCCAACGCTTTTGGAGCTTTTGGGGGTAGCGCAACCGGTTGAAATGACAGGCAAATCGTTACTTGCAAAATAGGCTTTACTGGGACACACTGTAAGGGTAGCTTGGCGTTTATCGAAATAGATTGTAAGTGCACATGAAAAAAGGAGATGGACGAGAAATGGCAATGATTACTGACATTTATGCACGCGAAATTATGGACTCCCGCGGTAATCCAACTGTGGAAGTAGAAGTGTATCTCGAAGATGGCTCGATGGGTCGCGCAGATGTTCCATCTGGAGCGTCTACAGGTGCGTATGAAGCAGTTGAGCTTCGCGACGGTGACAAATCCCGCTACTTGGGTAAAGGCGTTCTGAAAGCCGTAGAGAACGTGAATGAAATCATTGCTCCTGAACTGATCGGCATGGACGCCCTCGATCAAGTTGGCATCGATATGGCGATGATTCAGCTCGACGGTACACCAAACAAAGCCAAGCTGGGCGCAAACGCGATTCTCGGCGTGTCCATGGCAGTAGCACGTGCAGCTGCAGACTCTCTCGGCGTTCCTCTCTACAACTACCTCGGTGGCTTCAACGCGAGAATGTTGCCAGTTCCTATGATGAACATCCTGAACGGTGGTAAGCACGCAGACAACACTGTAGACATTCAGGAATTCATGGTCATGCCAGTAGGTGCTACTTCCTTTAAGGAAGCGCTGCGCACAGGTGCGGAAATTTTCCACTCCCTGAAAAAAGTATTGGGTGAAAAAGGTCTGAGCACAGCAGTAGGGGATGAAGGTGGCTTCGCTCCAAACCTGAAATCCAACGAAGAAGCGATCACAACCATTTTGGATGCGATCAAGGCAGCAGGCTATGAGCCAGGCAAAGACGTGTTCCTCGCGCTGGACGTTGCAGCTACAGAAATGTTCAAAGATGGCAAATACCACTTCGAAGGCGAAGGCGTTGTGAAAACAACAGAAGAAATGATCGCGTTCTACGAAGATCTGGTAAGCAAATACCCAATCATCTCTATCGAAGACGGTCTGTCTGAAGACGACTGGGATGGCTGGAAAGCACTGACTGACAAGCTGGGTAGCAAAGTTCAGCTGGTAGGTGACGACTTGTTCGTAACGAACACGGAGCGTCTGGCTCGCGGAATCGAGACCTCTACAGGTAACTCCATTCTGGTAAAAGTAAACCAAATCGGTACGCTGACAGAAACCTTTGAAGCAATCGAAATGGCGAAGCTGGCTGGCTATACTGCGGTGATCTCCCACCGTTCCGGTGAAACCGAAGACTCTACGATTTCGGATATCGCAGTGGCTACAAATGCAGGTCAAATCAAGACTGGTGCGCCTTCCCGCACTGACCGCGTAGCGAAGTACAACCAATTGCTGCGTATTGAAGACGAACTCGCTGATACAGCTCGTTTTGGCGGTCGTTCTGCATTCTACAACCTGAAGAAGTAAGCTT
The DNA here is from genome assembly GCF_003013475.1 of Brevibacillus porteri. Classification (GTDB taxonomy): domain Bacteria; phylum Bacillota; class Bacilli; order Brevibacillales; family Brevibacillaceae; genus Brevibacillus; species Brevibacillus porteri. The sequence goes on from NZ_PXZO01000055.1 coordinate 26,790, forward strand.
ACATGATTGATAGATAAAAAGAACAGTGGCAGTCCAGGATGCAAGAAAGTCCGGGACTGCCGCTGTTCTTTTTGTAGGATGAAAGAAACATGCCACCGCACTCAAGTTTTTGCATACGAAAAAAGACTGCCCATACAACTCGATGGACAGTCTTTTTGTTGTTTGGCGCTTAAGACATGGCGAATGCTTTTGGTTCGGCCTGCACAAAGCCCAGGCGGCTTTTACTGTACGGGATGCACATAGGAGTTCCGTACAGCGGGTCTTGGGTAATTTGACAATCCATATCGAAAACCGTACGGACAAGGTCGGTCGTCAGTACTTCGTTTGGAGCCCCTTCTGCCACTACGGTCTGATTGTGAACGGCAACGATATGATGGGCATAGCGGCAAGCGAGATTCAGATCGTGAAGAACCATGACGATGGTGCGCTGTTCTGTTTGATTCAGTTCAAACAACAGGTCCAAAATCTCAATCTGATGCGACATATCCAAATAAGTCGTAGGCTCATCCAGCAAAATCGTTTCGGTACCTTGGGCGAGCGTCATTGCGATCCAGGCGCGTTGACGTTGTCCGCCAGAGAGACTGTCGACGGCACGGTTAGCCATATCCGTGAGTTGAGTAGCTGCCAATGCTTTGCTGACCATCTGCTCGTCTTCTTCTGACCATTGCTGTAGCCAGTTTTGATAAGGATAGCGTCCTTGCTTGACCAATTGCAGAATCGTTAATCCTTCTGGTGCAGATGGGCCTTGAGGAAGGATGGCAAGACGTTTGGCTACCTCTTTGGTAGAGCGTTTCGCGATCGATTCTCCTTCAAGCAGGATGGCGCCTTCCTTTGGTTTGAGTAAACGTGCCAGAGAGCGCAGCAATGTCGATTTGCCACTGCCATTACTGCCAATGAAAACGGTGATTTTTCCACGCGGGATGTTTAAATCTAATGCTTCAATGATGTTGCGTTCTCCGTACGATAACGTAAGCCGTTGGGTTTCCAAAGCTTGCATATGGGTTGGACTCCTTTCAAACGTATAGGAAGTTAAAAAATATATTCAGGCAGCATGTGGCTGTGGTGGGGAGAAGAATATTTCCAGACTAGGCTCAGTGCTCCGTCCCTCGGGGAAGCATGGACTGCCCGCTCCGAAGTGATTAGCGGGGAAACGCAAAAGTGGTAGCCGCTACGTCGAATAGGCAGGGTTGCGTTTCTTTTGCCCGCTAATCCCTTCTCCGCTCGGTAGGACTCCACAAGTCGCTACGTCTGGAAATATTCTTCTCTAGCGTAACCGATGACATTTTTTAGTCTTTTCAATCTTTAAAAACATGGATAACACAGAAAGCTCGTAGAGGAAACAGGAGAAATAAGCGAAGATCTTTGGTACACCGACCGAGACGGAATGCAAAAAGCGAAACACGATCTTAAGCGTCCACCTCTGAAAAACTTCCTGAAAGAACCACTTTGGACGCGGTTTCGCTTTTTGCATGGAGTCGGGCAGTGAATCCCTCAGTGGGTGGGACAAGAAGCTGAGCGTTTTTTCCTGTTTCCTCCCACCACCACAGCGGGACAAAGTTCTTTACTAGCGATTTCGGTTTTTGTACAGCAAGTAGATGAAAAAGGGAGCGCCGATGGCAGAGGTGAATACCCCTACAGGCACTTCGATTGGTGAAAAAGCCATGCGTGCAATCAAATCCGCAAGCAATACGATAATGGCACCCAAGAAAGCCGAGAGTGTCATGGCACCGCCAAAGGACGGACCAATCAGTTGTTTGGCAATGTGTGGCGCCAGCAAAGCCACAAAGCTGATGTCTCCTCCAACAGAGACGGCTGTTCCCGTCAAAGCCGCGCAAATCATGAGCAGGAGGAAGCGATCCAATTGCAAGGAACTGCCGAGACTCGTCGCCAGATCATCCCCGAGCTGTTGAATGTTCACGCGTCTAGCAAGTAAGGCGGCTACGAGAATCAGTCCGACGACCCACGGCAAAATCATGAATACGTCGTTCCAGGCAACGCCGTAGATGCTTCCTGTCAGCCAGAGCAATGCCTTATTTTGCAGCAAAAACGGGCTGAACATGATCAGCATGGTGACAATGGCACCCGCTGCGATTTTGATTCCAACACCGATCATGACGAGACGAAGCGGCGTAACTCCTTTTTTCCAAGAGAGGGCGTACAGCAGGAATGTTGTCAATGTCGCTCCCAAAAAAGCGATGGGAGGAAGCCATTTGATGCTCGCTGTTTCAAATAGGATCAAAAAGCCGACTGCAAAAACAGATGCTCCACCGGATACTCCAAGAATATCTGGGGAAGCCAACGGATTGCGGACGAGGCCCTGCATGATGGCACCAGCAACGGCAAGTGCGGCACCTACCAGAATAGCGATGACGATGCGCGGCAGGCGAAATTGCTCCACAATCAAAGCATTCTCTTCTGAACCAATTCCCAACAAAACTTTGACCACATCGAGCGGGGCGATTTTCATTTCACCCATTCCGAGACTGACAACCGCCACTGCGATGACGATCAGCAAGGCGAGTAGCGAAAACCAGATCGTCTTTCTATGTAGCTGAAACGATGAAAAGCGCTTGCCGATGCGAAGAGACAGGTAGTCTTTCATTATTTATCCAGCCCCTTGCGTGCGACATAGATGAAGAAAGGAATCCCGATCAGGGCTGTCATTACTCCAATAGGAACTTCTGCAGGCATTGCGATATACCGAGCGCCTATGTCTGCTAACAGCAGTAGGATGGAACCAAGCAGACCGCTGTACAAAAGCACCCAGCGAGTGTCGATTCCAACGAGATAGCGGGCCAGATGCGGAGTAACCAATCCGACAAAACCAATGGGTCCAGCAACAGCAACCGCGCAACCGGATAAGAGGACAATGACGATTCCAACACTGAATTTGACCAATAATGTGCGTTGTCCGAGACCTTTTGCTACGTCATCACCCATCAATAAGGTTTGAATCGGACGTGCGAGGACAAAAGCAGCGATCCAGGCGATGATCATATAAGGAAAGACAGTGGCTAAATACTCCAGCTTTCTGCCTCCGACTGACCCTGCTAGCCAGAAAAGCACCTCGTCAGTAGCCTTTTCATTAAGGACCATCATGCCGTGTCGGATCGAGGAAGCCAAAGCGGTGATAGCTGCACCCGCTAGAACCAGCTTCACAGGTGAAAGCCCATCTCTGCCGAATGAACCGAGCAAGTAAACGATCAAACCTGCTACAGCGGCTCCTAAAAAGGAAATCCACGTAAACTGAGTCAAGGAGCTGATTCCGACAAAAGTAACGGCGAACACAACAAAAAGAGAAGCACCTGCATTAAGACCGAACAGTTCAACGTCTGCAACAGGGTTTCTCGTCAAGGATTGGAGAAGAGTTCCGGCCAAGCCGAGGCAAAAACCGACCGTAAGCGCATTGAGCACACGCGGTACTCGCACTTCTTTAATGACGATGTGTTCATTGGAGCCGTTGAAATTCGTGTAGGCATCAATCGCAGTTTGCCAACTCGTGTCAATGACGCCAAAGATGAGGCTGGCATAACTGAGGTAAGTCAGGAGAAGAAGGGCGAATGCCACTCCCAGAATCTTACGAAAGTTGCTAGCTAAAAAGGAATTCATGATGGCTACATCCTTATTTCTTAGATGGTTTCATAGTTAAGTGTAGAGCTACATAAAGGAAGTGTCAATGACGTTGATAGTCATTATCATTTTATGATTGACTTTTGACAAGCAGGGGAGTAGGATAGACTCTGTCATTGATATGAATTCTCATTATAGAAAAGGGAAAGGGGTCCTTTCATCATGTTTTCACGTACATATCGGACCGTAGGCGGTAAAGCTTTCTTTGCTGTCTTAATGGCGCTCTTGCTGGTTGTTACAGGTTGTGGTACTCCGCAAGCAAGTGAACAAAAGCCTGCAGAACAAAAGCCTGCTGATCAAGCAACAGGCAATTCGGAGGGTTCCGGCCAAAGCTACACAGTGAAACACGCGATGGGCGAAACAACCATTAAAGGTACACCAAAACGCATCGTCATGTTGACCAACCAAGGTACAGAAACCTTGATGGCTCTCGGTGTGAAGCCAGTAGGGGCTGTGGGTGCTGCTCATGATCCAACACAATTCTACGATTTCACCAAGTCTTTCCTTGAGGGGACAAAATCCGTAGGTACAGAAGGTCAACCTAACCTGGAAGCAATCGCTGCACTGAAACCTGACCTGATTCTGGGTATGAAATTCCGTCACGAAAAAATTTATCAACAATTGACTGCAATCGCTCCAACCGTATTCGTTGAAGAGCCACGCGGCGATTGGAAAGAAAACTTCTCCTTGTTCGCAGAAGCGGTAAACAAAAAGGCTGAGGGAGAAAAAGTCCTCGCTGATTGGAACAAGCGCGTAGAAGAATTTAAAGCAAAAGCTGGCGACAAGCTGAACACAAAAGTTTCCGTTGTACGCTTCATGCCTGGTAAAGTTCGCATCTACTATACAAAAACCTTCACAGGCGCGATCTTCAAAGACCTTGGCCTGGCACGTCCAGCTTCCCAAGACAAAGACGATTTCGCAGCAGAAGTAACCAAAGAGCGCATTCCAGAAATGGACGGCGACATCATGTTCTACTTCACGTACGAAACAGGCAAAGGCGAGGCTTCCAAGCTGGAGCAAGAGTGGACGAACGATCCTCTCTGGAAAAACCTGAACGTCGTGAAAAACAATAAAGCATTCAAAGTGGATGACACCATCTGGAATACTTCCGGTGGCGTAATCGCAGCCAATAAAGTACTGGATGAGCTGGAAGGCTACATCATCGGTAAATAATGAGAAAAGACGGGACTGATGCTCCCGTCTTTTTTGTGTTGTTATCCTGCCATGTTGTTGAATGTTCCTCGTGGGTAGTAAATGTTTACGTGATCGATGTAGAGGGTGTTTGGATCATCCGTCATGATACCTGAGAAAATGAATTTCAATTCATAATCAGGAGTTACCTTGTAGGTGTAGATAGTTTGGCCTCCCGTTGTGGTTTTGCTAGCTGGCTCCCCAAGTGTTTCACGTACCTCGGCAAGTGTGATTGCTTGCAGGCGTGGGTCGTAGGAACGAATATCAACGATCTGCATTCCTTTGTTAAAGGCGAAGACTAGATTGAGATCCCGGTACGTATTGTACGTGATGCCATTGATGAAGGAGACGACATCCGGTTTGCCCAGCTGTTTTTCTGCGTCATCGAACATATCGTTTTCTACACGATACTGACTGCCAAAGATTTGGCCTTTCTGAGCGAGATCACGCACGCTTTGCAACATCTCGGCATTGTCCGCATACAGCATGAGATTTTTGTTTCCTTGCGGATAATACAGATGGTATTCAACAAGAATCAGGTCTTCCTTGTTCGTGCTTTTTGTTCCTTGGAAGTGGAATTTCACCTGATAGTTGTTTGTGACGTCGTAGGTGTAAATCGTTTGATTGCCAAACTCGCTGATACGCCCCGGCTTTCCCCAGCTCTTTTCTACGGCAGACAGGCTGATTTGCTGCAAACGCGAATCTGTCCTGTGGATGTCTACAATCTGCATACCTTTGTTGTAGCCAAACACGACTTCTTTTTTCGGGTAGGCGGAGTAGGTCAGTCCATTTGCTGTGTAGGTTTTCTCAGGCTTTCCCCAGCCCTTTTCGACTTCATCTACGGTTTTTTCCAGAACGAAAGGAAGGGAGATGACTCTGCCTTCTTTCGCATTTGAGCGAATTTGTGACAAGAGCTCCTCTGACTGCGGAATAGGCGGTGTCGTCACGATGTTGTTTGGACCCGGTCCCGGAGAAGCGGTAGGAGAGCCAGGAGCAATAGGCGCAACGGAGTCTGGCAATGTGCTCTGGTGTTGGTTCGTAAGGAGTGAGGCTCCTAGCCAGACGGTCGCAGCGAGTACGGAGCAGAGGGCCAATCCCTTGCCAAGCGCAGAGAAACCACGATAAGAAGCAGTCCTTCCAGATTTGCTTCCATTTGTTTGGCGAATAGCAGATACGATCTCTTGCTTTTTTTCTCCACTCATTTTCATATCCGGCATTCCTTGTAATTTCCCTAGTAGGTCATGGTCTGAATTAGATCGCATCGCCAATCATCTCCTTTTTCTCACGCTCAAGTATTTCCCTGACAGCCTTCATGGCACGGTGCAGTGTCACGTTTACTTTGTTTTCGGACCACCCAAGTATTTCAGCCGTCTCCTTGGAGGACAGTCCTTTGACTCCACGCAAAATGAGCACCTCGCGAAAAGCGGGCTTTACTTCACGGATTGCATGATAAAGTGCTTGGTGCTCCTCATGTACATGCAGAATTTCTTCCGGTGTTTTTTCTTCCGTCTCTACATTCGCCAGCCATTTATCTGGCAGCCAATTACGAAGACGTTGCTTTCGTTTATGATCGATGGCGGTATTCCTCGCGATCGTCAATAGCCATGTTTTCGGTTGCGATCTGCCTTCGAATGCATCCAGAGACCGAAGCGCTTTTAAAAAGACATCCTGAACGAGGTCTTCTACATCGCGGGTTCCTGTGTAGTAAATAAGAAATTTGTAAATATCATCGCCATAGCGCAGGAACCATTGCTCCATTAAACCGTTTTTGTCCATAGCTGAACCACCTTTTGTACGTTCTACTTGTAATTTGACGACTCAGGGTGCATTTCATTACAAAAACAAAAAAACTGCCGGAAGCAAAGGTCCGGCAGTGTGTGCATTTACGAGTGGAGCATGGAATCCCGAGTAAACCAGAGCTGATAACTGAGCATGCTGATCAGAACCGCCGAAATAGCCGCAGAGGAGCTGAAGCTGAGCATAATAAGGATTTGGTAGCGCACGGCCTCGATGGGACTGGCACCCGCGACGATCATTCCGGTCATCATCCCTGGCAATTGGACGAGTCCGATTGTTTTCATCGTGTCAAAGGTAGGAATCATGCTCGCTTTGACAGCGCGCTTCAACACCACATGTACGGCTTGGCGTGTAGTGGCTCCCAGACAAAGCAGTGTCTCGATTTCCCCACGAGAGGCTTCTACTTCTCTGTTCATATGCGTGAGAAAAAGGCTCGTGACGATCATAGAGCTGCCAATAATCATGCCGCTCATCGGGATGAGGTACTGCGGCGTAGGAGAGACAAGCCCGAGTACAACCAACAGTCCCATGGTGATGATCTCTGTTATCCCAAGTGAAAGGGAGATCCGCCAAAAGATCCCCGATAAATGCTTCGCTCTGCTGGTAGCGTTCCACGAAGCGACCAAGATCATCATGAGAATGATCACGAAAATAAACCAGACACTATCGGCAGCAAAGACAAAATGTAGGACATAGCCGATCGCGAGCAACTGAACGGTCGAACGGATGGTGCCAATCAAAATGTCTTTTTCCAAACCGAGCTTCTGCCAAACAGAGAGCAGAAGGGCAATGAAAACAAAGGCATAGGCAAAGAGTAGCCACATGTATGAAAACGTAAAAGTATGCGTCATCGCTTCACCTCGCTTAGAGCAGCATGGACATTTCCATCTTGCAAAAATTCACGAGCTTCAACGGATTGGGGCGAGTGGAAAAACGCTTCACATTCAGCGTCTTCTGCAAGCTGGTGGTTGGCCATAAACCAAATGCGCTTGCAAGCCACTCGCGCTTCTTCTAAATCATGCGTGACCCAAATTAAGGTCGTGCCCGTTTGCCGGTGCAAATTGACGAGGAGACGCTCAGCAGCCTGCTTGCTTTTCATATCGAGTGAAGCGGTGACCTCATCCAGCAGCAGGACAGGTGGCTGAAGCAACAAGCTGCGAACGAGAGCGAGCCGTTGTTTTTCACCACCGGACAGTTGAGCGGCTGGTTTTGACCAATCGATTTCTTCCATATATAACTGCTCCATCAAGTCAGAGGCGAACTTCTTATCAAAAGGACGTTGATGCAAAGTACTTACTGTCCGCAGGTTGTCTTCCACACTGCCTGGCAGCATAACAGCCTGCTGTGCCACATAACTGATTTTCATTCGCCAAGCTTTCGCGTCCCACAATGCCATTTCTTTCTTCTCTAAAAAAACCTTACCCGCATCAGGGTGCAGAAGACGACCCAAAATACGGAGCAAGGTGCTTTTTCCTTGGCCTGATCTTCCCAGAATTCCAATAATCGTAGGTTCTTTAATACTAGCGTTTACGTCACGAAACAACTATGTACTCGTGGGAGAGTGGATGTGTTTCCCCAAAGCTTCGATCTTGATGGTCATATGTAAAAGCCTCCCCATTAACGCGGAAAACACCGAAGAGGACGAGTCTTCGGTGTTTCTTTCTTACTGGCTATCTATGTACTTATTTTTTCTCTGACAGCCACTGTGAAACCGCTTGAATTTCTGGTTGTTTCTTCAGCATTCCAGGAGGCATGCCGCCCTTACCATCTTTGATGATTTTAGCAATGTCGTCAGCGCTGAGCGTAGCTCCAATTTTCGTCAGGTTTGGACCTGCAATGCCTTCGAGATTTTGACCGTGACAGGAAGCGCAATTTTGTTTAAATACAGCAGCAGCGTCAATTTGTGCAGTTGGTGCGCCGCCACCATTGGCTTCTTCGCCATGTTTTGGTGGGAAAATGATTGATCCTACAAGTGCAATGAGAAAAACTAGAAACAAGATACCAAACGAAGTGAAAAAGGCCTTCGCGGAATCAATTACATCGTTTTGATTCATGTCTTTTTTGTTGGACCCAGCCATCTGACAAAGACCTCCCAAAGCAAATTATAAAGTTTCATGGTAATTTTACGGCAAAAGTTTGACAATATCAAGGCGACTACCAAACAAGACAAAGAAAGTACACAATTTGCCATTTTTTCGTAAAAACACGTTGCTCTTAGTCTACCTTATAACGGTCAATATTATTTGAGAGAATTTCTCTTATAATGGAAGGGATAGCGGGTTGCTGTTACCAGATAAGTGTGATAAAGTTGTTGTATTGGTTTTTTCCGCCTTGGAAATACGTTTTGAGGTGAATGAAAATGGCATTGGCTGCGAAAATTTTACTTGTGATCGCAAGTATTGGCTTAATTATCGTCGTGTTGCTGCAATCGGGAAAAAGTGCCGGCCTTTCCGGAGCGATTGGTGGCGGCGCAGAGCAACTGATGGGCAAACAAAAAGCCCGCGGGATTGACGCACTTTTAGGGAAACTGACCGTTGTATTTGCGGTTGGCTTCATGATTTTTGCGATTTTGCTCGGGTATTTCTTGAAATCAGGAGCGTAATAGACGAACGGCCGAAAGACAGCGAGTGCAACTTGCTGTCTTTTTCTCTATTCCGATTGCGATATGCGGGAACGGTGAATACTACATAATAGGATGGTCATGGAGAAACGCGGGAATGCCACGCGAAAAAGGAGGTTTGTGAATGGAAGACCAAGAAAAAATACTCGCGTTTATGCGAGAGCAAGCATACCACCCGATGACGGTGAGGGAACTGGAAGAAGCGTTTGGAATCAAGGATTCTGCCACGTTCAAGGAGCTTGTGAAAACGCTGAATGCACTGGAAGCGAGCGGAGAGGTGATCCGCACCAGAGCGAATCGGTATGGCGTGCCTGAAAAAATGAATCTGGTACGCGGACGTCTGCAAAGTCATCCAAAGGGCTTTGGATTTGTGATCCCGGAGACACCTGACTCGGATGACGTATATGTACATGCGAATGATATGAATGGTGCACTCCATGGCGATACGGTTTTTGTCCGCGTGGAAAAAGAAGCAGGCGGCAATCGCCTGGAAGGGCAGATCATCCGCATTGTCGAGCGCGGAATCAAGCAGGTCGTAGGGACATTCAAGGATGAGAGGCATTACGCGTTTGTCATCCCCGACGAAAAGCGAATCGGCAAAGATATTTTCATCCCGAAAGACTCCTTTAACGGAGCAGTAGATGGTCACAAGGTAGTCGTGAACATCGTTCGCTATCCAGAGGGGCGTGTGAATCCAGAGGGTGAAGTCGTTGAGATTCTCGGACATAAGAACGATCCGGGCGTCGATATTCTGTCGATCATCCGCAAGTTTAACTTGCCTGAGGCTTTTCCTGAGGACGTATTAGCTGAGGCTGAGGCGGCACCAGATGAGATATCCGAGGAAGAGATCAAGGGTCGTCGTGACTTACGTGATCGTATGATGGTCACCATTGATGGAGCAGATGCCAAAGACTTGGATGATGCGGTGTCTCTTGAGAAGCTGCCAAATGGAAACGTAAGACTCGGCGTTCATATCGCTGACGTGAGCTATTACGTTCGCGATAAGTCCCAGCTGGATAATGAGGCGTATCGTCGCGGTACCAGTGTCTACTTGGTTGACCGCGTCATTCCGATGCTGCCACATCGCTTGTCCAACGGAATATGCAGTCTCAATCCGCAGGTGGATCGCTTGACGATTTCTTGTGATATGGAGATGGATGCAGGCGGGAACACCGTTAAGTACGATATATTTTTGAGCGTGATTCGTACAGATGAGCGAATGACATATGCGGATGTACGAAGTATTTTGGACGACAAGGACGAAGCACTGATCGAGAAGTACAGCCAGCTCGTCCCGATGTTCGAGGAAATGAAGAATTTGGCATTGAAGTTGCGTGGAAAACGTATGCAGCGTGGTGCCATTGACTTTGACTTCCGCGAAGCGAAAATTTATGTGGATGAAGCGGGTACACCTACGGAAATCGGCTTCCGTACGAGATCGATTGCGGAGCAGATTATCGAGGAGTTCATGCTCGCTGCCAACGAAACAGTGGCGGAGCACTTCCACTGGATGAAGCAGCCGTTCATGTACCGGATTCACGAAGACCCGAACGCTGAAAAGCTCATGGCCTTCATGGAGTTCATCACGAATTTTGGCTACTCGATCCGCGGGAAGGGCAATTCTGTTCATCCACGTGCGTTGCAGCAGCTGCTGGAAGAGGTAAAAGGAACGCCGGAAGAAATTATTATCAGCACGGTCATGCTGCGTTCGATGAAGCAAGCGCGTTACGACGCGGAAAGCTTGGGGCATTACGGCTTGTCTACGGAGTTTTATACCCATTTTACTTCGCCGATTCGCCGTTATCCCGACCTGATCGTCCACCGCCGTATTCGCGAATGGATCGAGTTGGGGAATCAAATATCAGAAAAACGTCTGGGGTACTGGGCAGAGCAAATGCCAGTAATCGCAGAGCATGCGTCACAGCGTGAACGGTTGGCTGTCGATGCCGAGCGTGAAACAGACGATCTGAAAAAAGCGGAGTTCATGCTTGAGCGAGTGGGAGAAGAATTCGAAGGTGTCATCTCCAGCGTCACTTCGTTTGGGATTTTTGTCGAGCTGCCTAATACCATTGAAGGCTTGGTGCACGTCAGCTTTTTGACCGACGACTACTATCATTACCATGAGAAAATGTTTGCGCTGGTCGGTGAGCGTACTGGAAAGCAGTACCGGATCGGGGATGTCGTCGAGGTACGTGTAGCGAATGTCAACGTGGATGAACGCACCATCGACTTCGAAATCGTCGGGATGCCGAAGGCTGGCTTCCGTGGTAGCCGTGAGCGTACGCCTCGCGTCATAGATGGTCGCGGTGGGGATCGTAAGCCGACACGTGGAAAGCAACAAGAACGTTCACGTACAGGCCGTCCAGATCGTCCTGGCAGACCAGATCGACCAGATCGACCAGATCGTCAAAAGGACAAAAAGCATCCAGCGGAAATCCGTCAGAAATACAAGGATCGCCGCAAAACGGAAGGGAACAAACCTCCTCGTCGTACTGGATCGGGCAAAGCATCGAACGGTGAAGAAGTGCTGCCAATCGGTACAGGAGAAGGAGATACCCCAGCGAAACGCCAGAAGGGATTCTGGGAAGATCTCGTCAAGTCCAAGAAAAAGAATCGCAAAAATGTAGCCAGTCAGGTGAAACGGAAACGCCGTTAAACAATTGTTTAAACCCCGAAAAGTACTCGGAGCGATCCGTTTCCCTTTTCGGGGATGGCTATTTACCGGGTAAATGACTTGCCACAATGGGCAAAATTTGCTAGACTAACTGGTACGAAACGCAGTACGTACAAGTGAGGTGATCTCCATGTCAAAAGAGAAGGCCGGAACCAAGACAATCGCCCAAAACCGAAAAGCGCGCCACGATTACCACATCGAGCAAGTATACGAGGCAGGCATTGAGCTGACCGGTACGGAGATCAAGTCCGTGCGTGCGGCGCGTGTCCAGCTCAAGGACAGCTTTGCCCGTGTGCAGAATGGCGAATTGCTTCTGTACAATGTGCACATCAGTCCGTACGAGCAGGGAAATCGTTTTAACCATGAGCCAGAGCGGACTCGCAAGCTGCTGATGCGCCGCTTGGAAATCCTCAAGCTCAATGGTCTGATTCGCGAAAGAGGCTACTCACTGGTCCCACTCAGCATTTATTTGAAGGGCGGCTGGGCCAAGGTCGAGCTCGCACTTGTCAAAGGGAAAAAGAACTACGACAAGCGCGAAGACCTCAAGAAAAAAGAGTCCACGCGTGATATCGAGCGTGCTCTGCGCGAACGTCAAAAAGGTTGATTGGATTGCACTGGCAGGCTTGGCAGCAATCAACGTTGAGTTTTGGTTGTCGCCTGTGCTATATTTAATAAGCAACAACAAGCCAATACACTGTTAGTTACAATATAGTCTAGGTGCGGATTTAATGGCTCTTCACCTAGACTTTTTCTCACCTTACCTGGGGGCGTTCTGGATTCGACGGGGATGGTAGAGCATGAGAAGCGAGCCGGGGGGCTGCGGACCTCGTCAACAACGCGGAACGCCATTAACTGGCAACAAACAACTTTCTCTCGCTGCTTAATAACCAGTGAGGCGCTACCATTCCATCGCCCATGTGGCATGACTAGCGCTCAACTTTAGTGGGATACGCCGGAGGCTTCCGCCTGGAGCCGAAGGAAGAAGATCAATCAGGCTAGGTAACGGGTCAGCGCGTCACTCCGCGAATCCGGTACCGAAATTTAAATGAGTGACTGCGCTCGGAGATGCTCATGTATCGCTGTTTTCGGACGGGGGTTCGAATCCCCCCGCCTCCACCAAAATACATAAAGTGAATCCACCTGATGAGGGTGGTTTTTTTGCGTTTATGGGGGAACTGTTCTCTGGACATACTGGCGTGAGAAACCTTGGGAAATTTTAAGGCGTGTAAATGAAGATGAACGACGATAATCTGGAGTCCAGGTTGACAGTAAACATATAGCAATGACAGATGAAGAGAAAAAATACCCGTTCTCACGAGTAGGTGTCATTGTCATTATGCATGTTTTCTCTAACTACCACTATCCTCTAAAAGTAAGGATATAAAAGTCTGATGTAGCGGTTGTAATGATCCAGCCTGGTGGAATTGGGGTAATTTTTGCGGTTTGTACGGTCGTTCCATAGCTTGCTCCTCCCACATACTGCCATACAAAGAAATCCGTTGTTGCTTGGGTGATCACCCAATTTGCTGGAATTCGAGTGAACTTTGCGGTCTGTACGGTCTGTCCAAAGCTTGCCCCTCCTACATACTTCAGTTGATAAAAATCCGAAGTTGCTAGAGTAATCACCCAGTTTTCTGGAACTTGGGTTATTTTTGCGGTCTGAATTGTATATCCGAAGCTTGCCCCTCCTACATACGTCCATACAAAGAAATCACTTGTTGCAACAGTGATCACCCAGTCTTTTGGAATGGGAGTCGTTCTAGCAGTCTGTACTGTCTGACCCAACTTTGCTCCACCTACATATTGGATGACGTAGTAGTCACTCATTACTGTTGTAATGACCCAATCTGGAGGAATCGGAGTTGATTTTGAAATTTGTCTTGTAGCTCCAAAATTAACACTAGTTACTCTTGATACTTTACGAGAGTCGGTTGAATGATTTTGAAGTAACGTTTCCTGAGAAGATGTTGTGAGTTCAGTTGCCTTGGTAGGAATGGTTAGAGACATTGTAACTACTAGTAGACCTAAAGCAGAAACCATACTTTTTTTAAGCATGAACAGAACACCCCTTCATGAGAAATATTTTCTGTTAGGATTCGCTTTTGTTTTATTAAGCTCCTTCGATCATTTGGTGTTATTTCAATATTTTTCCATAAAATGTTATAGACTTAATGGTGGCTTAACGATCTCCTTCCTAGACATAGAGCCTACCCCTATGGTATGGATTACCTTTTTCTTGATCGCTTCAAAATTACTACCAATAAACTTCGCACATTTAGCACTACTAAAAAACAGCCAAGATGCCTACAACCAACACCGATCCGAGATCAACAATCGTATCTACCAGTTGTCACTCGATGCTGAAGTGGCCTATCACCAAGGAAACATGGCAGAAGCAGAAAAATACGGTCAACTAGCCATTGCCGAATCCAAGGGCGTACAAAAGTATCTAATGATCAAGACACTTGAAAAAAGCAAACGCAATCTGCATCAGAGCTCTTATTTCTAGGTCACTTTCCTCGTTCGTTTTCTGATTCGGGGAGGGAAAGCTGTGTCTCACGAAACCGATCTACAAGAAGAACTGTCCCGATTCAACGATCGAGACAGTCCTTCATTGCGCTACGACTCCAGGCGTGACTAAGCAAGCCTATTTCTTCAATATAGCCCACTCTACTATCACAAAATTAAGAATGAGACCAGCCCAAATGTTTACATTCAATACCTCTCCAATAACGGTTTCCATACCATGCGGAAGAGAAAAACCATGAAAAATATAGTAAAGAAGGAGTAATACTGGCACCAAAAGACGCGCGCTTATGGCAACCAATGTCATTCCAAAACTGCGAATCATCCACTTTCGGTGTTCCTCAAATTCCCTGTTGATTGCGGTAAGGTACCCTTTCCAGCATGTGAAAAGCCAAGCGAAAGATAACACAAGGAAGCTTGTTGCCTTCATGAAATTTTCTGCATAAAAGATACTCGCTAAAGAGAGGAGTCCGTTGATAAACACACTGTACACATAAATCCTCCCAAGAAAACGATGTATGCTTGGGTTCTTTAGGCGAATTCGGTCGACAAACTGAAAAAAACCAGTGAGAAGAGCAATGAAAGCAGCAACGATATGAGCAACTAATAAAGGATAGTGAATAGTGCCGGGAATAATCGTTATTCGACTGTTTGCAGGATCTAATGTTAAATAGGGAAATAGAAATGGAACGATAACCAATAGAGATATTAGAAATAATACCCACCAAATTTTAGGGATTTTCATACCTTCTTCCCCCCTAGATTATGAGAATGTTTTACGGTGGAGAGAGAGCCCCAGGAGAGAAACAAGGCAATAACAGGATGAAGCGCAGAGAGGATTCCTAAGTGAGAGGAATAAATAACGGTCAGGAACTGTGCAACGATCATTAGGTATAATCCGAGACAAATCCAACGAAGATGTACAGGCAGCTTTCCAAGGAAAGAAAGAACCAACATGCCGACTGGAATCCATGCAAAATAGTGAGCCAGGGTTCTATGCAGTTCCCAATGTTCTCCGTTGACGAACAGCCCAAGACCTGCCAGTGATACCTGAACAATAATGAAAGCAAAAAACACCCATGCGAGGACAATAAACATGTACCTCCATATTTTCACACGAGGAGGGGGAAGGGGAATCTTCTCATTCATCTCAAGCATGTAAAAACCTCTCCCATCTGAATAATTTGTATTACCCCCATCCTAAACGCGAGTTCAAAACAAACCCTAAACGATTTCTAAAAAAAGGATAAAATCTGAACCACATAACGAATTATGTACACATGCATAAAAAAACAAAGACCAACATAGTAAATATCGCCGGTCTTTGACTCATTATCAGCTATTAATTGGGCTCTAACACAAAGTAATACGGTTTGGAGAGGAGATTGTGCAAATGATCGCGTACTTCCACGTTAGGCAGTCGGTTTAATGATTCGCTAATTTCTCGGTTCATGTCGGCGTACTGGATTTCATACTGCTCTTCCAGGCCCACTTTTTGTTTCTCCTCGTGAATGACGCTAGCCAAACGCTTTGCTATCCCAAATAGCTCTTGATTGGTCTCACCATAACCAGGTTCATTAGCGTTTGCCAAATATCCGCGCATTTCTGCCAATCGAGACAGGGTATCACGCCAGTTCCATACTTGAATATTTTTTTCTCTTGTTTGAGAGCATATCTCAACAAAAGGATTTTTCGATAACAAATCTTCTACTGTACTCCATGAATCTGGTCGCAGGGATTCTTCGAGTTTTTGTAGGCAGTACGCATCAGGAGAGAGTAACTCTACCACTTCACGAAACGCTGGAATCGAGTTTCGTTGATAGCTTTTGATTCCCCACAAGCTATGTACTTGCAATGCAGTAGCAAATGACTTGCAGTGAGTATCGAGTTCTTGTAATTGTTCCTCATTTAGCTTATGACTAGCAAGAATCCTCGCTTTTACCTCATTATCAGGGATGTTTTCATTCGCTTCGCCTAATTGCATGTTTCTTTTGATGTACGTTCGAACCGTGTCTTTTGATATCGATCTATCCTCTTGAGCACCAAGAATTCCAAATCGATAAGAGATAAAATCCTCGAATCCTTTACTACTTCCGAATCCATCATCAATGGCATGCAAATCTGGTTGCACTTCCATCATTTCAGCGAGCACCTGCTCCTCAAGTCCATAAATGCATGCTTCGATATGTGTCCAGTAGCTTCTGCATTCGTCTTCGCTCCCCAGTACACGTTGATAGACATCATGGAAGAAGAGGATATGAGCAATTTCGTGGAAGTAATTTTGAAAAGGAAACTTGATGTGACTTCCTTCCAAATACGATCCTGCATTTTGATAGATCCGCCCATGTTCTGGTCGGAATAATGTTGGTAGCGTCGAATGTAAATCTAAGTATAATCCAATCCCTTCATTGTAACTATGTGCCCAAACAGCTAAATAGGTTGGGCTTAACAACAAAGCGATGGAGTGATTGGTAATTTGAACGGGCAAATTGAAATAGCCGCCGTTTATTTGAGGCTGCAAGCTTAACCAGGTCATCCCAACTGCTAGAGCCTGATATAAAGGAAATTCACCATCCGCTGCTGCCTCTCTACAATAACGTTGAAATTGACGTATATCGCTTACCATTCCATGGTTGTTAAAACCGTAGTTACCCTCGAATCTCTCAAGTCCCTCAATGAAATCCTCTGGTGATACCGTTAAAAATACGTTAATTCCATCCACCCAAAGATCGGAACCGATCTCTGATTCTAGCCATGCGTCTTGATCCTCGGCAAGTTCTCTCAACTGATGATATCTTTCCAACAAATGCGCCTGTTTCATAAACTGCACCATCCCGTCCTGTTTGCTTACTGCTAGAAAGCGAGAACTGTTTGCAAAAAATTCAAGAGCACACGAGGTGCTCTTGAACAATCGATTACTTTCGATTACTTTTTACACGCGAGTGTCATAATTGGATGGAAAAGCAATTTCATTTCTTGAACGTTTTGATTGTTAGAAAGTTGTACTTTCACTACCTGTTTCATGAGAAATCCCGTCCCTTCCAAATTTTATATACGGAGATAATGCATGGTTTTTTGATTCTCTTACAAGCACACATCAACAACTACACGCCATTTCAGCGCTTTCATTTCTTGCACTTGTTTGTTCTTGTTTACTGCTACTTTTACGACCTTTTTCATGAGTCTATACCTCCTTTCCACAGAAGTGGAATTATATGACCTCTCTATCAACAAAAGGCTTAATTGTAATTATAAGGAAAATTGACAATTCATTTCAAGTTAAGAAAAATAAATATTTTCTGAAATATATAAATTTGGTTAATGGCGGCTTATTCCAGGGAAGGTACTTCCTGCTGCGACAATAGGGGTGCTTGTAGTAAACTGTATCAGGGGTGTAAGCTTGATTTCCAGCAACTTGGAGTAGCTGAGCTCATAGCGATTGGAGTGTCTTTCTCTTGCGATCGGAGCGGTAATTTGAGTTATGTATGTTTGAAAAGAATGTTTATTTAGAGTATAGTATCAGAATGAATAAATGAGGGTTGGGTAAGCAACCATCTGAATGAACATTTATGAATGAGAGATAGAGAACAATTAGGAGGATTTTTGTGTCACAGAAAGCGCCATTTTCTTTTGTAGTTACGATAGGATTCATGTTATTTGCTTTGTTTTTTGGAGCGGGTAATTTAATTTTTCCGCCCATGCTTGGCCAGTTAGCAGGAACAAATGTATGGATAGCCAATGCAGGTTTTTTAGTTACAGGGGTCGGGTTACCTTTGTTAGCGATCACAGCCTTTGTTTATTCGGGAAAAGACGACTTGCGCTCTTTAGCCAGTCGCGTGCATCCCGTATTCGGAATGGTATTCACGATTGTTCTATATCTAGCAATCGGTCCGTTTTTTGCGATACCGAGATCAGGCAATGTATCGTTTGATATTGGGGTAAAGCCTTTCCTATCAGAACAGGCAGGTCCGGCACCGCTGATTCTATTTACCATCCTGTTTTTCGCAATTGCCTGCTTCTTATCGCTCAATCCTATGAAAATTATCCATGTAGTCGGAAAAATCTTAACTCCAATTAAATTAACGTTTATTGGAATTATTGCAGTAACGGCTATTATTTATCCAATTGGAGCCCTTCAAACCCCGCAAGCAGATTACACATCCCATGTATTTTTCAAGGGTTTTCAAGAAGGGTATTTAACATTGGATGCGCTTGTAGCTTTTGTTTTTGGAATGATCATCGTGAATGCGATTAAAGAAAAGGGAGTTACTGCCAAAAAACAGGTATTGGCTGCGTGCGCAAAAGCAACAATGATAGCCGGTTTACTTCTCGCTCTTTTCTATACCGCACTTTCCTTTATGGGTGCCTCTAGTGTAGAAAAGTTGGGCCACTTAGAAAATGGCGCTGAAGTTTTGGCGAAAGTTTCGAATTACTACTTTGGTTCTTATGGTGCCATTTTATTGGGATTAATGATTACAGTGGCATGTTTGACTACTAGTGTAGGGCTTATTACAGCCTGCTCTTCATTTTTTCATGCATGGTTTCCGAAGATCTCTTACAAAAAATTCGCGGTTATTTTGTCTGTTTTCAGTACACTCGTTGCCAATATTGGATTAACGCAACTCATTAAGGTCTCCGTTCCGATCTTAATGACCATGTATCCGATTGCGATCTCGTTACTCTTCTTGACGTTTCTGCACAAAGCATTCAATGGCAGACCAGAAGTGTATCAAGGAAGTTTACTTTTCACTTTTCTGATTAGTCTGTTTGATGGCTTAAAGGCTGCTGGACTCGAAAACAGTGTTGTCCATCATTATTTTGCTCAGTACCTACCACTGTATGACGTAGGTTTGGGTTGGTTGCTGCCTTCTCTTATAGGCGGGGTATGCGGATACATGATCAGTGTATTCCGGAAGAATACGTACCACGTTCAAAAACAAAAAGAGGCATGAAAATAACTTACAAACCCGTCTCTTACCATATAGGAGACGGGTTTTGTTCATAAGTCAATCAGCATCGAGTGAGAGTTGAAAATATTTTTATTTTTCTAAAGTTTGCGGATTGGAATTGCCTATTTTATGGTATTCTATTTTTTGCGATGGATGTCATATATATGGGGTGCATAGGGTGAAAGAGCACACGACAGAGAAAGAACGGACGATTTTTGATCATACTGGAAATAGGATTAAGACAGAAGATCGAGAGATTCGAATTCTTGCTAAGTATGAGGAACCACTGGTTGTCGTGTTAGGAAATGTGCTTAGCGATAGCGAATGCGATGAGCTAATCGAACATTCCAGAGAACGATTGCAACGTTCAAAAATAGGCGAAGATCGTTCAGTCAATTCTATTCGAACGAGCAGCGGGGTGTTCTGCGAGCAGACGGAGACGATTACAAGAATCGAGAAGCGTATCTCCCAAATCATGAACATTCCGATTGAGCATGGTGATGGCTTGCAAGTTCTACGATATACCCCTGGCCAAGAATATAAACCCCATTATGATTTCTTTGCAGAAACGAGTCGAGCAAGTACGAACAATCGCATTAGTACGCTCGTAATGTATTTGAATGATGTGGAGCAAGGCGGAGGAACGGTGTTCCCTTTGCTTAATTTATCTGTTTTCCCTACCAAAGGCATGGCTGTCTACTTTGAATATTTTTATAGCAATCAAGAATTAAACGAGTTCACTTTGCATGCTGGGACACAAGTGATCCATGGGGAAAAGTGGGTCGCAACGATGTGGATGAGAAGACAAAGCTTTCGGGTTTCCTAGATAATGATGTACTAAAACTACCACCTGACAAAGGTGGCTTTTTTATGTCCAAATGCCAAGAGTTGGCAGTTTGAACCATCTCATGTACTTGAAATGAATATTATCAAGTGTTAGACTGTTTTTTATTTATTGCATAAGCTACATGCAAAATATAAGGGGGCATCCAATGCCTGTCTTACAAAAAAAAGCAAACCACTCGAAAAAGATTAGCCTCGTGACACTATTAACAGGACTAGTCTCTTTATCCGTTGTTCTGACTGTTACCATTCTCCTTATCTCATTCTATCAGTCCAAAAAACAGGCACTGATTCACACCACGTTGACCTTGAATCACACAAGTGCAACCAAAATGAGCCACACCATAGACTCTTTGATAAAATCCATGCGCAGTAGCTTACAGTATTCGGCGAGCATCTTTTCCAATAGGAACGAGATGAATGCAGATGAGGTATATTCAAAGCTTGAATTGATCCGCCGTACAAACAACTATTTTAATTCGGTTACCGTGATAGATGAAACCGGGTCGGTTCGAAGTGTGTCTCCCGGATATATTGGTACCGTAGGAAGCTATATTAAAACGGAAACAGCGAAATCGGCATTGGCTTTACAAAAGCCATACATTTCTAAGCCTTACGTAACTTCAAACACCAAGCGACTCATCGTACTGATGAGCGAGCCCATATTTGATAAGGACGGGCTCTACCGGGGGTTTATCGGGGGAACGATTTATCTTCATGAAGATAACATATTGAATGCGATCTTAGGGAGCAACCCAACAGACGAACTAGGTTCATCTTTCTACATCGTAGGATCTGATGGTCATTTGTTGTTCCATCGTGATGCAAGCCGGATCGGAGAGGATATCAGTGCGAATCCAGCTGTGCACAAGCTCATTCAAGGACAAAGTGGCTATGAACAGATCGTCAACTTGAGGGGACAGACGGAATTGGCCGCTTACGTGAAGGTTCCAGAGAATGACTGGGGTGTCATTGTTGTGTCCCCTATCAGTGTTGTTTATGAACAAATAAATCGTGATATTCAATTCGTTTTGTTGTATACGCTGCCTCCCTTTCTACTATTAATGCTAGTTGTGATTGGACTTGCGCGCAAAGTAGCAAGACCTTTCGTATCCCTGGCCGATCTTGTGAGCAAGGCAGGTAGAGAAGAGGTAGAGTTCTCGGAAGGTAAACAGCATTGGAATCGAGAGGCTGAGCTGTTAACTCGAGCCATTCGCTATACATTAAACGATATCAAAAAACAGACAGATCAGTTGGCTCATGATGCGCGAACAGATCCGTTGACAGGGCTAACAAACCGAAGAACGCTCGAGGAAACCATGCAAAAATGGATGATGGAGCAAATCCCCTTTTCTCTTATTATGATGGACCTTGATCGATTTAAATCCATTAATGATACGTATGGTCATCAGTCTGGAGATGAGGTGTTGAAACATTTTGCGAAAATGATTTCTTCATCACTTCGGCCCGAAGATGTGAGCAGTCGCTTTGGCGGTGAGGAATTTGTTGTCCTTGTTTCCCATGCTGGCTTGGAGGAGGCCTATCAGGTGGCCGAACGAGTACGCCATACCTTAGAAACAAGTACAAATCCAATCGGGCAGCCGCTAACCGTGTCACAAGGCATTGCGCACTATCCTTCCCATGCTGTTTCTGCTGAAGATCTGATGCATGTAGCTGACGAGGCCATGTACAAGGCGAAGAGATCGGGTAGGAACCAAACAATGATAGCGGAAGTGGAGGAATCTATGTGAGGAGCGAAGAGGCGAGAGAGCGCCTCTTTCTTTTTTGAAAAAAAAATCACTTGTTCGGTGCTAAAAAAGTAAATTCAGAGATATATTATCTCGCGATTTACATATGCATGTAACAAATGGATAATTAAGGAAACTTCTGGTTCGAAATTGTGAAGCACATGATTCTTGTATCTCACTTTGGAAGAGGGGGATTCATATGGAGAATGTTGTCACAGGGGAACAGTATGAGAGGGCACAACGCTTGCATCCTGCCAATTATTACGACGCAGTATTCAATGCTTTTGTCAGGCCAAACTGGATCAGTGGGAATCGGTTCTGGTACATCCGAGAAATCCGTTTGGAAAAGGGGACTGGCAGGCAATATGTGATCGTGGATGCTGAACAGAATACGAGTCAGCCAGCATTCGATCACGCACGATTAGCTGTCTGTTTGTCAAGAAGGGCAGGAGAAACGTATAGCGCAGAAACATTGCCACTCGGGGAACTTTTATTTACCGAGAATGGATCGTCATTCCAGTTTAAGGTGGGCGGTACTGTCTGGAACTGTGATTTACAGGAATACAGCTGCAAGCCGATAGATCATATGGATAAGCCGTCGATGGATGAACTGCCGTCTCCAGATGGAAAGTGGGTGGCGTTCGTATATGATCACAACTTGTATGTTCGGTCACTCGAGACCGGAAAGCGTTTCAGGCTAACTCGCGACGGCAAGGCTTACTATGATTACGGAACCCAACCTGAATGTCGGCTCTCGACGGTGGGGGAGCGATTGAATAACATAAAGCTTCCTCCAGTAGCGATTTGGTCACCCGATTCCAAGATGCTGTTGACCCATCGGCTTGATCAAAGAAAGGTGCGCGATTTGTATCTGATTCAATCGGTTCCGAAAGGCGAAGAAGTCAGACCGGTACTCCACTCGTACCGTTATCCACTAGTTGGCGATCCACACGTACCGTTGGCAGAGCTGGTCGTCTGTGATTTGGAAAGGCGAACCACAGTTAAGATTGAAAGCGAGCCTTTACTGGCATGTCCAGTCTCACCCCTCACTCCGGGGATGCAAATGGCCGGATGGTCAGCCGACAGTAAACAGGTATATTTTGCCCGGATGTCCCGTGATGCTCGCTCTGTCGATTTTTCCGTGGCTGATCCTTGCTCCGGTGAGGTTTGCACACTACTCCGGGAACAAAGCGATACGTTTTTGAATCAAGACCTGCATAATCTCGGAGAAACTAATCCGAATATTCGGTTATTGGCTGATGGTTCGTTCATCTGGCACTCAGAGCGTGATGGGTGGAGCCACCTCTACCATTGCGATGGCAAAACGGGGGAAATTCGCAATCCGATCACATCGGGTTCCTGGACGGTACGAAAATTGATGGCAGTGGACGAGCAGCAGGGATGGGTGTATATCACTGGAGGGGGGCTAGAAGAGGGGCGCGATCCTTATTATCAACACCTGTATCGCGTTCGTCTGGATGGAACGGATCTGTCGTTGCTGACGCCAGAAGATGCAGAGCATGATGTTGTGTTTTCTCCCAATCTGAAGTATTTCGTCGATACGTTTTCGCGAGTTGATTTGCCGCCTGTTTCTGTTCTCCGCTCGATAGATGGCACCCTGATTCGCGAATTGGAGCACGCTGATGTAGAAATGCTGCTCGAGATGGGGTACCAATTTCCAGAAAGGATTACCGTTAAAGCACGAGACGGTGTGACCGATCTTTATGGGGTGATGCTGCGTCCATTCCCGTTTGATCCTTCACGCAAGTATCCGGTCGTCGATTACATTTACGGGGGACCACAGATCATCAATACGCCGAAAGCTTTCGCGCTCGATCCCGGTCGAAGTCATGACCCGCTGGGTGGTGGACAATCTTTGGCGCAGCTGGGTTTTATCGTATTGATCCTAGATGGAATGGGGACACCTTATCGTTCCAAATGGTTCCATGATATCTCGAACGGAAAATTGGAGGAAGCAGGAGGTTTGCTTGACCATGTGACTGCGGTAAGGCAATTGGCTGAGCGCTACCCGTATGTGGATGTTGATCGGGTAGGCATTTGGGGCTCGTCAGGGGGAGGCTACGCTTCAACAAGGGCCATGCTCTCATTTCCAGCGTTTTACAAAGCTGCGGTTTCCGCGTGTGGTAATCATGATCAACGGCTGTATATAGCAGCATGGGCGGAACGCTATCAAGGTCTGTATGACCCGGACTTGTACAAGGATCAAGACAATGCACGTCTGGCAGCCAATCTGACAGGAAAGCTCTTACTGGTGAGCGGAGATATGGATGAAAATGTGCATCCTTCCCAAACGATTCGGATGGCGAATGCGCTGATTAAAGCGGATAAAGATTTTGATATGTTGCTATTGCCCAACCGACATCACGGCTTTTCTTTGGAACCGTACTTTATTCGCAGAAAGTGGGATTATTTTGTAAGGCACTTAATGAGAGCAGAGCCTCCGTGGGGGAATCAAATAGCCAGCAAAAAGGCCATTGATAAAGAGCCGATAGAGAAATAGTGTGTGAGGAATGAAAACGGTGAAATGCGAAGAGGAGCCCTAAGAAGAGCTCCTCTTTTCATTTTTTATTAAAACTATGGAGTTTTTTTCCGAGGAGAAGGCAGTCGCTATTTTACCTCGCGAAAACTTGCACTGACCTTTTGCAGTTCTTGTTTGAGCGAATCAAACCTTTTCTGCTCAGTCCAAGCCATGATTTGATAAAAATGCGTAGGCGTTTCGAACACTGTTACAATATACGCGATTTTGACGCCGTCTCCTTCCCCTTTGGCATTGAATTGGATGGCGACCTGGTTATTTACTACGGTACGAATCGGTTTATCAACGGATACATTTTCTACTGAATCTTCAATGTTTGCTTCAACGAAGTCTGCATAGTCCTGAAGTGTGAATGAACTGTCGAGATTCTGTTTGGCATCTGATAGTATGAGTAAATACTTTTCGCTGATTCGATTGGAGATGGCTATATCAGCTTCATCATGAAGGGCTGAATCCTTGCTCCAATCGGAAGGGGCTGTTATTTGAAGCTTTTTATCCTTGCTATAGAAAATTTCTTCGGTAGGCGTTTTTGATGCGAGATCGATTATCCCAAAAATCATACTAATGATGGATAAAACAGCTACGCTGGAGAAGACAACAGCGAGTACGGTTGTTTGCTTTTTGCTGACGTTGTTCAGATCCTTCACCTTAACGACGTATGTATTCGCTGCTAGATCGCCTAACCGTTGTCTTTTGTCGGAAGCCAACACACTGATACCGGCAGGCAACCCGCCTAGAAGAAACGCATTTGCTTCGAATAGACGAATGAGGGAACGGATGAATGATTTCCATAACCCCGGCGGCTGTCCTTCTGCATTGACAGCAATGATGCGAAAAGTAAATTTTCCGATCGTATATCCGGTAAGTCCTTCTAACAGTACATAATAAGAACATAGGATAATGGCGGCTAGGATGAAGAAGTAAAGTGCGTTGGCGTCTTTAGCAATGGAAATCCCAAGGGAGAGGAGTCCGAGTAGAAAACAAGCGAGAAGAATATGATCCAGAATATGGGCTCCCCATCTCGTGAAAAAAATCGTCGCCCTGTCGTACGATTTCGATAAATCTCCCATGTTTTTTGGTGGCTCTTGTTGGGCAAGAGGAGAAAATTCTGTCGGTACCGATGATGATGACGGTTGTTGCTCCAATTTTGTGCACCTCCTGAAAAATGTAAACATATTACATTTAACCACTTTGAAAATTGTATTGTCAAATGTAGACGATTAGAATGGGAAAAGATGAGTAAGGCGCTGCCATCCCACTCCGGGGAGAGGAGAATAGCATATGGAAATCCACCAAATACCCGAGCAATTGCCATTGATCAAACATTCAAAAGACATCTGGGGCTCTTTTGCATATAGCAAGTGTAAGGATGCATACGGTTATGACAAGAACGGGCTGAAAAGATACGCACTGATTGTTCAACTTCAATACGATCAGACTGTGACAGAAGCAGACAAAGAGTTCCTGCACTATTTGATGAGCCAAGAGATTGAGATGCATAAATTCCATCCGTATCAGGGATTACATGAATCCATGGACATTGTGGCTTATTTGTTGGCGAAGTGTCAGGATGTGAACCATATCCCACTGTTTGAGCAGGCAAAATTAAGTAATTTCGATACCTACTATGGCTTTGACACCGAGTATATCATTTCGGCGGGGATTGAAGAGGCGATCACGTATATCGAAGAGAACGATCTGTACCGAATCAGCTCTTTCTTTCAGAATAAGAAAGAGGAGCTGGAAACGATGTATACGGCTGAACATATGGAACGATGGTTTCAATCCAAGGCAAGGAATTACCCTGCCAATCTCGAGGATGAGTCCTTGATTACGTTAATGGACAGAGCAAGCGATTTCGGTAATAGTGCAGAAGCCAGAGAATTACTGGGGAAGCTAGAAGAGCAGCTGGGCTCTGACAAAAAGAATTATTCTCTGCTGTATCATCAGGCAAAACAATTGGAAGAGTACGACAAGGCACTTCACTATCTCACACAGGATCTTCCGGAACAAGAAGATTCGTTTGACAAAGTATTTCTTTGGTTAAAAATGGCCGAAATCCATTTGCTCAAGCAGGACTGGGTCCAGGCTTTTGCCAGCGTTAAGCAGTGCGAACCAGAGCTCAAGCTCTTTTCTTCCTGGAGGAGTGCCGGTTTGGGCAGAAGCTTGAGCGAGACCTTGTTGGATATCAGCTTGATGGCAAAGGATAGCGACGAGTCTTTGGCTAGAGAAGCGTACCGCTGGGCCGACCAGATGTTGAAGTCGACTAACAACTACAGCAGTAATGTTTTGAAAAAGGCGCATCAGTGTGCCAAGGTGCTGCAACTCAAGCAGGATAAAAGGCTGTACAGTAAAAAAGTCGCGATAGAAGCCAGACGAATCAACAGAATGCTTCGATGACTCAAGGTAAACCCGACATTTGTAACGGTCGGGTTTTTCTCTGTTTGGAAGCAACGTTCATAAAAAAAATATCCACTCAGAGATCACTTTGCTGTATCTTTAATCTGAGCAATATTTCCTATCTTTATATAGACTCTTTTTCCCCGTTAGCCAACCTCATTGCGCTTCAGGTCATCGATAGTAAGGCTACTTTCCATGTTTCCTTCATGAATGTCATTTTACTTCTAGGCAGGAGATGCGTATGGATTTATTAACGTACAGTCCACTTATCGCAACCAAGCTTCATGTTCCGAAGTATGGTTCGGACTTGTTACTTCGGCATCAAATATTGAAAGAAATCGATGACGCGGGCGCTGCAAGATTGATTCTCGTGTGCGCGCCAGCCGGTTTCGGTAAAACGACAGCAGTCAGTCAATGGACGCAAAATTCAGGCAAACCGACCGGTTGGATCTCCCTGGATGAATCCGATAATGATCCCGTGCGCTTTTGGCGATATTTTGCTAGGGCGATTGATAGGGCACAGGAAGGCTTGGGCAAAGAAGCCTCCTCGGTACTTCACCCACAGTACACGGCTTCTGCTGAGCAGTTGATGTCCGTGTTACTCGAAGAAATTGCGGGATTTGAACGTGATTTTTATCTGGTATTGGACGATTACCATCTCATTAAGGAGCCTTCCATTCATGAAGGACTGCAGACACTGATCCAGCATGCTTCCTTATATATGCATGTCGTTCTAATTACGCGGGAGGAACCTCCTTTTGCCCTACACCGTCTACGCGTTCGGAAACAGTTGAAGCAACTGGGCTCTGACACTCTACG
This sequence comes from Brevibacillus porteri, assembly GCF_003013475.1. GTDB lineage: Bacteria > Bacillota > Bacilli > Brevibacillales > Brevibacillaceae > Brevibacillus > Brevibacillus porteri. The sequence continues at coordinate 54,544 of NZ_PXZO01000055.1, forward strand.
GTTCAATGAGGAGGAGTGTCGGCGCTTATTCCATGAGCAGCTGGGTCTGAGTCTGTCGGAACAAGATATTGGCATGCTAAGCAAACGAACGGAGGGATGGGTGGCCGGTTTGCAGTTAGCAGCCTTGTCCATGCAAGGAAAGCCCGAAGCGTCTAAGGTCATTCATCAATTTTCCGGTAATGACAAGTATGTCGGGGAATATTTGTCGGAAGAAGTATTGAAACGACTTCCAGAAAAGGTGCAGAAGTTTTTGTTGAAAACGTCCATACTGCCGCGTCTGACAGGCGATCTATGCGCAGCCGTTACGGGAGAGCCGGATGCTCACGACATCCTTCGCATGCTGGAGAGAACGAATTCATTTGTCATCGCACTGGATGGCGTAAATGAGTGGTATCGTTATCACCATTTGTTCGCAGAACTTCTGCTTTCCCATGTAAGAAAAACCTATAACGAATTGCTTCCTGCCCTACATATCTCTGCAAGCTGTTGGTTTGAAAGTCACGGGTGGATCATGGAGGCGACTGAGCATGCGTTTCTCGGAAAAGATTGGACCCGAGCGAGCCGTTTGATCGTTGCACATGCGCCGTGGATGTTGAAACAGTACGAAAATATAACATTGCGCAGATGGATGAAATACTTTGAGAAGTCCTGGTTGGAATGCAACCCTGAGCTGTGCATTGCTTTTGCTTGGCTGCATGCTGTATCCAACGAAATTGATCAGGCGGAAATCCTCCTTCAATTGGCTGACGAAGCAACACGGACCAACCATGGGAGCTTTGACGACTGTCGAGTAGAAATATGTGTGCTTCGGGGATATATCGAAGTGATGCGGGGAAGTGTAGATCTTTCCCTCAAATATATGGAAGAATCAGTTCAAATGAAGCCAAAATTCAGCCGCTACTTCATCGTCGGCATAGAGCTGAATTCAGATGAGCCGTACGTGCTGCGTAGTCGTGTGGCCTTGAGCGGGTATTTGTCCAACGTGAATGAATACTATCCAAAACTGCGGGCGATCTGGAAGCACAGTGGTCTTGGCATATTAGCCTACGGTTCCATCGTGATGGCTGAGCTCTATTATGAGAAAAATGATTTTGAGCAGTTAAAATATTTCGTACCGCGAGCAATCCAGTTAGGCACCATCTCCTTGAATTTTGGCGTATTGGTCCCCGTGTATCTGACTTTGGCCCGATGGAGAAAAGCAGAGCGTCGTCACGAAGAGATGTGGCTGGCCATGGAGGAAATCACATTGCTATGCCGCCAGCACGATGCGCCTCCCCATTGGATGTCTTTTGTAGAAACATTCCGCGTCCGATTATGGATCGAAGAAAATCGACGGGAAGAAATAGAAAAATGGGCTGAGCCCTACAGGAAAATGAATGTCGATATTGTCGCTTCCCGACATGAATTTGAGCGAATGACGTTGGCCCGGGTATACATCTATTTAAAAAACGACAGTGCAGCCATCATGCTACTAACCAGCTTAAAGCACGAAGCGGAAATAAAGGATCGGCTCGGGAGTAGGATTGAAGCCTTTCTTCTGCTCAGCCAAGCTTACATGGTCCAAAAACAGCATCATGAAGCGACGGCGTGTATGCGCATGGCGGTAACGTTAGCCGCGCCAGAAGGCTATGTACGCACTTTTTTGGATGAAGGCCCTGGCGTTGCCAAAATGCTCTATTCGCTCTATAAAAGCAAAAACGTATCCAAGCAAGAGATGGCTTATCTTTCGATGCTGCTCAAAAGTGTAGAGAAGGAATTCCCTACGCTTGATATTCAAATCCGGGTATCCCCTGCATTGGAAAAATTGACGGAAAGAGAGTCGGAAGTACTGGCACTGATCGGTGAAGGGTTATCCAACTCGGAGATTGCGGACAAGCTGCATCTCACACTGGGGACGGTAAAAGGGCATGTGCATCAAGTTTTTAGCAAGCTCCAGGTGAAAAATCGGGCACAAGCCATCGTCAGATTAAGAGAAAGTGAGATCGACCATTAGAATCACCCCGCCTATACGGAGGCCACTGAAAAAGTCCACTCTTTCAGTGGCCTCAGCCATTTTCGGGTGTTTGTTTTCTTTACAAATCCATCTCATGTACACACAACGGTCACATCAGCCATCTATACTCATCTTGTAAAACCAAGGTTGGCGGTCATCGGAATGGTGGCGGTGAGATATGGATTCGTAAGTTTCACAATAAACTGGTAATCTATGCAGTAAATGCACAACCACGAGTAAGGAGTGCGGAAATGAAACGGAAAGTGTTACTCGTAGAGGACGACGAGCTCATACGTGAATTTGTATCGGATTATTTTAAAAAAGAAGCTTGGGAAGTGTACGAAGCGCAGCACGGTAAAATGGCGATGGAACTTTTCGCTCTGCACCCTGTCGATTTAGTTGTGCTAGATATTATGATGCCCGAGATGGATGGCTGGTCGGTGTGCAGAAAAATCCGCCAACAATCCGACATTCCCATCATGATCATTACAGCAAGAGTAGACGACGATGACCAGTTGATGGGTTTCGAGCTTGGCGCGGACGAATACGTCACCAAACCGTTTAGCCCAAAAGTATTAGTGGCCCGTGCCAAAGCTCTGATGAAAAGGGCAGAGGGGAGCATCGGGCGGGGAGATGATATCGCTCAGTTTGGAGCATTGACGGTAAACAAACGAGCTCACACCGTTACGATTGCAGGCGTCCCGATTTCATTGACACCAAAAGAGTATGAGCTGCTTCTGTTCTTCATTAAGCATGAAGGGACGGTCTTGTCCCGAGATAGCATTTTGAATGGGGTTTGGGGGATGGACTACTTTGGCGACCATCGCACCGTTGATACCCACGTGAAAAAACTGCGTGCCAAGCTGGATACAGAGCAGCATCTGATTCAGACGATGATCCGTTTTGGATATAAGTTTGAGGCAAAACGATGAAACGCCTTCGACTAAACGTTGTGACAAAATTATTTGCCGCCACTTTTGTTTTTGTCTTTTTGCTCTACGCTTTGATTTTGATAGGGGAAAAGTTTTTCTTTGAGCGCTTTTATTTAAATGCGAAAGTAAGCGAGCTCTCACAAGCAATGGCATCTTTTCCAGATGAGTACGCCAAACTCCCTCCCGACAAGCACAAGCTGGATAAGCTGGTGGGTACATTGATGAATCGCACAGATGCCAGCATCGGGATCGTAGATGAGCAGCTCAGGCAATTGAATCTCGCCCCCTATTTTCTAGAAATAAAAGTAGCAAATAAAAATCAAGTGATTACCTTACCGCTAAAAGAAATGCAAAGCACCGATCTCCCTGAAGGACTCCGTGTTGGAGATACGATTACCATCGACGGAATCTATATGGATGAGAACGATACGATCATGAAGCCGATACGGATTGCAGGGCAAAGTCCATCCACAAATGTGTCCGAGAATGGACTAACCCGGGTCACGGCTGTTATTTCTGAACTCATGCTGCCTAGTCAGCAGCGGGCACATAATCCTTTTTATCAGGATTCTCTCGTAGCGGATCAAATCGGACCATGGCTGGAGCAGCAATACGACGAGATTACACAGATGAAAAGCGGATCATTCATCCAGCGGAAGTGGACTGATCCGTGGAGTGGTGTAAACTATGCCATCGTGATTCATCGGTTCTCCTATCAGGGCGGGGCGAGTTTCATACTGGCGGTGACGACGTTGCAACCAGTGAGCGATGCGGTAAGTATGCTGACCAGCTATTCCCTATACGCGACGCCAGTCATCCTCGTCATCTTATTGCTGCTGTCCTTTGTCTTTTCGAAGATGATCACGAAACCATTAGTTACGCTGAATCATTCCGCTTCACGTATGGCTAATCTGGACTTCACAGAACATGCTTCGATTCATTCTCAGGATGAATTCGGTGAGCTCTCTCGCCATCTGAATACGTTAGCTGGCAAGCTGGATCAGACATTAAAAGACCTGACGAATGCCAACGTCACTCTTCGCGAGGATCTAGAGCATAAGGAAAAAATGGAGCAGCTTCGCAAAGAATTGATTGCAAACATCTCTCATGAACTCAAGACCCCGCTTGGCATTGTGAAGGGCTTTGCGGAAGGGTTAAAAGATGATGTCGCACATGAAAAGCGGGAGCGATACATGGACGTCATTTTAAGCGAAGTCGACAAGATGAACGAGCTCATTATGGATATGCTGGAGTTGTCCAAATTCGAAGCCAAAGCCATTTTGCTTCGTAGACAATCGTTTCCCGTATCGGAAGTAATAGATCGTGTAGCCGCTTCCTTCCAACTACAGCTGGCAAACAAGCAGGTACGACTATGTCTCGCCTTACCTGAAGAGAACAACGTATGGGCAGATCCAAGACGTATCGAGCAAGTGATCGTGAATTTGCTCGGCAATGCAGTCCGGCACGCCAATCCATCAAGTGAGATTCGGATTACGGGGGCCCGCGAGCGGGAGTGCATCCGGTTTCGAATCGAAAATGAAGGAGCGCACATCCCAGACGATCAACTCACGCGGATATGGGAGCAATTTTATCGAGTAGATAGCTCTCGCTGGCGGAAATCTGGCGGCACGGGTCTCGGATTGGCGATCTGTAAACATATCCTCGATCTGCATGGCAGTGATTATGGTGCGGAAAATACCGTGAATGGAGTCGCTTTTACCTTCACGTTGGTTGAAAATGAAAACAAAGGTGGAAATGACAATGAATCTGAAAAAGAATAAAATGAAAAGCTTACTGGCTGTATTGGTCCTATCACTCGTTACGAGTGCTTGTGGCGCACCGCTTCCTCCAGAATCGACTGGTCAAGTGCCGCCGCAAGTTCCTCAGGAAAACAAAGAAAACAAGGAGAAACAACCGGAGAACGTTGCACAAGACATGGCCGCAGAACAGCAGGAAAAAGAAATTCTCGTCGTGGTCGACCAAGAACCGAAACCCATCGATGGGAATAGCTTCGATTTCTTTATCGAACAGGTACCTGCCGGCTATTCGTTAGCTAGCATGCAGTGGAAGTCTGAGAAAACTGACATCGTAAGCACGATAGAGCAAGCGATCAAAAACGACACAGAAGGTATCCCTGGTGGGAATGGATTTTACATCAGTGGCAATGGACAGTTCACTGGTTTCTTTTACAAGGATGAGTTGAAGGGGGAAAAGGGGAAATTGATTTTGGTCTTTCAAAATGAGCAAGGCAATGAAAAGACATGGGAGAAGGAGCTAACCCTTAAATAGCGCCCGATCAATTGGAACCTCATTTTTGGGGTTCTTTTTATTTTGTTTGGCACATGTTTACGGTGGGGCTTTTTATTGGGAAGAAAATAATCACGAAAAGACATAACTTTAGTTAGTATTTTTTGCAATAGACTGTTGTTACCATATTTTTGTTTCACCTAGATGTTTTGCTAGGGGAGTGTGTCGACAGTAGGGGGAGTTCAAATGAAGAAGGAAGGAGGACAGTGTTATTGATGAAAAGAATGATTGCTCGTTTATTGGTATTTACTTTGCTGTTTGCAATTGTCCAACCTGTGTTTATTCAAGAAAAAGTGAACGCAGCTAATCTTACAGATGTGATTCGAGTAGAGGCGGACAAGTTCGTGGATGCGTCTGGTGCCTATCCAGAGGGAATGCAATATGAATTGATTCAGAACGCGTTGATCGTTGGCTATGCGCGAGACTCTGGCGGGGACTATGGGGCTGCGAATGCTGCCCTGCGTTTTGACCTGAGCGGCGTGAAAAGTGAGAAGAAAATTGAGTCCGCCAACCTGAAAATTTATGTGCATAAGGTAGAATCAACAGGTGGAGATAAGCCCTTTATTGATCTATGGGGCTCGTCTGATGACAGCTGGAACGATGATTCTACGTTGACGATACCTATGCATAGTGAAAGAATCATAACAAATGAGATGCTTCCCGATAATTTCACAGGGTGGAAATCGTTTGATGTAACCAGCTTTGTTAAGAGCCAGATTCCAGACAAAAAAGCTACCTTTGTTTTAAGAGGACGACAAACAGCGCCGCCAGCACCACTTTTGTATCAGCCTCAAATCGTTTTCTACGACAAAAGAAATAGTAGCTACGCTTCTCAGCTGGAAATCACTTATGCTGCTAACACTCCACCAACCGATATCCTCTTATCGTCCAATTCGATTCCTGAAAACAATCAAATAGGAGCGGTAGTTGGTACGCTGTCGGCAGTAGATCCTGATCAAGGAGATACCGTTACGTTCAGCATTCTAAACAATTCGGTGCCATTTACTGTTGAGGGAAATCAACTGAAGGTAACGGAAAAATTTGATTTTGAAACGAAGTCGACTTACTACGTACCGATAACCGCAACAGACTCGGCTGGCAATTTCTTTACCAAGATGATGACCATCCAGGTGACAGATGTAAATGAACCACCTACGACAGCGACGGTTACCATCAATGGCGGTGCTGCGATTACGAATTCAGCAAATGTGACGCTTACTATGACCCATGATGACCCTGACGCGGCCAAGCCAGAGTACCGTTTGACGAACGTGGAAGGTGGTCCTTGGAGCGAATGGAAGTCGTTTGTGACACCTGTGACGTGGACTCTCACAACAGGAGAAGGGACCAAATCGGTCTTCATGGAGCTGCGTGACGGAACAGGAACTGTCTTGCAAGCGCAGGATAGTATTGTGCTGGATACGACACCTCCGGTAGGAACTATCGAGATCAATAACGGGAACGTAGCCACTTCATCGGAAAAGGTAGAGCTTACCATTCTGGGAAGCGATGTGAACGGCCCGGTAGAACTGATGTTATCGAATGATAACAACTTTACAGGTAGTTGGCTGCCAATCCCAGCCAATAACAAGCTGGAATGGAACTTGGCTAGTGGAGACGGACAAAAAACAGTCTACGCGAAGTTCCGTGATGGTGTAGGGAATCTGTTTACGACATCCGATACCATCGTGTTAGACAAAACGCCGCCTATTGTGACGGGGGTTGCGAATGACAGCTTCTACACGGCGGATGTCACCCCTGTCTTCGACGATGGCACAGCAACATTGAATGGTGCTCCTTTTGCCAGCGGGACAAAGGTGAGTGTGGAGGGCAAGTACACGTTGGTCGTGACGGATACAGCGGGGAATACGACGGCGGTAACCTTTACCTTGGATAAAACCGCACCTACTGGAACTCTTGCGATCAATAACGGAGCCACCCATACGAATAACCAGGATGTTACTTTGCAAATTGATGGCACGGACGCTACCAGCAAGGTAAAAATGAAGCTGTCCAACGATAACACCAGCTGGAGTGCTCCAGAGGATGTTGCGACCACCAAGGCTTGGAAGCTAACAACTGGGGATGGACAGAAAACGGTCTATGTACAGTTGATCGACGAAGCGGGCAACACCCATGATTTACAGGCATCGATTACACTCGACACGGTTGCACCTGTTGTCACAGGGGTAGAGAACAACAAGCTGTACAATCAGAGTGTTACGATCAGCTTCAACGAAGGAAAGGCGACCTTGAACGGAAAGCCGATAGCTGACGGAGAAATCGTCAATGAGGATGGAGCCTATACGCTGATTGTCACAGATGAAGCGGGCAATACGACTATCCTTCCATTTTCCATCGATCAAACGAAGCCGTCAGGCAGTCTCAAGATCAATGGTGACGCCAATTATACCCATACACTGGCAACTACATTACAAATTGCCGTTACCGATTTCAGTAATGAACTACAGATGCGCTTTTCCCATGATACGAGTGATCCAGCCAATTGGACTTCCTGGGAAACGCTGACCACGACAAAGGCGTGGACCTTGCCGACTGGGGACGGAACCAAGTCGGTTTACATGGAAGTAAAGGACAAAGCAGGGAATATTGCCAGCTTTACCGATGAGATCACGCTCGATATGACCAACCCTACGGGTGCCTTCGAAATCAATCAAGGCCAGTTGTATACCAACTCGAGCAAGGTTACGTTGAGTGTGGAGTCGGCTGATGCTCATGGTGTGGAATTGCGCTTGTCCAATGACAACCTGACGTGGAGCGATTGGAAAACGGCACCATCAAAAGGCGACGTTCTATGGGAGCTGAGCGGTGTTGATGGAGCCAAAACGGTCTATGTCGAGCTGAGAGATCCAGCCGGAAACCAATTGGCCCTTCAAAAGCAAATCACGCTGGATTCAGCTGGACCAGTCGTCACAGGAGTCGCCCAGAATGGTGTCTATGCGAGCGACGTAACGATTTCCTTCAACGAGGGAACGGCATTACTGAATGGCAGTCCGTTTACGAGCGGTTCTGTCGTCACTGTGGAAGGATCGTATGAGTTGGTCGTCACAGATGAGGCACAAAATCGCACGACGATTCGTTTCACGCTGGATAAAACACCACCGACAGGAACGCTCAGCATCGATAACGGAGCCGAATTTGCGAAAACAGAAGATGTGACGCTACACCTTACTTCCCCAGGGAATACAGACGATATCGAAATGCTGGTCTCAAACGCGGATGACAATTCGGGTACGTGGGAGCGTTTCGCAGAGTCAAAAGCATGGAAGCTGGCTAATGGCAGTACAAACGGCACCAAAACGGTTTATGTCAAGCTGCGGGACAAAGCGGGGAACGTCACAAAGCTAAGCGATACGATTGAGCTAGATGTGGTGGCGCCAACTGGATCTATCACGATTAATAACGGAGACAACTATACCAAGTCTCGTGATGTTACGCTCGCCATAACAGCGAATGACAGTACGAGCGATGTGCAAATCCGCTTCGCCAATGGTGACAACGACTGGAGCGATTGGGAGGCAGTAACTGCGACCAAAGCATGGCAATTGAAGTCCGGTGATGGAACCAAGACTGTCGAAATGCAGATTACGGACAAGGCAGGGCACATCACAACCGTTTCCGATACGATCGAGCTGGATGCAGATGCGCCAGTTGTTACAGGAGTCGAGGACAAAGGCATTTACAAAGATGACGTGACCATCACCTTCAATGAAGGAACCGCGACATTGAATAGTGCTCCGTTCGCAAGTGGCGACCAGGTAACAAGTGAAGGCAAGCATGAACTGCGGGTCGTAGATTCTTCCGGAAACGAAACCAAGATCACGTTTACCTTGGATAAGACAGCACCAACGGGAACGTTCGTCATCAACAATGATGATCGTCTAACTAGCTCCACCAGCGTGAGACTGCATGTTACTGCTACGGACAATTTGGGAGATGTCGACATGCGCATCTCCAATGACCAAGGCAAGTGGAGCAGCTGGGAAAAAGTGACGGGAACAGTGCCGTGGAACTTGACGTATGGCAATGGCACGAAAAAAGTTCTGATCCAGCTTCGCGACCAGGCAGGAAACACCGTCGAACTGGATGATTCCATTGAGCTATATGTGTCGAATCCGCCAACGGGAGAGCCTGTCACCGGAGTTGAGTTGGAGGAAGAGGAGTTAACGCTGCGTGTTGGCGATACAGAAAGCCTTCGTGCTACTGTAAAACCAACGAACGCCACCAACAAACGAGTCAAGTGGGAAAGCAGCGACTCTGAGATCGTCGAGGTAGATAAGGAAGGCAAGATCACGGCTGTAGCTTCTGGGACCGCGACGATTACAGTGACGACCGAGGATGGGAACAAAACCGATTCGGTGGAAGTAACCGTTAAGGAAATAGGAGAGTCGGTCACCGGAGTAGAGTTGGAGGAAGAGGAGTTAACGCTGCGTGTTGGCGCTACAGAAAGCCTTAGAGCCACTGTAAAACCAGCGAATGCCACCAACAAACGAGTCAAGTGGAAAAGCAGCGACTCTGAGATCGTCGATGTAGATAAGGAAGGCAAGATCACGGCTGTAGCTCCTGGGACCGCGACGATTACAGTGACGACCGAGGATGGGAACAAAACCGATTCGGTGGAAGTAACCGTTAAGGAAATAGCAACCTTCCAGTTGGAAACAAACGAACCGTCCTTCTGGATGAAGCCAAAGGGAACCACGACCTTACGCCTTTATAAAGTAGAAGGCAAAAAACGCAAAGACATCACGCGAGACAAAAATGTTGAATACGACACGGAAAACGGGTTGGTTACCGTCAAGCAGGGCCGCATTACGGCAGGAAAAGAAGAGGGAGAAGACATCGTTACCGTTCGCTATATGGGCGAGGAACTGGAGATTCCGGTGACGGTTTCTAAGAAAACCATTCGTTCATTGACGACTTCCCTCAAGGATTTGGTGCTGGAGATCGATGAGGAGAAGCAGCTAACGTTGACAGCCGTCTTCAGTGACAAGAACACCGAAGAGGTGACAGAAAAAGCAACTTGGTCCTCAAGCAACGAAGAGGTCATCGAAGTAACAAAAGAGGGAAAAGTGACAGCGCTGGCTGAAGGGAAGGCTGTCATTACTGCGAAATATGGCGGTAAAAAGGTAACCAATCGTGTGCTCGTAGTAGAGGAAAAGAAAGTAAAAGATTTGCGAGTATCGCGCTCTTCGCTGCGCTTGAAGGCAGACAATACTGGAGAGATCGTCCTGTATGCGGTCTATAAAAATAGGTACGAGGAGATCGTCACCAAGGATGCCGAATGGACAGTGGAAGATCCTGAGATTGTGACTGTAGAAAATGGTGTCGTGACCGCACTGGAATCTGGTAAAACAACGATTACAGTGGAATACGGCGGCGAGACCATTACGATTAACATTACGGTCTGGTAAATGAAAAGGGGCTGTTCGATCTACTGTGGAGGGCAGCCTCTTTTCCATTCTGTTTTCAAAGGTGAAGAAATATGGAAAACGCATTCATTGCTTTTGTCACTAGCATGATGGTTGGGGCTATTTTCTTTGGAATTTTATGGTGGGAAGGCTCGTGGTTCAGTCTTCGGTTTACGAAGTGGTACTTCGGTATTTTATTTGCAGTCTCGATAGTAGTAGGAGGGTATACCCTTTTTCAAGGGTAATGATTGAACGTATCGAGTAAGCAAATTTCTACAAAGAAAAATAGACATGTTCAACCTTCTCAGGTATCGATCAATTTCTACACCAGCCTACCCGAGAAGGTAAACATGTCTATTTTTGTTTGATGATGAACCAATGTCTAGGCTAATATTTGACATAAAATTCAGATATGATATAATGACCTTAAATGGTAATCTATTACATTTTATACTTTTAATAGGTAATTGTTCTAAAAATTCCCCTTTTCCTAGTAGAATCTGAAGCTGCCTTTCCACGATTCGAAAGAACAATTCACCATTCAATTGCAAGGCTTCCCTGCATAGGTGTTTCATACTCAACTGTATTCAAACACTACTCCACTTTTTTCACGAATTCATAGCAATTCGATTCAGTTACCTTCCCTTTCACATCTCGTTTGTAGCCGCTTTGAACATGCACGATAATATTTGAAAACAACATGTTTGTTTGGTCAACTATTCCTATGTTTTTCCCTTTTTCTATTTGCTTCACCTTAACTAATCGGGTGTCCAGTCTTTATCGTGGACGATTCGATGAGTCAACGCCTACTTTGTAAAGGAGGGGGAGGCTTACCGACTACTATCCATTTTAAAAGTCTGATCAAGCAGAGCGGGTGAGGAACTTCATAATTTTAGAGGGTTCCCCCTTCATTATCAAGCTCAAAAAGGGAGGATAACCATGACCATGGAAGATCAAGTGAGTCATTGGCTTTCAGAATTGGCAGGAGAGGCTCCATTGCTACAGCTTCCGTTTGATATCCCCAGACAAAAAAATGTTCGCTATGAAGAAGAGTGGCAATCGATTGATCTGTCAAAACCAGTGGGGGAGAAAGCAAGATTACTTTGCATGCAAGAAGAGACCGACATGTTTACGCTATTCTTGGCTGCATACCATAGCTATCTTTACAGATATACGGGGCAAAACGACATTCGGATTGGTGCGATAGCGAGTGATAGCTCTGCCTTTTTTGCAAGTCGAGTGATTATGGGTGGAACGACGAATTTTAAGCAGCTGTTGAACGAGGTCAAAGAGAATAGGATGGAGGAGAAGCTTACCAGCAACTCCGAAACTACGAAATTATTTCATACCTTTTTAAGAGTAGGAAAAGCTGGGGATGGGGATATCAAACTTTTTGTCGATTCCCAAATAGCAAAGGTAGAGCTGCGTGTTGATGTCGAAGAAGCTGAGGGAATGCGCATCACATTTACATATAATTCCTTCCTATTTACACAACAGACGATACGACGAATGATCGAGAACTTTTGTAACTGGATCGAACAAGTAATCACGGATGTCGAAACTCCTATTGATTTATTGAGACTAATAACCAAAAACCAGGAGAGAGAACTGGTAGACGAGTGGTGCAGGAATGATGAACCCACGAATGTTCCTGACACAATCTTGAATGCCTTTGATTTCCAAGCCAATCGGAATCCCGATGCCATTGCGCTCGTTTATAAGCAAGAGAAGATGACCTATCGGGAATTGGATATCCGCTCAAATCAATTGGCGAATTACCTCCGAAAGATTGGTGTAACGAGTGAAGTGCTGGTGGGAATATGCCAAGAGCGTTCCATGGAAATGATCGTGAGCATATTAGGTGTGTTGAAAGCAGGAGGCGCTTATGTACCGATCGATCCTGCTTATCCCGTTCAAAGACTCCACTATATTATGGAAGATGCTGCTTTACAAGTAGTGATTGCGGATGAAGCGTCCGCGACGAAAGTGCCTGACGGAATAAAAGTGGTAAAATTGTCGGATTATTGTGAAATTTTGCCGAATGAAAGCACGGAGCCCCCTGCAATGGAAGTAAACGGCCACAATCTTGCTTATGTCATCTATACCTCCGGCTCGACAGGAAATCCGAAAGGGGTAATGATTGAGCACCATTCCGTTATGAATTTTCTTCAAACGCTGGAGAGGCGCAGTCCGCTTTTACAAACGGACAGGCTTTTACAAAAAACGTCTGTTTCCTTTGATGCTTCTGTTTGGGAGCTCTTTTGGTGGATGTTGAAAGGAGCTAGCTTGTACATCCTCCCGAACAGCGATGAGAAAGACCCTGCCTTGCTTGTGAAAGCAGTCGAGATGCATAAAATTACCCATCTCGAGTTTGTGCCATCTATGTTGAAAGCTGTATTGGATTATATAGAAAATCTGGGTTCTTCTTTTGCATTATCCTCCTTGAAATACGTCACAGTTGGAGGGGAAGTACTTCCGCCTCATGTTGTTACGAAATGTACCGATCTGTTGACCATTCCTCATGGTACAACCTTATACAACACATATGGGCCGACAGAGACGACAGTCGAGGTTGCCAGCTTCAAATGCCATCCAGATGAAAAACACGCGCAAATACCCATTGGAAAACCGAATGCCAATACACAGTTATACGTGTTGAACGAGCATTTGCAAATGCAACCTGTCGGAGTTGCCGGAGAACTGTATGTCGGCGGATCAGGCGTAGCAAGAGGTTACTTGAACCGTCCTGAATTGACAGAGGAACGATTTATTTCCAACCCGTATTGTCCAGAATCAGACTCGCGTTTGTATCGAACGGGAGATTTGGTTCGGTACTTGGCCGACGGAAACTTGGAGTATATCGGGCGCAATGACAACCAGGTAAAAGTGAGAGGGTACAGAATTGAGCTGGAGGAAATTGAAGTCACTTTAGGCAATCATTCGACTGTTGAGCAAGCAATCATTGTCGCGAAAAAAGACGCCTATGAAAATAACAAGCTGATCGCTTATGTGATAGGGTCTGGAACGGTAACAGAATGGCGTGATTATCTGAAGGCTCAGCTTCCAGAGTTCATGGTTCCAGCGTATTTTGTGAAAATGGATGTTTTCCCGCTTACTCCCAGTGGAAAAATTGACCTGAAGTCACTGCCAGAGGTAGGTAATAGTCGTCCGCATGTTTCGACGGAATATGTAAAACCGGAAACAGAATGGGAAACGAAGCTCCTGGACATTTGGAAGGATTTGTTCGGATACGATGAGATTGGAGTCGAGGATAATTTCTTTGAATTAGGCGGACATTCGCTGTTGGGGACTCAGGTTATTGCCAGAATCCGTGCTCTTTTCAAGAAAGAGATTCCGTTGTCTGCTCTGTTTACCCATCCGACGATTCGGAGCATCGTGCCGATCGTAACTGCTGCAGATGAGGTAGATGCAGTGGATGCGTTACCTGCCATCAAGAGGGTATCACGAGATCGAGAATTGCCGCTTTCTTATTCGCAAGAAAGAGTGTGGTTTTTAGAACAGTTAAGCGCGAATAATTTGGCTTATATTTTTCAAGCCACAATGAAAGTGCGCGGGATGCTGGATCTCCCCATACTCAATAAGTGTTTTACAGAGATTGTTCGCAGACATGAAATATTCCGAACGGTTTTTCATGAGAAAAATGGACAACCCTATCAGGTGATCTATGAACCATTCGATGTGGAATTGCCTGTTATAGATGTTTCGCACTTACCTGAGAGTGATCGTGCCGCCGAAGTCCAAAGGCTCATTCAAATGGAGATCAAAAATCCGATTGATATCGCACAGCTGCCATTGGCGCGATGGATTGTTTATAAGATTTCTGAGTTGGAGTCTGTCATTTTGTTTGTGGAGCATCATCTGATTCATGATGGATGGTCATTCCGCAAATTTTTAAAAGAACTGTTTACGCTATACAGTGCCTATCTTGAAAAGAAACCATCTCCACTGGCTGAGTTGCCGATTCAATTCGCAGACTATTGCGTATGGCAGAATGAGCTGTTTAAGCGCGGCAAGGAAAACAAGCAGTTAACGTACTGGAAGAATCTACTGCAAGGGGCCAATGGGCTTCTGGAACTGCCCACTGACAGGCCACGACCAGTAAATCAAACCTTTCACGGGAATATGTTCACCCAATTAATACCGGAAGAACTGTATCTTCAATTGCGTGATTACTGCATGAAAACAAATACGACCTTATTCATGGTCATGATGTCTGCGTTTCAAACCTTGCTCCATCGTTATTCCAATCAAGAAGACATTATTGTAGGTTCGGGTATCGCGAATCGCCGCTGGAAAGACACGGAAGAATTGATCGGGATGTTTGTCAACAATATTGTGATCCGTACGCAATTTACCGACAATATGACGTTCCAGGATGTATTGCAAGATGTGAAGAGATCGGCCTTGGAAGCGTACGAAAATCAAGAGATTCCTTTTGACCAAATAGTCGATGCCTTAAAACTGAAGCGTGATCAAAGCCGTAACCCTCTATTCCAAGTCATGTTTAGTTTCCAGGATGCAAAAGTCACGCATTTACCTGTATCCAATCTGAATATTCAACTCACCGAAGGCATTAGCAACGGATCGGCCAAATTTGATATCAACGTAGTAGTGACGAATCATGAGGAGCTCTCTTCTTCCCTTTTAACAAAGGATGAATACGGAAGTATAAGCCTTGACTGGGAATACAATACGGATTTGTATGAGGAATCTACGATGCGCCGCATGTTTGCGCATTATATTGAATTGCTAAAAAGCGTTCTTACGCACAGTGACCAGACGTTGCATTCCATGCCTATGCTGACCGCTTCTGAAGAGAACCAAATTCTCCAAGAGTGGAATGACACGGAAGTTGCGTTTGAGGATCAGAAAACGCTCCATCAAATATTCGAAGAGCAAGCTGCCCGGACGCCAGAGCGAATGGCGGTTGTATTCGGCAACGAACAATGGACCTACAGGCAAATAAACAACAGGGCAAACTTCCTGGCAAGCAAATTGCGAAATCAGGGAGTGAAGCCGGATACATTAGTAGGATTACTGAGTGAGCGTTCTCCCGACATGATGATTGGTATTCTTGCCATTCTAAAAGCGGGTGGAGCCTATATGCCGATGGACACAGTGGCTCCGAAAGATAGACTGTCCTATATTCTCCGGGATAGCGATACGAAGGTCGTCGTCATGCAAGAGAAATTCAAGACAGCGATCGATTTCAATGGACCCGTCCTGTTATTGGAAGAGAATAGGCCGGATCAGGATGTAGAATGCGAGAATCTGGAGTCCGTTGCCCATTCGAAAAATTTGGCGTACGTCATCTATACCTCAGGTTCGACGGGGGCACCAAAAGGAGTCATGATCGAGCATTGCTCGGTTGTCAATCGGATGAACTGGATGGTCCATCGCTACCCCATGAACGAGGATGACACCATCTTGCAAAAGACTCCCTATTGTTTTGATGTTTCCGTAACGGAATTAGTCCTATGGTTTTTCACTGGTAGTAAATTATGTTTCCTCGCTCCCCATGCAGAGAAAGACCCGGAGCTTATTGTCAAAACGGTTGCCCAGCATCAGATAACTTATATTCATTTTGTTCCATCGATGCTCAGCATCTTTTTAGACCATTTGGAAAACGTGGATTGCGCAGAGGAAATCAAAACTTTACAGCGAGTCTATACAACCGGGGAAGCTTTGAGTGCGGAACAGGTTCAACGTTTTCATCGATTAATCGGGCAAAGGAATCATACGACTCTTATTAATCTGTATGGTCCTACGGAAACGACCATTGAAGTGACCTACTATGATTGCCAGACCGATAGCAAGGTAATCCCCATTGGTAAGCCTATGGATAATATTCAAGCCTACATCCTCAATAAGGAAGGGGACCTGCAACCAATAGGCGTGATGGGCGAATTGGTTATTGGGGGCATTGGTCTTGCACGAGGGTATATCGGAAAGCCTGAGTTAACAGCTGAACGTTTTGTCCCGAATCCTTTTGGCAATCCATCTGAAAGGTTATACAAGACAGGTGACTACGCTCGGTGGATGCCAGACGGCAATATTGAGTACATCGGCCGTATGGATAATCAAGTGAAAATTCGCGGTTATCGGATTGAATTAGGTGAAATCGAAGCGGTTATGAGGAAGCAGCAAGGGGTAGGAGAAGTGGCAATCATTGCCCATGAATATGAGCCGGGAGATAAACGATTAATTGCTTATTACAGTGGGGCATCAGAGGCAGAGACAGTAAAAAGCCATTTACAGAAACAGTTACCGCCTTATATGATTCCTTCTTATTTTGTACGGGTGGGGGAAATGCCGCTCACATCGAGTGGCAAATTGGATCGTAAAGCATTGCCACTGCCTGAGATCCACATAGTAAGCCATCACTACACAGCGCCGCGAAACTCAACGGAAGAATTGCTCGCACTCATATGGAGTGAAATTTTAAGAGTAAACCAAATAGGGGTATTTGATTCGTTCTTTGAATTGGGCGGGCATTCCCTGTTGGCAACACAGGTTGTATCGCGCATACGAGAAGTGTTTGGTCAACATCTACCTCTCCGAGCGATCTTTGATTGCCCGACCATTGAGGGGTTGGCTAAGCGGCTAACCGAATTGCGACAAGGCGAAAAAATGGTTCAACTGCCTGCGCTCCTGCAAGTGGATAGAACGGAACCCATTCCGTTATCTTTTGCGCAGCAGCGGTTGTGGTTTTTTGACCAACTGGAGCCAGGAAGCAACGTCTATAACATTCCTTATGTATGGCGCTTAAGCGGTTCATGGGATGTTGCCGCATTAGAAACAGGATTTAATCAATTGGTTGAACGTCATGAAATGCTTCGTACCGTATTCGCAAAACAAAATGGCGTTCCTGTACAGCTCGTTAAGCCGCATCAATCGAGATCACTGCCTGTCATACATGTAAGTAGTCTCTCCGCGGATGAAAGTGAAAAGCAGGTCCAGCATTATATTCAACAGAGTGCTGATCGCGTATTTGACTTGAGCCAAGGACCGTTGATTGAAGCCGAGCTGATTAAGCAGGATGAATCAGAGTATGTTCTGCTTTGTACTGTACATCATATTGTATTCGATGGCTGGTCAGAGGATATCTTGTTGGACGAGTGGATGGCATTTTATGAAGCAGCAGTCAGCGGAACACCTGCTGATCTGCCACCGTTATCCATTCAATACGGGGACTTTGCTGTCTGGCAAAGACAATGGCTATCAGATGAGACGATGAAAGAGCAAGTGGCGTATTGGGAAAATGAACTTGCAGATGATCTTACGGTGCTTCAGTTGCCATTCGATCGTCCACGACCAGCCATTCAAACGTATGCAGGAGACATGCAGCATATCGATTTGGCCCCTTCATTATTAGAAAAACTAAAAGCTTTCAGCAAGCAAGAGGGCGCTTCCTTGTTCATGACATTACTGGCTGCCTATCAGAGCTTTCTCTCTCGCTATACGGGACAAACAGACATTTTAGTAGGAAGCCCGGTTGCGAATCGCACTCGAAAAGAAATGGAAGGGTTAATCGGGTGCTTTGTAAACACGCTGGTCTACAGAGTGAACGTCGAAGACAATCCAAGCTTCAGGGAATTGGTCGCCCAAGTCAAAGAAAAAACGTTGCGAGGGCAAGAAAATCAGGATGTGCCCTTTGAAAAAATAGTAGAGGCTCGCAAGCCAGAGCGAAATGCAAGTTACTCCCCTGTTTTCCAAACGATTTTTACGATGCAAACCCACCTGAGAAACGTAAAGCAATGGCCAAATAGAAAAATTGAGCCAGTGAAAAGCACCATCAAGGTTGCCAAATTTGATTTGTCCATTTCAATAGAAGTCCATTCAGAGCACTCGTTGACGATTTCATTCGGCTACAATACAGACCTATTTAATCCGTCCAGCATAGAACGAATGATCGGACATTTTGTGAATTGGCTCGAACAAGTGATGGCATATCCTGAGGAGTCAATAGAAGGCTTGCGATTGATTTCAGAAGAGGAAGAAAAACAACTGCTGGAAATGTGGAGTAATCATTAGGAGGTGCTGTATGCAAGATTCCATTACCGCATTATTGGAAGAACAAGTGGAACTTCATCCTGATGCCATTGCATTGGTATACAAAGATGCAAGCCTTACCTACAAGGAGCTTAACAGCAGAGCGAATCGATTGGCCCATTATTTAAAATCGTGCGGGGTTGGAGCAGAGAGCCGAGTTGGCTTGTACATGGATCGCTCGTTTGAAATGATCATCAGTATGGTCGCTATTTTAAAGGCAGGCGGGGCCTATGTCCCGCTTGACCCTGCCTACCCTGAGCAACGATTGCTTTATATGCTGCAAGATGCAAGCATTTCGATTGTGCTGACACAAGAAAGCTTGAAGTCCAGACTGCCGGACGGAATGAAAATCGTTTGTCCTGATCTGGACGCTAGCAAGATCAACAAGGAATCAGATGCGAATGTAGGCGAGAGTACGACTTCGGAAAGTCTAGCCTATTTGATGTATACGTCCGGTTCGACAGGAAATCCCAAAGGAGTACTCATCCCTCACCGAGGGGTGATCCGACTTACGAAGCACGCCTCCTATGTATCACTCACACCGGAAGAAACGATATTGCAACTAGCGTCGATCTCATTCGATGCGGCTACCTTCGAGATATGGGGGAGCTTGCTCAATGGCGCGAGATTGGTGATTTATCCATTTCACGGCCTTTCTCTTGACGAGTTGGGACAAGTGCTGCGTGACGAAAAAATCAGTACGCTATGGCTAACCGCAGGCATTTTTCATCAAATGATCGATTATCGGATCGAAGACTTAAGAGGAGTGCGTCAATTGTTGACTGGTGGCGACATCGTGTCCGCCAAACATGCGCAACGAGCTTTAGACATGTTACCAGAAACACTGGTGATTAATGGGTATGGTCCGACAGAGAATACGACATTTACGTGTTACTATCCCATAAAAGAGAAGAGTGAGATTCAACATTCCGTTCCAATCGGCCGACCGATCAATGATACCGAGGTCTTTATCCTAAACGATAAGCAAAAGCTCGTTCCTGTTGGTCTTGTGGGCGAATTATACGTGGGGGGAAAGGGACTCGCTTTCGGATACTGGAATCGACCGGAGTTGAATCAAGAGAAATTTATTCCGCATCCATTTCAACAAGACCCTGAAGCGAGATTATACAGGACGGGCGACCTGGTGAAATATGTGCCAGGCAGAGGAATCGAATTTATTGGTCGAAAAGATAATCAAGTAAAAATAAGAGGAAACCGTATCGAGCTCGGTGAGATCGTAGCTGTTCTCAATCAGCATGAGAGCGTAAGGGAAGCCGTCGTCCTTGTACATGAATATGGATCCGATGATAAACGCCTGATTGCTTATATCACGGGAGATGGGGATGTCGATGAATCGAAGCGGTATGCGAATGAACAATTGCCGCCTTTCATGGTCCCTTCCTATTTTGTGAAAATGGACGCTTTCCCGCTTACAGCTAACGGGAAGGTAGACCGTCAAGCATTGCCGTTGCCAGAAATGCGCACGATGAGGGATGAATTTGTCGCACCACGTACGGGTACAGAGAATCGGATCGCAGAGATTTGGTATGAAATTTTAAAGGTGGAGCGTCTTAGCATCCATGACTCCTTCTTTGATTTGGGTGGACACTCGCTACTTGCGACGCAGGTCATATCTCGCTTGCAGGATGCCTTTCATCTGTCGATCCCGTTGCGCATCTTGTTTGAATGCCCGACAATCGCAAGCCTAGATGCCAAAATCATGGAGCTTGGCCGGGATGGCAAAAGAGAACGGACACCAGCTATTGCGAGAGTCTCTCATCGAGACAAGCTGCCGTTATCGCATGCCCAGCAGCGTCTATGGTTTTTGCATCAATTGGAACCGGAAAGTACGGCCTACAACGTTCCTCACATGTGGCGCTTAACAGGGCAGTGGAATGTGCGTGCGTTGGAAACGGGATGGAATGCGCTCCTTCAACGCCATGACATCTTGCGTACTGTGTTTCCGAATGAAGGGGGTCAACCTTTCCAGGCCATTGAACCCTATGTGTATCAAACGTTACCAGTGATCGATCTACGCGATCGACCTGCTTCAGAAAAAGAAGAGCAAATCCACGACTATATCAAACAGGAAGCAGACACAAGATTTGATCTACAGCGAGGACCCTTGATTCAAGTCAAATTAATCGTCGTCGAAGAGGATCAGTTCCTTTTGCTGTGCACGATGCATCATGTCATTACGGATGGTTGGTCTGAAGATATCTTATTGGAAGAATGGCTGGCCTTTTATGAGGAAGCAGAGAGCGGGGCACGTGCGGAACTACCAGAATTGTCGATTCAATACGCTGATTTCTCGGTATGGCAGCGCGAATGGCTGACGGATGAAGTGATGAGCCAACAACTCGACTATTGGAAAGCGGAGTTGTCCGGGGAGCTACCTGCCTTGCAATTGCCGATCGATCGACCAAGACCAAGCATTCAAACCTATGCCGGAGATATGCATAAAATTGTACTGGCATCCGAATTGCTTGAGAAGCTGAAAGCGTTCAGTCGGCAAGAGAATACCACCCTATTTATGACCCTGATGGCCGCATACCAAGGCTTTTTATCCAGATATACCGGGCAAAACGATATTTTGGTGGGCAGCCCGATAGCGAACCGTAATGTAAAGGAAATCGAAGGATTGATTGGCTTTTTCGTCAATACGCTCGTCTACCGGGCGAACCTCCAAGACAATCCTACGTTCAAGCAATTACTTGCCCAAGTAAAAGAAAAAGCTCTACAGGCACAGGAATACCAAGATGTCCCGTTTGAAAAAATCGTAGAAATGCTGCAACTGGAGCGCAATACAAGCTACTCCCCGGCATTTCAGACGGTGTTCACATGGGCGGAAATGACAGCGGATGTCTATCGCACGTCCAGTGGGCAATTAGAAAAAATGCCGGTTCAGATCAATGTGGCGAAATTTGATCTTCAGTTATCCATGGGTGAGTCCGAAGACGGCCTCGTGATGAACATGATCTACAACACGGATCTATTTGATCCATCCACCATTGAAAAAATGACAGCCCGCTTCGCGCATTGGTTGCAAGAGCTTGTAAACACACCGGATGTGCCGATTGCCTTGCTGGAATTGTTGACTGAGGAAGAACGTCACAAACTCTTACTCGAATGGAATCATATTAGTGGTGACTTTGGAAAAAATGATGGGGCTACAGTCTTTATGCAAGATTCCATCTCCACATTATTTGAAGAACAAGTGGAGCTTCATCCTGACGCCACTGCATTAGCATACAAAGGCACGAGCCTGTCCTATAGAGAGCTTAATAGCAGAGCGAATCAATTGGCGCATTATTTAAAATCGTGCGGAGTAGGCGCAGATAGCCGAGTTGGTTTGTACATGGATCGCTCGTTTGAAATGATCATCAGTATGGTCGCTATTTTAAAGGCAGGCGGTGCCTATGTTCCGCTTGACCCTGCTTACCCTGAGCAACGCTTGCTTTATATGCTGCAAGATGCAAGCATCTCGATTGTACTGACACAAGAAAGCTTGATGTCCAGACTGCCAGATGGATTGAAAATCGTTTGTCCCGACCTGCAAGCTCGTGAGATCAACAAGGAATCAGATACAAATCTAGGCGAGAGTACGACTTCGGAAAGCCTTGCCTATTTGATGTATACGTCCGGTTCGACAGGAAATCCGAAGGGGGTACTCATCCCTCATCGAGGGGTGATCCGACTTACGAAGCATGCCTCTTATGTATCACTCACACCGGAAGAAACCATGCTGCAACTCGCGTCGATCTCATTTGATGCAGCTACCTTCGAAATATGGGGGAGCTTGCTCAATGGCGCGAAATTGGTGATTTATCCATTTCACGGCCTGTCTCTTGAAGAGTTGGGACAAGTGCTGCGTGACGAGGAAATCAGCACGTTATGGCTAACCGCAGGCGTTTTTCATCAAATGATCGATTACCGGATCGAGTATTTAAAAGGGGTGCGTCAATTGTTGGCTGGCGGCGACATCGTGTCTGCCAAGCATGCGCAACGTGCCTTGGATATGTTACCAGATACATTGGTGATTAACGGGTATGGCCCGACAGAAAACACGACATTTACTTGCTATTATCCTATAAAAAATAAGAGCGAAATCCAGCACTCCGTTCCGATCGGTCGACCGATCAATGATACGGAGGTGTATATCTTAAGCGAAATGTTAAAGGTAGTTCCTGACGGTCTCGTGGGGGAGTTGTATGTGGGAGGCAAGGGACTAGCTTTCGGATACTGGAACCGAACGGAAATGAGCCAAGAGAAGTTTATTCCGCATCCTTTTCAACAAGACTCTGAAGCGAGATTATACAGGACGGGCGACCTGGTGAAATATGTGCCGGGGCGAGGAATCGAATTTATCGGTCGAAAAGATAATCAAGTGAAAATAAGAGGGAACAGGATTGAGCTCGGTGAGATTGTAGCTGTCCTCAGTCATCATGAGAGCGTAAGAGACGCCGTCGTCCTTATACATGAATATGGAGCGGACGATAAACGTCTGATTGCTTATATCGCGGGAGACGGGGATGTCGATGAATGGAAACGGTATGCGAGTGAACAATTGCCATCTTTCATGGTCCCTTCCTATTTTGTGAAAATGGACGTTTTCCCACTTACAGCTAACGGGAAGGTGGACCGTCAAGCATTGCCGCTTCCAGAAATGCGCACGATGAAGGACGAATTTGTCGCACCACGTACGGGTACAGAGAATCGGATCGCAGAGATTTGGCGTGAAGTTTTAAAAACGGAAACGGAACGATTGAGTATCCACGATTCCTTTTTCGATTTGGGTGGACACTCGTTGCTTGCGACGCAGGTCATATCCCGCTTGCAGGAAGCCTTTCATCTGTCGATCCCGTTGCGCATCCTGTTTGAATGCCCGACCATCGCAAGTCTAGATGCCAAAATGATGGAGCTTGGCCGGGATGGAAAAAAAGAACGGACACCAGCTATTGTGAAAGCCTCGCATCTTGAAAAGCTGCCGTTATCGCATGCCCAGCAGCGTCTATGGTTTTTACATCAATTAGAACCGGAGAGTACGGCGTACAATGTTCCTCACATGTGGCGCTTAACAGGGCAGTGGAATGCGCAGGCGTTGGAAATGGGATGGAATGCGCTTCTTCAACGCCATGACATCTTGCGCACTGTGTTTTCGAATGAAGGGGGTCAACCTTTCCAAGTCATTGAACCCCATGTGTCTCGAACGTTGCCAGTGACTGATCTACGCGATCGACCTGCCGCCGAAAAAGAAGAGCAAATTCACGATATTATCATGCAGGAAGCAGACAGAAGGTTTGATCTACAGCGGGGACCCTTGATTCAAGCAAAGTTAATCGTCGTCGAAGAGGATCAGTTCCTTTTGCTGTGCACGATGCATCATGTCATTACGGATGGCTGGTCTGAGGATATCTTATTGGAAGAATGGTTGGCCTTTTACGAGGAAGTAGAAAGTGGAACACGTACGGAGCTGAGAGAATTGCCGATTCAATACGCTGATTTCGCGGTATGGCAGCGTGAATGGCTGACGGATGAAGTGATGGGCCGACAACTGGACTATTGGAAAGCGGAGTTGTCTGGAGAGCTTCCTGTCTTGCAATTGCCGATTGATCGACCAAGACCAAGCATTCAAACCTACGCTGGAAGTATGCATAAGATGGTGCTGACATCCGAATTGCTTGAGAAGCTGAAAGCGTTTAGTCGGCAAGAGAATACCACCTTATTTATGACCCTGATGGCCGCTTACCAAGGCTTTTTATCCAGATATACCGGACAGACCGATATTTTGGTGGGAAGCCCCATAGCGAATCGACATGTAAAGGAAATCGAAGGATTGATTGGCTTTTTCGTCAATACGCTCGTCTACCGGACGAACTTCCAAGACAATTCAACGTTCCAGCAATTACTTGCCCAAGTAAAAGAAAAAGCTCTACAGGCACAGGAGTACCAAGATGTCCCGTTTGAAAAAATCGTAGAAATGCTGCAACTGGAACGCAATACAAGCTACTCCCCGGTATTTCAGACAGTGTTCACATGGGCAGAAATGACAGCGGATGTCTATCATTCGTTCAGTGGGCAATTAGAAAAAATGCCGGTTCAGATCAATGTGGCGAAATTTGATCTTCAGTTATCTATGGGTGAGTCTGAGGACGGTCTCGTGATGAACATGATCTACAACACGGATTTATTTGATGCATCCACGATTGAAAAAATGACAGAGTACTTCGCAAATTGGTTGCAAGAGCTTGTGAATGCACCGGACGTGCCGATGGCCTTGCTAGAATTGTTGAGCGAGAAAGAACGTCACAAAATCCTCGTGGAGTGGAATGATACAGCAGTCGCCATTCCAGAGAATACATGCCTGCATGATTTGTTTATCGAACAAGCAAAAAAGACACCGGAACTCATTGCAGCTGAATATGGCAGTGAAAAGATGACCTATCAAGAACTGGATAGACGTTCTAACCAGTTAGCGCACTACCTGATTATGCTGGGTGTTGGACCCAATACGCCTGTCGGGATATGTATGAATCGCTCCATCGAGCTTGTCATTTCGATTCTCGGCATCGTAAAGGCTGGCGGAGCATTTCTCCCCTTGGATACCGAAATGCCGCAAACGAGGATGGCGAAACTGTTGGAAAGCTCCAAAACCAACATTTGTATATCCGAGCCGGAGTTCATGAACCTGTTCGGACAAGCCACTCATGTGAGATGTATAGATTCCCAAGCGGAAAAAGAAAAAATAGCAAGCATGCCGGAGGGATTGCCGGAGCAAACCGTAAAACCGACAGATTTAGTTTCGATTTATTACACGTCAGGTTCGACCGGAAATCCGAAAGGCGTTGAAAACCTCCATTATGGTTGGGTAAATCGCATGTTATGGATGCAGCGACAACATGGCTTGGGGCAGGGAGAGTCTGTTCTGCAAAAAACAACCTTAACATTTGATGATGCAGCTGTTGAGTTTTTTTGGCCATTGTCTGTAGGGGGACGGATATCACTCTTGGAACCATGGCTGCATCGGGACCCTGAGGCGATTATCCAGGCTGCTATTCACTATCAAGTTGCGTGCATTCAATTTGTACCAAGCATGCTCAATATGTTTGTGGACGCCCTTACTCCAGAAGATGCATCTAACTTGCACAAATTAAAAAATGTCATCTCCAGTGGGGAGGCGCTATTACCCGAAACAGTAGGCAAGTTCTTTAAAAAGCTAAATGCCAAACTCCATAATACGTGGGGGGCCACAGAAGTATCGATCGACTCCACCATTTACACATGCTCACCAATGGACGTGCTGGAAAAGGATTGTGTGAGTGTAGGCAAGCCGATTGATAACAACAGAGTCTATGTTCTTGACCAAAATAGGAAGGCTGTCCCAATTGGCGTCATTGGCGACCTCTATATTGGTGGCCTTGGATTGGCCAGAGGCTATCTGCATAATAGCGAGAAAACCCAAGAAGTATTTATGGAGAATCCGTTTGTACCTGGGGAAAGAATATATCGGACCGGCGACAAGGGGTACTTCCTGCCTTCGGGCAACATTAAATTCGTAGGCAGACAAGATAATCAAATCAAGATTAGAGGCATGCGGGTTGAATTGGGTGAAATTGAATCCACATTAAGCAGGCATCCGTCCGTTCGTGAAGCAGCCGTTATTTCTGTGAAAAACGACAGGTCAGCTACCGAATTGGCTGCTTATATCGTGGGGGACGGGGATGTAAACGAATGGCGGGCATTCCTGAAGGAGCATTTGCCTGCTTATATGATTCCAACTTATTTCATGAAGTTGGACAGCATTCCTAAAACCACGAGTGGAAAAATTGACCGAAATCTACTGGAATTACCAGTCATGAAACCAAGCGATTTCTCGATCATTGAGCCGCGCACGATACCTGAAGAACTTATCCACTCCATCTGGTGCGATATATTACAGCTGGATCGGATTTCGATCAAGGACTCATTCTTTGATAGGGGTGGACATTCCTTATTGGCTACGCAAGTCATTTCCCGCATGCGAAATGTTTTGGGGATGGACATACCTTTGCGCACGATTTTTGAGTTTCCAACCATTGAAGCGATTGCCGCCCGTATTTCTGAGATTAAGCAAGGCAGTGAGACGAATACCCGCATCCATGAAGTATCGCGCGTGGAAAATCAGACAGATGTCTCCTTATTCGAAGTATCCCATGGGCAAAGGAGACAATGGTTCCATGCAAAATTCAGTGACCAAGAAGCAGTAGGAGGGGTGTACCTCTTTGAAGTAGACGGTCCCGTTGACAGTCATTCTCTGCACAGATCTATGGGCCTCATGTTTGAACGTCACAGAATCATGCGCACGACGATTATAGAAAACGAAGGGCAATTGTATCAAAAAGTGCATGACGACCTTGAGGTGGAGAATGCGTTTGTAGATTTGTCTTCGTTATCTGTGACGGAAGGCGAGCAGCGTATCAAAATGGATTTGCAAGCTGCTCTGTACAAGCCATTTGATTTTTCGCGAGAGTCTTTCTTCCGGATGACTTTGTATCGAATCTCATCAACGAAGCACTTCTTCATTTTGAGCGCGCATCATATTGGATTTGATGGCTGGTCGTTAGATGTGTTTATGAATGATCTCGCGGGCATTTATCAACAAGTAAAGAGTGGGGTGCAACAGGAGTTTTCCAAACCATTGGATTATATGGATTACACCTTGTGGCAGCAAGCACGGTTGCAAAATGGAGAACTGAACCGACAACGGGACTATTGGTTAAAACAACTGCAACAAAATGTAGATGCACCGTTCATACCGCGAGAGACACAATCGTTCGCACACGGCAACCGAATTTCAAACGTAGCTTCGCTTCCAATCGAGCAAGTGAAGGGACAATCGCTTTTAGAATTGACTCGAATGACTGGTGGTACCGTCTATACGAGCTTGCTTGCGGCGATCAACATTTGGCTGTCACTCCTCACAGATCAAACCATCATAACTGTCGGCTCGACATTATCTGGCCGCACGCAGACGGATCTAGAAGGAATTATTGGTCCGCTCATCAATCCGGTCGCCATGCGTACAGACTTGTCTGGCAACCCGACTGTATTGGAAATGATGAACAGAACAAGAGAAACCGCATATGGTGCGTACGAGAATCAAGAGTATCCGTACAATTTGGTTGTAGAGGATCAACTAGCTGCCACAGGAGATAAGAAGAGTTTGTATTCCCTTGTTTTTATTGGACAGCATGTATCGAACAATCAGCCTGAATCAGATGAAATGACCTTTACAGAATGTCCGTTACGTCGTTTTCTGGATGAAACGATTATCAAAGCATATGAAGGCAGTCACTTTGTTCAAGACGATCAATTGGATATGATGTTATTTTTGTCCACGCGTCATGACCAACTGACGTTAACGGCACATTACAACACGGAAGCATTCAGTGAAAATGCCATGGATACGTTACTGGATCAGTTAAAGCATGTCATTTGCCAAATGATTGACAATCCAATGCAGCGCTTGTCTCAAATAAACTTGGTGGAAGAATATGATTTCAATGAACTATTCAGCTAACTAGTTTATGGCTGTTGGGGCATGCTGGTGAGAGCCGCATGCCCAACCATTACGCAGTTGCGTATCGGGGAGACTACGAATGATGGATAAAACTTTTATCAAAACCATCCCTCTGTCTGAGGCTCAAAAAGATTACTATCTACACTATTTAGTCTATCCAATGAGTCCATATTATCAGGAGCAGTATCTGTTCCACTTCGAAAGCCGATTGGATGTATCGGTTACGATCCGTACACTTCACGAGATCGTGAAACGCCACGAAATCTATCGTTCCATTTTTGTTTTGGAAGACGAGCCCATCCAAAAAGTATATAGCGAGCCCGTATTGGATTTTGAACATGTGTCTTCCACGACCTGGGACGACACGATGATTAGAGAATATTTCAATGAGGAGTTCAGCAAGCCTTTTACGCTGGAAGAGGGGCGGTTATTCAGTTGCAGATTGCTCGATTATAAAGAAAGCGGGAGTATTTTATGTTTCAAGTATCACCATATCTGCTTTGATGGGTGGAGTGTTTCGCTCACGCTCGATGAATTTACGATGATCTACCAACTACTGATCACGGGCAATGATCACGAGTTGCAACCACAAATACACCAATACGCGGACTTTGTGGAGTGGGAACAGAATTACATAGCGAGCCCAGAAGGCGAAGCTGCGAGAGGTTTTTGGAAAAAGAAATTGGGTGGGACTCTTGAGAGGGTAGAAGTACCGCCAGATAAAAAGCGTCCGAGTACCCCTTCGTTTAAAGGGGGGATATCATTCTTTACGTTTACCCGCCAACTCCGGGATGAGTTGATTGCTTATCATAAACATCACAAATATCCTACGGATGTCATTTATTTATCCCTTTTTAGTGCTTTTCTTTATCGGATAACTGGGCAAGACGACCTCATTGTTGGCGTACCGAGATACGGCAGGCCAAAAAGAGAGTTTCATACGATCATGGGACCGTGTATGGTAATGCTTCCTCTGCGAATCAAAATTCCTAAGAACAGCTCGCTTCGTGAGTTGGCAAAGCAGATTCATGAAGAATTGTCTTTATGTTCCCAGTATCAAAACTATCCAATCTCTTTGATTACAGCTGAATTGCAATATGAGCGCGATAAAAAATATGCTTCCTTTTTTTCAACAGCTTTCGTCCATCAAAAAGCGATTAAGCAAGATGCAGCGATTATGCTGGGCAATGCGCAAAATACTTTTCATAGCAATGATCTTACCGTAAGCACCTATCCGATTGGCAAAGATGTGTCCCAGTATGATTTATGTTTGGTCGTTGAAAAGGACAACCATCATGACATACTGGCAGGGTTCGAATACAATTCGGATATTTTGGATGAAGAAACCATTGCCAAATGGGTTTCCGACTTTGAACGCACCAGTCTTTCTCTTTTGAAAAATGATGGTGAAAACATCCCTGCACATGCAGGCAAGCCCGCTGATTGGATGGAGAGTCTTTCCACTTTGCCTTCCCTCAAGATATTGCCAGAGGACGTCATCCCACTCTCTACCGACTCAATAAAGTTCGAGGAAGTGACGTTTGAATGGACATGCTTGCGGGAGGCTGGGATATCTCATCTGGCTAAAGTTTGGGATGCCTCTTCCTATGCGATATTCATGACCGTATTTCTCGTACTTTTGTATGCAGAAACCGAGAAGGAGGATTTGGCTTTGGCATTTCGTGCGGGGTGGGACGAGAGCGAGGATGTCCCAAGCGCCCTGCTTTTACGAGCTGATCTGACAGGCAATCCACTACTTGGCGATTTGGTTTTGCAAGTACAAAGCAAGTTAAAAGAAGCCCATTATCATCAAGCGTCCTTTCCTAAACCTCACGAGCCTCAACTCTTATTTGAAATGAGTAAGAATGAATATCCCTCCACGATTGATTTTCAATTCCGCATCCATGAATCTAACAACCACATACATGGCGCCATTACCTATAAATCGAATGTATTCAAGAGGGAGACAGTGCAACGGATCTGCACCCAATATGAATACTTGTTGGAAAGTGTGACAGCCGAGTCGCATCAAAGAATCCGCGAGATTGTCAGTCATCTGAACAGCCAATTTCTAACCAGTGATGATTTTGAACAATTATTTCTGTAGCGAAAGAGGTGCACTGGCTTGAAGCATTTAACGAAAGAGAACGTACTGGAAGTCATAGAGCTTTCCATGGTGCAAAAGCAATTATTACGTCCTGACAAGATGACAACCATGCGCTATCTCATCGAGCACCGTCTCGAACTGGAACGCATTCAAGAAACGTGGAAGGAATTAGTCAGCCAGACGCCGGTGATGCGAACAGTTTTCCGCCAGCTCAAAAATAAACATGTACAAGTCGTATTGAAGGAGCTACCCATTCCTATTGACTGGCACGATGTACGGGAATTATCTCCTGAACAGCAAGAGCAAGTGTATCTCTCTACACTTACATCTCATCAGGAGCCCATTCCGTATGAGGAGGGGCCATTGATCCGGGTATCGATTTTGAAGATGGACGCCAATCAATCCGTCCTCATCTGGACTCATCATGCATTATGTATGGACGATGCCAGTCGCGAGCTTCTTGTAGCGGAATGGCTGAAACGGGTACGGGGTAATCAGCCATCTGCCGACCAGCGGGCCTCATTCAAAGAGTACGTTGCTTGGGAGTCAAGCCAAGATGGCTCCAATGTCAAAAGCTTTTGGGCAGATCAATTCCAAGGCTATGAAAGCGAGAATGTGTTTTATCCAGTACAAGGGGCACAGAAGGATGCGAGCCATCCGATCACTTGCAACGCTGTTCTTTCCGAAGCGGTAACCACGTCCATCAGAAGGATGGCATTCGAGCAGCGAGTATCCATAGAGGCCATCTTTCAGGCTGCTTGGCTCCTCTTGGAGAATATGTACAGTGGCGAGGACAAGCTGGTCATTGGGGTTACCGTCTCTGGCAGACCGGAAACATGGAAAGAGGCGAATACCATTATTGGGCCACTGGCTCACAGCTTACCTGTTTTCCAGACCGTGCATGCGAATCAAAAAGTGCGTGATGTCGTAAAGGATGTCGAGGAAAGCTGGGAACAACTACAGCAAAATGATATGGCCACACTAGACATGGTCCGTAACTATGCAGGCATCCGAGAAACTGATCTTATATTTGGAACGACATTGACGATACGGAATGGTGCAGAAGATCACCAAGAATCTGCCATGCTTTATCGCGGCGGCCTCCAAACAGGGGAGATAGTGGTGACGGTCGGGCAGCTCATGAAAATTCAATTTTTCCATATGAATGCGTCCTCTACGAGCGATCTGGAACGATTGCAGTCCCATTACATCCATATGCTCGAGCAGATTTGCTCAGAGGCAGACAGGAACATCAGCGATCTGAACATCGTGACGGATGAAGAACAAGAGATCATGACGAAGGTGATGGGCAATTTCGCCATGTCGAATCGCAATATGGAGCAATTTGCGCACCATATCATAGAAGAGCAGGTCAAGCGCAATCCTGACGCTGTTGCTGCTATCGATGGGAAGCAATCCATCACCTACCGGGAATTGAATGAGGATTCGAACCGATTGGCGCATTGGTTGCGAAGACAAGGATTTGGCCGAAATGATCTTGCTTGCCTATTTGCTGAGAGAAGCGTCGACATGCTGCTTGGCATTCTGGCTGTGCTGAAAGCAGGAGGGGCCTATGTCCCGCTTGATACAGCCCATCCCGATCAACGACTCCTTACGATTCTTGATAACAGCAAGGCGAAGGTTTTACTGACCGAGGCGCGTTTCCAATCGCGTAGCATGGCCTTGGCAGACAGATTGGAGCACAAGCCAGTTGTGTTTTGCCTGAATAAGGGGGACGGGACAAGCTCGGACATTTCTTCCTTGCAAGCGTCGGATACATCGAATCCAGAGATCATCCATGCGCATGATGATTTGGCAAACGTCTTTTTTACCTCAGGCTCCACTGGTATGCCAAAAGGGGCAATGATCGAGCATAGCGGCATGCTGAATCATCTTTACGCCAAAATGGATGTCCTTGGACTGAATGAAGATAGCATCGTAGCGCAGAATGCTTCTCATTGCTTTGATATATCGGTGTGGCAATTCCTGGCTCCTTTGATGGCAGGGGGTAAGCTAGTGATTTACGACAACGAGACGGCTACTGATCCGGATGCATTGCTCCAAGCCTTGAATCGAGACGGTGTCACCGTAATTCAAATGGTACCGGCGATGATAGAAGCATTGCACAATGTTGCACTGACTCTTCCACCGGAACAGCATGTGTTACCTCAATTGCAATACATGATTTCTACTGGTGAAGGATTGCCGGTAACCCTGTGCCAAAAGTGGCAAAGCCTGTATCCCGATGTGATTGTAGTGAACACGTATGGAGCTACGGAGTGCTCAGATGATACGATGCATGAAATCATTGATCGTTCGTATTCGCATGATGATTATCCTTATGTGGCCTTGGGAAGCTCGATCGCCAATATGAAGCACTATGTGCTGGACAAATGGATGCGCTCCGTTCCAGTTGGTTGTGTCGGGGAAATCTACATTTCTGGAACTGGCGTAGGGCGGGGGTATCTCCATGATGCTGAACGCACTGAGCTAGCATTTTCAGAAAATCCATTTTTGCAGGGTAGAAAAGAACGGCTATATAAAACAGGCGATTTGGGACGTTATTTGTCAAATGGGAGACTCGTATTTGTTACGCGTGCTGATTTTCAGGTGAAAGTACGCGGACATCGCATAGAGCTCGGCGAGATAGAAAATGCCCTTTTACGTCACACGCTGGTGAGACAGTGTGTAGCGGTTGCACGGGAAGATGAAAATGGGCAGAACGGAATTGCTTGCTATGTGGTCATGCATGAACAGCAGAGTGAGCATGAGCTGCAAGCCTATCTCAGAACGATCTTGCCGGAGTATATGGTTCCGGAGCGAATCGTCATTCTGGATGCAATGCCACTGAATCGCAACGGAAAAGTAGACAAAAAAGCATTGCCAGAGACAGACGTGATTCAAAAGAAGTCTGAAGCATTCGTCGCTCCGCGCAACGATCTGGAACGAAGCTTGGCAGCTATCTGGCGTACCGTACTAAACATAGAGGACATTGGGATTGACGATGACTTTTTCCAGCTTGGCGGGCATTCTATGAAAACGATTCAGGTTCGCTTGCGCATGAAAAGAGAGATGGGCATAGAAGTTACCATCAAGGACTTATTCGAGCATCGAACCATTCGGGAATTATCCTCCCTGTTTCATCACGAGGAAGCGCTGTCCACAGGTGAGCTCCATACGCAACATGATCGATTAACGATCCCCAAAGCAACAGAGCAAGCGTATTACCCGGTGTCACATGCGCAGAGGAGACTGTTTTTCATTCAGCAGCTAGAGCCTGAGAATACGGCTTATAATATGCCGACGATCTACCATATCACGGGACTATTGAAGGAGCGTGTCCTGCATCAGGCATTCGGGTTGCTCGTAAAAAGACATGAAGTGCTGCGAACAAAGTTCCTGTTAAGAGACGGACGCCCCGTTCAACAGGTGCTGCCGAGCAATGACTTCACCTATGCATTTGTCGATCTTTCCAATGAGTCAGAAGCGTCGAAGCAAGAAGCGATTGATCTGATTATCCAAAAAGAGACGGAAACCAGCTTTGATTTTGACAGGGATACATTGTTTCGGGTGAAGTTATGCAAGGCTGCGGAAGAAAAATACGTATTGTTAATGAACATGCATCACATGATCAGTGATCAATGGTCGTGGGGGATATTGATGAAGGATTTGGGCACCATCTACGAATCCTTGCATCAAGGGATAGACCTCGAATTGCCGGAGTTGAGCATCCAGTATAAAGATTACGCAGTCTGGCAAAATCAGTCGATTCATCATGGAGAGCTGGCAGAATCAGAAGCGTATTGGCTGAAGACATTCGAAAAAGAGATCCCAGTATTGGACTTGCCGACAGATTTCCAGCGACAGCCTGTACAAACGTATTTTTCGGCAACGGAATCTTATCAAATTCCGGAAAAAGCGTTTAGCCGCATGAAAGAGATTGCTCAGCAACATGATGCATCCATGTTTATGGTGATTTTATCAACGATAGGCATTTGGCTGTCCAAGCTGACCAATCAACAGGATATCATCATCGGTACTCCGGAGGCTGGCCGGAACCACATGGATATTGAACAGGTCATTGGATTTTTTATTAACACACTCCCGTTGAGACTAGAAGTCAATCAGGAGCATACCTTTATCGAGGCGTTGCAGGTTTGGCGCCAGCAAGCACTGGAGTCTTACATGCATCATGAGTATCCATTCGATAAATTGGTCGAAAAAATTAATCCGGAAAGAGATGTTAGCCGCAATCCTATTTTTTCTTTCATGTTCCAATATATTGAAAAAACGGAAGAGGAAAATGAAATAAATGGCTTGGAAATGACAGCTGTTGAATCCTATAACTCCATGACGAATTTCGATTTATCGCTCGTATGCATGGACCTAGAAAATGGAGCGGGTTTGACTGTCGAATATCGCACGGATTTATGTAAGCCAGAAACGGTTCAACGGATGCTCAAATATTTGGGCAACATCATCGAACAGGTAGCCAATCAACCAGATATCCATTTCAAGCATATCGAATTGTTGTCAGTGGAAGAAAAACAGGCAATGATCTCTGCCTATAAGGAAGTTTCTTTTACCAATGGGGATGAGCATAAAACAATCATCGAGCTATTCGAGGAGCAAACAGAGAAAACCCCGGATCGCATTGCTCTCGCTTTTGAAGAGCAAGAACTGTCTTATTCAGAACTGAATAAACGGGTGAATCAGCTGGCGCGGACATTGGTAGCTGCGGGCGTCCATGCAAATCAAATGGTGGGGATCATCGCAGAACGGTCCATAGAGATGATCGTTGGCGTATTGGCGATTGTGAAAGCGGGTGGAGCCTACGTCCCCATTGACCCTGATTATCCGGAAGAGCGCATACGGTACATGCTGGAACATTCGGGAGCAGAAGTTTTGCTGTTGCATCAGTCGGTACGCAACAAAGTGAATACTGACAAAAAAATGATCATGCTTGACGATGAGGAGTCCTATCATCAGGAGAATACGAATCTGGGGTTACCTGTTCAGTTTGATCAGCTTGCTTATGTGATTTATACATCAGGCACTACGGGAACGCCAAAGGGAGTCATGATTGAACACCGACAGCTTCATTCGCTTGCGCAGGCATGGAAACAAGAATACAAGCTGGATGAATTCCCCGTCAGGAGTTTGCAATGGGCAAGTTTTTCTTTTGATGTGTTTACGGGTGATTATATAAGATGTCTGTTAAACGGTGGGAAACTGGTTATTTGCCCAAAAGATGCGAGAGTGGATTTGGAGCGCCTTTACCACCTGATGGAAAAGCATGAGATTAATCTGTTTGAATCGACTCCCGTCCTGGTGATTCCTTTCATGGACTATCTCTATGAAAATGGGCTCAACATAGACTTCATGAAAATATTGATTCTTGGCTCGGATCAATGCCCGTTACATGCCTTTCACAAGCTTGTCGATCGATACGGAAGCACAATGAGAATCTTAAACAGCTATGGAGTGACGGAGGCTACCATTGATTCCTCCTATTATGAAAGAGATAAACAGCAAGATTACAAATTTTTGCCGATTGGCAAGCCTTTGCCAGGGGTGAAGATGTATATTCTGGACGCCAATCTTCATGTGCAGCCTGTGGGTGTCCCAGGAGAACTGTATATTGGAGGCTTGGGAGTAGGAAAAGGATATTTCAAGCGGCCAGATTTGACGAATGAAAAATTCGTTCCCAATCCGTTTTGTATCGGTGAAAGCATGTATAAGACAGGGGATATGGCTCGATGGCTCCCCAGCGGAGATATTGAATTTTTAAGGCGATTGGATAATCAGGTAAAAATACGTGGGAATCGAATCGAATTGGAAGAAATCGAAGCGGAATTACGAAAGATGGGCGATATTCGCGACGCGGTCGTTATTGCAAGAGCGGATGAATCCGGTCAAAAAAGGCTGGTTGCATTCTATGTAGCTGCAAAAGCTGTGGAATCGAACGTATTGAGAGAGTCGTTGCGGAAGTCGTTACCGGCATTTATGGTCCCAGCCCATTTTGTTCAGCTAGATGAAATACCAGTAACGCCGAATGGAAAGATTGATCGAAAAGCGTTAGTGGATATCAACATCGTCTTGCAGAGTGAAATGGAATATGTGGAGCCCCAAACGGACGACGAGAAGATATTGGTAGCTGTGTGGCAAGACGTTTTACATGAGAAAAAGATTGGGACTTTGGATCATTTCTTTGAACTTGGTGGCGACTCTATCAAATCGATTCAAGTTTCATCGCAATTAGCAGCTTTGGGATACAAGATGGAGATTCGAGATCTTTTCAAATATCCAACGATCGCAGAACTGAGTACAAAACTGAAACTGATGAATAGGAAAATTGACCAGAAGGATACTGAAGGCGTTGTACCGCTGACCCCGATTCAGCATTGGTTGATACAAGAACACAGTCAGCATCTCCATCACTATAACCAATCTTTTGTGTTGTACCGCAAAGAGCGGTTTGACGAGGAGATAGTTCGCAAAGTCGTCGATAAGCTCGTACAGCACCATGATGCACTGCGAATGATTTTCCGCCAAACCGAGACAGGTTATGAGGCTTATAATCGAGGCGTCAACACTAGCGACATGTATCGTCTGGAGATTTGGGACTATCAAAACAAGAATGGGTCTGAGATCGAACAAGCGATGGACTTGAAATGCAGTGAAATTCAATCGAGGCTTAACATTTTTGATGGCCCATTAATGAGGCTAGGGTTATTCCAATGCTCGGATGGCGATCACTTGCTTATTGCTGTTCATCATTTAGTCGTAGACGGGGTATCATGGCGCATTTTAATCGACGATTTCAAAACAGCTTATGGGCAGCTCCTCCGTAATGAAGAGATTCGTTTCCCTTTAAAAAGTGATTCAGTCCAATTATGGGCGCAACAATTGAACGAGTATGCCAATAGCGAAAGGCTCGAGCAAGAGCGTGAATATTGGAATCGAATCGAGGAAAGGGACACTCAAGCGTTGCCAACGGATTACGATGAGCAAAAACCGCTTCGGAAAACAACCAGGACGAAAACGGTCATGATGGATCAGCAGCAAACCGAGGAATTGCTAAAACAAGCCAATCGCGCCTATCAGACGGAAATCGATGAACTTTTGTTGGCTGCTATTGGAATGGGCTTTAAAAAATGGGCAAATATCGATCGCGTCGTCTTGAATATGGAAGGGCATGGTAGGGAATCGATTTTACCAGATCTGAACATTAACCGCACAGTGGGATGGTTCACGAGTGAATATCCAGTGATGGTAGATGTCGGGAACGAAATGAATCCGTCAGCTATCATTCCTAAAATCAAAAAAGATGTACGACGAATCCCACATAAAGGGATTCACTACGGTATATTGAAATATTTGTCTGCAAAATCGCCAAACACCACCATGAATGTACATCCTGAGGTCAGTTTTAATTATTTGGGACAATTTGATATGGATCGAAAAGAAAAGGATGACGACATTCAATTGTCCACATTCTCAGGCGGAGAATCAATGAGTCTGGAGCAGTTCCGGGAATGCAAGATTGACATTGAGTGCGTGGTGTTAAATGGAAGCTTTCACTTTATGGTAGCTTACAGCGAGGCACAGTATAAAACGGAAACCATCGAACGACTTACTGCATGCCTTCAGGATAGTCTTAGGGAAGTCCTCCAACACTGCATGATGAAATTGCGCAACAATCCTGACCACGAAATCGCTGGAGAATGGGTGGACTTCGAAGCAGTGATAGACGGATTTTTCGACTCTTCTACGATGAGTGATCTTCCTGGCGCAATTGCGGTGGTAGTCCAACACGGTCAAGTGAAAGTAAAGAAGGCTTACGGTTACGCTAATCTATCAGAGAAAGTGCCCATGAGTGCAGATGAAACCGTAGTCAAGGTAGGTTCGATTTCCAAACTCGTAACAGTCGCTGCCATTATGAAGCTAGTGGAGCAAGGTCTGATTGGATGGAACGAGGATGTTCAGCAATACCTCGATATGGAAATACCGAGAAGGGTTGAGGGCCCACTAACGGTAGAACATTTACTCAGTTATACAACAGGGTTTGACTCGCCAGACGCGGGAAATGATCAAAGCTATCATCTTGGCGGGCGTGACTCCCTAACGTTACGAGAGTATATTCACCGCTATATGCCAACCGTGATTTACAAGCCTGGCGAACAATATGGGAATGAGAATTTTGCCTTTATGCTGGCGGGTTATCTTGTGGAAAGAGTTACGGGAGTTTCCTTTGATCACTATGTAAGAGAGCATTTCTTTACGCCTCTCGAAATGACAGACAGCAGTTTTCTACTACAACCAGAATTAGAGGCGAAGATGGCCACAGGCTATGATCTAGAAAATCAGGCCGTGCAAAAGTACGATTTCAGCCCTGCAATCTCACCAGACGGCAGCATGCTCTCCACGGGGCACGATATCGCCACATTCATGCTGGCTCTCTTACGTGGAGGCGCTGATGGCAAAGAATCGATTTTAGAGGCGGATTCGATAGACAAAATGTTCTCCAGTAAATCAGTACCACATCCAACAGGGGCAAATACAGGGTATGGATTTACAGTGAAATTCCACCCAGAATACGTACATGAGAATATTTTGGCGAAGGCAGGCGAGGTCATAGGCTTTAACTCCTTTATGTGGTTCCTGCCAGAAAAACAAATGGGGGTCTTTGTTAGTACAAATAAAAGTCAATTCAACAAAATCGAATTTTTCGATTACTTTATGAAGCGCTATCGTCCTGCGGAAGCGATCATCATGTAAATCATATTCGTGTAAACGGGGGGGCCACTATGAGCATGATAAAGACTAGTTCCATTAGTCGTTTTCCTAATACGAATGACGTAGGAATCGGTGTATCTATCGGTACTTTTGGGGAACTACTGCAGGGGATTCTAGAGGAAAATAATCTGGATTTTCTGGTGACTTTGCCTATCAAAAATGCATCCTACGCTACTTTTTATTCGATTCCAACCTTACAGGAGATCATCATCGTGCCACGCTCCAAGCAAAAATCAAAAAGGTTGGCGGAAAAAATCATTCAGCACTATGGATTGCCGGCAGGTGGAATTTTAGAGATCAACTCTGAACTCCCGGTTGGAAAAGGCTTGGCAAGCTCATCAGCAGATTTGGTGGCTGCCTCCAGAGCGGTTGGAGATTGTTTCGATATAAGCATTGAGCCTTCCTTACTAGAGTGGTTTTTGTCGAGTATTGAGCCGACGGATGGCGTTATGTATGAGGGGGCGGTTTCTTACTACCATAAAGAAGTCAGATTGCGAGAATACATCGGGGAACTGCCGGCATTATGCATTTTAAGTATTGATGAGGGAGGAACCATCGATACCGTTGAGTTCAATAAGCGAACAAAGCCCTATACCCAAGAAGACAAGATGGAGTACAGCGTGTTGTTACAAAAAATCACGAAAGCAATCAGAGAAAGAGATGTCCACATGATAGGTGCCGTCTCTTCCCGAAGTGCGATCTTGAATCAAAAGATTCTGCCCAAAAAATTATTGCCGGAAGTCATGGAGATCAACGAGAAAATTGGCGGGTTAGGTACTGTTGTGGCACATAGTGGGACCAGCCTCGGTATTTTATTGTTGAAAGAAGAAACTGATTTCTATCAAAAGCTGGAACTGGGGTATAGATGGTTAAGTGAACTGAATAAAGAAGTGCATGTGTACCACACCTAGAGGATCAGATCCAAGAGATGGCTTCTGGCATGCTCGGAAGTCATCTTCCCCAAAAATTGATTTCGTTCGTATTGGGAGTGGATTATCGAGATGGAACAGCCAGTAAGCGTTAATGAAAAGGTATCTTTTCGGGCGTTGCTTGGCTTGAAAAGTTATCGCTATTTAATCTTTTCTCAATTTGTATCGAACATGGGAGATGGAGTATATCGATTAGCGCTTATTTGGCTAATGAAGGTTTTGACGGAAAGTCCTTTGTTAATGGCGATTTTATTGGCAGCGGAGACCATCCCATTGATCATATTCGGATTGTTCGCGGGAGTTTTTGTTGATCGAGGAAATAAAAAGAGGATCATGGTCGTTTCGCATATATTGAGAGCTGCGCTCATTTTATGCATCGTCCTGTTGTTCTTGTTTAACATGCTGCATCCTGCTGTACTGATCATCATTGCCGTTTTGCTGACTACGGTTAGTGCTTTCTTCAGGCCAGCACTCACGGTAGCGATACGGACGCTGGTTCCCGAACAACATATGACGCAAGCCCAAAGTTTATCGCAGATGATTCAAACGATTGTCAGTTTGGCGGCTCCGGCATTGGCAGCGGGGTTGATCGCGTTTGGAATGGAATATGCTTTTATTTTGAATGTCGTCACCTATTTGTTAGGTGCACTGATTCTTTTATGGATAAGCGAGAGGGAGCTTGTCATTTCTTCTGTCAGTGAGTTTACAGCAAGAATGATCATGACGGATTTGAAGGATGGAATCCATGCGATTACGAAGCATGATTTTTTGCGAAACTGCATGATTTATTTCACCATCCTCAATTTTTTGACGGCTCCAGAAGCGATCTTGCTGCCACTGGTCGTTACCAATGTTACCGAATTAGCCATGCTCGAGATTAGTTTTTTTATCGGGATTATGCTTGGGTCGCTATGTATTAATTATTTGAATCGATATGATGCGATTATTTACATTTGCTGCGGCATTAGTCTGTTCAGTATCGGAATCGGAATGTTTGCGTTTGGTATTCCACTTGTATGGCAAGTCATATGTGTATTCGTGAATGGGATAGGCTCGGCATTCGTCAATATCAAAATTAGTACGTTAATCACCTTGATGGTGCCTAAGGAAGTCTTGGGAAGAGCATCGAGCTTGATCAGTGTAATGGTTATGTGCGCCATGCCAGTCTCCGTCTTTCTGGTAGGTCTGACTACTGGTCTTGTT
This sequence comes from Brevibacillus porteri, assembly GCF_003013475.1. Lineage (GTDB taxonomy): Bacteria > Bacillota > Bacilli > Brevibacillales > Brevibacillaceae > Brevibacillus > Brevibacillus porteri. The sequence continues at coordinate 95,875 of NZ_PXZO01000055.1, forward strand.
TCCATCTTTACGATCTTTGGAATCATTGGTGGAGCGGGACTTCTCATTGTGGTTCTTATGCTGATGAACCCACACTTGAGAATGAAAAAAGAACATCACTACGATTATGCGGAACAGAAATCAGGGGGAATCTCTCTTTAGTGCAACTCCTGGTTGGATCGTTACTCAGTCGGAAGCGAGGTGTATTTTTTGCATGAGTGTAAAATTAACGGGCAGAATTGCTTCGACACCAAGCCGCCTCTTGCATGATGAAGTATTGGAACCGCAGTTCAAATATGAAGTCGATCACTTGTTGCCTGGGTATATTCAGATTGAATTCGCCATGCTTTTGGAATATGTCAGAATGGGCTTGATTACACGACAAGACGCTTTGCTTATCGCAAAGGCACTTCAGGGTGCTACACCAGAAACAATAGCTCCTGACCCTGGACGAAACATGTCTGATATTTCTTTTGCCCTCGAGCGTTATATTGAAGGTTTACTCCCGAGACCAGTACCGTGTTGGCATATGGATCGCAGCCGCAATGATGTTCAAGCGTGCGCCCAGGTGATGTTTGGTCGTGTGCAATGGCTGGAGACGATGGGGGAATTGGGACAGCTTATTCAATCGATGCATACATTGGCTGTTCAATATCGTTCGGTTCCCATGCCAGGATATACGCATTACCAATCCGCACAATTGATTACCCCTGGATTCTATCTTTCCTCTATTAACGGTGAATTTTTGCAAGCCATGAATCGATGGATACAAATCTATGACGACATGAACCAGTGCCCGCTTGGGGCAGGGGCCATGGCTGGGGTTGAACTGCCGTGGAACCGTCAACAGTTGTCCAAGCTGCTTGGGTTCAGACAGCCTCGAATGAGTGCGTTGTCGGCGGTCGCGTCTCGGGAATGGGTTTTGAGGATGGCAGGAGAGCTGTCCACCTTCTCGGTATTGGTCTCCCGGTTTACAACGGATTTGATTCAATGGGGCAGCAGCGAAATGAACTTCCTCCAATTGCCGGATGAGCTATCAGGTATATCTTCTGCCATGCCACAGAAAAGAAACTTCCCGATCCTGGAGCGTATCCGGGGGAAGAGTGCGCATCTAACCGGATTTTATATGGATATGGTGCTAGGTCAGCGCAATACAGCTTTCACGAATTTGGTAGAGACGTCCAAAGAGGCAGGCACTCATCTTCTGACGTTGTTTCAACAAACCAAAACATTGTTGCGCCTGTTAAAAGCGGTGATCGATCATTTGCAATTCAATGAGGATCGTTTGCTCCATATATGTAAACGGGACTTTTATGGAGGATTTACTCTTGCGAATTTGCTGACGTTGGAGCATGAGATTCCGTATCGCACAGCACAGGTAATCGCAGGCGGATACATCGTTAGCGCGCTAGAACACGGTGTATCGCCGGAGCCGGGAGATCCACGGCTACTCGATGACGCTTGCGCGGAAGCAGGCTTTCAAGTACCGGATACGGCTTCGCTCCTCGCTGCTTCCTTCGATGTGCAGGGGGGCTTGTACGCGAAGAAATCAACGGGCTCCACGAACCCGGAGGAAGTACAGCAGATGCTGAGTGCACAGAGGGAGCATGCAGAGAAGCTGCAACGGGAGTGGCAGGATCGACAAGGGCAATTGCAGGCGATCGAAGAAAGGCGGGAGAGGTTCATCAAGAGGTTTCTTTCTGGCAAGCAAGGGAAGGATGTGAGCGTAGATGCGGTATGAACAGCTGGCAGATACTATCGGGGATACCCCTCTAGTCAAGCTGAGGCTTGATGAAGGAGCAGTCGGTTCTGTATATGCAAAGCTCGAGTTAATGAACCCGTTTGGTATGAAGGATCGCGTAGCCAAGCAATCGGTCTTGGCAGCGATACAGTCAGGAGAGCTTCAGGCAGGCATGCCGATTATCGAAAGCTCGTCAGGAACGTTGGCGTGTGGCTTGGCCTTGGTTGGGCGCCAATTGGGGCATGACGTACACATCGTGACTGATCCGAGAATTGACCCGATTACCTATGCCAAGTTGACCTCGCTTGGCTGCCATGTTCACGTAGTTTCGCAGATGGGAAAACAAGGGTGGCAAAGCGCCAGACTGGAACGACTCCAAGAATTAATGAGGGAGTATCCAGGAGCGTTCTGGCCTCGACAATACGAAAATCCGGAGAATCCGCGTTCGTACGTTGCGCTGGCGTCTGAGTTGATGCAAGACCTCGAACGAATTGATGTGCTTGTTGGTGCAGTCGGCAGCGGAGGCTCCTTGTCTGGGACCGCCAGAGAGCTGAAGCGTCATTATAAGGAGCTGCGCGTCGTAGCGGTTGATGCAGCGGGGAGTGTGATATTCGGACAGCCCGATCAGCCTACGCGTCTACAGGGTGGCTTGGGAAACAGTTTGGTCGCCAAGAATGTAGATTTTTCCATGATCGATGAAGTGCATTGGTTGAACGATGCGGAGGCATTTGCGGCTACGCTGCAGCTGGCCCGTAATGAGCATATTTTTGCTGGCAACAGCTCGGGTTCCGTGTATGCCGTAGCCAACTGGTTAGCGAGCCAGGTTGGGAGTGAGTGCAATATCGTGGCTATATTGCCGGATCGAGGGGATCGTTATGTCGATACGATCTATAGCGACTCCTACCGTGAGAGCAAAGGTCTGATGCAAACGAACCTGCCAGACACGCCGCAATGTGTGGAACCAAAGACAGTCGTGACTAGCTGGTCCTATTCTAAATTAATGGGGATGTATCCGAATGAACAAACACTTTCTGTTCGTTGAAGCCAATACGACGGGGACAGGTATGCTCGCTATTAAAAAGGCGCGCGAATTGGGGTTTACGCCCGTATTTTTCACAGAGAAGCCTGAACGTTACCACGGTTTGAATGAGTTGGAATGTCACGTAGTCGTGACAGATACGAATTCCCAAGCAGAGCTGACTGACAGTGTAGCACAAGTGAGTAAGGAAGGCAGAGAGATAGTCGGAATCATGTCGACCAGCGATTATTACCTCGAATCGGTAGCCAAGCTGGCCCGGAAATTCGGTTGGACAGGCAATTCTCTGGAGGCGATTGAGACCTGCCGAAATAAAGCGATGTTTCGCGAGAAGCTTCAGGGGTATCAAGTGCCTCAGCCTGAATTTTTGGCAATAGGCTCTATGGAGGCATTGATGGAAGCGCGCTCTTCCATTTCCCTGCCCTGCGTGGTGAAGCCCGCTGATGATAGCGGATCAAATAACGTACGGCTGTGCTTTAGCTGGGATGAAGTGGAGCATATGGCAGCGGAAATTCTTGCGATCACGTACAATGCGCGCGGCCAGGAAACAGCACGAACAGTTCTTCTGGAGCAGTATGTCGAGGGCCCTGAATTTAGCGTGGAGACGTTCTCGTGGCAAGGGCAATGCTTTGTCATCGGGATTACCCAGAAACGGTTAACGGGATATCCATTTTTCGTGGAAGCAGGGCACATTTTCCCTGCACCGCTGTCGGCAGAAGATAAGCAGGAGATCGAGAGAACAGTGGAAAGGGCGTTAGCGGCGGTGAACTACCAGTTCGGTGCTGCCCATACAGAAGTGAAGTGGACATCAGCAGGCTGTGTTGTCATCGAGGTCAACGCAAGGCTTGCCGGTGGAATGATTCCAGAGCTGGTTCGCCGTTCAACAGGGATTGATCTGCTTTTGCAACAGATTCGGTGTGCGGCTGGTCTTGCGCCTGAATTGTCTCAAACAGTCGAAGTGCAACGATATGCAGGCATTCATTTTCTCGTGTCTGAGAGTCAGGGAGCCTTTAGCAGGATACATGGAATGGATACCGTTCGCAACCTGCCGGGGATTGCTGAAGTAGCGATTCATGCAAAAATTGGTCAAAACGTCCAACCGCCGCAAAATTTCTCGCATCGTCTCGGCTATGTCATCGTGGAAGGGAAGCATTACAGCGAGACCGCTGAGCTGATCCAACAGGTAAATGACAACCTAAAGGTACAAGTAGTTCAGCAATTGGAGAGTGGGGTATGAAACCGTTGATAGAATTGAGAAGCGATACATTCACTTTGCCGACAAGTCAGATGATGGATGCCATTCAAGAGGCGGTACTCGGTGACGATGTGTATGGGGAAGATCCTACGGTTCGCCAATTGGAGCAAGAAGCGGCCCAAAAGCTGGGCAAGGAGGCAGCCATTCTCATGCCGAGTGGAACGATGGCCAATCTGGCATCCTTAATGGCGCATTGTCCTCGCGGTTCCAAAGTAATTGTAGGCAATGAGACCGACATTTACATCTATGAAGCGGGTGGCGCGGCTGTGTGCGGCGGTATTATGTACGAACCGATTCCGACGCAGCCAGATGGAAGGCTGGACATCTCAGATATGGAGCGGGTCTTTCCGGTGGAGCCAGAAGATCCACAATTCGCATTGCCCTCCCTGATCTGCTTGGAAAACCCGCATAACCGAATGGGGGGACGTGTCCTACCGCTGTCTTATTTGGCAGAGGTTCGCGCATTTGCAAACGAAAAGGCTGTGCCTGTTCATATGGACGGTGCGCGTTTGTTCAATGCGGCAGTTGCTCTTGACGTGGATGCGGCTGAGATTGCGCGTTATGCGGATTCCGTGCAAATATGTTTGTCGAAAGGGTTGTCAGCACCGATTGGTTCCCTTGTCGTCGGGTCAAAAGATTTTATTCAGAAAGTGTATCGTCTTCGCAAAATGCTGGGTGGCGGTATGCGCCAGGCTGGGATTATTGCAGCGCCAGGTCTGGTTGCCTTGCAGCAGATGACGGATCGATTGGCAGTCGATCACGCAAACGCCCTTCGCTTAGTGCGTGGTCTTGCGGAGATTCCAGGAATCGTGACTCATGTGGAAGATGTAGAGACCAATATTGTGTTCTTCCGGATAGAACACCCAATCCATACGTGGCAGACCTTCATAGAAGCAGCGCAAGCACATGGGCTGCGCGTAGCTGAGCTCGGTCACGGCCGAATTCGAGCGGTGACGCATTCCGGTATTGAGACGGCGGATATCGACAAGGCGCTAAGCATTGTACGTGAACTGTTGCAGTTCCAAACTGTGTAGAGCAGACATGTACGCTCCCCCCTTCAGTAAGAAGGGGGATTTATTAGTGCGCCCAGCATGGGCG
>NZ_PXZO01000056.1 GCF_003013475.1 Brevibacillus porteri
TGGGCGCACTGAAAAAAGCACCCGTAGCAGGGTGCTTACAAAAGTCGGTATCGTTTGGTGGGTCTTCCTCGCGTTGATTGCGATTCTTCCCCGGAGCTTTCCGCCAGCTCAACGGCGCACAAATCCGCGACGATTCGCTGTGCATTTCGCTCGCTCATTTGCAAATACTTGGCCAGATCCTTTGTCGTGAAATCGGTCCAACCCATTTTTTGCAGCAAGGCATCGAGCTTTTTATAGCTTTTGACGCTGATGTTCCCTTTTTTCAGCTTTTCCAAAATCTCATCATCGTCGGCACGATACGAGTAGATGAGCTCCTCTTCCTGACCGACCCACTCTACGATCGTTCCGTCATCCTGAATCATGACGATATCTCGTGTAGCTTTTTCCTTTGATTGGCGCAGGGCTCGGTGGGCATTCATCTCGGCTGCAAACGCAGTCTCTCCGAACCCGATTCCGACCGCGACCGTCGTATCCGCTTCCTTCGCCAAAAACTCTACGGTGTTTTGCAAGGTAGGAATCTCCCTGTGAATGGTTCCGCGCGTACTGAAGATGACGTATCTGCCATTACCTTGCTCCAAAAGCGATCCATCCACTTGCTCGCACAGTTTGATCAAGGCTTCTTTTATACGCAGCTCCAAATATTGTAAATGATAGGGGGTCTTCGCGCTTTCCTTGATTCTGTCGAATTGCTCGACCTCGATCATTTCGATCCCGATTTGTGTATCCTTAAAGTAGGATGTGCGTACTTTCTCGACAAACACGCGGACTGTTTGATGAATGTCCATATTACTGGGAGAAATCCAATAGGCCGGGATATCGGCATCTACTAACGATTGATAGACAGTCGGATAGCAGGTCATCGCAGCATCAATCTTTTTCTTGTTCCATAAATCGAGATGAAATGCCAGCAGCTCTTGCGGATCAATCGTAACCTCAAATATCTTCATGTATAGTTGGCTCACGGATATGCTGCTGTTGTACAGCGAATCTTCCATGAACTTCGTAGATGAGAGCATATCGACACTGACCCGATCCAATAGCTCTCCCCGTGTGTACACCATTTCCAAAAAGCCTTTATAGATGCTGGATTCCGTCGGAAAAATATGTTCCATCCGCTTTTCATCGTCCAGGACATTTTTGGCAATCAAGTACGGAAGTGGTCCCGAAAAAAGCCAATGATCCACGTACTGGTCATTTTCCAAGACAATTTTTTCTGTTTCTTTTGTCTCTGTATACGGATACGGAACAAAATTCATTCCTTCCTCGAATTCCTTTGCAACCGCTAGAATCCTTTCTACCGATTGCTTGGGACCAACCACGCCGATTTTAAACATCCATTTATCAACCTCTGCGTTTCTATTTATACGAGCCTTGCTTACGACCATTCTATACGTATTCACGCAAACAAATCCACCCTTCTCCAAACAAATTGGAAGGGATGACATTGGTGAAAGGCGAATAACTCCGGATTCCATACCGAAAGGAGTCGTACCATGAATTTTAATCTGGATGAAGCGATTGAGGTTCTAGAGCGTATGCCACAAGCATTGGAATCCTTGTTAACGGGCTTATCAGATGGGTGGTTGCTGCACAATGAGGGCGACGGCACCTGGCATACTACTGAGGTGATTGAACACCTGACCCTGGCGGAGAAAACGAATTGGCTCCCGCGTCTGGAGATCATACTTCAAAAGGGAGAGAGTAAACCGTTTCCTCCATTTGATCGCTACGCTCACTTACAAGAAGCCTCGGTTAGATCGTTGGAGCAAAAGCTGCTGGAATTCAAAACGATTCGTGCCGAAAACATAGCCAGGCTGCGAACGCTCGTGGAACCGGAAAAGCATCTGGAATTAACTGGACTCCATCCCGCTTTTGGGGTCGTAAAAGTACGGGAATTGCTCTCTACGTGGGTCGTTCATGATTTAACGCATACGGCGCAAATCGTACGGGTCATGGCCAAAAGGTACACGACTGATGTAGGGCCATGGAGCGAATATTTAGGCATCCTGAACAAATAATCGAACAGGCAGCGGTAGCTCTGAACGCAAATGTACGTCATCGCTGCCACTGCCTGTCTTTTTTTACGGCAAAAACAACTGTGGAACCGTATAGAGTGCAGGGGAACCACCCGTATGCAGGAACAATACGTGATCACTCTTGGTAAAATGCCCTTCACGAATCAAGCCAATCAACCCTGCCATCGCCTTTCCGGTATAGACAGGATCGAGTAAAATTCCCTCTGTCCGAGCGACCAGCCGAACGGCTTCGATCATGCCATCCGTCGGAATCGCATAGCCTGGCCCGACAAATCTGTCGTCGCAAAGCACAGCTTCTGCTCGCATGTCCCCTTGCAAACCGATCCGTGCAGCAGTACTGCACAGCAACCCCATCACCTTGGCTTCTTGTGCAGCCCGATCTCGACTGACATTGATCCCGATTACTTTTGTGTTGGACTGACGCGCCATAAAACCGGCAAGCAGACCTGCTTGCGTACCGCCACTTCCCGTTGCCGTCACGACATAATCGTACGGAGTCGTCGTTTCCCAAGCCTGCTGCTCGATTTCTTCCGCACACGCCATGTACCCCAAAGACCCGACTTCGTTGGAGCCTCCTACCGGGATCAGATACGGTTTTCTGCCTTGTTTTCGCAGACTTTCAGCGAGCTCTTCCATAGCTGCAAGCAAATCTGCCTCTGCGGGAATGACCTCGATTTTTTCTGCTCCGAGCAAGTGGAACAACAGATGATTGCCACTCGCTTGCGGTTGGTAGTCCCCCGTCTCAGGCGCGGACAGCACGAGCTGACAGTGCAGACCTTCGCGAACTGCCGCCGCCAGAGTCAACCGGCAGTGATTGGATTGGACAGCTCCACATGTAATCAACGTGTCTGCCCCTTGCTCGATTGCCTCTGCCACCAAATACTCCAGCTTTCGCGTCTTGTTTCCCCCTGCTGTCAAACCAAGCATGTCGTCTCGCTTGATAGAGATGCTCGGACCACCTAACTCCCTAGACAGTCGCTCCATCCTTTCGATTGGTGTAGGTCCGTGTGTGTAAATTTTACGCTGGTAACGGATATCGTTCATGCCCTTCGTTCCCTTCGGTTTGAATTGTGATTTGGTATTCATACGCTTTGCGGTGTACGAATTCCTTCGCATTATGTGACTTTGTTACAGGCAAATATAAGATTGCCCGATACAATGAGTCTCGTAAACCACAGTAATCGGGAGGCTGATCATGAAAAACGTAGGTAAATTTGATCAAATATTTCGAGTCGTTGCTGGGCTAGCGTTTCTCTCCTTGTTCTTCTTTCTAGAAGGAGGTTTGCAGTACCTCGCATTAATTGGCGTTCCCTTACTCTATACTGCACTGACCCAACAATGCTTTCTTTACCGCCTTTTCGGTATGAATTCCTGCAAGGTTAAGTCGTAATTCAACTGTCACGAAAGTTGAATAGCTCGAACTCAGAGCGCCTCTTTTTGGGGCGTTCATTTTTTCGAAAAAATTTGTCGAAAATTTAAATATTTTCTAATTGTAAATATAAGGAACAGCAGGGATAATATACTCGATAGACTGTAACCCAATTTCAATCGTGGAGGGAAATCTATGAAAACACTCCTGCGAATTGCCATCGCTTTAGCCATGATGTTAACCATGGCAAGCGGTGCTTTTGCTGCTCCAAATCCTGCCGTTTACGAGGCGAAGTTTGTAGGATTAAAGGAAACTTACAATGCTGGTGAATCGATTAAGCTATCCGTAGAAACAAAAACAGCTGGGCAAATTACCGACGCCAAGTTTGTGCTGAAAACCATTGGTGGCAATGAGAAGGATAAGGTCACCAGTGTCCGAACTACCCATAGCAAAACCAAAGCTACCTATACGACTACAGGTTACCTAAAGCCTACCTCCAAAGGTATCTACTTGCTCGCTTACCAAGCTACTCTTAAAAGCATTGCAGGAGAAGAGAAAATAGAACTCATTGCAACTCTTTCGATCAAGGATCCAAATAAAATCACCTTGAATGTCACACCGAACACCGTCCATGTCAAAAAAGGCAAAGAAGTGCCTATCCTCATCACATACAGTTCAAAATCCACTCCTCAATTCACTTACAGTACACAGGTTACTGAGCTTTACACTAAGCGAGTCGGCAATGAAAACAAGAAAGTCGTACTCTTCAAAGCTGAAAAAGCTGGAAAATTTACAATCAATATCACTGCCAAGAACAAATACGATGAGGTCTCTGAAGCAGTCGAGATCGTTGTTTCGGATTAAAAGATAATATCGAGCACGATCATTTCTAGCCATACCAAAAATCCCGTCCCCTTTAATAGGGCAACGGGATTTTTGTTGGCTCCATTTCCATCCGCGATAGTATCTACACTCTCGCCAATGCTTCTCTCAATCGCTCCCGATGCACCCATAATGGCTTACGCAATCCCGCCTTCTTCACCATGCCTTCTACTGTTAGCTCATGGAACGTTTCTGTTACGGTCTCACGAATACACCCCATCATCGTCGCCAGCTCCTGATGCGTCAGGTTCACTGCCAGCTCGATCCATTCTGGTTCATCAGCCTGACTTTTTTTTCCATATTTCTCTGACAGCTTGCCCAGCAAATACAGAAGACGCTGTCGTACACTTCCATACGCCATGAGCTCCATCATCTCTTCAACCTCTTGCAAACGATTCGAGACAATCTCGATAAAATGCAAGGCAAGCCTCGGTTTCTCTAGCATCAGCTCCTCAAATTGTCCTTTATCAATCGAACAAATCACCGAATCTTCCCACGCTTCGGCATACATATTGGTTGAACTAATCGTAAACGAGCCGATCTCGCCAAACACATGGCCTGTTCCGAGCAAATCAATCGTTAGCTCCTTGCCGTCAGCCGAAAGCTTATATAGACGAACCTTCCCAGCCTTGATCAAAAACAGCCTTTTCTGCTCCAGGTGAGGGGAGGAAATTAGCTTTCCTTTTTTGACCACTTCCATAGGAGTCGCCGGTTCCAATTGGGCTAGCTCCGCTGCACTTAACGACTGAAACAAATTGATGCGGGATAAAAGCTTCTCCTTTTCGATCACGATGTACTTCCTCCTGCTCACTGTAGGCTGGACTACATATTGTAGGGATCACTCCCATTATACTCCTCGTTAGGCAATGGATTTCGAATGAACGAAGGAGTGTAAACGGTTGAACACATTCATCATGATTCTTTCACTGATGTTGGCTTTGATGTTTTCCATCTCTCTGTTACTGAAGTTTTTACGCGCAAGCTCTATGCTCCAGCACTGGAAGGAATATGGCTACCCACTTTGGTTCATGGACGTGATTGCCTCACTTGAGCTGGTCGGAGTCATCGGTGTGATTAGCTCCTTTTGGTTTCCTAGAGTATTAACACTCGCTTGCATCCTGTTCGCCATCCTCATGCTCGGGGCTATCCATGCCCATCTTTTCCGGGCAAAACATGAGCCCGTCATGGCTCTAAATGCGGTATTTATGCTTATTTGTTCGTTGCTACTTCTTTGGCTTTAATCGTTTCCAAGCGCTTTCCAATACGTCTTCTGTCCGTTACTGATCAAGATCGCCTGTTTCGGAACTTGCTTCATCACCAGGAAAAGATTTAGCATATCGACTGATGAAGCGATAGCGTTTATCAAAATCAAAAATTTCAACATGGTAGTGAACAGTCCAAAAAAACCTAGAAGAACTGGTAACATAACTGAAAGAATAATGAATGGGGCGATGGTAATCAGTATGTATCTTGATTTTGGAATCTTTTCTTCCGTTGCGACAAACCCTCCAAACAAGGTAAGCCCCATCCATGTTTTTTCTGATCTCATGAAATTAGGGATAAAAATCAAATGCAAGCATTCATGAAAAATAACCAATCCGAGTAGAAACAAAATCACACGTAAGTCGATGGATATGGAAAAAGAGCCGGATGTCAGTCCCAATTCCTGAAAGGTTATTGGCGAAAAAATATAGATGATCCCATAGGCAATGAATGCATTAATCAGCATGAAAGGAATCGATAAAAGAGTTGCCCTGCCCAAGCTCTGTGGTTCTTTCAGGGGAACCCATTCCTTTTTTATCAACTCGACATGTACATTTTCAAGATACTGTGGCAATTTGGTTGTGATTTTCATAATAAAACCTCCTTCCTTTCTAGTTAGACGTTCACCCTATGTGTTCAGTTTCTCTAAGGCGAAGGAAATAAAAAAGGCTGTCTCCTGAGCTTTCTTGGAGACTAGCCTTTTTCTCATGGGTATTTATGCTTGCTGAAGCAAAAACTGCTTGCCGTATTCCCCGTGATCCAGAATCGTCGGGTGCTCGATCTGAATTGTCGAATGGTCAATTCCGTACTTCGTTTGCAAAATGTGATTGATCGCCAGAATGACACAATACGGCTGGATGCCTTCACGGACGAACACATGCGCTGTCAGGGAGTAATGTTCCGTGGATACCGCCCACAGGTGCAGCTCATGAACATCCTCCACGCCCTCTACTTCACTGAGGTCCTGACGGATTTGCTCGAGATCAAACTGCTCTGGAACAGATTCCATCAACACGAGCAGCGACTCACGAATGATTTTGGCACCACCTGTAAAAATAATTCCACCAATCACTAAGCTGATCAATGGGTCGAACAAGTAGTAGCCCGTCATGTAAATGAGAATCGCCGACGTAATCACACCGACGGAGCTGAGCAAATCTCCAATAAAGTGCCATAGTGCGCTTTTTACATTGAGATTGTCTTCTTCCTTCATACTGCGGGAAAGTACGATGGTCAGCACGATGTTTACAACCAAACCGATGGATGCGATGGTCAGCATCAACTGCAAATCAACGTCTTGCGGATTGATCATCCGCTTGATCCCTTCAATCACAATCCCGATCGAAATCACGGCAAGAGCCAAGCCATTCAAGAACGAAGCAATAATTTCAAAACGGAGAAATCCGAACGTATACTTCTTATTCGGCTTACGTGTCGCCATATAAATAGCGGTCATACTCAACCCTAAAGCAAAGACGTCAGAAATCATATGGGCGGAGTCGGACAGGAGCGCGAGTGAATTGGACATCAAGCCTCCCACAACCTCCACGATCGTAAAAAACAACGTCAATAGGAGCGTGATCCACAATGTTCTCTTCGATGTTTGCTGTTCTTTCACATGATCAAGATGATGAAAATCACCCTTTTTCATACGTATCACCTCTGTCCATTTAAATTATAAAAATTATAATCTAAGAATTAATGTAATCATATCCTCTTTTCCGACAATATTCAAATGAACATTTTATGGATCATACAAGTGATTTTCATTACCAGTTATGTCGTACCAAGACAAAAAAAGCCTCATCCAAAAGGATTAGGCTGATCATTCCTGATTGTGATTCCTTTCTAAAATCCGTCGAATATTCCCCTTGTACTGCGTGAGCAAACGGCTTGCGTCCTCTGCTGGCAATCCGGTCTTTTGCATCACGATCGCCAGTTTTGCGTCACCGTCTGCCTTATGCAACAGTACGTCCGCCTCATCGGTGGAGACATTGGTCGCTTCTGCCACGATTTGTTTTGCCCGTTCCTTCAGTTTCTCATTGGTTACCTGCACATTGACCATCAAATTTTTGTACACTTTCCCCAACCGCACCATGCATCCGGTCGTAATCATATTGAGAACCATCTTCTGCGCCGTTGCTGCTTTTAAGCGAGTCGATCCGGTTACCACCTCTGGCCCTACTACCACATTAATCGCTACATCCACACCTTGACTGATCTGCGCCACCTGGTTGCAGGACAACGAAATGATTTTCGCCTGCTGCCTTCTGGCTTCCGCCAATGCTCCGATGACATAGGGTGTCCGACCACTCGCCGCAATTCCTACCACGGCATCCCCCGCCTTTACGCCATAGGCGATCACATCTTCTCTGCCGTTCTGCTCCACATCTTCGGCTCCTTCGACTGCCCTGACGATAGCTTTTTCCCCGCCTGCTATGATGCCCTGCACCAATGCGGGGTCCGTCCCAAAGGTTGGTGGGCATTCAGCAGCATCGAGCAAGCCCAATCTCCCACTTGTTCCGGCTCCAAAATAAAAGAGTCTTCCACCGTTTTCCAGACATTCTGCGATCAAGTCAACGGCCGCTGCAATCGAAGCCAGCTCCTTTTCAACGGCAAACGCAACTGTTTTATCCTCTTCATTCATAATCTGGATAATTTCCATCGTAGAGAATTTATCCAGCTCTTCCGTATTCCCATTTCTTGTTTCTGTCGTTAAGTCACGCAGGTGAAACTTCATCCAGTTACCTCCCACCCATCTACACTCCTCTTCTCTTTCTACCCCACACCATGCTGCTTTTTCTCCGATGGAAACAGACTGACCGGAAGATGTCCAGCAGCCTTTCGTTCCCCGAACAAAATGTCTGCCACAAGCTCTATCGCTTGGTGCGTATGGTCGTAAACGGCGAGATACGCATCGACCTCGGGCATTACCAAGAGATCATACGGGTTTCGCAGGGCGACAGCCACGACCTTTTTCCCCTGTTGAACGAGCCGGTTCACCAGAAGCGATTGGCCTCTAAAGATATGGGCATTGTACGTAAAAACGACGATTTGCTCCATGGCCGACATCACATTCGCCACCATCTCCCCTTCATCCTCTGTCGGGTTGAGCGTCGACACCATATGGTATTCAACTTCACGATATTTTCTCAATGGTGCGACTAAATCGCCAGAAGCTGCTTGCCCATCCTCAGCCAACGTAAGGTTGGCAATCCCCGGAAAAATCACACCGAGCGGTTGTGTGCTTCTCTGTAAAGGAAGCAGTTGATGCTCATTTTTCACCAAGGTTATGGCTTGCGCGAGCGCACTTCTCGCTATGTCTGCATGTTGGACACGATCGAAGGAAGGGCCTGTTTTTCCCAAGCAATGCTCCCAGGAAAGAAATCGTTTCTTTAATTGAAGCACGCGATTTACAGCTTCGTTGAGCCGCTCATCTGATAGTTCCCCCGAATGAATGGCCGCAACGAGTCGTTCATACGTTTTTTGCTGAACTTCATGTGTGTGGGAAACCAGAACAAGATCGATCCCAGCCTGCACACAACGCACCGCCGCTTCTGGAACCCCGATGGTACCCGCAATGGCCGCCATTTCCATACAATCCGTTATTGCGACCCCATCAAATCCGAGCGACTCACGCAATACTCCCGTCACGATCTCCTTGGAATACGTAGCAGGAGAATCCGACTCATCCATTCTCGGCAAACTGATATGTCCAACCATCACCATGGGGACTCCTGCCGCGATACTGCATTGGAATGGGACCAACTCAACCTGATCCAGTCGCGTCCGATCATGTTCGAGCACAGGAACAGCTTCATGAGAATCGATGCTCGTATCACCATGACCGGGGAAGTGCTTGATAGCGGGAATGACACCACTCGCAAGCAAGCCTTGAATGGCGGCCTCACCAAACCGCGCCACCTGCTCTGGTGCTTCTCCAAAAGACCGCACCCCAATGACCGGATTGTCCGCATTGTTGTTCACATCGACCGTCGGGGCGAAATTGACTGAAATCCCTGCTGCACGCAGCTCCTCACCTGTTGCCTGGTAGATACGCTTGGCTTGATCGAGATTGCCTGTGGCACCCAAAGCCATCGCTCCAGGAAAGCGCGTCGCCCCTTTTTGCAGACGGGAGACCACGCCATTTTCCTGATCGGTCCCGATCAACAGTGGATAGGGATGCCCAGACTCATACGCCCAGCTCTGGAGTTTCTGTACCCGTTGATAGGTCTCCTCCGGTGTCCCGATATTGCGGCTAAAAAGAATCACGTTGCCAATCTGTTTTTGTTTGATCCACGCTTCCATTTCTTCGGGAATATCCAGCGTAGGGTACCCGATCATCAGCAGTTGCCCGACCTTCTGTTCCACTGTCATATGTTCGGCTTGCATGGAATCCTCCTCTCTACCTCTTTGCTCTTGTTAAGAGAATGCTTTGCCGTACTTCGCATACTGCTTCCAGCTGTGATACCCGAGCCTCCCATAGAAGTCGACCAGCGTCGTCCAATCAATGACAATGTTTGGGATACCCCGGTTCCGCAAAGCTACAATGCCTGCCTCCACAATCGCCAGTCCCAAGCCTCGTCCTCTATACTCCGCATCCACGCCCAATGGACCGATACCGCCCAGCCCATCCGCAAACAAAGGTGCCCAGTATACGTTTTGGGCAATAAACGGGGAGTCGGCATCATTGATCCGGCAAAAACCGACGATCTCACCGTGCAGCTCCACCACGACGAATTCGCGTCCGGTTCCTCCCCGCTGGAAATAGTGAGTGGCTTCATACTCCCATCTTCCAGGAAAGCATCGATGCAAGAAGGCCAAAAAGGCATCTTGGTCCGCCCTCGTCAACAGTCGAAAGTGGCCATCTGGTACCTCTGGTAATTCTAGCTCCGCTGGTTCGAGATACTGGCATAACAGATCGTTCTCCAATCGATCCTCCGAATGATACCCTTGCCTCTCAAACCACGCTTTTACGTCCGCAGATTCATCGGGTATGCCCGGGAAATAATGATACGGATCGCGCCCCAGCAAAACCTTTTCCACGCCTTGCTCTCGCAACGCATTTTCTGCCCTTGCCAGCAATTCACGTCCGATCCCCTGCCCGCGATGTGCTGTAGACACGAGTAAGACCTGTATCCAACCAATGCCTTTCCCCAACTGAATGTCGAGCTTTTCCTGCCAACATTTGGCCACGACAAAACCGACGGGACGCTGCGTCACTGCATCTATCGCAATCCACGACCCGGCTTTGACTACATTCTGATCCTCGAAGCTGTTTTGCCGCATGAGCGCAGGCCGCATGGGAAAGCGATCACCCAACTCCTGATTCCACAGCTCGCACAGAGCGTCCGCATATAGATCGTCCCAAGGTACGTATTGCATAGGATGCTTGCCTCCTTTACGCCCTATTTCAATCCAGAAGTTTTGGAGCCTTCCACAAAATATTTCTCCGCAAACAAAAACACGATCAAAATCGGGATCAAGCTAATCAGGGCCCCCGCTACCAATAGTTGATCCTCTGTCTTGTACTGACCGCTCAAAGACAAAATTCCGATCGGCAGCGTAAAGTTCTCATCCGAAATGAGGTAAATGACGGGCGCCAAAATCTCATTCCACTTCCCCATAAACGTAAAGACCGCCAGTGTGGCCAAGGAAGGCTTGCACATCGGCAAAAACACCCGCCAATAAATCTGGAACGGATTGCAACCATCCAGCTTTGCCGCTTCCTCGTAATCTTTCGGGATGTTCAAAAATGCTTGCCTCATTAAAAAAATGGCAAACGGCTGTCCGAGCCACTCCAATATCCAAAGCGGAGCCAAAGTGTCGAGCAGTCCCAAATTTTTAAAGATAATAAACTGTGGGACGATCGTGACGATCCCCGGGATCATCATCGTTCCCAGCACGATCATGAACAGCGTATCGCGGAAAGGAAAGCGCAGCCTGGCAAAAGCAAAGGCAATCATTGAGCTGGACAATAAGGCTCCGATAACCGAAAGAATCGCGACAATCAGACTGTTGATCGTATAGCTGCTAAAATTCGCCTGTTCCCACACGGTTGTATAATTGCTCCACTGTGTTGGATTGGGCAGCCATTCTGGCGGAAATTGCATGTACTGCTTGTAAGTTTTCAGCGAGTTAAACACGGTCGTTAAAAACGGAACCAGCATCATCAACGCACTCGCTATGACAAACAGGTATCCAACGATTTTATTTAGAGGAAAACGCTTTTGCATGGCTACCTCCTTGCCCCTTAATCATAATGAACCCATTTCTTTTGCAGCTTGAATTGGATGAGCGTAATGGCAAGCAGGATAAGGAACAACACCCACGCAATGGCAGAAGCATAGCCCATTTTGAAAAAGCTGAATGCTTGGCGGAACATGAACAGCATCAGGACGAGGCTGGCGTTGTTCGCACCGCCTGTCGAGCCTGCCTCCGTAGAGCCCCCGGTCATGACAAAAATCTGCTCGAAGTTTTGGAAGGAGTAAATCGTATTCAAGATGACGACCAGAAACGTCGTGCCGGAAATCATCGGGACTGTCACCCGCCAAAACTTTTGCCAGGCGTTTGCTCCATCAATCGAGGCTGCCTCATACATGTCAGAAGAAATTCCTTGCAGCCCAGCGAGAAAAATAATCATCATGTAGCCGACTGACTTCCAGATGGCGATGAGAACCAAGACCGGGATGACCCAGAATTCATCAATCAGCCAGTTTTGCGGGGCTAGCCCAAGTTTAGACAGAAAAGCATTGGCAAAACCGATCCGCTGGTTAAACACCGCATCCGCTACATACGCGATCACCGTCCATGAGGAGATAACCGGCAAAAAGTGAACCATCCTGAAAAATTTCAGGCCCTTCAGCTTTTGATTCAAGGCAACTGCTAGCAACAACGCCAAAAACGTTTTGGCTGGAACGTACAGGATCGTAAAATAGACCGTATTCCATAACGCGCGATAAAACAGCGGGTCTTCAAACAGCTTTGCATAGTTGTCCAAGCCAGTCCATTTGGGCGGATTTAAAATATCGTAGTCCGAAAAGCTGAAGTACAATGACGCGACCGATGTTCCCACGACGAATACGAGAAAGTGGATGAGATAAGGGGAGACCAGGAGCAGTCCCCATCTCCCCTCGCTATCCAACCATTTTCTCTTTTTCACAGCAGGCTTCGCCTGTTGCTTGGTTTGCAGCTCTAGCATGGTTGGCACACATCCTCACTGATTGATGACTACTGCTTCTTGAAGAAGTCATCCAGAACTTTTTGAATGCCTTCGTCTGTTTTCGTGATGAATTCATCCGTTCCGTATTTATCCATGAACAGCTCCGCCAGATTATCCGTGAACACCTTCACCCACTCGGTAAAGACAGCGTTGGTATCAATCGTGCCCGCAAACTCCAAGGTGTCGAGGAAGACTTTTTTGTTTTCTGGCTTCGTGGCTGGGTTTAGGAACATTTCGGAATTCGCCACTGATTTTTTCACCGGAATGGCTTCCCCTACTTCTGTCCACTCTTTTTGTGCTTCATCAGATGTCGTCCAGTAGGTGATCCATTCTTTAGCGGCCTTGACCTTCTGCTCCTCTGCTTTTTTGTTGATGACCCATGAGTTGGCGATTACAGGTGCGAAGCGTTTGCCGTCCGGTCCTTTTGGCATGGGAGCGACATCATAATTCAACCCTGCACCATTCATCGAGGTTGTTGCTGCGTAAATATCGATTTGCATCGCTACAGCCCCGCTCAAAAACGCTTTGAAGTTGCTCTGGAACGCCTTCAAATCAGCCGGATTCGGGAATAGCTTGCGCTGCATGCCGTCGACCATCCACTCGACCGCTTTTTTGTTCTCCGGGCTGTTGATAATCGATTTTTTCAACGTCGGGTCCAATACCCCGCCACCATACGCTTTCAAGATGTTAAACGCACCGCGTGAGCTACCGAAAAACGCGAAGCCGTACTGCTTCACTGATTTTTTGTCAAAAGCAGGATCGTCTGCATGTTTCCCGTTGGCATCGAGGGTCAGCTTGACGGAAGCCGCCTTCAAATCATCCCAGGTCCAGTCAGCCGTAGGATATGGTACGCCAGCTTTGTCGAACAAATCCTTGTTGTAGAAAAGGGCTCCCACTTGGATGCCCTGCGGCACACCCCAATACTTCCCATCTGAGTCTTTGTTGAACTCCAGACCGTTGAGCTCCTCTTTGTTGATTTCTTTCGTGACGTAGTCGGTGATGTCGAGAATCGCGCCGCGTTGGGCATAACCAAATACTTTTGTCCCGTCGCTCTGCCAAAGATCAGGCGCATTCCCGGCCGCGATCTGAGTCGTCAGCTTTTGATAGAAGTCATCATAAGGAGCCGTCATCGTTTTGATTTTGATATGAGGATGTGATTGTTCGAATTTTGCAATAATTTCTTCCATCTTTTTCTTCGTAGGTGGATCAGAGCTGTAGCCCATATACAATTCGACTTTGTCCCCCTGCTGTGTGGAGGACTGGCTGCTACATCCAGAAATAAGCAATGCCGCGGTTAAGCCAATCAAACCGAGTACTGAGAGAAACCTTCTCTTTTTCATGGAAAACCTCCCCGATTGCAATAAGTAAAAAGCTTGCATAGCTAACGATATTTCCAAACGCCTAACGTACTTTACTGATAAGGATAGAAGGATAAAGGCAGGACTTTGTGTATGCTAAGGAGGATTTGCTTATTTGTATTGCTCCCGAATAGCTTTACGCGTCTGGCGCAAGTACGCAGCAGAGACATCGTAATTTTTGGCAGCAACACCTCTAAACAAGATGTCGATCACATTGAGTTGTGCGATTCGTGAGGAAGTGGCGGCACTGCGTTCATCCGCTTCTGTTGAAAACGTGGTTAAGTGAATATCCACGCATTCCGCCAAGGAGTTTGTGCCGTATTTGGTAATGCCAATGGTCACAGCACCCGATTTACGGGCTTGTTTCATCGTGCTTATGATCTGCGAGGTTTCCCCCGAATTCGAGATGCCGACTGCCACATCATCAGCCGTCAAGGTGACTGCCGAAGTAAGCTGCAAGTGGGAATCTGAATGGGCCGTGCACATTTTATTGATGCGCAAAAATTTATGTTGGGCATCCTGCGCAACCAATTGCGAAGCACCCACTCCGTAAAAGTCAATCCGAGTAGCTCGGAACAGCTCACCAATCGCCTGCTCCACTGCTTCTGCATCCAAAATTTTGATCGTTTCCCGCAAGGAGAGGATGTTGTTGAACGAAACCGATTCAATCAAGGTGTACCTATCAGCATCGGGAAGAATCTCTTTGTATTCATTCTGAGCGGTAGACGATTGCAGATCACCCGCTATTCTGATTTTCAACTCCTGAAAACCATCTACACCGATACTTTTGCACATGCGTATGATGGCAGCTGTGCTGGATTCGCTTCTTTCCGCGAGTTCCTTGATGGAAAGTCGAATCACCTCATCCGGATTGGCTAAAATGTAATGCGCTGCGTTTTGTTCAGAACGCTTGATATTGTGCAACGATTCGCGGATGCGCAGCAACCCGCCATTCAACACGATACCACCCCTTTAGTCCACGAATTTGTTAAGCGCTTACATTCAAGTATGACTTTGGTAATTCATTACATATTTTGTATTATAGACATTTGAAATAAAATATCAATATGAATTGTCAGATTTGAAATAAAATTTCAAAACTATTTTTCGACACGTTCTCCCATGTTCGTCCTGTTATAAATATTTCACAATTTTTACAGTTACTTATACGAATCCCTTTCCGTATTAATCCATGTACACCCAATTGAAAAATAATGGGGATGATCAAATTGACTAAACGTAAGACACTAGCATTCACCCTGATAGCGGCACTCCTTTTGCCAAACACACCTATTCTGTCAAGCGAAGCCGCAGCAGCCTCTTCCCACAAAACGAAAGCAACTGTAACTGCGAGCAAGTTAGAAGAGCTTTCCATAAAAGATCTGAATCAAAAAGCAAAAGCGACTCTGAATCACGTCAAAGAAGTCATCCCTGACCTGAAGAACTATCACATCGCCTCTATCGTAAAAGAGAATGTCGTCACCACTTCTGGTCCTATCGAACGTCTGGAAGTGATCTTGTCGAGCACACCAGAGGGTACTACCCCAGACTTCGGAGTTGTCCATGTAAACGCAAGTACAGGAGAGCTGATCAGCATCGACCTTCAAAACGGACTCTCCTCTTCGAAAGGAATAGGTGATGAGGAAGCGATCAAAAAAGGCAAGGAGCACCTCAAACTTTTGTTTGGAAAGCAAGCAGAAAAATACAAGTTCTCACAGATCCTCTCCTCTACTGTCCAGGATAACAAGACACAGATTCTCGTGATTTACACTTCTCCGGATCATTACATCAACGTGACCTTGGATCGTGTCGGAAAATTAAAGGCTATCCAAAAAGATATCTACCCCAAAGCAGAATTAGAAGGCAAAAAAAATAAGAAGCACCTTTCATCCAATTAAAAAGAGACGGTTCTGACGTCTTTTTTTTGATGCTATGAAACCAACCTTACAACCCCGTAATATTTTGTAAGGTAAATCAATTTCCCATTTCTCTCCTATCGATTACGATTCTCCTGTTATATGTAAAGGAGGATCACCAAAAATGAATGGCATGGAAATTAACATTCACTACTTTCGCTTGATTAATGACTTAGGGAAAGAGTATCCAGCTCTCAATCCTGTGGCTTTTTACGTAGCAGAATATACGGTGTTTATTCTGGCGTTGAGTGCTTTGATGTATTGGTTTACGAGAAAACATGAGAATCGCATCATGGTCGTTTGTGCGACGTTTACGTTTGTCATCGCCGAGCTATTCGGGAAAGTAGCCGGAAGCTTTCATGCGAATAATCAGCCATTCGCAGAGCTTGCTGACGTCAATCAATTGGTACAAAAAGCGGTCGACAATTCGTTTCCCAGCGACCATACGATCCTGTTTTTTTCCTTTTGCATGACCTACTGGCTTTTTAAAAAGACAACGGGGCCACTCTGGATGCTGCTTGCTGCTTGTGTCGGCCTCTCTCGCATTTTGGTAGGCGTTCATTATCCAGCAGATGTCATCGTGGGTGCCCTGATCAGCATTGGGTCTGCCTTGGCCGTCTATATGATTGTGCCGAGATTGAGCTTTGTCCATACGCTACTTGCTTTGTATGAAAAAGGAGAGCAAGCGATCTTGCCAGCCAAATCGAAGACGAGAGACTTTTGATTCACCGCTATGTCTCTGTCATCGTTCCACCATTAACATGCAATACCTGGCCCGTGACATATCCCGAATCATCCGAGGCCAGGTAAACATAGGTCGGAGCGAGCTCAAACGGCTGCCCTGCGCGACGCATCGGTGTGTCGACACCCAAAGTCGTGATGTACTCTGCGGAATAGCTGGATACTTGCAGCGGCGTCCAGATTGGGCCGGGAGCAACTGCATTCACCCTGATACCTTGCTTGACCAATTGAAGGGACAGCGAGCGGGTAAAGGAGACGATAGCCCCTTTGGTTGCTGAATAATCAACCAAATGCGGATGACCAGCATAGGCAGTAACCGATGCCGTATTAATGATGGAACTGCCTGGCTGCAAATGCGGCAACGCCTCTTGTGTGATGTAAAAATGGGGAAAAAGGTTGGTGCGAAACGTGTCTTCCAGTTGCTCGCGGCTTATATCGAGGATGCTAGATTGTGGAAACTGTACACCTTGATTCAAGACAAGCACATCCAATTTGCCGAAACAGGCAACCGCTTGGCGTACAACCTCCCGACACCAATCCTCGTCGCGCAAGTCTCCCGGCAGCAGCAAACATTGCCCTCCGTAATATTCAACGACTTGCTTGGTCTCCTCGGCGTCGATGTGCTCATCCAAATAAGGAATCGCTACAACTGCCCCCTCCTTCGCAAACGCAACGGCTACAGCACGGCCAATCCCACTGTCTCCACCAGTTATGATCGCTACCTTTCCCCGAAGCTTTCCGCTTCCGATATAGTCAGGATTATCGAAAATCGGTCGGGACCATCAAGTATTCCATCCCCGGTTGTCGATCCTGATGCTGCGGCGGAAACGTGAGGGGAGTCTCTTCGCAAGTAGTTTTGTAACTGTAATATGGGTATCTCGGATACATAAAAATACCTCCTGTACGGATTCAGTCGATATCGCCATGATATTCGCCTACCCTTCACCGCGTGCGCCGTGTACGCCATCAAACCTCCCCAGTCTGTCGAGCCGATCAAGGAAAATGACATGTATGTATGACATGACCTTTTCCCATTATGGAAGCAACCATTTATGAAACAATCATCTTAATGAACTGAAGAATAAGAGGAACTCCTTGTACAGGAATGTCACTCAGAATCAAAACTCCCGGTTGGATAACATATAAATTGGGGGGCTGTAGCATTCCATTGATGAATAGATTCACAACAGAAACTTCATTCGGGTCCAGAATGCCAGAAGTACTGAAGTGCATGACAGCATCACTGTTGGTATACATGTTTTTGACTCCATCTGAAATGGCCGTATACTGATAGGTTTCTGTTCGTATTAAACCAGGAGTACATGGACATGGGGGACAGGGAGGACAAGTTGGGGAGGGTTTTACTGGAAAAATCCCGGGACAACCTAATGGCGGGACGATTTGCAGACACTGTCTCCTCACTGTGTATGACTGTGTGACATTTCGCCTCATGAAATCACTCGTCCTTTCTCGAAGTGCTTCGACCGTTCACTCCGATTTACACACATGAGTGAACCCCAGGCACATTTCATCCACCTGGGGCCACCAACCTATTCACCTTAGTTAACGACAAATTCTACAACTACGGGTGTACCACCGTTTTCGGCATTTCCATCTGGGATCGTGATCGCTGTCGTTGTGATTGTGGAAGTATTACCTGCCTGAAGCACTCCATTGACGTAGAGATTGTAAAAAGCAAACGTACTAGGAAATGCTGTCGCAGCAGCGCCAGTGTCAGTGGTAAATGCAGTTGCCGCAATGGCAAACGTTGCACCAGTACCAGTTCCAGCACTCATCGTGGACGTAAATCTCAATGAGGTTAGATAAGGTTTTATAATCGGCACTTAAAACACCCCCTTCTCTATTTAATCCCTACTAGTAAATGATCAGTTTCATCCGATTGAAACCGACAAATGACAGTAGAAATATGCACATTTCCCCTCAAAAGAAAATAATTGGAAAATGAAATCACCCCCCCCACTTTTTCAGTAGGAGGGCTACATGATTTTTACTCTTGAAACAGTACTCGCAACTGCTCTTTCTCTGCGTCACTCAATACATATTCTGCCATCGGGAACAGCACACTCTCTTCTTTAAAGAAATGTTCCATGAGTATTTCTACTGACTTCAGCAAATGTGTGTGGACAGCTTCTACTTCAACAGGTTCAGACTTTTCCTTTTCTACGATTCGCATGAACGACATCAGGCTTTCATGAATGAGATCATGCTCTTCCTCCATGGCAGCAATCGGTCCCATCTCCCGTTCGATATAGTTAGCCATCAGGGGATACAGGTCTTCCTCCTCGCGTCTGGAGTGTTTCTCCAGTTCTGCCCGAAACGAGGACGCCAGCTCATGAAGCTCTGTTAAGCCTTTTTTTCTTCTAGTAGGTTCTGCTGTAGATTTCAGGTTATTTGCTAGATGTACGAGCTCATTCATCTGCTCAGCTAATGATAGGTGCTCCTCTTTCAATTTTTCCAGAGCTGGACACAGCTTCCTTCTCCCTTCAAACTCCTGCATCATCCCCATACATCCTATAGGCGGTGGTCCCATTACAATCCCTCCATCTACTAGTGGGAGTTAGTTACCAAAAGAAATGCGATACGCTAGCTGTCCCCGATTGTCCCTAGCAACCATTTGAATACAGTCATCCTCTTGCGAAAAAACAACCGGTCCATTCTGGATGGGAATCGCCACAAACTGGCAAGGATTAAAATAGAGCCGCAGATGCTCCTCATCCTCCGTGATCTCCCATTTTGCCAGCTGCCTTTCCAAGAGAGCTGGACTGTGTGGTTCGGCATTATCCGCCAAATCTTGAATGAGTATCCCCATCTTTTTATCCACCAAGGCAGGCAGCTCTTGGTGAAGCTCGACAATCGTTCTCTTACTAGGATTCATGGTCACTGATCACACTCCCTTCCCCAGATTATTTCCCTTGTTCTCTTCGATCCCGCTGGTCTTTTCTAAATACCATCCATGCCAGTGGGAACAACACTACCGTTGCACCGCTGAGCAATAGCACCTCCATATATCGCTGTGCAAAATACATATTGACTGTGTACTGGGTGCAAGCAATGCTGGCGAACAAGATCAATACTAATAGGATGACACCTCTATAGCTGCTCTTCATATCTCTTCACCCCTACAGCGTATACGGCTCCATCTTTCTCTTGAAGCACAATTTCCGGAAGTGGTCTTCTTGGGGGACCAGCGAGCGGCTTACCTGTGGCGATATCAAATTTCCCATGATGGCAAGGACATAGCAGCTCTTTCTCATCTCGGTCCCAAAATACCGGACAACGCAGGTGGGTACATGCATTTTGATACGCCTTGTATTCTTTTTCCTTCACATATACGAACAACGCGCTGTCATGCTCTCCTGGATAAGCAAACTCGATCGCATCTCCGGGTTTTATATCGCTGAGATTCGCGATTTTTTGTGTGGGATACGACTTGCTGGATGAACTCATCAGCTCCTTGGCAGCTAATGCCCCCCATGGTAGAGTAGATGCCGCGAAAAGCCCGGCTGCTCCTACCATTGTTTTCATAAAACTCCGTCGATCCAGACTACGCTCATTGGAACGATTGATGTTATGTGTATAATTGTCATCCTTCAACGGAATTGGGCGGGTTTTCTCGTTCTCCATAAGGTATTTCTCCCCTCTAGAATAGCTTCTGTTTGCCCTGCAGAATGCCAGGCAGGCTAATTTTCACATTGGTTTCGCCTTCCAGTACATCCGGGTCGTGGCTGGCAGTCCATTTGCCATTGGCCAAAGGAATCTGTGCCCGTTTTTCTTCCAGCTCTGCTTCCTCAATCCACTGCAAGGTGTTTGTCGGGCAAACCGAAGCGCACATCGGCGGGATTCCCTCTTTCGTACGGTCGTAGCATAGATCGCACTTGTACATGAGATTCTGTTCTTCATCAAATTTGGGAATTCCATAGGGGCAGGCAATCGTACAATTTTGACAACCGATGCATTTCTCTACCAAAGCTGACAATACGGCCCCATTATCTGCGATTTGAATCGCCTGAGCAGGACAGCTGCGGGCACAAGCAGGATTAACACAATGGAAGCACATGAGAGGAATCGTTTGTCTGTTGATAAACGGGTCCACATCCAGTACGTAGTTTCGGTTTCGGTTGTCGTGACCTCCACACTGTGTACACGCCGCCAAGCAGCTTCGACAACCGATGCAATTGTCCATTTCGATGTATAAGACTTGTTTACCCATGGCGAACTCCTCCATGTTTGTGCTTGATGATTTTCGCGGCGCAAGCTTTAAACTCGGGCATTTTGCTGTAAGGATCCAATGCTGGGTTGGTCAGCAGGTTGATAGACTCCGCTTTTCCCCAGTGGTACGGAACGAACACCGTATCCTCTCGAATGGCCTCGATCACTTTCACACGGTACTGAGCCTCGCCCCTTCTCGTTTTCAGAGTGACCATCTCATCGTGTTCAATGCCATAACGAGTCGCTGTCTTTGGATGAACCTCTAGCAGAGGATCTGGATACATGTCCGTCAAAAACGGGATTCGTCTTGTCTGGTTCCCGGACAAATAGTGGAACACAACTCGTCCCGTCGTTAGCCGCAAAGGATATTCTTCATCCGGCTCCTCCGCTGGCGGACGGTAAGGCAGCGCACATATTTTGGCTTTGCCATCCGGGTGATAAAATTTTTTATCCAGGAATAAATGGGGCTGTCCCTCGTCGCCCTCCTCGCGGCACGGCCAGAAAACACCATTGTTTTGATCAATTTTCTCGTAGGTGACCCCGTAGTAGTCAGCTATTCCGCCTTTGGAGACCTGACGTATTTCATTGAAAATATCCTCGGGAGACTTCAAGTGCGTAAAGTATTGTCCGCGCCCCATTCTTTTGGCGATTTCTATTTGAATCCACCAGTCAGGCTTGGATTCGGCAAACCATTCCTGTGCCTGACGATGACGAATGATGCGACCTTCGAGATTGGTAGTCGTTCCATCGTCTTCTGCCCAAGTCGTAACAGGAAGAACGACATCGGCGTATTCAGCTGATTCGGACAAGTAAAAGTCGCAGCAAACCATAAAATCCAGACTTTTCAGGGATTCTCGAACATGGTTTAGATTTGGCGCACTTACAACCGGATTGGAGCAGAGTAAGTATAAGCTGCGAATCGTTTTATCCTTCATCAGCTGGAACATCTCATAGGCAGAGACACCTTTCTGCGGCATCTCTTCCGGGGAAATGCCCCAGGCACATGCTATTTCACGCACATGTTCAGGATTGTCGAGCTTGCGGTAGCCAGGCAATTGATCGGCTTTTTGCCCGTGTTCCCGCCCCCCCTGACCGTTCCCTTGACCAGTAAGGGTTGCAACACCTGATTTTGGACGGCCAATCTTTCCTGTGACGAGCGACATGTTGGTATAGGCCGATACGTTGTCCGTCCCTTTCGACTGCTGTTCCACACCACGGCAAAACATCACAATCGCATCGGGTGCCCTCCCGAAAATGTCGGCAGCCCGCACAATCTTCTCCACCGAAACCCCTGTTATTTCGCTGACAGACTCCGGTGTGAAGGTAGCAACCACTTCTTTTGTTTCTTCAAAACCATTCGTATGATTTCGAATAAAGTCTTCATCCATATGCCCATTCTTGATCAGGAGATGAACGATTCCGTTTGCCAATGCCAAATCTGTACCGGGCCGCAGATCCAGGTGGATATCAGCTCGACGTGCCAAAGGCGTTTCCCGTGGATCGGCTACGATCAGATAACCGCCTCGATTTTGCACTTCCCAAATACGAAACATGCTGGTTGGATGACACTCTGCCGCGTTTGAACCGGCCAAAAACAAGCAGTCTGTTTGATGAATATCCGTCCAGGGAACGGTAGAACCGCGATCAATCCCCAAGCTTCGATTCAATCCTGCCGCAGCGGAGGACATACAAAAGCGGCCATTGTAGTCGATATAGCGGGTTTGCAAGGCGACCCGTGCAAACTTACCTGTGAGGTAGCATTTTTCGTTCGTCATGGAAACGCCAGAGTAAACAGACAAAGTATCTTTGCCATAGTTGTGTTGCAATTCCTTGAACCTGGAAACGATCAAGTCTAGTGCTTCCTCCCATGACGCTTCCCGAAATCCTTCCGCCGTGCCTTTTAAAGATGCATCTGTTCGAATCAACGGCCGCTGTATCCGATCTGGATGGTTCACCTGCTGATAAGCCGTCACCCCTTTTGGGCACATCTTACCCAGATTGACAGGGAAATCGTACCGTGGCTCCACGCCGATAATCTTGTTCGTCGTTGTATCTACACGCAGGTTCATCCCGCATTGCATACCGCAGTAGCAGCAGTGCGTGCTGACCAATTTCTCGTTCGGATGTATCTTATTTTCAATCACTTTAAAAAATTTATCCTTTGGCATGTTGATTTGCCTCCCTGGCATTGATCTCGTGCGTAGGAACTCCTGTGAAACGGAACATCCGGTATTTTCTGCGGCACGGCAAGCAAAGTTCAGCCAAGTGGAATCCTTCTTCCATTTGAAAAGCCATTTCGTTTTTACCCAGTACATTGATCACATCTGCCGACTGTTCCGCAGAAACAAACTCATTGCTGCACACTTTGCACTTTTTCATTCCCTGCTCGCCATAGTGTTCGCGATAATTACGTGCAAACACACTCATCGGGCGGAACGGTATGTGAGCCAGTTTTCCGAATGGCAGATAAATCAAGGTCACAATCACTGCGAATTGATGTGTGACGGATATGACCGGGTGCCCAAAGCCCCCTAAGAACATGTTGCTTGCGGTTAACATCAAGCCTGTCACACTGATAAACAGTAGCAGGTATAAAGGTAAAAAGTCGTAGACAAAGGATTGTTCAGCCCGTGCCTGCATGTTTTTGAATCTGCGATACAATGCCATGACTGCTCCACCGATGACCATAAAAGCAGTAATGTTCAGTGCGTTGTAAAAGAGAAAGGCAACCCAGCCATCCGCTTGTACGGTCAGAACATCCACACCCATGAACACGACCTGATAGTAGCCGTTGTCCGTCATCGTGAAATACATCCAGCCAAAAACTAACGGAAAGGTGACAAACGCGGCCAAGATGCATCCCCATCCCAGCAAAATGTGCTGTGTCCAGCGGTACCATCCCCGATTCCAAATAAAGCGATAGATGGCCAGATGATCTACCGTTGTATTCGCCGTGCTTTTACGAAAGAGAAGTCGTAGCCCCTTTTTCAAAATGACATTCGTTGGCGGGCGATCTCCCCACGCAGAAAATCGGTATAGGAAGCCTCCAATAAAGACAAGAGTCCCCACCATATAGCCGTAAAGCGCCAGATCAATATGCGTGAAAAAACGTGTTCCCACGTAACTTAGGACGAACAAGCAAGCAATGATGATAAAAGCACGCTTCGCCACCTTGGAAGCAAATAGATAGTTCATACAACACCCTCCCTGCTGCTGCTCATTTTTTCCTTTCGCTTGAGGTCATTGTAGCAATGGCTCGTAACCCAGGTTGTGATTTACCTCACACCCTTGCCACAATCAGGACGATTTCCTCTTCCCAAACCATCAATTTCAGATGATATAATGAGTTACCTTTGTATCCTTGTTGTAGGAGGGACCACATGACCGGAAATGGCACAACGTTTGTACAGCAGATTTCTTCCGATTTTGTGAATAGCCTTGAAACGTTTTCTGTTAGGAAAAATTTCGTTCCCGGAGCCGTTCTGTTTTTGGATGGTGAAAGAGCCGATCAGCTATTCTTAATTTCGTCGGGCCAAATTAAGCTCACAAAAAACACGAACGATGGAAAAGAACTTACTCTGCAAGTGTTTGGTGCAGGAGAGCTAGTCGGCGTCTCCGGGCTCTTCGAACAGGAATTGACGTACACCTCCACAGGCACCATGTTGATGGAGGGTGAGATATGGATCATCCCGCGACAAGGGTTGGAAAAAATGCTCATCAAAAACGGTCAATTTTGCGTAGACTTCCTGCGTTGGATGGGATTGATGAACAGACGGATGCAGTCTAAATTTCGTGATTTGCTACTCAATGGCAAAATCGGCGCCTTGTATTCAACGCTAATCCGCATGAGTAACACGTACGGCAAGCCACACCCCGAAGGAATCCTCATCGATCTTTCCCTTACCAATCGTGATTTGGCACAATTCATTGGTCTGACACGAGAAAGTGTCAACCGGATGCTTTCCGATCTGAAAAAACAGGACACCATTGATCTGCTTCCTCAGGGGTTTATCTTGATTAAAGACCTTGCCTATTTAAAAGAAGCCATTTTTTGTGATGACTGCCCTCCTGATATTTGCCAAATGTGAGCAAACTCTACATACATATCTACACGAAAAAAGTCCTGGACTTGTCCGTCCAAGACTTTTTTCATAAGTGATTCAAGCTTCTTTATCCATGTCTTTGCTCCGCAAGCTCGCTGAACATGCCCGCATAGTACTCGACGTCTCCTGCATCGTCCAGAATCGCGCTGATCGTTAACCATTGGAGATACTGATCCCCATTCTTCCGGCGATTCCAGATCTCTCCTTGCCAATAGCCATTCTTCTTGATCGAGTCCCACATCTTTTGATAGAAGTCGGCACCCTGTCTGCCTGATTTTAAAATATTGGGTGACTTGCCAATCACCTCATTCATCTCATAACCGGTCACTTTCGTAAAAGCATGGTTCGCACTTTTTATGACTCCGCGTGTATCGGTAATCAGTATCGCCTCTCCCGTCTTTTCCATAATGGTGGCGGCGAGCTGCAGCTTTTCTTGATAAAACATCCACATCACCAAGACCAAGCTTGCCAGTGCAAACTGCGATAGCGCCATGAAACCGATCGCGTAATGCCCCGTCAGATTAAACAGCAGCGTTAAGATCAACGGCGGGAAAAATCCTCCTAATCCCCCCATGGCAGATACGATCCCATTTACAATCCCCGCTTGTCGCGAGAAATACATCGGCACTAATTTGAACACGGCACCGTTACCAATTCCGGCACATATCGCTACCAACAAGCACCCTACCGAGTACATGAAAATCGATGGCGAAAACGATAAGACAATACCAGACAAGGCGAGCCCGGCAAACACAATCATCAATGCCTTGAAGGGGTTCCACCTATCACCTAGCCATCCTCCCAATGGTCTCGCCAGTGTCGCCAAAAGAATGAACCCTGCTGTTCTCATACCTGCATCTACTTTATCCAATTGGAAATGGCTCACTAAAAAATTCGGGAGATACACGGTGAAAGCGACGAAGCAACCAAATGTAATAAAGTAAAACAAACTGATTAACCATAGCTTTTCGTTTTTGTAGACACTCTTGATCTGCTGACCAAGAGGAGTCACTACCTTCGGTTCATTTTTATCCCCCATCAAGAAGGTAAGTACAGCGAATCCCGCAAGCAATAACAGAAACATCTGTACAGTACTTGCCCATCCAAACGATTTAGCCAGAACTGGCGCTGCAAAAGTGGTTATCGCTGTACCAATATTCCCCATACCGTAGATTCCGTTTATAGAACCATGCTTCTCTTTCGGATAGTATTTAGGGAGAGACGTGACACCAACGGAAAACACCGCTCCACCTATCCCCAAAAATAGCCCGCCTATTAACAAATCTGTATAAGTGGTCGCCTGGCTAATATAAAAAACAGGAGCCAGCAGCAAGAGAAAGCTTATGCTAAATAATATTCTCGCGCCAAATCGGTTACTCCAATATCCTACGGGGATTCTCAGCAACGATCCCAGCAAGACTGGAATCGCTGTCACCCACGCCACCTCGCTTGCACTCATGGGTACGGTTTCTTTGATAAAAGGCATGAGCGATGACAGAATGACCCATACCATGAAACCGACCGTAAGACTCAACGTCTGTAACGGCAACTGCCATTTTCGTACCATAAACAACACCCCTCACTTGGGAAATCTTCTTCATCCACTATGATAAGAGGCAATGTTTTTTCCCGTTGTGATTTTAATCACAGCCTCCTTCCAGGCAATCCGCTTATAATCAAAGCGAAATCTTGAATCGAAGGAGTGGATTATACATGTTTTGTTATCAATGTGAACAGACTCCATCAGGTGGTTGTAAGGTCATCGGCGTTTGCGGAAAGAATGAAGATCTTGCGAGTATTCAGGATACCATTATTTTTGCTTTAAAAGGAATTGCCGCTTATGCAACACATGCTCGTCAACTAGGCTATATCGATCCTGAAGTAGATGGGATTACACAGGAAGCTCTCTATTTTACATTGACGAATGTGAATTTTAACTTGGATGAACATTTGCAAATGGCCATGAAAGTAGGCAAAGCCGCCATCAAAGTCATGGAGCTTTTGGATCGGGCTCATACGGATCATTTCGGAGTCCCGCAGCCAATCACAGTCTCGCAAAATAAAATAGAAGGAAAGTGCGTCATTGTTACGGGGCACAATCTGTTTGCTCTCGAAGAGCTGTTAAAACAGACAGAAGGTAAAGGAATCAATGTGTATACGCATTCCGAAATGCTGCCTGCACATGGCTATCCCGAACTGAAGAAATATCCTCATTTGAAAGGAAACATCGGGAAAGCATGGTACGATCAACGTCAATTGTTCGAGAAATTTCCCGGCGCCATACTGGCTACAACAAACTGTGTGATGCCCATTCGAGGCAGCTACGCCGATCGTTTCTTTTCGTATGATATAACCGGATTGGAGAACGTGACGAAAATTGTAGATAACGATTTTGCGCCACTCATTGAAAAAGCATTGTCTCTTCCTGAGGCTTCCATCGAATCGGAACTGACATTGACGACCGGGTATCATCACAAAACGGTCCTCGGCATCGCCCCTGAAATCATTCAGGCAGTCAAGGAAGGAAAGATCAAACGCTTCTTCGTCATCGCTGGTTGTGACGCTCCTGGCAAGGGAGGCGAGTATTATCGTGAATTGGCTACGTCCTTACCGCTAGAAGCAGTCATTCTTACTACCTCCTGCGGAAAATTCCGTTTTAACGATGTAGATTTCGGCATCGTGCCAGGTACCGACATCCCAAGGTATATCGATTTGGGACAGTGCAATAACTCGGTTTCTACCATTACGATTGCAGCTGCATTAGCCGATGCCTTCGAATGTGAAGTGAACGAGCTGCCGGTAAGTATCGTTCTTTCCTGGTTTGAACAAAAAGCGGTCGCCATCCTGCTCGGTCTGTTTAGCCTGGGGATACAAGATATACGGATCGGTCCAAAATTGCCTGAGTTCATTCAGCCCGGTGTTCTGCAAGTACTACAAGACTTGTTCCATATCCAATTGATTGGTGATGCCCAAGAAGATATGAAACAAATGCTGGGAATCACTCAGTAGGCAAAATAGAAAAAACGGCTGGCAGAAGGTTAGTTGTAAGACTAACCTCTGACAGCCGTTTTTTTCATTCGCGATTGCTCATTTGCTTTCTTCACGTTTTAAAAAACTGATCCATTTTCCTGTGTGTGCGTCGACAACTCCTTTATCTCCGCTGAGGCGGTAAACAAGCCGCGGTTTTGGTTGCTCTACCTCGTTAAAGTCTATATCCGGTAGCAAGTAGTAGAGTTCGAGCGATTTTTTTGCGGCTTGCTCCGTTTTTTTCGCAAAGGCGAGGTCTACTCGCTGCATGTTATTGTCAAGAATCACTGGCGAGGGGAGCTCATCATCCCCTATAATACTGTTGCCTGAGTACGGGTTGACAGCTACTTCAAATCTTGCGTCCTTAATCAGAAGACCATTTTTCAACCATCCAAAATGCACTTTATAGTCCCGCCAATTCGTCTCCTTCCCCCTCAGACCTCCATCATACGGCTGTGGTTCAAGCATATAAATATCTGCCAACTGATCACGGAGCGTCGTTTGCAGGAGATGGATTGCGCTTGCCTCCGCTTGCTCGCGGGTAAAACCTCCGTCTTTCTGACTCCCAGCCTTTGGAGCTGAAGCAGAGGGCATTTCCTTCAAAATCTTGATCGGTTGCTTTGGTTTCGCCACCGCCCCTTTGCCATCGATCATCACGCCTGAGATCGCATCTACCATTTGCGGATCGGTTGGTAGGTAATCGTAGACCAACATGTATTTCTGCTTATGATCTTCACCGTAAAAACTCTTATAATACATGGTTGGCTCCGTTTTTTGTTCCAACAGCTCGCGCGCTTCCTTTTCCGATATGATTTGGCTTGCGTCAGGCAACTCTCCCTCATACCATAATCGATTGAATCGCAGAACCTTTCCGTCTCCTCGCGCGGTTACAGCGATCCAATTATCCATAAAAGGAATACCATTCTCTACTCTCTGAAATTTAAAATAGTACGTACCGTCGCTCTTGTAATCGACTTCATCTGGCTCTGTTAGCTTCGCACGTTCTTCAGGAGGAATGACTTTTGTGAGAAACTGCATTACTCCCTCAAGAGCGATCTGCTTTCTATTCATTGTAGCAGGGCCTGGGGCTTCGCTGTGATTGTCATGATATAGATATTTTAACAGGTTCCCTGAGACAGGATGAATTTTATAGCCGATACTTGATTTATCTGAATGATGCCAACCAAGGCCCCATCCCGCATAAGGTGTAAAGTCATCATGCGGTTCGATGTATTCTCCATATCCATACTCATAACCTTCGGGAATAGTCACCCATTTCTTGGCGTATTCAATAGCCTCTTGTTCTGAAAGAATCTTTTCTGATTTTTGTTCAGCTGCCGCCTGTACCAGTGTACTCTCATCTGCAATATTGCCTAGTACGAGTAAGGATGAAAGCAAGAGAATCGACAATCGTTTCCAAAATCCTTTTGTACTCCTTTGCTTCATACACATGTTCCTCCTCTATCTATTCCCATTGATTTCATCGGATGATTACGGATTTCATCACATTGATATTTTTCCATTCTTTGTTAACTTTATATCAATATACATATTTTGTAAAACAGAAAAAGAGACGGTTTCCCGCCTCTTTTTCCTCCACCTTGACTTGCTATTTCTACCATTCCGTTTCCGTTTTGTGTTCAATTATGTGTACGACTTTTGGTTCAACTTCTTTCATCATTTGTTTCAGTAAATCATCGCTGATCGTTACTTTATTTTTTCCATCTTGAAGCTGTCCTTCAGCCTGTGTTCTTGCAATCACATCAATTACTTGTTGTTTCGAGATATTTTTCGATGCTGCAACCTCCACAACAGATTTCCCTTTTGCTAGTTCTTCTTTTAACTCTGTCGGGCTCATTTTTAGTAAAGAAAACAGTTTTTCATCGTTTAAGAAGTAATCAGCAGTATAATCAGGCTTACCATTTAAAGAGAAGAACCCTTCTACTTCCTTGTTTGATGGTGCAGGAGCTAACGGAGAAAGACTAATCGTATTACCTTGAACAAATGCTTGGTAACCCTCTCCCTCTGATCCCTTCTTCGTGTAATTCAAGATAAATGTTTTCTGATTTGGATTGTCCATTTGCTCCATGGCAGCCTCATAATCTTTGATGTTGCCATACAATTTATCAATGAGATGATCCACCTTCGCCTTGATTTCCTGATCGGGCAAAGTAATGAGTGGCTTCTCCTTAGGCTCCCAATTCTCTTGCGTCAGGTCTTGAATCTCATCCGTAATACCGTTTGTATGGAGGGTAATCTTTTTGCCAGTTCCCCCTTTTTCCTGCAAGACGATGCTTAGTTGGACCTTTTTGGTTGAATCATTGGGGTCTCCAAGGTAGCTTGCATCAATAATCTCAAACGATTTTGTTTCGGGAATTGCAGCATACAGCTTCTCAAGTGTTGCCTTACCAACCTCATCCAGCTTGACTTGTTCAGAAGTCATTGGTGCTCGAGTAAGCATGTCAATCACAACAGGGGCCGCAAATGCTGCGGTTGGAATCAAAATCGCAGCAGCAACTAATCCACCAATTAAACGTTTTTTCATCGTTATTTCGCTCCTTTTTCGTTGCAAATAGTGAGAATAGGATTGTTCTATACGTTTGGAAATGGCCGGCGGACACTCCATCGTTTCTGCCTCTTCGTGCAGATGTTCACGGATTTTGCGTTCAATAGTCATTGATCTTTTCCATCCTTTCCAGGGGGAGACTCCCTAAGGTTTTTCTAAGCGCCTGGAGGCCAGCATGATATCTGGACTTGACTGTACCCAGCGGAATATCGAGCAAAGTCGCAATTTCCTCAAGAGTATAGTCGTGATAAAAGCGGAAGATAATCACTGTCCGCTGTTTGTCGGTCAGTCTTCGTATGGACTGGGATATCATTTGGTTTGTACCATCCATCAACGCAGTATGTTCATCCCAATAAGACTCTTCGTGGGAGTAGGCACGGACGCGTTCAAAAATGCGGAATCTCCTCCAGCTCTTGACCCGAAATCTCTGCACTTGACGGATTACCAGGCCATGCAGCCAGAACTGGAAAGGACGGTTCGTATCGTAATTAGCAAGTGAGGTCCACATTTGCATATAGATTTCATTCATGACATCTTCCCGATCCTGCTTTTGATCCACCAGAAAGGAGACGGTCCGGTATACGTCCTGAAAGGTGGCATCATACATCGTATGAAATGCCTGTTCATCACCCTCTTTCATTTTTATAAGTAATTGATACATCTCTTCATTTTCCATTCAGAGGGCCCTCCTGAGTAAGCTTACACACTATATTGTCTCTCTTTCGGAAAAAGGTTCGGTCCTCTTCTTATTTTTTTTGCAAAAGGTGAGTATCCTAGGATCCCTGTGCGTGCTCGTACTGCTACATCTCACCCCACCACAGTCAGAACTGCTCATGTTTTGGAGGTTGATAACCTATTTATGTCGAAATCTAAAATGACAATAATCACTAAGTAAAGCCACAAAGTCAGTTCGAAGAATAAAGAGTGGGAGCACATTTATACAACCTTATCACATTGGATTCCTGGTAATTCTCTAACTGCAAACGAACTAGAACAACTGATACCAATCATTCTAGATAAAAACCATTTGCTTTTTAAGCTTGGTGAAACAAATACAGACTCTGTCTTTACCCGCTCTTTCTCTATGCTAGTCATCCCCCTACTCCTCATGCGGCATAGAGAATCACCCTTTCTCTCCAGAGAGAACATCCATGCGATAAAAGAGAAAGTATTTTTCAACGTACGTGAAGAGCGAGATTACCGAGGATATGATGAAGAAAAAGGTTGGGCTCATGCCATAGCCCATGCAGCGGATGCATTAGATGATTTAGCTCAATGTTCCGAGTTGGATAAAAGTGCCCTCATAACCATCCTCGATTTGGTTTACGAAAAGATGACCATAACCGATCGAATTTACTCCGATGGGGAAGATGAGAGAATGGTAACAGCCATTGTTAGTATTCTGAATAGAAAAATGCTTAGCCAAAGTTATGTAGAGCAATGGATTCAAAGTTTTGGAGATGTAGATAAGAGTTCCGAATTTCTGCCTGCCTTTAAACAAAAAATCAATATAAAGAATTTTTTGAAGAGCTTGTACTTTCGTTTGAAATTTTACAAAGAAGATGCCGATCTCTGCCTAACCATCGAGCAGACATTATATAAAATAGAAAAAGTATACTATTCCTGATAGAGGACTGAAACGAATACAAAAACAAAAAAGAGGCGGTTCTCCCGCCTCTTCTTCACCATTTCCTCATCAAATATACTAATCATTTAATCCCTTTCCATCGAGAATTTGCTGCATGCATTTTTCAACCCTTGATTCACGCGTTTTGGCTTGTTTGGGTGCTGAAAAATGAAGAATGTAGGCTCTTTGCCGTCCCGGAGTCAATGCTTCAAAAGCAGTTTTCAAGGTAAGGATTTCATCCATTTTCTTTTGCAATTCTTCAGGAATGATGTATTCTTCATGCTTTTTCAGGCTCACTTCCAAGCCAGCTTTTTCAACTTCAATGGCTTCCTGAACATAGGCCTTCAAAATAGCTTCCATTTCCATGATTTCGTCCACATTGGTGAACCGGATTTGGCGCGCGGCCTGTACATTCTCCGTTTGTTGAATGAGAATCCCATTTGGATCTTTTAACAAGGCACCTTTTTGAAACAGTAGCGCACAATATTCTTTAAATCCATGTATTAAAACGATGTTTTTTTTCTCAAACGTGTAACAAGGATGCATCCACTTAAAATCTTCAGTCAGCTCACAGTCAAGGACAATACTTCTCAACTTCTCGTATTCAGCCTTCCACATTTTCGCCTTGCTTAAAAATTCATCAACCTTAGGATTCGTTTTACTTGTTGTCATCAAGGAACACCTCTCATCTAGTTGGTGTCATGTCAATTTTTAGTTTTGACATTATGGTATTTGTATTATTCTATCATCATGTATTCAGGTTCCTTCTTTTAAAGAATAAGCTCTATCAGATTGAGAGGTGATTGATTTGGATATCGATTTCTATAGGAAATGGGCTTGCCAAAAAATGATCGAATCGTCACAAAGCAATATGTGGGAAGGACATTGGGCGTGTGCAGTTATCGCCTTGACTGAACTCTTGGAAGAAAAACTTGTACCTGCCAAGTTGGAAGAGTTGATTCGTAAAAATCTTGATAAAATTGTGGAAGAACATGCAAACGAACAGCAGTATCGGGCAAACAACGAATACGAGGACTTTCCTGCTCAAATGATGAGACTGCTTGTCCAAAAGAACCAAACATGCCATGCGCTTGGTCATGACGTGATTTACACGTTCTATTTGCTGAGCATGCTCTCTCGTTCCGCTATTCCGGCAACTGCCGAATTGTTTGATGCCATGGGGAAAATTGTTGGAAACTTCGAAGCATCAGGTCCTGGTTTTGTTACTGTGAATGGAGAGAATATCATCATTGATCCTGACGGCGTACCATATACTGGTGTAAGATTACAGCTGACTCCGGAGACTGTGCTTGACTTACTCCATAACTTTCAGAGACCGGTGCAAATGGAGAAAGGCGATATGCAGTTGGGGCATATCCTTACGCATGGTCACGCCATTGTAGAAATGAAACAAGCTTATCGCCATGATGTACACGACAATCTCGATCCGGCCTTTTACGCAAGAATCAACCTCTTGGCTTATGCAAATACACTCGAGGAAAATCGGGTTGAATCTGAGTCGGCAATTACGGCAAACGAGTTGAATCCATTAGAACCTTCTTACTGGGAACAGGCGTTAGCTGAAAGCAGACATGGCCATTTTTATAAATACGCGTACAGTTATCTGAGACTTTACCGTATGGCAGGGTGCAGTCCATCCGATTTTCGATTGTTTCAACGTATTCTGTGAATGACTTGTTCCGAGGAGTCATTCCTGTAAAAGACTCTAATTACATGATTGCAACGGGTTTTGTCCAAAAGCATGAAGCTAAAGGACAAGAACCCGTTTTTTTTAGCCTACCCACTTACATAGTTGCCAATCCATGGGAAACAAAGAAATGGACTCATTTTTTTGTAGCTGTGGGAAAACTAACGAGAAATGTCAGATAGGGGAATACACATGATCTCAGAATTCAAGCGATTTTTACTCGGTAGACCTATGAAATCAAGTGAACTTGCCGAAGAAAAGTTAAATAAAGTAAAAGCTTTGGCGGTTCTTTCATCTGATGCTCTTTTCTATCCCCATTTCCATTGCGGTTGTTGGTCTTTTAACCATACTCATTTTGTCTTACCGTCAAACCATCTTTGCTTATACAACAGGTGGTGGAGCATACATTGTCGCAAAGGACAATGTAGGAACCACTACTGGACTGGTTGCAGGTGGCTCTTTGCTCGTGGACTACATTCTAACGGTTGCTGTTAGTACGTCTGCTTCTACAGACGCTATTACTTCGGCATTTCCAGTGCTTCATGAACATCGCGTTCTACTTGCCTTGTTCATGATTGCAATCGTTACGATATTAAATTTGCGTTCGTTTGTTGTCGCTATCCTCGTCTTAATTATTGGCGGCGGTTTTCAATGGTTGGCTGGAAATGTTCGAGCTCATCCCCCAGAATATGGGGCAGTTGTTCCGGGAATAACTTTATTCCTGCTATTGAGAGCGTTTAGTTCAGGGTGTTCGGCATTAACAGGGGTAGAAGCCGTATCCAATGCGATTCCCAACTTCAGGGACCCAGCACCGAAAAATGCAGCATTAACGCTAATCATAATGGGACTTATCCTCGGTGTTATGTTCATGGGCATTAGCCTGTTGGCTTATTTGTTTGGTATTTCACCGAATCCAAAGGAAACGGTGGTATCTCAAATTGCTTCTGCTGTTTTTGGACGAGGAATCGTGTATTACTCGATTCAGGCTGTTACAGCCCTTATTTTATTCCTGGCCGCTAATACTGCTTTTGCAGCCTTTCCTTTACTCGCCTTTATGTTAGCCAGAGACAGATTTATGCCAAATATGTTCATGGTTCGGGGAGATCGTCTTGGGTTTTAAACGGAATTATTTTCTTGGCTATTCTTTCAGCACTATTAGTGATTGTTTTTAAAGGAGAAACGGAAAACTTAATCCCTGTGGCTACTACCTTTTGTTATCAATACGTTAGGAATGCTAACGCCCCTTACCATTTGCCTCATCTTTTTGATTACAAAACTCTCTCAGGTTTGGCCGATTTTTATTTTCCTTCCTATTGTCATTTTCATCTTTAGGAAGATCAATCAGCATTATAGAGATTTAGCAAATGAGTTACGACTTGATATGGAAACAGACAAACCCGAACCCAAAGGGAGTGTAATCGTTATTCCTGTGGCAGGGATTTCGCAGGTGGTGAAAAACACCATTAGTTATGCGCAATCATTTTCAGATGACATTATCGCTGTCTACGTCGGGTTCAGTGATGAAGACATGAAAAAATGGAGGAAAAATGGGATCTTTGGAATCCCGGAGTACGTTTGATTGTCCTGCGTTCACATTATCGCAGTATCATAAGACCTTTGTTTAAGTTTATTGACACGGTTGAGTGGAAAAAGGCAGAAACGGATCATGTTACTGTCATGATTCCGCAGTTTATTACCAAGCGTTGGTGGCATAACTTACTTCATAACCAGACAAGTTTATTGATCCGCGCGTATTTATTTGCCCGCCAAGATGTAAAAATCGCTACGGTTCCATATCGCTTAAAGAAATGAAACAGTATCCATTAAGCCATAAACAACTAAGAAAACCCGTCCCTTTGTAAGGAGACGGGTTCATTTTTGATTTCCTTGATCATCATGACTACGATTTAAATCCAGTATGAGCCTAAAATTAGATTGAAAGACTACCCAATCATACACTTTTTTTACTCGAATGATTTCTGGCTGAATACTGTTGGAGACTCCAGAAGTGACGGTAACCACAAAGCTGCAAGAGGCCATATTTCCTGACTGATCTCTGGCTGTGCAGGTGAGCATCGTCATTCCTACAGGAAAGTCCATGGTAAAGGTTGCAACTGCAATTGGGGCAGGAGGAGAAAAGGACCGTGTGATCCCATGACAGGTAATAGAGGTTACCCCACAAATATCAGTGGCAGTGACTTCATAGGTAACAGTAGCGGACGTTTGCCCAGGTAAAACAAGGACTGTGATGTCTTCAGGACAAGTGATGGTGGGAGGTTCGTCCATAACTGTGATGGTAAATGAACATACTTCCGTATTGCCAAATATATCTTGTGCCGTACAGGTGACATCAGTATCTCCCACAGGAAAAAGGGATCCTGAAGGCGGAAAACAGGTAACGGTAACTCCCGGGCAAAGAGATACAGGTGTTGGATAGTTTACGATAGGGCAGGGTACTACCATGTCAGGTGGGCAGGTTGGTGGCTGCACGCATCCATTGAGCAAAACAGAAACATTGCTCGAATCCTCGTTTGCAGTAGCGATGTCAACTCTTCCGTCTCCGTTAAAATCAGCTACTGTAATACTGAAAGGACCTGCTCCTGTAGGGAACTGAAAGGGAGTCGAGAACTCTCCCGTCCCGTCATTGATGAGGACAGAAACGTTATCAGAGCCTTCATTCGGGGTAGCTAAATCAATGAATCCATCACAATTAAAGTCAGCCGCTGCTATATCAAAAGGAAATGCATCCGTTCCCAAGGAAAAGGGACTTCCCATTGGTTCTGTAAAAGAACCGAATCCATCGTTTAGAAAGACGGTTACATTACTCGTTGCGTTATTTGCGACAGCAATATCAGGAACCCCATCACCATTTAAGTCAGCAGATACAAGGCTACTGGGGGATGAGCCACCGGGAAGAACAGAGAAACTCACACCAGGAGTTTGGAACGTGCCGTTTCCATTCCCGCTAAACACGGTTACATCATTGGTGTCTCGATTGGCAGTGGCCAGATCAAGCTTGCCATCTCCATTATAGTCAGCAGCTACAATATCAGTTGGGGCCAATCCAGGGTTCGTGTCAAAAGGACTCCCTGGCGCCATGCTAAATACACCTGATCCATCATTCAACAAGACCGTAATAAAACTAGTTCCTGCAAGTTGGCCCCTATTTGCTATGGCTAAGTCTAAACCGTTCACCCCATCAAAGTCACCTATAGCAATAGCAAAGGATTCGGAAACAACAGGAAACACACCAGTACTGTAGGCTACAGGTGCAGCAAAAGTGCCATCCCCGTTATTGAAAAGGATAAAAACGCGGTTATTGGAAGATTGATCTGTAACAGCCAAATCGCTAGAACCATCTCCATTGAAATCAGCTGCTGCAATTTGACCTAGTACAGACCCTGGAAACAAAGTACTGAAGG
This sequence comes from Brevibacillus porteri, assembly GCF_003013475.1. GTDB lineage: Bacteria > Bacillota > Bacilli > Brevibacillales > Brevibacillaceae > Brevibacillus > Brevibacillus porteri. The sequence goes on from NZ_PXZO01000056.1 coordinate 37,471, forward strand.
GTATCGTTTGTGATACGGAAAATACGCCGGACCCATTGTTCAGAAGAATGGAAACATCATTGGACCCAATATCCACCACGGCCAAGTCTATGCGACCGTCTTTGTTAAAATCAGCAGAAGTAATGCTGGAAGGAGATGTTCCTCCTGTATTATATTCGACTGATGGCTGAAAAAATGGGCAGGCCAAATTGGATTCACCCTTTCTTACAGGAATACAGACGGCCATTCCCTGATCGAAATGCTTCACTCCAAACACCAATAAAGGCTAAAAAATGCACGTGGTGCATACTATGCAAATGCCTTTGATCATGATATGGCTGTTTAGGCATGAATGTGAATTTAATAAAACAAATGAAGAGGGGTTTCCCGCCCCTCTTCAACTCAATAAACCCGTCTCCTCAAAAAAGGGACGGGTTATTTTCTAGCAATCTAAAATAAAATCGACGAATACGGGAGAGCGTAACATTCCACTCTTTGTCCAGTTACGAAACTTGAAGCGAGCTGGACAACGTTTCTACATATATTTATAAAGTTGATGGCAGTAATGATGGTATTTACACTAGCTAGTTCAACACAAGCGGCATCAAATGAAGCAAACAAGGTTAATCAGCCAAATAAAGTTCAGGCAAATCAAAATTATTTATTTAATTTTTGGCATAATGGTTGGAAGCCAACAGCTATTGGAAGGATGCCCCTTTTCAGGTGAATATCAATTCAACTGTGTGTGGGAAGCTAAATGTCAATCAAGTTCCAGCAAATTTTCAAAATAGCGGGTTTTTAAACACATCGGTTAATCTGCTAGGGAACAATGGGCAAATCTATTCCTTTGACGGGATAACTGGGATAGGCACGTATGAGAAAAACTTTTGCCTTCAGCCTGGAACATACACAGTGAAGTATATAAATAATTCATCTTTCCCAATAAATATATTGGGGTATTTCACCTATTGATAAGTCCAAGAAATGATAAAAAAGCACCCCTGACTGTGTTTTTCTAGACAGCCGAATCCGCTCAGATTTCTGGGCGGATTTTTCGTTTGTGAATCTATACTATATTTCATATGACCTTACATATATCCGTATGATTAGGCGGCTATTATTTGTCATAGACTCGTATGGCGAATCCGTAGATGGAATAAGACGAGTAGCTTGTGAAATTAAATCCTTTAAAACAAAAAAGAGGCGGATCATCACCGCCTCTTTTCCCAAATCAATCCCAAGCAAACCTCTGCTCTTTCCAGGGATTGCCGTACATATACTTGTGTAACCATTAAACAGGTAAAAAAGTGCTCTCCTCGGTCAGCCCTTGCTTCTATCCGTCGGTGTTATCGACTTTAGCAGTCTACGAAATATGTTTAAAGTTTCAAAAATAGCGGAAAACAACAAGCATATCGTATTTTCATAAGAAAGGTGAGAGCGAATGTTCTTTCGAAATTTGAAGTTGTATTACAAAATCTTTACGCTTATTGTCCTAGCATTAATGATGTTGATCGCAGTCGGAGGGGTTGGGTACATTTCCACAAGAGATGTGGCCGAAAGCTCGGAAACGTTGTATAACGAAAACTTTTATGCTGTCGAGTCGATTAGCAAGATCCGCACCAATATGCAGACCAATGCCTCTTATTTTATGGAACTAATGGTTACCACAGACCAGAAAAGGAATAAAGAATTAATAGACAATATTGAACAAGTGAAAAATGATAATGCAAAAGTAATAGCCGATCTAGACAACATCGCTTTCGATCAGAAGAAAAGCGAGCTGTTCAAGAAATTCAAGGGATTGTATGACGCTTACGTTACTGAACGAAATAAAACAATAGAACTTGCTACAACCAATAGGAACGAGGAAGCGTATCAGTATTACCTAACAAAAGTCCACGCTGTGCAGCAAGATACCTTCGATGTGATGAAGGAATTCTCGGACTACATGAGCGATGATACAAGGAAGGTCAATGCAGAAAACAAGCAAAATGCCGAAACTGAAGCTACTTTCATGCTTGTTGCTGTCATCGTGTTTGTTATTCTACTAGCGGTAATCGGTGTTGTCATTAGCAATATGATTACAAAACCGGTAAAAAAAATACAGGAACTGATGAGCCGGGCCCAAGCTGGCGACCTAACCGTATTCGGAGAATATCAATCCAGGGACGAAATTGGGACACTTACCAAAGATTTTAATCAAATGATCGCTGGACTGCGTACCGTTGTCAGCAAAATTAACGACAATGCCCTTTCCTTGGCAGGGAGCTCGGAAGAGTTGGCAGCTAGCGCGGAACAAACAGCGGAAGCCACTACTGTCATTACAACGGCGATTCAGGAAGTAGCCAATGGCGCGGAGCAACAGCTTCACGGGTCAGAGGAGAGTGCGCATTCCGTGGAAGAAATGGCAGTAGGCATCCAAAAAGTTGCTGAATCAGCCTATACGGTGTCTGTCTCCTCCACAGAGGCTTCGGAGGAAGCGATCCAAGGGAATACTTCGATTCGAGAAGCTGTCGAGCAGATGGACTCAATCAAGGAGGCTGTAGATACCTCAACCAATGTCATAAAATTCTTGGGTGAACGCTCTGAAGAGATTGTCAAAATCGTAGATGTGATTACCGGCATCGCCTCGCAGACCAATTTATTGGCGTTAAACGCAGCGATTGAAGCTGCCAGAGCGGGAGAGAATGGAAGAGGTTTTGCTGTTGTAGCTGATGAAGTAAGAAAGCTTGCTGAACAATCGGAGGAATCAGCAAAACAGATTGCACACTTGGTTCACGAGATTCAAAACAATACGAACCATGCCGTAGGCACGATGAGTAAAGTAAACCAAAATGTTCAATCTGGGATCAGTGTCGTCCACGAGGCAGGTGAATCATTCCAGAAAATAGTAAACAAAATCCAGCACGTCACCGATCAAATTCAAGAGGTATCAGCTTTGGCAGAAGAGATGTCAGCTAGTTCCGAAGAGATCTCTGCTACTGTTTCTGAGTTTGGGCGGATTTCCAAAGAAACAGCTGGGAACTCACAGTTGGTTGCCGCTTCCTCTGAGGAGCAGTTGGCTACAATGGAGGAAATTTCAGCTTCAACCCAATCTCTAAATATACTGGCACAGGAGCTTCAGGAAATTACAGGTACATTTAAGTTAGCATAGCTCTATAGCCCCCTAGAGAAC
>NZ_PXZO01000057.1 GCF_003013475.1 Brevibacillus porteri
ACTGCAGGCAGAGCTGCGATTTTGTCATCTACTACTTTTGCTGCTGCTACGTCTGCTGCGTTTCCTTTCAACTCAGCGATCTTTGCTTCTGCAGCTTCCAACGTGCTCAGGTTTTTCACCAAAGCTTTTTGTGCTGTAGTCAGCTTGTCGTAATCTGCACGAGCTGCTTGAACTGCTGCTTCGTCAGTCACTTTCAGATCAGCAACTGCAGGCAGAGCTGCGATTTTGTCATCTACTACTTTTGCTGCTGCTGCATCACCTGTTGGGTTCTGAACACCCTCAGTGATATCTTTACCATCTTTGTCTTTGAAGGAACCGCCGTCTACGATCTTGTTAGTAGCATTGCCTTCAACCAGTACTACACCAGAAGCTTTAGCAGTCAGGTTAGTAACTGCACCCTTGATGGTCAGTTTTGCTGCCTTAGTCGCAGTAACGTTTTCAATAGTACCATCCAAAGTTACATTGCCTGTGGTAGCTACAGTTACTGTACCAACAGTGCCGTTGTTTTTGAACTGGGTACCGTTACCATCTTCAATGGTTACATTTCCAAGCGTACCGTTGTTTATAAATGTGCTGCTCGCAACATCTTTAATTGTTGTAGTACCAGTTACAGTAGCTCCAGCTCCAACAGTGAAGTCAGCGTTTGGTGTATTAACTGTTAGATTTCCAGTGATAGTTCCACCCTTAACTTCCATCTTGCCGCCTTCGTTACTGTTAACAGCTACATTACCTGTAATGCTTTGACCGTTCAAGTCAATATTAACTAGACGATTCACATTCAAGGTAGAAGCAGCAGTAATGTTAGCAGACAGTTTGATTTCACGGATCGAATCATTAGCAATTGCTGCTTTCAACTCATCAAGTGTGGATACACCAGTAGCTGCTTCCCCATAGTTATAAGGCAGTTTCTTTTCACCTGGGTTAGCAAGAGCTTTTCCATCTGCAGCTTGAAGTTCGCTAGAGATGTTAATTACAGTTGTTCTAGGGTCTGTAATAGAACCTTGAGGCAACTTAATAGTGATCGAATCTATTACTTTATCAAAATCATCATAACCAGTAATGTCACCAAAGATTTGTGTACCTTGTGGCAATGCTGCACCGTTCAGAGTGTAGTTAGATGTTTTTAATACGTTTTTGAAATCACCAGTAATTGCAGCTGCCTTGCTGAACTTAACAAACACATAATCGTTCTTATCATCAACAAGATCAGTTAGCAAGTCATCAGCAAAATTACCATCAAAGTCAGCTTTAGCAAATGTTACACGGAAATCAGTGTCTTCAACATTTTTCACGACAGTAAAGTCTTTAGTCGCAGAAGCCGCTGTATTACCTACATCATCAGAGATAGACCGAACTACCAAGGTCCATTCTCCACCAGCAAGTTCTTCTTGTGGAGTCACTCGAATCACTTTTTCTTCGTTATCTACAAATGTTGTAGCAACGACTCCAGGTACTGTCATGCTCTTATCTTTCTTAATAAACTCAGCAGTTGGTACTGGTACTCCAGTATTATTTCCTTGAGCTTGAGAAGGTGTTAGACCTTCAGTATTAGCACCGCTGTTGATTTTCACCGGTTCGGACATTGTTACATCATAAGATGTTCCTTCTGCTGTCTCCGGAGTTTTATCAATTTTGCTGATTGTAGGGCTTGTAACATCAGGGGAAGTCATTGCTCCACCAAGTGCCATGTTAATCTCAGCATTTTTGATACCGTTAGAAGCAGCTGTCACCTTATCTTTATCCAAGTGCAAGCGATAGCTGTCATTGTAGTAGTTCTTCTTAGTAGTTGCAGTATCATAAACTACTGTCCAGTCAGTTTGTACTTCAACCAGGAATTTGTGCTGACCATCTTCACTAATATCAGTAACATCAATAACTGGATTAGTTACATCTTCCCAAACCGATGTATCTGTGTTGTATTTTTGAAGCTTCAAGTTAGTCTCAAGGAAAGCAGCAGCTTGATTAATATCCTTATCAAACGTAACAACGTATTGTTCTGGGGAGTGTACTTCTACAGTAGCTCCAGGTGCACCAGTGTCTACTGGAACTGCGAAATCCAATGTTTGAGTGTTCATCAAGTTTGCTACTTTATCAGTGTTTTGTGCCCAGTCACCAATATTAGCGCCTTGAACTGAATGGGTTCCAGACTGGAAGTATATTTGATTTCCAGCGTTATCGTTACCCAAACTGATTGTTACAACATGGCGTGTATCTTCACCTGTTACTGGGTTGAAGGTACCAACCTTTGCAGTAGCACGTTTTGCAGCTACACCAAACGCATCGCTACCAAGTGGCTTACCATCAATGATCCAGTTCGCAACATTCTCAGAGGTGAGGTTAACAGGCTCAGAGAATGCAATTTTAATGGTCTTCAATCCTTCGCGAGATACGCTCAGCATTGCTGGCTTACGTGCGTCTGTCAGTTTAAAGCCTTTAGTGCTTGGTACTGCAATAGAACCACGCAGGTCAGTAAACTGTACTCGCACGTTTGCATTATCAACCAACGGAGTAGCAGTATCAAGAATCACTTGAAGAGCTTTGTCATTTCCTGCAACAGGAGCAAGACCAACTACTGTAGCAACAGTTCCCTCAGACAGGTCATTCTTCACTGCAGTATTAACTGCAATTGTAGCTTTCTTCGGATCAATTTTTCCTTTGTTCACACCTGTAGCATAAGTGAAGTCTTCTACCTTAACTGCTTTGTTGAAGTAAACTACAACACGATCAGCTTGGAATGCTTCTGCTTCTGACATTAGGGCGCCTGTTGTAGGATCAACACTGTCAGGGTTTGGTGTCAACAGAATGTTTGTATTTTGTTTGAGACCAATCAGGTTCTTATCTTGCGCTTCCACTACAAGAGCAGTAATCTCTGCAGTTCTATCCGAAGTCAAAGATTCAGATGTAAACATAGCAGTAGCTACACCTTTTTGTACGGTTACGCGTTTTTCAGCAAAGTTTCCGAAAGTTGAGGAGAATGCAACTTCGACATCTTGTGCATTTTCCATCAATTTACCTTCAGCATCCAAAAGCTTGAAAGTTACCAAAGTGCTAGAAGCACCATCAGACTTCAGTACAGTTGCCTTAGCTTCCAAAGACGGTTTGTACAGATCTCCTTGAGCAGGTGTTTTGTATTCTGCAGCGAAGTCAGGTTGTACCTCTGCATTTACTTTTACACCGCTAATAGTAACTTTGTAAGAAGTTGAAACCTTAGCGCCAGTTACCGCTAATGTAACAGTTTTCTTGTCCTCGGACAAAGTTGCAGATGCTACAGTCAGCCCTGGGATAGAGAAGTTAGCAGCTGTCACAGCATCCACAGCTTTGTTAAGTTTAATGGTTACTGAAGTGAGGTTAATAGCACTTACAGATTCAACTTTCAGATCGCCAACAGGACCATCAATTGCATCTGGACGTGGGTCGTAAGTTGCACCGTTAGATCCATCGATTTTCGATTGCGTATAAACGCCTTCGAAATCGGATTTTTTCAAATCTCTCTTAATTTTATCGTAATCGTCGCTATTCATGATTTCGGACAAGCTAGCGCCTTTACCAGTTGGGTCAACATAGATAAGGTTCTCAAACTTAGTTTTTTCCAAGTCTTGACCGAATTTTGTGTTACCCGCTTCAGTCAATTTGAAAAGATCTTCAAAAGCGTAGAATCTGTCTACCTCTCCACCAAGGTATACACCTGATTTTGGCAATGCAAAAGCAGATGCAGCCATGCTGGAAACTATTGTAGCAGAAAGAAGAGAAAGAGCTACTTTTTTATTCACGTACTACCCCTCCGTAAGTTTGATAGGAAGTCTATTTTTGTCTGTGAGTATGTAATGAACAACGGAAGAAGTATACTCCTTCCGTTGTTCGACTCACCTAGAAGGTATTACTTGTTAGTTGCAATGTTATTTTTTAAATGTAACATTTGCAGTGTCTTTGTCACCTTTAGCATTAGTAACTGTGACTGTTGCGGAATCTACGTCGAAGCTACCTTGAGTTTGGAAAACAATTTCTTCGCCCTTCACTTCACCGTCGACAGTTTTACCTCCAATGGACAGAACTACAGTTTCAATTTCGGATTTTTTTCCATCGTTGATAGGTACATTTACCTGGTACATGTTAAAGTTACCCAATGGGAACTTCTTACCTGTTACATTGCTAGGGATAGCATCCCACTTGTCTTCACCTGGATCTTTATCAGGTTCTTGTTTCAAGAATGCTTCCGCTTGCTTTTCCCAACCTTCTTTATCTACTTCATCTTCGTCGGAAATGATCAATACATAGTCGTATTTGTTACCGGAAATGTCGGAGCTATCGATAGCAACGATGTAGTCGCCTTTGCTCACGCCGTCTACGCCTTCCAGATCATCGAAGATGTCCATGAATGCAGTGGAAGATTTAGTGTTGATAGTGGATTTTTTATCTTTAGCATCTTTGAGAGTGATGGTGTTGCCATCTACATTAGATACCAGACCCACTTTCATTTTGTCGATGCTAGCATCTTTCCACTCTTTTTCGTCAGCGATCTTAGCGAGCATTTTTTCTTCATCATCTTGGAGGTTGTTGTTAACTACTTCAACAACATCGTCCACAACTACTTCATCGTTAGTATCTAGTTGGAATGCAATGAAATCGCCGCGTTTGATACCACGATCATCTCTCAGATCATCGGAATCTTTGTCAAGTGTGTAGGTTTTTTCTTCTACTTTGTCGCCTTCTTTAGTCAGAACGACAATTGTATCGTCTCCACCGGATTTACCGTAAGACACAACCATACCGTACTTGGAGTCGCCAACCAAACCGCTACCATCAACAACGAAGATTGCTTCAACTTCATCTTTATTTTCGTCAACTGTGTAGTATACAGTCAGATCGTCTTCGTCTGCGATGTTTTTGAACTTCGTAGTTTTAGCGTTTTTCAGTTCAGGAAGTTGTTTGTTTGCGTCTTTGATCTCACCAGTCATGTCGAAGATCGCAGTATCATCATTTACTTCGTAGTCGTCAACCATTTCATCGTCTTCGTCAGCAAGTTTGTTCCAGTCAGCTCCAGAAGAACGAATCAGGTCTGTTTTCAGGATGCGAACTTTGTCTACTTTACCATCTTTGTTAAGTTCAACTTCCAGCAGGACATTGCTGTCGTCTTTCTTAGGTTGGAGAAGGTCTTCCAATTCGCCCGCGTTACCGTTTTTGTCGAAGTTTTTGCCGTTTACGTCATAGATGTCGTCAGCTTTCAAGTCAACTTCGTGTTTCTTGCCTTTTTGAGTCAATACAGTGAATTGATATCTGTTTTTACCATAGTCATGGTAAGCTGCACGAGTAACGATTGCTTTTTGTTTGCGATCGTCGATTGGATCCTTAGTAGTTACGTGACGAACACGACCAGAAGCATCCAGGTACAGTTTTACTGTTTCGCCGTCAAGACCTTTGATCAGATCCCAGTTGGATCCATCAGTATCTTCAACGTCTTTGTTTCCGTTATCGGAGTAAGTAGCACCTTTGTAAACACGGTACGTTTTGTCTCCGACAGTCAGACGGTAGTCGCTGCTGCTACGCATAACAACTTTGTCTACTTTACCTTCTACAATCGTGTCAGTAGCGAAGATCAGGAACTTGTCTTCGTCACCTTCTGGATAGTAAACGCTGTAAACCATGTTTTCTTTCAGATCGCTGAATTTAGCTGGTTTACCATTGAGGAATACGAGGAAGTCTTTACCTTCATCTTTGTTTTCCAGCTCATTGAACTTGTCGTTGTCAATGTTCGTGATCTTTTTCTTTTCAACATCGACTTTGCTGATCACTTCAGAACCATATTTACGACCTTCGTCAGTTTGGTTCATAGTTTGATCGTCGATTACGTGCATGTAAGCAATTTCGTTGTTGTCATCCAGTACAACTTTCACACCAAAAGTGAAGCCATCGCCATCTTTGATGATTTCTTTCAAACCGTCAACTGCATCAGTGTAACGTTTAAAGTTGTAAGTAACAACAGTGTCTTTGTTCAGACGGTAGGATTTCTCACTAGCATCCAGAACCAGTTTCAGATCTTTCAGATCGGAGCTGCTCAGTTCTTTAGTGTCTGTGAAAGTTTTGCCTTTCAGTTGCCATTCGCTCACACGGTCCATGATAACTTCTTCGTCTGTGGAACCTTCCATCCAAACGATTACGTCTTCACGGTCGTCTTTGATCCACACTTGTACGTGTTGACCAGCGAATTCGTTAGAGTTGATACCGTCAGCTACTTTGAAAGTAGTGTTGCCGATACCAGCATCTTTACCATTCAAAGTTACTTCGTTAGCTTTGATTTTGCCCAAACCGATAGCAGGTACGTTTGTTACCAGTGGCAAGTCATCGCCGTCACGGCCAGCTTCTTGAGCCCATTCCATGTCACGAACAGTAACTTTCAGATACTTAGTCAAGAGGTTTTCTTTTGTTACCTCATAAGTAGCTTCAGTACCGTATCCTTTACGCTCCATCAGGTCTACACGAAGAGCGTTGTCGAGCATTTTGAAGATGTCGCCACGAACTGCTGCATTGTTAGGAGAAGTGATGCTTCTAGCAATGTTCAGCTCGGAAGCTTTGGAGATCATGCTGTTAGGCCATACACCTTTAACTGCTGGCTCATAACCCAGTGCACGAACGATCATAGTTACTGCTTCAGCATAAGTAACTTGGTTTTGTGGTTTGAAAGATTTGTCCGGGAAACCTTTTACGATCTCTTCGCCGGAAGCTACGTTTACGAAACCAGCAAACCAATCAGAAGATTTAACATCAGTGTAAGTATTGCTGAATTGTGCCAATTTCGCACCTTGCTCCAGTCCGCGAGCGCGAACGATCAGAGTAGCGAACTCTGCACGAGTGATAGTTTTGTCTACACCGTATTCACCGTTGCCATAACCTGCTACCAGGCCAAGAGCTTCCAGGCGTTTTACGGTTTTTTCCATTTCAGCATCCATTTTAGGAGCTGTAGTTGTTGCTGCTTCTTCTGCTGCGAAAGCCATTGGAGCAACAGTAAGTGCGAGTGCACTAGCCAATACACTGTTAACGACCTTTTTCATAACCTTGTGTTCTCCTCCTCTAGTATAAACAAATTGTTCTTGGGGAATATTTGTTGTTAATCTATCTTTCTTTTTAAAGCCCGAATCCTGCAAGCGCGTGTCACCTCCTTTCGCAGGAAAGCCTCGCTTTTTGTGTTAAAAATCTCTAGTATATTCAGTATTGTGTAAAATGCAACAATCACTAGTGTAACACAACTGCTAGAATTCGTGAATCTTTTTTACACAATTCCCCGTTTTTCGTGTGACATCCTATTAAACGCCTGAGCGAATCAAAAGTTGCGGCGCCTTCGAAAAAAAATTAAAGTTTTTTTCGTGGTTCGTTATTCACCTGTCCATTATGTACGAAGTGACATCCGCCACAATCCGTATTATAGGATACACAGGGCGGGCTGTCACGACTGAACCTTTTTCCAATTCGATTCAAAAGCTTACAAATCTTGTTTTTTGGGCTAGTTACCCAGTGCAGTTTCAAACGCTACAACAGCCAGATTGTAAGTCAGAACAGCTTTTTGGTATTGATTCTCACTTTTAGACAACGCTTCTTCTGATTGGATGACATCCAAAGTTGTTGCGAGTCCATTTTCAAAGCGCAAATTCTTCAGTCGATAGCTCTCCGCAGCGGAATCCTTTGCCGATTTAGAAAAGTCAATCGCTTCTCTTGCTGCATTCAGGTTGAGATAGGCTTCTGTAACATCTTTGGTAACAGCACGCTTTTGCTTTTCGATTTCAAGGTTAGCTTTTTCCACGCCGTTACGAGCCATTTGACCTTGGAGAGTAGATGCGGCTGTAAAATCACTGATCAGTTTAACGTTCAATTCAGCCAGTTTGAGCTCTTCCTGCGCCTGTGTTATTTCATTCCGATTGGAAAGCGCCTTTTCCTCGGCTTCCTTCAGGGTCATTTTAATAGGAGCCGTTTGCTTATTCGACGAGATGTGCTTCCATTCTTTAGTCAAATCGACTCCGAGGAAGTCGTTCAAATTCATACGGGCAATTTCCAAGTTGTTTTCTGCAGTTTTCAATTCTGCTTTTGCGGCTGCTACTCCCATCTCGGCTTCAAGAACATCTGTCTTAGCATTCGTTCCTACATCGAATGCAGCCTTTGCTACCTTGAGCTGTGCTTCTGAACGCGCCAAGCTTTGTTTCTTCAAGTTCAGATCATCTTGAGCAAAAATTAGCTTGTAATAGACATCCTGCGCGCCAAGCTTTGTTTTAGATTCCGCCGATTTTACGTACAGTGCGTTGAGCTTCTTGGCTTGTGCTCCTTTTGCGTTATTATAATATTTTTGTTGTGCTGCTTCCAACGATGCGATCGCATCGCTTGGTAGATCAGAGTTACTCACATAGGTAAGAGATTGGTTAAGGTCTGCATTTTTTGCATCCAGACGTATTTCATTGAGCGCAGCGTTTGTCTTCAAAGCCTGTTCAACGGCTTTTTCCAAAGTCAGCTCTTCTCCTGTAGTAGCCTCAGGAGTAGACTGGCTCCCTGTACCGGTTTGTGTTATTGTTTTATCATTTGATGCTTGTACAGTCGCAGGTGCCTTTGTTTGATCGGAGCCTGTATTCGCAGATGCCGTCAAGCTTCCTGCGCCTAGTGCTGTTGTTAATACTGCCGCCAAACTGATGGACATCCATTTCTTTTTGGAATATGGAAAATTCACTGAATTCCACTCCTTTATTTTATATTGAGCATAAAATTATTAACCACATTAAATATGTGGTTTGTCCCAAGATCACTATATCACAGAGTTATACTTCTCACACGCAAAATTATGCCATACCAGCATTTTCATAAGGGAATCATAGATAGCTCCTCCCTTTCCTTTTTTATTCCAGAAGCACCACATAGAGTACTACGATTATGTGTCAAAAACATTTCAGTGTTCGCCAACATTTCTTTTGCATGCTATCCTTTTCTTGAGGTGATTGTACGATGCTTACGCAATACAAAACTATCGCTGGCTACGGTGAGGACTATATCGTTATTGAACGCTCCCGTTTTATCGGATATGCCAAGCGGGTTACAACCGAAGAAGAAGCGACAGCGTTTATCGCAATGATTAAAAAGAAGCACTGGGATGCTACCCATAACTGTTCCGCTTTTGTCATTGGCGAAAACGATCAAATTCAGCGATCAAGTGATGACGGGGAGCCCAGCGGTACAGCTGGCAAACCGATTCTCGAGTGTATTAAGAAAAACGGTGTTAAGGATACGGTCGTCGTCGTCACCCGCTATTTCGGCGGAATCAAGCTTGGGGCTGGCGGACTCGTTCGGGCTTACACAGCAGGAACGGTTACTGCACTTAAGGCTGCGAAGATCGTGGTGCATACCCTGCATCAAACGATTTCTGTCAGCGTCGACTACACGTGGTGGGGCAAGGTAGAGAACGAACTACGTCTAGGCGAACATCGCGTGAGTGGTACGGATTTCACAGACAAGGTTACCGCGCATGTATTGATTCCTGAGGGCGAACAGGATGAGTTCGTCGCGCGAATGGTCGATTTGACGAATGGACAAGCTCAGATCGTGCTCGGAGAAAAGGAATATGTGGAGGTTCCGGTCGACGCGGTTGGAGATGTGGAAGAAGAGTAATTTCTCAACGAAAAAAGCTGAAGAGGCGGATGTCCTCTTCAGCTTTTCTTCTATTATATATAGCGAAATATATTCACTTACTGCTTAGGCAGTTTTTTGAGTTGGACCATGATACGAATTGTAATCATCGCCATTTCAGCACGTGTGAGGTCTCCTTTTGGTTCAAAGCTATAAGTTGGCTTTTTAACCGTTGGATCGTTGACCTCCCCATTCATAATTTTTGCTTTAGATACTGCCAATACAGCTGGTGCTGCATAGTGCCCTACTTGTTGACTATCCGTGTACATCTTCCCAAGTGCAATAATAGCTGCCTGTGGTGTCCCCAATTTTAAGTTTAGAGCACGAGCAACCATAATCGCTGCTTCTTCGCGTGTCAATGAATCATCCGGGTAGAAAGCACGAGGATCTTTACCACGGATAATACCAGCACGTGCTGCTGTTTCAATGTACTTATACTGATAGTTCCAATCATCATCACTAGGTCTTACGTCAGTAAAGGTCGGCTCTGCCGGATCATTTTCTCTACTGTCTGTATACGGACCATCGTTGATCGGCAGATCGAATGCTTTTACGATCATTGTCGCAAATTCGCCTCGCGTGATCTTCAATTCTGTACCGAATCCACTTCCTGGCGCATCAGCCATAATTCCCTTTGCGTATAGTGTCTCAATAGCATCACGTGCGAATGGATGTGTGATGACATCAGAGAACGTCTCACGCGTCTTCATTACCATGTAATAACCAAAGCCTTTGAAAGGAACTGTTACTGTCTTTTTGGAGGTGTTAACTACGCCCCCCAGATTGATCCATTCATCGCCGTTATTATAGAACACAGTAATAATATTGTTTGCTGCATTTACAATGGAACTATCATACTTAATACTTACTGTTCCTACCTTACTCGGAACTAGGTTATTTTTCCATCGTTTGATGAAAGGCTCCATATCAGCATTATTCACAGTCCCATCAAAATATGGGTCTCGACCGCCTGGCGCCCTGTCTTCATCTCCGTCTCCAGCTCCAGGCTCAGAGTTACCTGCGTCAACGTAATAGAGCGGGCTTGCGTAATTGAAATCTGATGAAATACTCAATAGGTCTTCCATGTCCTCTTTAATTCCATCATCATCCAAATTTATTCGACCATTCGTACGATCTGCCATCCCGAAGTAGAGTGGAACATCTGTGAAGATATCAGTTGCAGGCGCGTTGATTTCAGAGCCTGTACGATTATCAGAAGGTGCTAACAACACTGTTCCTTTCGGGAATTTAAGCTCAAATGATTTTTCAAAAACACTAAACGCTAATTTCTTGCCTAATACGTCTCTGCTTTCCGCACCACCGACTGCTGAGTTCGTATTGTAGATTTTCACTTCGTCTTTGTAGCTATTGCTTCCGAACTCTACTGTGTACTTAATTGTGTTCAAGCCTGGTTTCAATGCTACGTTCGCTTCAAACACATAATAAGATTCAGGAATTAATTTTCCTGTTTCCTCATCGTATTCAAAATCTGGATCCTTGGTATTGTACGCTACTGCCTCTGTTTTCCCAATCATTACTTTTGTTGCTTTTTCCGCAAAAATTCGTAATGGGACAGAGTTGGTGTTCACCGTAATGTACTGCGCATTGGCCAGTTTCTTTGGAGAAACAACTGTCCATGCTTGCGTATCTTGATCAATGCTTATTGTTTGACGAGTTACGATAGATCCTTGTGTTACTTCAATTTCGTAATTGGTTGATCCACCTTTTGAAAGAGTCATGGGGAAAAGCTTTAATCTGTCTTCCAGGTCTTCTGCAGAGAGCCCCATATCCCCATCCAGTTCGCCAATTAACTCTTCTCCGTATTCATCCGAATCCATTTCGGCAGTGAATTTGAAAGTATTAGATGTATCTCTTGCTCTAGAAAAGGTAGTACTATCAAAAATTGTTCCAAGGTCTGATGTATTTCCCTTAATGGCTGCATCACGAGCCTTACGGTAATCAGCATCATTGTCTAAGAAGTCCCAATCACCTGATTCATCCGTCAGCTTGTACTTCGCGATAACTTTTCCATCTTTTCTTACACTTACCACAGCATCTCTTTCTACATTCTCAATATCAAAAGTAAATTGGCGTAAGAAATAAGATGAAGTTTTGAACGCTTTATCAGTAGATTTTTTCTCCAACTCAACATCTTTATCTTTGCCTTGTACAACTTTCAGCTTTACATTTTGGATTTTTGGTGTCTTCTCTGTGTTGTAGAAAATATTATAGGTGAACTTTACATTTGGCTCATCCTTCAGTTCAAAGACGAGTGAGTTGTTTCCTTGATTTAAATTCCATGACGCCCCATTAATGAACAAGTTTTTATCGATGGTGAAGTGCACAGCACCATCGCTGGTCCCACCAACTCGGTACCAGAGAGGTATCTTGTTATCATTTAATGTAATTGTCATGTTGTTGTTATTTAGTTTGTAATTGTACAGCTTCCCTCTAAATACGTCACCATCTACCACGAAATTGGATGGTCTCTGATCAGGAATTTCTAGCGTGCTATCAATAACCTTCTCCACATTTGACGTGGTGTAGTAAAGCAGCAGTGACGGTACTACTTCAGGACTTAATCTGAATGAAATAACTTTGTCATCATCCGTAGTTGTTGTCCCGTTATTATAGACCACTTTCACATTCGTCTCATTTGCTGGAAACTTGATGAATTCAATATCAATGTTTCCAGAATAAGCATCTAAAATATAATCCTTCCCCTGCTCCAACTTTATTTGATTGTTATTAAAATAAACCTCAAAATTCGCGGGGACTCCCATATTATTTGTTTCTAATCGAAGCTTCACTGGAAGAACATTAATCAGGTTTATACTTCCATCGGTCTTAATTTCTGGTTGTGCAGTCGGGCTGGAAATATTTAATACCTTTCCGAATCGTGGTTCTGCTGAACTTTTATAAATAAATTGGTAAGGATAGTTCGCAACTGTCGCATCGGAAATAAAATCTGGGATCGATGGATCATTACTTTGTCTACTTGTTGGATACTTTAATTTTATTTCATAAGTCTTACTTGTTTTAAGTGCACTCTGAGGTATCTCACCCGTTACTTTAAACAGCTTGTATTCGGACGAAAGTGGCACATTTGTAACAGGTGTTAACTTAACATTGTTCGCTTTTACATCTACAGGTGCGTTTGTATCTAGCTGATCAAATGTTAGTGACACCCCGGCTGGTGTGACTACCTGGGTTAAACCATCACTGACATTACCTGCGCTATCCGTTGCCGTCACAGAGATGATGTCTCCGACTTTTACTGGAGAAATGTTAACTGTAAAGTTTCCGTTTGCATCTGCTGTACCACTTCCAAGCTGCAACGATCCTAAAGTTACATTAACTGTCGATCTGGCTTCTGCAACACCCGTAACCTTTGTGTCTGTATTAAGTATGGTATTTACGGAATTTACTGCAGGTTTTGTCGTGTCTGAAGAGGTTACTTTAACTGTGGTAGAAGGTCCTCTATTATTTGCTGTATCAGTAGCGAAAACGGTGAGTGTATCTCCCGCGGAGACTCCCAGGGCAACAGAAAAATTGCCACCGGTAGCCGTAGCAGTTCCAAGTACGTCTCCACCTTTCATAACTGTAACGATTGAATCCGCCTCTGCCGTTCCTTTAATGCTTGTATCATTATCTTTAACCGGATTTACAACAGGGGCATCGGGTGGAGTTTCATCCGGTGATGCCGGACTTGTTACAACGACTGTTGTAGCCGTACTCTCGTTACCTGTTTTATCAGTTGCAGTTATTGTAATAGAAGTACCAATAGCCTGCAATGCGATTGAAGGAACGGTAAACCTCGAATCAGCTCCTGTCACAGCAATACCCAAAACAGTTGAACCACTTCTCACAGTAATCTTGGAGCCTGCTTCTGCTGTCCCTGTCACAGTAGTATCTTTGTCATCAATTGGATTCACAATCGGTTTATCTGGCGAAGATTGGTCCTTTTCTACAGTCATTGCCGTTGATGTACTTTCATTATTCGAGCTATCTTTTGACGTTACATGAAGGACTACACCAGTCGACTGTAAATCTATGGCCACTTCGAAAGAACCGTCATCCTTCGCAACTGCTGATCCGATAACATTTTGAGCCTTCGTAACAGTAACTGTACTTTTCGCTTCAGCAATACCAGTTACTTTATCTGTAAGCATATGATAAATCGGATTAACACTTGGATTATGAGGGGCAGTCGTATCGATTAAGGAAGCAGCTGGAATACTCACCCCGTTTTGCAACTTAACCAATAAATCCCCAGCAATTGTATACTCACTATCTCCACCCGATTCAATCAACTCGTTCACAGCAGGAGGTGCTTGATTTATATTGGTTACTTTCCCGTTGTGATCTTCAATCATCGTAACATTATAGAACTGGTCCGAACCTCCCTGTGCATTACTCCTCGGAATGACCAGAACATTACGGTTAATTAAACCCACTTCTTTATTCTTGCTAAACGCTCGGATATCCAGCTTGTTCAAACCAATCTGCACATCCACATCAACAGAAAACGTTCCCGAGTTACTTGTTGTGTCGCTAAAATTTTGCCCATTGGTCTGGTTGTGAACTATGACATTATCGGCATTCACAGCTTTACCAGAAAGCGCTAATCTAAGTTGACGATTAGATGACGAGGTAACTTCCACAATCGTCGGGTCAGATTCAAACATAACAGAATTCAATTTCAGGTTAGAAAATAACGGTGTATTGTTGTACTGTACATAAATGACTGGCAAGTAAGTAGTGGCGTCTCCACTTTTGACTTCAAACTTAATCTGGTTTACGCCCGGAGACAATTCAATATCTCTAAAGGTAAACGTTCTTGTTACCGAATCGATATACGGCTTGATACTGCTTGTATCATTCGGTTCAGTACCATTCAATGTTGATACACGATATCGCAAGTCTTCGCCTACAATTGCATTGTAAGTACCCTGAATCGTGATCTTCGGAGAATAGGAGATATGCGGGCTTGTTGCTGTTGTCTTATCGCTGATACCAATAAATGAAATCCCGCCTCCTGCAGCTTGAGCAACCCCAGCCCCTAAAGGCAGGAGTGTAGTAACTAATAAAACCAAAGACAGGACAGCTGATATCCATGATGTTCTCCCAAATCTGGTATTAGGCACTCATTTCACCTCTTCTTAAAATTATGGCTTATTCCACTACTCATCTTTTCTTTTATCGGAAAAACATCGACGGAATTTAAGTATTATCTGTAGATATCTGACAAATTACCAAGTAAAAAAAAAACCTACATCATCTGATGCAGGGTTTCGCTGTTAATTCGTCCGACGCTGTTGTTCGGCTTGCTTAATTTTGATCCGTCTATACGTATTAATCAACGGACGGTGGCGTCGGCTAACGAGTCCAACGATCTCCGTTCCAAGATGAATGACGATCACCAACGCAACCATGACGATAATCGTGGTCCACTTCGTCGTCTTCGTCAGCAGGATGGCCATCATCCCGAAGAAAATGCTGATCGAGTAAATCGTGAGTACAGTTGAACGATGGGACAGACCCATGTTCAGCAAACAGTGATGCAAATGCCCTTTGTCTGGGCTCGAAATCGGCTTTTTGTTCACGATTCTGCGCACGATGGCGAAGAACGTATCCCAGAGCGGTACACCGAGCACAACGATGGGGATAATAAAGGAAACGAACAACGCTTCTTTAAAGCCCATGATCGACAGAGCAGCTAGGTTGAAGCCCAAGAAAAGCGAACCAGTGTCGCCCATGAACAGACGGGCCGGATGAAAGTTAAAGTAGAGAAAACCCAGGATCGCTCCGAGGAGCACGAAACAGTAGGTCGCTACCTTGTAATCGTCCATCAACAAGGCCATAACGCCCATTGTCCCTGCAGCAATTGCTGACACACCGGCCGACAGCCCATCGAGACCGTCAATCAAGTTCACCGCGTTCGTTACACCGACAATCCAAAACATCGTGATCGGAATTGCGAGCCAGAAGAGCCAGCCACTGCTGAAATCAATGCTTCCACTATACGGCAGATTCACGACACCGATCTTCAAACCAAAAGGAATGACGACAATCGCTGTTGCGACTAGCTGTCCGAGCAGCTTCCACTTCGGCGAGAGCTGGTATTTGTCATCAAGCATACCGACGACCATCACGATCGTGCTTCCGATGAAAATTCCCAACATTTCCGATAGGCTTGTATACGGGACAAATAGGAAGAACGCAACCAGATATCCGATATAAATAGCCAAGCCACCCATACGTGGCATGATTCTCGTGTGTACCTTGCGCTGGTTCGGGGCATCCACTGCTCCTACTTTTACAGCCAAGTTTTTTACATACGGTGTTGCAATAAACGATATGATCAGCGAAGTCAGAAATCCGAGGATTAGTGTAGACATCGACTGTTCTCCTCTCTACGGATGCATCTAGGAACGGCTACTCCATTTTTCTTTCAGTACGGTTAGAACAAACCGAGGAATAGCCAGTTGACGCTTCCAGCGAGAAGGCTCGGAAGCAAGTCGATAAAACCATTCCAAATGCAGTTTTTGCCAAATCTCAGGAGCGCGCTTCACTTTCCCGGAAATGACGTCAAAGCTTCCGCCTACCCCCATCATCAGGGAGGCATTTAACTGATCGCGATACTTCGCCATCCATTCATCTTGTCTGGGCGCACCCAGTGCGACGAACAGGAGCTGCGGTTTCGCTTCGGCAATTTCTTGTACAATTTGAGTTTCTTCCTCTGGACGAAAATAGCCATCCCGACATCCGACGATTCGGGCGTTCGGATAACGAGCACTCAGTTTGTCTTTTGCCAAATGAATGACATCCGGCTTGGCGCCAAGTAAATACACGCCCCACTGATGTTGATCGGCTTTGGCCATGAGCGCTTCCAGCAGTTCCACACCCGTAACGCGCTCATAAATCGGCTGATTCGTCCATTTAGCAGCGTACACGATCCCAATTCCATCTGGAACGACATAGGCTTGTTCTACAATAGAACGGAAAGCGCGATTCTCCCTCGCTACCATGACGATTTCCGGATTGGCAGTCACCACGTGGGTCTTTTGACCGTTTTGTATACGCTCTGTTATATGATCGATAGTCTCACGGAAGCCGCGAGTCGTAAATGGCACATCTAATATCGTTGCGACCTGTTTGGTCATTTCTTCACCTTCAAGTGCTTGTTATTCAATCAATGTTTAAAAAGACGACTTTTTAAACTACCTTATTCATGCATGGAGACGCCCATTAGCCATTCTACCCGAAAAGAAAGGCACATTCAAGATGATCATGAATGTGCCTTATTTCCTGCCGTTAGGGCAAACATCAATCCACCCTCTGCTACTACTTTCCCATTTACCAATGCTTTTCCATGCCCTTTGCCGACGGTACCACGCACACGAGTAAGCTCAACCTCAAGTACCAGCGTATCTCCCGGCTTCACCTGATCTTTGAAACGGAATTCATCAATCCCTGCAAACAGTCCGATTTTTCCTTGATGTTCCTCCATGCTGAGCATCGCTACTGCCCCAACCTGTGCCAATGCTTCCACAATAAGGACACCAGGCATGACTGGATAACCAGGAAAATGGCCTTGGAAAAACGGTTCATTAACCGTGACATTTTTAATTCCAACTGCTCTTTTTCCTAACTCCAGCTCTTCGATTTTATCTATCAGCAAAAACGGGTAACGATGCGGGATGATTTCCTGAATTTGCATAATATCCAAAGGCGCTTTGATTTCCATTATGTATCGCTCCATTTCCATACTTAACTAGACTTGTCTATGCATGAATACCCTTTGACCAACGAAACAATATACATAACTCCCGCCCCAGTTGAACTGACAAGCGGGGTTAAGATAAAAGGGGCACTTCCTCCCAAAAAGCGGGAAGTGCTCTTTTTCACCCTTACACGCGGTTCAATAGTCGAGCCTTTGCCAGATAAATCGCGCTCGCAATAAATGAGAACGCTATAACAGACCAAAGTATCGCTTCACTGTACTCATAGCGATACATTACCAGCGGAATGACAACATACAAAAGGACAGTTGTCAGCTTGCCGTAGGCGTTTGCCGGGACGGTTTTTTTCCCACGGAAGTGGTAAACAGCTCCTGTTACTATCATTGCCAGATCGCGCACAAAGAAAAACAGGGCAGCCCATATACTGATTCGATCTGTCAAAAATAATGAGGCGATGACCGCCAGCATCATTAATTTATCTGCCAGAGGATCTAACATCATTCCGATGGTGGTCACAAGCTTATGCTTCCGCGCGATGTACCCATCCGCAATATCGGTCACTCCCGCCAAAATCAAAATGCCTAAAGCGATTTCAACATGATACGGAAACACCGAAAAAAAGACATACAGGTACAAAGGGATGAGCACGATGCGAAAGATCGTAAGCAAATTAGGAAGATTCACGGACATCCCTCCGTATTCAAATCGTCACTTCCTTTTTCAACCACTCGCCCTATTATACTCTGTGGACAAACACCACAACAAGTCCTCGAAAAAATAGGAGCCCCAACCATAGGGTTCGGGCTTGTCCAGCTTCGTTTTTACGTATCTTCAAACATTAAATCCCACATATGTTTGTAGGTTCCCAGATCGAATACGTCAGACATTGGCTGCTTTCCAACCCCACCGTATCCGATCATCAGACCGATGACCAGTGAGAAAAACAGCAGGAGTGGGACCAGCACCATCTTGGCAACTCTCAGCCGCCAATTTTTGCCGCTCCGTTCCCGCTCTTTTCCTTTTGACTTAACCTCTTCGGTCTGACGCGGGAAACGTTTGCTCTTCCCTTGTTCCATGCTCCTCTCCTCCGTCATGCTGAAATTATATGGGTTATCTGCTTCTCAGTTGGTTAGCAATGCCCATCATTTGATCACTGATGCCGACTGCACGTGAGTTCAATTGATACGCACGCTGAATGTTAACCAGTTGGGACATTTCCTCTGTCATGCTTACATTGGAGCCTTCCAATGCTCCTTGTCGAAGTGTAGCATCACCTGTAATGAGGGCATTCGTGTATTTGGTAGTTGGATTTGCACCGGAATCTAACTCAGCATCAAACAGATTCTGACCGACTTGCTGCAGCTGATCAGGATTGTCTACTTTCCAAAGACCGATATTGCCGTAAGACACTCCATTTGCAGTAAGTGCTCCCTCGGCAGTAATTTGAATATTGGTGACTGGCTCTGGCAATACAATATTTACGCCGTTTTCATCTGTTAAAATGTGACCAGAGGTAGTGTGCAATACATAACCTTGTTCATCATCATCGAATGAGACCTTGAAAGAGCCATCGCGTGTCAATCGATTTTCCTCTTGAATGACATTGCCAGTAGCGTCCTTGATCTTGTGAGTGACAAGAAAATACCCGTTTCCCTCAACCAACACATCTGTTGGCACATCAGTAACTTTCACACTACCGTGACCGAGATCCAGCTTGGTCATGCCAAGACGGGCACCGCTTCCGATCCGAATCCCCACCGATGTATTCCGATTTTGATTGTCTGCTGCCGGCTGTTCATTCATCGAATCGGAGAGAAGCTCGGAAAACGATGCGACCCGGCGTTTGTACCCGATTGTATCAATATTCGCCAGATTGTTGGCTGTATTGTCCAACGCTTGCTGAATACCGCGCATAGCTGATGTGGAAATATTAAGCGACTGCATCTTTCCTACCTCCTATTATCCGTTAACACGACCGATTTCATTAGCAGCCTTATCCAACGTACCATCAATCGTTGTAATGACCCGTTGGTTCGCTTCATAAGCGCGAAGAACACTCATCATGTTCGTCATGGTTTGGCCAGGGTCTACATTGGAGCGCTCACGCCAACCTTGTTGCATACCGTATCGACCTGAAATCGTAGGTGTAGCGTACGTACCTGCTGCCAGAGCTGCTTGATCGTTTGCTTCAGCAACATCAATCGCTTCGACGTCCATGTCGCCTTCCCAACGGAATACATTGGTTCCCTCACGAACCAGCATCAAGGGATTGGTTACTACAGCCAGTCCCAAACGAGGATGCGCTGCCAAAGATTGATATTCATTCGTGTTCGGGTCTTTGTACAACAATTCGCCAGCTTCGTTGATTTTCAAATCTTGTCCAGCATTAATTCCACTAACTGGGTCATTAACTCGAATCGCCTGATTTTGATTGTCCAAAACATAGTACCCATCAGCCGTTACCAAGTAGCCTTCCGCATTCACGTTCCAGTTACCGTTTCGCGTGTAGCGAATATCCTCTTCTTGAGCTGGCTGCGTCAAATCCTCAATCCGCGCCACACTGTAAAACAACCGTCGCTCATTCCCATCCGGATCTGGCTGAATATTGTCCATCAACGCAAGATCATACGGATTGCGTGTCTCTTCAATATCCCCCTGCGCAAAATTCGGTAGCGCCTCCGACATGTATACCCCTGTGTGCAAACGCCCGATAATGGCAGGCTGTCCAGGCATAGTAGGGATGCCTGGAACATCCAGTCCTTCCTTATCATTCATGCGGGAGAGCAATTGCTCCGGAAATGCACGCATGACACCCACGTCCTGTTTGAACCCGGGTGTATTGATATTTGCTAAATTGTTCGCCAGCGATTCTTGCCTGTTCTGCAAAGCCAGCATGCCAGATGCAGACGTATACAAGCCTCTGATCACTTAAATCTTACCCCCTGAATAATCGCTTATTCGAGTGAGCCGGCATCTTGTCCAAATAGTCCAGCATCATTCCTGTTCCTTTTGCAACGCACATCATTGGCTCGTCCGCTACCAGCACAGGAACCTTCAGCTCCTCTGCCAGAATCTCGTCAATACCGTGCAATAATGCGCCGCCACCGGTCAGGAAAACACCCTTATCAATTATATCGGCAGAAAGCTCCGGAGGTGTTCGTTCTAAAACAGATTTTGAGGCTTGTACAATCGCACTCACCGACTCAGCCAGGGCTTCCTGGACTTCAGTGGAGCGGATGGTAATCGTTTGCGGCAAGCCGCTTACCATGTCTCGACCCCGAATGTCCATTTCGTCCTGGCGTCCGCCGGATACGGTTCCAATCTGAACCTTGATATCTTCAGCCGTACGCTCACCAATCAGCAATTTGTATTTATTTTTTATGTAACGCATAATAGCCACATCGAATGTATCGCCTGCTATTTTAATGGAGGAAGACGTGACAATATCGCCCATCGACAATACCGCTACATCGGTCGTTCCCCCACCGATATCCACTACCATATTACCGGACGGCTGAAAAATGTCCATACCTGCCCCAACTGCGGCAACTTTCGGTTCTTCTTCGATAAATACTTCTCTTGCTCCACCGCTGCGCTCAGCTGCTTCGCGAATTGCTTTTTGCTCAACAGACGTGATGTTGGTCGGGCAGCAAATCAAAATACGCGGACGGGCAAACATGCTCTTTCCACCAATTTTGTTCAAGAAGTGCTTTAGCATAGCCTCTGTGATTTCAAAATCCGCGATAACCCCTTCTCGCAAAGGTCGGATCGCTACGATATTTCCTGGGGTACGGCCTACCATGCGATAAGCTTCATTTCCCACGGCCAAAACTTTTCTGGTTTTACTATCTATTGCCACGACAGATGGTTCGTCTAGGACAATTCCCTTGCCTTTTACAAAAACCAAGACATTGGCCGTGCCCAAGTCGATTCCGATATCTTTGCCAAACATGATAGGTCCTCCCTGATTACCAGTTACATTTCTACCTAATATCATAGGCTCTTCTACGTGAGAGGACAAGGAAATTCTTTCTTACACACTCTCCTCCTGTTCTACTCGTACTTTTTTACTACGCCGTTTGTACTTTATTTTGGTCGCTTCGCCTCCCCGAAGATGTCTGATGGCTTTGTGATATTCCAAAATTTCCTTTACCTGGTTCGCTAACTCTGGATTTATCTCAGGCAGCCGCTCAGTCAAGTCCTTGTGCACAGTACTTTTCGAAACACCGAACTCTTTAGCGATCATCCGAACCGTATTTCTTGTCTCTACAATATATCGGCCGATTTTGATGGTCCGCTCTTTGATGTAGTCGTGCACATTACTCGCCTCCTTGTATCTACATTGTCTGATACAATATATGGGTGCGTAGGGACACATATTCTACGTTTCCAAGCCTGACAAGCCAGCACGGCCGCATCTTTTTTCAACAGTTTGTACCACACGCAAAAAAACACCCGCAATTGTTGTATTTTGCAGGTGTTTTTCTAAATTCATCGGTTATTGATTTTTTACTTCCGTTTCAGCCTGAATCAAGTATTGCTCTGGATTGACAGGCTTGTTATCGATGCGAACTTCAAAGTGAAGATGTGCGCCAGCGTCTTTTTCAAAGGTGTTGCGCCCAGCAGACCCGATTACTTGACCTTGTGTCACTTCATCGCCTGGTTTGACTGTTACACTTTCCAGACTTTGATATACCGTAATCATTTTGTCTGCGTGCTCAATCTCAATCTCGTTGCCGACAAGTGGATCGTTCACCACTTTTACTACTTTACCCGCAAGAGCTGCGATGACATCAAAGCTCTTACCGTCCGTAGATACGAGGTCAATACCTGTGTGTGGGTAGAAGGTATTGTCGAAGCTCACCAATGCTTTTTGCTGATTGTCCTTGGAGGCTTTCTCATCGTAGTAGTTCATGCCCACATTGTACTGCACGCCTTTTCCTACTGGCCAAGCGAGTGGTTGTACGCCACTTGTAGCAGGTACCGCTTCTTCGTTTTGCGGTGTAGTCGTCTCAGGAGCTGCAGGAGTTGTCACTGCCACGCCATCTCCGCTATTCGTCATTTTGGATACCGTGTCCATGACATTGCCCTGATACCACATCACAAAAGCGAGAATGATTGCTGCGGTGCCGATGTAGATTGCAGGAAACGCCCATTTCTTGCCCAAAACTTTTTTCCAAGAACTTGCCTTCTTGAATGGAATTGGTTGATTTTTTTGATCTTCCATTTTATTCATCACCTCATCCCTCAGTATCGCCAGAATTTTGACGTATAAACCTGAGAGAGTAGGGAAAAGTAAAAATTTGCTTTTCTTTTAAGCTGGGATCACTCTTGAATACACTTGCAGACTAATTCCTTGATAGAAGTGCTTGACGATTTGCTCCGCGCTTTTCCCGCTTTTGGCCATTCCATTTGCTCCCCACTGGCTCATGCCGACACCATGACCGTACCCTTTGGTCGTAATGAAAACCTGATTGCCGCGCAAGTCCAACGTAAAGGAAGAAGAATTCAAATTGAGCTTTTCACGAAACTCTCTACCTGTAAACTCCTTGCCGCCAATGCTGATGGTTCCTACGCGATTTCCGGTTGTACGCGATTCGATCCGATACCAGGAACCATTGGTAGAAGCCTCCTGCGTGAGCTTGACGCCCAAATTCTTTTCTAGCTCCCCAGTGGACATGACGACCGTTTCCTCATAGCGAGGAGATTGAATATCCCAAGGACTCGCAACGCTCTTCAAATAAGGAATGGGCTTTTCCCAATATTCATCCGAGTTTTCTGTAAAACCATTACTGGTGGAAAAAAACGTCGCGTCAATGGGCTCGTTCTGGTAGGTCAGGATAATCCCTGCTGTCGCCATAACTGCCTGCTGAATTCGTTTGTTTTTCCATTCGTACTGATCTCCCCAACGCTCACGCCGCTGGTGCTCATCCATATAAACTTGATGCTGCACCGTATCCAAGACCTGACCACCTGATGGCACATCATCAAATTTGCCCTCTTTTACTCGTCGCACGATATAGGTCCTGGCCGCCAACGCCTGTGCTTTTAAAGCCTCCAGCTCGAACTCAGCTGGCATTTCCGCCGCTACGACTCCGGTAATATACGTTTCTAGCGGCAATGTTTCCACAGCTTTTTTTTCTGTACGGTACACCTTTACTGGCATAGAAGAAGCCGATTCCTTCATCGCCGGTATGGCAGGCTCCGTGACGGCCACAGTCGGCTGACTGACAGGGCCTATTTCTGGTGAAAACCAAAAGACCAGAGCAGCAGGCATCAGGACGAGCAAGATCGGCAAAGCGATAAACCACATGAGTAGATAGCGTTTCATGCAAGAGATCCTCCCCGTTACGTACTAGACACGAAAAGTCTGAATAACCTACTAAAAGTCTATGTTTGGTAACAGAGCGGTAGAACGAGAGAATGAGAGAGTCGAGAGAACGAAAAAAAGACCCCCTGCATACGCAGAGAATCTTTCGTTTTGCCATATGGTTGACGCATTTATCAAGCAAAATTAGGAGAGAAGCTTACTTTGATGGTTTCGGAAACTGCTTTTTCACGAGCCTTTTCTTCTGGAACCATACGTTCTACATCTGCGCCCAAAGCCAGCAGCTTTTCGGTAAAGTTCACGTAGCCACGGTCAATATGGTGCAGGGCAGAAACCTCAGTCTCTCCCTCCGATACGAGCCCAGCCAGTACAAGTGCTGCACCCGCACGCAGGTCAGTTGCTGCTACCTTGCTGCCTGTCAGCTTGGAACCACCTTCGACGATGGCACTGCGGCCTTCGATCTTGATGTTCGCATTCATGCGACGGAACTCTTCCACGTGCATGAAGCGGTTTTCAAATACTGTTTCGGTAACGATGCTCGTTCCTTCTGAAACAAGTAAAAGCGCCATCATTTGCGACTGCATATCCGTCGGGAAGCCAGGATATGGCAGCGTTTTGAGATCAACTGCTTTCAGTGGGCCTGTGCGGCGTACACGAATGCCGTTTTCTTGCTCCTCAATGTTCACGCCCATTTCACGAAGCTTGGCAGTCACGGATTTGAGATGATCGCAAATCGCACCTTCCACAAAGACATCCCCGCCAGTAATTGCTGCAGCAACCATGAAAGTTCCTGCTTCAATGCGGTCAGGAATGACACAATGTGTGCAGCCCTTCAGCTTTTCCACGCCTTCGATGCGGATCGAGCCTGTACCCGCTCCGCGGATTTTTGCTCCCATTCTGTTCAGGAAGTTCGCCAAATCAACGATCTCCGGCTCTTCTGCCGCATTTTCGATCAATGTGGTTCCCTCTGCCAAAGCAGCGGCCATCATAATATTTTCTGTTGCACCGACGCTAGCAATATCCAGGTAGATTTTCGCACCTTTCAATCGTCCTTCTACCGTCGCTTCAATAAACCCTTGTCCGATTTCGATCTTGGCTCCCATAGCCTCAAACCCTTTAAGGTGCTGGTCGATCGGGCGCGTACCAATGGCACATCCACCCGGGAGAGCGACACGAGCTTGTCCTTTTCTGGCTAAAAGCGGCCCCATCACAAGGAAAGATGCGCGCATTTTGCGTACCAGTTCATAGGACGCTTCTACACTCGTAAGCTTGGAAGCATCGATTGTCAGCACTTCATGATCATATGTAAGGGAGATTCCCATCGATTTCAAAAGGTCGCATATCGTCATGACATCGTCGAGAGCTGGTACGTCAGAGATGACACAAGTCCCTTCTTCTGCCAGGATAGATGCTGCAATAATAGGGAGTACGGCATTTTTGGCGCCAGATACTTTTACATTTCCAGACAATGCCTTACCACCACGGACAATAATTTTATCCAATGTGTACCCCTCCGCGTGCTAATATTCCACAGTGATGATTGGTGTACCTACAGTAATCCATGTTCCAAAATGGCTGTCACGATGCGTAGCCACCTGTAGATTCATCTTTTGACCGTTTAACGCGATGAATGATTCCCACATAGGGGTATACCCTGAAATGCTGACAACCGTCTCATCTTGCAAACGTTCTAATTCTGTCGCCTGGAGAGTACCAAAAATCGACAATATTTTACCCTCCTGTTGGTCAACACCCATCTTAACATTGTACAATCCGCGAATACAAGTGCTAATTTGCGGAATAAAGTCGGCGCTTTGCAGGGCATTCGTGAAGGTTTCCTGTACTTGTCCAATATATAGTAGGGAATCACGGTTTCCAGATAACTGAAGTACTAGATATACAGAAAATGCTCCATTTTTAGGAACTGCTGTCACCTCGTAGCTCAGATCCACGCCGTTTTGTGTGTATGTAGTCCTATATGCAAGTATGTTGTGCTTACGCGATTGTTCGCTTGGGGAAAACGGAATCTCAAGTTGTTGTGCCCATTTCGTCGCCAACTCTTTTACTTGTTCAGAACGCAGGCCTTCTCCCATCGCCGTACGCATACGTACCTGAACCGATACACCCGTTGCGCCCGTATCTTCTAGTACTTTCATCATTTCTGTCACAACCGGCTTTTCTTCCTTTGCTTGTGCAGGCATCCAATACACGGCCCCCATCACGAGCAATAGAGCCAGCACGCACCAACCAGACCATTTCCCCATTGATATCCTCTCCCTATGCTTACATGTATCTCTTTGTACTTCTCATTTTGTACATGTAGCTGGGTGGATATACCAGCGAATCGTCGTCTTTCTCGTATTTAGTTGAACAAATTCCCGAATGTCAGGGACCAGCCCAAGTAATCAAGGAAAAAGCGGGATAGTTCATATCCAATCACAATGGAAAGAAAAATTTGCAACAGCTTCGCCTGAACGCCATTTGGTTTTTTCAAAATCTTATCAAAGCGAAAGGATTGCAACGCCCACCAAGCGAGCCCAATAAACGCAATCGATAAAACGATACTCAACAAGCCATATACTTCTTGTGGCATGCTCGTTACCTCCTCATTGCCTATCCGAGAATCATAGAAAAAGGGACGGCCCGATTACGAGCCATCCCTTCTATTGTACCTGAAGTGCTATTCAGTTACGAGTATCACTGAGAGCTGGGAGAGAGCATGTTCCCAAAATCAAAGGACGGATTGAAATGAATTTGGATATAGTCGGTGACCAGACCCGGGAAAGCACCGAAGAATACGGTAGCAATTGCCATGATGAGAATAAACGTCCAAATGCCTTTTGGCACGACCATTGGTGCTTCGGTTGTCCCAGGACGCATGTACATCTGACGAATAATCCCAAAGTAGTAGTAGTAGGAAATGACGCTGGTGATGATCATAATCGCCGCCAGCCAGTAGTTTTCTACCACTAATGTACCCATGAACAGATAGAACTTCCCGAAGAAGCCAACCGTAATCGGGATACCTGCCAAGGACAAGAGGAAGATGCTCATCGCAACCGCCATAACTGGTGAGCGATGATACAATCCGGCGAATCCTTTCAAATCCTCTGTCTCTTGCTCACGAGATACAACCATAATCACAGCGAAAGCACCAAAGCTAACCAGCAAGTAACCGAACAGATAGAAGATCACTTCGCTGAAAAAGAGAGAGGTCGGTGGTACAAACGGCACGAGCAAATAGCCCGCTTGTGCAATGCCTGAATAAGCCATCATACGCTTGACGTTTGTCTGCCTGAGCGCCATCGTATTCCCGATAATCATCGAGGCCGCTGCCATTATCCCTAGATAGAGGCTTCCCTCTTCGAAAAAGAACCGTCCTGATCCCGTTCCATTGGAAACGTTGAAAAACGAGATCATCATTACTCGAAAAATCAGCGCGAACCCTGCTGCTTTTGACACAACTGCCAGGAAAGCAGTGACCGGGGTAGGAGCACCTTGATAGACATCTGGCGCCCACATGTGGTTAGGCGCTGCAGATATTTTGAATGCAAGACCTACTGCGAGAAACGCAAACGCCGTATAGACGAGGAACTGATAGCCCGCCATTCCCGCTTCTGCCAATCGGAATGAGATTTCATAAATATGTGTGGTTCCCGTGAGACCGTACACGTACGACATCCCAAACAGGAGCACAGCCGTGGCAATACTTCCCGAAACGACGTATTTGAACGCCGACTCGTTAGAAAGCCGCGATTTTTTTCGCAATCCGACCAGTACATAGGACGAGAGAGACAATAGCTCAAGTCCCACAAACAAGGTAATCAAGTCAGCCGACGAAGCCATGACCATAGCCCCGAGAAGCCCGGTCAGCAGCAAATAGTAATACTCGCCTCTGTGCTGGATTTCCCCTGATTTCAGATAGGACAGCGAAATGAGAATGGCAAAAGCTGTACCTGCCAGGAAAATCAGCTTGAACGCATTGCCGTAATCATCAATTCGGATCATGTCGATCATGTAGCTGTATGGCTTATCGAGAGCACTCATATTGATGATCACAAAGATCGCCGCTATGACCGTTGCCAGGAAGGATAGCCAACCAATGACCTGCTTGCCTAGGCGTTTGCCCGCAAAAAGATCCAGCAGTGATAGAAAGGTAGCAAAGCCCAGAATGATAAACTCGGGCAGAAGGTAGCTCCAGTCATATGAGAAAATATCTTTAACCTCCATGGATTACCCTCCTATTCCCGTTACGATAGGTACGATCGTTTTCAGTGCCTGCTGCATCGGATTCCCCAGAACTGCTGGATAAACCCCAATGAGAATAATACATCCCAATAGGACTACCATCGGAATGACTTCCATCGGCTGTGCATCAGCAAGTCCTGTACATCTACCTGGAGTAGGGCCAAAAGTCGTTTTCAAGATCGCTCTGAGTAAATAAACTGCGGTGAGGACAATCCCAATCGCTCCCACTGCTGCCATTACTGGCAAACGACCAAACAGACCGAGGAAGGCAAAGAACTCACTAATGAATCCGGACATGCCCGGAAGTCCGAGTGAAGCCATCCCGCCTGCCAACAACACACCGCTGACAAACGGCATGGACTTGGCTAAACCGCCCAAATCGTCGAGCATCGATGTCTGCGTCCGATCCCAAATGACACCGATCAAGAAGAAGAGCAGTGCTGAGATAAAGCCGTGGGATACCACCTGGAACATCGCTCCCTGAAACCCGATCGTGTTCATCGATGCGAAACCGAGCAAGACGATACCCATATGGCTGATACTGGAGTAAGCCAGCACCATTTTTAAATCCTTTTGTACGAAGGCCAGCACAGCTCCATACAAAATGTTGATAATCCCCAAAACTGCCATCCACGTAGAGAAATCATAGGCCTGCTCTGGGAAGAAGCCGATTCCCATCCGCAAAAGACCGTATGCCCCCATCTTCAGCAAAATACCGGAGTGAATCATGACGATAGAAGGTGGAGCCTGTACGTGTACGCGTAGCATCCACGTGTGGAACGGAAATACGGGCAGCTTGATCGCAAAAGCGATAAATAGCGCTAGGAAGATGCCAAAACGCATTTCTGGCGTAAGGATTTCGGTTATCGGATGCCCTGGTGTCGTCAGGATCGCCGTGATTTCATCCATATTGAGCGTCCGCATGATGACAAAGATCACGATGAAAGCCAGCAGCATAATCCCTGAACCGATTCCGTTATACAAAAGGAATTTATTCGCTGCTTGTTCGCGCTCCCCATATCCCCAAATCCCGATGAGGAAGTACATCGGTACGAGTGTCAGCTCGAAGAAAATGAAGAACAGAAACAGATTGTCTGCAGCAAAGACTCCCAACATGCCGATCAACAACAGGTGAAACAGGATAAAATACTCCTTCTGCCTCTTCTTGATCTGCCACGAAGCAATTGCTGCGAGGGTACCGATAATCGCCGTCAGCAAAATCAATGGCATCGAAATACCATCCACACCGAGTTCATAGTTGATCTCAAAAGCAAAGACGGTACCTGCCTGAGCCATTCCAATCGGAATCGAAATCCAATTGTGCTTTTCTACGAACTGCAGATTAGCTGTCTCGTAATCAAACATGCCGAACATCCAACCTGCCAAGATAAGTGCCGGCAACGTTCCAAAAATCCCGACCTGCTTGATCACACCTGCATGTCGACTGGGGATAAAGGCCATGACGAGAATCGCCAGCAGCGGAGAGAACACCAGTGATGACAAAAGGATATTACCCAAAGAGTCCACCTCCCCTAGCCGTCAAACTAATGGCGATGATCAAGAGTAACAGACCGAATATGACCATTGCCCCATAGGACTGAATCTGCCCACTTTGTACTCTTGCGTGCAAAGATCCGATTCCTTGGGTGATTTTTGCTGTCAATCCAACCAAACCATCCACAATATACTTATCAAATACATCCAGGACAAATCCAAGCCAGCCTAATGGACGAACAATGACGTTGTGATACAGCTCATCGATGTAGTACTTCTTGTATGAGAGCTGATAGAGCCACGGCATTGTTTTTGGAATAGTGTCCGAGGAGATTGATTTCTTGCCGTACATCAGGTACGCCAGCACGACTCCAAGAATGGAGATCAACAGTGCCACAATCTGTAACCAAGATGGTGCATGCTCACTGCCTTCCCCAAAAATGCTAGTGATTGCCGTCCCTGTGTTCGTTGATAACAACCAATCAGAGAGTAATGGCGCGTACGGTGTATTCACAAAGCCCGCGACAACCGCAAGCAATGCCAAGACCAAGAGCGGACCTGTCATGACACTTGGAGATTCGTGCGCCTCGTGCTTGCCACGTGCCTTCCCTGCGAATGTCAGGAAGAACAGACGGAACATATAGAATGCGGTAAAGAATGCTGCTAGCAGCGCGATGAACAGCAAATCGTAGCGATGCGCTCCGTAAACAGCTCCCAGAATCGCTTCTTTCGACCAGAAACCAGCGAACGGAAAGATCCCCGCAATCGCCAAGCAACCGATCAAGAAAGTCAAAGCGGTAATCGGCATCTTTTTCCACAAGCCACCCATTTCGAATACATCCTGCGTATGTACGGCATGGATGACACTACCTGCTCCAAGGAAGAGCAGTGCTTTGAAAAAGGCGTGCGTCATCAAATGAAAGGAACCTGCTACATAACCAGCAGCACCAGCTACACCCAATGCCAGCATCATGTACCCGAGCTGACTGACTGTGGAATAAGCCAAGACACGCTTGATATCCCGTTGAGTCAGACCGATGGAAGCTGCAAATATGGCGGTGAATCCTCCTACATACGCCACAACTGTCAAAGCCGTATCCGATGCGATAAACAGCGGATAGGTAGCAGCGACCAAATAAACACCAGCCGCGACCATCGTTGCCGCGTGAATTAATGCAGACACAGGTGTTGGACCTTCCATGGCATCAGGTAACCACGTATGAAGTGGAAATTGACCTGATTTTCCCATGGCCCCAACGAAAATGAGGATCGCCGTGAGTGTAATCATCCATGGTTCCAGTCGTCCGAGTGCGATACTCTCAAAAATCGCCCCGTACTCGAAACTTCCGGTCCACCAGAACAACAGACATATCCCGATGAATAGAGCAAGATCCCCGATGCGGGTAACGATAAAAGCCTTTTTGGCAGCCGCTTTTGCTTCTGTCTTGAAGTAGTAGTAGCCAACGAGCAGGAAGGAGCATACCCCGACCAGCTCCCAGAAAATATATACTTGCAACAAATTTGGCGAGATTACTAATCCCAGCATGGAGAACGTGAACAGCGCCAGGTATTGATAGAACACCGGAAAGCGTTCATCCCCATGCATGTAGCCTTTGGAATAAATTTGGACCAACAGACTGACCAATGTCACAATGACGAGCATCATGGCATTCAGCGGATTCACTTCGAATCCCATGTTGATCACGATATCGCCAATATGCAGCCAATCTATCACATAATGGTAATCGGTTCCCCCACCCTGGAATCTCTCCCAGAAGATGAGCACTGCGATTCCAAAAGAAACAGCCGTCAGGGTAATGCCCACTATGGCCGCTCCTTCTTTCAATTGGCGACCAAATGAGACGATCACGATGAAAGCAAGAAGCGGAAACAGAGGGATCAGCCAGGCATATTGCATTAGAGTATCCATCTTTGTCCTCCTTTTCAGGTTTCCCTCTTATCGTTTCATTTGGTCCATTTCATCAACATTCACGGTCTCCTTGTTGCGATACAGCGCAATCAGAATCGCTAGCCCTACGGCAACCTCGGCAGCTGCAACCGTCATCGTGAACAAGGTAAAGATTTGTCCCGTCACGGATGGATACAGTCCGAATTTGGAAAAGGCGACCAGGTTAATATTTACAGCATTCAGCATCAGCTCGATTGATAACAAGACGACGACTGCATTTCGCTTCGTCAATGCACCGTACAAACCTACACAAAAGAGAATCAGAGCGACCATTAAGTAGGAGGAAATGCTTACTGTCATTCGTTATCCCCCTCCTTTTTCGCCATGACGATCGCACCGACCAACGCGACCAACAATAGAACAGACAACAGCTCAAATGGTATGACGAATTTGGTGAATACTTCGATACCGATTTCTTTTGCATTGTTTACAGGAGCATCTGCAGGTGGCGGTGGCGCAGGCCACGGTGTATTTTGCACACCCCAGAATAATAGTCCGAACAGAACCATTACAAAGAGCAGGATAAAACGGTTTTTCCATGTCCGACCTGTTCCCTCATCGTTCGCATCGTGCTTGGTCAGCATGATTCCAAAGAGCATCAAAATGGAGATTGCCCCTGAATAAACTAGAATTTGTGCGACCCCGACGAACTCCGCTCCCAGCAAAACAAACAGACCTGCAATGCTGATAAACGTAACGCCCAATGAGATGACCATGTGGACGACGCGCGTAAAGCTGATCATAAACACCGCGCCACCGATCGTCAGAAGGGACAGGATAAAAAAGGCTACGAATTCGCCTGTCATACTAATTCTCCTCCCTGACGTTCGTATTGTTGTCGTCCAGCCATTTCAAGTTCTTGTACAATTCGTCCCGGCTATAGGCAGCCAGTTCGAAGTTGTTTGTCATCACAATCGCTTCAGTGGGACAAACCTCTGTACACAGATCGCATAAAATGCACAACTCAAAATTGATATCATACGTATCGATAATCTTTCCCTTTTTCTCCGGATCAGGATGGGGCTTCCCTGTCAGTTGAATACACTCCGTCGGACAAATGCGTGCGCATTGGTTGCAGACGATGCATTTTTCAGGAGAAAAGTGCTGAATACCGCGAAAGCGAGGCGGCATTGGAAAGGGCACATCCGGATAGAAGTGGGTTACTTTTTTCTCCGTGAGCTTTTTAAATGTATACCCCAGGCCTTTGGCCAGTCCTAGCATGTGTGTCACCCCTCAGGATTTGAGAACTTGGCTGCACCACGTTTTTGACGAAAGCTAGCTTTTGGCGAAGCAAGCCTATGGCGAAGCCTGCGCTATGAAAACAATTTCGATCAAGTCGCTACTAGAACATGCCATTTTGGTAAGAAACCACTACAGCTGTGAGCAGGATGTTGAACAATGCCACGGGCAACAGCACTTTCCAGGCAAACGACATCAGTTGATCGACACGTAAGCGCGGCATCGTGGCGCGAATCCAAAACTGGAGGAAGACGTAAATTGAAAATTTAAGGATAAACCAAACGATTCCCGGAATGAAGTCCAGCGATGGATGAATCGGCAACCATCCACCAAAAAAGAGAATCGTGATCAAGGCACCCATCCCGAACATGTACACATACTCCGCCAGCATGAACATCGCAAAACGGAAACCGGAGTACTCGACGTGGTAACCGCCAACGAGCTCCGACTCTGCTTCTGGCAAGTCAAACGGCGTACGATTCAGCTCAGCCTGAGCAGCAATGATAAAAACAGCAAATCCGATAAACTGCGGAACAATATTCCAGACATCCCGCTGCGCCTCGACAATATCCTTGAGATTCATGCTGCCCGTCAATAGGACGATACCCACCACGGACATGACCAGCGGTACTTCATAGCTGATCATCTGCGCAGCGGAGCGGAGACCCCCGATCAGCGAGTACTTGTTATTGGAGGCCCAGCCAGCCGTGATCACGCCTAATACGGTGATCCCAGACAAGGCGATATAGTACAAGAGCCCTATTCCCAAATCAGCGAAACGAATGCTGTCCGAAAAAGGCATGACCGCCAACACGGCGAAAGCAGGGGCATAGGCCAATATTGGTGCTAGAGTGAACAACGCTTTGTCAGCGTGCTGCGGACGAATATCTTCCTTTAATAGCAGCTTGGCAACATCCGCAACCGTCTGGAGAAGTCCCAATGGTCCTACTCGATTCGGCCCGATGCGCAGCTGCATCCACCCAATCACTTTACGCTCAAAGTAAATGGCGTACGTAACGAATCCCAACACGACTGCAAGCAGTAAAACTGCCGCTACGATAAACCAAAGCGTAGTCCCCCATGAGGGTGCTTGCTGCAAGAGAGTATTCATCAACAGTCAACCTCCCCGAGCACGATGTCGATACTGCCCAGGATGGCAACCATGTTCGAGAGGTTTTCCCCCTGCAACAGCTTAGGCAGAATTTGCAGATTGGTAAACGAAGGTCGTCTGAACTTCAATCTCCACGGTTTATCCTTGCCTTGACTGGCAATGTAACACCCAATCTCCCCCCGCGGTGACTCGATGCGCACATAGGTCTCCCCAGCAGGCGGACGAATCACACGTGGTACTTTGCCCATGACTTCGCCTTCACTCGGAAATTGCTCCAATGCCTGCTCAAGAATTCGCAGGGATTGTTCAATTTCAGCCATGCGCAGATGATAGCGCGCCATGCAATCTCCCTCAGTCGCTGTCGGCACATCAAATTCAAAACGATCGTAAATGCAATACGGTTCGTCCTTGCGCAGATCCCACTTGACACCTGTCGAGCGAAGCATGACACCTGATAGCGAGTAATCCAATGCCGTTTTTGTATCGAACTTTCCAATCCCTATGAGGCGGTTGATAAAAATCTCATTCCCTGTCACCAGTTGGTGGTAGTTATTCAATTCTTTCTTCATGTACTGGACAAATTCTTTGGCTTTGTCGATCCAACCTGGAGGTGCGTCCCATTTCACTCCGCCTACGCGCATGTAGTTAAAGGTCATCCGCGCCCCGCATAGCTCATTAAACAAATCCAGGATCGTCTCTCGATCACGGAATGCATACAGGAAGGGCCCCATCGCACCAATGTCCAAAAGAAACGTTCCCCACCAAACCAAATGGCTAGCCACCCGGTTCAGTTCCATCGCGATCAATCGCAAAAACTGAGCTCGCTCTGGAATCTCCAACCCCATCATCGTTTCTACTGCGTGGCAGAGAACGTAGTTGTTGGTCATGGCGGACACGTAGTCCATACGGTCTGTATAAGGAATAATTTGTGTATAGGTCAAGTTTTCTGCCAGCTTCTCTGTACCTCGATGCAAGTAGCCCATCACCGGAATCGCTTCTTTAATGGTTTCCCCATCGATTTTTACTACCAAGCGAAATACTCCGTGTGTACTCGGATGCTGTGGACCTACGTTTAATAACATCTCTTCCGTACGAAGTCCTGTTTCAGAAGAGGTATCAACATGAGTCGTGAGGATGTTATGGTTCATCTGCTAAACCTCCTCGTCGTATTGCACATAATCTTTGCGCAGCGGATACCCAACCCAATCATCCGGCAACAGGATTCGACGTAAATCCTTATGTCCCGGGAAATGAATACCCAAAAGGTCAAAAGTCTCTCTTTCATTCCAATTTGCGCCATGCCAGAGGTCCATTACAGAAGCAACTTTTGACTCTTCTCTGCTCGTTTTGACCTTTACTGCCAAGCTTTGGCGATTTTTGTAGGAATAAAAGTGGTAGTATACCTCCAGGCGATCCTCATAATCGACACCGTGAAGATCGGACAGGTACTCAAAGCTCAATTGCTCGTCATCTCTTAAATATTGGGCAACTTGATACCAACGTTCGTTTTGAATGGTGAGAGTTGGAACTTCCTTTCCCAGCTCGTTAATATACGAAGCCTCGATGACTTCCTGTCCAAATGCTTCGGAAATTCTTGAAACGTATTTATCAAGATAGGGCTGGTTTTTGGAAGGTGCTTTCGGCGCTTCCTCTGCCGGGGCCTCATCACCAGTCGCTTGCGCTGTTTTTGCCTTCGCTGCTGCGGCGGCTGCTGCTTTGGCTTTTGCGGCAGCGGCTGCCTTTGCCTTGGCGTCGTCATCACCCGATTCATCGCCGCCTGCTTCACGTGCGGCTTTTGCCTTTGCAGCGGCCGCTGCGGCAGCCTTGGCTTTTGCGGCTGCTGCTGCCTTTGCCTTGGCATCCGCATCTGGAGCTGAATCAACTGTATCGGCTCCAGTTTCCGCGGCTTCCTTTGCTTCCTTCGCTGCTTTTGCCTTGGCTAGTGCTTCTGCGGCAGCTGCTTTCTTGGCTGCGGCTTTTTCTTCTGGTGTCATTTCAGACACAGGTTTTGCTGGTGTAGCAACTGCTTCTGATTGTTGCTCGGCAACTGGAGTTTCCGCTTCCGCAGCTTCTTTTGCTTCCTTCGCCGCTTTTGCCTTAGCAATCGCTTCTGCCGCTGCTGCTTTCTTGGCTGCGGCTTTTTCTTCAGGCGTCATTTCAGACACAGGTTTTGCAGCCGGAGCAGAGACTTCCTCTTGTGGTTCTTGTGATGGCTCCACTTGGCTCGCCTCTTGGGAAGCCTGGGCTTCCTGTTCTCTTAATTTTCGCAAAGCTTCTGCCTTGGCACGGGCTTCAGCCGCTGCCGCTGCCTTTTCCTCCGGCGTCGGCTTGCGTTTCTCGTCGCTCATAGATTGGTCACCTGCTTCCCAGTCTTCGCTTCGTAACGGATTTTTTCTTGAAGCTTATTAATTCCGTAGATCAAAGCGGCAGGGTTAGGCGGACAACCTGGAATATATACGTCGACAGGCACAATCTGGTCTACACCTTTTACCACGCTGTACGAGCGCACATACGGACCTCCCGCTGTCGCACAGGAGCCCATGGCAATCACCCACTTTGGTTCAGGCATTTGATCATACAGCCTGCGCAGCAGTGGGGCCATCTTTTTCGTGACGGTTCCGGCTACGATCATGACATCAGATTGTCTTGGGGATGCTCGAAAAATAACGCCAAACCGGTCGAGGTCATAACGAGCCCCACCCGTTCCCATCATTTCGATCGCGCAACAGGCCAAGCCAAAGGTTAATGGCCACAACGAGTTACTGCGAACCCATCCCTTCACCGTTTCCAATGTCGTGAACATGACGTTGCGATTCAATTCCTCTTGCAATTCAGGCGCAATACTTGTCAGATCTAGTTCCATTCCAGCACCTTCTTTCTCCACGCGTAAATCAATCCTACGATGAGCAAGGATATAAAGATGACCATCTC
Source organism: Brevibacillus porteri (assembly GCF_003013475.1). GTDB lineage: Bacteria > Bacillota > Bacilli > Brevibacillales > Brevibacillaceae > Brevibacillus > Brevibacillus porteri. The sequence continues at coordinate 36,720 of NZ_PXZO01000057.1, forward strand.
GACTAAGGCAAAGAGCCCCAGTTCTTTGTAAGCGACGGCCCACGGATACAGAAAGAGTGTTTCTACATCAAAGATCACAAACATGAGGGCAAAGATGTAATACTTCACGTTGAAACGCACCCAACTGTCACCAACAGGAATGTTACCGCTTTCATAAGTAGTTTGCTTCTCCCGTGTCGGTTTCTTTGGACGAAGTAATGGACCAACAAAACTGACTGTAGCCACGGGCAACAGCACACCAAGAATCAAAAAGATCGCGACAATCACATAATTGTTGGTATAGATGTCACTCACCCACGTTCCCTCCGCTCTTGAGAAAGGTATGAATCGTCTTGCGCTGTCCTCCAGAAGAAGTCGTGACTCCCTCAAAAGGGTACTGCTCGCAGCATCAAAGGTGTAGGTATGAACGCTGTCGCTAAATGATACTGCTAGAAAAAAATACCTTTATCATTATAGCAAATTGCCAATAGGGTGTCTAACGAAAGCCTTCCTTTTGTGCCATATAAAGGGAAAAAACTCGGAGATTTCTCCCCGAGTTTTTCCAGCATAGTATGATGACCAAACGAATATATCCGTCTGATCCTCTTATTCTCTTAATTATTGAACGTTGTTTGAAAATTGCTGTCCGAGGAAGTCCTCGTAAATGCGCTCCCATACAATCGCAAAGTTCATCTTATCGTCTTCTGGGATCTCCAGCATATTTTCAATCGCTTCTTCCATATATGGAGTCAGCTTGATCAGAACCTCTGCCAGCATCTGATCATTGGTGTTCAGCAATTGCTTCATTTCTGCTTTGGACATGCTGAACGTATTTTCTTCTTGCTCGTGCAGCTTCATCACGAGGCGGCTAAACATCGGATGTACCAATGCTTCCAGTTTAACATGAGCCAATGCAAGAGATTCTGCTTCGCTCAGCTTGAACAACTCAGATGCGTCTGGGAATGGATAAACCGGTACATCCCAAGCATCTCCATTATCGATTACCAGACCCCACTTCACGAAAAGCTCAATCGCTTCGTCAAGAGATGTCGGATATGCATAATCGGAACGGCTCATGAACGCTTTGAATCTGTTCAAGAGGTTTACATAGCCTTTAAAATCCTCTTCAGACTTAAAGCCTTCTTTAACAGGCTCGGTGAATGTGCCTTTCAATGCTTCGAACTCGTCCAGAGCTTTTTTCATTTCTTCTTTTGACTCATGCTTCGTTACTACATAGCACATTGCCTGGAAGAGAACTTTCATTTCATGAGATAGCACGCTTGTCCAGCCATTAGCCGCAAAGCTGCTAGGAATCACTACGCCATCTTGGTTGTGGCGGATATCGCGAACGGTTTGCATCAATTACACTCTCCTTTAATCCCAATAGCCAATGCCGCTTTTTCCCGCTGTTTTTCATGCTAACGTAGCTCGTCGGCAGGGCATTAGGTCTATTATACACAGAAACATTAGGCAATTACCAACTGGAAATATCATGCCCGATTACCATGGCTCATCATTCATCACCTGATAACCGAAAAATCCCCGCAGCCACATGGGCGCGGGGATATCAAGCTTACGCTTTACTTCGCTACGTCGAGACGTGCCACCGCACGTTGCAGCGCGCGTTCTGCACGCTTGACGTCGAGCTCGGCATATTTCTCAGCCAAACGCTTTTCAGCACGCTCTTTCGCTGCCTTCGCGCGTTCAACATCGATGTCTCCCGGCAATTCAGCCGTTTCAGCAAGGATGGTTACTTTATCGCCGCGCACTTCCATGAAGCCGCCGCTTACAGCCATCTTTACTTCTTTATCGCCTTCTGTCTTAATCCGAACTGGCGCTGTTTTCAGCGGGGTTACCAACGGCACGTGGTTCGGCATAATACCGATTTCCCCTTGCAAGCCGCGAGCAATCACCATTTCAGCCTGACCGCTGTAGACAACTCGTTCAGGAGTTACGACTTCAACTGTCATCTTACTCACTTACTCGTCTCCCCTTTCCAGGGTGTCTTACGCCATTTTCTTCGCTTTTTCTACCGCTTCTTCAATTGTACCTACGTACAGGAACGCGCCCTCTGGCAGGTGGTCATGCTTACCTTCGAGGATTTCCTTGAAGCTGCGAACGGTTTCTTTCAATGGCACGTATTGGCCTGGGTTACCAGTGAACTGCTCGGCAACGTGGAAGGACTGGGACAAGAAACGTTGAATGCGGCGAGCGCGTCCAACTACTTGCTTGTCGTCGTCGCTCAACTCGTCCATACCGAGAATCGCGATGATATCTTGCAGTTCTTTGTAACGTTGCAGGATTTTTTGAACGCTACGAGCCACATCATAGTGTTCTTGTCCTACTACATCAGGAGCCAGAGCACGGGAAGTGGATGCGAGTGGATCTACCGCAGGGAAGATACCCAACTCAGCGATGGAACGCTCCAAGTTCGTTGTAGCGTCCAAGTGAGCAAACGTAGTAGCAGGAGCCGGGTCAGTGTAGTCATCCGCTGGTACGTAGATCGCTTGAATGGACGTTACGGAACCTTTTTTCGTGGAAGTAATACGCTCTTGCAGCTGACCCATTTCGGTAGCCAGTGTTGGCTGGTAACCTACCGCAGATGGCATACGGCCCAAGAGAGCAGAAACTTCGGAACCCGCTTGAGTAAAGCGGAAGATGTTATCAACAAAGAGAAGAACGTCGCGGCCTTCTTCATCACGGAAGTATTCCGCCATAGTCAGACCAGTCAACGCTACACGAAGACGTGCACCAGGCGGTTCGTTCATCTGACCGAATACCATCGCGGTTTTCGGCAGTACGCCTGCGTCTTTCATCTCGTGGTACAGGTCGTTACCTTCACGGGTACGCTCACCTACACCAGCGAATACGGAAATACCACCGTGCTCTTGCGCGATGTTGTTGATCAGCTCTTGAATAGTAACGGTTTTACCTACACCCGCACCACCAAACAGACCGATCTTACCACCCTTGATGTACGGAGCCAAGAGGTCAATAACTTTGATACCTGTTTCCAGGATCTCAACAGTCGTTGCTTGGTCTACGAACTCAGGAGCTTTACGGTGAATTGGGTCACGACGATCTACTTGACCGAGTTCTTGCAGGTCGATCGGCTCACCCAATACGTTGAATACGCGTCCGAGGGTAATTGCACCCACTGGAACGGAGATAGCTGCACCAGTATCAACTGCTTCCATACCACGAACCAAACCGTCAGTGGAAGACATCGCAACGGTACGAACCAAGTTATCGCCCAAATGAGTAGCAACCTCAACAGTCAAGTTGATGTCGCGCTCACCAGCGCTTTGTGCTTTATGTTGAATCTTGATCGCATTGTAAATGGCAGGCAGGTGTCCGCGGTCGAACTCGACGTCAACAACCGGACCCATTACCTGAACCACGCGTCCATTCGCCATCTTACTTCTTCCCTCCTGTAAAGCTAAATTGGGAGCTATTCGCTGCCACTAAGCCTGTGCGTTTGCACCTGCAACGATCTCGGAAATCTCTTGTGTAATGGCTGCCTGACGAGCACGGTTGTAGCTCAACGTTAAACGGTTGATCATATCCGTAGCATTGTCTGTCGCACTGCCCATTGCAGTCATACGGGAACCTTCTTCGGAAGCTTTTGCTTCGAGGAGTGCACTGTAAACCAGTGTTTCCGCATATTTCGGCAACAGATCCGCCAATACTTCTTCCGAGGACGGCTCATACTCGTAATTCAATTCGCGCGCATTGTTGCTCTCGGGAGCTTCCAATGGCAGCAATTGTTTTACGGTAGGTATTTGCGAAATTGCACTTTGGAACTTGTTGTAGCACAGGTACAGTTCGTCAATCTGCTCGTTCTCGAACATTTGGACTGCTGCACCGGCAATTTTCTTGATATCAGCAAAGGCTGGGCTGGCTGGCAGACCTGTCACTTCCTCCAAAAGAGGGTAGTTCCGTTTGCTGAAGAAGTCACGACCTTTGCGGCCAATCACAAAAATACCATACTCATCCTTGGACTTGTGCTTCTCGTTAATGGTATTTACCACTCTACGGAGAATGTTGGCATTGTAACCCCCAGCAAGTCCACGGTCGGAAGTGATGACAATATAACCAGTCTTTTTCACCGGACGATTTTGCAACATTGGATGTTTGGAACCAGAGTTCCCACTCGCGATGCTTGCGATCACTTCTTGGATCTTGTCAGCATACGGGCGTGCCGCCTCAGCTTTATCCTGGTTACGGCGAAGCTTTGCAGCCGCCACCATTTTCATCGCTTTCGTGATTTGGCGCATATCCTTTTTACTTTTGATACTGCGTCGAATCTCACGTATTCCTTTAGCCACTCGTTTTCACCACCTTGAGGACGCATGCACGGGCAAATGGCCCGGCATGCATCTGATGTCTATCAGGTTAACGATTAGCGAGTTACCGAAAAGCCTTTTTTAAACTCTTCGATCGCTGCGTTGAATTCTTTTTCATCTGGAAGGTCTTTCGTTGTGCGGATGTGCTCCAACAGTTGCGGTTTGTTGGAATCCAAGAAAGACAACATCTCTTTCTCAAAGCGGCGCACATCTGCTACTGGAATGTCATCCAGGAAACCTCTTGTAGCGCTATAGATAGAAGCCACTTGCTTCTCAACAGACATTGGATCGAACTGACCTTGTTTCATGATTTCCATCAAACGCTCACCACGGGTCAAACGAGCTTGGGTCGCTTTGTCCAGATCGGAACCGAACTGAGCAAACGCAGCCAACTCACGGTATTGAGCCAACTCAAGCTTGAGTGGACCTGCTACCTTTTTCATCGCCTTGATTTGCGCGGAACCACCTACACGGGATACAGAAAGACCAGTGTTAACCGCTGGACGTTGACCTGCGTTGAACAAGTCTGTCTCCAGGAAGATCTGACCGTCCGTGATGGAGATCACGTTGGTTGGAATGTACGCGGAAATGTCACCCGCTTGGGTTTCGATGAATGGCAGAGCCGTAATGGAACCAGCGCCCAGATCATCAGACAGTTTTGCAGCGCGCTCCAGCAAGCGGGAGTGCAAGTAGAATACGTCACCAGGATATGCTTCACGGCCTGGAGGACGGCGGAGCAAGAGGGACATTTCGCGGTATGCTGCAGCCTGTTTGGACAGGTCATCGTATACGCACAGAACGTGTCCGCCTTTGTACATGAAGTACTCAGCCATTGTTACACCAGTATAAGGAGACAGGTACAACATTGGAGCTGGGTCAGACGCAGTAGCAGAAACGATGATGGTGTAATCTAGAGCACCTGCTTTACGCAGTGTTTCTACGATGTTTGCAACGGTGGATTGCTTTTGACCGATTGCAACGTAGATACAAATCATATCTTTACCTTTTTGGTTGATGATCGTGTCGAGCGCCACTGCTGTTTTACCAGTTTGACGGTCACCAATGATCAACTCACGCTGTCCACGACCAACCGGGATCATCGCGTCAATCGCTTTGATACCTGTTTGGAGTGGCTCGTGTACGGATTTACGCGCCATAACACCAGGAGCCGGGCTCTCGATTGGGCGGAAACCGTCATTTGCGATAGGGCCTTGACCATCGATAGGTTGACCCAGTGGGTTTACAACGCGGCCGAGCAGCGCTTCCCCTACTGGAACTTCCATAACGCGGCCGGTACGTTTTACAGTATCGCCTTCCTTAATGTCGCGGAAAGGTCCCATAATAACGACACCCACGTTATCTTCTTCCAAGTTGAGTACCATACCCATTACGCCATTTTGGAACTCGAGGAGCTCACCTTGCATGGCCTTTTCCAAACCGTGAACACGAGCAATACCGTCACCTACTTGGATGACTGTGCCTACATCCACAACTTCGATTTCAGATGTAAAGTTAGCGATCCGCTCTTTAATGAGGGAGCTAATCTCTTCTGGTCTGATTGCACTCACTTAATTCACCCCATTCATCCAACTTCTTAAAAGCCATCGAACTTTACGCCTTTTGCGCAAAGGTTTCCAACTTCGTTTTCAGGCTGCCATCGTACAGACGGTCGCCAATCTTGATAATAATGCCGCCGAGAATCGCTGGATCTACAACTGCTGTCATACGCAGCTTTTTGTTCAGCGTTTGACCGAACTTCTCAGCCAGCTCATTTTGCTCTTCAGTAGAAAGCGGCTTTGCACTAGTCACAATCGCATCTGCGAATCCACGAGCTTCGTTCGCCAATTGTACAAAAGAACGGTAGATATCAACCAGATCAACTTCACGTCCGTTTTCAATCAGGACGTTTAGAAAATGAAAGGTTTCTTCCCCAACATGGCTTTTGAACAATTCGTCAGCGAGCTGGCTTTTTGCATCTGCTGCGATGTGCGGGTGCAACATGATCTTTTTCAGATCTTCATTGCTTTCTACCGCTTCTACGATTGCACCCAGGTCTGCTTCTACCTGATCAATCTTGCTACGCTCACTCGCTACTTCAAAGAGAGCGCGAGCATAACGTTTCCCTACTGCGCTACTCATAGGCGATCTCCCACTTGTGCGAGAAATTTGTCAACAGTAGACTTTTGAGCTGCTTCGTCCAGTTCTTTCTCAATGATCTTGGAAGCCAAGAGCACGGAAAGACCAGTCATTTGCTCACGCAGTTCGAGTTTTGCTTTTTCTACTTCACGAGCCAGTTCAGCACTTGCATCTGCTTTCATGCGCTCAGAAGCTGCTTGTGCTTCAGCAACGATTTTGCTTGCTTCATCAGACGCTTGCTTCGCAGCACGGTCGATGATCGCTTTAGATTCAGCGCGAGCTTCATCCAAAAGACGGCGTTGTTCAGCCAAAAGCTTTTCGGATTCCTTGTGGTTGCGTTCCGCAGTAGCAAGCTCGTTCTCAACATGAGCACGGCGCTTTTCCAATACGCCCGCAATCGGTCCTGTTGCATATTTGGAAACAACGATCAACAGCAAAACGAAAATAATCACCTGGAGTAATAATGTGCCCCATTCCAGGGATACGGCTCCAAACTCAACCATTTTTAGTTCACTCCTTCCTGACAAACGAAAGATTCTGCAATAAGTTCTATACGCACTTACCAGAATTATTACTAGAAGACTTCATTGCCAAGCTTTGGCCGAAGCCTGATTTTTCCCTACTAAAAGATAGGCGAAGGTAACCCCTCCGCCTATTTAATACTGTTCAGCTGTTCGCTTAGCCCAGACGTCCCATCAAGATGAAACCTACAGCTACAGCGATAATTGGAATCGCCTCTACCAGACCCATACCGAGGAACATGATACCCATCAGGTTACCACGAGCTTCAGGTTGACGAGCAACACCTTCAATTGTTTTAGAGATTACGTTACTTGCACCAAAAGCACCACCAAGTGCTGCCAAACCGAAAATAAGACCCATAGCAATAGCTACACCCATAACTTCCATGTTAAAAATACCTCCCTAAATTGTTGTTAACCAAAACTAGATTTTAGTGTTCATCATTCACAAGTTGTGAAATGTAAACCATAGAAAGAGTCAAGAAAATGAACGCCTGAATTGCACCTACGAAGACGGAGTAGCCGAGCCAAATAAATAATGGTGCTGCGGCCAAAACACCCCCACTCAACAGGAAGGCAATCATGATCTCTTTTGCAAAGAGGTTACCGAACAAACGCAAAGGAAGCGTCAACGGTTTAATGATAAACTCCTCAAGAATGTGAATCGGGTTGAGGAATACGTGCTTAAACCAACCACCTGGACTTTTCTTGATACCAAGGTAGTGGGAGTAAAGCAAGACTACCAATGCCAAACCAAATGTTACGCTTGGTGTAGCAGTTGGCGACTTCCACCAGATAACGTGAGCCCCTTTGTCAGCGAGCTCGTGCTCAACGGTTTCGCGCTTTTTCGCTTCGGCTTCTGGCGTAGGAGCAATCGTCAGCATCTTCATAACACTTTCGCTGATTTCACCTTTGTGCACTGTGGTGACGTTGGCGATAACACCTAGCTGGTTCCCAATGAAGATGTAGAGAAACAACGTAATACCAAGCGTCATCATCATCATGACTTTCTTGTGATCCATGTATCCTGCAGTAACATTCTTGACAAAGTCAAAAATCCACTCAACTGCATTTTGCTTAGCACCAGGTACTCCGGTTTCCAGCTTTCGCGTCATTACAAACAGGAAGATAAACACAAGCAGTGCGGTAAGAACCATCATGAGAATCGTAGCGATGTCAAATACCATGCCGCCTAAACTAAACCGTAACGTATAATGATGACCCATCTTTTCACCCCTTTCCATCGATAGATAGAGGTTGTCCGAAACTCTGTCTACACATTGCTATCGAACGCTCTCTGTTAAAATCACTTCATTAAAAGGAAATGCTGGTAACAAATCTATTTTGAATTGCGGAATACGAGTAGATAGCTGATCCCTTGGATCAAAAACACCCCAAGTAGAACTCCTGATAATGTGAACATATGAGGGAAAAGAAAGGTAGTATAGGCGGCTAGCCCGGCAATCATGAACCGAAGCATCGTGCCCGTTCCTTTTGGTCTGATATTAGGGTCATCTGCCATTTGTCCAACAACCCAGACCTTGCTTGCGAGAACGCTGGTATTAATGATTCCTGTCACTATTCCAAGCACTAAACTCTGCAAAAAAACCTTGTGTTCAGGCAATACAATCATCAGTATCACAAACAATGCCATACACCATAAAGAATAGCGAAAAGTCTTTCGCATCGCTAAAGCAAACGCTTCCATCGTTCGTCACCCCCTACAGATACGGGCGAATGAGTCGATAGACAGTGTATACACCAATAGCAATCCCTGTAATCAAGCCGATAAGCAAGAACCAAGGATCAGTCGCTAGTAGGCGATCCGCGTATCTGCCGATCATAAAACCGGCAACCACACAAATGGCAAAGTCAAGACCAAGTACGCTGACCAAACCAAGTGCTCGCCATGGATTGTCAAGTTTCGCCAGTTTATCCTTCTCCTTTCACATAAGGAGAGGGCACACAATTTCCAAATGCCCTCATCCATATTAACGAAGATTTATTCCCTTTGTCAACGCAAGCGTTTCGGTGTACACAAAGCGTTCACAATTTAAAAATTAAATTTTCTCGACAATTGTGGAGACGCCCTGTCCCCCACCAATGCAAAGAGTCGCTAAGCCATATTTTGCCCCTTCGCGCTTTTGCAATTCATGGACGAGCGTGACCAAAATTCTCGCGCCACTCGCACCGATTGGATGTCCCAAAGCGATGGCTCCACCGTTGACATTTAGCTTCTCACGATCAAAGTCCAGTGCTTTGCCAACAGACAGTGATTGGACGGCAAAAGCTTCGTTTGCTTCGATCAAATCGATGTCAGCAATCGACAGTCCCGCTTTTTCCAGTACGCGTTTGGTCGCGGGAACCGGACCGTACCCCATGATGCTCGGATCAACACCTGCACTCGCATTGGCTACGATACGAGCAAGTGGCTTCACTCCCAGCTCTTCTGCTTTCTCGCGCGTCATAATCAAGAGAGCTGCTGCTCCATCGTTGATGCCGGATGCATTCCCTGCTGTCACGGTTCCATCCTTTTTAAATGCAGGCTTCAGCTTGCCTAGCGCTTCGGCTGTCACGCCAGCACGCGGGAATTCGTCCACGGCAAACAACACCGGGTCACCCTTTCGCTGCGGGATCGGAACCGGCACGATCTCTTCTTGAAAACGACCACTAACGAGCGCTTGCTGAGCCTTTTCTTGGCTCCACGCTGAAAACTCATCCTGCTCTTCGCGTCCGATTTCGTATTTGGTGCAAAGATTCTCCGCAGTAATGCCCATGTGGTAGTCGTTGAAAGCACACCACAACCCGTCGCGAATCATGGAGTCTACTACTTTCTGATCTCCCATGCGGTAGCCTGAGCGCGCTCCTTCCATTAAGTATGGTGCCTGGCTCATATTTTCCATCCCACCAGCCAAGACAACTTCTGCCTCACCAGCAAGGATTGACTGAACGGCCAAATGAACGGCTTTTAGACCTGAACCACAAACCTTGTTGATTGTCAGGGAGGGAACTTCATGAGCAAGGCCCGCGTGAATAGAAGCCTGGCGCGCCGGGTTTTGACCCAAGCCTGCTGACAGTACATTCCCCATTATCACTTCATCGACCGCATCCTTGGAAACACCTGCACGATCTAGCGCTGCTTCCAGTACAATCCCGCCCAGCTTTGTCGCGCTGACACCTGCAAGCGTTCCTTGAAAGCTACCTATAGCAGTGCGCACAGCACTCGCAATGACGATTTCTCTTTGACTCATCTTCCACACACCCCTCGAATACACAGGATAGGCAACCTTCTTAAGATTCCATCTTTTCATGATAATTCCTGCCAGGAAATCGCTTTCTTTTCCAATTCATGAAAAACCGTCACAGCTCATAGAGAAGAGTGTGACGGTCTGAATGATTTATAGAAGTGCTTCTGCAATTTCATCGACGATATTGTTGATGGCAATCGGGCCGTAATAGGCGATCCACACGGTTGTGTTTACCTCGTACACCTTATCTTCCTTGGCTGCTTTTAGCCCTTTCCAAATGGAGCTGTTTTTGTACTCGTCCGTTAATGCTTGATTCGCTTTGTCCGTTACGACAAATAGGTGATCGGCATTTACCTCTGGCAACACCTCCAGAGAAATCATCGTAGCTGTATCTGATTTATCCATCGCTGGTTGGGGAGGAGTCAGTCCCAAATCGGAATACAAGATAGCAGCCGTACGGTGTTCAACTGTGTGCAGTCGAATGGCATTGTCACGAGGACGAATAAGTGCGACGGACTCACCCTTGAGCTTGGTTGCGAATTCTGCTTTCAATTTGTTCGTTTTCTCTTGGTAGTCTTTTACGATTTGCTCAGCTTGTTGTTCTTTTTCGAGAATTTTTCCGAAGGTAATCAGCGTCTCTCTCCAGTCTTCATTCCGGTCAAACATGATGGTTGGAGCGATTTTGTTCAAATTATCATAGATTTTATCTTGAAACTCCGTGCATATGATCAAGTCAGGCTCCATAGCAACTACCGCTTCTGAATTGGGCTCGTCTTTTGTTCCGAGTACGTGAACATCTTTTAGCTTGTCCATGAGATACTCTGGAAACTTCGAACCGTCCCCCGTTGTAATGACACTACCTGCAGGCAGCTCGCCCAAGGCAATCATTTGATCTGCGTATTGCGTATCCAGCACAGCGATTCTGACTGGTTTAAAATCAAGCGTCAGCTCGCCTTTCATGTGCTTGATTGTACGCGTATCGCTTTTCTTCACTTCTTGATTCGCGCTAGATTGCGTGGTATTCAACTGTGTCGCCACCTGATTCGAAGCGCCTGCTGCTGCGTTCCCCGAATTGCTAGTATTCGTACCGCCGCCTGAGCAGGCTCCCAGCAGCAAGGTAAGGCTCAGCATCAGGTTCAGTGCCAGCATCGCTTTTGTACTCTTATACATCGGTACGGCTCCTCCATCTCTTGATCGCAGGTGATTTTGATTTTCATTTTCAATGTGATCATTATATTTCCACAGCTTTTGACCAGCAATGGAATATCGCGACAAGAGTAATGGACTTTGGCGACGAATTTCCGATGTCAGCGGATTTTCCTTATACATAGAAGGGGAGAAGCCTGTATATTTTTTAAAGATACGACTGAAATAATAGCTGTCTGTATAACCTACTGATTCCGCTACCTCTTTTAGTCCCAAATTCGTTTGACGCAGTAGTTCCTGCGCTTTTTGAATGCGCACCTGGATCAGATAGTCGATAGGGCCGACCGCTAGCTGGGCTTTAAAGGTGCGTTGCAAAGATCGGGAGCTGCAGTTTAAGAGCGCGGAAAGATCATCGAGTGTGAACGTCTCTGCGTAATGCTCCTCGATATACCTGACGGCCTGAACGACCAAATTCGGTACCGTTACCCCGATTCCTTGCGACTGCATCTGTGCCATTAGCTCACATACGAGTTGATAAAGCAGGGCCTTGGCTCGCAGCTTGTCCAGGTTGCCGTTCTGATTCCACACTTGCTGCATACGTGAAATCGCGACAAATACATTTGCCTGATGCATGGGGGCTAATCCGTATTGGATGTGAAAAGGTTGTGTTTTCTCCAGTAAACGTAACAACTCCTGCCGACAAGGCAACGGTAAATGAGCTTTGTACAAAATCAGATAGTATTCCAGCTCATCCTTTATTTCCTCGATATCCACGTAAGTACCTTTGCCAGCATGGGCCATATAGCAATTCTTGATAGCATGTACATTCCCGTCTAGACGAATCAGACCACTGCCTCTCACCGAAAATAGAAAGGCACTAGCCGGCAATTGATAGGATCGCAGCTGCTCTCCGGCTCGCATGACGATATGCCGTACATCATGTAATCGTACACTTGCCTGATTCCATAGAAAAATATGATCATCCACGTTCATTGTCCCACACTCAACTCCTTGATAGCCCTCCCATCGTTCTTCTTTTCATTCTATTTGATAACCATTCTCATTTCTATAACGAAAATCATAGAAAGCACACTACCTCGATGAAACCGCGCGAACGTAAATCACTTCGTAGGAGACAGGGATGCCCGTTTCTCTTTTATACGTCTGCTCATAGTAACGAATCATTTCTGCAAGGAGTTTTCTGCGTCCCAGACCGCTCCCTTGCTCCATACTTGCACTGGCGCCCACTGCTTTCACGGCATGCAAGAAATCCCGTACACCTGGGTAAGTTAGCCGCTCATATTTCCTCATCACCTCTATATCCGTAAACCCTGCTTGCTCCAATAGCTCGTGCCAATCACGTGCAGAGTGAAACTCCAAGCCATGGCGCACTCCCTTTTCCCCCAAAATCGCATGAGCATTCGCAAACGAATCATGCAGCTCCCAAAACGTATCGGGTCCAAATGTTGAAAAAACCAAAGGTGCTCCGGGCTTCAGGATTATTCCCAATCCTTTTAGCGTATGCGCTGGCTTGGCAAACCACTGAAAACACGCTCCTGAAACTATCAAATCCTTTGACTTCGCCTGTTGTTCCCAAACCCATTCTTCGGCATCGGCTTGAGAAAATGAACAAATCAGGCCATGCTGTTCCAGATTGTTCTTCGCCTGCTCCAACATGCCCGATGCAATCTCTACCACTTCGTAATGGGCAGCAGAAAAATGGCTGCGAATGACGCGGGTTAATCCCCCTGTCCCACAGCCAATCTCTAGAATGTTTCGCACCTCGTTCTCGTTCGTTATTTCTGTAACTATTTGACTCAAATGATTGGCCATCTTCTTTTGTACGAGTGCGTATTTTTCGTATGAGACAGCCTTCTCACTAAATCGGCTGCTGATTGCTCTCTTCTGCAAGCTGCTCCACCATCCTCTTTAGCGAATCTCCTACAACCTCCGGAACAAATACATGCGGGGCATGACCACAGTCAGGAATTTGCACGAAACGGGCACCTGCAAGGCTACTCGCCAGTTCTTCTCCGGCTGTGAGCGAACAGATAGCATCCTCCCTACCATGAATAACGAGAGTGGGAGTAGTCAGCGAAGACAGGAACGGGCGGCAATCCTCTTCTTCTAAATAGGTCAAGCCCGCGATCAACGCTGCCGTACTCCACTTCTGGCTGTCCACCCCCACGTGCAAGCCTATTTGCTTACGCTCTCCTGGTGTTAGCATCTGTTCAACAAATGCGTCCATCACCCGCTCCCGTGCTATGGAAAGCTGTCTTTTCATCCTTTGCAAAACAACAGGATGCCATCCTTTGCGAAGGTCATGCTGTTCACAGGTAAAGCGTGCTGTGGTGCCGATCAAAACAAGTCCTGAGACCGGGTACTGGGCAGCGAGGCGTATGCCGAGCATCCCTCCCATGGACCACCCCACTACAATTAGCTCCTGGTCCAAAAGAGAACGGACTTCCTCTTCTACTCTCTCGTAAAATTGCAAGGAATCAGTGACGTCCGAATAAGTAGGTGTGATGTGCTGATAGGAAGGAAATTGGGAGCGAACTGCATCCCAGCTGCAATCTGGCATTCCCCACCCGGTTAGCCACAGCATCACTTTTCTCACGATATCGTCCCTCCTTTATGAAGCTCGTTCCTGATTTCGCTCACTTGCTCGCAAGCCCACTCTAGCTCTTCGCGCGTATGAGCAGCCATCACTGTAAAACGGATACGGGCGGTTCCCTCTGGTACGGTAGGCGGTCGAATCGCCACTGCTGCAATCCCCCGTTGCCGAAGCCTTTTGCTGAATTGCAATGTCCACTCATTCTCTCCTAACGTGAGCGGGATGATTGGCGTATCTTCTTCGTCTACGGTAAACCCGCGGGAGCGAAGCAACTGGCGAAACACGAGCGCATTCTGCCTCACCGCTTTTCTTCGCCAAGACTCTGTTTGTACCAAAGACAACGCCGCCAGATTCGAGCCGATCACAGCAGGGGGCAGGGCTGTCGAATACACCAGCGAGCGCGCTTTTGTCATCAAGTAACGAATGATGATCTCATCTGCGCATACGTATGCCCCATAAACACCAAATGCCTTGCTAAAGGTTCCCATCAAAACATCGACTTGTCCGGCAATGCCCAGCTCGTGGCACAAGCCCTGCCCTTCTTCACCACGCACTCCCCCCGCATGGGCTTCGTCAACCATCAGCATGGCATCGTAACGATCTCGCAGTTGTACCAATTCAAGTAGGGGAGCTTTATCACCGTCCATAGAGAATATGCTGTCCGTGACAATCCACTTCCGTCTTGCACCATGGTGCTTTTTTAGCAAAAACTCCAGATGGTCCATATCGTTATGTCTGTACCGAAAATGCTCCGCCCGACTGAGCACGATCCCATCGACGATGCTGGCGTGATTCAACCGATCACTAAAAACAGCGTCGCCTCTTCCGGCTAGCGCTGCAATTACCCCTGTATTTGCCTGATAGCCGTTTGCAAAGACAAGCGCCCCTTCTCTCTCCTTCCACAGCGCCAATTGTTGTTCCAGCACGTTATATAATGCGTAGTTGCCATGGACGAGACGAGAGGCAGTTCCTCCTGCCCCCCACTCCTCTGCTGCCTTCTTGCCAGCTTCCACGATTCGTTGATCATGGGCCAAGCCCAAATAGTTGTTCGATGACAGGTTTAATAACGGTTTCCCTTCGACTTGAATCCACGTGCCTGCGCGATCACTGGCTGACTCTACGGTGTTCCATTCTCTAGTCAGCGATTGTTTGCGCAACGAATCATATTCTTCTTCCAGCCATGTGTAGCGTTTATTCATAACTGACCTACTGTCCTACAGCGCACACAGCTCGATTTCAAACCCGAGGTCTTCAATCATCTGATGGTCTGTCGTGATTTCCTGCCCGGGCGTCGTCAAATAGTCGCCCACGAACAATGAGTTAGCCGCATACAAGGAGAGCGGCTGCAACGTGCGCAAATTCACTTCGCGACCACCCGCAACGCGAATTTCTTTATCTGGGCAAATAAATCGGAACAAGGCGAGAACTCGAAGAGCCTTCATTGCCGGAGTGCGTCCTTTATCCTCCAACGGGGTTCCGGGAATCGCATTTAAAAAATTGATCGGGATGGAATCTGCGTCGAGATTGCGCAGGGCAAATGCCATTTCGACGATCTCTTCATCGCTCTCCCCCATGCCGATGATCACACCTGCGCAGGGCGACATCCCTGCTCTTTTCACGGTATCGACTGTCTGTACACGCTGATCGTATGTGTGCGTTGTCGTAATCGCTTCGTAATGATTGCGACTCGTGTTGAGATTATGGTTGTAGCGGTGAACACCTGAATCTTTTAAGCGCGTTGCTTGTTCGTCGCTTAATATCCCAAGGCACGCACAAATTTTCAGCGGCATCGTCTCGCGGATTTCTTTGACTGCCTCGATGACCTGGCCCAGCTCTCTTTCTGTGGGACCACGTCCTGAGGCGACAATACAGTATGTACCTGCTTTTCGATTCATGGCTTCTCGCGCACCTGCGAGCAATGTCTCCTTATCCAGCATCGTGTACTTGGATACGGGAGCATTCGAAACAATCGACTGCGAGCAGTAACCGCAATCCTCCGGGCATAGGCCGCTCTTGGCGTTGATGATCATGTTCAGTTTGACCTTTTTTCCGAAAAAGTGCTTTCTGACACGAAAAGCTTCGTTCATGACCAGCAGCAGCTCATCATCAGGCGCTTGCAATACCTTCATTGCCTCTTCCTGTGTAAACTCTTCTTTCTTGATTGCTTTGCTTGCGTACTCCTTCCAATCCAGACAGGCGCTTTGCTTCATTTTCTCGTCTCCTCTTTCTATTATTTAAGGCTCCACTGGCACAACTGGCCGATGTCTACACATTCTTGGATCAGCTGCGTCAACTGCTGGCGCTCTAACGGTTGGTCTATCCATGGAAGTACGCCCCATACAGGAACTCCCCCGTAGCTCTCGATCATGCTCGCGTTTGTTTTGACACTCTCATCGGTGACACCAGCAGAGTTGTTTTGATTCAGGATGACACCTACAACCTCGATCCCGAGTTCCCGTGCATACCAAACGGACAAGAGCGTATGGTTAATCGTACCGAGTCCAGCCCGCGCCACGATGAGCATAGGCAGATTCAGTCGAGCAGCAAGATCCGCCATCGTTTCGGTTGGAGTCAATGGCACAATCAGACCACCAGCTCCTTCGACAAGGAGTGCCGGATAACGTTCCATCAGGGGTCGCCCGCAAGCGATTACTTCCTCCATGGTCAAGCTTTTCCCCTCTGCTTCCGCAGCCAGAGACGGGGTAAGCGGTGCCTCAAAACAGAGCGGGGCTATCTCCTCACACGCATCAGGCACTCCACTCCACGCTCTCAAGTGCATAGCGTCACTGCCCTCATCATGTGCTCGTGCTCCTGACTGGACTGGCTTCCAAACCCCTATGTCCACTCCTGTTTCACGCAACACGGATGCGATTCCGGCAGTCACAACCGTTTTGCCTACCCCTGTATCTGTTCCTGTGATGAACAATCCGGAAAAGGGTCGATCAGTCACATCAATCACTCCTCCGTTTCACCTGTCGTTACATCCTGAATCGATTCCGTCAAAATCCGAACCATGTCAGCCAATTCTTCAGGTGTAGATACAAGCGGTGGGATAAAAACGATGACGTTGCCCAATGGTCGTGTCAGAAGACCTTTTTCTCTCGCTATCTGACAGACACGCAAACCGATCCGCTCATTCCAGTGATAGGGCTCCTTGGTCTCTTTATCCCGAACCAGCTCGATTCCCGCCATCAAGCCTTTTTGCCGGATATCTCCTACATGAGGCAGGTCGCGAAGTGGCTCCAGTAATTGATCCAGATTGATTGCTTTTTGTGCTACCTGTTCAACGACTCCGCGCTCCTCCATCAGCCGCAGGTTGGCGAGAGCAACTGCACAGCCAAGTGGATTTCCCGTGAACGAATGTCCGTGAAAGAAGGTTTTCTGTTCCTCATAGTCGGCGAAAAAGGCATCATAAATCTGCTCGGTTACTAAGGTAGCCGCTACTGGCAAATACCCTCCCGTGAGCCCTTTTGCGACCGCCATGATGTCTGGCACGACCCCATCATGCTCACAAGCGAACATTTTGCCCGTGCGTCCAAATCCTGTCGCTACTTCGTCTGCGATTAGCAATACATCATAGGCGCGCAACAGCTCCGCGATTTTTTTCAAGCAACCGTCCGGCATGATAATCATGCCGCTTGCTCCCTGCACGACAGGCTCCACGATCATCGCCGCAATCTCATGAGCTCTTTCCTTCAACAAACTTTCCAGACTGCTCAATGTGGCCTGAACGGCTGCTTCTTCGCCACCCTGTCGGTATGGATAAGGGTATGGAATGACATGTGGAGAAAAGAGCAGGGGTTTGTAGACCTGATGATAGAGCGGAATGGCTCCCACACTGGTAGCTCCAATCGTATCCCCGTGATAGGCATTGTTCATTGTGATAAACGAATACTTGCCAGTCTGCCCGCGATTTTGCCAGTATTGGAACGCCATTTTCAATGAGATTTCGACTGCCGTTGCCCCGTTGTCAGAGTAAAAGACTTTGCTCAGTCCTTCTGGAGCGAGGTTGATCAGCTTTTCCGCTAATAGAATGGATGGGACATTTGCCATGCCGAGCAAAGTAGAATGGGCAATCTGGTCGAGCTGTTCCGTGATCGCCTGATTCAGCTCGGGAACGTTGTGACCGTGGACATTCAACCACACGGAGGAAAAACCGTCGTAGTAAGCCTTGCCGTTCACATCGAACAGCTTGATCCCTTCTCCTCTCGCAATAATCAGTGGCTCCTGTGCGACGTAGTCTTTCATTTGGGTGAAGGGATGCCAAACGTATTGCTTGTTTTTGGCAGAAAGCTCTGCATAATTATTTAACAACCAAATCACAACCTTGGTTAACATATATTTGTTAACCGTTATTTTAAAACGGTTAACCTATTTTAGCAAAGCTTTTTTCTTCGACATGGAAAAAAGAAAAAAGGTCAAGCTCCTCTTTTTTAGAGAAGCTTGACCTTTTTCTACTGTCATTCTTACTTGGCTTGATGCAGGATGCGATACAGCGCAACGACACACACTGCTCTCGTCGTCGGTTTATTCGGCTGATAATTTCCTCCAACTGGATCAATCAGACCGAGTCCGACCATGTTGTTGATGGATGTAGATGCCCAGGATGGCCATGTCCCTTTATCGGAGACCTTTTTCGTCGCTCCCTTTTTATTCACGAGACGATCGAGAATGACTGCGGCCTCTGCGCGAGTCACCGGCTGATCTGGACGGAAAGTATTATCGTTATAGCCCTTCACCAGGCCTTTGGAAACAGCAACCTGTACGGCACCTTGCGCATAGGAAGGCACCTTATCCTTGAATTTCAGCTTTGGTGAGGATGGGAGCTCCCATTCAAAAGTGCGCGCGAGCAAGGTGACGAACTGTGCTCTTGTCAAAGAAACCTCTGGGCCGAACGTCGTCTCTGTCAAACCCTTCACGTAGCCCTTTTCCGCCATGTAGGTGATTTCTGCCTTGGCTGGATGCTTCGCGATATCACTAAATCCAGCGCTGTCCGTGCCTGCATTGTCCAGGTAGTACGGAATGTACTTGCCGTAGCTATTGACTTCATATACCCACTGACCTTGAGCATTCAGGGTTCCTAGCAGCGGATCCAAAGTATTGTTTACTTCGTTTACGTACAAGAGCCCAACGCCTTTTCCAGCGAGCCATTGCTTCGGTACCAAGGTCAACTGAATCGACGAAGTTGAAATTGCGTCCTCTTGTCCTGCTTTTAGTTCGCCCGGCTTAATCGTAAACGAATAATCAGCAGGCACATATCCTGGCATCGGCTGAGTCACGATCGACTCCACATCAATCAGCGCACTATCCAGGTAAGGAGCAGTATTTGCTAAGGAATAATGGAGATCGAGCTCCGCCCCGAGGGACATGCTGCCTGGCAGTTCAGGAACAACGGCTACATTGCTCGGTTGGCCTGTCTGGTTGCCCAAGAGGAGCGAGAATTCGTCGAAGTACAGTGTTCCTTTGTCGTGTGTAATGCCATCACTGGCTTGGTCAACGACATACACACTCTTGAGCTGCAATGGATACGCAACATTGCTCGGGAAGTAGCCTTTAACCTGCTTCCACCCTGTCCAATTGATCTCTTTTGCCAGATCGACGTAGACTGCCTTGCCGTTTGCATCGACTACTTCTGCACGGAGCCAATGTCCGCTGTTGTCACCATTGACCCACAAGCCCAATCCGAGCGGTTTGCCAGGAATGGTCACAGGTTTTGCCCCCAGAACGCCATACGAAATCCGCATGTTGTTCGCTGGTGCTCCAGAGAAGTTGTACACCAGCTTCGCTGCCTTTTTCGTGCGGAATGTCTGATCGGAAACGAGCCCGAACGATCCAGCGGAACTGATGCTGGATGGATTTGCCGCATGGTACATACCAACCTGATTATCGAAGGTAAGCCATGGCTGCTCAAATTGTCCGACAGCAAATGGTACGCTTGTCGACACGCCATCATACGTAATGGTCAGGGTTCCGTTGCCCGGCTCATTGCCTGCTACCAGTTGCAGATTGTCGTTAATCGTCGCTACAGAGGAATCGACACTCGCTTTTACGCTAAGTGGCGTCGCTTGTACGGTAGAACCCTTCTTCGTTTTGATTTTGACATCGAGATTAAGGGATTGTCCCGGTGCAATCGTGATCGGATTCGGGGAAACGATGATTTGCTGCACATCGTTGCCGGAAATGACTTGAATGTCTTTATTTTGCGTCACATTGCCCAATCGCGCAGTCAATGTGATCTTGCCGGAGCGAGCTGGTGTGAATTGCTTGCCATTTACGGTTCCCGCTTCGGACTGACTGGCATCCCAGCTCACATCGCCTGCATTGATCGCGTACGGTTGGTAATGAACGTCATATCCCTTGGATGCGCTGAGCGAGATGGTTTGTCCGATAAGCACATCTGCTGGTACATCGATTTGGAAGCCTTTCAATTCTCCAGCAGGTGCCGTGTTGTATACGGCCAGTCCAGTAGGCACACGACGCTCAGCACCGCCGCTCGGCTTATTCGACAGATTCGCGTGTGTCTCACCCAGCATTCGAGCTGCCATGGTCGTAGAGCCACCACCGTCAAAGTTTACAGCCCGAAAAGAACCGAGCTCCGCCATGATTTTTGCCAATTCATCCAAATAAACGCCTTGGCTCGCATCGATCGTGACCATGTACAAGGTCTTCCCATCCTGGGAAACACCGACCGCTGTACGCGCCGTTTTGCTCGTGATGGACTTGTCCGCTGGAAAGGACGACAGTGCTTTCCCTTGATCAACCAAAAGGACATTGCCACCCACCGCATGGTTCAAGTCGAGTGTCTGCGGTGTCGTTTGATACTCAACTGTTGCAGTAGCGCCTACTGGGAAGTTTTGTTTGAGAAATGCTCCTGCTGCTCCATGTCCCCAAAGGACATAGCCGTTGTAAGGTATGTATACGCCAGGTTGATTCACACGAACTTCTTTGGCTACGTTGTCTACAAACAGAATCTCGACGACATCTTTGTAGCCCGATATCGTCCCCAAGCTGGTTTTGCCAAAGGAAGGGGTATAAACGTTCAATTGATTCTGGTGACTTTTTCGTCCATCACTCGGGTTGTACTCTTCCTTGTTGACACCCTGAATCGAATAGGTAGCGCCATTAGGAGCAGTAACCTTGCCGCCAAAACCAAACTTATCGACGATAGCCATCTTGTCTCCGGTCAAGCCTAGGGCGTACCAGTAGGAGACCAAGCCCATGGAAGAAATGAGTTCATCGTCTTTCATGACAATACCAAACGGCGCTCCCCGCTTCGACATGTTAAAAAAGTCGGCATTGATCGCTGCTACAGCTCCGGTTTCACGCGCCATTTGTGTAACCGTCTGCCTGTCTGTCAGCTTGCCTTTCGTCCCGTATACCGGTTTGACCTCAACGTAAGGATTATTCATGTCAACCTTGGTCACCATGATCGTGACGACTTGGTTGGCAAATGATTTCGTATATTTCTGCAAAGTGGTCCCCTCACCAATTGGGGTTTGCCACATCATATTCAATGCACTGGTCTCCGCTCTGGCGTGTGCGACATTGGTCGCAAACGGCACAAACGGAACAAAAGCTCCCCAGGCCATGGTCGTGGCCGTGAGCAGCGTCACTATCCTTTGCGCTCTCATGTTGGTAACTCCTCTCCGTATTCCAAACTCTATCTTTTTTCCATCTAAGCCAAGCAACTAAATATTAGACGCAAAAAATCATGGATAGTTTCGCCAATTCTCTCGATTCCCCATTAGAAAAACATACCAAATCGTCAGTCTTCGAAACCAAAAAAATTCCCGTTACCAACAAGAAACCCGCCCGGTTTTGACGAACGGTACCTGGCGGGTTTTCCTAGCTGTATGTTACTGACCTGGTTGGAAAGGCTCTGGCTGTTCAGCTCGCAAACCAAAATGATAGAGGATTGCTTCTACGATACGACGGGAAGCCTCGCCATCCCCGTACGGGTTGACAGCGTGCGCCATTGCATCGTAAGCCGCTTGGTTGGTCAGCAATTCTTTTGCCATTGCATAAACTTGCTCTTCGTCAGTTCCCACGAGCTTCAACGTGCCTGCTTCAATCCCCTCAGGACGTTCTGTCGTATCGCGCAGAACCAGGACTGGTACGCCAAGAGACGGCGCTTCCTCCTGCACCCCGCCAGAATCGGTCAGGATGAGATGGGCACGACGAGCGAAGTTGTGGAAATCAAGGGCATCCAATGGTTCGATCAACGAAATGCGATCGTGGTTTCCGAGAATCTCCTGCGCTACTTCTTGTACAGCAGGATTCAAGTGAACCGGATACACAACAGCAATCTCAGGATGCTCGTCCACTAGTCTTCGAACTGCACGGAAAATACGGCGCATCGGCTCGCCCAAATTTTCGCGGCGGTGTGCCGTCATCAGCACCAGCTTCTGACCAGCTACGCGATCAAGTACCGGATGCGTGTAATCCTCGCGAACCGTTGTTTTCAGCGCGTCAATTGCTGTGTTTCCTGTCACGTAGATGCTCTCTTCCGGCTTTGCTTCGCGACGAAGATTGTCAGCCGATCCATCGGTCGGAGAGAAGTGCAGGTCAGCCATTACACCTGTCAACTGACGGTTCATCTCTTCCGGGAACGGCGAGTACTTGTCCCATGTGCGCAAGCCCGCTTCCACGTGTCCGATCGCGACTTGATTATAAAAAGCAGCCAGACTCGCCACAAAAGTGGTTGTCGTATCCCCGTGTACGAGGACAATGTCCGGTTTTACTTCCTTCATCGTTTCATCCAGGCTCTCCAATGCGCGAGTGGTCACACCCACCAGCGTTTGGCGATCCTTCATGATGTTCAAATCAATGTCTGGTTGAATATCAAAAATGTCCAAAACCTGATCGAGCATTTGACGATGTTGGGCCGTCACGCAAACGACCGATTCGATCTGTTCACTGTGCTTGTTCAATTCATGGACAAGCGGCGCCATTTTGATCGCTTCTGGACGTGTTCCGAATACCGTCATTACTTTTACAGTTTTCATACGTTTTTCCCTCTCCGACTACTTCGTGCCGTACAAGCGGTCACCCGCATCGCCCAATCCTGGCACGATGTATCCATGGTCGTTTAAATATTCATCAACAGCTGCTACGTAAATATCTACATCAGGATGCTCGTCCTGAACCAGCTTGATGCCTTCTGGAGCAGCAATGAGGCACATCAGCTTCAAGTTTTTCGCTCCACGTTTTTTCAAAGCAGTAAGAGCAGCAACAGCAGAGCCCCCAGTCGCCAGCATTGGGTCAGTTACGATCAACTCACGCTCAGCAACATCGGATGGCAGCTTCACATAATACTCAACAGGCTGTAGGGTTTCCGGATCACGGTAAAGACCTACGTGTCCTACTTTGGCAGCAGGGATCAGCCTCATCAGGCCATCCACCATACCAAGACCAGCGCGCAGAATCGGTACCAGCCCTACTTTTTTACCAGCAATTACGTTCGACTGACAGGTAGCCACTGGCGTTTCGATGGTGGTTTGCTCCAACGGCATATCACGAGTAATTTCATAGCCCATCAGAGTCGTCACTTCATCTACCAGTTCGCGAAATTCCTTGGTCCCTGTATTCTTGTCACGAATATACGTAACTTTATGCTGAATCAGCGGATGGTCAAACACATATACACGGCTCATGTCATTTCCTCCGTTTCCCTATCAATGCATCCTTTCTATAATAGCGGGTGAGAGTGGCGCCGTCAATTTGCCTAATCTTCGTACTTTTTCGCATCCTCGATCCCTAGGTACAGCCGGGAAGTGGAAAAAAAGCAGACCCGAATGGGAAAATTTCCACTGGGTCTGCTTCTCGTTGGCTTGCTTAGATATTCAATCCTTCGTACATCGGGAAACGTTGGCACAAAGCTGCCACACGTTGGCGTGCTTCTTCGTGCTTCGCAGCATCCTCTGGGTTTTTCAATGTCAGAGCGATAATTGCTGCTACTTCTTTCATCGCTTCCTCATCAAAACCGCGGCTCGTTACTGCTGGCGTACCCATGCGCACACCACTTGTAACAAACGGGCTTTGTGTATCGTAAGGAATGGTATTTTTGTTTGTGGTAATGCTTACTTCGTCCAACAAATGCTCAGCTACTTTACCTGTCAGGCCGATTTTGCTTACATCAACCAATACGAGGTGGTTATCCGTTCCGCCGGAAACGAGCGTCAGACCTTCAGCAGTCAAGCTTTCCGCAAATGCACGTGCATTCTTGATGATGCGAGCTGCGTAATCCTTGAACTCTGGTTGCAGGTTTTCGCCGAAGGCAACCGCTTTTGCTGCGATGACGTGCATCAACGGACCACCCTGAACGCCTGGGAATACGGATTTGTCGATGCCTTTCGCGAATTCTTCCTTGCACAAAATCAAACCGCCACGTGGTCCACGCAGAGTCTTGTGCGTCGTAGAAGTAACGAAATGCGCGTGTGGTACTGGGTTTGGATGCAGACCTGCCGCAACCAGACCAGCGATATGCGCCATATCCACCATAAAGTACGCGCCCACTTCATCTGCGATCTCACGGAACTTGGCAAAATCAATCGTACGCGGATAGGCACTCGCACCGCAAACGATCAGTTTTGGCTTGTGCTCCAACGCTTTTGCACGAACAACTTCATAGTTGATCAGGTGCGTATCTTCGTCTACACCGTAATCAACGAAATTGTACAGAGTACCGGAGAAGTTTACTGCACTACCATGCGTCAAGTGACCACCGTGGGACAGGTTCATTCCCAACACAGTGTCGCCTGGCTGAAGAATGGTGAAGTATACAGCCATGTTCGCCTGAGCACCGGAGTGTGGTTGTACGTTTGCATGCTCAGCGCCAAAAATTTCTTTTACGCGGTCGCGCGCGATGTTTTCCACGATATCCACATACTCGCAACCACCGTAATAGCGGCGACCTGGATATCCTTCTGCGTATTTATTTGTCAAAACGGTTCCCATTGCTTCCATAACTGCGCGGCTTACGAAGTTCTCAGAAGCAATCAGCTCAATCTTGTCGCGTTGTCTTCCGAGCTCCAGTTGAACGGCTTCCATGACTTGCGGGTCTTGATTACGCAAAAAATCTAGCATAATAGTTTCTCCTCCTTAAAAGTTCGTGATCATAAAGTGGGCTTGTCCCACATTCTTTTTACGTGCTTGTTCAAAAAGTCGGCTTTTTGAACTACCTCTTTTACGTGCAGCTTTCATTCGACGATGTCTTCTCATACACGGCACGCGGTCCGCCAATCAGCTTAGGACGCGTACGCGCTGCCGTAACATGGGCTTGTCCAACGAGACGCAGTGTTGGACGCACCGGTACTGCCACATGCTTCAGATGCATGCCGATCAGCGTATGGCCGATATCAATGCCTGCGTGCGCGCGAATGTGCTCCACAACGGCTGCATCCGTGAACTGTGTAAACGCATGCGCAGCCATAGAGCCTCCAGCAGTCGGAACGGGAACAACCGAGACCTCTTCCAGTCCGTATCGCAATGCAACATCACGCTCGACGACCAGAGCCCTGTTCAAATGTTCACAACATTGGAAGGCAACAGCAAAGCCGCGCTTTTCTACAACAGATTGAATCCCACGATACAGAGCTTTCGCTACATCTTGGCTGCCAGCTTTACCGATATGCTCCCCGAGCACCTCGCTGGTACTGCACCCAATCACCATGAGTTGCCCGGCTTTCAGCTCTGCCATATCAGCTACTTCTTCGACAATGTCACTGATTTGTTTTTCGATAGCGGATAAATCCACTTACTTCACTCCCGCATGCTTCGCTTCAATTTGGGAAATCTTTTCCACACGACGCTCGTGGCGACCACCTTGAAACTCTGTTTCCAACCAAATTTTCACGATATCAAGCGCAAGACCCGGTCCAATGACACGCTCACCCATCGCCAACACATTGGTGTTGTTATGCTCACGGGTAGCGCGTGCAGAAAACGTATCATGCACAAGTGCACAACGGATGCCTGGAACCTTGTTGGCTGCGATCGACATGCCGATACCTGTTCCGCAAACGAGAATGCCTCGATCAAACTCCCCCGCTGCCACCTTTTCCGCTACTGGCAAAGCATAATCGGGATAATCAACCGATTCCTCGCAGGTGCAGCCGAAGTCTTCCGTCTGGATGTTCATGGAGGCCAGCAGAGTCTTGATCTCCTCTTTTAGCTTGTATCCACCGTGATCAGCAGCAAGTGCTACTTTCATCTGTCATCCCTCGCTTGTCTCATAATCTTCGTCTAGTATACATCAAAAAACAATAAGTAAAAAGTGAACATTTTTATCAAATGACTAAAAATCGTTCGTACTCTCGCAAAAAACAAGGCCCTGGCTATATACCAGCACCCTATTCATCCAATGATTTACGAAGACCTGGGTCCTTGAGCATCAATGAGAGCCTTTCCAGTGACTCTTCGATTTCTTCGGCACACCTGCGATAATCCATCAGTGATCCCCCATACGGATCAGCAATATCACTAAAGCCTTCTATCCCAACGAACTCCTGCAGGGTATGCACCTTTTCAGCCGCTGAGGGGAAATACGTCAGGATCGCTCGCTTGTGACCGTGCGTCATCGTCAAAATGACATCAGACCATTCAATCAACCCTTCGTCTACCTTGCTGGCCTTATGATCGTGGGCAACTCCTCGTTCTTCTAATACTTGTTTGGCGTGCAAGGAGGCATCCTGACCGGCAAATGCCGCCACTCCTGCTGAGCGTATCTCAAGCCCCTGTCCATCTGTCTTCGAACGGAACATCGCTTCTGCCATTGGGCTTCGGCACGTATTTCCCGTACAGACGAAAAGTATCCGTTTCACGTATCGTTCCTCCTCTCCTATTAATTAGTCCGGTTATATCATAAATTTTAACCCAAAACCAAACAAAATAAGTCCACCTACTAATTCGCTATAATCCCCAAGCCACCCTCCCACACTCCTGCCTAACAATAAACCGAAGTAGGACATGGTGGCACCCATTATTCCAAAAAGGGAGATGGCCAAAATTCTATTGACCTCGATCAAGCCGAACGAGAAACCGACGGTGAAAGCATCCAGACTGACACTTAATGCGAAGAGCATAAGTCCGAACCCTTTTGTCTTCAATACACTTTTTTGATCCCCTTGGACGAAGCCATTCCATAGCATATGCAAGCCGATGATCATCAGGACACCGCCGCCAATAAACACGGCTATATCTCCAACCAAATCGGACAAGTACGCTCCAACAACAATCCCGATGATCGGCATCATAATGTGAAACAGTCCGATGGTGATACTCACTTTGATAATCTCTCGTAACCGAATCCCAACCATCCCTACGCCAATTCCCAACGAAAAGGCATCCATACTTAAGGCGAAAGCAATAATGAGCAACGTCAAAAATTGCCCCCATTGAAATAACACCTGGTCCAAGCAGCTCCCCTCCCGTCTCTTCACCTTATGCGGACAAGGGGGAGTTTAGGACAGGTTTACACGGACAAGACTCGGCCTCCAGCAGCCTTTTCCAAGCGATTCATTACGGCCATACCCAACCCGTTTCGCGGGAAAGTCTCACCGACTATATACTGCACCTCTTGATCGTCGAATTCTCGCAGCACAGCATAAAGCTGTTGGGCAACCATTTCCAGATCCGCTTGTGATCCGACCACAAGAACGACATCTGCCGCCGCGTGACTTTGCCAAAAAGGAGCTGTTTCTTCCGTTGCCAGCACACCCGTTTTTTGACCGTGCTGCTTCGCCTGTTGCAGCATGTCTTCCATTTTCGCCCGAACTTTTTCACTCTCTCCTGACACGAGCCACATTTCGCCTTCAGGAGCGTAATGCGTATATTTCATCCCTGGAGAGCGTGGTGCCTCGGCTGCTCCCACTTGAAAAGAAGGGTCGAGCTCCACGTAGCCAATCACTGGTTCCATTTGCTCCCGTGTAATGCCGCCTGGGCGCAGAATCATGGGCGGGTCCTGCGTAACATCAATAACCGTAGATTCTACCCCAACACCTGTTGCCCCACCATCGACCACACCTGCTACGCGTCCATCCAAGTCAGCCAATACATGCGCCGCTGTCGTTGGACTCGGACGTCCAGAGCGATTGGCACTTGGAGCTGCAATCGGTACCCCCGCTTCCTTGATCAAAGCCAAGGCAATCGGATGATCAGGCATGCGAACCCCGACTGATTCCAGACCTGCCGTTACCAGCGAAGCTACTTGATCGGTTTTTGGCAAAATCACCGTCAACGGTCCAGGCCAAAACGCCTCCATCAGCTTTTTCCCTTTCTCCGGAACCTCACTTGCTACTGTGGACAACTGGTCCCACGCCCCAATATGTACAATCAGCGGATTATCGCTGGGTCTGCCTTTTGCTGTAAATATTTTTTCCACTGCTTCATTTGATAATGCATTCGCTCCCAAGCCGTAAACCGTCTCCGTGGGAAACGCGACAACTGCCCCTTCTCGAAGAAAACGGGCTGCATCCACAATCTGTGCACAACTATGCTGATTTTCCACATCGTTATCCACAGACCAGGCTTTTGTCACAAAATTCATTTCCATCGTTAAAAAATCCTTTCTCTAGCTCGTTTCTTGGTAAGGAGTGCCTTAAGTATAGATGTGCACCAAAAAGTTTTCAACAGGCTGTGGGTAACTTGTGAATAACTTTTCTGAACAGCGTGGAAAAGAGAACATTGTTACCTTTTTTTAACTTCATCCGTCTCAACCGTGTAGTAGAATGAACACGAAAACAAAACAATAACTTTCCCTTTATCGAAAGGACCGTGAATGATATGTCATCTTTTAAATCCTTAGCTTCCAGCCTGCTTGGCACAGCTGTATTGTTAACAGCTGTCGCTGCTCCAGTATTTGCAGCACCAGCTACACCTGCAACCTCCACAAAGCCTGCTGTACAAGCGCCAAAGCCACAAGCTAACGGTGTCGTGTTCACACCAAAAACCATTACGGTCGATACGAAAGAATTTCAAGGTAAAGTATCCATCCCAGTGATTAGCGGGATGAAGGATAAAGCTTTTGAAGCAAAACTGAACGCTACTCTGCTGAAAGAAGCACAAACAGGCTTGGCGGAAGGACAAAAAGCCGGCAAAGAAGATGCAGCAGAAGCGAAAAAGAACGGATGGGAACCACGCCCTCATGCGCTCGACATCTCCTATGAGGTATACAATGCTGGTAATCTCGTTTCTTTCTCCGTACAGACGTACATTTATACAGGCGGAGCACATGGCATGACGGATGTTTCGTATTACAACATCGATAATCAAGCCAAATCAAAACAATTGAAGCTGGCTGACCTGTTCCAGTCTGGCCATGACTACCGTACCATTTTCAATCAAATCATTTTGCAACAAATAAAAGAAGAAACCGAGGCGGATGGCTTTAATCCTTACGATGGATTCGAAAGCATCAGAGAGGATCAAGGCTTCTCCTTTAAAGATGGCAACCTGATGATCCATTTTAGTCAATACGAAATTGCCGCCTATGCAGCGGGAATGCCAGAGTTCGCGATCCCTGCTCAGCGTTACCAAGATTTGTTGAAGTCTGAGATTCGTGAGGCTTTGTTCAAAAAGTAATAGAGCCATTCAAAACGACACCTGCACATGCGGCGGGTGTCGTTTTTTATGTCCAGCTTAGGAGAGCCAGCTCTCGATTTTTTCCCATAAGTAAAATCTCACTTCTACTTCAGGAGCAGAGGCAGTTGTTTCTTCTACTTTTTCTATCTCTTCGGACTTTTCTACCTCTACTTTTGTTTGTTCAGCGTCCACTTTATTTGATTCGGAATGTTGCCCTACTTCGTTCTCTTCTAGGGGTGCAACCGCTACTTGCTTTCTATCAAGTCGATCGTAGTTTTCATCTTCCTCGGATACAGCTGCTGTCGGTTGCTCTGATTCTTCAGGCTCTGGAGTTGGCTCTGCTTGTACAGCGTCACCATTGGACATGTCAATAAAGCAGAGCGGTGGGAACAGGACACACCACCAGTTTTGGCCTTTTGCCTCTCCAATTTGTACACGGACTGCTCGGTAATTACCTGCAGGATACACATAAGAGCCGTACAGCTTCGTCGGAAAAGGGACTTCGCCGAAATCGACTACAGCTTTATACGAAAAACCGCGTTCCTTGATCGTCTTGTCTACGACTTGTTGCAGGACAGGCAATTGTGATTGAATCACTTGCTCTGCTTCCTCCAAAGTCTCGATATCGTCCGCCCATGTATTCATTTGAGCGATAATGGCATCTCTGACTTCGCGCTTCAACCATTGGTCTTGGACAGAATCGCTGTTCGAAATAATACGCAAGCGAACGGATTCCTGAGGGATCGGCCCATTATCCAACACATTGGCCGAAGTAAGCTGCCCCTCCCAGCTCATCATAAGCACAAACAGGCTAAATGCCATCAATAACATCCGTTTCATTGTTATCCGTCTCCCTCTATACTGATCTTCTCTCTTTAGCAATCAGTATGGACGGATTCACACGATTTCAAACATTCATTCCATATGTAAAAAAGGCGAGACGAGCAAGTGCTATCGTCTCACTCCGATAACGACCCGCTCGATCCCCGCCAAATCCGGAACAATCTCTACCTCATCCATGACACCGGATGCCCTCATCAATGCCGCTACATCCCCAGCCTGATAAATGCCTACCTCAAACGCTGCGACCGCTCTTTCTTTCAATAGATTCGGCAGCGCCTCACACAGTCGACGGTAGCAATCCAGACCATCTTCACCGCCATCCAAAGCCAAGCGAGGTTCATGTACGCGTACTTCATCGTCCAGCTCCTCGACATCGCGACTCGGGATATAAGGTGGATTGGACACGAGGATGTCTACCTTTTCGCCTGTTTCCAAAAGCGGTTGCACCAAATCCCCTTGTAGAAAGCGGACATCTGCACCAAGACGACTTGCATTTTCCCGTGCGATTGCCGTTGCCTCAGGAGACAGGTCCACCGTAGTCACGTGCCATTGCGGTTTTTCTAACGCGAGCGTAATGCAGA
Source organism: Brevibacillus porteri (assembly GCF_003013475.1). GTDB lineage: Bacteria > Bacillota > Bacilli > Brevibacillales > Brevibacillaceae > Brevibacillus > Brevibacillus porteri. Next base: position 67,713 of record NZ_PXZO01000057.1, read on the forward strand.
TGGCTCCGCTCCCTGTGCCGATATCCACCACCGCTAGCTCTTCCCGCTCAGGCCAGAGCTTTGCTGCAGCAGCCATCACTTGCTCCACCAGGATTTCTGTTTCCGGTCTTGGGATCAGCACACCTGGTCGTACCGTAAAAGGACGACCGTAAAACTCCTGTTCGCCAAACATATATTGCAGTGGCTCGTTACTCGCCCGGCGCACGCACAGTCCGTCCAGCTTCACCAATGTTTCTGCATCGATTGAATCCGTCATCGCCATTAAAAAGCGCGTCCGATCCCAGTCGAGACAATGACGAATCATTAGCTCCGCTTCGAACAAAGGATCCTTTGTCCCTTTTTCCCGCAAAAAGGAAGAAGCCCGTAATAGGGCTTCTCGAATCGTCGTGACATCAGACCAATCAAGCTGAGTGTGCATGGCTTTTCAAAAGCTCCGTTTGTTCATGCAGGATCAGGTTGTCGATCACTTCATCCAATTCGCCTTCCAATACCGATTCCAGTCGGTGCAGGGTCAGACCGATGCGGTGGTCGGTCACGCGGCTTTGTGGATAGTTGTAAGTGCGGATGCGCTCGCTTCGGTCACCAGTACCCACCAAGCTTTTGCGCGTAGCATCTGCTTCCGCATTTTGTTGTTGCATGTAGAAATCATACAGACGTGCGCGCAATACACGCAGCGCCTTGTCTTTGTTGGAATGCTGGGATTTCTCGTCCTGACAAGAAACCATGATCCCTGTAGGAATATGCGTTACGCGAACCGCAGACTTGGTCGTGTTAACGCTCTGACCGCCCGCACCACTGGAGCAGAACGTATCGATGCGGATATCTTTTTCGTGTACTTCCACTTCCACGTCTTCTGCTTCTGGCAGAACCAGTACAGTCGCAGTAGAAGTATGGATGCGTCCACCGGACTCAGTAGCCGGGATGCGTTGCACACGATGCGCGCCGCTTTCGAATTTCATTTTGCTGTAAGCACCGCGGCCAGACAGCGAGAAGACAATTTCTTTGTATCCACCGATATCGGTTGGGCTTGCCTCCAGCACTTCAATTTTAAAAGCGTTGCGCTCCGCAAAGCGAGTGTACATACGGAAAAGCACCGCTGCAAACAGTGCAGCTTCATCGCCGCCCGCAGCACCGCGGATTTCCACAATGACGTTTTTCTCATCGTTCGGGTCTTTTGGAAGCAACAGGATCTTCAAGCGATCTTCCAGTTGTTCCTTGCGTGATGACAATTCATTGAGCTCGAGCTTGACCATTTCACGCATCTCGTCATCCAGTTTTTCTTCGAGCATCGCTTTGGCGTCATCGATTTGACTCACCACTGATTTATATTCACGGTATGTCGTTACCGTCTCTTCCAACGAAGATTGTTCCTTAGACAGTTCACGCAAGCGTTTTGTATCACTAATGACGTCGGGGTCACATAGGAGATTCGTTACTTCTTCAAAACGCTCTTCGACTGCAGATAAGCGTGTAAACATTTTTATTTCACCCCATCGCAAAGAATAATAGCCTTTTGGCGCAGGCGAAGCCTTGGTAGCATGTATGTTAGATATGAATTGCGATAAAATGCTATCTACCATAAAAACGGTTATAACAGATAAATTATAGGAGGAATGTCGCAAGAAGTCAAAGCGCATTATTACTGGAAATGTTTTACCGATGCCAAACAGGCTCGGCTATGCCGAGCCTTGCTACATACGTCCTGCTCACCTGTCAGCGATGGTAACCGTCATGCGAGGTTAAGTGAAAATCGTAGTTTGGAATTCTTTCTCGTAGAAGTGAAATCACCTGCTGCTCGATGGTACGCGCTTGATTCGCAGTGATGTTATGCACAAGGTCAAGAGTAACATATGCATTGGCATCGCTGAGTGTGATGCGTGCATTTTCCACACCTTTCACCGACATAGCGGTCCTCTCCATATTCGTCACTTCGACTGGCGTATTGCGCACATTCGTTTGACCAGTAACCATGTTCGGGTTTTGATTGCGCCCCATTAGCGAGTCGCGATCAGCAGCAACAGGGGTACGGCCTTGCAGCGTATTTCCGCTTTGATCCCCTCTGATCTTCATATTGTGCTGCGTATTCCTCATATCCGTACGATAGCCCTGTTGCTTAGCCGTATTTCCACCGCAGCCGACGGTGAGAGCAGAAGTCAGTGTCACCACGCCCAGTATGACCAACGCGCTTCGCCAAATAGGCTGTGTCCGCATGAAAAAGCCACCTCCTGTTTTGCTTAGTCTGCGCATCGCCTCTTGGGCTCATGCACGGGACAAACAGGGGGTGGCTTCTGCTTTCTTTATTCGACAACTGGAGGCGTATAGTAATGCTTGCGACAGACGCTGCTGTACGTATCATTTCCAGCAATTTCAATCGTCTCGCCAGCGTAGACGGGTTGTCCATTTTTGAACTTGAGAATATGCGTCGCCTTTTTATTGCAGTAAACACAGACGGTTTTAATCTCTTCTACCTTGTCAGCCTCGCACAACAGGGCGGCGCTGCCAGGGAAGAGCTCATTCTTGAAGTTTTTCAACAAGCCATAAACGATTACAGGGATGCCCAGCTTGTCTACAATCCTGACGAGCTGATCCACATGGTGGCGGCTGATGAACTGAGCCTCGTCAACCAACACGCAATGCGGCTTGACTGACTCTGCCTCTACGATTTGATACAGATCGGTCTCTTCGCTAATCGGAATCGCTTCTCGGCTAATCCCAACACGCGAAGCAACTTTTCCCACGCCATAGCGATCATCCACTGCTGGAGTAAACACTACTACTTTTTTCCCCGATTGCTCGTAGTTGTGGGCAACGGTCAATAATTGAATGGATTTGGAAGCATTCATCGCTCCATACCGAAAATATAGTTGTGCCACGTCTCTATCTCCCTTTGCCTAAAAGTCATTACTCAGTCTTTTGATGGCGGTCTTTTGCCTCTTGAAACAAGGCCATGGCCAGCTTTCTTCTTTGTGCATGGTCCACACAAGGAATCGGATAGTCGAAGCCAATCTTACAGCCTGCTTGCTCTTGGATATGCTCCGGCATGTCCCACGGTTTATGAATATATTGTAGAGGTACTTCACGCAATACGGGAAGATATTTTTTGACGAAAATGCCGTCTGGATCAAACTTTTCCCCTTGTGTGACAGGATGAAAGATCCGAAAATACGGTTGCGCATCGGTACCAGTCGAAGCACTCCACTGCCAGCCCCCGATGTTTGCCGCTTCATCGAAATCGATCAACTGCTGTGCAAAATAGGCCATTCCCCAACGCCAATCCACGAGCAAATCCTTTGTCAAAAAAGAAGCGGTAATCATCCGCAGCCGATTGTGCATCCAACCCGTCTCATTCAACTGCTTCATGGCAGCGTCGACAATCGGGTAGCCCGTCTCCCCATGACACCACTGGGTAAATAGGTCCTTCCTATTTTCCCAAGCGACCGTTTCAAATTGTGGCAGGTAGGCATGGTCAATCGTGTGCGGATGGAAATAAAGCACCTGCTGATAAAATTCTCTCCAAATGAGTTCCGTAAGAAAAGCTTCGATCGAGGTAACCTGCTCACCCCGCGCGGAAGCAAGCACTTCCTGTACGCTATGATACACCGTTCGTATAGACAGCGTACCTGCGTTTAGGGCAAAAGACAGCCGGGAGGTCGCATTTACCCCTGGCATGTCGCGTTGTTCTTTATACGTATAAATGTCTCCATCTAAAAATTGCTGCAATCGTTTACGTGCCGCCAGCTCCCCGAACTGCTCCATTTCCCACTCGGGGCCGATCGGTCGTTTCCGTCCAAACGCTTCCATAGTAGGAACTGGCTCACTCGCCAACTCCTTCAACCGCTCAAATAGATTCCATCTTGTCGGCTGAGAGAACGGTCTATCTTTGGCCAGCGTCTGCCAAACGCGGCGATAAGGTGTAAAAACGGCATACGGTGTCCGCTGCTTCGTCATAATTTCCCCGGGCTCATGCAAAACCAGATCCTTGCATGTATGTACAAACACGCCTAGACGGCTCAACACTTCAGACACGAGCTCGTCTCGCTTGCGAGCCTCTGGCGTATAATCCCGATTGAAAAACAACTTTTCTGCACCCGTCTCTTGCGCTAATTGACAGAGCACTTGCTGTGGGTTGCCGTGGCGAATCAAGAGGCGTCCTCCCAGTTGAGCCAAAGTATCGCCGAGTGCAGCTATCGCGGCAAAACTCGCATGTAGTCGCTTATCTCCTACAACCGCAGAACGACAAAGCGAATCCTCCACTATATAAACAGGAATAATCGGATCGCCTGTGAGCATAGCTGCGTGCAGAGCAGCATGGTCATGCAAGCGCAGATCCCGACGGAACCAGACGATAGCAGTCATCGTTTGTCCTCCCGAAAAAATTAGTGCCAGAAAAAGACAAAACCAGGCAGATTGCTCTACCTGGTTGTTCCCATACATTCTGATTATTACAGATTGTATTTGCGTTTGAAACGGTCTACACGGCCGCCTGCATCAACGAATTTTTGTTTTCCTGTGAAGAAAGGATGGCAGTTGGAGCAGATCTCCACTTTCAACGCTTGTTTCACGGAACCGGATTCAAATTCGTTACCGCATGCGCAGCTAACTGTAACTACGTTGTACTTAGGATGAATGTTTTGTTTCATCTCTTCTACACCTCTTTCCGCCCTGAATCGTTTGCCGAAACAGAGTTATATAAACACATATCAGATAGTAGCATGAAACACTGCCGAAATGCAACTGGTTGGCCGATTACGCCATGTTTTTCCTGCGCTGGAGTTGATCTGGAGGAATATGTGTAAACGAACCGATTACAACATCGGGCAGTTCCTGCTGATAAATTTCGATGGCTTGCTTCATACCGAATACTTCGCCTTGCGCTTTTGGAATCATCGCCAGATAACTCTCTGGATCGATATTCAGATTCCGCAGCTGAATCAGCTTAATGCCTGTTCTGCGGATGAACTCGATCATCGCTTCCATTTCCTCTTCGCGGTCAAATACACCAGGGAAGCACAGGTAGTTAATGGACGTATACACACCCTTGGATGCAGCGTACTCAGCAGAACGCGCTACATTTTCCAACGTGTAGTTGCGCGGGCGGTAGTAAGCATTATAGTGTTCGTCAATCGCACTGATAATACTCACGCGCATCAGATCAAGACCAGCATCGACAATGCCTTTGATGTGATCCGTCAAGCCCGCATTCGTATTGATGTTGATAAAGCCCATGTCTGTCGTTTCCCGTACGCGACGCATAGCAGGAACAATGATGGAAGCCATCGTAGAAGGCTCACCCTCACAACCCTGTCCAAAGCTGATGATGCTCTCCGGTGTCTTCAGATGGTGCAGCATGACTTCCACCAGCTCGTCCTCTGTCGGCTTGAAATTCATCCGCGTCTGTGGAGAAGGGAATCCACTGTCATCTGGTTGCTCGGAAATACAGCCGTAGCAACCGGCATTACAGGTATAGGAAACAGGCAAGCTGCCTTCCCAGCGGTTGAAAAAGTTATTGGAGGCCGTTAAGCATTCGTATTCCAACGCACAGTGGGACAAGTGGTTCAAAATGCGGTTTTGCGGAAACGTCTCCAACGTCTTTGCCACTCGCTGGCGCAGTTCATCCATCGGGAAGTTCAACGGGTCCCATTTGTAAATATCGTCACTCGCCCGACCCGTTACCCAGAAACGGTTATCCTTCCAGACAACTGCGGAGTAGCCGAACAATGGTAGCTTGCTTTCCTTGTTCGTTTTCACGTAACCTGGCAGCAAGAGCCTTGTAATTCCTTGTGGCACAAGTGCGCCTACTGCTGTACAGCCATCCAACTTAACCATTTCCCCTGTGTCAGGGTCCATTCCGATCGGCTCGGTGTCCGGCAAACTAACCAACGTCGATCCTTCTGGGAGTGGGATCAGTTCTTCTTCCAGAATTTCTGTCAATATATCTCCGTTACGAGCCACTGCAAAAAGACCTGGGTGGTCGTATACATTGCCTTTTTCATCTGCGTAAACTAAATACATGGGAAAATCGCCTCGCTTCTTTGCTTTGCCCATTGTATCGCATTGAAAAAGCAATGTAAATTGTATAGGGTTACCTGCCAAGATAGGGAAGTGGATTGATCGGCACATCATCCTGTCGCACTTCAAAGTGCAAATGGTAGCCCGTAGAATTACCTGTTTGCCCCATGTATCCCAATATCTCACCCGCTTCTACGTTTTGACCAGGTGACACCAGCAACAGACGCATATGGGCATAAAAGGTTTGCAAACCATCGCCGTGATCAATCACGACCATCCGCCCGTACCCTGACCGGTTGGCGCCTGCCTCCACAACAACTCCTGCCCTCGCTGCCAAGATCGGGGTCTTTGATTCCTGTTCATTCCACAAATCCACACCCTTGTGTGTTTTTCCCCAACGCGCTCCAAATCCGCTTGTAATCGTAGCTTCTCTGACAGGCCAACTTAGACCGGCGCGAATCCTCGTGATGACTTGCCGACTTGCCGCTTGAACGGCACTTCGCTTCTGCTGAGGATCGTTGCCCAACATCGGATTGCCTTTAGCGATGGGGACATACACGACCTGTCCTACATACAGGTTGTCCGACAGCCATTTTAGCAGCGGATTTCGTTCGATTAACGATTCCCGACTCACACCGTACCGCCTTGCTATGTAATCCAGTGTTTCTCCGCGTTTCACCATATGTCCGACTTCATCACGCTTGATGATTAGCTTCATGCCCACGCTTAAAAGATGGGGGTTCGTAATGCTATTAGCCTCTACCAGATTTTTTAAAGAAAGACCGTAGCGCTGGGCAATACCGGATAGCGTATCTCCTTGCCGAACAGCGTACATCACTGAATTTCCTTTTGTCGCTGGTGCAGGTGAAGCCAGACTGGCATAGGGATTAAACGCTTGAAATAGCGCCTGCTCCACGACTGCTTTTTTTGCTTCCATCTGTGACTCCACCGGAGCGCTAACTTGCACGTACTCCACAAAGCATCTCCTCCTTCTTTTCCAGCTCCCTTCCTAACGGTATGCCAACGCCACAAAAAAAATGACGGTGAGTCATCATGAACTCACCGTCGTGCTAGCCGCTTTCCCTCTGCCCTGTTGCTTAGACTCAAGGGTTTGCAAAAATTCTTCGTTTGTTTTTGTATCTGCCAACTTTTTAATAAAGGAGTCGACAAACTCATTTGTTTCATTCATGTTCTTCCGGATCATCCACAGCTTATCCAGCTCTTCTTTGGTGAGCAAAAGCTCTTCGCGACGCGTACCCGAACGGCGGATATCGATCGCCGGGAAAATTCTGCGCTCCGCCAGCTTGCGATCCAAATGAAGCTCCATGTTTCCGGTTCCTTTGAACTCCTCATAGATCACATCGTCCATACGTGAGCCGGTCTCAACCAAAGCAGTCGCCAAAATGGTCAAGCTGCCGCCTTCTTCAATGTTCCGCGCAGAACCAAAAAAGCGCTTCGGACGATGGAAGGCTGCCGGATCAATACCACCGGACAATGTTCGACCACTTGGAGGAATAACCAAGTTGTAAGCACGAGCGAGACGTGTAATGGAATCCAGCAGGATCACCACGTCTTTTTTGTGCTCAACCAATCGCTTTGCACGCTCCAAGACAAGCTCAGCAACTTTGATGTGATTCTCAGGCAACTCGTCAAAAGTCGAGGCAACCACCTCTCCTTTGACAGATCGCTGCATATCCGTCACCTCTTCCGGACGCTCATCAATGAGCAAGACAAACAAGTGGATATCCGGGCGGCTTTCGGTAATGCTGTTGGCAATCTCTTTGATCAGCATGGTTTTCCCCGCTTTTGGCGGAGCCACAATCAATCCACGCTGACCCAGTCCAACAGGAGAGAGAAGATCCATCAGGCGAGTGGAAACACGTGCAGGAGCTGTCTCCAGTACAAGCTTGGTTTGAGGATACAACGGTGTCAATGCGGGGAAATGAAGACGCTCTGCGGCTGTCTCAGGGTCTTCTCCGTTCACTGCCTCTACTTGAAGGAGTCCAAAGTAACGTTCATTCTCCTTCGGTGGTCTTGCTTTTCCTGATACCACATCCCCCATCCGCAGATCAAAACGGCGAATCTGCGATTGGGAGATGTAGATATCTTCCGAGCTAGGGAGATAGTTAATGGGGCGGAGGAAGCCGTATCCCTCCGGCAATATTTCGAGAACCCCCTCCATAAACATGAGACCATCCCGCTCCGCCCGTGCTCGAAGAATCGCGAAAATCAATTCCTTCTTCTTCAGCTGGGAGTAGTACGGAATATGGTATTCCTTGGCCAGCTTATAGAGATCGGTCAGCTTCTTTTCTTCTAGTTCAGAAAGTAACATACATCCACCACTCTTTATTTACTCTTAAAAAACCTAGCTCAACATATAAATGCGAAAATTGTTTTCTTACAAACCGTTACTCGAATTGCGTTCTAAGCGGTGGTTCCCTTCAATGAAACGTACCGTTCCGGTTTTCGCACGCATAACAACGGAATTAGTCGTCGCACGAGTTCCTTGGAAGCGAACCCCTTTGAGCAACTCGCCATCCGTCACACCTGTCGCTGCAAAAATGGCGTCATCACCTTTCACCAAGTCGTCCATGAATAGGACTTGATGAGGGTTAGTCAATCCCATTTTAACACAGCGTTTAATCTCTTCTTCATTTTGCGGCAAGAGCTTACCCTGGATTTCTCCCCCGAGGCATTTCAGGGCAACTGCTGCCAGAACACCTTCCGGAGCTCCTCCAGAACCGAACAAAATGTCTACACCTGTATCAGGGAATGCAGTGTTGATCGCAGCGGCTACGTCTCCGTCTGAGATGAGTCGAATACGCGCGCCTGCCTCACGAATTTCGTGGATCACCTTAGAGTGACGATCACGGTCAAGCACAATAGCGACCAAATCGCTGATATCTTTCCCCTGTGCCTGCGCTACCGCTTTCAGGTTATCACGAACCGGTGCGTTGATATCGACTTTGCCGACTGCTTTAGGCCCTACTGCCATTTTCTCCATATACATGTCAGGAGCATGCAACAAATTTCCTCGGTCTGCAATGGCAATGACCGAAATCGCTCCCCATGTACCTTTTGCGAGGATATTTGTTCCCTCCAAAGGGTCAACAGCCACATCGACTGCCGGAGCCACTCCCTGGCCCAGACGCTCACCGATGTACAGCATTGGCGCTTCGTCCATTTCGCCCTCACCAATTACTACGACGCCATCCATCGGCACTTTCATAAATTCATTGCGCATTGCGGTCGTTGCCGCATCATCAGCCTCATCTTTTTTTCCGAGACCCATCCAACTGGCAGAAGCCAAAGCAGCGGCTTCAGTCACACGTACCAGTTCAAGTGTTAAACTGCGTTCCATTCTGGAAGACTCCTCTCCTGGTGATTGGTTAACGCTGGTGGTTTTCCATGCTCTGCAGACCTACCCGAGTAATATCGGCTCCCAAGGCTTGCAGCTTGCCCACCAAGTTTTCGTAGCCACGATCTATATGTTCGAGTCCTTCTAATTCTGTCGTGCCGTTCGTTGCCAAACCGGCAATGAACAGAGCTGCTCCCGCACGCAAATCCGAAGCTACCACTTTGGCACCATTCAGTTTGCTTCCGCCTTCGATGACAGCGGATCTTCCTTCAATCTTTAAGGAAGCTCCCATACGGCGCAGTTCATCTACATGACGAAAACGCGAGCTGTAAATATTGTCCGTCACGATGCTTGAGCCTTTGGCAAGAGTCAGCAAGGTCGTGATCGGCTGCTGGAGATCCGTTGGAAATCCCGGATACGGACTCGTTTTCACGTCGATTGATCGATAAGAATCATGTCCGATGACTTGGATACTGTCATCCTCTTCTACCACTTGCGCACCGATTTCGCGCAGCTTGGCCGTTACAGACTCCAAATGCTTTGGAATGACATTCTCCACCATCACATTGCCGTTGGTAGCTGCTGCCGCAATCATGTACGTCCCCGCTTCGATCCGATCGGGGATAATCGTATGACGGCATCCGCGCAAGCGTTCTACGCCTTGAATGCGGATCATGTCCGTTCCGGCGCCTTTGATGTTTGCTCCCATATTATTGAGCAAGGTTGCTACATCGACGATCTCAGGCTCACGGGCAGCGTTTTCAATAATGGTCACACCGTCTGCTTTGGCAGCAGCCAGCATGATGTTAATGGTGGCACCAACACTGACCAGATCGAGATAGATTCGCGCACCCTGCAAGCGTCCATTTTGGGCACGGATAGTCATGACGCCGTTTTTGTTCTCCACCTCGGCGCCCATCGCTTCAAAGCCTTTGATATGCAAATCTACTGGACGCGGGCCCAAATCACAGCCACCCGGCAAGCCAACCTGGGCTTCACCGAACTTGGCGAGCAAGGCTCCCCACAAATAGTACGAGGCACGGAGCTTTTTGATGCGACCATTTGGCATGAGCATCAGCCTCATACTACGTCCGTCGATTTCCATCCAATCTTCTTCGAACAGCACGTCAGCTCCCATTTCCCGCAAGAGCTCGTGATAGATACCTACATCCTGAATACGGGGGAGATTCTCAATAACAACGGGTCCATCTGCCAGCAACGCTGCTGGGATGAGTGCGACTGCGCTGTTTTTTGCTCCGCTGATGGTCACCGTCCCCGTGAGCGGTTTTCCACCGTTGATGATCAGCTTATCCATGCTTTGCTCTCCTCAGGCGTAATCGGGAAAGAAGCACCTTCCCCAATGGAAAAGGTGCTTGGACTTTCAACACGTGTCCTTATTTTTGCATACTTGCCCAGTCAGCGAGGAATTTCTCCAAGCCACTATCTGTCAGTGGATGGGCAATGAGTTGTTTAAATACTTTCGCTGGAATGGTAGCGAAGTGAGAACCACGGCGTGCTGCCTCCGTTACGTGAACAGGGTGGCGCACAGATGCCGCAATGATCTCGGTGTCGATACCGTGAACAGAAAAGATTTCAGCAATATCTTCGATCAATTGCATGCCATCTTGACCAATATCATCCAGGCGTCCCAAGAACGGAGACACGAAGCTCGCACCTGCGCGCGCAGCCAAAAGTGCCTGGTTCGCGGAGAACACCAGTGTTACGTTTGTTCTGATTTTGCGTTTAGCAAAATACTTGGTTGCCTTCAAACCTTCTGCGGTCATTGGCAGCTTGATGACGATGTTTTTCGAAAGAGCAGCGAGCTTATCTCCCTCTTCGATCATGCCTTTTGCATCTGTACTGATGACTTCGGCACTGATCGGACCGTCAACAATATCGAGAATTTCTTTCAGGGTTTCTACAAAATCGCGTCCTTCTTTGGCAACCAGAGACGGATTTGTCGTTACGCCCGCCAGAACTCCCCATTCGTGAATCTCGCGGATTTCTTCAACGTTTGCTGTATCAATCAAAAAACGCATGATTATCCTCCCAGTTACGCGCGGTTGCTACTTCCGAACAAGCGCATTTTTCCTTTTACTACTTCCTTGATCGCATCGCGAGCAGGGCTCAGGTATTTGCGTGGATCGATCTCATTCGGCTTGGCAGCTAGCACTTTGCGAACTGTTTCCGTGCATGCGACTTGGCTTTCTGTATTTACATTGATTTTTCCTACGCCCAAACGGATGGATTCGATGATCGCTTCGTCTGGTACGCCGGAACCACCGTGAAGAACGATCGGCGCTCCAATGTTGCTCGCTACTTTTTCGATAATGTCGTAGCGGATTTTTGGAACTCCTTTGTACATACCGTGTGCTGTACCTACAGCAATCGCTACATAGTCTACTTTTGTTTCTTCCCAGAAGCGGATTGCTTCCTCAGGATTTGCCAGGGTAGCATCTTCCTCGTCAACAGACAGGTCGTCTTCTACCCCACCGATGGTACCGAGTTCACCTTCTACCGATACGCCAACAGCGTGAGCAGCCTCAACAACCTGTTTGGTCAGGCGAAGGTTATCTTCAAACGAATGATGGGAACCATCGAACATAACAGAAGAGAACCCAGCGCGAATGCACTTCATTACCATGTCGAAATTGCTACCATGGTCAAGATGCAATGCTACAGGGACTCCTGCGCGTTCAGCAGCCACTTTTGCAATCGCTACTGTATAATCGATCCCCATGTATTTCAGTGCACCCTCAGAAACACCAAAGATCACAGGCGATTTTTCTTCCATCGCAGCTTCAGTAATCGCTTGAGTAAACTCCAGATTGTTCAGGTTAAATTGTCCGACGGCGTATTTATGCTTTTTGACGTCTTCGGTAAAAGCGGTCATAGGTACCAGTGGCATTTTGTAAATCCTCCTCTAGCAGACTTCAGTCATGTGGCTTATTATACCACAGACAAGCATTTGTTAACAGGGACGCTTGTACCCTGACCTTAGCAGTCAGTTCTTAACAAGCTAATTGCTGATGCACTGCCATTCGTAGTTCATCGATATCAAACGGCTTTGTAAAATGAGTCAATGCTCCCAGTTGTGTTGCTTCTTTGATCATGTCCAGCTCTCCGTAAGCTGTCATCATGATGACTTTGATTTCCTGATTGATTTTCTTGATGTGTTTCAAGATCTCAATACCATCCATCCCAGGGATCTTCATGTCGAGGATAACCAAATCTGGCGATTCTTTTTCCACGATTTCCAATGCCATTTTCCCGTTTGCTGCCTGAAAGGTCTTGTACCCTTCTTTTCCCAGCACCTCATACAGTAAAATGCGAATCCCATACTGGTCATCCACAACCAGTACCTTTTTATCTTGCTTGTCGAACATTCTGATTCCCCCCTGACGAATGCGTTTTCTTAATTATTATGGGTTCGCCTAAAATCAGGAAACTCCTTCACCTTTTTTGCTGAACGTCTGCTTAAAATTTCCCATAGGCCTCATTTCGAGTATAATGGGAAAAACCAATTTCCCCTACACACAAGGAGCCAGATACTTACTATGGATGCTCTGTGGCTGATTTGCTTGTTAACATTTATTATCCATACGACAGAGACACTTACCTACGGAATCCGTTTTGCAGGGGTACAAACGGGCAGGATTGCTGTAGCGATGTCTCTGGTCGGGATCGTATTGCTCCTCTCCCGTACTTCCAACCTGATTCAAGGACCATTCACTGGGGGATTGATGGATCAAGCTGCGATCGAGCATATTGACCCTAGCACACAATTGCACGTGATTATTGCAGCGTCCTCGCTCGGAACCTTGGCGGCTATCGTACTGTTTCCCACTTTCGTCCAAATATCGAAACGAATGATCTCGCACTTGGAGTTAGCGGGCTCGATTCCGCAAATGATTCGCACGGCAGTTACTGTTGAAACCATCCGACGTGTTCACCATCATGTCCGGATTCCTAGCTGGCAAGCCATCTCTCGTTTTCGAATCAAAGGCATTCCCAAACGATTACTGTTATTAAATGCATTGGGGACAGCTATCTACACAAGCAGCGTACTGTCCGTGTTATACGCGACATTACTAGCCCCGGATTACAAAGCAACCGTTTTGATGTCTTCTGGATTAATCAACGGATTTGCCACGATTTTCATGACGATTCTGGTAGACCCGCAAATTGCCCTTCTGACAGAAAAAGCAATGCAAGGGAAAACCACGCAGCAATCGATTCGCGACATGTACCTGTGGCTGATGTTCTCACGTTTTATCGGAACGATTTTGGCTCAATTCCTGCTCATTCCGGCCGCCTACTGGGTAGCCTGGCTATCGCCCTTGTTCCATTGATCTGCTTTTTGAAAGCACAAAACGCACCTGCGACTTTACATCGCGGGTGCGTCTTTTATTTATGGAACTATGTTATTTGTTCAGGGAAGCCTTCACGAAGTCACGGAACAATGGCTGTGGACGGTTCGGACGGGATGTGAACTCTGGGTGGAACTGTGTCGCTACATACCATGGATGTTCTGGAACTTCCACGATTTCAACCAGTCGACCATCTGGAGTTGTACCCGCAAAACGCAAGCCCATTTGCGCCAATTGATCACGATATTCGTTGTTCACTTCATAGCGATGACGATGACGTTCATAAACCAGGGTACTTCCGTATGCAGCCTCAGTCAGCGTACCTTCTTCTACTTTGGTTGGACCGAGACCCAGACGCATTGTACCGCCCTTGTCCTCGATATCTTTTTGCTCTGGCAAGAGGTCAATAACCGGATATGCTGTATTCGGGTTGATCTCGGAGCTGTTTGCGCCATCCATACCCGCTACGTGGCGAGCGAACTCGATCACAGCGATTTGCATACCCAAGCAAATTCCGAGGAATGGTACTTTATTTTCACGAGCATAGCGTGTAGCGATGATTTTACCTTCGATACCACGATCGCCAAAGCCGCCTGGTACGAGGATACCATTTACATCACCGAGTAGTTCGCCAACATTTTCTGGCGTAACTTCTTCCGCGTGTACCCATTTGATTTCTACTTTGGAATCGTTCGCATAGCCACCATGGTACAGCGCTTCTGCTACGGACAAGTACGCATCATGCAATTCTACATATTTTCCAACGATTGCAATGGTAGTCGTTTTGGACAGGTTTTTGATTTTCGATACGAGCGATTTCCACTCTGTCATATCCGCTTCTTGGCAATTCAGACCCAAGTGACGGCATACGTAATCGTCCAACCCTTGTGCTTGCAATTGCAGTGGTACATCGTAAAGGCTATCCGCGTCTATACATTCCACTACCGCGTTTTTATCGATATCACAGAACAGAGCCAACTTGTCTTTCATTTCTTGCGTCATCGGTTGCTCGGTACGTGTCACGATCACATTTGGTTGAATACCCAAGCTGCGCAGTTCTTTCACGCTGTGTTGCGTAGGCTTGGTTTTCATTTCACCTGCTGCCTTGATATATGGTACCAGGGTTACGTGAATGTACATGACGTTTTCACGACCGATGTCACTTTTGATCTGGCGGATGGATTCAAGGAATGGCAAGCTCTCGATATCCCCAACAGTTCCACCGATCTCGGTAATCACTACATCTGCCCCGGTTTCGCGACCTGCACGGAAAATGCGATCTTTGATTTCGTTCGTGATGTGAGGAATAACTTGAACGGTTCCTCCCAAATAGTCGCCACGGCGTTCTTTGGCAATGACAGTCGAGTAAATTCTACCAGTTGTCATATTGGAGTTAGCGCTCAGGTTGATATCGATAAAGCGCTCATAGTGGCCCAGGTCCAGGTCTGTTTCCGCACCATCGTCCGTTACGAAAACTTCCCCGTGTTGATACGGACTCATCGTTCCCGGGTCAACGTTGATGTATGGGTCACACTTCTGGATGGTTACCTTTAGACCCCTATTTTTCAAGAGTCGGCCCAGAGAAGCCGCTGTAATTCCTTTTCCCAACGAGGATACAACCCCGCCTGTCACAAAAATATACTTCGTCATCGTTAACGTCCCCTCTTTCCCTCACCCTTAAGTTGTTATAAAAATCGAATGAAGACGGCTCCAAAAAAAAAGAAAAACAAAAGCGAGTCCTATCCCGTAAAGAAATGGGGTAGGGGCACTTTTGTTTTATAGTTTCCCATATTTGATCCTTCTTCATGTGAAGCCCAAGGAGTATTTTATCTGTCCCTTAAGCGGAAGTCAAGGACCTATTTATCGTCTTCCTCGTCGAGCTCGTCGTCAGATTCCTCTTCCGCAAGCTCTTCGTCCTCTTCGAACATCTCATCTTCTTCGTCTTCGAGTTCTTCCTCATCGATTTCTCCATCGATTTCTTCTTCTTCGATTTCAGAGTCTTCGTCGACGAATTCCTCTTCGTCCTCAAAGATGACAACATCGTCGTCCTCGAATTCTTCGACACCTTCGTCTTCGGAATCGTAATCGTCGAAGTCGTCTTCCGTGACGATTTTCTTCTTCTTCGTTCCGCCACCCTCTTGGGTTTCTTCCACGGTGTCGGTTGGGTACCAGCGTTTCAATCCCCATACGTTGTCACCGAGGCACACGAAACGGCCATCAATGTTAATTTCTGTGTATACTTGCGCGATGATTGCCATGAGTTGTTCATCAGTCAGCTTGCGCACTGCAACCAGTTCATTCATCAGCTCGCGGAAGTTGTAAGTGCGGTTAGTTTCACGCAAAATTTCATACGCAATGTCAACTAACGCCATCTCGCTCAGTTTCTCGGAATCCATATGAGCAAACAATTGACTCACTCAGGGCACGTCCTTTCCATATAAAAACGATTGATTTGAATACTGACCCGGTGCCCTGTTCGGGGGACGCAGGTTTGTATAAGTCATTCATAAATGATGTCAAAATCCCTAATTACACAACGTACAACATACGAAGGCTAACATACAGTATTCCTTATTTTAGCCGAAAATGCAAGGCTTTCAAACAAGCGAGACTCTTTTTATTAGGTAATGGTCGTAAATTTCCTTAATAATGAACTCACCCCTATACACCCACTGATTAAACAGTTGGGGGCTAAGATAAGTGCTAGCAAACGACCAATAAGACAAGGACCACCTCGTAACAAAGAAGTGGTCCTTGTGTGATTTTCGAATCTTTCCACGTACCCTAGGATTTCTTTTAAGCCAATTACTCTGTTGCTACATATTTCTGCGGTATTGGCCGCCCACTTCATACAAGGCACCACTGATTTGTCCAAGCGATGCTACTTTGACCGTCTCCATCAGCTCGGCAAAGATGTTCTCTCCCGCCATAGCCACTTCTTGCAGACGCCGCAGCGCAGCCGCAGACACATCCTTGTGGCGCTCCTGGAATGCCCGGAGATTAATGATTTGCTGTTCTTTTTCCTCTTCGGTCGCCCGAGCCAATTCAATCTCGTAATCGTCCTCAGATGCATTCGGATTAATGAACGTGTTTACCCCAATAATCGGAAGCTCGCCCGTATGCTTTTTCATTTCGTAATACATGGACTCGTCTTGAATTTTGCCGCGCTGGTATTGAGTCTCCATCGCCCCCAGCACACCTCCGCGAGAACTGATCCGCTCGAACTCTTGCATAACTGACTCTTCTACCAGATCAGTCAACTCATCGATGATGAATGCCCCTTGAAGTGGGTTCTCATTTTTCGCGAGTCCCATTTCCTTGTTGATGATCATCTGAATCGCCATTGCCCGTCGCACAGAGTTCTCTGTCGGGGTCGTAATCGCTTCGTCGTAGGCATTCGTATGGAGAGAATTACAGTTGTCGTAAATGGCAATCAAGGCCTGCAAGGTCGTTCTGATATCGTTGAAATCCATCTCCTGCGCGTGCAAGGAACGGCCGGACGTCTGGATGTGGTACTTCAGCTTTTGGCTGCGGTCATTTGCACCATAACGATTTTTCATCACGGTTGCCCAAATCCGGCGAGCCACACGTCCAATCACGGTGTATTCCGGATCGAGACCATTAGAGAAGAAGAAGGACAGGTTCGGCGCAAAGTCATCGATGTTCATGCCGCGGCTTAAATAGTACTCGACATAGGTAAATCCGTTAGATAGCGTAAACGCAAGCTGCGTAATCGGATTCGCCCCTGCCTCCGCGATATGATAGCCGGAAATGGACACAGAGTAGTAGTTCCGCACTTTCTGGTCGATAAAATACTGCTGGATATCCCCCATCATCCGCAAGGCAAATTCCGTCGAGAAGATACACGTGTTTTGCCCCTGATCCTCTTTCAAAATATCTGCCTGAACAGTTCCGCGAACAGTCGACAGCGTGTACGCTCTGATTTGTTTTGCTTCGTCCTCGGTAGGCTGACGCCCTTCTTTTTGAACAAAAGCATTCAGTTGCTGCTCGATCGCCGTATTCATGAACATGGCCAAAATCATAGGTGCAGGACCGTTGATCGTCATGGACACAGAAGTGCTAGGTGCACAAAGGTCAAAGCCAGCGTACAGCTTTTTCATGTCATCCAGGGTGCAAATGCTGACCCCACTCGTACCGATTTTCCCGTAAATGTCCGGGCGGTAGTCAGGGTCCTCACCATACAGTGTAACCGAGTCAAAAGCCGTACTGAGTCGCTTCGCTTCATCATTTTGAGACAGGAAGTGGAAGCGTCTGTTCGTCCGCTCTGGAGTACCTTCGCCTGCAAATTGTCGCTTGGGATCTTCGCCCTCGCGTTTAAACGGAAATACTCCTGCGGTATACGGGAATTCACCTGGAACATTTTCTTTTAATGACCACTTTAAAATTTCGCCCCAATCCTCGTAATCAGGGACGGCTACTTTTGAAATGCGTGTACCCGACAACGATTCGCTGAACAGCTTGGTAACCAGTTCCTTGTCGCGAATTTTCGTGACGAATTGATCCTTCCGATACGCTTCCTTGAGCTTGGGCCAATTTTCCAGGATGCGTCGGCACTCCGGATGCAGCTTTTCTTCAAAGAGAACGATTTGTTTATCAAGCACCGCCACCAGCTCGGCAGCCGCCGAATCTCCCGAGGCCAGCACTGTCTCCTTTGCACCCTGCAACTGGAACAGCTTGCGTGCAATCAACGACTGCTCTTCGGCATAGGCACGGTATTGGCGGACGGTGTTGGCAATGTCTTGCAAATAATTGATTCTCTCTGTCGGAATCAACGAAGTTTTATGAATCTTTACAGGAGTCGTATCCAAATTCTCTACAGACCAGTCAACGCTAGTCTTTTCTACAATTCGATGCATCAAGGCAGCAAACAACACATTCGTTCCCGGATCGTTAAACTGACTCGCAATCGTACCATACACAGGAACCTTCTCATCTGGCAACTCAAAAAGCTGGTGATTGCGTCGATATTGCTTGCGAACCTCGCGAAGAGCGTCCTCTGAGCCTTTACGCTCAAATTTGTTGATCGCGATCACATCAGCAAAGTCGAGCATATCAATCTTTTCCAACTGAGATGGTGCCCCGAATTCACTCGTCATGACGTACATGGAGACGTCGCACACTTCTGTGACCTGCGCATCCCCCTGACCAATCCCGCTCGTTTCCACAATAATCAGATCAAAATGGGCAGAACGCGTTACTTGAATCGCGTCTTTTAAGGCAGCAGACAGCTCCATGCCCGATTTGCGGGTGGCGAGACTGCGCATATAAACACGCGGTGTCGAATTGGCATTCATGCGGATGCGGTCACCAAGTAACGCTCCGCCTGATTTTTGCTTGGATGGATCGACAGACAAGATCGCGACCGTCTTCTCGGGATAAGTGCGAATAAATCGACGAACAAGCTCATCAGTTAATGAGCTTTTTCCTGCTCCACCCGTACCTGTAATCCCTAATACCGGAATGGCTGAATCGGCTTCCACTAAACTTTCACGGAGAGGTTCTGTCCATTCACGCTGGTCCACTGCATACTCTGCAACGGAAATAAGCCGGGCAATCGCCTGATGGTTTTGCTCACGCAAGCCTGCTACTTCTTCCTCCAGCTGCTTAACGGTTGGGAAATCGCTACGTCTGATCATGTCGTTGATCATGCCCTGCAAGCCCAATCGTCTGCCGTCATCTGGCGAATAAATTTTACAGACTCCGTACTCTTCCAATTCCCGAATCTCGCGTGGAACGATAACGCCGCCACCGCCGCCAAAAACACGGATATGCTCTGCTCCCCGCTCGCGTAATAGATCAATTACGTATTTGAAATACTCCACATGACCGCCTTGGTAGGAGCTGATGGCAATCCCTTGCACATCCTCCTGAACAGCGGCTGTTACAATATCATCAACAGAGCGGTTGTGTCCGAGATGGATGACCTCTACTCCCGACGATTGTAAAATACGGCGCATGATATTAATCGAGGCGTCGTGACCGTCATACAGACTGGCTGCGGTCACAAAGCGAACCTTGTTTTGCGGACGATACACTTCTGTTTCCATCGTTCCACTCTCCTTTTAATTAAGTTTAAAAAGGAGGAAAAACAGGGCCAAGCAGATCAAGGCGCGGTCGACGCGAGGTATGCTTGGCACTCTATGTTTCCCAGACTTTTTAAACTCTCCTCTTAATCGGAGACACTGATATCGCGAAGCAGAAGCGCGATCTGCTTCTCTGTGTACTCCTCAATGGTATAGTGCTTTTTCAATGCCCAGCGGCGGAATACCCACATTTCGCCCAGTACCATGATATTGTCCGCCATCAGCTTGACGTTCTTTTCGTCAATGTGCAGCGAACCATCGGCAATCCCTTTTTCCAGGATTTCGACGAAAATATGCGAAATGGCTTCTTCACGCCCCAACACGTAGCGGAGTGTTTCTTTTGGCAATGATTTGGCTTCCTGATAAATAAGCAAAACGCGGTCGCTCATCTGATCCATCACGCGGATCAGGCTCTTTAGTGCTATCTTCAATGTTTTCAAGCCAGTTCCGTTGAAGTTGATCGCTTCACGCAAGCGCGTCTCCATCTCCGCATGAATGGCATCACAAACAAGATAGAGCACGTCTTCTTTTGACTCAATATACTCGTACAACGTACCAATACTAAATCCAGACGCTCGGGCAATCTCCCTTGTCGTCGTTTTATGAAAACCTTTATTAATGAAGAGATGAACGGCAGCCTCAATAATCTGCTCTCGTCTTCTCTCGATCAGTTTTGGGTCCTTTACTAGGGACGGTATCGCTTTTCTCTTGTCAGACACTCCAAAATCCACCTTTCCAACCGACTGAGCGTTTGGTCAGACGCCTCATAGAAAAGAAGGCGCAAACACTCTACTTTTGTATCATTCGCAGATCATTATACGCGAGTAAGAGCACAAAGCCAAACTTTTCTTTTCTATGTGTGTCATCGTGTTGGAAGACTGGACAGTTTCCTACTCTTTTAGCAGGAAATTACTGATCACGACACGTTGGATTTCATTGGTTCCTTCATAGATTTGTGTAATTTTGGCATCGCGCATGAAGCGCTCCACAGGATACTCCCGCGTGTAGCCGTAACCCCCGAAAACTTGAACAGCCTCGGTTGTTACTTCCATTGCTGTATCTCCTGCAAAAACTTTGGACATCGCAGATGCTTTGCCATATGGAAGACCTTGATCCTCCAACCACGCTGCTTGGTAAGTGAGCAAACGGGATGCCTCGATCTTGGTAGCCATGTCTGCCAGCTTGAACTGGATTGCCTGCAAGGAAGCGATTGGTTTGCCGAACTGATTGCGTTCTTTAGCATAGTTCCGCGCATGCTCGTAGGCACCTTGTGCAATGCCCAATGCTTGAGCGGCGATACCGTTTCTTCCACCGTCCAACGTCATCATCGCGATTTTGAAGCCTTGGCCTTCTTCGCCCAGCCTATTTTCTACTGGCACGCGCACATCTTCAAAATTGACTGCAAGTGTTGGCGAGGAACGGATACCCAGCTTCTTCTCCTTTTTCCCCATTGTGAAGCCGTCCATGCCTTTTTCTACGATGAAAGCCGTGATGCCTTTATGGTTCAACTCTGGTTGGGTGACCGCGAATACGATGTAGATTTCTGCTTCGCCCGCATTGGTAATGAAAATTTTGGTGCCATTTAAAATGTAGTGATCACCATCGCGTACGGCTGTTGTCCGCATTCCCGCAGAGTCAGAGCCAGATCCCGCCTCGGTCAAACAGTACGCGCCCATCTTCTTGCCTTCTGCTAATGGACGCAAAAACTTTTGTTTTTGCTCCTCTGTCCCGAATTTGTAAATCGGCCAGCTCGCCAAGGAAACATGTGCGGACAGTGTCACACCGATGGAGGCATCCACACGGGAGAGTTCTTCCACTGCAATGACGTAGCTCAGGTAATCTGCACCTGCTCCGCCGTATTGTTCCGACCAAGGAATGCCTGTCAGTCCAAGCTCAGCCATTTGCTCAAATATGGAACGATCAAAACACTCTTCTTCGTCGCGCTCGGCTGCTGTCGGAGCTACTTGATTCTCTGCAAAGTCGCGAATCATTTTGCGCATCATTTCATGTTCTTCCGTCAGTTGGAAATTCATATGGATCACTCCCCCATGTCTTTTTCATCTGTCTATTTAATCAGCAAGCAAATGCTTGGCGATAACGATTCGTTGAATTTCGTTGGTGCCCTCATAGATTTGCGTTACTTTCGCATCCCGGAATAGACGTTCAACCGGATATTCTCGAGTGTAGCCATATCCGCCAAAGATTTGTACGGCTTCTGTGGCGAGCTCCATCGCGGAGTCTGTGGCAAAACGCTTTGCCATCGAGGCTTCCATCCCACAAGAAATACCTTGGCTGCGCAGCCACGCCGCTCGGTATACTAGCAACCGGGCAACTTCTGCTTTCGTCGCCATGTCAGCCAGCTTGAAGGCAATGGCTTGCTGCTTGGCAATCGGTTGTCCGAACTGCTTACGTTCCCGCGCGTACTCTGTCGCATACTCTACTGCCGCCTCGGCAATCCCGAGTGCCTGTGCCGCAATCCCGATTCGACCGGAATCCAGATTCGCCATCGCGATACAGAAGCCTTCCCCTTCTTGACCCAACAGGTTGGCAGCCGGTACACGCGCATTGTCGAATATGAGCTCTGTCGTATAGGAACCGTGCAGTCCCATCTTCTTTTCTTTTTTCCCAACCGTGAAGCCCGGTGTATCCTTGTCTACGATGAAGGCCGATATTCCCTTGGTTCCTTTTGTAGAGTCGGTTACGGCAAATGCGATATACGTATCTGCCTCCCCACCGTTTGTGATGAACACCTTGTTTCCGTTTAAGATGTACTCATCGCCTTTTTTCACAGCTGTGGTTCGGATACTGCTCGCATCAGAAC
The DNA here is from genome assembly GCF_003013475.1 of Brevibacillus porteri. GTDB lineage: Bacteria > Bacillota > Bacilli > Brevibacillales > Brevibacillaceae > Brevibacillus > Brevibacillus porteri. The sequence continues at coordinate 90,375 of NZ_PXZO01000057.1, forward strand.
CTGCATGCGGCTCGGTCAAGGCAAAAGCCCCGAGGTATTCCCCACTCGCAAGCTTGGTCACGTATTTGCGTTTTTGCTCCTCGGTACCGAAGTAGAGAATCGGGTTCGTCCCGACGGAGGTATGCACGGACAAAATGACGCCTACTGTCGCACTCACTTTGGAAATCTCGTGAATGGCCAAAATGTAGGAAATAAAATCCGCCCCTGCTCCTCCCCACTCTTCGGCGATCGGAATGCCCATGAGCCCCATCTCGCCCATCTTTTTCAGGATCTGACGCGGGAACTGGTCCGTCTCTTCCATCACAGGGATGAAAGGTGCGATCTCTTTCTGGGCAAAGTCTCGCACCATGCGGCGCATCATCTCTTGCTCTTCATTCAATCGAAAATCCATGTCCGTCCTACCTTTCTGCAAAGTTCCTCTCTAGCAAAAGTTCAAAAAGTCGTCATTACTTCGTGATCAAAAGACGAATTTTTGAACTACCTTGCCTAGTTGTACACGTAGAAACCACGACCGGATTTTTTGCCTAGCCATCCTGCTTTGACGTACTTGCGCAGCAACGGGCATGGGCGGTATTTCGAATCACCGAACCCTTCGTGCAGTACCTCCATAATGTAGAGGCAAGTGTCCAGCCCGATGAAATCAGCCAACTGAAGCGGCCCCATCGGATGGTTCATACCCAGCTTCATGACTTCATCGATCGCTTCCGGTGTTGCAACTCCCTCGTACACACAATAAATCGCTTCATTCAGCATTGGCATCAGTACCCGATTGGACACAAACCCAGGGAAATCGTTTACGCTCACGGGCACCTTGCTCATTTGTTTGGACAAATCTTCTGTCAGCTGATAAACCTCATCGGATGTTTGCAGGCCGCGGATGATCTCAACCAGCTTCATCACAGGAACGGGGTTCATGAAGTGCATGCCGATTACTTTTTCCGGGCGCTTCGTCACTGCCGCGATCTCGGTAATCGGCAGCGAGGATGTATTGCTAGCGAGCACCGTATGCGGCGGACATACCTCGTCCAGCTTGGAAAAAATTTGCGTTTTGACCGCCATGTTTTCCGTCACCGCTTCTACCACAAAATCTGCATCAGATGCATCAACCAGATCGGTAGACAGCGTCAAACGTCCGAGAATGGCTTCCTTTTCCGCTTCGCTGAGCTTGCCTTTTTCCACGTTGCGCGACAAGTTTTTCGTAATCGTAGCAAGACCGCGTTCCACAAACGCCTGCTGAACGTCGTTCAAATAAACACGAAAGCCAGCCTGCGCTGCTACCTGGGCAATCCCACTGCCCATCTGTCCTGCCCCGATGACCATAATCGTTTGTACGTTCATGCAAAAAGGCCTCCCTTACTCTACTTTAATCAAGATAGCGTCACCCTGTGCGGCACCACTGCAAATTGCCGCGATCCCTAAGCCGCCGCCTCGTCTTTTTAATTCATAGGCGAGGTGCATAATAATCCGAGCACCACTCGCGCCAATCGGGTGTCCGAACGCAATCGCTCCCCCGTTTACATTCACTTTCTCTGCGTCCCAGCCAACGATTTTGCCACTTGTCAAAATCACCGCAGCAAACGCTTCGTTCACCTCGAATAAATCGATGTCAGAAAGAGCTACTCCTGTCTTCTCCAGAAGCTTGTTAATGGCAAGCCCCGGAGTTGTCGCGATATAAGGTGCATCTGCGCCGACCTCGGCGTGACCAAGAATCGTCGCAAGCGGCTTGATACCCAGTTGCTGCGCTTTTGCATCCGACATCAACACCATCGCTGCTGCTCCGTCGTTGATTCCTGGAGCATTGCCTGCCGTGATCGTCCCGTCCTTTTTGTACACAGGAGGCAGCTTCGCCAATCCTTCCTCGGTGGTATCTGGACGTGGTCCTTCATCCACGATTACTTGCAGCGGCTCCCCTTTTCTTTGCGGAATGGAAACCGATACTAGCTCTTCGGCAAAAAGTCCTTTTTCCATCGCTTGAGCAGCTCTCTGCTGACTGCGCAGTGCCCATGCATCCTGCTCTTCTCGCGTAATCCCGTTCTCTTCTGCCACATTGCTGCCGTGCACAGCCATCGCCACTTGATGAAACGGGCAAGTGAGGCCGTCATACATCATGAGATCGCGAACCGTCGCATCTCCCATCCTCATCCCGTTGCGTGCATCCGGCAGAGCGTACGGTGCGTTGCTCATGCTCTCCATGCCGCCAGCGACGATGATTTCTCCATCTCCTGCGCGAATGATCTGGTCCCCCAACGTCACTGCACGCATCCCGGACGCACATACCTTGTTAATCGTCTCGCTCGCTACATTCCATGGCAAACCAGCCTTACGAGCCGCCTGGCGTGAGGGTACCTGACCCGCACCTGCCTGCAAGACCATACCCATGATTACTTCGTCCACCTGATCGCCGGAAATGCCAGCGCGCTCTACCGCTTCCTTGATTACAATGGAACCGAGCTCTACTGCCGATAGCGCTTTCAAAGCTCCACCAAACTTACCAAATGGGGTACGCACTGCCCCTACAATGACCGTTTTCATCGAATGACCTCCATTCGGATGATGTTTCACATCAACAAAGACTAAACCGATCGAGCGTTCGTTCATTTTGCATACTTTTATTTTGCCGTCTTCCGTACGAATAGTCAATCAATAATGAAAAAAAGAGCAGCCTGACTTTTGGGAGAGTCAGGCTGTTGTTGCTACTGCTACGGTCTCCATCTTACTTTCCAGATGCCCTGGTCATCTTGCCGCATAATATATCCGGTTTTATCGGGGCCACTATCCTTGTACTCAATCCAGACAATTGTTTCGTCGTCTTTATGTTCAACCCACATTTTGCTCCCCAGCTCCATCATTTTTTTATTACTTCTCCAGAAATTTCGTTCTCCAACTGGATCTTTCTTCACTTCTTTCAAATATTGCTCGAATGTCGGCTTCTCCACGCCTTCATCCACGATACGCAAGGCGTACTGCATTTCGAGCTGTCCATCTTGCACTGCTCTTACATAGAGCTTCACGATGTCAATCGGAGACAGCCCACGTAATAGCTCATCCTTTTTCTCATACATGTAATTGAAATAGCGATCTTCTTCCTCCGGCTTTAAATCGAATATGGACGAAGCGGCAGGACTCCCGGTACCGCCTTGGCTCAAATCCACAATATCTTCTTGGATGGTCCCGTTGCTGTTCAGTTTGAGAAGATAGACGTCTTTGCCTTGGACATAGCTTACGGTATACCAATGAAGCTTTTTATCCTTCCATCCAACTAACATCTCCAAGCCCACGTCTCTTTTTAGCAGAGCCTCCGTCTCGATCATTGTCCAGTCTTTTCGCTGATATCCTTCTTTTGCGAGAATCGAATAGCCCCAGTACTCTTCTGTGCCATCGTCCCCGCTTCCGCCATAATTGTCTACAACTGTGTAAGGGAACGAAATCTTGGCTTTGATTTGGTCTTGTGTCATCCCAACACGCAAGACATCGATGATCTCATCTACCGTTCCCATAATCACCTGATCATCAGAAGCTGGGTGAGCCTTTGGATCGGGCTTTTGATGGGTACCTGGCTCAGCAGACGTTCCGTTCGGCGTATGTGTACTCGTGCTTTCCTTTTGCAGCAAATAAGGGGCAAACCCAATGACAAGCACAACCGCAACAAGTGCTGCGCTTACAGGGTAGATGAAACGAAACCTTTTCTTGCCTTTCTTCTCGATATTCATGCGAATCCGCTCCTCCAAGCCAGTCGTATCGTCCATTCCGCGCAACAGTGTCCGGTCAGCCGTTTCCTTGAATTCCTCCAGCAATTTATCCAGGTTCATTCGATCCCCTCCTTTTCCAGGAGCGCTTTGAGCTTCTGGCGTGCGCGGTGCATTTTCGTATAAATCGCTCCTGCGGACGTGTCCAAAATGACCGCGATCTCCTCTACGGACAACTCCTCGTAGTAGTGAAGGACAATCAATTGACGATAGCTATGCGGCAGCTTCATGACGAGATGGGCAAAACGGGCGCGAAGGTCATTTTGCAAGACGGCCGACTCTGCTCCCTCGACTACCTCTATGTCCACTTCCGGTTTGAAGAACAGGTGCCGGAACGACCACGAGCGCAGATGTTTTTTCGCTTCGTTGACGGCAATTCGGTACACCCATGTTTGCATCGAGCTCTCTTGGCGGAATTTCCCCAAGTTTTTGTAAGCTATCAGGAACACTTCCTGTGTGATATCCTCAGCCAAGCTGCGGTCCTTGACCATCAAATACACGAGGCGCAGCACCTTTTTCAAATAGTGCCGGATCAATTCATCAAATAATGCCTCTTTTGTTTTGGTTAAGCCTTTCTCTGCAAGCTCCAGCTTCCTCACTCCCTTCCCATTCCTTTAGATTCAGCTGGCTCCTCTATCTTACAGTTTTTTGCAAAAAAATAATGCGCAAGCCTCGTCGCTTGATCAGTACGAGACTTGCGCATGGTATGAACCTAGATGGCGTCTGCGAGAATTTCCGCGACGTCGCGTGTTTTGACGTGATCTTCCTGCTCTTTGGTCTTAATTCCGTCGTTCATCATCGTCAGGCAGTATGGGCATGCACTGGCGATTTCCGTCGGTTTGACCTCCAGAGCTTGCTCCGTACGTGTAACGTTCACACGAGAGCCCTCATGTTCCTCCATCCACATCAAGCCGCCGCCCGCTCCACAGCACATACTGTCGCAGCCGCTGCGCTTCATCTCGACCACCTCTACACCAGGAATGGCTTCGAGAATTACACGTGGCTTGTCGTAAATTTCGTTGTAGCGGCCCAGGTAGCAGGAATCGTGGTAGGTGATGCGTTCCTTGACTTCCCTGGTTGGCTTCAATTTGCCTTCCTTCACCCACTCCGCCAACAGCTCGGAGTGGTGGTACACCTCTGCATTCAATCCAAACTCCGGATATTCGTTCTTAAACGTATTGAACGCGTGCGGGTCGCAGGTGACGATTTTTTTCACTTCATACGCTTCAAACAAGGCAATATTTTCTTGGGCGAGCTGCTGGAACAAGAACTCGTTACCAATACGGCGGGCCGTATCGCCAGAGTTCTTTTCCTCGTTGCCCAAAATGGCGAACTTCACACCCGCTTCGTGCATGAGCTTCACAAATGCCTGCGAGATTTTTTGGCTACGCAAGTCAAATGATCCCATCGAGCCTACCCAGAACAAGTACTCGAATTCTTCGACCTGCTTCACAGTTGGCACCTCGTACTCACCGTTCAGACCTTCAATCCATTTCGTCCGGTCTTTGCGGTTAATTCCCCACGGGTTGCCCTGACGCTCGATATTGTTCAAGGCGCGCTGCGCTTCTGCTGGCATGCTGCCTTCTGTCATGACCAAGTAGCGGCGCATATCGATGATTTTATCTACGTGCTCGTTCATCACCGGGCATTGGTCTTCACAGTTGCGACAGGTCGTACAAGCCCACAGCTCCTGCTCGGTAATGACATCGCCGATCAAGCTTTTCTCATAGACTGCAGTTGCTCCTTCCGCTGTCGCCGCTACTTCAGATGCTTGGATTGCAATCTGGTTGGCAGTCGTCTGCGAAAAGGCGAAGTTAGGCATCCATGGTGTACGCGATGTCACCGACGCACCTTTTTCGGTCAAATGGTCGCGCATTTTCGTAATCAAATCCATTGGGGAGAGCATTTTTCCCGTTCCAGAGGCCGGGCACATATTCGTGCAGCGACCACACTCCACACAAGCGTACAGGTCGATGAGCTGCGTTTGCGTAAAATCCTCGATTTTGCCGACACCAAATTCTTCCTGCGTCTCGTCCTCGAAGTTGATGCTGGTCAGCTTACCTGGCGGGTCCAGCTTCTTGAACCACACGTTGACAGGAGCAAACAGCAAATGCGCGTGCTTGGACTGCGGCACATACACCGCGAAACCGAGCAGGATGATCAGATGTAGCCACCAGAAAACGTAAAAGCCTACCACTGCACCAGTTGTCCCTACTCCAATCGCAGAGAGTACGATCGCGAAAACAGATGAGATCGGAGCGAACGCCGATGGCTCATGTCCGAGCCAAATTTGTTCAAAAGCGAGCGAGAACAGCACAGTCGCCATCAGGGAGGAAATCAGCAAGAGGACGATCCCCGATTTGAAGCCGCGCTTCAGACGCTTGAGCTTTTCGATATAGCGGCGGTAAAAAGCGTAGCCGACCGCAGCCAAAATGAGAAACGTGGTGATCTCTTGCATGACAGAGAAGTATTTGTGGGCGCTACCAAAAGGAAGCTCGTAGCCTTTCGAAAGCCCTTTGATAACCAGCTCGATGGCTCCGAATTGCAGGGTGATAAAGCCGTAAAACATCACAACGTGCATCACGCCGCTCTTTTTGTCCTTCAACAGCTTCTTGTGGAAAATGACGTTGTCCAGCATCAGATTGATGCGTGCCCCAAAGTCATTTTTCACATCCGGCTTTTTCCCCAGCTTGATAAACAAGTATCTGCTGTACACGACATGCCCGGCTAAATACAGCCCGTAAGCGAGAACCAGGAAAAAGGCGATCAAATTAATGAGTGCCAGCATGTTTTCTACTCCCCTCTATTGCGAGTTTGTCTTTGGACGTGAAAATCGTTTTTTTCTATCTTATCAGAATCATGGAAATAAATGAATGAGTATTCAGTCAGTTCGTTTATTTTTTTCGAAAAATGCAACGATACTGAGCGACCGCTCATAATGAGTACAACTCGATCTTATCACACAAGTTGCGAATCATCCATCCTCTTCGAAGAGTTGGAAATATTCTTACGAAAAAAAAGAAACAGCTACCTTCATACGGGTAGCTGTTGATCATGTTTATTTTCCTGAGGCTTCCTTCGTCTCGGCAGTAGGTTGGTCTTTCTTGGCCTTTTGCTCTGACCGTACATCTGCGAGTGATTTGACCTTGGTTGCTTTGATGCGCTTGTTACGCGGCAGATCAGTCGGCTCCAGATTGTCTACCTCGTCTTGCATGAGTGCTGCGATACCAACCGCTTTGCCTTTTGCAGCCTTGCAGTATTCGCAGTTTTCCTCGTCGTGCTCGTGGTATTGCTTCGGCTCTGGATAGGACGTGATAACGCCTTCAAAATTACGCAGCACAACTTTATCAGATGCTTGCGAGATGATGTAGTTCGGACTAACTGGAATTTTGCCTCCGCCGTGTGGAGCGTCTACTACAAAGGTCGGAACTGCATAGCCGGAAGTATGGCCGCGCAGGTGCTCAATGATTTCGATCCCTTTGCTGACAGGCGCGCGGAAGTGTCCGATTCCCTCTGACAGGTCGCATTGATAGATGTAATACGGGCGAACGCGGATTTTGACCAGGTCCTGCACCAGCTTTTTCATCGTATTCGCACAATCGTTGATACCAGCCAAAATAACTGCTTGGTTGCCGAGCGGAACACCAGCGTTGGCGAGCATTTCGCAAGCTAGCTTCGCTTCCGGTGTAATTTCTTTCGGATGGTTAAAGTGTGTATTGAGCCAAACTGGATGGTATTTTTTCAGGATATTGCACAGGTTTTCGGTAATGCGCTGCGGGAATACAACGGGTGCACGCGTACCGATCCGAATAATTTCAACATGCGGGATGTCGCGCAGGCTGCTGATGATGTATTCCAATACACGGTCATTGATCAACAAACCGTCTCCACCGGAGAGCAGTACATCGCGGACTTCTGGTCTTGAGCGGATGTAATCGATACAGGCATCCAGCTGTTTCTTTGGTACGCCCATACCGATCTGGCCGGAAAAGCGACGGCGCGTACAGTAACGGCAATACATGGAGCATTGGTTCGTCACCAGGAAAAGCACGCGATCTGGATAACGATGTGTCAGACCAGGTACAGGAGAATCGGTATCCTCGTGGAGTGGGTCTTCCATGTCGTATTTGGTACGAACCATCTCAGAGGACAAAGGTACAGACTGCATGCGAACCGGATCGCTTGGATCGTCTGGATCCATCAGATGAGCATAGTACGGTGTGATATTGAGTGGAATGGTTTGCGTAGAAATACGTACGCCCTCTTCCTCTTCCGGTGTCAGGTTGATTACCTGCTTCAAATCATCGACCGTCTTGATGGTGTGCGTAAGCTGCCACATCCAGTCATTCCATTGCTCGTCCGTGACATCCTTCCAAAGTTCTATCGAACGCCAATCGCGTTTTGTCGCTACTGTCATGTGCATCCCGTCTCCCCTCGTCTTATGGTGAACCTCTTCGTTTCACTCAACCAACAAGAGATGCAAGTGCCATGCCAACAAATCAAAAGATTTAGAAAATAAGGAATAGAGCGTTTCGTGAGCTTCTTATCCATTTGATCCTTCGCGAGTCTGCCGAATTTTCGGCAATCAACAGGGAGGGATCATCCGCTGCGAGAGCTTGTATTGCAGTGTCTGTCTGGGGATGCCCAAGAGTTTGGCAGCACGAAGTACATTGCCGTCCGTTTGCTGCATCGCATCTTTGATCACCTTTTCCTCTACCTCACGCAAAATCTCGGGCAGCGTACAGCCTTCCTTTGATAAAAGTTGTGCCGAAATAGGTGCTTCATTTTTCTCAGACGGCGAGCGTTCCAGCAAATGAGCCGGAAGATGGTCCAACAAAATGATGTCCGACTCCACCATATTCATGGCTGCTTCTATGACATGTTCCAGTTCACGTACGTTTCCCGGCCAATCATACGCAGCAAACAAACTAGCCACTTCACCGCTGATTCCACGCACATTCATACCGAAGATCCCGTTGAACTTTTGCAAGAAATGATCGATCAGCATATCCACATCTTCTCTGCGCTCGCGCAATGGCGGCAGCTCAAAAGAGACGACGTTGATCCGGTAATACAGGTCGGTTCGCATGATTCCTCTCTCCACGAGTGACTGTGGTGCTTCGTTGACTGCGGCGATTACTCGTACATCCACTTTGGTCGACTGGCTCCCGCCGATCCGTCTGATCTGACCGTCCTGGAGGACTCGCAGCAGCTTTGCTTGCAAATCGAGCGGCATGCTGTTCAGTTCATCCAGAAATAGAGTACCACCGTCCGCCAGCTCGAATAACCCTGGCCGATCATCGGCTCCTGTGAAGCTTCCTTTTGTCGTGCCAAACAGCAAGCTTTCGAGCAGCGCGGCGGGCAGTGCGGCACAGTTTTGCGCGATGAATGGCTTACTGCTGCGGACAGACGCATGGTGAATGGATTGGACAAACAGTTCTTTTCCCGTCCCGGTTTCGCCGTATATCAACACGGGAGAAGTTGTACGCGCAGCTTTTCGAGCGCGCTCTTTGAGGCGTTTCATTTTTTCACTCATCGTCAAAATGTCTTCGAAATGGAAAGTCGTTTCATCTACCGAGCGTTTTGTCCGTTTCGGCTTACTAATCTTGGCCTGAAGATCGACCAAGCGCTCCGACAGTTCTTTTAGCTTGCCGATATCCTTCGCCACTTCAACTGCCCCGACTAACCGTTTGCCTACTCTCACGGGGAGTGTCGTGTTGATTGTCTCCACACGCATTCCCTTCCAGTTCTTATATGTCTGTGTCTGGTTGTAGATTGATTCGCCACTATCGATGACACGAAGCAGGGTACTCGACTGTCGATCAAGCGAAGGAAAAACCTCCAACAATGGCTTCCCCAACACCTCTTCTGAGGTCAGCCCATCGAGCTTGGCTGCGACGTGATTGTAGAAAATCGTAATGCCATTAGCATCCACAACGTGAATTCCTTCATCGATAGCGCCCAAGATCGCCTGCAACATTTCTACCGTATCTGACAACGGCATCCTGGCTTTCACTCCTTCCTTCCATCCATGCTGCCAAAAAACCATCACTTCGCCGAATATTCGGCACTTTTACAAGGTTATCGATTACGCGCTACCTGAATGGCAAGCATTGCGGTATACAATAAATGTCCCAATACCCAGATGAAAAATGCTGTCAAACTCATCGCGGATTGACTCAACAGGCTAAATGGGAAAAACGCGACAGAAAAACCGAGCATCCAGTACAGCAAGTATCGTACCGATCGGGCTTTTCTTTCCCGCGGGTAAAAGTGCATGAGAAAAAAGGCGACGATCACACTAATCAGCAGATGAATCAATAGTTCTACAATAGAGGGCAGGTTTTCCATGCCCGGCACATAGCTGACATCAATTAAAACGGGAAAGGTATTGGTATCAAACAAACCATCTCCGAGCGCCAAAAAAGCAGCAAGACCCAGACCGGCTATTAGTCCATTTGTGAGTACAAACATGCTGTATCCCCCTTTCACTTCAGCCGCAAGTAATCCTATTGTACGTGCAAAAAACCGCCCTTGCAAAGGGCGGCTTATTTTCCTAGCTCTATTTTCAGCTCATGCTCACCAGCATACTGCTCATTCATCCATAGCTGGTACGCGATTTCTACCTGTACAGGAACCTCTGCTTCGTAGCGGATTCGCAGTTTGTTTGTATGCGTCTCCATTGCAAACGGACCATAGGGACTTTGATAGGTAGAATGGGTGCTGGCTCCTTTTTCGAATTGCTGTCTGGTTGAAACTCCGCCCTGACGAACCAGCGTAATGGACGTATCTGTTAGCTTCAGTGTCGTGCTTACTTCGCCTACTCCTTCCATCTGCTCTTTGTAGGTCAAGTACCACGCGGATGCTTTTTGTACGCGCTTGCCTTCATAGCTGTGGGTCGTTTCTTCCCAGTTGCCTTCGACATGATGCCGTGCCGTCAATTTCACTTGTATGTCTTGCATGCTGCTTCCACACTCCACTTTCTTTCGCTTCCCATTTATCCCTACATTCTACCCTTCATCGCTCTGGTGTGGCAACCGCCGCCTCCGCTTTGGCATCAGCCAGCAGGTATCTCATGGTAGCAGCAATCCCGATCGCCGCAAGCAACAGCAGACCCGCCAATACCAAGTACCCGATTCCTGCCCCCGTGTAATCGATCATAGCCGTAAATAAACCAATAAGGACCAAACGCATCATCATTCCGATTGAGTTGAAAAAGCTCATCACCCGCCCCATCTGATGCTTCGGCACAACTGTCATATAGAGCGATTGCCGAATCAAGCGCACGGAAGCGTTACTCCACCCGTAAAACGTGTACGCCGCAATTAATGCCCAGCCATACGGCAAAGCAACCATGACAACAATGGCAATCGCGAACAACAACGTATTGACGATCATGGCTACCAGCTGCCCCATCTTGCGAACGACGATCGCAACGAGTAAACCTGCCGCCACGGCCCCCAGTGCATACGTGACTTCACCTAGCGAATAAACCGAGACACCCTCCTGCAGCGTTTGGCTTATGTAAACAGGCTTCAATAAGTTCGTCGCCATAACAGCAATGAAGGGCATGAGTGCCGATATGCCAAACAGCAGGAATCCTTTCTTTTGCCGAATGTACCGCCAGCTTTCCATCAGCTGCCCCGTCCAAGCGACACCCTGGCTTTGCTTCGCTTCTTTTTCCAGCGTGAAGGTATACGTCATGGTAGACAGCAAGGTAAAAGCGAACAAGTAGGTAATCGCATTGAAAATAATCACCACATGCAGCCCGTAGGAGCTAAGCAAAATCCCTGCAAACGCGCCAGCAAGAACAGATGCAGTCTGTCCTTCGATCTCGAGCAGACTATTGATGCTGTTGTAATGCTTGGGCTCAAACGTCTCCTGAACCAGTGCGGACTGCGTCGGGTAATGAATTTGGTACATAAAAGTCGTCGTCAAATAGATAACAATCAGCATCCACTCGGTGTACTCTCCGAAAAAGCCCCAGATCGCAAGCACGCCAAGCACGCCAAATCCGATCAAGTTTTCTACCAGCAGCATTTTTTTGCGGGAATAACGATCGATGAGAGTCCCGATATACGGCCCGATGAAAAACATCAGTACCGCAGAAGTAAACATGGTGGAGCCCAAAAGTTGAGCAGAGCCTGTCGTTTCCACGAGGAACCAAGCAATCCCGATCATCGTCATGCCTTGCCCAAACCCGGAGAACAGATTGGAAAAGAACAGCTTTCGAAATGGTGCGTAGGCAAATACTTCTCTCATGCAGACAACTCCTTTGTAAGAAAACCTCCGTCGACTATTAAATCATCTCACTATTATGATTGTACTGATAATTTCATACTTTGTAAACTAAAATGTTTATTAATTGAATTGAACGTTTACCACCAATAAGAAAAGCCCCCGGTTCTTTTACTGAAGTGCACCCCTTAGAAT